>NZ_LIXJ01000012.1 GCF_001905795.1 Streptomyces sp. CB01580
CATCGTCAGTGAGTTCAGTACGCGCCATACCAGATTCCTACCCGCCGCGAACGATCAACGGAAGAGGCATCTCACGCCTTGATCACGACTCAGGACAGGCCCTAACGCTTCCTCATCGGAGAACGCACAGATCCAGTCCAGGCCCCCGAACTCGGCAGTCCACAGCCCATCTCGCTCCTCCAGCGGCACCAGCACCACGCGGCTACGGGAGTCCGCGAGCCGCTCCCGTACCGCCTCCCGAGCCTGTTCCACGGGATCGACCTCTGCTGGAAGCACACGCGCAACCGGCGGCACCGTCGGCGTTGAAGCCGCTCGTTTGACAGCCTCGGCCTTCAGATGAGCCCACTCCTCGTCAAACCCCACCCAGAACCTCCGTCGGCTCGCTGGTCAGCTCCAGAATGCCAGCTCGTCACCCCCGGCTGTTCGAGCCGAAGCACCTCGGACTCATCAGGATCCGGCCACAACGAGGCGTCGGCTGTCCGCTGAACGGACGTAGGCTCGGGGGTATGAGCCTGCGCCTGAGCACCGTGATCCTGCCCGTCGACCGCTGGCACGAGGCCGGCCGTGCCACGTGGCAGCGCGCCGAGGAACTCGGCTTCCACGCGGCGTACACCTATGACCACCTGTCCTGGCGGTCCTTCCGGGACGGCCCGTGGTTCGGTGCGGTGCCCACCCTCACCGCCGCCGCGGCGGCCACCGAGCGGCTTCGCCTCGGCACGCTCGTCACCTCGCCCAACTTCAGGCATCCGGTGACCCTGGCCAAGGAGCTGATCTCGCTCGACGACATCTCCGGCGGCCGGATCACGCTCGGCATCGGGGCGGGAGGCAGCGGCTTCGACGCCACCGCACTCGGGCAGGAGGCATGGACGCCGAAGGAGCGCGCGGACCGGTTCGGCGAGTTCCTCCCTCTGCTCGACCGGCTGCTCACCGAGGACGCGGTCACCCACCAGGGCACGCACTACTCCGCGCACGAGGCCCGCACCATCCCCGGCTGCGTCCAGCGCCCCCGGCTCCCGTTCGCGGTCGCCGCGACCGGGCCGCGCGGGCTGAGGCTCGCGGCGCGGTACGGCCAGGCGTGGGTGACGACCGGCGATCCGAAGCTGTACGAGGAGGGCACCCCGGAGCAGTCGGTGGACGCCCTGCGCATGCAGGCCGAGAAGCTGGGCAAGGCGTGCGCGGAGGTCGGCCGGGACGTGGCCGAGCTCGACCAAGTCCTGCTGACCGGCTTCACCCCGGACCGGGGCCGCCCGCTGGAGTCCGTGGACGCCTTCGTGGACTTCGCGGGACGCCACCGCGACCTCGGCTTCACCGAGATCGTGATCCACTGGCCGATTCCCGACTCCGACTTCGCCGCGGACGAGAAGGTCTTCGAGCGCATCGCCACCGAGGGCGTGGCGCAGCTCGGCTGATCTGCGCTTCGTCGCCGGCCCTTACGTCGCCGAACGGCGGGGACGAACGGCAGTGCGCGCACTCGTCCGCCCCGCTCCGGGGACGGTTTCCCGACGTCTCCGGGGCCCGTGTTCCTCGTCGTCCGGCCCCGCACGACCCGGGCGACGCCCCGCGGGTTCAGCCACGCAGGCGCAGGAACGAGGGCGGCACGGCGGCGGTGAGCCAGACGCCGTTGGCGCTGACGTAGAAGGTGTGGCCCGCACGGTGCATCGCGCCGGCGTCCACCGACAGGACGACCGGACGGCCGCGACGTGCTCCGACCCTGGTCGCCGTCTCGCGGTCGGGCGAGAGATGGACGTGTGTGCGGTCCATGGGGCGCAGGCCCTCGCTGCGGATCGCGTCCAGCACACGGCCCACGGTGCCGTGGTAGAGGTACGCGGGCGGATCGCACGGCGGCAGGCCGAGGTCCACGGGGACGGTGTGGCCCTGGCTGGCGCGGATGCGACCGTTCTCGACGGCGAAGCGCTGCTTGTCGTTGACGGCCACGACATGGTCGAGCTCGGCACGGGTGAGGGAGAAGCCGTGGCGCGCCGTGGCGCGCAGCAGCTCGTCGATCGGCACCCATCCATGGGCGTCGAGCGCGATTCCGATTCGCTCCGGTCGATGTCGCAGGTGTTTCGAGAGGTATTTGGACACCTTCACGGTGCGTTTTTCGTCCATGTCCTCAGCCTGCCGGGGCTGTTTCCGGTGCGCATCCGCATTTCATAGTGATTCACTGAAGCAATTTTATTTGCTTCGATAATTTTTTCCATCCAGGTTTGGTCCACAGCCAACTCGACTTATCCACAGGCACGTTGATCATTCTGTGGACAAGCCGCCTGTAGGGTCAGGTGATTTGGTCAACAGGTGCTGTTTTGGAATCGGATGAGGCAAGTGCATCCAATGTTCTTGCCTGCACCTCTCGTTCGGCAGCTGCCGTCACGAATGCGGAGACGTTGTCCGTACCAACAAGCCGCCGAACACGGCCAATTGTCTCCCTGGGGACGGATACCGGCGTCGTTTCGGGGGCCGAGGAGCCGGGGGCGGGAGCCGTGTGCGTGCTCAGGTGATGACGCAGGTGGAGCGTGGCGAACGTCCTCATGGCCCGGGCGAGTTCCGCGTCCACCGTCTGTTGGGCGAGCGGGCGCAGTCTGCGCACCATGGCGGCGGCATCTACCGCATCCGCGTCCGTGGGCGGATGCTGGCCCAGGTAGCGCGCGAAGACGTGTTCGTCGGTGAACTCCAGGAAACGAGCCGCTATTTCCTCCACCTGTCCTCGAAGTTCTCTCAGGTGTGCGGAGATCGCGCGCAGTGGAACACCGGCGGCGTGCAATTCCACCGCCACGGCGAGCTCCTGTGGACTGGGGACCAGGAATTCGTCGTCCCGTCCCGGGACGCGTTCCAGCACGCCGAGGTCCACCGCCTCGGCGACCGCCTCGTCGTCCGGGCTGCCGCCGAGCCGGGCGTTCAGCTCGGCCCGCGTGATCCGGCCGGCCCGCTCGTCCGTCCAGGGGCCGTGCACCTCGGCGACGAGACCTAGCACCCCGCCCAGACCGCGGCCGGCGTCCCAGGCGTCCAGCAGCTCCTTGATGCTGGCCAGGGTGTAACCGCGATCCAGCAGGTCCGCGATCTGCCGGAGCCGGGCCAGGTGGCTGTCCCGGTACACATTGGCCCGGCCGCGCCGCTCCGGCGTCGGCAGCAGTCCGCGGTCCTGGTAGGCGCGGATCGTGCGGACCGTGGTTCCGCTGGCATGGGCCAGGTCCTCGATCCGGTACTCGGCGGCGGACCGCTCCGCCGCCGCGGACGGCGACTGCCCGGCGCCGGTCACAGCGGCGGCTTCAGACGGGCGATCCCGCGCAGCGCGCCGGGACTGAAGCGGGCCAGGAGCCGGGCGCCGCGGGCCTCCGGCGTCACCGGCACGACGGCCTGGTTGCGCACCACGGCCTTGAGGACGGCGTCGGCGACCCGCTCCGGGGGATAGTTGCGCAGCCCGTACAGCCGGACGGCCCGCTTGCGCAGCCGTGCCTCCTCCGTGGTGTCGGCACCGGCGAAGCGCGCGGTGGCGGTGATGCCGGTGTTGACGATGCCGGGGCAGATAGCGCTGACCCCGATCGACCGGTCGGCGAACTCGGCCCGCAGGCATTCGCTGAGCATCAGCACGGCTGCCTTGGAGGTGCTGTACGCGGGCAGGGCGCGGGAGGGCTGATAGGCGGCGGCAGAGGCGGTGTTGACGATGTGGCCGCCCTGGCCGCGCTCGGCCATCTGCCTGCCGAAGATCCGACAGCCGTGGATGACGCCCCACAGATTGACGTCGAGGACGTTCCTCCAGTCCTCGCTCGTGGTCTCCAGGAAGGATCCGGACAGGCCGATCCCGGCGTTGTTGACCAGGACGTCGACGATGCCGTACTCGGCGGCGACCTTGTCGGCGAGCTTCTCCATCGCCTGCTCGTCGCTGACGTCGACCACTTCGCCCCAGGCGGCGGGGGACCCGATCAGCCGGGCCATCTCGGCCGTCCTGGCAGCGCCCTCCGCGTTCCGGTCCACAGCCACCACTCGGGCACCCGCCTCGGCGAAGGCGAACGCGGTGGCCCGGCCGATGCCACCGGCCGCGCCCGTCACCAGGACCAGCTGCCCGGCGAACCGGTCCGCGTACGCCCCGGTCGGCCCGGTGTCCCGCACCGGCCGGCCGCTCTCCTGCGACGCCTCGTTGGCGGCGACGAACTCGCTGATCCAGGAGGCGAGACGGTCCGGCCGGGTGCGCGGCACCCAGTGCTTGGCCGGCAGCGTGCGGCGCAGCGACTGCGGTGCCCACAGCTCCAGTCGGTCGTACAGCTTCTCCGAGAGGAAGACGTCACCGGTCGGCGTGATCAACTGGACCGGCGCGTGCGCGTAGGCGTCGGTGCGGGGCCGGCGCAGCCGGGCCCGCACGTTGTCGCGGTAGAGCCAGGCGCCGTGCGCCGCGTCATTGGGCAGGGAGGGCGTCGGGTAGTCGTCCGTGGGCACCTTCTCCAGCCGTCGCAGGACTTCCGGCCACCGTTTGCCGAGCGGACCGCGCCAGGCGAGCTCGGGCAGGACCGGGGTGTGCAGCAGGTAGACGTACCAGGACTTGGCTCCCTGGCCGAGCAGCTGTCCCACCCGGCGCGGGGTGGGCCGCGTCATCCGCTGTTTGATCCAGTGCCCGAAGTGGTCCAGCGAGGGCCCGGACATCGAGGTGAACGAGGCGATCCGGCCCTCGGTGCGCTCGACCGTGACGAACTCCCAGGACTGGACCGAACCCCAGTCGTGCCCGACCAGATGGACCGGACGGTCCGGGCTCACCGCGTCGACGACGGCCAGGAAGTCGTCGGTCAGCTTCTCCAGGGTGAAGCCGCCGCGCAGCGGCCTGGGCGCGGTGGACCGGCCGTGACCGCGCACGTCGTACAGCACCACGTGCCACTGTTCGGCCAGCTGCCGTGCCACATCCGCCCAGACCTCCTTGCTGTCCGGATAGCCGTGGACGAGGACGATCGTCGGCCGCTTCTCGTCGCCCAACTCGGCCACGCACAGCTCGATTTCACCCGTGCGGACCCGGCGCTCCCGCGCCCCCGTCAGACCCTGCGGACTCATGCCGCCACCCTCTCCTCGGCCCAGCGCCGCACATGCGGCAGATCGTCGTCCAGCCAGAAGGCGCTCTGTTCGGGATCCTTGGAGTCGGTGACCACCAGGATCTCCTCGAACTTGGCGCCCGTACCCCGGAATCCGAGGTGGGGCTCGACCGCCCACAGCCCCGGCCGCGGCGGGTGGTCGGAGAAGCGGTACGGGCTCCACAGCGGCGACCAGCCCTCCCGGTGGCCGTGCAGCGCGTCGCTCAGCAGCCCCTTGAGGGACTGGGCGCCGAAGCCGAACACATGCGGGGACCAACGGCGTTCGGGAACGCGGTCGATCTTGTGGGCGATGACGCCGAAGGGATACGCGCGATGCCGGTTGGCGTACCCCTGCTCGACCATCAGCCGGTCGACGTCCTCGTAGATCTCGCGCAGCGGGCGTCGCTCCCGCACCTCGCGCAGGATCAGCTCGCGGTGCGCCTCCAGATCGGCGAGGAGCTTGTCGTGCAGGGGGTTGGGCCCGAGACAGCCGGAATACCCGATGTCCGCCGTGAACCCCTTGTACACCGGGGCCATGTCGAGAATGAACGGCATCCCCGGCTCCAGCCGCCGGTCGGTCGGGAAGAATTGCAGGGGCACCTTGAAACCGGCGAACGCCGTCCGGTCCCCGAACCAGGCGAACGGGAGGTGGAACCAGTCCCGGACCCCGCGCTCGCGCAGCCAGTCGCGCTGCATCCTGGCCGCCTCGCGCTCGGTCACCCCCGGCACGAGCCGTCCGGCGACCGCCTCGGCGCAGGCGTACGCGAGACGCTGCACCTCCGCGAACCCCCGCAGCTCCGGGGCTCGTTCGTCCTTCACTGCCGAAGCCATGCCACCGTCCGTTCCCTGCTGTGTGCGGTACGTGTCCGTAACGTGACACTGATGAATGTGACAATGTCCCGCGGCTACGTCAAGGGGTGTGTGGAGACCTGTGGAAAACCGCGGATGCCCGTCACGGCCCCGGATCCCCCTCCGGGTGGTGGTCCCCCTACGGGCCCGTACACCTGGAGGCTGAGGTGCTGTCCAACCCCAGGGCTGATGTGCTGTGTGGCCCGCGCCACTACCGTCGGAGCCGTGACTGTCATCGCGACCGAAAGCCTGAGCAAGCGGTTCCCACGGGTGACCGCGCTCGACCGGCTCTCCCTGGACATCGGACCCGGCGTGACCGGCCTGGTGGGTTCCAACGGAGCCGGTAAATCCACATTGATCAAGATCCTGCTGGGTCTGTCCCCCGCCACCGAGGGCCGGGCCACGGTGCTCGGTCTCGATGTCGCCACCGACGGCGCCGCCATCCGGGAGCGGGTCGGGTACATGCCCGAGCACGACTGCCTGCCGCCGGACGTCTCGGCCACCGAGTTCGTCGTCCACATGGCGCGGATGTCCGGTCTGCCGCCCACCGCCGCGCGTGAGCGCACGGCGGACACCCTGCGCCACGTCGGCCTGTACGAGGAGCGCTACCGCCCCATCGGCGGCTACTCGACGGGCATGAAGCAGCGAGTGAAGCTGGCCCAGGCACTCGTGCACGACCCGCGGCTGGTTCTGCTCGACGAGCCCACCAACGGTCTGGACCCGGTCGGCCGTGACGAGATGCTCGGGCTGATCCGCCGCGTCCACACCGATTTCGGCATCTCGGTCCTGGTCACCTCGCACCTCCTGGGCGAGCTGGAACGCACCTGTGACCACGTCGTCGTCATCGACGGCGGCTCCCTGCTGCGGTCCAGCTCCACCAGCGACTTCACCCAGACCACCACGACCCTCGCGGTCGAGGTCACCGACAGCGACACCCATCCGGACGGCACGGCCGCGCTGCGCCGGGCCCTCGTCCGGGCCGGCGTCGGTCTCGTGGGCCAGGACGGTCTGGACGGACAGGGGCTGCCCGGCGCGGGCCACATCCTGCTGGTCGAGGCCACTGGCGAGGAGACGTACGACATCGTGCGCGACAGCGTCGCCGCGCTCGGGCTCGGCCTCGTACGGATGGAACAGCGGCGCCACCACATCGCCGAGGTCTTCCGCACCGAGGAGGAGCCCAGGGCCGGCGCCGCGGGAGGTACCGCGGCCGTGCCGGCGCCCGCCGAGCCCGCGTCCGGGCCCGCCGAGGCCGCCGACCGGAAGGGCCTTGCAGCAGAGGGGGATCGGCCGTGACGAGCACACAGACCGGAGCCGTGAGCGGGAGCGACACCTCCCGTATCCACAACATCGGGTACCGCTCCTACGACGGTCCCCGGCTCGGCCGCGGCTATGCGCGCCGTTCGCTGTACTCGCAGTCCCTGCGGGGCGCCTTCGGACTGGGACGTTCCGCCAAGTCCAAGGTGCTGCCGATGCTTCTCCTCGGCGTGATGTGCATGGTCGCGGCGATCATCGTCGCCGTCTCCATCTCCATTCCGGGCAGCACGGCCCTGCAGATCAAGTACACGTCCTTCGCGATCTACATGCAGGCCGTCATCGGCCTGTTCGTCGCCGCCCAGGCGCCGCAGTCGGTTTCCAGAGATCTGCGTTTCAGAAGCGTTCCGCTGTACTTCTCCCGACCGATCGAGCGCGTCGACTACGTCGTGGCCAAACTGGCTGCCATGGCGTCCGCGCTGCTCATCCTCACCGGGGCGCCACTCGTGATCCTTTATGCGGGCGCGCTGCTGGGGAAGTTCGACTTCGTCGAGCAGACCAAGGGATTCGGACAAGGGATGCTGTCGGTGACGCTGCTCTCTGTACTCTTCGCCGGACTGGGGCTGGTGATGGCGGCACTGACGCCGCGCCGCGGCTTCGGTGTCGCCGCGGTGATCGCCGTGCTGACCATCTCCTACGGCGCGGTCTCCACGGTGCAGGCCATCGCCTGGCAGACGGGTTCCGAGGGCGCCGTCGAGTGGCTGGGGCTGTTCTCCCCGATCACGCTGATCGGGGGCGTGCAGGCCGCGTTCCTCGGCGCCAGTTCGCCCTTCCCCGGCGGGGCGGTCCCCGGGGTCGGGGTCGGTGCGGTCTATCTGTTCGCTGTTCTCGCGCTCGTCGCCGGCTCGTACGCCGTACTGATGCGCCGCTACCGGAGGGTCGGACTGTGACCACCATCGAGATCGACCACACCTCGCGCTGGTTCGGCAACGTGGTCGCCGTCAACGACGTGAGCATGACGGTGGGGCCGGGCGTCACCGGGCTGCTCGGGCCCAATGGCGCGGGCAAGTCCACGCTGATCAACATGATGGCCGGCTTCCTCGCCCCGTCCACGGGCACCGTCACGCTCGACGGACGGGCGATCTGGCGGAACGAGGCGGTGTACAAGGAGATCGGCATCGTCCCGGAGCGGGAGGCGATGTACGACTTCCTGACCGGCCGCGAGTTCGTCGTCGCCAACGCGGAGCTCCAGGGTCTCGGCGACGCGGAGGCGCGTCGGGCGCTGGCCACGGTCGAGATGGAGTACGCGCAGGATCGGAAGATCTCCACGTACAGCAAAGGCATGCGCCAACGCGTGAAGATGGCGTCCGCCCTGGTCCACGAGCCGTCGGTGCTGCTCCTCGACGAACCGTTCAACGGGATGGACCCGCGTCAGCGGATGCAGCTCATGGAGCTGCTGCGGTTGATGGGGGCGGAGGGACGTACCGTGCTCTTCTCGTCCCACATCCTCGAAGAGGTCGAGCAACTCGCCTCGCACATCGAGGTGATCGTGGCAGGACGGCACGCGGCATCCGGTGACTTCCGGAAGATCCGCAGGCTGATGACGGACCGCCCCCACCGCTACCTCGTCCGCTCCAGCGACGACCGCGCCCTCGCCGCCGCGCTCATCGCCGACCCGTCGACGGCCGGTATCGAGGTGGACCTGGGCGAGCGGGCCCTGCGCATCCAGGCGGTCGACTTCGGGCGCTTCACCGAACTGCTGCCGAAGGTGGCACGCGAGCACGGAATCCGTCTGCTGACCGTCTCGCCGTCCGACGAGTCCCTCGAATCGGTCTTCTCCTATCTCGTAGCGGCCTGAGTAGTGGCCTGAAAGGAGCTGTGAATCGTCATGTACGACCCCACAGTCGCCCGGCTCACCTACCGGGCCCTGCTCGGCCGACGCCGGGCCGCCATCCTCTTCGTCCTGCCGGTGCTGCTGGTGGCCATCGCCGTGGCGGTACGGATGTTCGCCGGAGCCGACGACCAGATCGCGTCGGACGTGCTGGGAGGCTTCGCCATCGCCACGATGGTGCCGCTGATCGGCGTGATCGCCGGAACCGGGGCCATCGGTCCCGAGATCGACGACGGATCGATCGTCTACCTGCTGGCCAAGCCGGTGAAGCGGCCGACGATCATCTCCACCAAGCTGATCGTGTCCATTGCCGTCACCATGGTCTTCTCCGCGCTGCCCACACTGATCGCCGGCCTGATCCTCAATGGCAACGGCCAGCAGATCGCGGTGGCGTACACCATCGCGGCACTGGTCGCCTCGATCGCGTACAGCTCGCTGTTCCTGCTGCTGGGCACGGTCAGCCGGCACGCGGTGGTCTTCGGCCTCGTCTACGCGCTGGTGTGGGAGGCATTGTTCGGCTCGCTGGTGCCGGGGGCGCGCACGCTCAGCGTGCAGCAGTGGTCCCTCGCGGTGGCCGAGAAGGTCGGCGGCGACGGTGCGATCACTTCCGACGTCGGGCTGCCGGTCGCGACCGTCCTGCTGGTCGCGGTCACGGTGGCGGCGACCTGGTACGCCGGTCAGAAGCTGCGCACGCTGAAGCTGGCCGGGGAGGAGTGAGCTCGGTCGGGGAGAAGCGGGCGTGGGCCCCACGAAGGGCCGAGGCTGCCCGGTGAGCGGGGGCCGCGGCGGTTGGGGTCGCCCGGTCGGTGAGGGCGGTGGTGCGTGGAGTCGACCCGGTGCATGTGGGTCGGGCCACGGCACGCAGGCTGCGCCGTGAGGCCGTGAGGCCGTGAGGAGAGGGCGTTCGGTGCGTCCGGGCTCTGTGAGTGCCGGGAGCCCGTGAACGCGGCCTGAGCCGGGCGCCTTTCCGCCTTCCTTCTCGTGGTGCCCCGCCCCTCTGCCGTCCTTGTCAACCCTCGCCCGGTGGGCGGGGGTTGATGCGTTGTGCGAGGTGCGTGAAGGCAACTGGGATCCGTGGCGTCGCAGCGTTCGTGAATCGGGTATGGCCGATGCCGGTGGGGGAGTGCTCGCCGGGTCGGTCGTCGAGTGAGTGGCAACCGTGAGCGTCCTCCGCCTTTAGGCCCGGGGCAGGGCTGTCCATCACCGGCTCGACAGCCTCGACCGGAGACTGGACCTCACCCATCGGGCCGTCGGCGCCATGAGCGTGCGGCTGGGGCGTCTGTCCCAGGACGTCGTGCGGATCGACGGCAGGATGGACGATCTCGCCCGCCGTCCGAAGGGGTTGAACCGCAGGGGCAGGCAGCGCCGACCTGCGGGCCGTTCACGGCCCTTCGGCGTTGCCCGAAATCGAGTGGCGCTCAAGGACCTCCCCCGGCACAGTGGTTGGTGCAACACGTGCCGGACCGGGCCCTGCGGGCCCGAGCCCAGCGACAGCCGTACGCCCGCGTGTACGCCACAGACCGGGAGAGGAGCGCGACGATGACCGACAGTCCGAGTCCGTCGAGTTCCCATCAGGGCGGCCCCGAGACGGCGCCGGAGTAGTCACCGACGACTCCGCCGTGCCGATCGGGGCAGGATGCCTGGGGCGGCTTCTTCGCGCCTTCGCGCGCGGCCGCCCTCCCGGAGGATTGGCCGAGTGGTAAGGCAGCGGCTTGCTAAGCCGTCGTCGGGGCCGTGAAACCCCGCGCGCGTTCGATCCGCGCATCCTCCGCCGAGCTTGTCCGCGGTGTGGACACCCGTGCGACTTGCGGCAGATGTTGCCCGCTGCTCGCGGCCGTGCCGGTTCGTGTCCGGCTTCTGTACGCGTACCGTCCTCGCACGGGAGCGGCGGTGTACGACCGGACGCGGGAGCGATACACGTACGACCGGCTCACCCGTGCCCGGCCCCGTACGACGAGCGGCCCCGTGCTGACGCCCGGGGCCGAACACCGCCTGTTCGAGAACCCGGCCTAGAGCAGGCGCTCCAGGACCACGGCGATGCCGTCGTCCTCGTTGGACGCCGTGATCTCCTGGGCCACGGCCTTCAGGTCCTCGTGCGCGTTGGCCATGGCCACACCGTGCCGTGCCCAGGCGAACATCGGGATGTCGTTCGGCATGTCGCCGAAGGCCAGCGTGTCCGTGGCCTTCACGCCCAGGCGGCGTGCGGCGAGCGAGAGCCCGGTCGCCTTGCTCAGCCCCAGCGGGAGGATCTCCACCGTGCCCGGACCGGCCATGACCACGTCCACCAGATTGCCGACGGCCGCTCGCGCGGCCTTCGTCAGCGCGTCGTCGTCCAGCTCCGGGTGCTGGATGTAGACCTTGTTCAGCGGGGCGGCCCACAGCTCGGCCGGGTCCTGCGCCACGACGGACGGCAGCGGCCCGTCCTGGACGCGGTAGCCGGGGCCGATCACCACCTCGCCGTCGAGTCCGTCGCGGCTCGCCGCCAGCGCCAGCGGGCCGACCTCGGCCTCGACCTTGGACAGCGCGAGCCCGGCGAGCTGCCGGTCCAGCGTCAACGAGGTCAGCAGCCTGTGCTCGCCCGCGTGGTAGACCTGCGCTCCCTGGCCGCAGACCGCGAGGCCCTCGTAGCCGAGGGCGTCCAGGATGTGCCGGGTCCACGGCACACCGCGGCCGGTGACGATGATGTGTGCGGCACCTGCCGCGGCGGCCCCGGTCAGTGCCGCACGGGTGCGTTCGGAGACCGTCTCGTCGTTGCGCAGCAGTGTGCCGTCGAGGTCGGTCGCGACCAGTTTGTACGGAAAGGTCACTTGGCGACCGGTTCCAGCACCTCGCGCCCGCCCAGGTACGGCCGGAGGACCTCGGGGACCCGTACCGAACCGTCGGCCAGCTGGTGGTTCTCCAGGAGCGCCACGATCGTGCGTGGCACGGCGCAGAGCGTGCCGTTCAGCGTGGCCAGCGGCTGGAGGACCTTCTTGCCGTCGCGGGTGTCGCGCATCCGGACGGACAGACGGCGCGCCTGGAAGCTGTTGCAGTTCGACGCGGACGTCAGCTCGCGGTACTTGCCCTGGGTCGGGATCCACGCCTCGCAGTCGAACTTGCGGGTGGCCGAGGCGCCCAGATCGCCGGAGGCGACGTCGATCACCTGGAACGGCAGCTCAAGGGCGGTGAGCCACTGCTTCTCCCAGTCGAGAAGCCTGCGGTGCTCGGCCTCGGCGTCCGCGGGGTCGACGTACGAGAACATCTCCACCTTGTCGAACTGGTGGACGCGGAAGATGCCGCGGGTGTCCTTGCCGTACGTGCCGGCCTCGCGGCGGTAGCACGGCGAGAAGCCCGCGTACCGCAGCGGCAGCTTGTCGGCCTCGATGATCTCGTCCATGTGGTACGCGGCGAGCGGGACCTCGGAGGTGCCGACCAGGTAGAAGTCGTCCTTCTCCAGGTGGTACACGTTCTCCGCGGCCTGGCCGAGGAAGCCGGTGCCCTCCATGGCGCGCGGGCGGACCAGCGCGGGTGTCAGCATCGGGACGAAGCCGGCCTCGGTGGCCCGCGCGATCGCCGCGTTGACGAGGGCGAGCTCCAGCAGCGCGCCGATGCCCGTCAGGTAGTAGAAGCGCGATCCCGAGACCTTGGCGCCGCGCTCCATGTCGATGGCGCCCAGCATCTCGCCGAGCTCCAGGTGGTCCCTGGCCTCGAAGCCCTCGGCCCCGAAGTCACGGATCGTGCCGTGGGTCTCCAGGACGACGAAGTCCTCCTCGCCGCCGACCGGCACGTCCTCGTGAACGATGTTGCCGAGCTTGAGCATCAGGCTCCTGGCCTCGGCGTCCGCCTCGTCCTGTGCCGCGTCGGCCGCCTTGACGTCGGCCTTCAGCTGCTCGGCACGCTTGAGCAGCTCGGCGCGCTCCTCGGGCTTCGCCTTGGGGATGAGCTTGCCGAGCGACTTCTGCTCGGAACGGAGTTCGTCGAAGCGGACGCCGGACGACCTGCGCCGCTCGTCGGCGGAGAGAAGGGCGTCGACGAGGTCGACGTC
This sequence comes from Streptomyces sp. CB01580, assembly GCF_001905795.1. Classification (GTDB taxonomy): domain Bacteria; phylum Actinomycetota; class Actinomycetes; order Streptomycetales; family Streptomycetaceae; genus Streptomyces. The sequence continues at coordinate 13,067 of NZ_LIXJ01000012.1, forward strand.
CTCTCCACGGGCGCGCTGGGAGGCGCGAACACGGTCGGGGTCCTCACGGAGCAGGCGAAGGTCAATCACCCCTCCAGGCTACCGGTGCGCGCTTCCGCAGCTCGAACCGATATCACCGCGCGTGTCATTTTGCCCGAATTGTTAGAATTGATAAATAGCGGGGGTATTGTGCATTCGGCGTCGGGCCCGATTGTGTTCGCTGTCGGATCCGGCCGGTCAACGAAATGAGTTTACTCCCCCAAAGGGGGCGGATGGTGCTGGCTTCCTTGACACACCTGCCCCGTGAAGGGCGGGAGTTGAGGTCTCCTTGTCCACAGGTGTCGCCCCCTGCGCGAGTTATCCACAGGCTGTGAGGAAGGTCTGTGGATGGTGGAGGGGCGCGCTCCGAAAGTGATGCCGTGTCGCACAAAATCTCCTCCCAAACCTGCCGAGGGCGCCCGTTCGGGTGGGGATTCCTTGTTCTGCAGGGCTGATCGCCGGAATCGGGGCGGTGGTGGGCGACCCGGCCGGGCCGGGTGGCTGTGGATGCATCCGAGTCGATCGGGGCGATATGTCGACCATGCCGCATTTCGATATCGACTTGTCCCCAGGTCGAGAACTGCCCCTGTGGATAACTCCTGGATGGTGCGGGGGTGCCGAAGATCGGCTGGTGATATCGGCCTGGCCCGGCTCATGACCTGGCCCTGTCTTCCGGTCCCGCCCCCGCTTCCCGGCCTGGCCCGGCTCCCGGCTTCGCTCTCGGCCCCGGCCCCACTCTTGTGGTCCGGGTCCCGCTCCGTCCGGAGGCTGTCGTGGAGCGGTGTCAGACCCGGCCGTCCAGATTCCGGGCCAGCCAGTCGGCGGCCTCGGTGAACTCCGCGTCCGACGTGCCGGGCCGCAGCGGCCGTACGTCCTTCGGCTCCACCCCGGCCCGCGGATACGACCCGAGGAACCGCACGTTCGGACAGATCCGCTTCAGGCCCATCAAGGCCTCGCCGACCCGCCGGTCCGCGATGTGACCCTCGGCGTCCACCGCGAAGCAGTAGTTGCCGATGCCCGCGCCCGTCGGCCGCGACTGGATCAGCATCAGGTTCACCCCGCGTACCGCGAACTCCTGGAGCAGTTCGAGCAACGCACCGGGCTGGTCCTCGCCCAGCCAGATGACCACCGACGTCTTGTCCGCACCCGTCGGCGCGGCGGGCCGTGCCGGGCGGCCCACCAGGACGAAGCGGGTCTGCGCGTTCTCCGCGTCGTGGATCTCGGTGACCAGCGGCTCCAAGCCGTACGTCGCCGCCGCGAACTCGCCGGCGAAGGCGGCGTCGTACCGCCCCTCCTGCACCAGCCGGGCGCCGTCCGCGTTGGACGCCGCGGATTCCCACATGGCGTCCGGGAGATGGGCGGCCATCCAGTTGCGCACCTGCGGCTGCGCGGCCGGATGCGCGGTGACCGACTTGATGTCGGACAGCTGGGTCCCAGGCCGCACCAGCAGCGCGAAGCTGATGGAGAGCAGCACCTCGCGGTAGATCATCAGCGGCTCGCCGGTGGCCAGCTCGTCGAGCGTCGTGGTGATGCCGCCCTCGACCGAGTTCTCGATCGGCACGAGCGCCGCGGCGGCGGATCCGCTGCGCACCGCGTCCAGGGCCGCCGGGACGGAGACCATCGGTACGAGTTCGCGGGTGGCGGCTTCCGGGAGCGTACGGAGGGCGACCTCGGTGAAGGTGCCTTCGGGGCCGAGATAGGCGTAGCGCGTGGCGGACATACCGTCACCCTAGTGCCCCTCCCGGCGACGTCCGTCCCCGTCGTACCGCCCGGACCCGCAGGCTCGACGGCGTCGGCCACGAGCTCCCGCGGGGGCGGCGACAAGCCCTCGTGGAGTCGGCCCGAGGGCTTCCGGCGGCCTCGTGCCGAGGTTTCAGGAATCCAGAAGCCGCTGCCCCACGTACTCGCCGTCCGCCGCCCCGCCCGGTACCGCGAACAGACCGCTGGCCTCGTGCCGGATGAAGGGCGACAGGGCGTCTCCCCGGTCCAGCTTGCGCTGCACCGGCACGAACCCGCGCAGTGGATCCGCCTGCCAGCAGATGAACAGCAGTCCGGCGTCCGGAGTCCCGTCCGCCGCGATGCCGTCGTGGTAGGAGAACGGGCGCCTCAGCATGGCCGCGCCACTGTTCTTCTGCGGGGAGGAGATCCGGGAGTGCGCGTTGTCCGGAATCAAGAGCCTGCCGTCCGGACCGGCCTTGTCGAGGTTCATGGGCGTGGTCTCGGAGCCGCCGCTGAGCGGGGAGCCGTCCGTCTTGCGCCGCCCTATGACCCGTTCCTGCCGTTCCACCGAGAGTTTCTCCCAGTCGTCGAGCAGCATCCTGATCCGGCGCACGACCGCGTACGAACCGCCTGCCAGCCAGTCGTGCCGGGCGTCCGTCCCCGTCGCCGGGAGGAAGACGCGCTGGTCGAAGTCGTCGTCGGCGGGCTTGGGATTGCCGGTGCCGTCGATCTGGCCCATCAGGTTGCGGGCGGTCATCGGCCGTGCGGTGGCACCCGGAGTGCGGTTGAAGCCGTTCATCTGCCAGCGGAGCCGGGTGGATCCGGCGGCCTCCTTCTGCACGGCGCGCAGTGCGTGGAAGGCGACGAGCGCGTCGTCGGCCCCGATCTGCACCCAGAGGTCGCCCTCGGACTGCTTGGGGTCGATGCGGTCGTTGGAGAACGGCGGCAGCGGGTCGAGCCCCGGCGGGCGACGGTCGACCAGGCCGGTGCGGTCGAAGAAGGTGCGCCCGAAGCCGAAGGTGATGGTCAGCGACGACGGCCCGGCGTCCAGGGAGATTCCGGTGTCGTGGGCCGTGCCGTCCGCCGCACCGCCGTCCGCCGGTTCACCGGCCATGAGGCGTCGAGCCACACCCGACCAGCGGCGCATCAGGGCGGCGGCTTCCTTGCGGCCCGTACCGGGTGCCAGGTCGAAGGCGAGGAGATGGCCGCATGCCTGAAGCGGAGTGGTGATCCCCGGTTGGTGTTTCCCGTGAAACATCACCTGTGTGGATCCGACCGCGGTCAGGGCTGTCGGCGCGTCGGGCCGGGTGGCGGCATAGCCAGTCGCACCACCGGCCGCCCCCAGCACCAGGCCGGCGGCACCGGTCGCGCCCACGCCGCCCAGCAGTTGCCGCCGGGAGAGGCCGCCGTGGCCACCGCTCTCGCCGTTCCCGCCGGTAGTGATGCTCCCGTCGTTGCTGTTGTTCCTGCTCTTGCCGTTGATTCCGCCGTTGTCTCTGTCGTTCTTGCCGGTCTTGCCGCCGTTGTCGCTCTTGTTGTTCACGCTCACGATTCCGCTCAGCCGATCTTCATGTTCTTGTCGACGGTCGTCTGGTCGATGTCCGAGGTACGCACGGTCACCGCGACCTTCCAGTCGCCCGCTATCGGGACCTGGACACCGCTCGCGGTCCAGTGGCCCTCGGCGAACCGGGTGGGGACGGCGGGAAGCGGGCCGATGCCCTTGGACTCCAAGGTGAAGGCGACCTTCAGCTCGGGGACGTCCATGGCCTTGCCCCCGGGGTCCTCGACCCAGATGTGGAGTTCGTTGGTGCCGGTACGACCGGGGTCGATGTCCATGCGCACCGTTCCCTTGCCGTTCTCGCCGCCCGTGTCGAACGGCAGCTTCACGGTGAGCGGGCCCTCGGCCGCCGAGACGGCCGCCGTCGTGGAGCCGCGGGCCTCCTCCTCGGTTCGCCCCGGCTCGGTCGAGGTCAGCACGGTCGTCACGGCCAGGAGCGCGACGGCGACACCGACCTCCGTCAGGACCGAACGGCGCAGTCCCGAACGGTCGGGGTCGGCGTCGCGGAGCCGCTTCTTGGCGGCGGTGGCCATGGCGGCCCTCTGCCGGGCGAGCTGTGCGGTCCGCGCAGGGTCCTCGGCCGCCGGTACCGACGTCGACGTGGACGCCGAGGAGTCCACGTCGGTGGTGCCGGTGCCTGCAGCGGTATCGGGTCCCGCACCGCTGTCCGTCACGGCGGCCCTGGTGTCTGTGACGGCGGCTCCGGTGCCGTCGTCGTCCCGCTGCCCCTCCGTACCGGCCTCGGCGCTCTCGCCGTCGCGTCGTTCCGCACCGGCATGAGCACCGGCACCGCCCAGGACCAGCCGCGCGGTCCAGCGGCGCGAGCCCCAGGCGATCGCGACCATGACGGCGACGAGCCCGACCTTCACGAGCAGCAGCTGTCCGTAGTCCGTGCCGGTGAGCGCGGACCAGCTGCCGACCTGGCGCCAGGACTGGTAGATCCCGGTGGCGGTGAGCACCAGCACGCTGCCGAACGCGATACGGGAGAAGCGCGCCACCGCCGCCGCATCGATGTCCGGAGTCCGGTAGAGCGCGACGAGCAGTGCCGCCAGCCCGCCCAGCCAGGCGGCGACGGCCAGCAGATGGAGCAGGTCGACCGGCATGGCGATGCCGGGCTGGAGGCCCGCCGAGGCGTGCTCGGCGAGCGACCAGGTACCGGCGATCCCCGCGGCGATCACCACCCCGCCCGCGGCCAGTCCGAACGTGAGGTCCTTCCGCTCGTGCTCGTCCGCGCGCCTCGCCTGTGTCCGTGCGTACGCCCCGAACAGTACGGCGATGAAGAGGGCGGACGCGCCGAGCAGCAGCAGCCGGGAGACGAGCGCCGCCCCGGGCTTCGTGTCGAGCACGGCCTTCAGACCGTCGAGGTCGAAGACGTCCGCGAGCTTCCCCGAGCCGGTGTAGGGGCTGCGCAGCATCAGCATGACCAGGGTGGCGACGGTGAGTGTCATCCAGCCCCGTACGACCAGGCGCTGCAGGGGTCGCGCGCCCGCACCGCGCGGCCAGCAGGCCAGCACGAAGGCGGAGCCGCCGACCAGCAGGATGAAACCGGCGTACGCGACATAGCGCGCGATGTCGTAGAGGGCGCCTACGAGGCCGCCGCCCGCCTCCTTCGAGGGGAGGGCGACGGTGGTCTTCGAGGGGGCTCCGACGGAGAACGTGAAGGCGCCCGAGATGGGGTGGCTGTCCGCCGACACGGCCTGCCAGGCGACGGTGTACGTACCGTTGGGCAACCCGGAGCGCAGCGGGACGCTGTACTCCATGGTGGAGCCGCACATCAGATCACGTGGTGCGGTGCCGGTGTCGGCGCGTTTGCCGCTGGGGTCCAGGACCCTGATGGAGTCGTCGCCGAGTGCGACGGACTCGGAGAAGCTGAGCTTGATGTCCTGGGGAGCGGTGTCGACCACCGCCCCGTCCTGCGGATCGCTCCCGGTGAGCGCGGCGTGCGCGGACGCGGTGCCCGCGCCGCCCAGCAGCAGGCCGAACACCATGCTGACAAGGGCGGCGAGGAGCGCGGCCGCGGCCAGGGGGCGGCGCATCGCGGAAAGGGACGGGGACGGTCCGAAGTGCGGGGCGGTGGCTGTCATGACGTGTCAGTCCCTCACTGTTTCTTCGGGTTGTAGGTGCTCTCCTTCACGGGAAGGTCGACCTTGATCGTGTCGGCCTTCTCGAAGTGCAGCTCGACGGACACCTTGTCACCCTGTTTGGGCTGTTCCTTGAGCTTCATGAACATGAGGTGGTTTCCGCCGCGTTCCAGATCCAGCCGGCCGCCCGCGGGCACCTCGAAGGACTTCACCATGCGCATCGCCCCGTTCTTCGTCTCGTGCATCGAGACGTCGTCCGAGAGGGGGCTGGTGACCGAGGTGAGCCGGTCGGACGTGCCGCCGCTGTTCTTCACGACGAGGAAGCCCGCCGCCATGTCGTCGACCGGCTGCGGCATGAACGCGCCGGTCACCTTCAGTTCGGGCTCGTCGTTCCCGGACGAGCATCCCGTCAGTGTCAGTGCCAGCCCGGTGGCGAGGGCGGCGGCTCCGGCGAGGGCGGTACGGCGGTTCACGGGTTCTCTCCCTTGACTATCTTCGGCAGGTCTTTGGTGTAGTCCTCGGGCGAGGTGTCCTCGCTGTAGAGCAGGTAGCCCTTGTCGGTCTTCGGGGAGAACGCCATGACCTGGGAGCCGTGCATCGAGACGACCGTGCCGTCCTTCTCCTTCTTCGGCGCGGCGATGCCGATGCCGATCTGACGTGCACCCGCCTGGATGGCCGGGAAGTCGCCGGTGAGGCCGATGAAGGAGGGGTCCTGGGACTTGAGCCAGACGCCCAGCGAGGAGGGGGTGTCCCGCTCCGGGTCGGTGGTCACGAAGACGACCCGGAGGTTGTCCTGGTCCCCCTTGGGGAGGGACTTCTTGGCGATGGAGATGTTGCTCATGATGAGCGGGCAGACGTCGGGGCAGTTGGTGTAGCCGAAGTAGATCAGCGTCGGCTTGCCCTTCGTCTGCTCCCGGAGGTCGTACTTCTTGCCGTGGGTGTCGGTGAGGACGAGGTCGGGCTTGGTGAACGGCTGGTCGAGCACCGTCGCGGCCTTGGTCTTGGCCGGGGCGGAGACATCGGCCACGGGCTGCTTGGCGGCGGTGCCGTCGTCGCCGCAGGCGGACAGGGTGAGCGCCGCCGCGGCGGCGAACGCCGCGGCCAGCACTGGTTTCTTACGCATGGAGCACTGAATCCTGGTGGGTCGATGGGGTTGGTGGGTCGAGGGGACTGGTGGATCGGGGGGACTGGTGGACGGAGGAGGCGCCACGGAGCCTTGGCCCGGACACCGCGTCAGCGCGGGACCCGGGCGGGCGTCGCGGCACCGTGGACCGGGGGCCCCGGGCGCAGCGGCACCCGGGAACCGTGGGAACCGGCACCGGACGGTCTGCCCGGTCAGGCGTTGCGGCGACGGCCCGCGAGGACACCGAAGGCCACCCCCGCGGCACCGACGACGATCCCGACGATGCCGAGGACGCGGGCCGTGGTGTCGCTGTTCGACGCGTCGGACGCCTCGGCGGAGGCCGTCGTGTGCTCGTCCGACTCGTGCGCGGACCCGGCACTGTTCTTGTCGTCGGCGCCCGCGCCGTGGCCGTCGCCGGTCGACGCCGTCAGCTTGAGGACCGGTGCCGGACTCTCCGGCTCGGCGGCGCCGTCCTTCTGCTCCTCGATCCAGCGGACGACTTCCTTGTTGTCGTACGTCTGGACGGCCTTGAACACGAGCTGATCGGCGTCCTCGGGGAGCTGGCCGATGGACAGCGGGAACTGCTGGAAGTAGCCCGGGCGGATACCGGCCTCGTCCTTGTCGCCCTTGGCGGTCCAGGTGACCTTGGAGACGGCCTCGTCGATCTTCTTGCCGTGCATGTCGAGCGGCTTGGCCAGCTTGCTCTTGGTGACCTCGATGTCCCAGCCCGGCACGGCCTGCGGCGTGACCGAGGCCAGCGGGTGGTCGGTCGGGAAGCTGACTTCGAGCTTGACCGTCGAGGCGTTGTCGCGCTCGTTGGGGACCTTGATGTTGACCGACGCGTAGCCGCCTTTGGCGGCCTCGCCCAGCGGCTGCACGGACACGTGCGCGGAGGCGGTGCCTGCGAGAAGCAGGACGGTGGACGCGGCGATGCCGCCTGTCAGGGCGATGCGGGAAACATTCATGACGGGAATCACTCCACGGAAGCACAGAGGAAGGGTGGCGCGGTACGCGGTCGCGCACCGGTGTCGCGACACCTCTTCCCATTCGCGGCGCGCATACGTCGGCGATACGGAACCGGGGGTCCGTATGCCGGGTGTGCGTGCGCCGAGTGACCGGGGCGGCCCGGTGACCCAGGGGGCGGGCGGGGCCGCATGGCTGGGTGGCCGGCCGGGGTGTCGCGTCAGGCTGCGAGTGCGTACGCGGGTGGCGGCCCACGCCTGATCACCGTGTGCTGCAACGCGTCCCCGAGAGCGGGGAGCGGAGTGTCGTCCTCGGTACGGGGGGTGCGAGGCCCGGACGTCGGGGAGCCCGGCAGTCCGGCGCGCAGGGCGGCCACGAGCGCGAGCGCCGCGCGCAGGGCGCGCAGCCGGGCCCCGGCCGCGACCTGCTGCGCGCCGTGTGCGGAGAGCCGGGCCAGCCCGGACAGCGCGATCTCGCCGCGCCGCAGCAGCCAGCCGGTCGCCACGGCGGCCAGCAGGTGGCCGAGCAGCATGGGCAGACCGGGCAGCAGCCCGACGAGCCCGTCCTGGTGCGAGCCGAGCGCGGGGGTCAGGTGCTGGTGCCCGACGGTCACCGACGCCGGGTCGAGGCCCGCGGTGGTGACGATGCGGCGGGCCTCGGCGGCGTTCAGCCGGGCCGGACCCGCGCCGCACACGATGTTCGCCGCGAACCGGATCAGCGAGTCGTCCCCGGCCGAGGCGACCGGATGCGCGGCGGGTGCGCCCACGCTGAAGAGGGAGTGCAGGGCGATCTGTCCGCCGGCCAGCGCGGCGGCGATGGTCGGCAGCGAGCGCTCGCGCCCGGCGAGCGGCGCGACCACCGCGAAGATCCCCAGGAAACCGGCGAGCAGCGTCCACCAGGGGACGGTGGCGCAGGATGCCAGGGCATGTCCTGCCGCGGACAGCGCGACGCAGACCGCGGTGAACACCGTGGCCCTCAGGAGCCGTACACCGGCCCCGGCGCGTGCGACAGGAATGGACATGGCGGGGCCCATCATCGCACCGCGCCCCGCGTCCGGGAACGGCAGGTCCGGAACAGTACCGGCCATCCGACACGTGTGACGGACCCCGCCGTGCCCGGCTTCGAGCGACCGGCCGGAAGCGGGCCGGGCCATGGAGCGGCCCGCCGTCCCGGGGCCCGGTGGCGGACACGGGACGGGGAACGCGCGGCCACGGCCTCGGCCGCGCGGCGGCGGGACCAACGGCCGGTCCTCCGGGGCCGGTTCGGCATACACGGATGGGTGGGGTGCTGGTATCCGCCGAATGAGCGGTCTCACATCCGGGATGCGCTTACGAACGGTTCGGCAGGGCAATACGTACCGGTGGTATGTCGAGCCGCAGCCAGGAGGCTGGAGCATGAGCATCTGGTGGTCCCTCCATCTGCGGCGCGAGGCTGCGAGCGTTCCGCTCGCCCGCCGCTTCCTGCTGGGCACGATGGAGACGGCGGGCGTGGACCCGGAGATCTCGTTCGACCTGTCGGTCGCGCTCACCGAGGCGTGTGCGAACGCCGTCGAGCACGGTGGCGACCACCGCCCCCGGGAGGACCGGCCCCCATACGAGCGGTGGGCACGGGAACAGCACGCTCCGGGGGGAGAAGAGGACGAACGCGAAGAGCGCGGAGAACGGCGGGAGGAACGGCGCGGGGAGCGGGACGCGCGCCGGGGCCCGCGGGACCCGAGGGACGAGCGGCCCGGGGAGGCTCCCGGTCAGTACCGGGTCACCGCGTATCTGGACGGTGAGAAGTGCCGTATCGAGGTCACCGACTCGGGACCCGGCTTCCCCTCCCGCCGCGCGCCGCGGTCGTCGGGGCAGCAGTACGGGGGCCGGTCGTACCCCTCGCTCAGCGCCGAGGACGGCCGGGGGCTCTGTCTGATCGAGCAGCTCGCCGACCACGTCCACTTCGGCAACCGCCCCGGCCGCGGCGCCGTGGTGAGCTTCGACAAGGTCCTCAAATGGCGGGAGGGCGCCCTGCTCATGGTGTCCTGAGCCGGGCGGCCCTCCAGCACGCGTACGTCAGTCCTCGAAGCGGGACGTCAGCCCTCGCCCCTTGGGGCGGGACATCAGCCCTTGAGGCGGGCCATCCACGCCTCGACCTCGTCGGACCGGCGCGGCAGCTTGTCGGAGAGGTTCCGGTTGCCGTCCTCGGTGACGAGGATGTCGTCCTCGATGCGGACGCCGATGCCCCGGTACTCCTCGGGGACGGTCAGGTCGTCGGCCTGGAAGTACAGGCCGGGCTCGACCGTGAGGCACATGCCCGGCTCCAGCGTCCCGTTCACGTACGTCTCGGTGCGCGCGGCGGCGCAGTCGTGGACGTCCATGCCGAGCATGTGGCCGGTGCCGTGCAGGGTCCAGCGGCGCTGGAGGCCCAGCTCCAGCACCTGGTCCGCGGTCAGATCGCCCAGCAGGCCCCACTCGACGAGCTTCTCGGTGAGCACGCGCTGCGCGGCGTCGTGGAAGTCGCGGTACGCGGCCCCCGGCTTGACGGCCGCGATGCCGGCCTCCTGGGCCTCGTACACCGCGTCGTAGATCTTCCGCTGGAGCGGTGTGAACGTGCCGTTGATCGGGAGGGTGCGCGTCACATCGGCGGTGTAGAGGTCGTTGGTCTCCACCCCGGCGTCGAGGAGCAGCAGCTCACCGGAGCGCACCGGACCGTCGTTGCGCACCCAGTGCAGGGTGGTCGCGTGGGCACCGGCCGCGCAGATCGAGCCGTAGCCGATGTCGTTGCCCTCGACGCGGGCGCGCAGGAAGAACGTTCCCTCGATGTAGCGCTCGCTGGTCGCCTCGGCCTTGTCGAGGACCTTCACGACGTCCTCGAAGCCGCGCGCGGTGGCGTCGCAGGCCCTCTGCAGCTCGGCGATCTCGAAGGCGTCCTTGACCAGCCGGGCCTCGGAGAGGAAGACGCGCAGTTCCTCGTCGCGCTCCGCGGTGACCTTGTCGGTCAGGGCGGCCTCGATGCCGGCGTCGTGGCCGCGTACGGCGCGGACCGGTCCGGCGGCCTCGGCGAGCGCGGCCGTGAGTTCGCGGACGTCCTTCGCCGGGATGCCCAGCAGCTGTTCGGCCTCGGCGAGGGAGTGGCGGCGGCCGACCCACAGCTCGCCCTGGCCGTCGAGCCAGAACTCGCCGTTCTCGCGGTTGGAGCGCGGCAGCAGGTGGACGGTCGCCTCGTGGCCGTCCTCGGTCGGCTCCAGGACGAGGACACCGTCCTGCGTCTGGTCACCGGTGAGGTACGCGTACTCGGTGGAGGCGCGGAAGGAGTACTCGGTGTCGTTGGAACGGGTCTTCAGGTTGCCCGCGGGGATGACCAGCCGCTCACCCGGGAAGCGCGCGGAGAGCGCGGCGCGGCGGGCGGCGGTGTGCGCGGCCTGGGGGATCGGTTCGAGGCCGTGCAGCTCGGTGTCGGCCCAGCCGGACTTCATGTTCGCGGCGAGCTCGTCGGAGACGCCCGGGTACAGACCGTTCTTCCGCTGCTCGATCGTTTCCTCTGCTTCGGTCTCCGGGGTCTCCGGGTTCTCCTGGGTGAGCTCCTCAGCCACGACTTGTCTCTCCTTGATACGACATTGGACCCCGTCCATCGTACGGGCGTACGGATACGGGGTGCAGGGCCGGAGGGCCTGTTACACGGCCTGACCGGACCGTATAGGTCCCGCGCGCGTTCGCCCGGCCGCATGCGTGTCCCGAGCCGTGTACGTCCTGTACGCCACCATCGTGGCGTATGCGTTTTGGACGCGTCCGGAACGGTGCGGCTCGGCCGGAACGCCAGGGTCCGTCCGGCTCAGTCGAAGCGTGCGGCGAGGACCACGACGTCCTCCGAGCCGCCGCCCTGGTCGAGTCCGTCCGGCAGCATGGTGCGCAGTACGTGGTCGGCGACGGCCGAGGCGTCGTCGCGCAGCGCCTTCGGTACACGCGCCGCCGCCGAGTGCAGCCGGGCGAACGCCCGGTCCGTGGAGTCGCCGGTGCGGCGCAGCAGTCCGTCGGTGTAGAGGAGCACGGTCTCGCCCGGTGCCGGGGCGATCTCCACGCTGGGCGCCTCCCAGCAGGCGAGCATGCCCAGCGGTGCGGAGACCGAGGTCTCGACGAACTCGGTGTGCCCGTCGCCGATCAGGAGCGGCGGGGTGTGGCCCGCACCGGCCAGCAGGATCTTGCGGCAGGACGGTTCGCAGTAGGCGAAGAGGGCGGTCGCGGAGCGGGCGGGTTCGGTGAGCCGCAGCAGCAGTTCCAGGTCGGAGAGCACGGCGACCGGGTCCTCGCCCTCCATGACGGCGTACGCCCGCAGTCCGGCGCGCAGCCGCCCCATGGCGGCCAGGGCGCTCGGTCCGGAGCCGTCCACCGAGCCCACGGCGAGTCCGAGGGCGCCCTCCGGCAGCGCCAGCGCGTCGTACCAGTCGCCGCCGCCCTCCGGCGCCGCGCGGTGACGGGCCGCCAGCTGTACGCCGGTGACCTTGGGCAGACGGGTGGGCAGCAGTTCCTCCGCGACGGTGGCGACGTCGGCCCTGGCGCGTTCCAGTTCCAGCAGCCTGGCGAGGTGTTCACCGGCGTATCCGGCGTAGAGGGTGACGAGATGGCGCTGGCGTTCCAGCGGTTCGGCGGGTTCGTCGTACAGCCAGACGGCGGCGCCGAGCCTGCCGGTCGCCTCGGCGGCGATCGGCACGGCGTAGCTGGCGGCGTATCCGAGTCGGGCGGCCACCTCGCGGCGCCGGGGGTCCAGGGTGGTGTCGCCGAGCAGATCGGGGGTGGTCCGCGTTCCTTCGGCGTCGGGGACCCCTTCCAGGATCCGGCCGTAGGAGGTGGCGCTGCGCGGCACGGTCTCGATGTGCCCGAGTTCGGCGTGCGCGAGGCCCAGACCGACGGTGCTGACCGGGCCGCGGTGGTCGGACGGTTCGAAGACGACCAGACCGCGGCGGGCGCCGACCAGAGCGGCACCGGCGTCCAGGAGTTCGCGCAGGGCGTCGTCGAGCGTGCTGGTCCTGGCCAGTCGTTCGGTGAGTTCGTGCAGTGTGGTGAGGTCGGAGACCCAGCCGGCCAGCCGGTCCTGGACGAATGCTCCGGGGGCGGCCGGTACTCCGGGGAGAGAACCGGCAGTGTGCGTTGAAACAGGAACCGTGGGATCGATTCCAGCCACTTTCGGCAGGTGCGGGGCGCTCATGGCAGAAGGCTTTCCCACCGGTGCGTTTCTTGGAATAGCATCGCAAACCCCCATGTCATTCTGCGCCGCTATCAGTGCATCTACAGGTACACGTAGCATCCACATGTACACGCACAAGTAAGGCGATGTCCAGCATTGTCCCTACGGGTTTTGTGGTGTCCGGCCAGCTGTTAAGTTGGCTGAAAAATGCACCTGGTGGCGGCTAATTGCGGTCGACTGAGGGTGCTCGACGGGGGTGTTCTCGGGGTGAAGTCCCGGGAGAAGTCCCGCAGGGAGCGTCATTTCGGGCATGCTGGGTACGTAATCGATGTTGGCCAGGGGCAGTTCCGATCGCCCCGGGAACCCGGCAGCCGACCCGGACGTCCTCTCTTGTGACGGCCACGCCCCCACCCCCCGAGTGGCGGGGTTTGCACCATGGGACGACACGCGCGATGTATATGCGCTTCTCCTCGCCATGTTTGTGTCCGGCTCGTCTCACCCCCCTTGCTCGACCTGGCTCAGCGCACGCTCGGTACGACGAACCACCCGTACGACACGTCGCACGGGCGTGCACGCACGGCGAAGTGATGCACACGCGATGTGAGGTACGCGTGGTGTGATGTGGACCCTCGGCGTTCAACGGAAAGGAACGAGCGCTCATGCGCGAGATCCTCGGAAGGCGACGCAGGCTCCGGCGCAGGGCAAGGCCCGCCCAGCTCGACGCGGTCCTGATCTGTGCCACCGCGTGGCAGTGGCCCGTGCTCCCCGGAGTGGGGGCGGCGGCGGGCGACGGACGCGGCGGCCGTGACGGCCGTGACCGTGGGTGCGCCTGCCCCGATCCCGAGTGCGCCGTACCCGGCGCGCACCCCTTCGATCCCGGTCTTCTGGCGGCGACGACCGACGAGCGCATGGTGCGTTGGTGGTGGACCAACCGGCCCACCGCGCCGATCGTGCTGGCCACCGGTGGCCGTGCCCCCTGCGCACTGAGCCTGCCCGCCGTGGCTGCCGCGCGGGCACTGGTCGAACTGGACCGGATGGGTACCCGGCTCGGCCCCGTGGTGGCGACGCCGACCCGGTGGTCGCTGCTGGTCGCCCCGTACACCCTCGAACGGCTCGGCGAGTTGCTGTACGTCCAGGACGGGGTGCCCAGTTCGCTGCGCTTCCACGGCGAGGGCGGCTATCTGGTTCTTCCGCCGTCGGCGACGGGAACGGGACAGGTGCGCTGGGAGCGGGCTCCCGCCCCCAGCCCTCTGCCGGGTACGAACGGCCGCCGCGCCGGCCGCGAAGCCGGGACCGGGGGCAGGGGCGGAGACGCGACCGGGGCCGCGGCGCCGTGGTTGCCGGATGTGGAGACGGTGCTCGACGCGCTGGTCGAGGCGAGCAACAGCGCCCCCGACGGAGGCAGTCGACTCGCGTACTGACGGCTCGCGCGTTGACGACTTGTGTACCGACGGGGCGATGGCGTCAGGTGCTTCGCATGTCTCGGGATCCGGCGTGTTCGAACCCTGGGCATCGGGGCGTCAGGGTGTGGGGCGGGGCCCCGGGGTCTCGGTGCTTCCGGGGCCCGGGCCCGGCCTCGTGGTGTGCGGGCTCCGCGTGTGCCTGCCTCGCGAGGGCCGGGACCGGGGCGGGGTGGGGCGGGGCCTCGGCGCTCGGGAAATGGTCACCGGTAGTGGGCGGGCGTATGCCGTGATGCCGACGTGGAATCGTCGTCCGGTATATGCGTCGAACTGTTCGAAATTCGGGTGAATTTCGGGCGAAGTTCGCACGCCTCGATCTATCACCTCATTGTGCGTCATCACTCTCTCCGTCGTCCCTGGCTGTCGCCCGTCGCCTTCGCCCTCCCTCGGCGTCCTCGTCGACCGCCGATGTTCGCCCCATGCGATTCCCGACGGTGATCTCCGATTGATCGGTACGGGAATCCCCGGACCGTCGTGTCCCGATGATGTCTCGTGCCGGTTCCGTGCCCGCTCGTGCAAAGTCTGCCGCTGCAAAGTACGGAGAGAGTTGGTTTTCTGACGGGCCTTCCGTGGCTATTTCGCGGAAATTCGAAGGCGTATTCGATTGGCCTCGTAAGGGGCGCGTAAAGGGGCCGGGAAGGGGTCCGGGATCCTTCTCCGTCCGAGAGCGACCGACTCGGCGGAGGGTGCGGCGGGCCCGGGGCGAAGGAGCGGGGCCGACCGGGGGCGGGAGGCCAAAGCGGGCTCTGTCGTGGCGGGTTGGCGATGATGTGCGGTGGTGGGAAGCCCGGACCGGGTGTGGGCGGAGGGCCCGACGGGCGGGCGGCGAACGGCGGGGGCGCGCTGCGGGGCCGTACTGACGGCGGGTCGTGCGCGGGCTCACGCGCCGGGGCGTGCTGTGCGCCGTCAGGAAATGAGAATGCCCGATCGCTGGCGACGGGGGATGCACCAGCGACCGGGCTTCTAGAACCGTAACAAGAGATCTGCCGTTCGCAAATTCGATCTCGCGTATTCGGACAGGGATTTACCTGCCGGTACGGGCGGTTGTGACGCGAGTCACCGAGCCCGCCCGACGGTCGTCACTGTCAGCTGAGCGTCACTTGGCGGTTGGTGAGCCCGCCGCGGGCCCGGCGCTCCTCGGCGGTGAGCGGCGCGTCCGAGGCGAGCGCGTCGGCCAGCCGCTCCGCGAACTCCGCCGCGGGCTTCTCGCACTCCGCCGCGCCCATCGTGCTCGGCAGATCCCAGACCGGGACCATCAGTCCGTGCGCCCGGAAGGAACCGACCAGCCGTGTCCCCTCGCCCAGCGAAGAGGCACCGGCGGCGTGCAGCCGGGCGAGCGCGTCGAGAAGCTGCTCCTCGGGGTGCGGCATGACCCAGCGCAGGTGGTTCTTCTCCGGGGTCTCGCACCAGTACGCGGCGTCCACGCCGGAGAGCCGCGCCGTGGGGATCGCCGCCTCGTTCGCGCGCTCCAGGGAGGCGGACACCTCCGGCGCGGCGTTCTCGGCGTCCGGAACCCAGAACTCGAAGCCCGGGTGGACGGCGGGCTCGAACGCCGCGTCGGGGTCGAGCATGTCCTGAAGCCGAGGTCCGTCGGCCGGGGCGCGCCGCGCGGTCACGGGCGAGCCGGGCTCGGCGGCGAGCGCCTGCCGGAGCGTGTCCGCGAGGTCGCGGCTGAGGTCGCCCGACGGGGTGTCGTTCTGCAGCCCCAGCAGGACCGAGCCGTCGTCGCGGCGGAGGGCCGGCCACGCCATCGGCAGGACGGTCGCGAGGGTCACGGAGGGTACGCCGTCGGGGAGCCCGCCCTTGAGCGTCAGCTCGACCGTGGCGGCCGGCACCAGTTCGCGCAGCGCGACCCAGTCGCACTCACCGGCCAGGCCCTCGAAGGGGCGGTGGACCAGTTCGGCCACGGCCTGGGCGGCGGCGCGGCCGTGGCACGCCTTGTAGCGTCGGGCCGAACCGCACGGGCAGGGCTCACGAGCCCCGACCACCGGGACCTCGCCGTCCTTGAGTTGCTGCTTCCCGGCCTTGGTCTGGGGGCGCTTCTTGGCCATGGTGGGCTTTCTCCCGGTTGCGACAGTGCGGTCTGGGCCGCGAGCCTAGCGGCCCGCGTCACGTCCGGGACACACGCGCCCGCGTACCCGCCCCGTGTGCCCGGTCCGGGGCCCGTCCCACGCGCCCGGTCCGGGCCTTTTCCCCCGAACCTGGTACGGGCTGTGCGTCGAAACCAGGGGTGCGGCCCGGGCGTGCCCGCGATACGTGGCCGGGCCCGGGGCCGCCGCCCGGCGCGCCTCGTCGCTGTCGGGCTCCGGTTCCGCCCGTACGTCGAGCGCGGACCTCAGCCGACATCGTCGAGGGAGCCCGTGAACCCCAGGCGGTCCAGCGCGGCCGGACTCGGCATGCCCGTTGCGCGGCGGATGCCCGACACTCTCGATGACCCCGGGGCGCCTGTGGCTCCGGGCGTCCGCCCGTGCCCCTTGTTCCCGCGCCCTTCGGCACCGCGCGCTTCGTTCCCGTTCGCTTTCGCGCGCCCGTTCGGGTGCTCGTCGTCCCGGCGTCTCTCGTCGTGGTGTCCCTCGTGGACGAGGACCCAGACGGTGACCTCGCCCGAGGAGTCGTCACGTACGCCCCACTCCTCGGCGAGCGCGCTGATGATGTTGAGACCGCGACCGCCGCGCGCCGTCACCGAGGGCGTGGCCGGAACCGGCCGGGTCGGGCCGCCACCATCCGTCACCTCGACGGTCAGTCCTCCCGTTCTGTCCACGCGCCAGGCCGCGCGGATGTCGCCCTCGCCCACATCCGTGTGCCGGCCCAGCGGCCTGCCGTGCCGGCAGGCGTTGCTGAGCAGTTCGGAAAGAATCAACACGGCATCGTCGACGACCGAATCCGGCATCCCGTGGCTGCGCAACTGCTCACGCATCCGGTGCCGCGCCTGCCCCACGCCCGCAGGGCCATGGGGTACGGCCATGCTCGACGACGTGGGCACTTCCTGTGCCACCACCAACGCCACCCCCGAGACCTCCTTTGCCCCACGCCACGAAGTGGATGCCCCCCTGGGCTGGACCGGAAACCGACCGTTCGCCCACAGGTGACGCACTCGTGACGATCGAGTACGGTTCGAATGCGCCGTTGCACTCCGTGTAACGGATGTTAAAGGCGTCCCAGTTGTGACAGAACCTGTTTGGGGCGATTCGTGATGATTGCGTCCACGCCGAGGTTGACGCAGAGTTCGACGTCCTCCGGTTCGTCGACCGTCCAGACGTGGACGCGGTGGCCCGCGCGGTGCAGGCGTTCGACGTAGCCGGGGTGACCGCGGACGATCCGCATCCCGGGCCCGGCGATCCGGGCCCCGGCGGGCAGCCGTCCGTCGCGCAGCCGTGGCGAGAAGAACTGCATCAGGTAGACGGTGGGCAGGGTGGGCGAGGCGGCCTGGACGCGGTGCAGGGAGCGCGCCGAGAAGCTCATGATCCGTACCGGCGAGGGCCCGTCGGCCGGTGGGACGTCGAGCGCGAAACGCTTCAGCAGATGCAGCAGCCGCTCCTCGACCTGGCCCGCCCAGCGAGTGGGGTGCTTGGTCTCGATGGCGAGCTCTACCGGGCGTCCGGCCGCCCGTGTCTCGGCGACCAGTTCGAGGAGTCGTTCCAGGGTGAGCACCGAGGTGAGTTCTCCCGGCACCGGGTCCCAGTCCGGGGACTCCGAGTCCTCGTGGTTCTTCCAGGAGCCGAAGTCGAGGGCGGCGAGCGCGGACAGCTCCAGGGCGGAGACCGCGCCGCGACCGTTGGACGTGCGATTCACCCGGCGGTCGTGCACGCACACGAGATGCCCGTCGGCGGTCAGTCGTACATCGCACTCCAGTGCGTCGGCGCCGTCCTCGATCGCCTTCCGGTACGCGGCCAGGGTGTGCTCGGGGGCGTCGTCGGACGCGCCCCGGTGGGCGATGACCTGGATGGAAGGGTGCGTGGAGGGCTGCCGTGCTTGCGTCACCGCGTCATCGTGTCACCGAGGAGCGGGTGCTGTGTACAGCTCGCGTCCGAGGCGTCCGCGCGACGCGCGGCGCGCGCGCCGGGTGGTGCGTCGTAGGGGCCACGGGTGCGCGTCCTTTTTGTCGGATGTAAGGATGGCTTCGAGGATGCACAGGTCCTGCTTACAGTGGCCTGACGGGTCTTGGGAAAGGCTGTCCCAGGACACGTACACAGCGGATCTCTTGCCGACAATCGTGTGGAATCGAGGAGTAAAGAGCTGTGAGCACAGAGAACGAGGGCAGCGAGGGCACTGCGGGCGAGGCCGTTCCGCCGGTTCCGTCCGTACCTCCCGTGCCGTCGGCCGACGCTCCCCAGGGGCCTTCCGCTTCCACGCCGGCTCCGGGGCAGCCGCAGCCGCCGGAGGGCGAGGCCACGACCACTTCCATGGGCCCCGTTCCGGCCTCGGCTCCTCCCGGCTTCCAGTCGGCCGCCGGGGCGAACTGGCCCCCGCCGCCCCCTCCCGTCGCGCCCACGTACGCGCACCACGGTGCCGACGGCGGGGCGCCGGTCTGGGGCGCCCCGGAGCAGTTCTCCGACCAGAAGAGCCCGCGGAAGCGGGGGATGGGCGGGCTGGTGGCCGCCGTGGCGGCGGCTGCGCTGATCGCGGGCGGTATCGGCGGGGCCTTCGGCTACTGGGCGGCCGACCGGAACAGCGCGTCCAGCGGTTCGACCACGGTCTCGGCCGACGCACAGGGTTTCAAGCGCGACCCCGGCACGGTCGCGGGCGTGGCTGCCAGGGCACTGCCCAGCGTGGTCACCATCGACGCGCAGGGCGGTGACGGTGAAGGCGGTACGGGCACCGGCTTCGTGTACGACAAGCAGGGCCACATCCTCACCAACAACCACGTGGTGGCCTCCGCGGCGGACAGCGGCCAGCTCACCGCCACGTTCTCCAACGGCAAGGAGTACGACGCCGAGGTGGTCGGCCGGGCGCAGGGCTACGACGTGGCGGTGCTGAAGCTGAAGAACCCGCCGCCGGGACTCGCCCCGCTGCCCCTCGGCAACTCGGACCATGTCGCGGTCGGCGATTCGACGATCGCGATCGGTGCCCCGTTCGGGCTGTCCAACACGGTGACCACGGGGATCATCAGCGCCAAGAACCGCCCGGTCGCCTCCGGGGACGGGGCCGGCGGCAGCAACTCGTACATGAGCGCCCTGCAGACCGACGCGTCGATCAACCCGGGCAACTCCGGCGGCCCGCTGCTCGACGCGCGCGGCGCGGTCATCGGCATCAACTCGGCCATCCAGTCGACCGGCAGCGGCCTCGGCCAGACCCAGGCCGGTTCCATCGGTCTCGGCTTCGCGATCCCGATCAACCAGGCGACGAACGTCGCCCAGCAGCTGATCAAGACCGGTCGACCCGTCTACCCGGTGATCGGTGCCACGGTCAGGATGGACGAGAGGTCCGGCGGGGCCGTCATCTCCGACCGGGGCGCGGGCGCCGACGCGGACGCCGTGGTGCGGGGCGGACCTGCGGACAAGGCCGGTCTCCGGCCGGGTGATGTGATCACGAAGTTCGGCGACACCGCGATCGACAGCGGCCCGAGCCTGATCGGCGAGATCTGGACGCACAAGCCCGGCGACCGTGTGACGCTGACCTACCAGCGCGACGGCAGGACGGCCACGACCGAAGTCACCCTGGGGGAGCGCAAGGGCGACAACTGACCGGCTAGGCTGTCCTCGCGTCAACCCCGGTCCGTGAACCGGTGGCGCGGGGTGGGTTGCCCGAGCGGCCTAAGGGAACGGTCTTGAAAACCGTCGTGGCGCGAGTCACCGTGGGTTCAAATCCCACACCCACCGCACAGCTGAGCGGCCCCTGACCAGGCAAGACGGTCGGGGGCCGTTGTGCTGCCCGGTGTCCGCCAGTCACCGTGTCTCCCCCTGGTTTCCCGCCCGATCGGGCACGGAAGGGGCACGCGCGGGGCACGCGCTGAACACGGCATGAGGAGAGATCCACGGGGCGGCGGACGCCCGTCAGTTACCGCGGTTACCGGTTGATCGGGATCTCATAGACGATCTCGCAGTGAGCGACGGGCACCACGATGTCGGCCGTCTCCACGGGCCGCCCCTGATCGCTGTAGTACGTCCGGCGGATGTGCGTGACGAAAGCAGCCTTCTGGATGCCCAGAAGCGATGCTTCCTCGGCGGTCGCCTGCCGCGGCTCCGGCTGCTCCACGGCGTGGCTGACGGTGATGCCGATCGCGGCCATCCGGTTCACGACTCCGGCCCCGGCGTGCGGCCCTCCCTCGGGGAGAACGACGAGAGTGCCGGCGGTGAGGTCGTACGGCTCCCAACTCGTCGACAACTGCACCGGCCTGCCGTCGGCCAGGAACTCGTACGTCGTGCGGACGCACAGATCGCCCTCGGCGATACCCAGGCGGGCCGCGATCTCCGCAGGGGCGGGGACCTTGGCGTCGGTCAGGCTTTCCCAATCGCCCTGCTTGCCCATGGCCTTCATGTCCGCACGGAACGGCGAAGCGTCGGGCTGCTCGCGTGCCGTTGAACGGACGACCCGCACTCGCTGCCGCGGCTGGGCGACGTAGGTTCCCGACCCGGCTCGGCCTTCCAACACGCCCTGGGAGATCAGCAGCTCCTGTGCCCGGCGGACCACGTTCTCGCCCACGCCGTACTCCTGGCCGATCTGAGCGCGGGAGGGGAGACGGTCGCCCGGCTCCCATACGTGCTCCGCGATCCGCTGCCGGAGTTCGTCGGCGATGCGGAGATAAGGCGGCTGCTCAGGCATATGGAAAATCTAGTCCACTAGCTCTAACCTAGTTAACTAGCTTCACTGAAAGTGATCGCCGGTGACGGAGGCTGCCCTGTGCCCGCTTCAGGAGTAAGCGCGGCGGCCATCGCCGCCCGGCTGTCGTCCGTCGGGCTCCCTGCGCGGGTGGAGGAGCACGCCGGATACACGGCGGTCGAAACGGAGGTACCGGAATCGCTCCCCGCCGAGTCATGGCGGGAGGTTCTGGAAGCGGTGGCCGAAGCCGATCGGTTCGGGCTCCTGGCCACCAGCCTGAACGGCCGCACCCTCTGGGCGGTCGTAGACAAAGCGGTCCCCTCGACGGGCGATGTCGGGGGACCGAGCCATCAGCGATAGGAGCTGAGTAGCGTGTTCAACCGTATCCGCCGTGCCGTCTCACTTACCAGAGAGCGGTACTTCCACAAGGGCAGGCACCGCCGCCCCTTAACGCTCTCCCGGCCGATGGCTGCCTTCGTGCCCCCTGCGCCCATCGACAGGTCGACGGCCGGCCGGGGACGGGTCTCGGACTGCGTAGACCACGCGGACTCGCTCGCGGGTGAGGACATCGCGCTCGTCCGTCCATACGTGTTGGCCTGGGAGAAGCACGTACGGCAGCGCTCGATGGTCCTGGCTCCCCACCTGTCGACTGAGGCCTGGTCGGCTCTTGCGGGGGCCCGTTGATGCCTCCTCGCCAACAGTCCGGAGCCACGCCCGCTGCGGCGGCCTCTTACCGATCGATCGCTTGCCGGATCGGTACGCACCACGCCTGCACGGAATTCCTCCCGCCCTCGGTGCCGACTGGCGTCCGGGTGGTCTACGAGGTGTGCGACTGCCCCTGTCACTCGACGTCCAACCAGCCCGCGCCCGGGGAGGTGCAGCGATGAGGGGACGGGCGCCCAGCGCTGCGCTGCCATCCACCATCGAGATCACCTCGACCACCGTGCGGCGCGGCGACGCTATCCAAGTCGGCGGCCGGGCATGTCGGGTGAGTGACCTGTGCCAACTGCCGCACGGCGCCAAGCAGCTGCTGTTCGAGACAGGTGAGCTGTTGACCATTCATGGGCGAACTCGGCTTGTCGCCATGCGAATGCTGAGAAGGGGGTGACCGAGCCGTGTCCTCTCGCCGTTACGGCATCGCCGGTGACCTCCGGCACCAGATCACGACCGGCCGCATCAAGGCCGGCGAACGCCTGCCGTCGGAGGCCGACTTGGCACGTCAGTACATGGTCAGCACGCCGACGTTGAGGAGTGCTCTCGCAGTGCTTGAGAGGGAAGGGCTCGTCGAGAAGATCCACGGCAAGGGGAACTTCGTTCTTCGCCCCCGCCGCAAGATCACGTATGTCGGCGGATGGGGAACGCTGGATCCGTCGACTGCTGCGGACGCGGCTCTGCGCGTCACTGTCCGCAGAACCGAGATCCGGGCGCACGGACGCCTGACAACCCTGTTGAGGGTGCCGAGCGGCAGCCCGTTGACTGAGTACTTCTGCCTCAGCCATGAGGGGGAGTCGCCGCACAGCCTGGCCCACATCTATGTCCCGGGCGACCTGACGTTGACCCCAGCGTGCGGAGACGGATCCTCATGCGAGCGGATGGCTATGGGCTTTGCCGTACCGAGCCCTCCGCCAGCCGAGGTCCGGGAGACGGTGTGTGCCCGGCTCGCGACGCCGGACGAAGCTTCGCTCCTTCAAATCAGCTCCGCCGTGGCCGTTCTCGCGATCACGCGCGTTGCCGCAGACAGCGCCGGGCGCGTCATCGAAGTCGCGCATCTGGTGTTTCCAGGGAGTCGCGCCGATGCGGTCTTCACCACCCACCACGTGATCAACAAGAGGCGAACGCAAGGATGACAACCCGAAACGAACTGCGGCTTCTCCCGTGGCCGGGGCCGGAAGACAAGCCCTGTTACCTCAGCACCGATGACAGAGACGGACACGTGTCCCGCCTGGCGGACAACATCGAGGCGGTGCAACTCGGCATGGCGGCCGAACTGCTGGAGCAGGCGTCAGAAACTCTCGGCGACGAGGACGCGGGCCTGGAGGATATGCGGCTGCTCGTGAAGGAACTGTCCGGGGCCCTGCGAGACGTGCTCCGGGTAGCGACCAGCCGGGGTCACCTCCTGGCGGTGAGTGAACCTCACCGCTCCTGAAGGACGAGTGGAAGCCTACCTCGTAGGTATACGGCCCCTGACCAGGTGAAACGGTCAGGGGCCGTTGTGTTGCATGATGCCTGCCAATTACCGCGGATCTCTGAACGGGGCATGGGCACCTTCTGATCCGTAGCTCTATGCAGGCCGGTCGCTAGAGGTCGTACCAGCTGGTTCAACCGACCACAGGGGCAGAAAAGGTTGGCAGCGGTTGCCGTAGTTGCGGTACTTCGTTGCTGTACTGCGCTGGTGACCGACAGCCAGTCGGTACGGACAGCACTCGCATGACATCGAAGCGGCTTGGGAAGTAAATAACCCAAATACCGATAACGGCAGCAGATGAAACGAAAGGAACACCATGGCCCACCCTCCCCTTGACGGCTACAAAAGACTCCAGGAAATAGCCGGTCACGCCCCCGCAGAGCTCTCTATTTGGAATTCCGGAACAACAGCGCTACACGCATTGCTGGCCTCAGTCTCCGTTCGATACCTGCGAGAAGCGCAAAAGGGGTCCCCCGGCGCACGAGACAGGGAAGATGGCGAGCCAGGCGGAGAAACTCGCGACTGGGCAAACATGACAGCCCACCTAATAAAGTGGGCTTTCCTGTATGGCGATTCATCAATCTCCGGCGAGCCCACCTTGCAGCAAATAAACGAGGCGCTCGATCTAGCCCAAAAGTGGAGCGTAATTGAAATCGGCCTGGAAGGCGGGAAGTCGGGCCGCATCCGAGTGGAGCAGAAAGGAAAGGAGCTACTGATAGACCCAATCGCCAACCCATCCGTCGAGGTCCTCGATATGCTCCTCGAAGAGATAGATACAAAGAATGTAGACGAAAACACGGTTGGCCCAAGCTTGGAACCAGCCTACGCCTTCTTTCGCTCCCAACAAGGGCGCCGGGGCGTATACAGGAACCTACCAACCTGGATTGGCGGACTCTATATTCAGCACATGAAGAACTATGTTTCGAATAAACCATGGGAGATGCCTCTGGATACCGATCTAGGGGGGTTGACGCTCAGAGAAGCTATTCCCCTCATGGGCACCCTCAAAGGAATGTCATTTCTTCAATTGACACTCTTTCGTGGCGAGCCAAACTTGGAAACTGCCTACCTGGCGATGCGTCCAGAGGCGCTCACGCGGTGGTTGAAGAGGTATAACCCCAAGAGTACCGTCATAGACAAGTTCATCGATCTATTCACCTATAGGGGTCCAGGCGGAAAGACACCTTACTCCGCTCCCATCATCCCGTGGGGCGACCAACTAGTAATGCCTTTCGCCTTGCTTGGAGACGGCCTTGAGGAGCGAATGATCCTTCGAGCCGCCGCATCGAATCCCAGCGCTTCCGGAAAGCTCGGAACTTCCCTTGGGCGCTTGTGCAACAAATGGGCATCGCGGCTAGGTGAGATACCGGGCGTCAAGGTCGCAACGGAAGTGAAGGTACTGGCGCACAATCGCCGGAAAATTGGGGACCTAGACATCGTCGCTCTCGATCCCGACCGGAAGAGCGGGTTGATAGTTGAGGCAAAGTGGCCTATCGATGCGCGCGTCCTCGCGGATGCATGGAAACAAGAATCCGCAATAGATAAAGGGCGAGAACAGATTGAACGCCTCAAGAGTGAGATATCAGACGGCGCAATTGTGAGACTTCCGCAAGGCTGGCCGCAATTTTCCGATGTCGAGTGGACATGGATAGTCGGCACTGCTCGGTATTTGGATCCGCGTAGATCCTCTGATGGGCCGCCAGTCACTTGTCTTAGGTTGATCGAACAGCTGCTGCCAGCTACCTCTGTACTCGACTTGTTGCAGAGGCTCAAAGATTTTCCGTACCCGCAGGAGGGAAGGGAGTTTGCACTTTCTTGGAAGCGGGTGGTCGTAGGCGGAGTAACAGTGAAAGCGAGAATGATTGAGCTTCTTGCCACTACGCCAAGGGTGCCAACAGACAGGAGGCGTTCACGCGGCTGGACGTGAGGAGCGGACACGTCCCACTCGCGACGAACGCAACCTCAGCTCCCATCCCGTCCGCCGTCGACCCACACGCAGTGGAGCAGGCGTGGCCCCTGGTGTCCAGGTGGAGCGCGCCACTGCACGAACGACCTGGACACCAGGGGCCACGCCTGCTCGGCTTTGCCTGGGTCGACGGTGGACGGGATGGGAGCTCCCCGCAACCACCCACGGATCCGCACCCGGCAGCGTTTCCCCCCGGCTCCCGGTGCCGGCCGATCCCCCGCCGGAGGCATCGTCTTTGACGGCGAGTTGAGCAGTGCGGTTGCCCCCTTCACAGCCCCGGCCCCAACCACATGGGCGCGCGTCGGCGGCGGCAGCGCCGAGCGGGCCGGAGGCATGAGCGCGGGCGCAGCCAGAGCCGGGAAGCGCGCCCGGCGGAGCGGAGCGCAGCCGGGTGCCTTGATGAAGTAGAGAAGGTTTTATCCCGCTGGGATGAGGTGCCTGCCGTCGTGGCTCCGTACGTGGGGGCCGTTGCAGTCCAGGGCGTCCAGGAGCCTGATCGCGTAGACCTCGGACATGCGCTCGCTGACCTCGTCGGGTGTGAGCCATGAGACAGCCGTGGATTCGCTGGAGGTGCGTTCGGTGCCACCGGAGGGCTTGCAGCGGAAGACCAGGGCCACAATGCCTCGGGTCAAGTTCTTGTAGACACCGGTGAGTTCGTCTACCTCGACGTGGATGCCCGTCTCCTCCAGGACCTCGCGGGCCACGCCGGCCTCGGGGGTCTCGTCGAGTTCGAGGATGCCGCCGGGGAGTTCCCAGGTGCCGTTGTCGGCCCGGCGGATCGCAAGAAGGCGCCCGTCCTCGCGCACCACTACTCCAGCCACGGACACGGAGTGCAGGGGGGACGGTGTCGCTTCCTGTGATTGACTCATGTAGAGGAGCATAGGAGGCAGAGAAAGACTATGGGAACTGCGGCAGGCAGGGGCGGGGCCGGCCCTCGATACGTGCAGATCGCGGACGAGATCGTGCAGCAGATTCGGGCGGGTGTCCTGAAGTCTGGTGACATGGTGCCGAGTGAATCTGAGCTGGTGGATCGCTATGGCGTGTCCGGTGGCACCATCCGCAAGGCCATGGTCGAAGTGCGGGCGAGCGGGCTCGTCGAGACCCGGCACGGCAAGGGCTCGATCGTGAAGAACCGGCCGCCGGTGCGGCACCGCTCCTCCGATCGGTTCCGGCGCTCGCTCCGGCAGGGAGGTCAGGCCGCGTACCTTGCGGAGTCCGCACAGTCCGGTGCTTCCGCCAAGGTCAGCGTCCTCTACATCGGGCCCATGGAGGCGCCCGAGGATGCTGCCCGACGACTGGGCGTCCCTGCCGGCACGCAGGTGCTGGCCCGTCGGCGTCTCTACTTCCGCAACGGCACCCCCGTCGAGACCGCCACGTCCTACCTTCCCTGGGACGTGGTGAAGGAGATCCCGGAGCTGTTCGCCGAGAACCCCGGCGGCGGTGGCATCTACGCCCGGCTCGAAGACCACGGGCATGAGTTCGCGGAGTTCGTCGAGACGTTGCAGGCGCGTCCGGCCTCGAAGGGGGAGGCTTCGGAACTGGCGCTGAGCCCGGGTGCGCCGGTGGTTCATCTGATCCGGGAGGCTCGGACGACCGCGGGTCTCGTGGTCGAGGTGTGCGACACGCTCATGGCCGCTGACCAGTTCGTTTTCGAGTACCGGATCCCTGCCGCCGACTGATACCCGCTCAACTCCTCGCAGCCCGTCACGAGTTCTTCATCGTGGCGGGTTGACTCATGTACAGGAGTGATGCACTCTTCTTCATGTCACTCATATACATGAGTGACGGAGTTCGGCATCTATAGAGGAGAGATCTGCTGTGCGTCAGATTCCCGTCGACACCTCCGCCGCGACCGTGATGGTCGCCAAGACCCCGCAGCCCAAGATCAAGGACCGTCGCACCGGCGAGATCGCCACCGACGTCGAGACCGGCGCGACGCTGATGACGGTCGACGTGATGTTCGCGGCGAACGAGGAAGTGGAGATCCTGTCGATCACCGTCCCGGCGCCCGGGGTCACCGGCGAACTGTCCATGGGCACGCCGGTGGCGCTCACCGGCCTGATCGCCCGCCCCTGGGAGAACGACTTCAACGGCCAGAAGCGGCACGGCATCGCGTTCCGCGCGGTCGCGGTCACCTCGCTCGCCGACGCCGCGGCAAGGCCGAAGGCAGCCTGACCATGACCGGCTTCGTGGTCGCTCTGGTGCTGGTCGTCGTCGTCGCGGGTCTCCTGCGGTGGCGGCGCCCCGCCTGGTACTGGTTGACCTTCGGGGTCACGCTGGCGGTGGCGCGGGTCCTGGTCCGGTACAGCTCCGTCATGGACGCGTGCGGGCTGACCGTTCCACCCGCCCGGTGGCGTCTCGCCCTGGCCCGAGCTGCCAACCGGCCGATACCGGAGCCCCGTCCACCGCGGATCCTGCGGCTGCGGCCGACCCGCACCGGTCTGGCTCTGCGGCTCAAGCTCCGCCCCGGACAGGATGCTTTCGACGTCGCCGCCGCTTCGGACCGGCTCCGGCACTCGTTCTCGATGCACGGTGTGACCTCGCGCGAGTTGTCCTCCGGTGTCGTGGAGGTGCGGATGACCGGCTACGACGTGCTCAAGAGGGTGCAGATGCCGGTCGAGACCGATAGTCGGCTGATGCGGGTGCCGGTGGCCCTGCGGGAGGACGGCTCGGTGCACTACCGCGACTACCGGGCGATACCTCATGCCCTCACCCTCGGCGCCACGGAGTCCGGCAAGTCCGTCTACCAACGCAACCTGGTCGCCGGACTTGCCCGGATGGACGTCGCCCTCGTCGGTATCGACTGCAAGAAAGGGGTCGAGCTGTTTCCGCTGGCCCGCCGGTTCTCCGCGCTGGCCGACAACCCGGACACCGCCGCCGAACTGCTCGACGCGCTCGTGGCCCGGATGGAAGGCGTGTACCAACTCATTCGTGCGGAGCAGCGGATCACCGCTGATGTGCCGGACGCAGAGATTGCCGCCGATATCTGGGACCTGCCCGAACATCTGCGTCCGATCCCGGTCGTCGTCCTGGTCGACGAGGTCGCCGAACTGGCCCTGTACGCCAACAAGGAGGAGGAGAAGCGGCGGGACCGTGTCATCACCGCCTTGGTCCGACTCGCCCAACTCGGCCGTGCGGCCGGCATCTACCTCGAAATCTGCGGGCAGCGCTTCGGCTCTGAACTCGGCAAGGGCATCACCATGCTTCGCGCCCAGCTCACCGGCCGTACCGCCCACCGTGTCAACGACGAGACATCCGCCAACATGGCCTTCGGCGACATCTCACCGGACGCAGTCCTCGCCGCTATCCAGATCCCGGCCGAGACGCGCGGGGTCGCCATCGCGGGCGACTCATCCGGGGGATGGCACCGCATCCGCGCCCCGCACACCTCGCTGCGCCAAGCCGTGAATCTCTGCAACCGGTACGCCGAGCGGACGCCGGATCTGCCTGAGCTGGCCCCGTTCCGGCCCGTCTTGCCCGGCAACGCCGACAGTCCCACATCGGCGGCCAAGCCTATTCCGGCCTCCGCCTGATCTCTGCTCTTTCCGATTTCACCGGTCGGCGTGACCGCCTTCGCGCCAGGTCCCTACCCCCGCCATGCCTGATGAAGGGAGAAACCGCCATGTGCCCGAACTTCGAAGACATCGCCCGCACCGTGCTCCTGCTCGGCCAACTCGCCGTGTACGCCGACATGGACGGTGCCGACCTCGATTTCGTGGAAGCTGTCGGCCCGTCCCTGGCCATCTCGCTGTCTGAGCCGCCGCCCGGCATGTTCCCGTCCGGTCCCGACCCCGACGGCGGTCCCATCCACCCCGGCGAGAACCCCTGATGCGCGTCGGCCACGGGCTCCGCGTCGATGCCGTCCTGGTTCAGGCCGTCATCGCCGGTGCCTTGTCCTTCGCTCACCTGCACGACCTCGCCGCCGCTGCCGGACAGGACGGCTGGAAGGCATGGGCCTACCCGATCAGTGTCGACCTGCTCCTGGTCGCCTCCTGGCGGCGCCTGCGGAGTGCGGGCCCGACCCGGCTGGCCTGGTGCTGGTTCCTCGTCGCCCTGTTCGCTTCGCTCGGCGCCAACGTCGCCACCGCCGGGTTCCTCGACATGGCGGACCCGCCCGCCCTGCTCCGCCTCGGCATCGCCGGATGGCCGGCGCTCGCCTTCCTCGGCGGAACCCTTCTCGCTCACTCGCCCGCGGCGCCGAAGCCGATTCCGTCGGCATCCGTCGACGCCACGGAGGAAGCAGAGTCCACGGTCGAGCTGGTACCGGTCGCCGAGCGCGAGTTGGCAACGGAAGTCGTGTCCGAGCCTGATGCCTCACCCGCTCCGGTCGAGAAAGCTCCAGCTTCCCCGGCACCTGCTCCTCCGGTTCCCGCCGTACTGATCGACCACGCCCGCAAGATCGCCGACGAGTACCGCGCCCGTACCGGATCCCCGATCGACACCGCCACCCTGCGCTCCCGCCTCGGCGTCCCTCCCCACCTCGCCGACGCCATCGCCGCCCACCTCACCTGACCAAGCAAGAGAGGCAGAACGATGACCCGTGACCCGGCCGATCTGACCGTCTCCGACTACCTCGACGGCGCCCGCGAGATGACCGCCGCCAACCGGCCCTTCCTCGCTCACCTGCTTGCCGAGGAAGCCGCCCGGCGCACCGCCGACCCGGCCACCGCCGCCGGTATCCGCGCCTGCTTCCCCGCCCCTACCAGGGCCCGAGAGAAGACCGACTGATATGCCTGCCCGCGACAACTTCCACTCCCTGATGCGGATCGGCCCCGTGCAGATCGGCACCCACCGCGACCGCAACGGCCGGACCAAGCACACCGCCGTCTGCACTGCTGACCGCTGCGGCTGGTCCACCGACTACTCCAGCCGGACCGCCGCCCAGCTCGCCGCCCGCACCCACCGCTGCACCGCCCGCTAGGAGGCACCGCCCATGGACGTCCCCCTCTGGTTCGCCCTGCTGGCCGTCGGCTACCTCGGCATCAAGCTCATCCGCCCGCCCTGGTGGCTCGTCGCCCTGCTCCTCCTCGGTGGATACCTCCTCGCCGACAGCGTCTTGGCCCCCGTCATCGACACCGCCGTCAAGTAACCCACGAAAGGAGAACCGCCCGTGCTCCGGCCCAAGCTCCCGGTCATGCCGCAGCCCACCGGCCTGGCCACCCCGCCCGCCGTCGTCGAGCCGACCGCCCTCACCCCCGGCTCCCCAGTACCGCCGCCGGCACCCGTCGCCCCGGCGTCGTCCCGCCCGGTCGTCCAGCTCACCCCGGTCGTCCAGCTCACCCCGGGCACCGCGCTCGCCCTCGTCGGTGGCGGCACAGCCGTCGTCCTGGTCCTCGGCGCCGTCCTGGTCTCCCTGCTCCTGGCGGTCGCCATCACCGGCGCCTCGGTCGCCGTCTGCGCGGTCGTCCTGCGCTCTCTGCTCGCCTCCGACGCCAAGCGTCGCTGACCGGCCCCCGGGCGGCCTCGATACCGCCAAGCATCCGCCGCCCGGGCGCCGTCCCTGTCCGATCTCGCAACCGGAAGGAAACACCCAGCATGGCCCACCGCGCCTCACCCGCGACACCTCGGGCGCCCATACCGGACACACGGCTCGACCCGATCACCCTCGGGGATGTGCTCCGGGTGGCCTCGGCCTCCGACTACAACCGTTGGGAAGACCAGATCCGCCGTACCGGCGGCTGCTCCGACCCGATTCACCTCACCGGCTGGGTCCTTCACAAGGACAAGACCACCGGCGAGACCCTGCACCACTACTCCACCGAGAACGAGCCTGGCGGACGCCTCCGCCTCGCCTGCGGGAACCGCCGCGTCTCCCGCTGCCCCTCCTGCGCATGGACCTACGCGGGCGACACCTACCACCTGATCCGCGTCGGCCTGGCCGGGGACGATCGCCGCGACGTCCCCGCCACCGTCCGCGATCACCCGCGCGTCTTCGCCACCCTCACGGCCCCCTCGTTCGGTCCGGTCCACAACCGGCCCGATCACGGAGCCTGCCGCTGTGGCACCCGGCACGCTCCTGACGCTCCGGAACTGGGCTCCGCTCTCGACCCGGCCACCTACGACTACGTGGGCGCCGTGCTGTTCAACAATCACGCTGGCCAGCTCTGGCAGCGCTTCACCACTCGGCTCCGCCGCGAACTCGCCGCGCGTGCCGGTCTGCCCCGTCGAGAACTCGCCGAACACCTCCGCGTCTCGTACGGCAAGGTGGCCGAGTTCCAGAAGCGTGGGGCCCTGCACTTCCACGCCGTCATACGCCTCGACGGCCCGGACGGACCCGGCACCCTGCCGCCCGCCTGGGCCACGGTCGGCCTCCTCACCGACGCGATACATGCCGCCGCCGCGCACTCGTACACGTCCGTCTCCGTCCCGGCCGCAGTCGACCAACCCGCCCGTACGTTCCGCTGGGGAAAGCAACTCGACGTCCGCCCGGTCAAGGCCTTCGGCGACGGCTCCGACATCACCGAACAGGCCGTCGCCTCCTACGTGGCCAAGTACGCCACCAAAGCAGCCGAGAACACGGGCACCTTGGACCGCCGCATCGGCGAACTCTCCGAACTTGATCGCCACCAGGTCCCCGACCACACCCGCCGACTCATCGAAGCGTGCAAGAACCTCGATCCGCTCTACCCGGACCGACGCCTCTGGGCCTGGGCGCACATGCTCGGCTTCCGCGGCCACTTCTCGTCCAAGTCGCGCAGCTACTCCACGACCCTGGGCGCCCTCCGCCAGGAACGCGCCGACTACCGCGCCGCCCAAGAAGCCTCCGCTCTCGGCTTCGACGACCGCGAGCCGGACACCGTCCTCGTCCTGGCTGACTGGCAGTACGCCGGCCACGGCCACACCCCGGGTGAAGCCGCCCTTGCCGCGACCATCGCCCGCGGCCTCCAGACCAACCGCGAGACCGCGCGCGAGGCGTTGAACGGGCTTGCCACCGACGAAGGGGAGTGGTGACCGTGGACCGACTTCTCACCGTGGACCAGGTCGCAGACCGTCTGGGCACCGGGCTCCGCTTCCCGCGTCGGCTCATCGAGGAACGCCGCATTACCTTCGTCAAGGTCGGCCGACACGTCCGCATCCCGGAGAGCGCCGTGGACGAGTACGTCAGCGCTCACACGGTGGAGCCGATCGTCCTGCGGCGCTCCTCGGCGTACCGGAGGGCTGCCTGATGGCCGGAAAGCGCAAGTCCCGCCGTAACTTCGGTCGCATCCGAAAGCTGCCGTCCGGCCGGTTCCAGGCGAGGTATCCGGGGCCTGATGGTGTACTCCGCCCAGCCGATCAGACGTTCGCTACCACGACGGACGCTGACCGCTGGCTGGCGCGGAAGCGCATCGAGATCGAAGAAGGGCGCTGGCTCGATCCGGCCGAGGGACAGACCACCGTTCGAGAGTGGGCAGCACGCTGGCTCGCGGCCGTCTCCCCGCAGCTCAAGCACAAGACACAGGCCTCGTACCGATCCCTGATCAACTCGCTGATCGTCCCGACGCTCGGTGATCGCGAGATGTCCAGCCTCCGGCCGATCACGATCGCCGAGTGGGTCGGCGGAATGAAGACCAGGGGCCTCAGCGCGTCGCGGATCAGACAGGCCTACCGGGTGCTGTCACAGATCATGCGGTCGGCCGTCGAAAACGAGATGATCCCGCAGACCCCGTGCCGGGGCGTGAAGCTGCCCCGGATGCCTCAGACCGAGCCGCACATCCTCACCCCGCTGGAAGCCTCGCGGATCGTCCGGAACGCGACCAAGCCGCATGACCTGCTGATCGCCCTTCTCGCGTACGGGGGTCTGCGGATCGGTGAGGCGTTCGCGCTGCGGCGTGCGGATATCGACGTATGCGGCGGCCTGGTCGTGGTCGACGAGAACCTGGCCGAAGCGAACGGCGCCCTGGTCTTCGACACTCCGAAGTCCCATCAGAAGCGAGTCCTGAGGATCGGCCCTTCGCTGGCGAAGCGGCTCGGCCGACACCTGGAGACGCTGTCGGGCGGGGACGATGCCCTTCTGTTCGTGACGCCCGGCGGCAAGCCCCTGCGCTACAACCAGTGGCGCAAGGCGTACTTCGACCCCGCCGTGGCGACAGCTGGGCTGACCGACGTCACCCCACACGATCTCCGTGCCTCGCATGGCACGTGGGTCGCCGACCGGTACGGCGTGATGACCGCCGCGCACCGCCTCGGGCACTCGAACGCGAGCGTCACCACCCGGCACTACGCCCGACCCGTTGCCGGTCGAGACGACCAGGTGGCGGAAGCGGCGGACTCCTGGCTCAGCGGGCACGACCATGAGCATGGGGCACGTAGCGGGCACGACGACGATGACGACGGCTCCGCAGGGGTGCCCGCACCCGTCTGACCTGTGGCGGAGCGCCCCAACCTCAATATCCGCGAGAGATCTTGAAAACCGTCGTGGCGCGAGTCACCGTGGGTTCAAATCCCACACCCACCGCAGCAGGTCAGACGACGCGCTGATCAGAAGGGGTGCCCCTGTCCGGGGGCACCCCTTCGTCGTGTGGTTCGTCTTTCTGCTGTGACCGTGGGCGCCGTCGGTGCGGCGGTGCCGGGCCAGGTGATTCCGGCCCGGCCCTGGTCGCGGCGTCGGCGTCGGGTGCCGGTGGTCAGCGGATCGATTCGTCCATGAGCAGGTAGAGCAGGCCGACGAGGGAGCCACTGCTGACGATCTCGCGGCGGTCGATCATGCCGCGGATGTCGGCGAGCGGGATCCACTCGATCCGGTCGGATTCGTTCTTCTCGGTCGGCGGGCCCACGTACGTCGCTCCGTCGGCCCGGAAGAGGTGGTGCTGGGAGTCGGTGATGCCGTTGGCCGGTTCGGCGTAGATCAGTGGTTTCACCGGGCCGGGGCGGTAGCCGGTCTCCTCCAGGACCTCGCGGGCCGCCGCGTTGGCCGGGGTCTCGTCCTCCTCGACCAGGCCCATGGGCAGTTCCCACGCCCAGGTGTCCGTGATGAAGCGGTGCCGCCACATCATCAGGACCTCGCGCCGTTCGTTGACCACCGCGGCGACGGCCAGGTGGCGCAGCTTGACGACGTGGTGTTCCCAGCGGCTTCCGTCCGGTGTCTCGATGTCGGTGAGCCACAGGTTCACCCACTCGTTCTCGTAGATCGGACGTTCCCCGTGGATCTTCCACTGCATCGCTGCGGCCCCTCTCGATCGGCCTCCAGCATCGCAGAGCATCCATGGCGAGGTGCCGGGTTACGGGATTTCGTCAGGTCAGAGGGGGCCGGAGGACCGGAAGGGCCGGAAGGGCCGGAAGGGCCGCTCGTGGCGGCGCCCTACCGGATTCCCAGCAGCCCCAGGATCTTGTCGACCGCGTCGGCGACCGGCTGGCCGAGCGCTCCGACGGTCGAGGCGATGGTGGCCACGGCGATCAGGGCGCGATGCCGTTCCTGTGGGGCGCTCGTGGCGGAGGTGATCGCGGGCAGGGAGTCGTCGATGACCCGCGCGCTCGCGGGTGCCAACTCGCCGCGCAATTCCTGGAGGAGGCGGACCAGTTCGCCGATCGCCTCCGGCACGGCCGGGGCCTGCTGCTTGACGATGCCCGTGTTGCCCGTACCGCCGTACATGTTGACGTTGTCGCCATTGATGTTGTTGCCGTGGTGGATGTTGTCGCCGTAGTGGTAGGAACTCCCGTTGCTCACTTGCTCACCCCCGTGTTGAACATTCCTCCGTACATGTTCACGTTGTCACCGAAGTGGTAGTTCTTCGGATTGACCAGCACCCGCTCCACGCGCACGTGGAACTCGGCCTCCGGATTCTCTATGGCGTTGACGAGGTGGTGGACCAGGCGGCGGAGCCGGTTCGGGTCGGGCAGGGTGACCAGCGCGCTGGAGCCGCTGGCGGTCTCGATGGCCAGCACGTACTCGGACTGTGCCGCCAGATCCTTCACCAGACGCACGACCAGGCCGATCGCGATCCCTATGGCGAGCACCCACAGCACGTCGGCCGATTCGTTCGGGTCCTCGTAGCCGGACGACCCGTTCTCGTTGGCCAGTTGGAGCAGGACGAAGGCCAAGAACGTGGCCGCGAGCCATTTCAAGAAGCTCAGGAACGCTTCCATGCGCTTGGGCCGGAGTTCGAAGGTGTGGACCCGGGTGATGTTGTGTACCGGATAGGCCGCCTCTCCCACCCACAGCAGCCGTTTGCCCACCCTCAGGTCGACGCCGCTCGCGGGCGGGGGTGGGGGCGGTGGCAAGGGCGGCGGTGGCGGCGTGGGCGGTGGGGTTCCCGAAGTCCCCGTGTTGTCCATGAGCTCCCCGAGTCTGCTGGTCTTCCGAGTGGGCTGGGTTTCCTCGGCTTCCTGAGTGCGTGAGCGGCCGAGTGCGTGAGCGGTCGAGTGCGTGTGTGGCTGAGTGCGTGTGTGGCTGAGTGTCTGAGCGTTGAGGGCTGAGTTTCTAGTGCGCGTGGGGCTTCTGGTGTGGTGCTCGCCGCGCCCGTACGCGCGCGGCGAGCACGTCCCCGTGCGCGGCTCCACGCCCGCGCGGGAACTCATAGGTACGCGGCTCCACGCCCGCGGCGAGAGACCAAATACAGCCAATCTCGGTGCGCGTGCTGCCGAGGCGGCGGCGGTGGAGGTGCGGTCAGGGCGTCGTCCACCTTGACAGCCCTCATGTATCTGACGGACAGTCAGAAACTGAGCTCGTGAACACAGACATGGACCTGGACCTCGGCCCCCGGATCTGAACCCGGACCCGAACCCGAACGCGGACCCCGGACCCCGGTCTGTGCCCCCGTACCCGACCCCGATCCGTACCCCCCGTGCCCGGGAGGCAGCCGTCGTGCACCTCGCCCCGACGGAGCGGCAGCGGCAGTTGCGCGCCGAACTCCGTGCCTATTTCGCCAGGTTGATGCCGCGCGAGGACACCTCGACGGGGCCCGGCGTCGACGACCCCGGCGAACAGCGGCGGTTGCTGCGGCGGATCGGCGCGGACGGCATGCTCGGGCTGGGCTGGCCCGTCGAGTACGGCGGACAGGGGCGCGGACCCGACGAGCAGTTCGTCTTCTTCGACGAGGCCTACCGGGCCGGGGCGCCCGTCTCGATGGTCACCCTCAACACCGTCGGCCCGACGCTGATGAAGTACGGCACCGAGGAGCAGAAGGCGTACTTCCTGCCCCGGATCCTCAGCGGCGAGCTCGTCTTCGCCATCGGCTACAGCGAGCCGGAGGCCGGTACGGATCTCGCGGCCCTGCGCACCCGGGCCGTACGGGACGGCGACTCCTGGGTGATCGACGGGCAGAAGATCTTCACCAGCAACGCGCAGAACGCGGACTGGATCTGGCTGGCCTGCCGTACCGACCCGGAGGCGCCGAAGCACCGGGGCATCTCGATCATCCTGGTGCCGACGGACGCCCCGGGCTTCTCCTGGACGCCGATCGAGACCGTGGGCGGGCTGACCACGACGGCCACCTACTACGACGGGATACGGGTGCCCGCCGGGCATCTGGTCGGTGCGGAGAACGGCGGCTGGGGACTGATCACCAACCAGCTGAACCATGAACGAGTGGCTCTCGCCGCGATCGGGATGCAGGCCGAGGACTTCTACGACGAGGCCCTCGCCCTGGCCCGTACCCCCGATCCGGTGACGGGCCGGCGCCCGGCCGACGAGCCGTGGGTGCGGGCCCGGCTGGCCGAGGCGTACGCGCGGCTGGCGGCGACCCGGCTGCTCAACTGGCGGCTGGTGGGGGATGTCGGCGCGGGTTCGCTGGCGCCCGGTGAGGCGAGCGGCGTGAAGTTCGCGGGGACCGAGAGCGCCGTCGAGTTGTACCGGATCTGCCAGGAGGCCGTCGGGGAGGCCGGCACCCTGCGGGGCGGGTCGCCCGGCTGCCTCGGGGACGGGGAACTGGAGCGGATGAACAGGGCCGCGCAGATCAACACCTTCGGGGGCGGGGTGAGCGAGGTTCAGCGGGAGATCGTCGCGACCATGCGGCTCGGCATGAAGAGGGGCAAGCGGTGACCCGTACGCGGCAGGAGAAGCAGGGGCCGGAGGAAGAGGACGCGTTGTGCACGCGGCTCAAGGAGTACGAGGGGCGACCCGCCGCGACGGCGGCCATCGGCAAGGATCCGGTCAACGAACCGATGATCAGGCACTGGTGCGAGGCGATGGGCGACACCAACCCCGCCTACACCGGCCCGGAGGCGATCGCCCCGCCGACCATGCTCCAGGCATGGACGATGGGCGGCCTGTCGGGGCACACCAGCCGTTCCACTGCGTACGAGGAACTGCTCGGCCTGCTCGACAGCGCGGGGTACACCTCCGTGGTCGCGACCGATTGCGAGCAGGAGTACCTGCGGCCGCTCCGGCCCGGTGACCGGATTACCTTCGACGCGCTGATCGAGTCGGTCTCGGAACGGAAGACGACCCGGTTGGGGACGGGCCACTTCGTGACGACGCGGATGGACGTACGCGTACGGGGAGAGCTGGCCGGGACGCACCGGTTCCGGATCCTGAAGTACGCACCGGCGGCGGTGGGGCGGCCCACGGCGGAGCGGCGGACGGGGCAACGGGAACCCGGGGAACGGGGACGTAAAGAACGGGAGCTGGCGGAACAGGCGGAACAGGAGCGGCTGCGAAAGCAGGAGCAGAAGCAGGAACGGGAGCAGGAGCAGGGGCAGGGGCGAGAGCAGGCGCGGGAACAGGGGCGGGAGCGAGTGGGCGGGGCGGGGGCGGACCTCGGTGGTCGGCGTCCGCGTCCGAGGCCGGTGGTCAACCGCGACAACGCCGGGTTCTGGCAGGGCGTCGCCGAGCACAAGCTGCTGATCCAGCGGTGCGCCGGGTGCCGGAAGCCACGCTTCCCCTGGCTGCCCGGCTGCAACGCCTGCGGCTGCCAGGAATGGGACACGGTCGAGGCGGTCGGCGAGGGCACCGTCTTCAGCCATGTGGTGATGCACCACCCGCCCTTCCCCGCCTTCAGCGCCTCCGGGGAGGGCGGGCCGTACGCGGTGGCGCTGATCGAACTCGCGGAGGGGGTGCGGATGGTCGGCAACGTGGTCGGCGTGCCGTACGACAAGGTACGGATCGGAATGCCGGTGCGGCTCGAATTCCTTCGTACGGACCCCGAGTTGGTGCTGCCGGTCTTTCGTGGAGGTGAGGGCTGACATGGACTTCACCCCCACGGAGGAGCAGACGGCGGCGCAGGGGCTGGCGGCGCGGATCTTCCGGGACCTGTCGACGCACGAACGCCTGGTCGCGGCCGGTACGGGCAGCGACACCGAGCTGTGGAAGGAACTGTGCGCCGCCGGACTGACCGCGGCGGTGGAGGAGATCGGGCTGCTGGGCCTGGTGCTCCTGCTGGAGGAACAGGGCCGGGTGACCGCTCAGGTGCCGTTCGCGTCGAGCTGTGTGTACGGGCTGCTCGCCGTCGCCGAGCACGGCACGGACGAACAGCGGGAGCGGCTGTTGCCCGCGCTGCGGGACGGTACGGAGGTCGCGGCCGGGGCGTTTCCCGCGCGCGGCGGGATCCGGGCGGACGGCGAGGGTCGGCTGAGCGGCTCGGTGCCGTACGTGCCGTGGCTGCGGGACGCGTCCCTGGTCCTGGTCGCGGACGCGGAGCACGGGCTGTGGATCGTACGGACCGACGGGCCGGGTGTGAGGACGGAGCCCGTGGAGACCACGGCGCCGTGGTCGGCGGCGCGGCTCGTCCTGGACGGGGCGCCCGGGGAGCGACTCGGTGGCACGGGGGCGCACGAGGAAGGACGGGCGGAAGCGACCCCGGCGCACGAGGAAGGACGGGCGTACGAGGACAGGCGGGCGCGTGAGGACGTGCGGGCGCGTGAGGATGCGCGGGCGTACGAGAGGGTCCTGGCCGTGAGCCGGATCGCGTTCGCCGGGCTGCAGGCCGGCGTGTGCGCCGGTTCGCTGGCCCTGGCCGTCGCCCACACGAACACCCGCGAGCAGTTCGGGCGCCCGCTCTCCACCAAGCAGGCGGTGCTGATGCGTGCCGCCGACGCCCACATGGACACCGAGGCGATACGGGTCACGGCGTACGAGGCCGCGTGGCGTCGCGACACGGGCCTGCCGTACCGGCGCCAGGCGCTCACCGCAGCGTGGTGGGCGTCGGAGGCGGGCAAACGGGTGGTGCACGCCGGACAGCATCTGCACGGCGGGACGGGGGCCGACCTCGACCATCCCGTGCACCGGCACTTCCTCTGGGGCCGGCAGCTCGACGCCCATCTGGGCTGCGGCAGCGAGGTGCTTCAGGAGCTCGGTGAACTGCTGGCGTCGGTGGAGGAACCGGTACGCGCGGCAGCGACGGAGGAGGGGGCGGAGTGAGAAGCGGCGAA
The DNA here is from genome assembly GCF_001905795.1 of Streptomyces sp. CB01580. Classification (GTDB taxonomy): domain Bacteria; phylum Actinomycetota; class Actinomycetes; order Streptomycetales; family Streptomycetaceae; genus Streptomyces. The sequence continues at coordinate 52,345 of NZ_LIXJ01000012.1, forward strand.
GGGATGAAAGCCGGTGAGGAGACGAAGGCCGGTGGAGAGGCGAAGGCGAGCGAAGGGATGAAGGCGGGCGGAGGGGCGAAGGACGGTGGAGCGGTGAAGGCCGGGGGAGGGATGAAGGCCGGTGACGTACTGGAGCCGCTGGAGATCGAGGTGACCCGCACCCTGATCGTGGCGGGCGCCATCGCTTCCCGCGACTACCAGGACGTGCACCACGACGCGGAGCTCGCCCGGGAGAAGGGGTCCCCGGACATCTTCATGAACATCCTGACGACCAACGGCCTGGTCGGCAGGTACGTCACCGACCGCCTCGGCCCGTCCACCGTGCTGCGCAAGGTCGCCATCAGGCTGGGCGCGCCCAACTACCCCGGGGACACCATGATGCTCGGCGGCACGGTCACCGCGGTCGGCGACGACGGGACGGCCGAGGTGTCGATCGTCGGTACCAACGCCCTCGGCAGGCACGTCACCGGAACCGTGGCTGTGACCGTCGGCGGGGCGCGGACCCCGGCCGCAGGGGGTCTTCCTTCGGCACCGGAGGGGGCGGCATGAGTCTGCGGAGGGCCGACTCGCTCGGCGGCAGGGCGGCGATCGTAGGCATCGGGGCGACCGAGTTCTCCAAGGATTCCGGGCGCAGCGAACTCAAGCTGGCCGTCGAGGCGGTTCGGTCCGCGCTCGACGACGCCGGACTGACGCCCGCCGATGTGGACGGCCTGGTCACCTTCACCATGGACACCAGCCCGGAGATCACCGTCGCCCAGGCGGCCGGGATCGGTGAGCTGTCCTTCTTCTCCCGCGTGCACTACGGGGGCGGGGCCGCCTGTGCCACCGTCCAGCAGGCGGCGATGGCCGTAGCGAGCGGGGTGGCCGAGGTCGTGGTCTGCTACCGGGCGTTCAACGAGCGCTCAGGGCGCAGATTCGGTTCCGGGGTGCAGCAGCGCGAGCCCACCGCGGAGGGTGCCGCGCTCGGCTGGAACCTCCCGTTCGGGCTGCTCACGCCCGCCTCCTGGGTCGCCATGGCAGCCCAGCGCTATCTGCACGCCTACGGGCTGACGCCGGACGTCTTCGGCCATGTCGCGGTCACCGACCGGCGCCACGCCGCCCGCAACCCGGCCGCGTACTTCTACGGAAAACCGATCAACCTGGCCGATCACGCCGCGTCGCGCTGGATCGTCGAACCCCTGCGGCTGCTCGACTGCTGTCAGGAGACCGACGGCGGGCAGGCGATCGTGGTCACCAGCGCGGAGCGCGCGCGGGACCTGCCCCGGCCCCCTGCCCTGATCGCCGCAGCGGCCCAGGGGGCGGGCCGGGCACAGGAGCAGATGACCAGCTTCTACCGCGACGACCTGACCGGGCTGCCCGAGACGGCGGTGGTCGCCCAGCAGCTCTGGCGGAACTCCGGGCTCTCCCCGGCCGACATCGACGTGGGCATCCTCTACGACCACTTCACGCCGTTCGTGCTGATGCAGCTGGAGGAGTTCGGGTTCTGCGGACCGGGCGAGGCCGCCGACTTCGTCGCCGCCGACACGCTGCCACTGAACACGCACGGTGGCCAGCTCGGGGAGGCGTATCTGCACGGGATGAACGGCATCGCCGAGGCGGTCCGGCAGATCCGCGGCTCGTCGGTGAACCAGGTCCCCGGCGCGGCCACCGCCCTGGTCACGGCGGGCACCGGCGTACCCACCTCGGGACTCGTCCTGAGCGCCGACGGATGAGCCCCGAGGATTCACGACCGCCGGGCGGGCCACCGGGCGAATCTTCGAGCGGACCACGCGACGGACCGCATGACGGACCACCGGGCGGGCTCGGCAGGGCCGTGTTCGCCCGGCCGGCGACTCGTGCCCGTATGACCTCATGCGTCCGGTTGATCATTCGCACTCTGCCGAGGCTGACGGCGACCCTGAGCCCCCATGACGTCCGCTCCACCTACAGGAGGTGGAGCGAGCCCCACCCCTACACCCTGAGGGGGACGCTCTTTCGGGACCTGGGGCCGATCCCCGGAACGGCACCCGCTTCTAGCGTGGAGCCATGACCACGTCAGTCCGCACGGGCACCTCCGGGGGAAGCGCCGCCACGGGACACGTCCCGCACGGCTCATGCGCCGCGTACACGTCGCGCGCCGCGCACGCACCACACGCCTCGCGGGCCCAGTACGCGCCGTATCCGTCGTTCTCCTCGTTCGTACAGGCGCGGGGGCCCGTACTGCTGCGCGCCGCCCGCTCGCTCACCGCGAACCCGAGCGATGCCGAGGATCTGCTGCAGACCGCGCTCACCAAGACCTATGTCGCGTGGGAGCGGATCGAGGACCACCGGGCGCTCGACGGCTACGTCCGCCGGGCCCTTCTCAACACCCGTACTTCGCAGTGGCGCAAGCGCAAGGTCGAGGAGTTCGCCTGCGACGAGCTGCCCGAGCAGGAGGCCCCGGGCACTCCCGACCCGGCGGAGCACCAGACGCTGCACGACGCGATGTGGCGCGCGGTGCTGAAGCTCCCGGACCGGCAGCGGGCCATGGTCGTCCTGCGGTACTACGAGGACCTGAGCGAGGCCCAGACGGCCGAGGTGCTCGGAGTGTCCGTCGGCACGGTGAAGAGCGCGGTGTCACGGGCGCTCGGCAAGCTCAGGGAGGACCCGGAGCTGACCCCGGTCCGTCCGCCCAGGTCTGCTGCCCTCGCCCCGGTGACCCAGGTCCGCTGACCTCGGTCCGATGAGTCCGGTCCGCCGGCCTCGGTCCGTACGCCGACCCCGCCCCGGCGATCCAGGTCCGCAGACCCCCGGTCCGTCCGCCGGCCCCGGTGTGGTGGCGCAGGCCCGCCGCCCCGGTGCGGCGAGTGAGAAAGCTCCAGTCGTAGAACCCCCAAGCTCCGGCCATAAAACTCGTGACCTTGGGACTAGTGACATACCAGCCGGTATGCGCGCAGAATCAGCGGAACCCTACTGCCGCGTAGCGCCCACCGGGAGGACGCCGTGCTGAGCACCATGCAGGACGTACCGCTGACTGTGACCCGCATCCTCGAACACGGGATGACCATTCATGGGAAGTCCCAGGTCACGACCTGGACCGGGGAGCCCGAGCCACAGCGGCGCAGTTTCGCCGAGATCGGCCGACGGGCCGCACAGCTCGCGAACGCCCTGCGCGACGAACTCGGTGTCGAGGGCGACCAGCGCATAGCAAGCCTCATGTGGAACAACGCGGAGCATGTCGAGGCGTATCTCGCGGTCCCCTCGATGGGTGCGGTCCTCCACACGCTCAACCTCCGGCTCCCCGCCGAGCAGCTCGTCTGGATCGTCGAGCACGCCGACGACAAGGTCGTCATCGTCAACGGCTCCCTGCTGCCGCTGCTCGCTCCGGTCCTCCCGCGCCTGGCGTCGGTCGAGCACGTGATCGTCTCCGGTCCGGGCGACCGTTCCGCCCTCGACGGCGCGCGGCCCCGGGTGCACGAGTACGAGGAGCTGATCGCCGGCCGTCCGACCACCTACGACTGGCCCGAGATCGACGAACGCCAGGCCGCGGCCATGTGCTACACCTCCGGCACCACCGGTGACCCCAAGGGCGTCGTCTACTCCCACCGATCCGTCTACCTGCACTCCATGCAGGTCAACATGGCCGAGTCGATGGGGCTGACCGACAAGGACACCACATTGGTCGTGGTCCCGCAGTTCCACGTACTGGCCTGGGGGCTGCCGCACGCGACGTTCATGTCCGGCATCAACATGCTCATGCCGGACCGGTTCCTGCAGCCCGCTCCGCTCGCCGACATGATCGAGCGCGAGCGGCCGACGCACGCCGCCGCCGTCCCCACGATCTGGCAGGGGCTGCTCGCCGAGGTCACCGCCAACCCCCGCGACCTCACCTCCATGGCCAGCGTCACCATCGGCGGTGCCGCCTGTCCGCCGTCCCTCATGGAGGCGTACGACAAGATCGGCGTCCGACTCTGCCACGCCTGGGGCATGACGGAGACCTCGCCGCTCGGCACCATGGCCATCCCGCCCGCCGGCCTGGCCGAGGAGCAGGAGTGGGCCTACCGCGTCACCCAGGGCCGCTTCCCGGCCGGTGTCGAGGCGCGCCTGGTCGGCCCCGGCGGTGAGCACCTGCCGTGGGACAACACGTCGGCCGGCGAGCTGGAGGTACGCGGCCCGTGGATCGCCGGTGCGTACTACGGGGGCGCGGACGGCGAGGACCTGCGCCCCGAGGACAAGTTCAGCGAGGACGGCTGGCTGAAGACCGGCGATGTCGGCGTGATCAGCCCGGACGGCTTCCTCACCCTCACCGACCGGGCCAAGGACGTCATCAAGTCCGGCGGCGAGTGGATTTCGAGCGTCTCGCTGGAGAACGTCCTCATGGCGCACCCGGACGTGGCCGAGGCGGCGGTCGTCGCCGTCCCGGACGACAAGTGGGGCGAGCGCCCGCTCGCGACGGTCGTGCTCAAGGACGGCGCCGACGCCGACTACGAGGCATTGCGGGCCTTCCTCACCAAGTCGGGCATCGCCAAGTGGCAGTTGCCGGAGCGCTGGACGGTCATTCATGCGGTGCCGAAGACCAGCGTCGGGAAGTTCGACAAGAAGGTGATCCGCAAGCGGTACGCGGAGGGCGAGCTGGACATCACCCACCTCTGATCCGACTGTTCGGTGGTCGACTGGCCGGTGGCCGGTGGTCGGCGGGGAGCGAGGCGGAAGGGGTGGTACGGAAGTTTCCGTACCACCCCTTCGTGCTGCGGGCCGTCACCGTGGTGACGCCGGTCGGTCGGTGACGAAGCGACGCCGGACGTCGGTCAGTTGGTGCCGATCTTGGCGAGCAGGTCGACGATCCGTGCCTGCACCTCGTCGCTCGTGGAGCGCTCGGCCAGGAAGAGGACGGTCTCGCCCGTGCTGAGCTTCGGCAGGTCCGGACCCGCCATGTCGGCGGAGGTGTAGACGACCAACGGGGTGCGGTTCAACTGGCCGTTGGCGCGCAGCCAGTCGATGATCCCGGCCCGGCGGCGGCGCACCTGCATCAGGTCCATCACCACCAGATTGGGTCGCATCCGGGTGGCGAGCGTCACCGCCTCGTTGTCCGTGGCGGCCCGTCCCACCTGCATGCCGCGCCGCTCCAGCGTCTCCGTCAACGCCAGCGCGATCTCCTCGTGCTCCTCGATCAGCAGCACCCGCGGCGGATGCTGCTCGCTGTCGCGCGGGGCGAGCGCCTTGAGGAGCACGGCCGGGTCGGCACCGTACGCCGCTTCCCGCGACGCCTGGCCCAGGCCCGCCGTCACCAGCACCGGGACCTCGGCCGCCACCGCGGCCTGGCGCAGCGACTGGAGCGCCTTGCGGGTGATCGGCCCGGTGAGCGGGTCCACGAACAGCGCGGCCGGGAACGCGGCGATCTGGGCGTCGACCTCCTCGCGCGAGTGCACGATCACCGGCCGGTAGCCGCGGTCGCTCAGGGCCTGCTGGGTGGCGACGTCGGGGGCGGGCCAGACGAGCAGGCGGCGCGGGTTGTCCAGCGGCTCCGGGGGCAGCTCGTCGTCGACCGGCGGTGGCGTCGGACGGTTGGAGACCTCCACCGCGCCACCCGGCCCGTCCAGCGGTTCCGGTCCTTCGGCGCCCTCGTCGGGCGCCCCTATGGCGTACGCGCGCCCCTCGGCCTCCGGGGCCGCGAGCAGCTGACCGTGCCCCCCGTGAGCCGCGTGGGCGCCGTGGCCCTGCTGCGGCTGGCCCTGGGATGGCTGCCCCGGGGAAGGCCGGCCCTGGGGCGGCGCGGCGACCGGGCCCTGCGCGGCGCCGGGCCGGCCGGACACGGATCTCGGCGCCGAGGGCGGCGGGGTGTGCTCCTCCTCCGGCTCCGGAGGGGCGGCGAGCTTACGGCGCCGTCCGGCGCCACCGGGCGCCGGATGCGACTGGTGGGCGATGTGCTGGGCGAACGGCACCCCCTGACCGAGCGTCCGCACGCTGAAGGCACGCCCTTGCGTGTCCGACGCATGCGGGTCCGAGGCGTACGTGTCCGGCGAGCCGTCGTCGGCCGTCGGCGCCTCCTCGGGCAGCGGCTGCCTCGGCGCGTCCGGTCCGGGCGCGCTGTCGTGCGGCCGACCCGGCACCGCTCCGGCGGCATCGGGGGAGCCTGCCACGGCCGTGGAGCCGGTGCCGTGCGTGGTGTGGCCGGCCGAGGGCAGGTCCGGGGCGTCGCCGGGCCGGAGGCCGGGCTGACCGGCGGACGGCTCGCCGGGGGCCACCGGCCCGGCCGGGTTCCGTCCCGGGACACCGCTCCCCGGCAGGTCCCCGGGCCGCGCCGGTTGCCGTACGGGCACCTCACCGGTGTCCGGAACGCCGTGGGCGTCCTCCTGGCCGGGCTGCTGGTGGGTGTCGGCGTGACGCGCCCGGCGCCGGCCGGTGGGCAGGGGATGCGCCTGGGGCGGTGTGTGGTCGTCGTCCGGCGCGAGGCGCGCGGCGTCATGGCGTCCGGGCAGCGAAGCGTCCGCCCCGGCGGCCTGGGGCGCGTCCCGGTCCGCGTCGGCCGGGGGGAGGGCGAACGCGGTGCGGGGGCCCGTCGGCTCGGCCTGCGTGGCCCGCTCCTGCGCGGCGGCCAGGGTCCGCCGGGCCCGCCGTCCGGTCGGCTTCGGAACGGGCACGGCACCTTCGCCGACGGCCGGTGAGTCCGCGCCCGGTGCCTCGCCGACGGCGGGGACGGCAACGGCCTGAGCGGCAGCGGCAGCGGCCTCGGAGGAGGACGGGGACGGAGACGCCGACGAGGCCAGGGCCAGCTGGTTCTCGCCGCCCGGGCGGGCCCGGTGCGTACCCGCGGGGGGCACCGGCACCGGGGCCTCCGGCGGAACACCCTGGGGCGGCACGGTCCGGCCGAGCTGCGGACGGTCGCCGCCGCCCTGCGCGCCCCGGCCCGCCGCCCCGGCGCCCTCGGCCGGAGCCGACGCCGCGGGCAGTGCCAACGCCTGCCCCGGTCCCTGCGGACCGCCGACGGGCTCCCGGCGCCCCTGCTCCGGCCCCTGCTCGGTACCCCGGTCCCCCGGGACCTGCTGGGGGAGAGGCGGCAGCGGAGGCAGCGGCGGCATGGGGGGCATCTGTGCGGGCAGCGGGTACTGGCCGGACTCTGCCGGGCTCGGCCGCCCGCGCCTGCGCCCGGACCCCTCGGCCTGCTGGGTGGGAATCATGTCGTGCGGACCGGCGTGACCGCCCTGACCGCCGTGCGCCTCCTGCGCGCCCTCGGCCGTCGGCTCACGGCGAGCGCGGCGCCGCCCGGTCGGTGCGGGCGCCGCGGTGTCCCCCGACGCGTCGGCGGAACCGGGAGCGGCACCGGAACCGGCGCCCGTGTCGGCGTCCGGCCCCGAACCGCCCACCGGGCTCTCCAGGAACGCGTCCGTGGACGCCCGGCGCGCCCGGCGCCGCCCGCTGCCCGGCGCTCCCTGAGCGGTCCCCGTCCCCGGGCCCGACTCTGCGGCCCCCGGCCCCGACGCCGGTACCGGGTCCGTGCCGGACTCCGCCTCCAACTCCGTCCCCGCCGTCGGCGCGGGCGGCGGCCCGGCCGCGGGCTCCGCCTCGGGCGACTGCTGCACCACCGTTCCCGAGCCGGTGCCCAGCGGCACTTCGAGCACGTACGCGCTGCCGCTCATCCCCGGCACCTCGTGCGTCTGCAGCACGCCGCCGTGCGCCTCCACGATCCCGCGCACGATCGGTTCGTGCACCGGGTCGCCTCCGGCGTACGGGCCGCGCACCTCGATCCGTACGACCTCACCGCGCTGTGCTGCGGCGACGACGACCGTCGAGTCGACGTAGCCGCTGCCCTGCACCAGGCGGGCCTTGCCCGTCGAGTCGACCCCGGCGACGTCCGCGACCAGGTGGGCGAGCGCGGTCACCAGCCGGGCCGCGTCCACCTCCGCCTCGATCGGCGGCGCGTGCACCGCGAACTGGGCGCGTCCGGGGCCGATCAGCTCGACGGCCGCGTCGATACCGGCGGTCACGACCGAATCGAGCAGCACGTTCGTCTTGGACAGCTGCTCCTCACCGGCGTCCAGACGCTGATAGCCGAGCACGTTGTCGACGAGCGTGGTCATACGGGCGTAGCCCGCGGCCAGGTGATGCAGGATCTGGTTGGCCTCCGGCCACAGCTGGCCCGCCGGGTCGGCTGCGAGCGTGGAGAGTTCGCCGCGCAGTTCCTCCAACGGCCCGCGCAGCGCCCCGTCGAGCACGGCGGTGAGCTGGGAATGCCGGGCGGTCAGCGCCGCCAGGTGTTCGGCCTGCTGTTCCAGTTCGGTCGTGTACCGCTCGGCCCGGTCGGCCAGTTCCGCTTCGTGCCGTTCCGTCAGTTCGGCGACCTCGGCCGTGTGGTTCTCGGTGAGCCCGGTGACCTCGGTGGTGTGGCGCGAGGTCAGCTCGGCGACCTCGGCCTCGTGCCGTTCGGTGAGTTCGTCGAAGGGCCTGCGGTCGGTGAACGTCATGACCGCGCCGACCAGCTGGTCCCCGTCCCGGACCGGCGCGGTGGTCAGGTCGACCGGGACCCGCGCCCCGCTCTTGGACCACAGGACCTGCCCGCGCACCCGGTGCTTGCGCCCCGAGCGGAGGGTGTCGGCGAGCGGCGACTCGTCGTACGGGAACGGCTCCCCGTCCGCCCGCGAGTGCAGCACCAGCGTGTGCAGCTCCCGGCCGCCCAGGTCGCTGGCGCGGAAGCCCAGGATCTGCGCGGCGGCGGGGTTGACCAGGACGACCCGGCCGTCCGTGTCCGTGCCGACGACGCCCTCGGCCGCCGCCCGCAGGATCATCTCCGTCTGTCGCTGCGAACGGGCCAGTTCGGCCTCGGTGTCGACGGTCCCCGACAGGTCCCGCACGACGATCATCAGCAGCTCGTCACCGGTGTAGCCGCCGCCGTAACCGCCCTGCAGGTCGTTGTACGCGGCGTTCCCGTCCTCCAGCCCGGCGCTGGTGACCTCGACGGGGTACTCGGCACGGTCCGTCCGGCGCGCGGTCATCCGAGTCGGCTTCGTACGGCCGCGGTCGTCGGCGACGGATTCGGGCCGGCGCATCGAACCGGGGATGAGGCGGGAGTCGAACTCCGGCAGCAGGTCGAGGAGTCCGCGCCCGACGAGCGCGGTGCCCGGGGTCTCGAACATCTCCAGGGCGATCGTGTTCGCGTTGACGACCGTGCCGTTGCAGTTGACGAGCAGCAGCCCGTCGGGGAGGGCATCGAGTATGGCTGCGAGGCGAGCAGTGCCTCGGGACGGCCTGCTGCTCACGAGACGCTTCCTCCCTGATTACCGCACCTTGCCGACAGCGGGCCCCATCTTGCCCCTCGGGCCGCGTGCTGTCACGGAAGGAGTCTAAGGGCAGGGGAGGAGCGCGGGGCGGCGGATGAGGAGGAGCTCTCACCAAGGTTTGGTGGACACGGCGTGCCGCGCCCACCTGTCGACACCGTGCGGGGCACCCGGCAGGGAACGGTCCGGCTGCCCCGCACCGGACGCCGCACAGGACGGTCACCACCGCTTCGCGGACGTCGGCCGGCCGGACGGTCGCCACCGCTGCCCGGGCGTCGTCGGCCGGGCGCCGGACCGGATCGGACGCCGTTCACCGGGCGTCGTTCACCGGGCGTCGTCTCACCGGACCCCGGGAAGCACCGGCCGCAGGTTGTTCCAGCGCGAGATCTCGCAGCCGTCGGCCCGGCTGAACACGGCGTCGATGTGCCGCCCCTGCCAGGTCCCGGTGATCCGGGCGGTGGCCGGACCGCCGAACTGCTGGGTGCACATCGCGCCCCGGGGCACCGGTGCGAACGGATCCGTGCCCTCGTCCGCCAGTTCCGCCAGCCGGTCGCAGGCCGGCTCCGCCGCCGGGTGGTCGCCGCCCACGGGAGCGCATTCCAGTTCGAAGACTCCCTCGGCCGAGGGATCCCCCGCCTTCGAGACCGTCACCGTCAGCCGGGCGCGGGCGTCGTCCTCGCCCTGGGGCAGGGGCAGCGGCAGGGGCAAGGGCAGGGGCGATGGCAGCGGAAGGGGGCCGGACGCCGCCGCGGCACCCGGCGCGGCGGCGGACAGTACGGCGAGGGACACGACGGCGGTGAGAGCGAGGCGGCGCAGCATGACGGACTCCTGTGCTCGGGCCCTCCGGGAACGCGCACTTTCTCGCGAATCTTCGAAGGGCGGCCTGACGAACGGAAGAACGGGGAACAGGAGGCCGGTGCCTCCCTCCCCACTAACGCTCCTCGCGCCACGACGTTGCGCACCCGCGGCGCTTTGCCCTCGCACCCGACTGCCTAGTACCGTAGGCAGCGATTGGTGACACGACGCTTGGCTGTGTCATCATCTGCACACACCACTCGCGCTCGCGCGGGGTGTGCTGGAGGCGTCGCCTAGTCCGGTCTATGGCGCCGCACTGCTAATGCGGTTTGGGTCTTAAAACCCATCGAGGGTTCAAATCCCTCCGCCTCCGCTTTCACCGAAGCCCCGTGCCACCGGCACGGGGCTTCGGCCGTCTTCCGGGACCTCGGCGTTCTCGGCGGTCTTTGTGCCCCGAACGCTCGCGACGGCCGCCTCGATCGCCACTCGGCCGTTCCGACTGTTCTCGGACGTTCCCGGCCGTCCTCGGCCCTCAGCCTTCGGTCGCCCTTGGTCGCCCTTGGTCGCCCTCGGGCAACCTCGGTCGTTCTCGCGCGGCCTCTGTCGTTCTCGTACGGCCCGGCGAGTGGTTCGGTGAGCCGCCCGGGAGCGGCTGAATCCGCGATCTGCCGTGATCACGCACAGGTGCGGTGTGCGCGCCGGGCGTCGCCAAACAGGGCGTTTCCGCAGGTCAGAGGCGGTACAGCTAATGGATTTCGCGCTACGGCGCAGGTCATGTAATGTTGTTCCCGCAACGCCGACCGGGAAGAAAAAAACCGGGAAGCACAAGCACTCGTAGCTTAACGGATAGAGCATCTGACTACGGATCAGAAGGTTGCAGGTTCGAATCCTGCCGAGTGCACAGCAAGCCAGAGGCCCCGGAGAAATCCGGGGCCTTTTGCGTGGGCGCCGCGTACCCGGGTAAGGGTACCCTTACCCGGGTAGGCGTGATCGTTTCCTCGTGAACCCGGGGTGAGGCATGGCGGGCCGGTTTTCGGTTACTTCCGCGCGGGGGTTCGCGGACCTGGAGCGGCAGTACCGCGAGTTCTACGCGGCCATCGCGGTGCGGCGGGAGCTCGGGGGCGGGGCGGTGGTGCACGAGGTGCGGCCCGAGGCGGGGGAGGGGCGCATCACGGTGTACGAGTTGCTCGAAGGTGTCACGCTCACCCTGTACGACGTGATGTTCCACGACGAACTGGTCCTCGACTTCGACCTCGGCGGTGAGTACTTCGAGCTGGAGTACTGCGCCGACGGTCTGATGCTGCTCGAAGAGGCGGGTGCGGGGGCGTCGGTCTTCGGGGCGGGGCAGCTGTCCATCTCGCGCTCCCAGGCCTCGGCCGGGCGGCTGACGCGGCCGGCCGGGCAGCGCTACCGGGGGGTGTCGGTCACGGCCGAGCGATCGGCGACCACCGCGTTCTTCGGGAGCGTCGGGGCCGGGGCCTGGCAGGAGAGCGTCGAGGGGATGCCGGTCGACGAGCGGGACGCGCACTACCTCGGCCGTCAGGCCCCGCCCGAACTGGCCGCCGCCTTCGGGGACCTGTTCCTGTGCACGCTGCCCGTCCGTTTCCGGGCGCTCTACTTCGAGGCGAAGGTCATGGAGATCCTCGCCCGGATCGTCTCCCGCGACGACGTTCCGCGCGAACCGGCCCAACTGCCACTCGCCGAGTACGAGATCGAGCGCATCCGGACGGTTCCGGCGCTGTTGATGGAGAACCTGCACGAACAGCACACCGGTGAATCCCTCGCCCGTGCCCTGCGGATGAACCCCAAGCGGCTCAGCCACGGGTTCAAGCAGCTCTACGGCGACACGATCTTCAGCCATCACCGCAACGAGTGCCTGCGCCGGGCCTCGCTGCTGCTCGTGGAAACCGATCTGAGCGTGGCCGCGATCGCGCTCCGGGTCGGCTACTCCAGCCCCAGCAACTTCTGCTACGCCTTCAAGAAGCGGTTCGGGCGGACCCCGCGGCAGTACCGCGTGGGGCGGGGCCGGGCGGCTGCCCGGGGAGCGGACGCGGCGTAGCGCGCACACGGGCGGCCCCGGCCCGCCATGGGCGCCGTGGATGTAACGGGCGCCGCAGGTGTTCGCTCCACATTTCGGGGGACCGCGCTCCGTACGGATTTCGCTTTCGTCCGTTTCAGCATGGGCCTGTGGCCGTCGCCACGCCCGGCTCGAAAGGACATCGTGAACGTCTCCCCGATACGCGCCCGCACCGCGCTCGCCATCGGTGCGGCCGTGTTGCTCAGCGGCTGTGCGGCACCGGCGGAACCCGCCGCCGGGCGCACCGGCGCGGCGGCGCCATCCGGTCACTACCCCGTCACCCTCGACGTCGTCGACGACGCGGGCGGGAAACTCACCCAGACCGTCGAGAAGCGCCCGGGGCGGGTGGTGGTCATCGGGCAGGCGCTCGCCGAGCTGATGATCGAGTTCGGTCTGGAGGACCGGATCGTGGGCGTCGGCTATCTCGACAACTCCTACTCGGCCTATGCGGACCGGATCGAGAAGCTGCCGAAGATCTCCGATCAGCTGCCCTCCAAGGAGGCGATCCTCGAACGCCGTCCCGACCTCGTGCTGACCATGTCGTTCGCGCTGAAGCCCGACAAGATCGGCGAGGTCCCGTTCTGGAACGCCCGGGGCGTGAGGGTGCTGCCCTCCGTCAACTACACCGTGGGCCGGGACCTGGACAGCTACTACGAGGACGTGCGCCACGTCGGGGAGGTCTTCGGGGTGACGAGGCGGACCGGGGCCTACATCGAGGAGCAGAGGGCCAGGATCGCCGCCGTCGCGCAGACGGCGAGGAAGGCCGGGGACGCGCCCACGGTGCTGCTGGTCGCCAGTGGCGGGCGGGACACGTACGACTACTACTCCCCCTCGCTCGGGCTCGTGGACGAGATGGTGAACGGGGCGGGGGGCACGTACATGGAGCTGACCCGGGACACGTACGCGCAGCTCTCGCTCGAATCGATCGTCGCGGCGAACCCGGACAAGATCGTCGTGACGGAGTTCCAGAAGTCCGACGCGGAGAAGTCCCGGAACCGGCTCCTGCGCGACCCCCGGCTCAAGAGCGTCACCGCGATCAGGAACGGCGACGTGATGACCGCCGACTACACGACCTCGATCCGCGGTTCGCTGGCGCTCGCGGATCTCTGCGAGAAGATCGCGGCGTTCGTGCATCCCGACCTCTTCCCCGCGTCGTGAGCGGGCCCGGTACGCGCGAGTCCGGCCGTGAGTCCGCCGTGGTGACCGGTGCCGCCGCGGCACGAAAGCGGCGGCGCGCCGGACTCCGGGGGGTGCCGCTTCCCGTCCTGCTGGTCGTTCTGGGGCTCGCGCTGGGGGTCTCGGTCGTGGTCTCGGTCTCGATCGGGCAGGTCGGCATCCCGCTGGGGGAGTCGTTCCGGATCCTGTCCGGCAAGCTGACCGGGATCGGCGCCGGCGCCGATCCGATGGCCGTGGACGTGGTCTGGAACATCCGTCTCCCGCGGGTGCTGCTGGCCGCCGTGGTCGGGACCGGGCTCGCGCTCTGCGGCACGGTCATGCAGGCGGCGTTGCAGAACCCGCTCGCGGACCCGTTCGTCCTCGGCATCTCCTCCGGTGCCTCGCTCGGTGCCACCTTCGCCCTTCTCGTGGGGTTCGGGGCGGCCGGGGCGCTCGGTGGGACCGGCGGGTTCGGTGTTCCGTTCTGGGCGTTTCTCGGGGCGCTCGGGGCGGCGGCGCTCGTGCTCGGCGCCGGGAGCATCGGTTCGCGTACGTCGCCGGTCAAGCTCATCCTCGCCGGGACCGCGGTCAACGCCCTGTGCGGTGCCGCCTCCAGCGGGCTCGTCTACTTCGCCAACAGCGCCGAGGGCATCCGTTCGGTCACCTTCTGGACCATGGGCAGCCTCGCCTCCGCCGCGTGGGACTCCCTGCCGGTCGTCTCCGGGGTCGTCCTGGTCGCCACCGCATTCTTCCTCTTCCAGGGCCGGGTTATGAACTCGATGCTGCTCGGGGACGAGGCCGCCGTCACGCTGGGGATCAGCACCGGACTGTTCCGGCGGGTGTATCTGGTCGTTGCCGCTCTGGCCACGGGCGTGCTCGTCGCCTGCTGCGGAATCATCGGCTTCGTGGGCCTGATCGTGCCGCACATCGCGCGCAGTGCCGTCGGCCCCGATCACCGCAGGCTGCTGCCGGTCACCGTGCTGTGCGGAGCTCTGTTCCTCGTCTGGGCGGACGTCGTCGCCCGGGTCGCCGTCCCGAACGCCGAACTGCCGATCGGCATCGTCACCTCCGTCCTCGGCGCCCCCCTGTTCATGTACATGCTCATCCGGAAGGAGTACGGCTTTGGTGGCGCGTGACGCGGGGGCGAGCGCCGCCCCGGGGCAGGGTGCCGGACTGCGCGCGGAGCACGTGTCGGTGCGGCTCGGCGGGACCCCGGTCGTCCACGACCTGTCCCTGCGGGTCGCCGCCGGTGCCTTCGTGGGGGTCGTCGGTCCGAACGGCTGTGGCAAGTCCACGTTCCTCAGAAGCGTCTACAAGGCCGTCCGGCCGCACTCCGGGACGGTGAAGCTGGGGGAGCTGGACGTCCTGGCGAGCCGGCCGAGCGAGGTCTTCACCGAACTTGCCGTCGTCGCCCAGTTCAATGAGCTGAGCTTCGACTTCACCGTTGCCGAGATGGTCGCGATGGGGCGCACTCCGCACAAACGCCCGTTGGAGGCCACCGGCTCGCACGACCGCGCGATCGTCGCGGACGCGCTGCGCCGGGTCCGGATGGACGGGTACGCCGACCGCACCTACCAGTCGCTCTCCGGCGGCGAGAAGCAGCGTGTCGTCCTCGCGCGGGCCCTCGCCCAGGAGCCCGGCTTCCTCATTCTCGACGAGCCGACCAACCACCTGGACATCAAGTACCAGTTGCAGATCCTCTCCCTCGTCGGGCAGCTCGGCATCGGGGTGCTCGCGGCCCTGCACGACCTGACGATGGCGGCCCGCTACTGCGACGAGCTGTACGTCCTCAAGGACGGTTCCGTGGTGACCCACGGGCCGCCCGGGGAGATCCTCACGCCCGAACTCGTCCGCGAGGTCTACGAGGTCGAGTGCGAGACGTACCGGAACCCCGTGACGGGGGAACTCGCCCTCGCCTACCTCGACAGCCCGCGGCGCCGACAGCCCCCTCGCGAGGGTCCCCCGCGCGAGGGGCCCCCGCGCGAGGGGCCCCCGACCGAGGGGCCCTCGACCGAGGAGCTGCCGACCGAGGGGCTCCTGTCCGAGGACGTGCCGTGCATGGACATTCCGCGCAAGGAGCACACGTGAAGCCGCGTCACCGGATGCCCCTCGTCATCTCCTGTCTCGCCACCTTCCTGCTGCTCGCGTACACCACAATCGTGACGGTGGCCATCCCCGCCGTCGCCGAGGGGCTGCACACCGACTTCGCCGCCCTTCAATGGGTCGTCGACGTGTACACCCTGGCGCTCGCCGCGCTCCTCGTCGTGGCCGGCGCGGTCGGGGACGTCATGGGGCGGCGCCGGGTCTTCGTCGGCGGGTTCGTCCTCTTCACCCTCTCCTCGCTGGCCTGCGGACTCGCTCCGGACGTCGTCGCTCTGACCGTCTTCCGCGGTGCGCAGGGAGTGGGCGGGGCGGCGATGTTCGCGACCACGCTCCCGCTCATCCGGGCCTCCTACAGCGGACGGGAGCAGCAACGGGCCTTCGCGGTCTGGGGCGCGGTGGCCGGGCTCGCGGCGGCCGTCGGCAATGTGTCGGGCGGGCTGCTGGCCGAGGCGCTGGGGTGGCGGTCGATCTTTCTCCTGGCCGTTGTGCCGGGCGCGCTCGGCGTGGGCCTGGCCGTGCGCTTCCTCGCCCGCGACCCGGAACGCGACGGCCGCCGCGTGGACATCGCGGGCGCCGTGCTGCTCGGTGTCGGGCTCGCTGCCCTGGTGGTCGCCGCGCTGCTGTTCGGCGAGCACGGGGCGGGCCCGGGACCGTCGGTGGCGGCGCTGGTCGCCTGCGCGTGCGGTGTCGGCTTCGTCGTGTGCGAACGCCGCGCCCCCGACCCGCTCGTCGACCTGGCGCTGTTCCGCCACCCCCGGTTCCTCGCCGTGGTCGCGGTGGCTTTCGGCTACTACTTCGCCGCGTTCGGACCCCTGACCGTGCTGTCGTCCTGGTTCCAGGACGCCGCCGGGCTCGGCGCGGTACGGACGGCCCTGCTGCTCTCCGTGCAGCCCGTCGTCTTCTTCGCCGTCTCGGCGCTGTGCGGAGCCGCGCTCCAACGTGCCCCGCTGTGGTTGCCGCTCGGCGTCGGCACCGCGCTCTGCGCCGTCGGCTGCCTGAGTTTCCTCTTGCTCGGTCTCGTGTACGGGCCGGCGGCACTGGTGCCGTCGCTGGTGCTGACCGGGGTGGGGGCGGGCATGGTCTCCCCGGTGCTGGCGTCGGCCGCCATGCGGGACGCCGATCCGTCCCGGGCGGGAGTGGCGTCCGCCGTGGCCAACACCGCCCGGCAGGTGGGCCTGGCGGTGGGGGTCGCGGTGTGCGGGGGGCTGTTCGTCGGGCTCGCGGACCCGGGCCGGGCCGCGTACACACGGACGCTCGGCGAGGTCGCCGCGGTCGCGGCGTCGGTGGGCCTCGCCACCGCGGCTCTCGCGGTCGTGTTGCTGCGGCAGCAGCGCGTCCGGGCGCGAACGGCTGAAGCCGGGGCTGCTGTGTTCGTCGAAGCCGCCGGGCCCCTGTCCGCCGGGTCTGCCAGGACCGCCGGGTCTGCCGGGGGTGCCGGGGGTGCCGGGGGTGCCGGGACTGCGGCGTCCAGCGAGTTCGGTGGGGCCACAGGGATGGAAGAGATGGACAGGACGGACGGGATGGACGGGACGGACGGGACGGACGGGACGGAGTAGAGCGGAAGGAGAAAAGGAGAACCAGACGGCTTCCCCATCCCGGAAACAGCTAAGCCGGCGCGTCACTGGTCCACTGCGTCGAAGGGCTTGTCGTGCCAGCGCCAGCCGGCGGTGCCGTCGTCGTGGATGTGCAGCATGAACTCGGCGACCGGGCTGCCGTCGGGGAACGTCATGGTGAGCGCATGGCGGATCCGGGTGTAGCAGGCGTCGGCCTGCTCCCAGTCCTCCTCGTCGACAGCCCGCTCCTGCTCGGCGAAGAGGGGACGGAACTCTTCGAAGCCAGGAAGTGTTTCGACTTCGGCGTGGGTCCAGGGCATGTCGGCGCCGGTCACGGTCAGGCGGGCAATCTCCTGGCCGTCGTGGTGGAGCCGCCAGATACTGCTGGTGGTCAGGTGCGGGTTGGCCATGTCCCCATGATGGCGATCAACACTGACAGCCGGGACGCGAGATCACGGCACCCTCTCGATCACGGCACCCTCTCGATCAGGTGACCGGGCCCGAACGTGCCTCGGACGGGACCCAGGGTGCAGGCTGTCGCATCGACCGCTCGGACTCCGGTGGGAATGCTCAGCCTTCGCTGCGGCAGGTCACCGGTTCATGGCGTCCATCCCTATCCATCCCCGTCTGTCCCTGTTCGTTACCATCCATCCCTGTCCGTCCACGTCCGTCCCCGGCCGTCCTTCCCCGGCTTTCCCCCGACTTCCACTCGGCTCCCGTCGCCCGTCGCCCGGTAGCATCGCGGGTCTCTCATCGTCCACGAGCGTCCGGAGTTCACCCATGGGCTGGCAGTGCACGGGGCTGCGATGGCCGACGGGCGACGGCGGGCCCTCGCTCGGCTGGCGGCGGGCCGCGACGGTGCGGGCGAGCGCGCTCGCGTACGGGACGGAACTCGGGTTCCGGGCCGTGGGGCTGCGGCGGTGCACCGGGGCGCGCGGGCACGCGTGCCCCGTGGGGGCCGTGGTGCCGGGGCGGAGCACGGGGGCGCGGTGCCCGGAGTGCGCGCGGCTGGACCGGGCGCACTCGGTGGCCGCCGACACGATCGCCGACGACCCCCGGACGTACCGCGTGTACCTCGCCTGGTTCGGGCCGGGGATGGTGAAGGCCGGGATCACGGCCGAGGAGCGCGGGGCGGCGCGGCTGCGGGAGCAGGGGGCCGTGGTGTTCAGCTGGCTGGGACGCGGGCCGTTGATGGCGGCGCGACGGACCGAGGAACTGCTGCGGTCGGCGCTCGGGGTGCCGGACCGGATCCCGTACACCTCTAAACGCGCCGTGCGCGCGGTGCTGCCGGGGGAGGGGGAGCGACGGTCCGAGGTGGCGGAGCTGTACGGGCGGGCCGTGGCGCTGGAGGGGGCGGGGTGGCCGGAGACGCTGGAGCGGCTGCCGTTCGAGGCGGTCGACCACGCCGGGCTGTTCGGGCTGGACGGCGCGGTCGAAGTGACGTGCGCGGTCACCGAGCTGGTGGATGGGGGCGCGGTCGCGGGGCGGCTGGTGGCGGCGGCCGGTCCGGACCTGCACCTGGAGACGGTGGCGGACGGGGTCGTGGTGCTGGACACCCGGCTGATGACCGGGTGGGAGCTGACGGACGCCGACGCGCGAACGGGGGTGGGCGTGCCGGTGGCCGGCATCGGGGGCGGTGGAGTGCAGGACGGGCTGTTCTGAGATCGTCGGCTCCAGGCACGACCGGCAGGTCCAGGAACGTCCGGCAGGTCCGGGCAGGTCCGGGCAGGTCCGGCAGGACCGGCTGGGCCGACATGGGTCGGGCCTGTCCGGACGGAAGCCGCATGGGTCCGCATGGGTCCGCATGGGGCCGCACAGGGCCACATGGGTCGTACGAGTCCACACGGGCCGCATGGGCCCCACGGGGTCCGGGTGGGGCCGAGTGGTCCGAGCACGGAGGGAAGGGGAGCGCTGTGAACGGTGAGGCCGACGACGTCGTTCGGTTCTGGGAGCGGCTGGGGCTGCCCGGGATCATCGATGTGCACACGCACTTCATGCCGGAGCGGGTGCTGCGCAAGGTCTGGGCGTACTTCGACTCGGCCGGTCCGCTGACCGGCATGGAGTGGCCGATCGCCTACCGGCACGAGGAGGACGAACGACTCGCGCTGCTGCGCTCGTTCGGAGTGCGGCGGTTCACCTCGATGCTCTACCCGCACAAGGCCGGGATGGCCGCCTGGCTGAACGAGTGGGCGGCCGGTTTCGCGAGCCGGGTGCCGGACTGTCTGCACACCGCGACCTTCTTCCCGGAGAAGGGCGCGGAACGGTACGTGCGCGAGGCGGTGGAGGCGGGGGCCAGGGTCTTCAAGGCACATGTCCAGGTCGGCGCGTACGACCCCGGCGACCCCTTGCTGGACCCGGTGTGGGGGCTGCTCGCCGATGCGGGCATCCCGGTGGTGACGCACTGTGGCTCCGGACCGGCGCCGGGCCGGCACACCGGGCCCGCGCCGATCGCCGGGCTGCTCGCCCGGCACCCGCGGCTGCGGCTGGTCGTGGCGCACATGGGGATGCCGGAGTACGCGGAGTTCCTGGCGCTGGCCGAGACGTACTCGGAGGTGCGGCTGGACACGACGATGGTGTTCACGGACTTCGTACAGGAGCTGAGTCCGTTCCCGGTGGCCGAACGGGGGCGGCTCGCCGCGCTCGGGGACCGGATCCTGCTGGGTACGGACTTCCCCAACATCCCGTATCCGTACGCGCATCAACTGCACGCGCTGGAACGGCTGGAGCTGGGCGACGACTGGCTGCGGGCGGTCTGCCACGAGAACGCGAGGGCGCTGTTCGGCGTGGCGTGAGGTGCCCGGCCGGTCGCGCACGCCGGGACGGTCGCGCACGCGCGGGCGGGGAAGTGGGGTGTGGACAGGAGGGGGAGGAGGACCGTTTCTCAGGGAATTCACAGATTCGGGAAAGAAGCCTCTCAGAGGAGTCTCACAGGGTTGAGACATGACGACGACGACCTCGCCCCTGAGGCGTACCGAACTGTCCCGGGAACGCGACGAACCGCTGAGGCCCGACCGCCGCACCCCCGTCCGCGTGCTCGTCGTGGACGACGAGGCCGCTCTCACCGAGCTGCTCTCCATGGCGCTGCGCTACGAGGGCTGGGAGGTGCGCAGCGCCGGTGACGCGGCCGGGGCCGTGCGGATGGCGCGGGACTTCCGGCCCGATGCGGTGATCCTCGACGTAACGCTGCCGGGCGCGGACGGATCCGCCGTGCTCGGCGGGCTGCGGCGGGAGCTGTCCGGGGTGCCCGTGCTGTTCCTGACCGCGCGCGACGCGGTGGAGGACCGGATCGCCGGGCTCACCGCCGGTGGCGACGACTTCGTCATCAAGCCGTTCGGCCTGGAGGAGGTCGTGGCCCGGTTGCGCGGGCTGATCCGGCGTTCCGGTGCGGCCGCGGCCGTACGCGCCGACTCGTCGCTCGTCGTCGGCGACCTGGTCCTCGACGAGGACAGCCGCGAGGTGAGCCGGGGCGGGACGTCCATCCACCTCACGGCCACCGAGTTCGAGCTGTTGCGCTTCCTGATGCGCAACCCGCGACGGGTGCTGAGCAAGGCTCAGATACTCGACCGGGTGTGGAACTACGACTTCGGCGGGCAGGCGAACGTCGTCGAGCTGTACATCTCGTACCTGCGCAAGAAGATCGACGCCGGTCGCACACCGATGATCCATACCCGGCGCGGGGCGGGATACCTCATCAAACCGGGGGAGTAGGGCCCGAAGGACCGCCGCCCGGCCGGTCGGCGGCGCGGCGGAGCGCGGTCGTCGCCCGGGTCGCCTCCCGGGCCGATTCGGGGTGGCCGAGGACGTCGGTGCTGTCGACGAACTGGTCCACGGCGCCGATCGGCGGCAGCCCGCGCACCACCGGATCGGTGATGCGGTCGAGCAGCGCGGCGGCGAAGCGTTCGGCGTGCAGCACCCGGAACGGTCTGCTGTGGTACGGGCGCGTCGCGGGATCGACCGGTTCGGTGAGCCCGAGTCGGTTGTGGGCGGTCGCGACGGTCTCGTAGGCGCGGGCCAGGTGGTGTTCGCGGGTGTTCCGGTCGGTGGCGGCGAGGGCCGCGGTGAGCACGGGTGTGAGGGCGGGGGCCTGGGGCGTGCGGGCGAAGGCGCTGCCGAGCCACTTGGCGTAGGGCGGGTACCGGCGGTCCATCAGCAGGCACAGCCGCATCAGATCGCGTACCAGGCGTGCGCACACGACGGCGGAGCCGAGTTCGTCGCCCACCTCGCCGCAACGGCCGACGAAGGCTTCCTCCTGGGAGACGCGCCGCCACTGACAGGCGAGCAGGTGGAGCCAGAGGTCGTGGTCGTACCAGTCCAGCTTCGCCCGCGCGGGAGCGAGCTCACCGAGGCCGTCGTGGAAGACGGCCCCGGCAGTGACCTCGGCGAGCCGCTGGGTGGGGGTGGCCAGCCAGTCCGTCAGGGCGACCTCCTGGCGGGGGTCGAAGCCCAGCCGCTCGGTGAACCAGGTGCCCGGGTCCGTGATGTCGACCCCGTGGTGAACCGGCCCGTCGGTCGCCCGCATCACCCGGATTCCCGCCTCGGAGGTGGCGGCGAAGTGGGTCGGGTAGCCGTGGAAGCGCTTCGGCAGACGTTCGGAGAGCAGCTTCGAGAGCACCGCGCCGTGGCGGGCGACGTCCCGGGGGTGCAGGAAGATCTGCAGACGTGGTCCCCACTCGTGGTCGAGGGAGCGGGCGGTGTCGAATCCCAGGACCTCCGAGCCGCTGCCGAGAAGGGCGGCCGAGTACGGGATGCCGGGAGCGGCCTCCTCCAGCAGGGGGCGCACGGCTTCGAGGTGGAAGCGGCGGGACAGTTCCAGACCGGGGACGGAGGGCGGTGTCGTCATGCCGGGGAGGCTGCCGGATCGGTGAGCGGTCCGTCGAAGGCTTTTCCCGATCCCGTCTGATTCCTGATCCCCTGATCTCCTGATCTCCTGTCGATCCCCGATTCCCGATTCCCGGTTCAGGCCCCGGCCCCGGCTCCTGGTCGGTGACCGGTCACCGGTCACCGACCGTCGGCCGGTCGGCCGTTGGTTCTCGGTTCCGTACGGCGGCTGCCGTGCTGTCCGTTTCGGCGCCAGGCAAATCACTTGTACACCGTACGAGGACGGCTATACGGTGTATGGCAACCTCTCCCGTACACCGTATAAGGCCTCTGGAGTCCGCATGACGGCGACCGCCGCCGAGCAGAACCATCTCTCGCCGCCCAGTCATCCGCAGCGCTGGCTGATCCTCGGCGTCATCTGTCTCGCCCAGCTCACGGTGCTGCTCGACAACACCGTGCTCAATGTTGCGATCCCCTCCCTCACCCGGGAGCTGGACGCGTCCACCGCCGAAGTGCAGTGGATGATCACCGCCTACTCGCTCGTCCAGTCGGGTCTGCTGCTCACGGCCGGCAGCTCCGCCGACCGCTACGGCCGCAAGAAGATGCTGATCGCCGGACTCGCCGTGTTCGGCATCGGCTCGCTGACGGCCGGACTGGCACAGTCGTCCGCGCAGCTGATCGCCGCGCGGGCGGGCATGGGCATCGGCGGTGCGCTGCTGCTGACCACGACCCTCGCCGTCGTCGTCCAGATCTTCGACGAGACCGAGCGGGTCAGGGCGATCGGCATCTGGGCGACCGTCGGCTCGCTCGGCGTCGCCGTCGGTCCGCTGATCGGCGGGGTGATGCTCGACCATTTCTGGTGGGGCGCGATCTTCCTGATCAACATCCCCGTCGCCGTTCTCGGCCTGATCGCCGTGGCCTGGCTCGTCCCGGAGTCCGGGAACGCCGGCGACGGCCGCCCCGACCTGCTCGGCGCGTTGCTCTCCACGATCGGTATGGCATCCGTCGTGTACGCGATCATCTCTGGCCCCGAGCACGGCTGGACGTCGGGGCAGGTCCTGCTGACGGCCGTCGTCGGGGTCGTCGTCCTCGCCGGGTTCGTGCTGTGGGAGCTGCGCATTCCGCACCCCATGCTGGACATGCACTTCTTCCGGAACCAGAAGTTCGTCGGGGCCGTCGGCGGCTCGATCCTGGTCGCCTTCGGGATGGGGGGCTCGCTCTTCCTGCTCACCCAGCAGCTCCAGTTCGTGCTCGGCTACGGGCCGCTGGAGGCCGGTCTGCGCACCGCACCGCTGGCGCTGAGCGTCGTCGTGCTCAACCTCTTCGGACTGGGCGCCAGGCTGGTGCCGAAGCTGGGCACGCCGCTCACCATCGCGGCCGGGATGACTCTGCTGGCCGCGGGGCTCGCCGCCGTCGCGCTGCTCGGCGGCGACGGTTACAGCGGCATGCTGCTCGGCCTGGTGGTGATGGGCGCGGGCATCGCGCTCGCCACGCCCGCCATGGCCAACGCGATCATGAGCGCCATTCCGCCGGAGAAGGCGGGCGTGGGCGCCGGGGTCAACGGCACGCTCGCCGAATTCGGCAACGGCCTGGGCGTCGCAGTCCTCGGCGCGGTGCTCAACTCGCGCTTCGCGTCGCTCGTGCCCGCGACGGTGGGCGCCGCCTCGCTGCCCGTCGCGCTTGCCGCGGCCGCCGACGACGGCGAACGGGCGCGGATCAGCGACGCCTTCGTCTCGGGCCTGGAGACCAGTCAGCTGGCCGGAGCGGTGGCGGTGCTGGCCGGTGGCCTGCTGGCCGCGGTGCTCCTGCGCCGTGCGGAGCGCGCCGAGTCCCTCCGCGCGGAGTCCGTCGAGGCCGGGGCCGAGGCCGCGGCATAGCATCGGGACGGGGCGCATCGGACCGTACGCATCCGCTTCGCGTACGCATCCGCCTCGCGCGTACACGCACACGTACGCGCAGGTGCGGGTGTGCGCGTACGGGACGGTTCGCCCCGCCGGCAAGACGAGGAGAGTGCGCCATGGTGTCCGCGGCCGACCGTGTGAAGAACCCCGCCAGGACCAGCGTGTGGCTGGCCCAGCGCGCACCGTCGCGCACCCGCAGAACGGACCAGCCGGCCGGTCTCGACCGGGAGAGGATCGTCGCGGCCTCGGTACGGTTGCTGGACGCCGAGGGTCTCGACAAGTTCTCCATGCGCCGCCTCGCCGCCGAGCTGGGTGTCACCGCCATGTCCCTCTACTGGTACGTGGACACCAAGGACGATCTGCTGGAACTGGCCCTGGACTCCGTCCACAGCGAGATCCGCCCCCCGCACGAGGACGCGCACTGGCACGACCGGTTGCGCGAACTCGCCACGCAGTACCGGACGCTGATCGTCCGTCATGTCTGGGCCGCGCACCTCGCCGGGCACTTCCTCAACATCGGTCCGCATGCGAGGGCGATGTCGAACGCAGTCATGGACGTGATCCGGGCGACCGGCCTGCCGCTGGAACGCCAGGCCGGGGCGCTCGCCGCGGTCTTCCAGTTCGTGTACGGATTCGGCACCATCGAGGGCCACTACGCGCAGCGCAGCGCGAACGCGGGGATGACCCAGGAGGAGTACTACCAGCAGTCCATGAGCGAGGTCCGCGGCCAACCGAGTTTCGACCAGATGATCGAATCCTCGGAGAAGCTGAGGGATGCCCGCGGCGGCGACACGGTCGAGGAGATGCGCGACCGGGACTTCACCTACGCCCTGGACCTGCTGATCGCCGGCATCGAAGCGATCCGGGAACAGGACCGCGAGCGGTAGCGGCGGGCCGAGGGACGGGGACGACGGACGGGGATACGAGGGACCGCCTCGTTCATCGGCCCCCGTCCCTAGCCCCGGTTCCTGCCCCGCCCATCCGCCCTGTCCCTGTACCTGTACCCGTCCCTTGTTCCTCCCGTCGCCCCCGTCCCGCCCGGTGGTTACGACGGCAGCGACTCGCCCTGCACGGCCTGGATGTCGAGTTCCACCCGCAGCGTCGTACCGATCGCCGAGATGCCCGCCTGCAGCACCTGGTTGTAGTTCATGGCGAAGTCGTCGCGCCGCAGCTCCGCCGTGGCGCTGAACGCCGCGCGCACCCCGCCCCACGGGTCGGGGCCCGTACCGAGGTAGCTCAGGTCCAGATCGACCGGCCGGTCGACGCCGCGCATGGACAGCACGCCGTGGACGGTCCAGCGGTCGGGGCCGGTCGGGGTCAGCCCGTCGGAGCGGTAGGTGATCTCCGGGAAGCAGTCGGTGTCCAGGAAGTCGGGCGAGCGCAGGTGCTTGTCCCGCATGCCGTTGCCGGTGTCGATGCTGGCCGCGGTGATGACGGCGTCGACCCGGGACCGGTGGACCTCGTCCGCGATCTCGATCCGGCCGCTGAACTCGGTGAACCGGCCCCGCACGCTGGAGATGCCCAGGTGCTGCGCGACCGCGGCGACCGAGGAGTGCGCCGGGTCCAGCGACCAGGCGCCCGGTGGCGGCAGCTCGACCCCGCCCTGCCGGGCCAGCACCACCGTGCCGGCCTCTACGCGCCCGCTCGCCGTGACGAGCGCGGTGGATGCGGCCGGGGCGTACCCGACCGCGGTGACGATCACCGTGTACGCGCCGGCCGGCAGGGGGGTGTCCGTCCGCACCGTCCCGTCCTCGTCGGCGGTGGCCCGCAGCACCTGCGCGCCGGTCATGTCGGTGACCGTCACGACCGCGTGCTGGACCGCCCAGCCGTCCCGCGTCCGTACCTGTGCGCGAAGTCCCATCCCGTTCTCTCTCCTTGCTCAAGGACTCAGTGAATCAGTGACCCAGTGGCTGGGACCCGGTGGCCCGGACCGGTGCTCGGAACCGGGGGACCCGGTGACCCGCGGACCGGACCCGGTGACTCCGAAGCAGCGACCCCGGTGACTCGGTGAGTCCGAGTCGCTCAATGAGTCGGGCCCCGGGGCGGGACCGGCCGGCCGTCCCCTGCCTGCCGTCCCCGCCACCGGGGCCCATTTCCACCGGCCGGTACAGCGTCTCCGCTCGGGACGCCGACCCGCCAGGGGTCTGTGGTGAAAGGTCCGGCGGCAGGCCCCGCTGTCGCGGGCCGCCGCCGGGCCTCCTCACTCGCCGGGGTGGGCGAGTTCGACGTCGTGGCCGTCGACGCCGGGACCGGTCACGGTCAGCGCGCCGGCCACCGGCGGGTAGCCGGTCGCGATGACCGTGTAATCGCCCGCGTCCAGGTCGGTGAAGGCGTACGCCCCGTCCTCCCCGGTCGTCGAGGTGGCGACCACGTTGCCCGCCGCGTCGACCAGGGTGACCCGGGCGTCGGCCAGCGGACGCCGGGCGGAACCGGCCCGTACGACACCGCGCACCAGGGCGCCGGACTGCAGCGCGGCCTCGACGCGGGTGACGCCCTGGCCGCCGATCTCCACCGGCAGGGCCAGCGGGCGGAATCCGGCGGCGTTCACCGCGACGGTCACCGGGCCGGGGACCAGCTCGCCGAACGTGAACTCGCCGGTCTCCCCGGAAATGCCGGTCGCCAGCACGTCGCCGCGCACATCGGTCACGACGACCATGGCGCCCTCGATCGGCGCTGCGGTCTCGGCGGCCCGGACGGTTCCGGTGAGGCCGCTCGTACCGGAGAGCAGGATGTCGTACGACAGCGGCTCCTCACCGACGACCACGGTCGACGCCTGCGGCTGGAAACCGTCGGCGGACGCGATCAGCACGTAGCTGCCGGTGCCCGGGGCGTCCAGCGCGTAGCTGCCGTCGGCCTGGGCGACGGAGCGCCCCAGCTGGCGGCCGGCCAGCGAGATCAGCGTGACGGCGGCCCGGGGGACGGGCGCACCTTCCGCGCCACGCACCACACCGTGCACGGCCGTGCCCTGAACGGAGGCGACCAGGGGCTCCGGAGCGGCGGCCGGGGCTGCGGCCGGGGCCGGGGCCGGAGCGGTCTGCGCCGCGTCCGCGGACGTGGCCGCGACGGCGGCGGGGACCGGCACCGGGGCCTCGGCCCGCTCGGCGGCACCGGCCTGCTCGACGGCCGGGGTCCCGTCCGTGACCGGTGCGGCCTCGGCGGCGTTCGACTTCAGCGCGACCTCCTTGATGAAGATCGTGATCAGGAAGGCGAGCAGCGCGGCCGGCGCGGCGTACAGGAAGACGTCGGCGACACCGTGCCCGTAGGCGCTCTCCATGACCTCGCGGAACGGCGCGGGCAGCTTGTCCAGATCGGGGATGCCCCCGCCGCCCGTACCGCCGTGTCCCAGGGCGGCACCCTCGGGACCGAGGGCCTTGAGGCCGTCCTGGACGTAGTGGGTGACGCGGTTGCCCAGCACGGCGCCCAGCGCCGAGACGCCGACCGCACCACCGAGGGAACGGAAGAAGGTGACGACGGAACTGGCCGAACCGAGGTCCGACGGCGCGACCTGGTTCTGCGTGGCGAGCACCAGGTTCTGCATCATCATGCCGATGCCGAGGCCCATCACGGCCATGTAGATCGCGATGTGCCAGTACGCCGTGTCGTACCGGATGGTGCCCAGCAGCCCGAGCCCCGCGGTGACCAGGGCGCCACCGCTGACCAGCCACGCCTTCCAACGGCCGGTCCTGGTGATGATCTGGCCGGAGACCGTCGAGGAGATGAACAGGCCACCGATCATCGGGATCGTCATGACACCGGACATCGTCGGCGACTTGCCGCGCGCCAGCTGGAAGTACTGGCTGAAGAACACCGTGCCGGCGAACATCGCGATACCGACGAACAGCGAGGCCAGCGACGCCAGCGTGATGGTGCGGTTGCGGAAGAGGCGCAGCGGGATGATCGGCTCGGCGGCCCGGGTCTCGACGACGACGAAGATCGCGCCGAGCAGCACGGAGCCGATGACCATCACCGCGGTCTGCCAGGACAGCCAGTCGTACTTGTCGCCCGCGAAGGTCACCCAGACGAGCAGCAGCGACACGGCGGCGCTGATGAAGAACGCGCCCCACCAGTCGACCTTGACCTCACGCTTCACGACCGGGAGCTTCAGCGTCTTCTGGAGCACGATCAGCGCGATGACGGCGAACGGCACACCGACGTAGAAGCACCAGCGCCAGCCCATCCAGCTGGTGTCGGTGATGACACCGCCGAGCAGCGGACCACCGACGGTGGCGACGGCGAACACCGCACCGATGTATCCGCTGTAACGGCCGCGCTCACGCGGGGCGATCATCGCCGCCATCACGATCTGTGCGAGGGCGGAGAGACCGCCGGTCCCTATGCCCTGGACGACACGGCAGGCGATCAGCATGCCGCTGCTGGTCGAGAGACCTGCGACGACGGAGCCCGCGACGTAGATGACGAGGGATATCTGGACCAGCAGCTTCTTGCTGAACAGGTCCGCGAGCTTGCCCCACAGGGGAGTGGTCGCGGTCATCGACAGCAGCGAGGCCGTGACGACCCAGGTGTAGGCGCTCTGGCCGCCGCCGAGGTCGGAAATGATCTGCGGAAGGGCGTTGGAGACGACCGTCGACGACAGGATCGCGACAAACATGCCGAGCATCAGCCCGGCCAGTGCTTCCATGATCTGCCGGTGTGTCATCGGCGCGCCGGACGAGGGATCGGGCGACCCCCCGCGCTTGGCGTGGCCGCCCCGCACACCGGTCGGTGTGGTCGTAGCCATAGAGTTCCTTGTCTTTGCTTCTGTTACACGGGTGTACGGGTGTGCGCGTCGGCGCCGTCGTCGGAAGGCCGTGAGCGGCACTCGCCGCTGTGCGTTCCGGGGACGCAATCGCCGAAACCGCGGCAGGCGAAACTGTCGCGCAGCCGGGCCAGGAGCTGGTTGAGCCGGCCGATCTCGTCGTCCGACCAGTCGGAGAGGTTGTGGGCGAACATCTCGGTGACACGACGGTTCATGTCACCGAGCAGGTCGCGTCCGGCCGGGGTCAGCCGCAGGATGCGGGACCGCTTGTCGGTCGGGTCCGAGGACCGTTCGATCCAGCCGTGCTCCGCTACATGGGCGACATGTCTGCTCGTAACAGACATGTCGACGTCCAGCAGCTCGGCCAGTCTGCTGATCCGCATCTCGCCGTGGTGCCTGAGCAGCGCGAGTACGGCGGCGGAACCGGACGGGCATTCGGCGGGGAGGACGCGGGCGACACCTCGCTTGACGGCTCCGACCGCGCTGAGATGCCGGGCCAGCTCTTCGTACTGACTCCGTGCGGCCATGAGCCCCCCAGACGATTTCACCGGTGCATCTTGTTGCTTAGGGCAACCATAGAAGCCGTTGGTTGCTGCAGGCAAACGAAAGTGAGCTTGCAGAAGTAAAGGAACGCAAAAGGCTGTGTAGGGTGCCGGTCAAAGTGCCAGCGTGTGGGGTGCGGCCCGGGACTGGTGTGTCTCCTGCCACAGTCGGGGCGATGTCCGGTCGGGATCGCGACCGGTTTCCACGGCCTCGTGAACGCTTTCCGTCGGGGGCGTGACCGTCTTCCGTCGGGGGCGCGAACGCTGTCCGCCGGTGCGCGAACGAGCCCGAGCCGGGGCCCCGCCCGTCCTGCGCCGGGCCGTGCCCGTTCCGCGCCCGCTCTGGGGCGGGGTACGACCGTCCTCCATGGTGGCCGGCCCCGGCGGATGTCCGTTCCGGGGCGGGTTGTGCGGTGTGTTCCGTGGCGACGGCGGGACGCCCGGCGCTCCGTCCGGTACGACACCGCCGATCGTCAGCTCGCTTCGGTGCCCCGGGGGTTGGGCCGTAACGGCGAGTTCGCTAGGGTCCTTCCCCATGGCACACAACCCCCACGCCCCCCAGGGCCCCGAGGGCAACCACGACCCGGCCGGCAGCACCCAGATGTTCCGCGCCTTCGTCGACGATGGCGAGCCGCAGCGCCGACAGCAGGCTGCCGCCCCGTCCGGACCGAAGACCGGGATGATCGTCACCATCGTCGCGGTGGTCGTCGTCCTCGCGGCGGTCGCCTGGCTCGCGCTCGGCTGACCGGCTCGACGGTTCCCTCATACCTCGTACCTCGTAACCTCCGGCTCCCACCTCTTCACCCGTCACGCCTTCGGTATGGCGGGTGCGTCATTCCGGTACGCGGCGGTGACGCCGCCCCGGCACGGCGGTGGCGTCACTTCAGTACGGCGGTGACCTCGCGGGTCTCCACATGCATTCCCAGCGGCACCCGCCAGGCGTCCACGCAGACGGTGTACGTCCTCGTCCGCGCCGCTCCCGCGTCGATCGGTGTCGGCAGTGGTGCGGACGACTCGACGGTCGCCCAGTCGACGCCCAGGCCGCCGATGATGTGTGTGGCGAAGGTGACGGTTCCCGCGCGGGCCGGTGATCCCCCAGTGTTGCGGAACTCCACGGTCACCTTCTCGCACCAGCGCTCCTCGGCGGCCGCCCGCTCGGGGGCGCCGACCACCAGAACGGCCGGGCCGCCCGGTGCCGAGGGGCCGGGGTCCGTCGGCACCGACGGGTCCGTGGACCCACCGCCCGTGCCGCCGCCGGATCCGCCCGTACCGTCACCGGGGCCGTCCGGGCCGTTCGACCCACCAGGACCGCCCGTACCGCCGGGCCCACCCGGGCCGTCCGAACCGTCCGGACCATCCGGACGGGAGGCACCGCCTGGCGTCCCCCCGGCGCTTTTGGGCCCTTCGGCTTCCCCGGGACCTCGCGAGTCGCCCCCGTCCTCCCTCGAACTCCCGTTCCCCGACTCGTGCCCGCCGCCGGATCCGCCCGGCGAGGCCCCGTCGGCGCCACCGGCCCCGTCCAGTGGTACCAGCGTCACCTTCCCCGACGGCGCCACCGCCCCGGACGGTGTCCGCTCGCCCCCGGGCCCCGCCGCGCCCACCGCCACGTAACCGTCGGCCGCCGCACCGTCACCGCAGGCGGTCAGCGCACCGCCCAGACACAGCACGGCCGCCGAGGCGGCGATCACGGTGCCCCGGCGGCCGGTCGAGTGGAGCATCTGACGTCGCATCGCGCCAGTGTGGCTGACGGTCCGTCAAATCGGAACCCCTGCGCCGCGCGGTGCGGCGGTCCATGGCGGTCAGTCGGCGATGAGCCCTTCCCTGAGCTGGGCGAGCGTGCGGGTCAGCAGGCGCGAGACGTGCATCTGCGAGATGCCGACCTCCTCGCCGATCTGCGACTGGGTCATGTTGGCGAAGAACCGCAGCATGATGATCTGCCGTTCGCGCGGCGGGAGTTTGGCCAGCAGCGGCTTGAGCGACTCGCGGTACTCGACACCTTCCAGCGCCGAGTCCTCGTACCCGAGCCGGTCCGCGAGGGAGCCCTCGCCGCCGTCGTCCTCGGGCGAGGGCGAGTCCAGCGAGGACGCGGTGTACGCGTTGCCGACGGCCAGGCCGTCGACCACGTCCTCCTCCGAGACCCCGAGCGCCTTGGCCAGCTCCGGCACGGTCGGCGAACGGTCCAGCTTCTGGGCGAGTTCGTCGCTGGCCTTGGTCAGCGCGAGCCGCAGCTCCTGGAGGCGGCGCGGCACCCGCACCGACCACGAGGTGTCGCGGAAGAACCGCTTGATCTCGCCGACGACGGTCGGCATCGCGAACGTGGGGAATTCCACGCCCCGTTCGCAGTCGAACCGGTCGATCGCCTTGATCAGCCCGATCGTGCCGACCTGGACGATGTCCTCCATCGGCTCGTTGCGACTGCGGAACCGCGCGGCGGCGTACCGCACCAGCGGGAGGTTGAGCTCGATCAGCGTGTCCCGTACGTAGGCGCGCTCCGGGCTGTCCGTTCCGTCGGGACCGGGAGCCAGGGCGGCGAGCCGCAGGAACAGGGAGCGGGACAGCGTGCGGGTGTCGATGGCTTCCGGCGAGCTGACGGGCGCAACAGGTGCGGGTACGGCCTTGGTGAGCGTGAGCACCTTCGAGCTGCCCTGTTCTTCGGACATGCCACCCCCTTGAGGTCGCGGACGGTCGCGTCGAGCCGCGACCATCGGAGGAACGCAGCTCCCACCTGAATACCGGAGGCGAGGCCGCGGCAAACGCGGTTTCCGCAGAATGTCACATGTCGGCAACACGCTGTAGCGACATGTCGACAAGTCTTTGTGGCGTCTGCCCAGTTGGCGGGGGTGCTCGGCAAGTCGGTCCGTCCGAACCGGACTTCGAGTGCTTTACCCGATCCGGTTAGGCATCGATCCTGTTTGCGGATCGGAGACGGGCGAAGCTGCGTGCCAGAAGCCTTGACACATGCATCTGGGAGACACCCAGCTCGGCGCTGATCTGTGACTGCGTCAGGTTGTTGTAGTAGCGCAGCAGCAGAATGCGCTGCTCGCGCTCGGGCAGCTGCACGAGCAGATGACGGACCAGATCGCGGTGCTCGACCCCCGCGAGGGCCGGGTCCTCGTACCCGAGCCGGTCCAGCAGGCCGGGTAGTCCGTCGCCCTCCTGGGCGGCCTCCAGGGAGGTCGCGTGGTAGGAGCGGCCCGCCTCGATGCAGGCCAGTACCTCGTCCTCGGAGATCCTCAGTCGTTCGGCGATCTCCGCGGTGGTCGGCGACCTGCCGTGAGCGGTCGTCAGGTCCTCGGTGGCGCCGGTGACCTGCACCCACAGCTCGTGCAGCCGGCGGGGAACGTGGACGGTGCGCACATTGTCGCGGAAGTATCGTTTGATCTCGCCGACGACGGTCGGCATCGCGAAGGTCGGGAACTGCACCCCGCGCTCGGGGTCGAACCGGTCGATGGCGTTGATCAGCCCGATCGTGCCGACCTGGACGACGTCCTCCATCGGCTCGTTGCGGCTGCGGAAGCGTGCCGCCGCGTACCGGACCAGGGGGAGGTTCGCCTCGATCAGTGCCGCCCGCACCCGGCTGTGTTCCGGTGTGCCCGGTTCCAGCCCCTTGAGCTGCCCGAAGAGCACCTGGGTGAGCGCCCTGGTGTCCGCGCCCCTGCTCCTGGCGGGCGCCGCCGAGCCGTCGGGTTCCCCGTCCGGCCGCACGGCCCCGACGGCCGCCTGCGCCGCGCCCTGCGCGGACTGGCCGCTCGGGGGGCTCGGGGCGCTGCGGGCGTTCGGGGCGCCCTGGGCGGCCCCGGTGGAGGCTTGGGAGGGCCGTCCGCTCTGGGCGCCCCGTCCGACCTGGAGGGCCTGGTCGGCCTGGACGGTCTGGGGAGGCACTTGAGGCGCTGTACTGGCCGGCACGGTGGGGCCACCCCTTTGCGGTCAACTGCGGTCAACTCATCCGTCAAAAGCGGTCATAGCATCACAAGACATGCCCACTGTGTGCAAGCACCGTATAACGTCGTGTTGGGTTCAACTTGGTTTAAACACCGAAAAGGCCCCTCGCCGCAGTGGCGAGGGGCCCGGATGACCGTATGGATCGGCTGGAACGGACGGATCAGAACGGGTAGTCGGCGATCACCCACGTGGCGAACTCCCGCCACTGACCGGCGGCGGCCTGATGGGCCGGATGCTCGATGTAGCGCTTCAGGGCGGCCTCGTCGGCGACGGCGGAGTTGATGGCGAAGTCGTACGCGATCGGCCGGTCGGTGATGTTCCAGGCGCACTCCCAGAACTCCAGCTCCGGAACCTGCCCGTCCAGGTCCTGGAACGCCTTCGCCCCGGCGACGACCCGTGGGTCGTCCCGCTCGACGCCGTCGTTCAGCTTGAACAGGACCAGATGGCGGATCATGGCGTGGTACTCCTAAGGGCTGTCCCGTAATCCCTGGCGGGCGCCCGACGACGGCCGCGGCACCTCGCCGCGTTGTCGGAACGACCGCAGGCGTTCAGTATGCGGGCGCCCCTCCGCCTCGCGATGCACCACATCCGACGCCGTGCGCCGATCCGCCACAGATTACCCGGCAGCCCTTAGTTCACGAGCTCGGACATGAAGTCGCCGACGCCCCGCGCGGCACTCGAAACGCCCTCGAACCCTATCTGCACGAGATCCGCCGCCCGGGCCGGGGACGTGATGATCGTGTACAGCACGAAGACGACTATCACGAAGAGAGCTATCTTCTTCGCTTGCACCATCAGCCCCTGCCTCCCCTTCGATCCCCTGTGCAGTCGGGCGATTGTATCCGCACGAATGGTCGCATCCGTCTGAATCCCTGCCTCGCCCCACACGGCCTTCAGCCGGCCTTCAGCGGGTCCTCGACCGGCCCTCGACCGGCCTTCGAGTGATCTTCGGGCAGCCTTTCAGGGACCAAGGACCCGTCGATCGAGGCCCTTCGTCGGCCCACGGAACCGCTCCCACGACGCAGGATGGGTGTTGTAGCCCCCGGGGAAAAGTCAGGAACCCGAGGGGCGAGGAACAGGCCCCCACTGTGGGGTCCGCGCCGCGCGCTTCCCCCAGACCGCGGCGCGGACCTGAGGGGCCGTTCTCACCGGGGGAAGCGGCTTGTCCCCCCGATGCCGCTTCCCCCGACCCGCGTCGATACGGGGCCGTCGCCCCGCGAGCGGGGACCACAGGGGCGATGTGCGCGCAGGAACTGTCGACCTCCCAGCACGCGCGCGTCCAGGCGGTCCGGTCCGCACCGGACCGCCTATCGGCCGCCGAATCTTCTTCGCCTGGACGCCTTGCTCCAGCCCTGGCGTGGGACGTCCGCGGCCTCTGTGCGGCGCGTGGCGCGCGGGTACCCGGTCCCAGCAGCAGTGTGCCGATGGTGGCGGACGGGAGATGCGTCACGCCGTTCGCGTCCTCCGCCGTGATCGCATTGGAGTCCCGGTGGACGGTGCAGCGCTCCAGGTAGACGAAGGAGAGACGTTCCCCGATCCGGGTGAGTTCGTGCGGTGAGGAGGCCCCTCTGCGGCTGACCGTGCTCATGCCCCCTCCCGTACCGGGGCCAGCGTCATCAGGCCGCAGCCGTACGCCTTCGCCTTGCCCAGGCCATGGGTGAGCGTGCGGCGGAACAGGGCCGCGTCAGTGACGCGCAGGCGGCCGTCGAAGGTGACCCGTGTGATCTGCACGTCCTCCCGGCTCGTCCTTGCGGGCGGGCGGTGGAACCGCAACGGAACCTGGTCGCGGACGATCAGCTCGTACTCGTCGCCCTCGTGCGGAAGCCGACGTCCCGCCGGCTTCCGCACGATCTCGAATCCGGCCTGTTCCTGCCGCTTCAGCAGCCAGGCCATCTGGTGGCGAGGGGTCTTGTGCGCGGCCCGCTTCGTCGGGTCCCCGTCCTTGAGGTACTCGTGACGAATGTTGTGCACGGGGTTGGCGGTGAGTCTGAATCCCCAGGTGTCACCCGCGTGGAGCGCGGTGAGGAAGTCCTCGTACGCGAAAGTCGTCCAGCCCGGTTCGTCCGAAGCCGGCCAGCCCGCCTGCTCGACCAGGTGGGTCAGGTCGGGACGGGTGGGGCTCACGACGTACAACAACGTCTCGGACGGGGTGTTGCGGTCCACCCGCCACAGCACCCGGGGGCCCGATCCGTCGCGGGCGGGCGGAATGGGGAAGGATCCGTTCACCGCGCCGTGCACGCGGTGCGGCGAGCCGAGCAACCGCCGGGCGTCGGATCGTCCGGTGTTCACACGGAAGCGGGTGAGGTACATCAGTCGGTCCTCGATGTGACGGGCGTGAGCAGGGCTGTGGGTTCGTGGTGCGGCGGTGCTTCGGCCGTTGGTGAGCCGGCCGCGCCGGGGACCGGGATCCTCAGGGTCCGGACACCGCGGAGCCCATACCGCCGGTGGCGCGGATCGAAGCTCACCGGAAGATCGCGCAACGTCATGTGCGCCCCCTCGGAGCTGTCGCCCGGTCGCGCGCAGTCCAGCAGCAGGTCCAGACACATGTCGGACAGCGGACGCCCCGCGCGCCGATAGGACGCTCTGCAGCGCGCCCGGTACCGCTCGGAGGCCTCCCACGTGGCTTCGCGCAGCGCCCGCTCAAGGTCCGTCTCCTCGCCCACCAGCGGTTCACCGATCGTGATCGGCTCCGATGGCGGGCAGGAGCGACGCCCCAGGTACGGAAGGAAGACCGGCTCCAACAGAGCCTCGTACAGTCGCTGCACAAGAGCGGGCTCGCCCCGCACCCCCGCCACGAACACGGCGTCCGCCAGGTAGAAGCGCTCCGACAACGGCATGGCCTTGTCCGTGTCCCCGTGGTGCGCCGTCTGGAAGTCACGCAGTCGAGTGCCGGGCTGATCGACGCGGACGCCGAACTCCAGCTCCGCCAGGTCGGAGAGACCGGCCTCCCGTCCGCGCCCCTGCGCCG
The DNA here is from genome assembly GCF_001905795.1 of Streptomyces sp. CB01580. GTDB lineage: Bacteria > Actinomycetota > Actinomycetes > Streptomycetales > Streptomycetaceae > Streptomyces. The sequence goes on from NZ_LIXJ01000012.1 coordinate 88,185, forward strand.
CGGCGAGCAGCCCGAGTACTCCGCTCTTCGTGGGTGCGTTCTCCGTGGTGCGGCGCACGAAGCGGGCCGCGGACCCCCAGGACTGCAGGGGGCCCGTCAGCCGCATCAGCAGCACGCTCATGCCCGCGTCTCCGCAGCGTTTCCCTCGTCGTCGGCAGCGGCCTTCTTCGGCGCCAGCCGGGCGGCCACGGTGTCTCCGACGGCGGTCAGCAGTCGGGAGAGGTTCACCTCGTCCCCCAGCCCGCTGAGGCTGTCCGTCTCGGAACCCACCCGCAGCACCCAGCCCTGGTCGTTCCCGGCGAGCCCGTACCGGTCCTCAAGATCCGGCACGAACGTGGCGAGCTTTTCGCAGGCGTTCTGGAGGTAGCCTCCGTCCTCGCCCATCCGGACCGGCTGTTCGAAGGCCCCGACGTAGCTGACCGGGCGCCGGGAACGGACCTTGACGATCACGGCGGCCGGGAGCGTCTGATTGCCGAAGGTGTTGATCTTCCCGGTCGGGAGCGAGGCGATGAAACCTTCGAGGAACGCGGTGACGGCTCGCCGTGTGGCGTCCACCGGTCGCTTCTTGTCGTTCCCGCCGATCCCCAGGTTCTCGTGGAGCCGGTTCACGTCGACCGCCGCGTACCGGTAGAGGGTCGCGGAGTTGAAGTCGACGGTGCCGATCATTCCGGCGCCCGGCTCGGCGGCCGTGTTCTTGTCGTCGACCGCTGTGTAGTAGTCCGACTCGACTTCCACCGGGTGCACGCTCAGCGCGTGCGCGACCTGTACGGACGCGTCCACGTTGAGATCGGCCGAGTCCGCGACCATGCGGCCGAACAACGCGATGTCAATGGAGTGTTCGGTGTCCGCGGCCTGCTTGGCCCGCTGCTTGTTCGCTCTGTCCTTGAGGAACTCCTTGAGCGCCTTGACGTCACCGCCCTTGCCGCCCTCCGCCGCGAGCGCGGCGAGGGCGCTGAACTGCCGCTCGCTCAGGAACATCAGATAGGGGGATTCGGCGGCGGCCTCCTCGTCCTCCTTGCTCTTGCGCTTGGGCACGGCGACCTTCAATCCGGTGGCCGCCTCGATCACCACAGCCGCCAGCTCCAGCGCCACGGCGCGCTCCAGTGACGAATCGAGCGCCTGCACGCGTCCAGCGATCTCCTCCGCGACCTTCTTGGTCCGGATGCCCAGTTCGGATGTGTCCAGCAGCTCGTCGAACGCCTTCCGCGTGGCCCGCTTCCATGCCTGGCTGGATACCCGGGAGCGTCGCACGCCTCCGTACGTCGCGGACTTGGGCGACCCCGTGTCGTCACGGTTCAGATTGCTGGGCGGAACGGTCTGGAGGATATGGATGTCAAGGATCGTCCTGGTCACGTGTGCTCAAATCCTCTGCTGAGAAAGATGGTTCATGAAGTGGAAGGGCGCGGGAAGAGATGGCCGAAGCGAGCCGGGGACGACTACCAAGCGCGCCGGAGGTACGCGTCACTCCCCGGCGGCATAGCCGCCGTAGGTCCCCTCTTCGTCCGCGGACAGCGTCCGGTCGATCGCGTCACCTGCCCCTGTTCCGCTGTCCACGGCCTTTCGCCTCTTGGCGGGGGGCACGGCGGCCAGGTGGAACTCACGACCCCACTCGCGCTGAACACCGGGGCGATCACGCCGGTTCTGCCAGCGGTAGAGCTGACCGGCCAGGCGTGCGTAGTCGAGCGGCTCCGATGCGGTGCGCAGCAGCAGCACGATCTCCCTGAGCCGCACAGCGACGGAATCGAGCGACCCGGCGGTACCGACCCGGACCAGACGTGTGCGCAGCGGTGATCCCTCTTCGTCCGCGCTCGGCGTGGCGCTTCGTTGGATCAGTGCCCGGACCGCGCCGCCGAGGTGTCGTCCGTCGGCGTGCATCTTGTCTTCACGGCGGGACTGCTGATGCAGCGCCCACAGCGTCGAGGCGAGGAAGACCGCCTCCTCGGCCTTCTCGGCGTCCCTCTGGGGAGGGGGGTCGGCCTGCTCCACCATCAGCTCGGCGAGGTTGTCGAGAGCATCGATCCCCCACAGATCCTGGACCTCGTGCGCCCTTTTCCCCGCGCCGCGCCGCAACCGCGCGATCTTCGCCACGGCCGCCGGATCGTCGTTGAGATAACGGGCCTGGAGCGAAGCGATGGACGAACGTGTTGCCTGTTCGACCAGGGTGCGGATCGAGGGCTCCTCCGCCCGGGCAGCCGATGAGCTGTACGGGCGCCCGCCCGGCCGTCCGGCTGCCGAACCGTCCGCCGGTGCGGGCCGCCGGGCGGCCTCGTCGGCGTTGCCGCCGTCGTCGGATGTCGTCGAGGCTGTCATGCGGTTCCCCCCGAAGGGTCGTCGTCGGTATGAGGAGCGGTGGTGGACGGCGTCGGCGGAACGGGCGGATGCGGCGACGAGCCGGGTGCCGGTTCGGCCTGCCCGTCCGGCCTGCTGCGTCCGTCGTCTCGTTCCGCCGGTTTTGGCGGCTTCGGCAGCACCTTGTTGATCCGGGTCCGGAACCACAGGTCGGCACGTGAGCTGTCGATCCAGCGCGTGCCGACCCCCGGCAGCTCGACCACCCGGCCCTCCACCGCCGCCTGCCCCGCGCCGTCGAGCAGTTCGTGGCCGAGTCCGAGGACGATCCGCCGGACCTCGGCCTGCCATTCGGCGCGCGCGGCATCCGGATCCGCCGCCCCCGCGAGATCCACCAGCCAACGTCTGTACGGCCCGTCGAGCGCTCCGAAACCCAGGTCACGAGCGGTGTTCGTGGCAGGGCCGGGCGGCGAGCCCGTCGCGCGGGCGAGGTTTCCGGCCAGATGCCCCAGCGCCGAGGCGGCCCGCTCGGCGTCCGCGACCGCGTCCACCGCTACCGTGCCGTGCAACGGTCGCTTTTCGTGGAGCAGGATGATGGGCAGAGTGACACCGTCGTCGACGACCTCGTCCACCACGGACTGCTGCGTGCCGTACACCGCGCCGACGAGCCGGGTCCGGACCAGCGATCTCTCGGGCAGAACACTCTCGTTGGAGAGCAGCGTCAGCCACTTCACCACCCCGGACGGCTTGCTCTCGTCCGTGCCCCGGCCCGTCGTGCCGTCGTCCGACCGCTGCGCGTACAGCAGGCTCGCCAGGCCGCGCCAGGCGGCCCGGCTCGGATCGTGCTGACGCGGCAGGTAGACCAGCGCACGACCCAGCTTCTTCTCCTGCGTCCGGCTGCGCCGCCAGCCCGTCATGGGTTCGGACTTCCACCGGTTGACGGGTGTGAGCGGGTCGCCGTAGCCGAGAACGACGCCGGTGATGTCCGCGCCGTCGGTGTGCAGGAGCAGTCGGCGGGACTGCCAGGTGTAGAGGTCCCGTGGGCCTGCGGGACGAGGTACGGACGGATCTTCCTCCAGCACCCCGGGCCCGGGCGGTGTCTCACGGCGCCAGACCGGCAGGTCGTCCTTCGGGTCCGCCGTCGTGTCGAAAATGGGTTCCTTCGTCGGAATCAGGTTCAGCAACAGCGTCTCGCGCAGAGTGTGCCCCTCGGCATGCACACCGCCGAGCGCCCCCGCCCATCCCACGCCCTGGGGATAGACCTTTCCGTTCCTAGCCCGGTCATCGCCCACCATTCCGGTCTTGATGCCGGACGAGTCATAGGCGTGGGTGTGGACCAGCCAGCGGGCCGCCTCGGCAAGGCTCAGCCTGCCCACCTCGGGTCGGCGCATCGAGAAGAACGCCTCCCCGTTCGGCACATCAGCCACGATCCGGTTCAGCGAGGCGACCTCGTGCTTCGCCGTGTGCAGGCCGGCGACCTGGAAGAACGGGCGCTCGGGGTGGAGCAGGTCGAAGGACTCCCGATGACGGCCGAGATAGTCCACGACAACGGCCAGGGATTCCTCGTCCTGCCATAGTTCCTCCCAGTCCTCCAGCTCCGCCGGCGCACCGGGTCTGCCGCCCTCCGCCTCCGCGAGCGCGTCGTAGAGGATCGCCAGCAGCAGCCGCAGCAGGGCGAACTCCTGGGTGGGCAGATCGCCCACCAGCCGCCGCAGACTCCCGGCCTGCGCGAAGACGTCCGCCAGCGAAAGCTCGTCCGTCGTACCGTCGTCGCGCTGCACGGGCAGCCATGGCCGGGAGACCAGGTCGAAGGAGGGCGTCATCCGTTTCGGCCCCTTTGCTCTGGGCGTGCCGATGGAACCCACTCGGAGCCCGTCATCGACGCTGTAATGGATTTCCGAGCCTGACAGACGGGTCTGACAACGCTCGTCGAGCACGAGCAGCAACTCGCCCGCGAGCCAGGGGCATTCCTTCACCTGCCAGGCCGGAACGACGAATCTCTCCAGTTCCGCGATGGTCCGGTCGATCACGCCCGGGTGCGTCAGGGACCGGGGCAGCGTCAACGCACTCGCGGCCACGGCTTCGGCGGCCCGACGTACCGGAGGAGCGTGCTCCGGAAGGTCCAGCCCGCCGCGTCCGCCGTCGAGCCAGTCCACCGTGGTCAGTCGGCCGTCCTGCCGGCGCTGTACGACGAGCACTTCCAGGGACTCGTCGCTGTCCCGCACCTGTGCCCGCCCGGCGCGGCTGTCGTCGGCGTCCCCGGCGTTCCCGTCCAGCCAGCCGATGACCGGCCGCCCCGCCCGCCGTACCGGATCGAGCCGGAAGGCGTTCGCGCGTTCGCGCTTCTCCGTCAGACGCTTCAGGTACTCGCGCCGGGCCTCGGCCAGGGCGGGGGCCCAGCGCTCGGGGCCGACCGCCCGGTCGTCGTACGCGGCCTGCACCAACGGGCTGATGTGGTCGGGCAGCACCAGCGGAGCGCCTTCGAGATGCGGCGCGAGCACGGCGAGCGCCCTGAGCAGGGTGTGCCGCCCCTGGTAGACGGCCACCGAGCCCTTCACCGGTTGGGGGGGATCGACGGTCCAGTCCTCCACACCGGTCACCAGGCACCGCGCCTCGGCCAGGCGCGGCGGGCGCGTCCGAGGGTGGCGGTGCAGCCGCCCCATGCGCTGGAGCATCAGGTCCACGGGTGCCAGATCGGTCACCAGCAGATCGAAGTCGATGTCGAGCGACTGCTCGACGACCTGGCTGGCCACGACGATGTGCGGTCCGGCGGGCCGCCGGTCGCCGCCGGGCCCGAACCGTTCCCGCAGGTCCCTGTCCTTGCGCGCCCGGTCGGCGGCGAGGAACCGTGAGTGGGCGACGGTCACCGCCTCCGTACCGAAACGCTCCCGCAGGTGCTCGGCGGCCTCCAGCACCCGGTCCACGGTGTTGCGCACGACCAGCACGCACCCCCCGTCCCGCAGTTCGCGACCGAGCCGGTCCGCGAGTACGGACAGATCGTCGTCGAGCCGTTCCACCGTCACCTCGGTACGGCGGCCCGACGCAGCCGCGGGGCGTGCGGTCAGCACGGCACCGCCGGAGGCCACGGTGGTGATCAACGGGTAGGCGTCATCGGGGAGATGCAGCGTCTCCGCCAGCTCCGGTGTCTCCTCCCCGGCGTACGCGGCGGCCAACTGCCGCCGTCGGCCGGCCGGCAGGGTCGCGGAGAGCATCACCACCGGTACGCGGTAGGCGGCAAGCCATTCCAGTACGCGATCGAGGTAGGCGTTCATATACGCGTCGTAGGCGTGGACTTCGTCGATCACGACGACTTTGCCCGCGACGGCCAGATGCCGCAGAGCCAAGTGACGGCTCTTGAGCCCGGCGAAGAGCACCTGGTCGATGGTGCCCACCGCGAAGGAGGCGAGCAACGACTTCTTCCGGCCCCGGAGCCACTGATGCGCGTGCAGTCCCGCAGGGCGAGCCGAGTCGGCCTCTCCGGGCGTGGACAGCCTCTCGTCACCGTCCAGTTCGACGGCGGCGATGGTCCGGGTTCCGGCCTTCGTCATCCCGGACCAGACCTCGTTGAGCGCGGCCTTGGCATGCGCGAGGACCACCGAGCGGGGGCCGTCCGCGGGAAGACGTTCCAGCCAGCTGAGCAGCCGGGGAAACATGGCGTCGCCGGTGGCCCGGGTCGGCAGGGCGACCAGACAGCCCCCGGCGCCGGTACGGGCCGCCAGGATCTCCGCCGCCGCGAACGCCGCCTCAGTCTTCCCCTCGCCCATCGGCGCTTCGATGATCAGCATGCCGGCGGCGGGCATGGCACGGGCCATCCGTACGGCTTCTTCCTGTACGGGCCTGATCGCGGCGCCGTCCGGCAGGTCGAAGCGGTACCGGAACAAGTCGGCCGCGTTCTGCTCCGGCTCCTCGGGCCGCCACGGTCCCGGCAGGTCCAGCCCGGCCCAGGCGGCGCGGAGACGCCGGTTCTCTCCCTCTTCCACCTTCCCCGTTCGCTCGGTGCTCGACGGCGCCCAGGACGAGGGGTCGTACGGGAACAGATCGGAGGAACTGGCGATCCAGTCGGACACGATCACGATCGCGGTCAACGCCACCTGGACGGGTTGGGGCAGACGGACGGACTGCCACTCCTCGAACCGTCCCTCCACCCCGGCCCGCCGCGCGCACGCGTCCAGCAACTCGTACTGCACCGAGCGCCAGACGGCCTCGCTCGCCCCGCGCGTACGCAGCAGCCGGGGGCGGGACCGGAGATCGTGGATCTGCTGGTGATCGGGCGGCGTGCCGTGATGCCCGCCGGCCACGATGGCGAACTGCCCGGACGCCCGGCTGCTCCATCCGTGGCGCTCGGTCAGCCACTCCTGTATGAGGAACTGCCCGGCCAGCCCGTGCGGAGCCATGCGACGGTCTAAACCGAACTGCTTCTGGTCCGGCATGTCGAGACCGGCCCTCCGCATCCGGTGAGCAAGCCCGTCTACTTGGCAGGCGAATGCGGGCGTGGCCTTGCCGATGTCGTGCACGCACGCGAGGTAGACGGCGAGGTGACGGGCATCTACCAAGGCTTGAGGGAGTGGGCCCGCGACGAGTTCTTTTACGTTCTCGGGGATCCACTCGTCCCACAGCCGTCCGGCTACGGCGGCACTGTCCGCCATGTGCCGCCACAGAGGGAGCCACTCCTCGGTTGCCCGGTCATGCTTGCCCCAGGCGGTCCGGGCTGCGGGGGACAACTTGGCGTAAGCCGAGAAGACTTCGGGGTGATCTTGGCTCATGGGGATATTTGACATGAGTATGTGGCGATCAGGTGTTGGATTTCGAAATAGCTCTGAAGTGGGCGAACTTGATCAAAGCGTGAACGATTGGTTGCTGGTCGGAGCACCCCTGCGTGTGCGGTAGGGCTGCGGAGTCTTGATGGCCAGGAACCCCGCAGCCGACTCGTCAGCGGGGGGCTGTCCCTATGTGGGAAGAGGTATGCGGGACGAGCGTGGCGGCCGAGTCCCGGGGACCACCCCCGCGTGCGCGGGGACCACGGCTTTTGCGTCGGACAGCATGGCAATGCGCAGGGACAACCCCCGCGTGCGCGGGGACCACATGAAGATCCTGGCCGAGCGGGCCGACAGCGAGGGACCACCCCCGGCGTGCGCGGGGACCACCACCGGTCCGGGTCACCGGGGCGCGGCTCGTAAGGACCACCCCCGCGTGCGCGGGGACCACCTGTCCCACCACCCCTTCCCGTCCTTGCCTCAGGGACCACCCCCGCGTGCGCGGGGACCACACCATGCACTTGGTCTTCGCGGACTTCCCGCAGGGACCACCCCCGCGTGCGCGGGGACCACCCGAGCAGTCGAAACCGCGAATATTCGCCCCCGGGACCACCCCCGCGTGCGCGGGGACCACGATGTGCCGCTCGTCATGCCATCGGTACCCGGGGGACCACCCCCGCGTGCGCGGGGACCACAGCGAGGTGAACCCGGGCATGGTCCAGGACCTGGGACCACCCCCGCGTGCGCGGGGACCACTCTCGCAGGTCACCGGCCTGGGTAGATGCAAGGGGACCACCCCCGCGTGCGCGGGGACCACACGACCTTCTGAAACCCAGCGACGAAGGCGAAGGGACCACCCCCGCGTGCGCGGGGACCATCCGGGGTCGCCGAGCACGGGGAGCGCTCGCCTGGGACCACCCCCGCGTGCGCGGGGACCATCCGGGGTCGCCGAGCACGGGGAGCGCTCGCCTGGGACCACCCCCGCGTGCGCGGGGACCATCCGCAACCCTGCTCTGACCTGCGGAGTTGCGGGGGACCACCACTCGGGACCAACCCCCGCGTGCGCGGGGACCATATCGGACCCATGGGAAGCGGGAAGACGTTCAGGGGACCACCCCCGCGTGCGCGGGGACCATAGCGCCGACAGGTTGCACGAGACCGGACCGTTGGGACCACCCCCGCGTGCGCGGGGACCATCCCGGTTCACCCTTGCGCACAACACCCGGCCAGGGACCACCCCCGCGTGCGCGGGGACCATGCGGCGAGTGACTACCGCCAGGAAGCAGCGAAGGGACCACCCCCGCGTGTGCGGGGACCATGGCCAGCGGCTTCCGGGTCAGGCACAGCCACGGGGACCACCCCCGCGTGCGCGGGGACCACTACACGTCATAGCCGTTGACGGGGCCGATGACGGGACCACCCCCGCGTGCGCGGGGACCACCGTACAGGCGCGTTCTAGGCGGCGAATCCGATGGGACCACCCCCGCGTGCGCGGGGACCACAAGGTCCTTGGGTCGGGCCTGGATGACGCCGAGGGACCACCCCCGCGTGCGCGGGGACCACTCGATGCCGCGGCAGTGTTCCTGGCGGATCCGGGGACCACCCCCGCGTGCGCGGGGACCACGACCGCCTCGAGGAAGAGCTTCAAGCAGTCGAGGGACCACCCCCGCGTGCGCGGGGACCACAGGTCGGCCGGGGTCCGGATCGAGGACGGGCCGGGACCACCCCCGCGTGCGCGGGGACCACCAGGGGGCGTGTCGAGCATGTGTGCTCCTGAGGGGACCACCCCCGCGTGCGCGGGGACCACCTGGACGAATCCGAAGATCTTCATGAGGAGGTGGGACCACCCCCGCGTGCGCGGGGACCACCAACCGCAAGGGAAAGCGTAGTGGTGCTCTTGGGGACCACCCCCGCGTGCGCGGGGACCACCGTAAATGACGGGCACCGCCACGAGGCCGATCGGGACCACCCCCGCGTGCGCGGGGACCACAGCACGGCGACGTGCAGGTGCGGGTGCCACCCGGGACCACCCCCGCGTGCGCGGGGACCACATAATTGCGGGCGCCGTCGGACTGACGGCCCAGGGACCACCCCCGCGTGCGCGGGGACCACAGTTCCTGACCTGCTGGTTTATGCGAGGCAGAGCCTGTTTTTACCCACTTCTTGAGATTCGGACATATCGCCTCGTCTTGGTGGTGTGGTGTCAACGTATGCGCGGTCAGGGGTCGCCGCTTACCCGGTGGTGCTGTCTCGGCAACGCGAACGCCCTCCCGTTCTGTGTTTCCACAGGCCGGGAGGGCGTCGATGGCGGTAGCGGAGGGATTTGAACCCTCGGTGAGTTTCCCCACACTCGCTTTCGAGGCGAGCTCCTTCGGCCGCTCGGACACGCTACCGAGAGAGAGCTTAGACCATGCCGGGCCGTGGAAAGAAATCGGTTCTCAGGGGGTGCGGAAGAAGGCCGTCAGCCGCTCCGCGCACTCCGGTTCCAGGACGCCCTGGATGACCTCCGGGCGGTGGTTGAGGCGGCGGTCGCGGACGACGTCCCAGAGGGAACCGGCGGCGCCCGCCTTCTCGTCGCGCGCCCCGTAGACGACCCGGTCCACGCGGGACTGCACCAGTGCGCCCGCGCACATCGTGCACGGCTCCAGGGTGACCACCAGGGTGCAGCCGGACAGGCGCCACTCGCCCAGCGCGGCGGCCGCGCGGCGGAGGGCGAGGATTTCGGCGTGGGCGGTCGGGTCGCCCGTCGCCTCACGTTCGTTGTGGCCGACGGCCAGCAGCGTGCCGTCGGGGCTGAGAACGACGGCGCCGACCGGCACGTCGCCGGCCGCCGCCGCCAGCTCGGCCTCGGCCAGGGCGTGGCGCATGTGCGCACGCCATGGGTCTCGTACGGGATCGTGCGGTGCTTCCACCGGGTGGTGCGGTTCCGGTGGGCCCTGCGGGCGGGGTGGTTCGGTCACCCGCGGACCCTAGCGGACGGTCTCCAGGACCTCGGCCGCGCCCAGCGCGTCCGCGATCTCGCCCAGCGCGTCCGTGCGCAGCATCAGCAGTTCGGCCTCGGGGAGACCGAGGTCGGCCAGGATGGCGGTGTCCCCGAGCGGCCCCGCCGGTACGGCGTCGGCGTCGAGTACGTCGTCATCATCGTTGTCGTTGTCGTCGTGGTCGTTGTCGGGGGTGGTGTCCGGTTCGCCGTCCTCCGTACCGTCGAGGCCGACGAGTTCTTCGAGGGCGGCAATGGCGTCGTCGGCCCCGGGTTCGCGGCCGAGCAGTTCGTCGGTGAGCAGGATCTCTCCGTACGAGGACCGGGCGGCGGCGGTGGCGTCCGAGACGAAGATACGGGGGTCGTCCTCACCGTCCACCCGGACGATGCCGAACCAGGCCTCCTCCTGTTCGATGAAGACGAGCACCGTGTCCTCGTCCGCCGAGGCCTCACGGGCCAGATCCGTCAGGTCGGACAGGGTCTCCACATCGTCGAGTTCCGTATCGCTCGCTTCCCACCCGTCTTCGGTGCGCGCGAGCAGTGCGGCGAAATACACCGTGACTCTCCCACTGGTCATAGGGGTGTCGGTCCGGCGGGAGGGCAGTCGGTGGCCCGGCTGTCCTGCGTCCCGCCCATCGGAATCGTGGCAGAAACAAGTGCTTCGCGAGAGGAGTTCGGCCGTTGCGTCGGCCATCAGTTCTCCCGGACGGGGCCAGCAGGGGGACGCGGGACCGCCGTACGACCTACCAGCGGAAGGTCCGCATCCTCATGGCCTGGCGCATCCGGGCGGCCCGGGCCCGGCGCGGCTGGACGCGGTCGCGGAGGGCCTTGGCCTCATGGAGCTCGCGCAGGAACTGGGCGCGTCGCCTGCGACGGGCGGCCTCGGCCTCCTCAGGATCCGGCGAGGCTGCGGTATCTGGGGTGTCCAGGGGACCTGCTTGCGCAGTCCCGGCGCTCCGGCGGGAAGAGACGCCCGGCGCGTTCGGCGCATTCGGTGTGCGCTGTGCGTCCGGGCGGCCCGGATTCGGCTGGTCCCGTTTGCGCTGTTCCGCGTCCGGCATCGGCTCATCACCCCAAGGCTGGGTCCGTGTGCAACCACCTTCCCCCCGAACGTGTGATTGATGCCAGCGCAGGCGTGCTGCGGGCCCGGTTACTGTTGAACCCATGCGGATCCACGTCGTCGACCATCCACTGGTCGCGCACAAACTCACCACCCTGCGCGACAAGCGCACCGATTCCCCGACCTTCCGGCGCCTCGCCGACGAGCTGGTCACCCTGCTCGCCTACGAGGCCACCCGGGACGTGCGCACCGAGCAGGTCGACATCGAGACCCCGGTCACGCGGACGACCGGCGTGAAGCTGTCGCACCCGCGGCCACTGGTCGTGCCGATCCTGCGGGCCGGTCTCGGCATGCTCGACGGCATGGTCCGCCTGCTGCCGACCGCCGAGGTGGGCTTCCTGGGCATGATCCGCAACGAGGAGACGCTCCAGGCGTCCACGTACGCGACGCGCATGCCGGAGGACCTCTCGGGCCGCCAGGTGTACGTACTCGACCCGATGCTGGCGACGGGCGGCACGCTCGTCGCGGCCATCAAGGAACTGATCAAGCGTGGGGCGGACGACGTCACCGCGGTCGTGCTGCTCGCGGCGCCGGAGGGCGTCGAGGTGATGGAGCGCGAGCTGGCCGGTACGCCGGTGAGGGTCGTCACGGCCTCGGTCGACGAGCAGCTCAACGAGAACGGTTACATCGTCCCGGGCCTCGGCGACGCGGGCGACCGGATGTACGGCACGGTCGACTAGGGCGTGTTGCGAAAGTAGCGTCGTCCGCCCGAAGGGCGGGGCCTGCGGCGTCTGGTGCGGTGCATCGCAAGGCGGAGGGTCGTCCTCGTACTGGGCGTACGTGGACGATCCCGACAACGTGGCGAGGCGCCGTGCCAGACGCCGCAGGCCAGACGGGACTTTCGCAACATGCCCTGGGACCGACCGCAGCGGTCGTCCCGACCGGGTTCGGTTTCGGCTCCGACACGCGGTCCCGGTTCCACGGCACGCGGTCCCGGGGCCCGAGACAGGGCCCCGGATTCAGGTACTCCGGTTCCCGCGCACGGCCCCGGACCCGGGCCGAAGGGCGCGGGACGCCGGGGTCGCCGGTACGAGGCACCGGGTCCCGGCACTCCGGGCGGCCCCGACCGCCGTCAGCAGGAAGGCGCGGGGGACGGCTTCGTCAGGGCGGCGAGTGCCGCCGCTGCCGAGTTGGGCGTGTTGAACGCCGTGAACTTCGTACCGAGAATCAGATCGACGTCCGCGGTCCTGCGGGCGTCGGTCTTCGGAACGGCCCCGTTCAACTGGGTGCCGAGCACCTGGAGCGGGCCGTTCGTCGCCGACGGGGCTCCCAGCAGCACTCCCGGTACTGCGACCTTCTTGTCGTACTCCGGCGAGGCGTTTCCCACCTTGCCGATGGCGAACCCACGCTTCTTCAACTCGTCGGCCGCCTGTTTGGCGAGGCCGCTGCGTGGTGTCGCGTTGTAGACGTTGACCGTGATCTTCGCGGGCGCGGGCAGCGCCTTTGCGGGTGCGGACGGCGCGGCCGACGGGCAGTCCTTCTTGTGGTCGGCGGCGTCGGCGGTCCTGCTGCCGCCCGTGAAGACGTCGATGAGCTGCATCGTGCCCCATCCGGCCAGCCCGAGGGCGACCACGGAGGCGGTGGCAGCGAGGATCAATTTGCCGCGACGCCGGGGGCGGCGCATACGCGGGTACTTGTCGCCCGTGATGCGGTACTTTCCGCCCATGCCGGGGGGAGTGAGCATGCTCATGGGCGCAGCGTAGTGCGGCCCGATGGTGATGCCTACTAAATGATCAACCGATCGCATCCGTCCGTGTGCGAATGCACCCGAACGAGCGCGGACATGCGTCCGAACGCATTCGGAGGTTGTGGGCGCGTTGCCGCGCATGGTCGGTATGTACCGGGAAGTGGCCGACGGGCCGGGTGGGACCGCGGTGCGATACCGCCGCGACATGACACCACTGCGGAGCGGTGCCATTGCGACGTCACGTCACATCACGTCATGGCGCCGCGACGGTCGCGCGGTCGCGCGGGCGTGGGGCCGTCGCGGGCGAACTCGCCGAGCCCATGACGAGCGGGTCGGCGGAGCCCGTGACGGGCCGGCCCGCGGGGCTCGCGGCCGTGGGGCGTGCGCCTCGATCTCAGCCGAGTTCGAGCACCCGGGCGTGCAGCACCTGGCGCTGTTGCAGCGCGGCGCGGACTGCGCGGTGCAGTCCGTCCTCCAGATAGAGGTCGCCCTGCCACTTCACGACGTGCGCGAACAGGTCGCCGTAGAACGTCGAGTCCTCGGCGAGGAGGGTTTCGAGGTCCAGGTTGCCCTTGGTGGTCACCAACTGATCGAGGCGGACCGGGCGCGGCGCGACGTCCGCCCACTGCCGGGTGCTTTCCCGGCCGTGGTCGGGATATGGCCGCCCATTTCCGATGCGCTTGAAGATCACACGGAAAGCCTACCGGGCAAGAGCCTCCGGGCGCAGCCACGGGGCCGGAGTGCGACGCTTACGAGGTATCACAAATGCGGTCATTCCGGAATTGGTGCTGTGATGAACGACAGCGACAGTACGGGCCAGGACGCGGGTTCGGGCACCCGAGGCGGTCGGGACACGGGTGTCCACCCGGGAACGGGTGGTGGAGCGGGCGCGGACTTGACGCCGTGGAGGACGCGGCGTCGGAACAGAGCCGGGCGCCGGGCGAACTGAGTGACCGTTCGGTCTGAACTTCCATGACAAGGGCGCCACGGGCCTGGAACTGATCGACCTCAAGGACCTGCGGGCCGTCGTCGCGCTCCTCGTCCGGACACGGGGCCGGCCGAACTCGACGAGATCGGCGGGCCGTCCACGGCCACGGCCCGTGCGATCCAGCGGGTGGTCACCGCGTTCGATCTCCAGTACGGCTCGCCGCAGGCGGCAGGCCGGTCGGGCGCGGCCGTCTCCTGGCCCGTTCGTCTCGGGGGCTGCTTCTCGACGGATGCTTCCCGGCCGGCTCTCCGTGGCTGTTTCTCGGGGGAGTCACTTCTCGGCCGCGCGTTTCGCGGCCCTGGCCGCCTGTTTTGCCTGCTGCTTGAACGCCCGGACCTCGGCGAGGGATTCGGGGCCGGTGATGTCGGCGACCGACCGGTGCGAACCCGTCTCGCCGTACGGCCCGGCCGCTTCCCGCCAGCCCGTCGGCCGGACCCCGAAGCGCTTGCCGAGCAACGCCAGGAAGATCTGGGCCTTCTGGGCGCCGAAACCCGGCAGCGCGTTCAGCCGTTTCAGCAGCTCGGTCCCGGTGGTGGCATCGCTCCACACCGCGCTCGCGTCGCCCTCGTACTCGTCCACCAGGTACTGGCACAACTGCTGGACCCGCTTGGCCATGGAACCCGGGTAGCGGTGCAGGGCCGGCTTGGCGGTGAAGAGTTCGACGAACGCCTCCGGGGCGTACGCGGCGATCTCATGGGCGTCCAGGTCGTCACCGCCCATCCGCACGGCCAGGGTGTACGGGCCGGTGAAGGCCCATTCCATCGGCACCTGCTGGTCCAGCAGCATGCCGACCAGGATGGCGAGCGGACTGCGCGCGAGAAGGCCGTCGGCTTCGGGGTCCTGGGCGATCCGCACCGTGACGGTCCCGGCGGCCTGGTCCTTCTTGCTCTTGGTCATGTCTCCGATCATCCCGACGGCCTCCTGCCCCGGCCACTCCACCGACCGCCGATGCGGCCGTTCGGCACGGATTCGCGTACTGCGCACTGTCGGCCGGGGAGGTACGAGCGGCATGGCTGCCCGAAGGGGCAGGGGCAGGTGCCCTTCGTCGGCGGGGCCCGGTCTGGACGAGGCGATGACACGTCGTGAAGGTGGAGAGGTGGGGCCATCACGACGTGCCCGCGGCCCGGGTGCGGCGCAGCCGGGACGTGGTCCGGCCGAGACGCGGTGCAGGAGTGACGCGGCGCAGAAGAGACGCGGCGCAGAAGAGACGCGGCGCAGGGGAGCTGACGATGCACGCACAGGAATGGGACCGGGAGCACGACCCCGAGCGCGAAGGACACGCGCTCCGGCAGGACCACGACGAGGCCGCGCCCGTGGCGAGGGTGCCCGAGGGGGCGGACACGGCCGACGCCTCGCGTGTCTTCCACGCGGCGGCGACCGGACGGGCCGATGTGGTCGGGACCCGTGGCATGGGCGCGCTCCAGCGGGCGGTCGGAAACAGCGCCGTGGGGGCAGTGCTTCAGCGCCAGGTACTCCAGCGGCAGGAGTCCCGGGGCGAGGAGCTTCAGCGCCAGGAGGAGGCAGAACGTTCCCCCGTGCACGACGTGATCTCGTCCGGCGGCGGGCAGCCCCTGGACACCGACACCCGCACGGACATGGAACGGCGTATGGGCGCGGACTTCTCCGACGTACGCGTTCACACCGACTCCGCCGCCCACGAGTCGGCGAAGGGCGTGGGGGCTCACGCGTACACGGTCGGCAGCGACGTGGTGTTCCAGCGGGACGCGTACGATCCGTCCTCGCCACAGGGCCGGACCACGCTGGCCCATGAGCTCACCCACGTCATCCAGCAGCGCAACGGACCGGTGGAGGGCACGGCGGCGCCGGGAGGGATCCGGGTGAGCGATCCGTCCGACCGGTTCGAGCGGGAGGCCGTCGCGAATGCCGACCGGGTGCTGGCGGACCCGGCACCGGCACCGGCTCCGGAATCGGCGCCGGCCACGGACACGGCTTCGACGCCGGCACCGGTAGCGGCACCGGCGTCGGCCTCGCAGCCCGCCGTGCAGCGGGCGGCGACGGAGGACGAGGACGAGGAACCCGCCGACGTACAGGGCTCCTTCGTCCAGCGGGCGGCGGAGGAAGGGAGCGAGAAGGAAAAGGAGAAGGAGGAGGACGAGGAGGCGTCGTCCGCCTGACCGGTTTCCCGGCTTCGTGCCGGCCATGGCCGTAGTCGTAGCTGCGTCGGCCGTGGCCGCCGTGGCCGTTCGTCCGGCCGTCCTCGTCCGCCCGGACGTCAGCCCGTGGCGTTCGTGCGCATCGTGCCGCCGAGGAACAGCGATTCCGCGCACCGGGAGGGGGTCGGCGCGTTCACCGGCTTTCCCACCTTCCGGCAGTCGACGGTCATGGTGACCTTGCCGCGCGCGGGCACCAGGATCGGTGTGACGAAGTGGTAGTCGGAGTCGCGGAAGTTCTCCAGCGCGAGCCGGAGCACGGGAGTGTCCCGGCCGGAGGAGACCACGAGCGTTCCCGCGTCGCCCTGCGGGTTCTGGACCACGATGTCCGTGAGCTGGAAGGTGTGCCCGGCGGGCACCTGGAGGGCCGTCGACGTGGTGGACCCGCCGCCCACCGAGTCCCTGACCTGCACCTGCGCACTGGTCGGGGCCGCGGCCCCCGCGCCGTCCGACGAACCCGCGGACGTACCGTCGCCCGGTGAGGGACTCGGCTTCGCCGCGCCCCCGTTCGCACCGTTGCTCGTACCCGTGGAGGAGCCGTCCGCGCCCGGCCCCGTTCCGGCCGAGGTGCCCTGGTCCGGCTCCTGCGTCCTGCTCTTGTCGGCCGCGGCGGCGGACCGGACCGCCTCCGGCGTGATCGCCTCCCGGGCCGCCGACTTCACCGCAGGGCGCAGCAGCGCGTACCAGAGGCCGACCAGTGCGATCAGCAGCACGGCCGCGGTGATCAGCGCCCGTGGCAGCCAGCGCGGAAGAATCGGATCCTGCTGGTACGAGCCGTCCAGGACCACCGGGGCGGCCGGGTCCTGTCCCTCCGCCACCTCCGGGGTGGCGACGACCTGGAAGGGGTGCGTGATCGGCGCACCCCGCCACATGCGCTTCGCGGGCCGGACCCGCACCTTCCCGAACTCGGCCCGGCCGGGTTCGATGCGCAGGGTGTCCGAACCGAAGGAGACCCGGGCCCGGTCCGTCCCGGACCGTGTCTCCAGCCGTACCGTGGCCGGGGCGTTCCCCCGGTTGTCGACGGCGAGTTGGTGCCTGCCGCGCCATGCGCCGTTCGAACCGCGCGGCACCAGCTCGGCGGTCGTCTCGGTGAAGGGCAGTACCGTCACCCGTCCCTCGGGCACCACCGTCCGGCCCTGCTCGCTGGTGGGCACCACCCGGATCCCGAAGTGCGTCTCCCCGGCGAGTACGGTGGAGTCCCGCGGCGGGCGGAGCACCAGCGAGACCGTTCGGGAGTCGCCCGGGTACAGGGACAGGGCCGCAGGTTCCACCGTCGACCAGGCGGCACACGCACCGACCACCTCGAAGCGGTACTCCTCGACGGTGCTGCCGGAGTTGAGGATTCGCAGGGGGACGGCCGTTTCCTCGCCCGGTGCGGCAGTGACGGACGAATCGTCGAGGCTTGCCGTGAGACTCATAGGGCGAACGGTAGGAGCGGCCCCGAACACGGGCACCGGCCGTTGAGGAACACTTCCGGGCAGATTCCGTGCCCGCGGACGGCCCATTTGTTTCCCTGTACGCAATCGGGGGAATCGTCTGACAGCTTCAAGACGAGCGAGCCAGGCGTGCAAGCGATTCAGCACTCAGCGATTCTGCGGTTCGAGCGAGTTCAGCGGTTCGAGCGATACGAGCGATACGAGCGAGTTGAGCGGTTCAAGCGAGTCCAGCGATCCAGCGAGTCCAGCGATCCAGCGAGTTCAGCGAGTCATACGAAACAGCCGTGATGGTTGTGTTCGCCGTGGTGCCATCGGCTGTTGCTCAGGGGGGAGCATTGCCATGGAGCGAACCACTGTCGCGTTAAGCGCCCAGGACCCGATCTCGCAGGCGGGCGTGGCGAGTCAGTTGCGGGCCCGACCCGAGGTCAGCGTGACGGAGTGGGCGGAGGGAGACCCCTCGCCCCAGATCGTGGTCGTCGTCGTGGACGCAGTCGACGACGAGGTGCTCACGATGCTGCGGCACATCCAGCGCACCAGCACCGCGCGGGCCGTCCTCGTCACCACGGACATCGACGAGCAGAAGCTGGTGAGCGCGGCCGAATGCGGCGTCGCCGGTGTGGTCCGGCGGGCCGAGGCGACCCCGGAACACCTGGTGCAGGTCATCGGAACGGTGGCGCGTGGCGAGGGCCATCTCCCCTCCGACCTGCTGGGACGCCTTCTTGAAGAGGTCGGTCGCCTCCAGGGACAGGTGCTCGGACCGCGCGGCCTGCACTTCACCGGCCTCGCGGCCCGGGAGGTGGACGTGCTGCGACTGGTCGCGGAGGGGTACGACACCGCGGACATCGCGACGAAGCTGGCCTATTCCGAGCGCACGATCAAGAACGTGCTGCATTCGGTGATGACCCGGCTGCAGCTGCGGAACCGGTCCCACGCGGTCGCGTACGCGATGCGGCAAGGGCTGATCTGAGCCGTCCGGTACGGATCCCGGGGTCGGTCCGCGGGCCGGGCCCGCGGGGCTGGGTGCATGGGGCTGGGTGCATGGGTACGGTGCTCGGCTTTCGGGTACGGGGCTCGGCCTTCCGGTGCGGGGATCGGCATTCAGGTGCGGGCTCGGTGGCTGCCCGAAAGGGCAGCGGGGGCTTCCCGCAGATGTGGCTGGCGTACCGCTGCGGGCCGGGTGCCCGTACGGGACCGTGGCGTCCGGACGCCGATCGGCCGGACGGTGGGGGAGGGCTTTCGTGCGCTGGTTCCAGCCGCCGCGGAGGGCGACGCGGTCGCGGTCATGGCCGTGGTCGCGGACGCACCGGTCGGCCCGGCCCCTGCCCCGGCCTGCCGCTTCGCGCAGGGCTCTGGCCGTGCTGCGCTTCCCGGCGTTGGCCCTGCTCCTCGTGGCAGCCGGCATGACGCCCGGTTCGGCCGTGACTTCAGGGGCGCCGACTGCGGCGGTGCCCGAGCCCTGGGTCACCCCCGCCGAGTTCACCGACGCGGTTGATCCCGGCGGCTCCACGGGCGTGGCCAAGCAGGTGCGTACGCCCGCGATCCCGCCACGCCCCGATGTGATCCTGCTGGTGGACGGTACGGGGAGCATGGAGACCCCCATCAGTGATGTGCAGACGGGCCTGAAGTCCATTACGACGAAGGTCCGTGAACAGCAGCCGGATTCCCGCTTCGCGGTGGCCACCTATGGCGACGAGAAGGACGATCCGACAGCGGAGTTCGCAGTCCTCCAAGGTCTGACGACCAACCTCGACGACGTCCAGAAGCAGGGCGTCGACAGGCTGGACACCTCACGTGGCTACAGGAGCAACGGCCCGTCCGAGGACTGGATCTACGCGCTGTGGAAGGTGGCCGACGGCGCGGACGGCGGTACGGTCTTCCGCGAGGGCGCCAGCCCGGTCGTGGTCCTGGTGGGCGATGCGTCGAGCCACAACCCCAGCAACGACATCTCTTATGACGACGCGGTGTTCGCGCTCCAGGACAAGGGTGTTCGCGTCATCGCCGTCGATGTGACGACCGAGAACGGTGACGGGCTCAACGGCGACGGATACAAGAGCCCCACCTACCAGGACCCGTACCACGAGCCCGATCAGGCCAAGCGGATCGCAGAGGCCACCAACGGTCGCATGCTCAGCGGAATTCCCGGCGACGGCGTCACCGACGCCATCATCGAGGGGTTCAACAACCTCCCCACCAACGTCAGCTATCGCCTGGACGACTGCGACCCGCATCTCTCCGTCAGCCTCGAACCACCCACCCAGAGGCTCACCAGCGGGGAGACCGCGCACTTCGAGGAGAACATCGATGTCTCCGCCGACGCGCCCCAGGGCTCTCGACTGAGCTGCACCGTGCAGTTTCTGATGGGGACCCAGGTGCCCGGAACGGACACGATCGGCCCGGCCGCGGCGGCGGACCCGGACTTCACGGAGCAGATCGACATCGACGTGAACGACATCGACGCCCCCGTCGTCACCGTGGACGATCTGATTGTCCGGGCCAAGGAGAAGGAAGGGGCGAGGGTCACGTACAGGGCCACCGCCCAGGACGCCACCGACGGCGCGCTGCCGGTGACCTGCGACCCGCCCTCGGGCTCGCTCTTCCCGGTCGGTGTCACGACGGTGACGTGTTCGGCCACCGACTCCGCGGGCAACACGGGGACGGACACGGCGCGGATCGAGGTTCTGGAGGCCCCCGTGCCGCCCTCGGCGGACGTGGCGGTGAAGGTCGACGTCAGTCCCGACCGCACGTACACCGGACGTCCCGCACGCGCCCGCTTCACCGTCACCAACGCCGGTCCGGACGCGGCGACCGGGGTGGTACTCGGCTCGTCCTGGCCGAAGCCGTCCAAGGCGAAGGACCGCAGTCTGCCCGCCCTGTCCCGCTGCACTGCCGCCAAGCCGTGCACCATCCCGGCCGGGGGTCGCATCGAGGTGACGCAGACCGCGACGTACCGTGCGCCGGTCACCGGTGACGTACGGGCCACCGTGCGCGGCACGTTGCCCGACCGCCGGAAGACCGACAACCAGGCCACCGACCGGCTGCGCATCCTGAAGCCCTCGCTGACCGTCACTCCGCAGGTCGCCAAGCCGGGCCAGGTGGTGCTGGCGCGGGGCAAGGACTATCCGCCGGGGCAGACCCTACGTTTCACGTGGAACATCGGGATCAACGCGGAGATGTCCGTCGTGACCGTGGGCCGCGACGGCACCTTCGAGGTCCAGATCCCGGTGCTGCGCAAGGACAAGCTGGGCCCGCGCAAGCTGCGTGTGGACACCCGCGACATCGACCGGCTGCAGAAACCGGTCCTCGTGGTCCAACGGAATCTTCAGCCACCGGACTTCGCGGGGCGTGCGTGAGCGCGGACAAGCGTGCGGAGGCGAGCGGGTGACTCGGGGCGACGGCGGCTTGGGAACTCCGGACGAGCAGGGGCGATGGTGCGCGGGCGGCCGAGTGAGCAGGGCCGACCGGCGCGGAGCCGGCCGAGTGGGCGGGGCCGACCGGCGCGGAGGCGACCGAATGAGCAGGGTCGACGGCACGGAGGCGATCGGGTGATCCACGAGGTCGACGACGTACTGCGGTCCCTGATCAGGGCGGAGGTGCTCGAAGGCGGCCAGATCGCGGTGGTCTTCGACGCCCCGACCCGGGAGTGGGCGGCGAAGGTCAACGCGCCCATGGTCAACCTCTACCTCTACGATATCCGCGAGGACATGCGCAGACGCGAGCGCGGGCTGCACAACGAGTACGACGAGCGCGGCACGATCATCGCGCGCCGTCGACCGCCCCGCTTCTTCAAGCTGTCGTACCTGATCACGGCATGGACGAAGCGCCCTGAGGACGAACACCGGCTGCTCGCCTCCCTGCTGGGCTGTCTGCTCCGTTACGAGGCGCTGCCCCCGGAACGGCTGGCGGGCACGCTGGCCGAGATCGGGGCCGCCGTACCGATGTCGATCGCCCTGCCGCCTCCCGAGGACCGCTCGTTCGCCGATGTGTGGAGCGCGCTGGGCGGTGAGTTGAAGCCCTCGTTGGACCTGGTGGTCAGTGTGCCGGTGACGGCGTCGCCGAGCTATGCGGCCGGTCCGCCGGTGGGAGACGAGGGGGTGCAGGCCCGGTTCGGGGACATGCCGGAACGGGACGAGCCGCCCTCGGAACCGATGCCGGGGCGTGGCCGGCTCCCGGTGTACGGGGGCCGCCCGGGCAGGCCCGTACGACCGGTACCGGACGACGAGCGGGCCGGATCGGACTCCGACGGGACCCGGCTGGACGGCGCTCCGGGCCGGGCGGACGGTGATCCGGCCAGGTCGGACGGTGCCCCGGGGCGGTCGGACGGCGCCCCGGGGCGGTCGGACGGTGATCCGGCCAGGTCGGACGGCGCTCCGGGCCGGTCGGACGGGCGGCGGAACTCCGGTACAGGGCGTCGGCGTGGTCTTTCGCTCCGCATCACCGAGAACCGGGGGAACGGCGCGACGGGCGGTGCGGTCGGCACGGAGAACGGCGTGCAGAAGGGTGCGGGGGACGGGATGGAGAAGGGCGCGGGGGACGGGATGGAGAAGGATGCGGAGGACGGCGCTTCATGACGACCGAGGATGACGCGAACCTGCGCCATCTCCTTGCCCGCGCGACAGCGGTGGAGCAGCGCGTCCGGCGAGCGGTGGAGGCCAGGCAGGCCACCGACCCGGACCCGGACGACGCCTTCCGCGGCCTCTACCTCACGGACGACACCGTCACGCGTCTGCTGGATTCGGAGGAGGCGCGCGCCTTCCCGTCCCCCGTTCCGTACGACGAAGAGGCTCCGGCCGAGCCGACCCGGCTCACCGCCCTGGCGGACGAGTTCGGGCTGACCGCTCTCGACGTGGAGATCCTCCTCATCACCCTCGTCCCCGATCTGGACGACCGCTTCGAGGCGTTCTACGGCTACCTCAACGACGACGTCACCCGCCGCCGCCCGTCGATCGGTCTGGCCCTGGGCCTGTGCGGGCTGTCCCCCGCCGACCAGGCGGCGCGCGGTCGGCTCTCGGCCTGTTCGCCCCTCCGGGAGGGGCGCCTGCTGCTGGTCGAGGACATGGACCGCCCGTTCCTGAACCGTGCGCTCCGCGTACCCGACCGGGTCGCCGCGCACCTCCTCGGCGACGACACCCCCGATCCCCGGCTGGCGGATCTCCTCGCCCCGTGGCACGCCGTACCGGGCGTCGGCGACCCCGTCCCACTGGCCCGGGCCTTCGCCCATGACATCGCGTTGGTCCACCTCCGTGAGGACCAGGGTGGCGCGGGCACCGCTTTCGCCGCCTCCGCCCTGACCCGGGCGGGCCACCGGGTACTGGGTCTCGACCTGGCGAGGCTGGCCGAGGATCCGGCTCCCGCAGAGGCGGTCCGTTCCCTGGTGCGGGAGGCCCGGCTGACCGGCGCCGGGCTGGTCTGTGCCCCGCTCGACGCGGTCTCCCGCGACCATCCGGGGCTTCTCCGGCTGCTCACCGGTACGCCGGTCCCCACGGTCCTGGTGGGCCGGGCCCCTTGGGACGCGGCCTGGTCCGCCGTGCCACCGCTCCTGCTGCACGCTCCCCGTGTCGATCCCTCGACCCGGGCCGCCCTCTGGGCCGACGCGTACGACGACGCGTACGGGGCTCCTACCCCCGGCGCTGCCCCGGCCTCCGGCGCTGCCCCGGCCTCCGGCGCTGCCCCGGTCCCTGCCACTGCCCCGGTCCCCGACATGGTCGATGTCGACCGGCTGCTCTCGCCGTTTCTCCTCACCCCGGAGCAGATCACCCGCGCCGCCCGGAGCGCGGCCCAGGCCACCCACCTGGAAGGCGGCACCCTCACCCCCGACCACGTCCGTCATGGCGCCCGCGCCCAGAACGCGGCCGGCCTGGACCGGCTGGCCCGCCGCATCGAACCCTCCGTCACCTGGGACGACCTCGTTCTCCCCCCGGACACCCACGCCCAGCTCCGCGAACTCACCGCCCGCGCCCGCCATCGCGACCGGGTGCTGGGGGAGTGGGGCATGCGCCCCGGCGGCGGCAGGGGCCGGGGCGTGTCCGCCCTCTTCGCGGGCGACTCGGGCACCGGGAAGACGATGTCGGCGGAGGTGATCGCCGCCGATCTGGGGCTCGACCTGTACACCGTCGACCTGGCCACGGTGATCGACAAATACGTGGGCGAGACGGAGAAGAACCTGGAACGGATCTTCTCCGAGGCCGCGGGCGTGAACGGGGTTCTTCTCTTCGACGAGGCCGACGCGATCTTCGGCAAACGCTCGGACGTGAAGGACGCCCACGACCGCTACGCGAATGTCGAGAGCGCGTATCTGCTCCAGCGCATGGAGTCCTTCGACGGTCTGGCCATCCTCGCCACCAACCTCCGGGCCAACCTCGACGACGCCTTCACCCGCCGCCTCGACCTGGTCGTCGACTTCCCGGTCCCGGACCCCGGGCAGCGCCTCGTTCTCTGGGAACGCTGCCTGGGACCTGCACTTCCACGCGGCAGCGACCTCGATCTCGCCTTCTGTGCCGAGAGCTTCGAGCTGGCGGGCGGCAACATCCGCTCCATCGCTGTGACGGCCGCCTACCTGGCGGCGGACACGGGCGAACCCGTGACCATGCCGACGCTCATCCACGCGATCCAGCGCGAGTACCAGAAACTGGGCCGTCTGACGCTGGCATCGGAATTCGGGCCGTACCTGAAGCTGCTGGGGTGAGCGAGCGACCGCGGCGAGACGGTGTCATGGCGACGGTGATGGTGTGGTGGTGCAGTGGTGCGGCCGTACGCGCACTCTTGCGCACGACGACGCCTGCCGCCACCGTGGTCGGGCCGACCGGTGATCGACCGGCCGGCTCCGTACGGTGACGGGAGTCCGCGTGACCGCAACGTTTGACCTGCCCCACGAACTGCACGGCGACGGTCCGCACAAGGTGATCGCCGTGCACGGCTGGCTCGCCGACCGCTCCGCCTACGCCCCGGTGCTGCCGGACCTCGACCTCGGTTCGTTCCAGTACGCGGTGGTGGACCTGCGCGGATACGGCGGCGCCAGGGACGTGGACGGTGCGTACACCACGGCCGAGGGAGCCGCGGACGTGCTCGCGCTGGCCGACCGGCTCGGCTGGGAACGGTTCTCGCTGATCGGCCACTCGATGGGCGGATCGGTCGCCCAGCGGGTGCTGGCCGCAGCACCGCACCGGGTGCGACGGCTCGTCGGGGTCTCGCCCGTCCCCGCGTCCGGCGTACCGTTCCCGCCCGATCAGTGGGAACTCTTCTCCGGTGCGGCGCATGCCCCGGAGAACCGTCGCACCATCCTCGACATCACCACGGGGGGCCGCCGACCGGCAGCCTGGCTGGACCGCATGGTGCGCCGTTCGCTCGAACGCAGCGACGAGAAGGCGTTCCGGACGTGGCTGGACTCCTGGGCGTGCGAGGACTTCCACGAGCGGATCGAGGGTTCGTCCGTACCGGCCCTGGCCGTCGTCGGCGCG
The DNA here is from genome assembly GCF_001905795.1 of Streptomyces sp. CB01580. Taxonomy (GTDB): domain Bacteria; phylum Actinomycetota; class Actinomycetes; order Streptomycetales; family Streptomycetaceae; genus Streptomyces. The sequence goes on from NZ_LIXJ01000012.1 coordinate 113,061, forward strand.
CTGGACCCGGCGCTGTCGGCCGAGGTGCAGCGCGCCACCTGGATGCGGTGGTACCCGCACGCCGAGCTGGTGGAACTGCCCTCCTGCGGGCACTACGCGATGGACGAGGCCCCGCTCGACCTGATCCGTGTGGTGGAGGACTTCCTGCGGGACGACGAGCGGGACGACGAGGGGGCCGGCGTGTGGGACGGTGCGCGGGTCGAGGCAGGGGACGGCGAGCGGGACGGCGGGGCGTCGGCGTGAACGGCGCCGTGCCGGAAAAGCCCGTGCCGGAGGGGCTCGTGCCGGATCAGGCTGTACCGGACGGACCCGCCTCGGTCGCCGGCACGCCCGACGGGCCCACGCCCATCGCGTACACGCCGGAACCGTCCGTACCGGACGTCTTCGACCCCCGGCTGTACGCGCAGGGCATCCCGCACAACCGCTACCGCCGGCTGCGCGACCACCACCCGGTGGCGTGGCAGGAGGAACCGGAGGTCCTCGGCTGGCCGGCGGGCCCCGGTTTCTGGGCCGTCACCCGGTACGAGGACGTCGTCCGGGTCCTCAAGGACGCGTCGACGTACTCCTCGTACCTCGGCGCCACCCAGATCCGCGACCCGGACCCCGACGATCTGCCGTTCATCCGCCGGATGATGCTCAATCAGGACCCGCCGCACCACCGTCGGCTGCGTACACTCATCAGCCGCGCCTTCACGCCCCGGCGTGTGGAGCGCTTCGGGACGACCGTCCGCGAGCGGGCGCACTCCCTGTTCACCGCGGCGGTCACCGAGGCCCGCGCCACCGACGGGACCTGTGACCTGGTCGCCCGGGTCACCGACGACTACGCCCTTCTCAATCTCACCGATCTGCTCGGCGTGCCGGACAGCGACCGGGAGCTCCTCCTGCACTGGACCCGGCGCGTCATCGGCTACCAGGACCCCGACGAGGCCGGGCCGTCCTCACCGGGCCCGGACGGCAAACCCCTCAACCCCCGTTCCCCGGCGGCACTGGGCGACATGTTCGACTACGCGCAGGCGCTCGCCGCCCACAAGCGCCAAAACCCCGCCGACGACGTCATGACGTCCCTGGCCACCGACCCTGAACTCACGGGCCCCGAACTGGAGATGTTCTTCTTCCTGCTGGTGGTCGCGGGCAACGACACCGTACGCAGTGCGGCCCCGGGCGGCCTGCATCTCCTGGCCCGACACCCTGACGCGTACGCACGGTTGCGTGCAGGAGACGTGCAACTCACCACCGCCGTCGACGAACTCCTGCGCCGCCACCCGCCGGTCCTGTCCTTCCGTCGTACCGCCAACCGCGACACCGACCTGGCGGGCACCCGCATCAGGCGAGGCGACAAGGTGGTCGTCTTCCACGCCTCGGCCAACCACGACGAACGCGTCTTCCCCGACCCGTTCACCCTGGACCTGGCCCGAACCCCCAACCCCCACATCTCCTTCGGCGACGGCCCCCACGTCTGCCTCGGCGCCCACTTCGCCCGGCTGCAATTGCGGGCCCTGTACGAGGAGGCCTGCCGCGCCCTGCCGCCCGGCCCCCTCCGACTCGCCGGTCCGCCGAGCCGCCTGGTGTCGAACTTCATCAACGGGATGAAGTCGCTCCGGGTGCGGGTGGCCGACGCCTGAGGGCCGGGCATCGGCGCGCCGAAAGCCGACCGGGCTGACGCGTTCCTTCTCCATCCTGCACAGGGGGCCTGCGGCGGTTTCGCGACGGGAGGCGAGGGAGGCAGAGGCGAGCGTGGGAAGACCAGGCATGTCCGGAGCGGTCGCCGCTGCGCCTACGACTCCTTGACCACGACCCGCGCGCGCTCTTCCCACCTGAGCCAGAGACCCGCCAAGTCGTCACCGCCGAATTCGCGGGCGAGGAAGTTGAGCCCATCGCGCAGGTAGGGAAGTGAAACGCGCATGCCGTAGTTGTCCGGATCCGGCTCCGCGAAGAGGTACTGCCAGTCGTAGAGGCCCTTGGTAAGCAACATGACGTCGAGGTAGTCGCCGTAGCTGATGTGGAGACGGGAGGGCCCCTGCCTGAGGTCGAAGTACCAGAGTTCCGGCTCCTGGTTCGGGGTGAGTCTCAGTGCGGAGTATGTGCCGGTCCCGCCCACAGGGTGTGTCTCGAAGATCCTGAACTCATTGACCATTCGCTCCAGTTCGGAGTCCGTCGTGGCGGTCGTATCTTTCCGGGCTCCGCGAATCAGCGCCTCACCGATGTGCACGAGATGGAATTCCCCGGCGATCGCCTGGAAGGGTTCCAGGGCTCGCCAGGCGAAGAAGAGGCTGGAATGACGGTGAAAGTTCCTGGTTAACCCTTCGGGTAGCGGACCGTCTTCCACGATGCGTACGATCTCGAGTGCGTCTTCGGCGTGTTCCATGTACGCGGCGAGTGGGCCACGTTCATATTTTTCTGTTCGCATGGAACCATTCGCTTGGACCTGCTCCACTGTCTCGCGAACTCTGCTTTCGTATTCGGTTTCCACTTCTCCTCCGGGGGGCCACTCGTATGGTGGTTTCGTCGGGTGAAGGTCAGTCGAACCTGAGCCTCTTGCTCGCGTCGGCATTCATGAGTTCCGTGCTGAGGTGCGGCAGTCTCCGGATGGCGTCATTAAGGTCAACGAATTGTGTTTTCTTCGACTCTTTCTTGATGTTTTCTGCATCCACTCTCCCTATCCCGAGGGATGTGAATACGGTGAACTTAACTCCTCGCGCGTTGATTCTTAGCACGTCATTATGTAGCGCCTCCGGCGGGTCCTGCCTGTCGGAGAAAGAACTAGTACCGCCACCGCTGGGCGAACGTTCGTTCCATGTTCCGCCGGAGTGGTCATAGCCACCCCACTTGACCCCGATACTCTTCGGGAAACCCGCATGCGTCGCGTAGTAGCTGAGATTCACCTTGTACCAGACCATGCGCTCGAACGCCGGATCAGAGGGTGACTTGTCGAGGGATTTGCGGGCCGGGTTCTCCACGGCACGCAGGAACATCGGGTTGTTGACGAAACCCCTCGCGGGGACCAGGTTCGAGTCGACCGCGTCGCCGCCGAGGAAGGTGGGAAGCAGATGCATCTTCACCCAGGCGTTCTTGTCCGCCGATGTGTTGTAGCTGGCGGCTGTACTCCATCCGGTCAGGGTCGCACCGTCGTATGTGCTTGCTTCGGTCCCCCGCTTGATGCCCTTGTTGATATAACTCGCCTTGAAGGAGTGGGCGACGATGCCGTTCTCCATCGGCGGGAGAACCGGAGGAGGCAGCGGGGGTGTGGCGCCCGGCCGACGGGCCAGTAGTCCGGCGAGCTGGGAAAGGGCTGCGAGGAGGTCTTCGTAAGCTCTCTGGCTCCTGTTTGCCCCTGCGGGCAGGGAACGAAAACCGCGATGTAGCGACTCGACTTCCCCCTTCTTCTGCCTGGCTTCCTCAAGTGCGGTGTGGGACTCGCTTCCCCCGCTCTCGCCAGAGGCCCTCAGTTCGGCTTCCCACTCCTTCAGGTATTTACCGATCTCCTGTGGGGTGCTGTGCACCACAAGGCTGGCGTCCGCCGTCTTCCTATCGAACTGGACCTTGTGGCTCTCCTTGTCGCGCGACTGAAAGCCCTTCTTTGGGGGCGGGTACACTGAAGAAACCTTCTCGTCACTCTTCCCTGCCCCCGTGGTGCCCTTCTTCTTGAACTTGTTCTTGAGCTTTCCCCAGATCCTCTTCCCGGCCTTGGTAACGAGGCCAACGATTTTGTCGATGGCGCGATTGACGGGCCGGGAGACGGCGTGGAAGACGCTCTTCACCTTGTTGGCGAGGCTGCCGATGCCGAGGAGGGAGGCGAGGAATCCGATGAGGAGGGGGACGCTGGCGGCCAGGGCGGCCTCGATCATCTTGGGGACGCCTGCCTGACCGCCGTTGGCTATGGCGACGACGGAATCCAGGACCGCGTTGACGAATTCGACGATCTGGGCGCCCTGGTTCACGATGAACGTGACGATGTCGATGATTCCCTTGACCGCGCGGACGAAGGCGGAGGCGGGGTTGAGGAGGGAGACGATCCAGGTGATCCCGGCGATGATGACGGTGGGGATCAGATAGCTGGTGAGTTTCTGGAGAATGGTGGCCTTGAGGTCGCCGGCCTCGGCCTGGATTTCCTTGACGGCGCCCGCGGGGCCCTCGGCGGCGAGTTTCTTCGCGACGGGGAGGGAGGTCTCGACGGCGGTGAGGGCCTGGTCGGGGACGCCCTTGCGGGTGATGCGGGCGCGGATGTTGGCCCAGGTCAGGCCCAGGAGTGAGCCGATGAGCTGGATGATGCCCTTGAGGTCGAAGCGCTGGGGGAGTTCGAGTCCGGCCTTGACGGCGGTGCCCAGGAGCCAGGAGACGACGCCGGTCTTGAGATGGTCGGCGACGTTGGTGATGAAGAGCTGGAGTCCGGCGCCGACGGCGTGGACGAGGTTGTTCAGGAACCCGATGGGGTCCTTGATGATCTTCATGATCGCGGAGGCGGCCTTGGCCAGGATGCCGAGGAGGAGGTTCTTCAGCTCATTGATCGTCTTGAGGACGCCGACGATCGCGTCCTTCGCCTTGTCGATCAGGCCCTTGTTGGCTTCCTGGAGCTTCTTGATCTCCTCGTCGATCTTGTTCAGGGCGGCGGTGTACTTGTTCGCGAGATCCTGGACGAGCTGTTGGGACTTCTCGTCGACGGTCGATTCGAGATCGTCGAACTTGCCCGCGAAGTCCTTGGCCGCGTCCTGGCCGAACTGGCGCAGATCGGCGGGGAGTCTGTCGACCTCGGCCTTGAGCTCGGCGCGGCCCTTGGCGATGCGGGCCTTCGCGCGGCCGAGTTCGGTGCCGATGAGGTCGGCGACCGACGAGATGACCGCCTGCATCTTCGTGACGTAGAGCTTGCGGGCCTCCTGGTAGAGGTTGTTGGCCTCCGTCGGCAGGCCCGCGAACTTGTCCTTGACCCAGCGGGCCTTGCCCGTCAGGCCCGAGTAGCGCTTGTCCTTGTACGCCTTCATACGGCGCTTGTGGTCGGCGGTGAACGCGTCCCGCGCGGCCTTCTCCCCGGCCGTGAACGCCGTGTCGACCTTCTTGTCCAGACCGGACAGGGTCTCCTCGACGTCCTTCTTCGTGGTGTCGTAGACCTTCTGGAGCTTCGCGGTGACCTCGGCGCGCCGTTTCTCGTCCCGCGTCTTTGTCTCGCCCTTGCCGCTGTCGACCTGCTTCCCGGCGGCGCTCCGGGCCGCGGTCAGGTTGGTCATGGCCTGTGTCCCGGCCGCTGCCGCGCCCGCCTCGGCCGTGGACAGCTGCTGGTTCTCGGCGCCGCGGGCCCGGGAGGGGGCTTTCGCGGAGTCCGCCTCGGCCGTCTTCTTCGCCGACAGGGCCCCGTCGAACGCCGGCTCGTTGCCCTTGGCCAGCTGTTCCTCGGTGACGTCGGCGTCCGCGAGGGCCTTGTCGTTGGCGGCGGGACCCTGGGAGAAGTCCGTGACGGCCGCGGGCTGTCTCTCGGGGGTGGCGTCCGCGGCGGAGGGTGCGCCGGGGTTGGCGGGCGGCTGGTCCGGGGTCATCGGGGTGACCGGTTTGTCCTTGGCCGCCGCGGTGTCCGGCGGGGCCTTGGTCGCCGTTTCGATGTCCTTGGCGGAGGACTCCTTGCCGTCCGAGACCTTTCCGTCGACCTCCGACTTGATCCTGTCGGCCTTGCCGGACTTGGAGAACTTGTCGGCCTCGTCGAGGTTCTTCGGTGCCTGGGCGTCGATCGCCTTGTTCACCGCGTCGACGAACGCCTGCTTGTTGAACTCGCCCGGCTTCGCGGCGTCCATCTTCTCCGCGTTCGCCGCCTTGCCCTGGGCCTCCTTGTCGTCCGGGGGCGCGACCGCCGCGTCCTGCGCGGACTTCGACTCCGCGGCGGCCGGGGCGTGGGTGGCCAGACGGGTCTTCTTCGCCGCGACGTCCGACTGCACCCGGCGGAAGCCCGGAGCCTGGGCGGGGGAGGGCTTGACGGGGGCCGTGTAGCGCTGGGCCACCAGACGCGAGACGGCCGCGTTCCCGGCGGCGCGTTGCAGCCGTTGCAGACTCCGCGGATCAGGCCCGGGGGCCGGACGGTCGCCCGGCGGGCGCTGCGGTGGGGGAGCCGTCGTACGGGACACCCCCGTACGCGCGGGAACGGGCTGGGCGCGGGCAGCGCCGGGGTCCCGCTCCGGAACCGCCTTCATCCGCCCTCCCGGCCCACCGCTTCCCGGACAGTCGGCACTTCACGGGCACGGGACCCTGCCGCCGCCCCAGGGTGCGGGGGCGTGAATATGCGTACGAAGGCCACGGGGGCCGGTCAACGGGCAGGGCGCGGCGGCGTGCACGGGTGGGGACGTTGCCTGATCGGGCAGCGGCCCGTGCACGGGCGGGCGGCCGTGCGTCCGTTCCCGGTGATCGCGGCTGTCACGAGAATTGCGGGCGTTCCCCGGCCAAGGAGAAGCTCATATGCCGTCGTACCTGTCCCCGGGCGTCTACGTCGAGGAGATCGAGTCCGGGTCCCGGCCGATCGAAGGGGTGGGCACCTCGGTCGCCGCCTTCGTCGGCTTCGCGTGCAAGGGCCCGTTCGACGAGCCGACGCTGATCACGAACTGGAGCCAGTTCGTGGCCACGTTCGGCGACTTCGTCGACGGCACGTATCTCGCCTCCGCCGTTCACGGGTTCTTCTCCAACGGCGGAGGCGTCTGCTACGTGGTGCGCGTCGGCGACGGCACCGAACCTCCGGCGGAGGACGTGGACGACGGGTCGGCCGCCGGGAAGCTGCCACCCGGGTCGGAGACGCGGCTCGGGCCGTACGTGGTGAAGCCCCGGCCCGGCGCGGTCGGTGAGATCACCGTGGAGGTGGCCACGGCGGAGGGGGACGATCCGCCCTCCGACGTGTTCCGGCTCGTCGTGAAGCGGGACGGGCAGGTGGCCGAGACGTACCCCGACGTCACGACCAAACGCAGCAAGGAGAACGTCGCCACCCGGGTCAACGCCGCCTCGGAACTGATCGAGATACGGGAGTCGGGGCGCGGTGCCGCCCCCGCCCGGCCCGAACCGCAGACCGTCGTCCTGGCCCCCGCCGCGCCCGCGCCGGCCGACGCCGGGGCGCTGACCCCCGAGGTGTACGTCGGTGATTCCGACCGCCGTACCGGCCTGGGGGGCCTGGAGGCGGTGGAAGAGATCACCACGGTCGCCGTGCCGGACCTGATGAGCGCGTACGAGCGCGGACTGCTGGACCTGGAGTCCGTCATCGCCGTACAGCAGGGGATCATCACCCATTGCGAGCTGATGGGCGACCGCGTCGCCATCCTCGACCCGCCGCCCGGACTCTCCCCGCAGCAGATCCGCGCCTGGCGCACCGACCGGGCCAACTTCGACTCCAAGTACGCCACGCTCTACTACCCGTGGATCCGGGTCGCCGACGCCTCCTCGGGGCGCGCGCGACTCGTACCGCCGAGCGGCCACATCGCCGGGGTGTGGGCGCGCAACGACGAGTCGCGCGGGGTGCACAAGGCCCCCGCCAACGAGGTCGTGCGCGGGGCGGTCGCGCTCCAGACGCAGCTGACCAAGGGCGAGCACGACCAGCTCAACCCCATCGGACTGAACTGCATCCGGTCCTTCCCGGGCCGTGGCATCCGCATCTGGGGCGCGCGCACGCTGGCCTCCGATCCGGCCTGGCGCTACCTGAACGTCCGGCGCCTCTTCAACTACCTGGAGGAGTCGATCCTCGCCGGTACGCAATGGGTCGTCTTCGAGCCGAACGACGACGCCCTGTGGGCCCGTATCCGGCGCACGGTCTCGGCGTTCCTGGTCAACGAGTGGCGCAAGGGGGCGCTGTTCGGGCTCACCCCGGAAGAGGCGTTCTACGTCAAGTGCGACCGCGAGACCAATCCGCCGGAGAGCATCGACGCGGGCCAGGTCGTCTGCGAGATCGGGGTGGCGCCGGTCAAGCCCGCCGAGTTCGTCGTCTTCCGCCTGTCCCAACTGAGCGAGGGCAGCGGCGGCGTCGACGAGTGACGGGGCGTGATGGATGTCCTGCCCCGCCGGCGACACGCGCGGTACGGGCGGACTGAGCGGTTGAAACGGCAAGAGCGGAAAAGGAGCCTGTTGTGCCACTTCCCGATCTCGACAGCACCGTCGGCGCGTCCTTCGGCCTCGAATTCGACAGCGTCGTCATCAAGCAGATCACCGAGGTCAGTGGTCTGAAGATGGAGCAGGACGTCATCGAGCTGAAGCAGAACACCGCCGACGGCCGCTACGCCATCAAGAAGCTCCCCGGCCGGCCGAAGGCCGGTGAGGTGACCGTGACCCGGGGCCTCACCGAGGACAACAGTTTCGAACGCTGGATCAAGGACTCGCGGTTCGGGCGGATGCCGATGGCCCGGCGGAACGGAGCGGTCATCGTCTACGACCACGAGGGCGTCCCCATCAAGCGCTACAAGCTCATCAACGCCTGGCCGAAGTCCCTCGAAATCGGCACCCTCAAGGCCGGTGACACCTCGGTGCTGACGGAGAAGCTCGCCATCACGTACGAGAGCATGGAAGTCGACTGATGCGGCGTACGGCACCGGCTCCCGCCCCCGTCCACCCGCACGCCTCCGCGCCGGACACGGGCGAGGGAGCCCCTCGGCGGACGGACGGGCGGGACCCGGCCGATCGGGGCGGGGCGGCCGGTCGACGGGACACGCTGCGCACGGAGTTCTCCTTCCAGCTGCCGCGCGGGTACGTCGACGAGGCGGGCGTCGTGCACCGCACCGGAGTCATGCGGCTCGCCACGGCGCGCGACGAACTCGTGCCGCTGCGGGACGACCGGGTGCGCGAGAACTCCGCGTACCTCTCGGTCGTGCTCATCGCCCGGGTCGTCACCCGGATCGGCACGATCGACGACGTCCACCCCGGCATCATCGAGGACCTCTTCGCCTCCGACCTGGCCTTTCTCCAGGACTTCTACCGGCGGATCAACGCCGAGGGACACACCCGCGCGGCCGTCACCTGTCCGGCCTGCCAGGAGGAGTTCGCGGTGAACCTCGCCGGTGGCCGCCTGGGGGAATCGTGACGTACGCGGCCGACCTGCTCTACGAGGAGGTCGCGTACCTCGCCTACCACTTCCACTGGCCGCTCGATGAGCTGCTGGATCTGGAGCATCCGGAACGTCTGAGGTTCGTCGTGCAGGTCGCCCGCCTCAACGGGCAGTAGCGACGGACAGGAGCGAGGAACGCGGGGAGCGCGGGGAGGGCGGAGGAGTTCATGGGGCTGATGTCCTGGCTGCGCGACGGCGGTTCCCGGCTGCGCGGCGGCGCGCGTGCGGAGGACGACGGGCGTACGGAGAAGGGCGGGGCGGGTACGGACCACGACGTACGGGCGGAGTACGGTCACGACGTACGGGCGGACCACGGTCACGACGTACGGGCGGAGCACGGCGTGTCGCGCGAGCGGGCCGACCTTTCCGAACTCCCGCCGATCCAGCGGACCTTGACCGGTCAGAGCCTGATCACGAATCCGTCCGGGTTCCAGGAGACGCTCTCCACCCGGCGCGATGTCGCGCTCGGTACGCCGCTCGGCCATCTGGTCGGTCCGGACGCGCCCACGGGGCTCGTGCACGGGGTCACCGCCCCGGCACCGGCGGAACACGGTGGCGATTCTGTGCAGCGGTCGGGCCGCGTACCGGAGGAGGTGCGGGGAGGGCTGTCGGCCCGGGGCAGGCCCTTGCCGGTGGCTCCGTCCGCTTCCGTCGGCGCCACGATGCCCGGCTTGGTCGACGTGCAGCGGGCCACGGGCGCCGGGTCGGCGGCGATGACGTCGGCCGGGGAATCGGCCGCGGTGGAGCTGCCCGTACGTCGTCTGGTGGGCGAACGGGCCGTCGCCGCGCTGCCGGACGGCCCCGGCGCCGCGCCCGTGTCCGCGCCCGACGGCGTACCGGTGCCGCCGCCCGTTCAGCGTGCGGCAATGCCTCCGGCCGGTGAACGGGCCCGGCGCGCGCCCGGCCTCGGGGCGCCGCTGCAGGCCCTGCCGCCCACCGCGCAGCGCCGGGCCGCCGCGACCGACGCGGGGACGGAGCCGGGAACGGGTACACGGACGGGGACGGGCGCGGATGGCGGGGCCGTTCTGCCGGTGGTGCCCACCGGGCCTGTCGTGTCCGTGGCGCGGAGTGCGGAGAACGGCGACGGTTCCGGTGCGACCGCGGGGGCACCCGGCCCGTCCGACGCCTCCGTGCGCCGGGAGACGTCCGGCCCCGAGGCGCCCACCGCGCCGCTGCTCGGCGACGACCCCCTCCTGGCCGTCCCGGCGGAGTCCGCTCCCGCGACCGGCGGGCCGGTGCAGCGCCGCACCGACCCGCTCGTTCGCCGCACCGACCCGCTCGTTCCCGCACCTCTGTCGCCACTCCCTGCCTCCGGGCCGGTCGCACCGCTGCTGGCCGACCGGCCGCTGACACCGCCGTCCGTCCACGGGAGTTCCATCGGCGGTGGTGCGCCCCCTGCCGCCGTACAGCGTCTCGGCCCGGCGGACGGTCCCGCGGGCACCGGTCACGGACCGGGATCCGGAACCGGATCCGGAGCCACGCCCGGATCCGGGACCGGTGGCGACCCCGATGCCGTTCCGGTGCGCTGGACGTCCGAGGGGACGCGATCCCCGAGAGACCCGTGGGCGGCGACGGTGTCCTTGTCGGACGCGGTGCCGGTGCAGCGTGGGAGTACGCCGTCGCCGAATGCTCCGGGGAGCGCCTCGGGTGCCCGCTCCCGGCCGCTGCCCGGTGTGCAGCGGCAGTCGGTCGGCGGGCCGCCGGTGCCCCGTTCGGCGGGTGCCGCCGGCGGTCGTGCCGCCCCCGTCTCCTCGATGTCCGCCGACGGGTTCACGACTGCGGGGGCCGTCGCCGTCGCCGCGGGGGTGGCCCAGCGGATGGCGGACGGCAGCGTGGTGTTCGGGTCACCGGCGTCGACGTACACGTCCTCGGCGTACACCCCACCGGCGTACTCGGCGCCGGTCGTCCAGCGCGAGACGGAGAGCGAGGAACCACCCCCTCCGGAGCCGGAACCGGGGCCCGCGCCGGAACCGGAACCGGAACCAGAACCGGAACCGGCGCCCGAGCCCGCCGGCATCACCGCCGGGGGCCCCGCCCCGCCGGGGTCCCACCCCCCGGCCCCCGGCGGGGCTCCGCCCGTCGTCACCGACGAACTGGTCCGGGCCCTGTACCCGCCGCTCAGCCGCCTGCTCAAGGCCGATCTGCGGCTGGAGCGCGAACGGGCCGGTTTCCTCATCAACACCAGGCACTGAATCGCCGGGCCCTGAGGCACCCGGACCCGAGCCACCCGGCACTGAAGCACCCGGCAGCGACGAGCAGCGATGAGCAGCGATGAGCAGCGACGAGCAGCGATGACCAGCGATGAGCAGCGACGAGCAGCGATGACCAGCGATGAGCAGGGACGAACAGCAGCCGCACCACAGGGAATTGAGAGGTACGTGCCATGGCCACCGCCCCGAACGAGGACCCCGCCGTCAGCGTCTGCTTCGTCGTGACGATCGACGACATCGAGCTCGGGTCGTTCAACACCTGCGACGGGCTGGGCTGTGAGGTGGTGCTCGAAACACGGGAGGAGGGCGGCAACAACGGGCACGTGTGGCAGCTGCCGACCCGCCTGAAGTACTCTAACGTGAAGCTCTCCCGGCCGCTGACCAAGGAGACCGAGAAGGTCGCCCGCTGGTTCGCCACCATGACGACCGGGTTCAGCCGCAAGACCGCGCACATCGAGGCACGGACCGGGGACGGGCAGAAGGTGGCCCAGTGGGGGCTGCTGGAGGTGGTGCCGGTCCGCTGGACCGGACCCTCCTTCAACCCCGAGTCGCCCAAGGTCGCGATGGAGACCATCGAGATCGCCCACCACGGCTACGTGATGGAGGGCTGATCGTCGTGAGCGGTGCGGGTCCCATCGCGTTCAGCGCCGCCGGTACGTCCGGGGCCTCGGCCGCCGCGAAGGCGGGCGGGGGCGGCTTTGCCCGGCCCAAGCTGGAACACGCCTACCTGGAGCTGCGGACGCCGCCGACCGGAGGCGGGCTCACCCCCGGTGCGCCCTGCGGGCGGATCGACTTCCAGTTCAACCCGAAGGAGCTGAGCCTCACCAAGGCCGCGTCCTGGAAGCGGAGCCCTGCCAAGGGCGCCAAGAGTTCGGGCCCGCCCGAGTACCAGGGCTCGCAGCCCAGCAAGCTCACGGTCGAGATGTTCTTCGACGCGGGCGACACCCACGACACCCGGGTGGTGACGGCGGTGGAGCAGCTGTTCGCGTGCTGCGTGCCGACGAACGAGACCCGCCAGCAGCAGCGTTCGTCGCCGCCCTGGGTGGTGTTCCACTGGGGCGGACTGACCGGGTTCCCCGGATACGTCAGCCAAGTGCAGGCGAAATACACCCTGTTCACCACGTCGGGCGTGCCGATCCGGGCCGTCTGCCAGGTGACGATGGAGGAGATCAGCGGCGAGACGCCGGGACAGAACCCGACCTCGGGCGCCCTCGCGGCCCGCCGGGTCCACCGGCTGGACGCGGGCGACTCGCTGCCGTCGCTGGCCCAGCGCGAGTACGGGGACCCGGCCGCCTGGCGGGTGATCGCGGAGGCGAACGGGATCGACGACCCGATGCGGCTGGCCCCGGGGCGGCAACTGCTGCTCCCCGCGCTGGACGAGCTGAAGCGACTGGAGGAGGCGGAACGGGCCCGGGACGGGGGTCGGTCCTGATGGCGCCGCCGGGTGTCGCGACCGCGCTGGTGGTGGAGTTCGGGGGCCGTCCGCTGCCGCCGAAGTTCGTGAACACGCTGGTCGAGGGGTACGTCGACGACAGCCGAACGCTCCCCGACCTGTTCCTGCTGCGCTTCCGCGACCCGGACCGGGTGCTGCTGGAACAGGCCGGGCTGAAGATCGGCACCGAGGCCCGCCTGCTGGCCCGCGCGGGCGGCGACACGGCCCCGAAGCCCCTGCTGAAGGGGGTGGTCACCGCCCTGGAGGTGGAACTCGACGAGACCGGCACCTTCACCGTCGTACGCGGGCTCGACGAATCGCACCGGCTGTTCCGCGGGCGCCGGGTGGCCAGCTACCAGAACATGACGCTCGCCGACATCTGCGCCCAGGTCGCCCAGCGCGCCGGACTGAAACCGGGGAACGTGGACGTGGCCGGGCCGGTACTCGAACACGTCGCCCAACCCAACGTCACCGACTGGGAGTTCGTCAGCGCGCTCGCCGAGGAGGCGGGCGTCCAGGCGTACGTACTGGACGGGCAACTGCACATCACCCGCCCGGTGGAGGCGAGCGGCGCGCCCGACGGATCCGCCCGGGCCGACCGGGACCCGCTGGTCCTGGAGATGGGCAGCAACCTGCTGCGCTGCCGGGCCGGGGTGTCGTCCGCCGAGCAGGTCTCCGAGGTCGAGGTGCGCGGCTGGGACGTGAGGACGAAGCAGCCGCTCGTGGGGCGGGCACCGGCCGGGAAGTCGGCGACGCTGGAGCTGGGGGTGAGTGCCGCCGATGTGACCGCGCCGTTCGGTGAGGCGCGCTTCGTGGTGACGGACACGGCGTACGGGGCGCAGGCGCAGGTGGACCAGGCGGCGAAGGCGCTGGCGGAACGGATCGCCGGATCGTTCGCGGAGCTGGAGGCGGTGATCCGGGGAAATCCGGAGGTGCGGGCGGGCAGCGCGGTGGCGCTCAACGCGGTGGGCGCGCCGTTCGAGGGCCGGTACACGGTCACCACATCGCGGCACGTCTTCGACCCGGTGCGCGGCTACGAGACGTGGCTCACGGTCTCCGGGCAGCAGGAGCGTTCGCTGTTCGGGCTGACCGGCGGAGGTCCGGGCTCCGGCACGTCCGGTGCTGCGGCCGGGGGCGGGGCACGCTGTGCGGGGCTGGTCAACGGGACGGTCACGGACACCCAGGACCCGGACGGCTCGGGCCGGGTGAAGGTGCGCTTCCCCTGGCTGTCGGACGAGTACGCGAGCGACTGGGCGCGTACGGCGCAGTCGGGCGGGACGAGCGGCGGCGAGGCGTTCATCCCGGAGGTGGGGGACGAGGTCCTGGTCGGGTTCGAGCACGGGCATCTGGACCGCCCGTACGTCCTCGCCGGTCTGTACAACGGGAAGGACCGGCCCTCGCAGGGCAGCGGAGCCGGGAGCGGGGGAGCTGGCGCCGGCGGAAGCGGAGCAGTCGGCGGAGGTGGTGGCGGGGGCGGTGCGGGAGGCGGGCCGGGGGGCGCGGCCGGCTCCGTGTCCGGCCCGCCGGACACGTCCGGCGCCGCGGCGGGGTCCTCCGGGGCAGCCGGGCCCTCCGGCGGCACCCCGCTGGTCGACCCGACCAGTGGAGCGGTCAACCGCCGCTCGATCGCCTCCAAGAGCGGCAACCAGCTGGAGATCCTGGACGGCGCGGACGGACCGCAGGGCGTACGCCTGCTCACCGGCGACGGCAAGCTGAAGATCGACCTCGACCGCAGGGGGACCGCCATCGTCATCAACAGCGACGGCAGCGTGACCATCGAGGCCAAGCAGCAGGTGTCCATCAGAGCGGCCCGCGGCGTCGCGCTGGACGGCGGGCAGGGAGCGCTCGAACTCAGCGGCGACAGCGTCACGTTGACGTCCCGCGGCGGGGTGCGGGTGGACGGCGGCAACGGGGAGGTCGAGCTCTCCACCGGCGGCACGGTGAAGGTCCGGGGCGCGCAGGTCGCCGTCGACGGAACGCAGCGCACCGACATCAAGGGCGGCGGCTCCCTGGCCATCAACGCGCCCCTGGTGAAGATCAATTGACGTCCCGTACGGCAGCGCGCGCCCGCCGAACCGGCGGAGGCACCGACCGAACGGGCGGACACGGCGAAGAAGTCGGATACGGCGAACGAGCCGAGCGAGAGGAGCGGAGTTCCATGTCAGCAAGCGCGGCGGCAGCCGCACGGGTCGGCGATCCCACCGGACACCCGGGCATCGTCGGACCGCCCGGTGTCCCGTCCGTGCTCATCGGCGGGCTGCCCGCCGCCACGGTCGGCACCCCGCACCAGTGCGCCGCGCCCCCGCCCGCCGTGCACCCGCCGTCCGCGATCATGCCGCCCGGCAGCACCACGGTGCTGATCGGCGGGCAGCCCGCCGCCCGGGTCGGGGACCTCGCGGGCTGCGGCTCGCCCGTCGTGTCCGGCTGTCCGACCGTGCTGATCGGGGGCTGAGCGGACATGGGCCAGCAGTTCATCGGCGCGGGCTGGGCGTTCCCGCCGCGTACGGACGCCACCGGGTCCATCGCCCTGGTGCGCGGAGAGCACGAGCTGGAGGAGTCGATCCGGCTGATCCTGGCGACCTCGCCGGGCGAACGGCCCATGCGGCCGGAGTTCGGCTGCGCCATCAACGACTACGTGTTCGCCCCGGCGGACGCGGGCACGGCCGGGCAGCTCGCGTACGAGGTGCGCCTGGCGCTGGACCGGTGGGAGCCCCGGATCGAGGTCACGGAGGTCGTCGTGCGCTTCGACGAGGCCGATGAAGGAGTGCTGTACATCGACATCGGCTACACCGTGCGCGGCGCCAACGACCCCCGGAACCTGGTCTTCCCGTTCTATGTGATCCCGGAGCACGAGGAGGTGGACGGCCGGTGACGCTGTCCGTTCCGCATCTGGAGGAGGTGGACGGCGCGTGACGCTGCCCAGTCCGCATCTGGACGACCGCCGCTTCCAGGGCCTGGTCGACGAGGCGAAACGGCTCGTCCAGCAACGCTGCCCCGAGTGGACCGACCACAATGTGTCCGATCCCGGCGTGACCCTCATCGAGGCGTTCGCGACCATGGTCGACCAGCTGGTCTACCGGGTGAACCGGGTGCCGGAGAAGAGCTACCTGACCTTCCTCGACCTGATCGGGGTCCGGCTGCACCCGCCCACCGCCGCCCGCACCGACGTGACGTTCCGGCTCTCCGCGCCCCGGCCCGAACCGGTGCGGGTACGGGCCGGTACGGAGGTGGCGACCGTCCGCACCGAGACCGAGGAAGCGGTCGTCTTCACGACCGGCGACGAACTGTCCATCGTGCCCTGCGAGTTCGCGCACCTCGCGACCTGGCCGACGACGGGCGACGCCGTCGACCGCACCGAGGAGCTCGCGCTCGGCCGGACCGTCCCGTGCTTCGGGACCACGCCCGCGCCCGGCGACGCCCTGTACGTGGGTCTGTCGGTGGCCGTCCCGTCGGGCGTCGTCGTGCTGCGGCTGGACTGCGCGGTCGAGGGCGTCGGCGTCGACCCGCTGCGCCCGCCGCTGCTCTGGGAGGCATGGGACGGCAGTGCCTGGGCGGTCTGCGAGGTCGAGAAGGACGACACCGGCGGCTTCAACAGGTCCGGGGAGCTGATCCTGCACCTCCCGCGGGGGCACACCCCGGCCGTCGTCGTGCGCCGGACCGGCGGCTGGCTGCGCTGTCGGCTGGTGGAGGCCGAGCCGGGACAGCCCACCTACATGGCGCCCCCGGTGGTGCGCGGCGTCACCGCGTTCACGATCGGGGCCACCGTCGGGGCGGTGCACGCCGAGACCGTGACCGACGAGGTGCTGGGCCAGGCCGAGGGCGTACCGGGGCAGAGCCTCACGGTGAGCCGTCCGCCCGTCGTCCCCGGCGACTTCGTCGTCGAGGTGGCCGATCCGGCGGGCGGCCCGCACGGCACGGAGTGGACCCGCGTCGACGACTTCGCGCACTCCGGTCCCGGCGACCGGCACATCACCCTCGACCCCAACTCGGGCCGGGTGGAGTTCGGCCCGGCGGTACGGGAACGGGACGGGTCCATCCGCTACTACGGGGCGGTCCCGCCGAAGGGCGCCACCGTGCGCGTGCGCGCGTACCGCACCGGCGGTGGCCTGCGCGGCAACGTCGCCCGCGGCACGCTCCGGGTGCTGCGCAGCGCCATTCCGTACGTGGCCCGGGTGGAGAACCGGCGGCCCGCGCTCGGCGGGGTCGACGGCGAGACGGTGGACAGCGCCCGGGTGCGCGGCCCGATGACGCTGCGGACCCTGCACCGGGCCGTCGTCCCGCACGACTACGAGCTCCTGGCCCGCGAGGTCGCCCCGGATGCGTCCCGGGTGCAGTGCGTCCCGGCCGGTGGCGACGCGGATGTGGAGGCGGGCGGGGTGCGGCTGCTCGTCGTGCCGGCCGGGCGCAGTGACGAGCAGGGCCGCATCCAGTTCGACGAGCTGATCCCGCCCCAGCACACCCTCGCCCTGATCGCGGGCCATCTGGACGAACGGCGGCCCATCGGCGCCCGGCTGGTGGTCGAACCGCCCTACTACCAGGGGGTCACCGTGGTCGCCTCGGCCCAGGCCCGCAGGGGCGCGGTGCCGGAACGGGTGCGGGAGGAGGCACTGGCGGCCCTCTACCGCTACTTCAACCCGCTCAGCGGTGGACCGGGCGGCGACGGCTGGCCGTTCGGGCGGCCGATCCAGTCGGGTGAGGCGTTCGCCGTACTGCAGCAGGTGGCGGGGGTGGACCTGGTGGAGGACGTACGCCTCTTCCCCGCCGACCCCGTGACCGGACAACGCGGCGAACCCACCACCAAGATCGTGCTCGACCGGCACGCGCTGGTCTTCAGCTACGAGCACCAGCTCCGGGTACGGGAGGGCTGACCGCCATGCGCACAGGCGTGACCGGGCTGCCGACCCCGCACCCGCTGATCGAGCAACTTCCCGCGGTCTACCTGGACGAGGACTTCCTGCGACGGTTCCTCGCCGCGCTCGACGACGTGCTCGCCCCGGTCCTGCTCGCCATCGACAACCTGCCCGCCCACCTCGACCCGCGCAGCGCGCCGGAGGACTTCCTGTCCTGGCTGGCCCAGTGGGTGGCCGTCGACCCGCACGAGGACCAGCCGGTCGAGCGGCGCCGCGGGGCGGTGCGGGGCGCGGTCGAACGCCACAGCAGGCGCGGCACCCGGCGCGGGCTGGCGGAGGCGGTGTTCCTGGAGACCGGGATCGAACCGGACATCGTCGAGAGCGGCGGCACGGCGTGGTCGCAGACCCCGCACACCCGGTTCCCCGGCGGACCCCGGCCGTGGGTGACCGTACGGATCCGGGCCGAGCGGCCCGAACCGGTCGACCAGGTGCGGCTGGAGGAGCTGATCCGTACGGAGATACCGGCGCATGTGGGCTTCGACCTGGAGGTGTCGTGATCTGCGAGACGTGCGGCCAGAACAACGCACCGGGCACGCAGTTCTGCACGTCGTGCCAGGCGTTCCTGGAGTGGGAGGGGGGTTCGGGGAGTACGGGTGGGTCGGGTGGTCCGGGTGGTTCGGACGGTGCGGGCGGTTCTGGGGGCCCGGGTGGTTCGAGCAGTGCGGCTGGTGCGGGTGATGCGGGGCCTTCCGCTGCCGGGACGGGGACTGCTCCGCAGCCGACGCCGCAGCCCCGAACGCAACCACAGCCCCGACGTGATTCGCAGCCACAGCCGAACCCTCAGCCACAGCATCAATCCACGCCCCAGCCGTCTCTGATACCGCCACCACACCCACCGGCCTCACCGGCCTCACCGGCCTCACCGGCCTCACCGGCCTCACCGGCCTCACCGGCCTCACCGGCCTCACCGGCCCCACGGCCACCGTCCTCGCCCCCCGCCGCCACGGCCGCCCCGCGCCGCCCCGGCGACGAGAGGGACGCACACGAGCCGGGGCCCGAGGCGTTCCCCGACGTGCCGCCGACACCCGCGCCCGCGTCTTTGAGCCGGTCGCCCGGGGCTCCGATCCGCTGCCCCAACTGCCGTACGGAGAACGCCCCGGACCGCACCCTGTGTGTCCACTGTGCCCTGCTCCTCGACCCGGGCCCGCCGCCGGAGGTCCGGCCGCCCTGGTGGCGTCGGATCGTGCGGAGGCGACCGCGTCGGGCCCCCGTCGCCGGTGCCCGGCCGAAGCGCCGACTGTGGCGCCGTCCGGGCCTGGCGCTCCCGGTCGTGCTGGTCCTGGTGGCGTGCGGGATCTGGTTCGCCCTTCCGCATGTGCCGGGCTGGTTCGGCCTCGCCAAGGACGAGACGGGGGCGCCGGAGGCGGTGCCGCCCACCCGGTTCCGGGCCTCCAGCCGGGCGGCCGGGCATCCGGCGGGTGCCGCGTTCGACGGTTTCAACAACCGCTACTGGGCTCCCGCGGCGGCGGGCCCCGACACCGGCGTGGGGGAGTACCTGGAGTGCGACTTCGAGCAGCCGGTCCGGGTGCTGAAGCTGGTCGTCTTCTCCGGCACGTCGACGAAACTGGACGAATTCCTCACCCAGGCACGTCCGGCCAGGATCACCGTCCGGCTCACCTCCGCCGACGGCGACCAGGTCGACAAGGTGATCAGGGTCAAGGACCAGCCCGGTCAGCAGACCTTCGACCTGCGGGGTTCGAAGGTGGTACGGGCCCGGCTCACGATGGACGAGGCGTACGGAGCGGGCGCCGGCAAGCACCTGGCCGTCGCCGAGGTCGAGTTCTTCGGACGGCGGTCCTGAGGGCCCGCCCCGGCCCGGTGCCGAGCAGCGTGGCGCGGAATCGGGCCCCGGCGCGGCGCTATGTGGCGCGCAGCGCGACCAGGGCGTCCGCCTGGGAGAGTCCGCTCTCCTCGACCACGCCGCGCACGCTCTGCGCCTCGCGCACGAGCGCGAACCGGACCCGCCCGCCGGGGTCGGTCCGGTAGCCGTACACGGCGGGCCGGGGCAGCGAGTTGTACGAGAAGTGCGAGGAGAAGTAGTACGCCCCGGTGTCGTAGAGCGCCACCACGTCGCCCGGCTCGACGGCCGGGAGTGCGCGTGCGGTCGCGGTCAGGTCCCCGGCGAAGCAGCACGGCCCCGCGATGTCGACGACCTCGGCCGGGCCCCGCTTCGGGCGGCCCTCGGCGTCGAACACCCCGACGCGCAGCGGCCAGGCGTCGGGCATGAAGGCCGTACGGGTCGCCACCTGGGCCCCGGCGTGCGTGACCGCGATCCGCCGGCCCCCGGCCGACTTGGTGTACTCGACGACCGTGCCGATGGTGCCGCTCTTGGCGAGCAGCGACCGGCCGAACTCGGTGACCAGGGTGTATCGGCCGTCGAACAACCCGGGTGCGGCGCCGCGGAGTTCGGCCACGTAGTCCGCGTACGTCGGCCGGTCGTCCTCGTCGTCGAAGTTGACGGGCAGGCCGCCGCCGATGTCGAGTCCGGTGATCTGTGCACGGCCGAGCTCCGCGTTGACGCGCTCGGCGAGTTCGTACGCGGCCCGCACGCCCTCGGCGATGAGCGGCAGCGGGCAGCCTTGGGAACCGACGTGGGCGTGCAGCCGGTCGAGCCACGGGCGGTGCGCGAAGGCGTCGATCACCGCGTCGACGGCCCCCGGGTCGCGCAGCGCGATCCCGAACTTGGAGGTCGCGGTCGCGGTGCTCATCGCCCCGATGGCTCCCGCGCCCACCTGGGGGTTCACCCGCAGCCCGATGGGCCCGGCGGCCTCCCGCCCGGCCAACAGACGGTCGACGCGGGCCAGTTCCTGGAAGTTGTCCAGGTTGATCGCGATGCCGCGGGCGAGGGCGAACTCCAGCTCCTCGACCGTCTTCGCGGGGCTGTCGAAGACCAGCCGGTCGTACGTGAACCCGGCGGCCAGGGCCTGCTCCAGCTCCCCCGGCGAAGCCACCTCGCAGCCCATCCCCGCGTCCGCGAGCAGCCGCAGCACCGGCACCAGGCCGCACGCCTTCGCCGCGAACGTGTGGTGCACCGGGGCCGGCCCCTCGAACGCCTCGTTCAGTGCCCCGACCGCGGCGAGCACGCCGTCCACGTCGAGCAGGCCGACCAGGGGCGACCGGGGGCCGAGCAGACCGTCCTCGACGGCACGTGCCAGCGCGGCCTCGCGGGCGCGGGCCCGCCGATGGGAAGAACGCGAAGCGCCCGAGGAAGCGCCGGAAGAAGAACCGGTACTGGTAGAGGAACCGGGAGTCGACATGAACCACCCTCCAGACGTCGGTCGGGCGCGGCCTCGTCGAGCGGCCGGCCGTCGTGCACAGCTTCACCGTGCGGCACCCGGCACGTCTTCGTCCCGTACGACCACGGACGGGTGACGGCGATGTCCCGTACGACAAGGAAACGATCAGGAGGGCGGGGCGCTCACCGTGTGTGCCGGGCGAGCCGCAGCCCGATGTCCGCCAGGAGCCGCAGGGTGGGGTCGTCGAGGTCGAGGCCGAACAGTTCGCGGGCCCGTCGCAGCCGGTACCGCAAGGTGTTCGCATGCACGTTCAGGAGCCGGGCGGCCACGCCCGTGTCCCCGAACGCGTCCAGGTAGGCGGCCACCGACGCACCGTAAGCGGAACCGTGCGCGCGGTCGTGCTCCGTCATCGCGTGCACGGGCCCCGACAGGGTCTCCCACAACGGCCCGACCCGGTCGAGCACCCGCAACAGTGCCGCCTCGGGAACCACCTCGTCGTACGCCGCCGCTGCCGACACCGCCCCCGCCCCTGCCGCCGTGCCCGGCCCGTCCCCCGTGGCAGGCCCCCGCGCGGCCCGTTGCCGCAGCACCCGCACCACCAGTTCCGCGGCCTCGCGCGACGCGGGCAGCTCCGACAGGTCCGCGGCGACCGGCCCGACGCCCGTGAACACCACCCCGCGTGACACCGAGCGGGCCGCCGGCAGCAGTCCGCGCGCCGGATCGGTCTCGCCCTCGGCCGCCGGGACCAGGACGTGGAGCCGCCGCCCGGTCCGCGCGGTCACGCACCCCGGCCGATAGGCCGTGGCCTGCAACGCGAGCACGTCCAGTACCCGCTGCTCGGAGGCGCTCCCGGAAACGGGAACGGGCGAAACGGGTGGCGGGGCAGGAGCGGAAGTCGGGCTCGGGAGGGAAGACGAGCCGGGCACGGCCCGGGCCGCCCGGCCGCCGTACACCTCCGCGCCCACCACCGTGGAGGGGTCCGCGCCCATCACCGCGGACGGGTGCACCTCCGCGACCATCACCGCGTACGGCCGTCCCGGGACGAGCCCGGCCTCGCGCGCGGCCCGCGCCGCGTACGCGCTGTCCTCCGCGTACGTGCGGTGCTCCAGAAGGGCGTGCACCGCCTCCTCCCGCGCCCGCGCCGCCGCCCGGCCCCAGGTCCGGTGGTGCGACAGATGGGGTACGGCTGCCCGTGCCGCCGTACGCAGCGCCTCCGCCGCGCCTGCGGCGAGCGGCCTGCCGTCCGCGGCGGCCCAGAGCGAGCCGAGCACCTCGGAGCCGTCCCGCACCGCGATGACCAGCCGTTCGGCGTAACGGCCGTCGGCGGGCAGGCGCACCACGCCGTCGGTGTTCCACAGGGTCCGGAAGAAGCCGCTCTCCCGCAGCTCGTGGACGCGCCAACGCGGAACCTCCTGACCGAGGATCGTCAGCCGCCGCATCGGATCGGGTTCGTGCTCCAGCCGTGAGTACGCGAGGACACGGGACTGCGGGTCCTCGATCGTGATCGCTCCGCCGACCAGGTCCGCCACCGTGTTGGCCAGCCCCGGCAGATCGCCGAGCCGCAGCCCTCCCACCTCTCCCACTTCTCCTGCCTCCCCTGGCTCTCCCGGCTCTCCCGCTCCTCTTGTCACTCCCACGTCTCCCACCCCGTCCACCCTGTCCGCCCCGTCCGCCCCATTCGTTCCGTCCATGTCGTCCGGGCCGCTGAACGCCGGAGCGGTGCGCGGCCGGCCCAGCACCTCCGTCCGTCCGAGGTCCGGCCGCCGCGTCAGCAACGCCGTACGTCCCGCGCCCGCCGCCTCCGGCAACGCCGACGACGCCCCACGGGATCCCCGCCGCATCATCACGGCGGCGGCCCCGGCCCGTTCGGCGTCCCGCGGCACATCGACCGCCCCCGGCGAGCGACTTCCACGCCGACGGAGAGCAGGATCACGCCGGCCGCCACCGACCGGGCGCCGCCGCCCCGGTCCCCGACCTCGATCCCGGGTTCGGTCCCGGTTCCGGGGTTCAGTCCCGGTCCCGGCTCCGGTCCCCGACCCCGTCGAAGGCGATGTTCAGATGTCGGGGCCCGCGCAGCACGGCGTTGCGCCGGTAGGGCGGCGGGTCCTCCACCAGACGCGGGTTGTCGAGCCTGCGGACCAGCTCGGTGAGGGCGATCTGGGCCTCCAGGCGGGCGAGGGGTGCGCCGAAACAGGCGTGGATACCGCTGCCGAAACCGAGGTGCTGGTTGTCCTCACGGTCGGGGTCGAAAAGGTCCGGGTCGGCGAACCGTCGGGGGTCGCGGTTGCCGGAGGCCAGCACGAGCCAGAGGGCGGAGCCCTTGGTGATGGTGGTGCCGCACAGGTCGATGTCCGCGAGCACGGTGCGCTGCGGCAGTAGTTGAACGGGCGGTTCGAAGCGCAGGAGTTCCTCCACGACCGGACCGGCGAGCCGGGGGTCGGTGCGCAGCCGTTCCAGCACCTCGGGGTTGCGCAGCAGGGTGAGCATCCCGTTGGTGATCAGGTTGACCGTGGTCTCGTGACCGGCGATCAGCAGCAGGGAGGCGGTGCTGAGCACCTCCATGCGGCTCATCCGCCCGTCCGGGCCCTGATGGTTGACCAGTGCGGAGAGCAGGTCGTCGCCGGGAGCGTCGCCGCGTTCGTCGATGAGCTGCGACAGATACGCGCCCAGCTCGGTACGGGCCCGCTGGGTGACGCGGCGTCGCTCCTCGGGGTCCTGTCCCGGCACCGGGTCGAGCCCGGCGGCGATGGTGTCGGCCCAGGTGTGGAAGCGCGCCTCGTCCTCGCGGGGAACGCCCAGCAGTCGGCAGATCACGGTGACGGGGAACGGGTACGAGAAGTCGTCGACGAGGTCGACCTGCTTCCGGTCCCCGAACGCGTCGATGAGCCCGGAGACGATGCCGGCCAGTTCGCCCCGCATGTCGTTGATGCGCCGGGGAGTCTCCGGCGGCCCGAACGGGCGCATGGTCATACGGCGCAGCCGGTCGTGCTCGGGAGGGTCGAGCCGGAGGAAGGAGGGCGGCAGCACGGACGTGTCGTCGTCCGGGAGCAGGACCCCGGCGACGCCGGGGGAGAGGTTGCGGGCGTCCGAGCTGACCCGGGGGTCGTGCAGCAGGCCCTTGATCTCCCAGTACGTGCTGACGACGAACAGGCCGTCGCCGCCCTGGACGACCGGTGTTCTGCGGAGTTCGGAGTACAGCGGATAGGGGTCGGCACGGTTGTCGTAGGAGAGGATCTGCCGCAGGAGTTCTTCGTGCGTCATGGTGGCGGTCCTTGGGAGGGGGCTGCGGGCCGGGCCCGGGGAACGTGTCCGTCCGGTCCTGTGGGGGACGTGCCCCGTCCGGGAAACCGTGTCCGGGGCCGGTCCGGGCCCGGGGCGACGGGACCGTCCGGGGCCGAGTGCCCGGATTCAGGCCCGGGCGGGGGTGAACGTGATCTGCTGGTCGGTCGGTGAGTAGCCGCTCACGGTCACGGACGGTCCGTGCGTGGGCAGGGAGGGGTCCGGGAATTCGGCCGGGACCGGTCGCAGACCCTCGGGACGGAGGTCCACGGAGGTGTACGGCGGCGGGAACGGCGCGGCCGACTCGATCTGCCGCTGATAGAACTCCAGCCACTTCGTCTGGTCGAACGCGACGGCGGCGATGACCCGGTCCTGGTACCCGTACACGCAGGTGAAGCGGCGATCGGCGAGCGATCCCTGGGCGACGACGATCTCCTCGCCCAGGGACGGGACACCGACCGACTTGATGTTGACACCGAACTGGGCGGACCAGAACGCCGGGACCCACAGGTGCGGGCGGCGCTGCGAACTGCTGCTGATCATGTTGTGCGCCGCGGTCTCGGCCTGCGCGACGGCGTTGCCCCAGTGTTCGAGGGACAGGAACTGGTACCCGAACAGCGCGTGCGGGGACCGGGCGACGTCCCCGGCCACGAACACGTCGTCGGTGACGATGCCGCGTACGTCGAACGCCCGGCACCCGGCGTCGCAGGCGATCCCGCGCGGACCGGCGCCCAGCCCGGAACCGGCCAGCCATTCGGTGTTGCGGGACGCGCCGAGCGAGACCACCGCGACATCGGCGTCGAGAGCGGTGCCGTCGGACAGATGGGCCCGCCGCAGGCGCCCCGCCGCGTCGCCCTCCAGGGCCGTGACCATGATCCCGCAGCGCAGGTCCACCCCGTGCGCGCGTTGCAGCTCCGCGGCCACCCGGCCCACCACCCCGCCGAGCGCGCCCACGAGCGGGGCGGCACCCCGCTCGGCCACGGTCACCGGCAGCCCGCGTTCGCGACAGGCCGACGCGATCTCCGAGCCGGTGAACCCGGCGCCGATGACGAGCACCCGGCGGGGCGACGCGGCCAGTCGCCGCCGCAGCCGGGCCGCGTCCTCGCGGGTGCGCAGGACGAAGACCCCGTCGAGCCGGGCCTCCGCCTCGTGCGGCCAGGGGCGGGCGTGCACCCCGGTGGCGATCAGCAACCGGTCGTACGGCACCTCGTCCCCGTCGGCCAGGCGCACCCGTTTGGCCGCCATGTCGAGGCCGGTTGCGGCGACCCCGAGCCGCCAGTGCGCGTCGAGCGCCACGCGCCGGGGCAGCGCGGTGCGCTCGGGGGCCGCCCGGCCCAGCAGCACCTGCTTGGAGAGCGGCGGCCGGTCGTACGGCTCGTGGGGCTCGTCACCGATCAGCGTGAGCGATCCGGCGAAGCCCTCCTCGCGCAGCGTCTCCGCGGCCCGGAGCCCGGCCAGCGAGGCGCCGACGATCACGATGCGCCCCTCGCGCCTCAGCCATTCCAGCGACATGTCACCGGACACCGGACCTCCCCCCTCCCGCGCCGCCCTGTTCGAGCGCCGCGTCGCCGAGGCCGTCCTCGACCAGGATCGCCTGCACCGGGCACGCGGTGGCGGCGCGCAGCACCTGGTCCCGCTGCGCCTCGTCGGCATGCGGGTTGTACAGCAGCGCCTCGTCGCCGTGCATGGCGAAGACGTCGGGTGCGAGGAAGGCGCACTGCGCGTAGCCCTGGCACCGGTTGAGATCGACGACAAGCCTCATCAAGGGGCCGCCTTTCCGAGTAGTACCCTCGCGCCTCAGCCTGGGAGGACCGCCGTGGTTCCGCGAGCAATGGCGACCCGATGGAGTCAACGCCCCCACCGGCCGCGCTGCGCACCCACACGTGCACGCATCGTTCCGCCGCACCCGATCCCGCCCCAGAAATGCCGGAGAGGCGCAAATAAGTAGAGCAGCCCCTTGACGCGGACGGAAACGGGAGGAAAATAGTCAATACACCAGAAAACCAGAGTGAGCCGCACCGTCGGAGAAGACGTTCATCGACACGCGTGACTCACTTGTTGGCTCTGGCCAGGCCCCCGGCGGATCCGCTCGATCCCGGAGTTCTCAACGACGGTTGAAACCCGCGAGACCGAGAAGGACTACCGGGGACTGTTTATGCCCGGACCCGTTTCCCGCCCCGGGAACATTTTCCGGCGGGCGGCCATCGGCGCTCGGCCCCGACCGCGTTCCTGATCCCCCGATCCAGCCGGCTTCCCGATCTGGCCGGTTCGGCTACCGGGAATGCCGACGCATCCCGTTCCGTGCTCTGCGCCGTACCCGTACCTGCCACGGGTTCCGCGGCATCGGTCCCACATGGCCCCGGACGAGTCCGAGGGTTCCCGCGAGACCGCCTGCGAACGCCTGAAACCCATGTGTACGGTCCCGCCCGCCACAAGACGCGAGCATGCGTGCGGGCTCGACCGGAGGGCTTCCCAGGCCCACGCCAATCCGTCCCGTACGAGCCCCGTCGGGGCTTCGGGGCCGACGAACGCAGGTGCCGTCCGGCTTCGCCGACCGACCCCCGCCGCGCGAGTTTTCCTTCCACCACGTCGTAGGCCACGTACTGAAGCGCGTACGAGCGCTGACGTTCACATCTTCGACCGTGAGTGCCGCAACGGCCGGCCCTGGTCCGCGCGCTGCCGGAAAACACCACGCGCGGAGGCGCTACGCGCACGGGAAAGCAGCATGCGTACGGAAGTCCGCGTGCCGCTACCGGTGCCCGGACCATCACCGAGCGCGCGAAGCGGCGTGCGACTTCGCCGGACTCGTCGACGCCGCGTGAACGCACTGAAGGAGATTCCGCCATGCATCTGATCTTCGTGAACTATCGCACCGAGGATGAGGAGGCCACTGCCACTCTCGTCGAGCGGGAACTCTCCCGGATCTTCGGCGACGAGAACGTCTTCCGCGCGAGCAAGTCCATTGGCCCGGGAAGCCGTTATCCCCAGGAGATCCTCACCGCTGTCCGCCACTGCCGCGTGCTGCTGGCCGTTGTCGGCCCCCGCTGGCTGGAGGCGCGGTCGGCCGGCGGCGCAGCCGCGCTGGAGAACCCGGACGACTGGACACGCCGGGAGATTCTGGAGGCGTTCGTGTCCGGAGCCGTTGTCATCCCCGTCCTCGTCGCCCGCACGGAACGTCTCCGGGCCGCGGATCTCCCGCCGGAGCTCGGCGTTCTCGCGGATTGCCAGTACCGCCGCTTCGACCACCGCAACGCCGACGCCGATCTCTCGCGGCTGGCCGACGACCTCATCGGCCTGCTTCCCGAACTCGCCGAAGCGGCACGGAGGAATGGATACGCGCCGAGGGCTTCGGCGAGAGCAGAGGGCGAACGAGTCGGTGACGACCAGGAGAACGGGACCGCCCGGGTGTGTGCCGATGTGATCAACCACCGTCAGCGCGGTGGCATCGGCAACCTCAACGGTGACTTTTCCGGGACGTTCATCAGCGAGCCACAAGGGCCTGTCCATACCGGGAACGGACACATCTTCCAGACACCCGAGCCCCACCCGGACCCGAGGTTCTCCCGAGCCGGACGCGACATCGCCCATGGGGCCGACAACCGTGGAGCGAGCCGACGGCGATCGATCCGGGGCCGCCGGTCGGCGGGTACGGAGTGATGGCTGCCGACGGCCACATACGCGTCAGCGCGCCGCGAGGGCCAGTACACAGTGGCAGTGGAGACCAGTACATCACCTGGGCGAGCCGCGCGGGCGAGAGGCGGCTCGGAGCAGGGAACACACCCTTACGCATCTCGCAGGAGCACCAGCGTTACCTGACCGGATGCTTCGTTCCCCCGCGCCACTACGGCCGCGCCGCCGACGCGCTGGGGAGGGCCGGAGCGGTGGTCCTGCTGGACGGCCCTACCGGGATCGGCAGACGGACAGCCGCGACGATGCTCCTGAGGGACGTGTCGGTCGACGGCGACTCGATCGAGGAACTGCCCCTCTCCCCGTCCCCGGACGAGGAGACGCCCGAAACGCTGCCCGACGACCACTACCTGCTGGACCTGTCCAATGTAGCCGACGAGAACTATCCGGCCGCGGAACGCACCCTCATGCACTACAGGTCGAGCGTCGAGCGGAGCGGCGCCCGTATGGTCGCCGTACTCCCGGCCGGCCTGGAATGGATGCGCGACCCGGACCTGTACCCGTTGGTCGTTCACCTCGGACGGCCGCCCGCGCGCTACGTGTTCAGTCGGCATCTGCGGGCACAGGGTCTGGCCTTCGGCCCGGACGAGCTGGCGACCGACGGGCTCGTGCGCATGTTCGCCACCGCGCCCATGAGCGAACTCGCCCGCCTGGCCCGGCTGATCGCACGGGCACGGGACAGCCACCGCAACGGCACGAGCTTCGCGGAATGGCGGGACAAGGCCCTGGAGGCCGCGACCAAGTGGTCCGCCGAGGTGGCCAAGCAGCTGACGGAGCACCGGAGCATCCCGGAACGCTCCCTGCTGCTCGCCGCGGCCATGGCAGAAGGCGCGTCGGCGGACGCCGTGCACCGCGCCGCCGAACGGCTGCTGGACGTGCTGAGGTACCAGCGGGAGGACACACCCGGCCTGGGACGGGCGGACCTCGGTGAACGGCTGAAGGCGTTGTCCGTCGAGCGCGGGGACGACGGAAGGGCCGGGTTCGCCAGGCTCGCCTACGGCGGCGCGGTCCGACGGCACTTCTGGGAGAACTTCCCCGATGCCCGGCCGGATTTCCGCGACTGGGTGGGGCGGTGCCTGGAGCTCCCCGAACTCGGGGCCGAGGACCGCACGCGCATGGTCGCCAGGTTCTCGGAGCGGGCACTCGCCGCCGGCCGCCCCGACGACCTGTGCGAACTCGTCGAGCGGTGGACGCGGCCCTCCGCACCCGGGCCGTTCCGCGCCGAGGCCACGACCGCCCTGGAACTGGGCCTCATCCACGAACGGTACGGCTCGTACTTCCGCAGCCGCGTGTACGACTGGGCCTGGGCCAGGAAGTCCTCGCTGGCCCCAGATCTCGTCGCCGCGCTGACGGACGTCTGCCGGCAGGTGATCGCGGTGACCCACCCCGAACAGGCGGTGGTCAGACTGCGTCACCTGGCGCAGCGGCAGACGGGGCCGGAGGCCGAGGCCGCCCGTGCGGCACTGCTGGAACTGGCCCGGGGCAGCAGGAGGCTGTTCAGACGGCTGTCCGAACGCCTCGTGAGATCCGCGTTGTCGGCGAGCCCTGGCGTTCGCTCCGGCCTCGGTCCGGACATCCTCCTGGAACTGCTGGACCCCGTAGCCCTGCGGATCACTCCGCCCCGGCAGGAGTTCACCCGGGCCTGGCGGGCGGTCATGTCCACGAGGCCCGCGGCGGTCTGGGAGCCGACCGTACGGCGCTGGCTCACCGGGCACGCCTCGCGTCGCGTCGGGGAGTGGGCACTGAAGGCGATGGTCGACGCCGCGGCGGGGAGTTCCCTGTGGCTGAGCCACCTCTACACGACCGCGTGCGACTGGGCGGAGCGGCCCGACGCCGACGCATCACTGGAGACACGGGCACGACGCGACGTCCGCCAACGGATCTCCGAACGATTCTGCCGGAACATCGACCTGGTGCAGGGCATCGAGGACATGTGCTCGGAGCCCGGCGCGCAGGGGACAAGGGAGAGGGAATGAACCCCCGCCACCTGCTTTTTCTGTTGCTCGCGGCCGTCGTGGCCGGCGTCCTGGGAGTGGGTGCCGCACTCGCCTGGCCGGTCTGGATCTGGTTCCTCCTGCCGGCGCTCGTGGCCGGTGTCCTGCTGCTCGGCACGATAACGCCGAGCACGCCGGATACGCCGAGCGCTCCGGGCGCTGCTGAGCGAGCCTTTTCCGTGGGCCCGGAGCCGGACGAGGACACCGCTCCGCTGCCTCCGGTCGAGCCTCCCTACCTGGTGGCCGACGTGTTGTCGGTCCCGGTGGAGAGCGCGAAGGCGGACTACCCGTTCCTGTTCTCGGCCATGGTCCGGTGGCGGACGACCCCGGAGTACGTCCCCGCGTCGCACGGCAATCCCGCCGGCCTTGCGGTGGCCACCGTCCTGCAGCGCGTACGGGGCGTCGTGGCGGCCGAGCAGCCGAGCCGCTGCGAATACCTCCAGCACTGGCTGGAGGGCGCGCTCGGCTCTCCCGTCACCGATGACGCGGGGCTCGTCTCGGCCTTCGCCACCGATGTACGGCTCACGCTGAACCACACGGACCAGCAGCACCTGGACGCGCTCGATGAGCAGCGAAAGTCCGAGAGCACCTGGGAGAGCCGACGCGAGCACGAACGCAACCGCCGCGCCTATCTCGGGCGCGACGTACTGCGGAGCCCCGGGAGCGCGGTCGTCTGGTGGATGACACGCCACGAGGACCAGATCGAACGCGCGGTGGAGATGATCGCTCCTCTGACATGCCTGTCCGCCGCGGCCAACGACAGGGAGATTCCGAAAGAGTTCCGCCATCTGTTCACCACGTCCGAGGACCCCGTCATGTCCGAGGACCCCGTCCGCGACCGGTCTACGGGCGGATTCGACCACCCTGAGCCGGTGGGGGACGAAGCGGCGCCGGAAGAGGAGTCGTTCGAGACCATCCGACCCCAGCAGGCGACGTTCGGCGACCTCGTGTCCGCCATCCTGGACGAGGTGGGCCTGGAGCCGTACGGGGCCGAATGGACCGCGTTCCTGCTGCGCCTGGCCAGCATGTGCGAGAAGGCGGGTGGGAAGGACGCCGCCGACCGGATCCGCCAGGACCTGCTCCGTACAGGCGATGGCACCAGGTACGACACCCGGGGCGACACCGAGGGCGAGCGTTCGCATGCGGGAGCCGAGGAGGGCGCGTCGGCCACCGGGGTGCCGACGGCCGGGCCGGTACCGCGGGCACGCGCCGAGGACGCCCCGACGGCACACGCGAACGGGTACGACGGAGCCGGTCCCGAGAAGGCGGAACGAGCGGAACGAGTGGAGTCCGGCTGGTGGGACGGCCCGCAGGCACGCACCGCCCCCGGTGCGGAGCCGCTTGTGCCTCCCGCCCCCGACCCGCAGCCGCCCACGTACACCGGCCCGGAAACCGCGCACCGGAACGGCCTCGACGAAGAAGAACGCGACGACGAAGAAACATGGCAGTGACCGTCACACCGGCCGGTGACGTCTTCGCCCGCATCGCTTGCTGGGTCGTGTTCGGCCTGCCCGCACACGTGGATCTGCGAACGGCGGCGAAGGCACTCGGCCTGAGCCGGACCACCGCGTACCGGGGCGCCCGGACGGGCGCGTTCCCGTGCCGGTTGTGCAAGGAAGGGCGCGTCTACGTCGTACGTCTCGCCGACATCATGCGGGGGCTCGGCATCCATGACGTACGCGTACGTCATGACGACATAGAGGCGGGAGCGCGGTTCGCGGCCGGAAGGGGTGAGATGTAGCGAGCCCCCTCCTCACCGCCGCGCACGGCACACGGGCTCGGTGGTGAG
Organism: Streptomyces sp. CB01580; assembly: GCF_001905795.1. Taxonomy (GTDB): domain Bacteria; phylum Actinomycetota; class Actinomycetes; order Streptomycetales; family Streptomycetaceae; genus Streptomyces. The sequence goes on from NZ_LIXJ01000012.1 coordinate 144,647, forward strand.
GAGGAGAGGATCGGGTGGTGAGGAGGCGACGAGGACTGGTCGCCGGAAGGACACATCGGCAGGACGCGAGGCCCGCCCGTCCTCCCCCCCCCGTATCCCCGGTCAGGCCTTCTTCTCGCCGTGCTCGCCCTTCTCGCCCAGCTTCTCGACGAAGTCCTGCGCCTTGTCGACGGCAGTGTCGATCTTGTCGCTGTGCTTGCCGCCGGTCCTGTCGTCGATGAAGTCGCCTGCCTTCTCGAGCCCGTCGGAGATCTTGTCGCCGTGCTCCTCGGCGATCTCCTCGGCCTTCTCCTTGAGATTCTTCAGAGCGTCAAACATGCGGAATACCGGTTCCTTTGGTGAAGTGCCTGGTCAGGGACAGCGGAACCATGATTCCACGGAGGGCGCGGCACGGCAGCCCGACGTGTGTGCCGCCCCGGCACCAACGACGGAGAGCGTCGGGGCAGCACCACTTCCCCGGGACCGGCCACGCCCGCGCTGCACGCTAGATCCGCAACTCACCCTAAAAAAAAACAAGTTACACCTTTCTGGGCAGTAAGCCCGCCCATCCGTATATGCGTCGCGCGTGGGGACAGTCACCCCGCGCGGCCGACGACGCCCGGCTGCGCGGAGCGGGGCACCGGGCAGGGCACCCGGTGCCCCGCCGCCGGGAATCGACTTCTCGCCCCGGCCTCCCCCAGCCCGACCGCTCCCGGCACGGCCGCCCCGGAACCGCCGTCCCTGGCCCGGCCGTATCCGGAACCGGAACCGCCGCCCCCTCTGCCCTGACGGGAGCGCCCCTGGCCGAATCGGTCGGTGGGTCGTGACGGAACAGGCCTTGCAGTTCACGCACCGGGTCTACGGCGCCCGCGTCATCCCGCACGGCCGCGCCGACCTGTGGACGCGGCACCCCGAGGAGGAGCAGGCATGGCCGTGACCGACGAAGAGGCCGACGGCGTGGCGGAAGGCTTCGGATGCTCCTCCCTCCTCGCCGCCGCGGCGAGGGCCGTCGAGACCTGTCGGCCCGACGCACTGGCCCGGGACGAGTACGCGGAGCACTTCGTCCGCGCCGTCCCGGCCTGCGTGGACCGGCCGCTGCGCCCGGACCAGGTGACGGGCGGCGAAGCCGACCCGCTGAGGGGGAAGGCTGGGTTGCTACTTCAGGCTCCGGACCTGGGTGTTCGACGACTTTCTGCTCCGGCGGACCGATGCCGACGTGCGTCGGTGGTCCTGCTCGGCGCCGGGCTGGACGGCCCCGTGCGTACCGCCTGCCATGGCCGCGCGGCTGCACCGTCTTCGAGGTCGATCAGGAAGAGGTCCTCGGCTTCAAACAGCGCGCTCCGGGGACTGGACGGCCTGGACGCCCGTGCCCCGGACCCCGGGCCCGACGGGTCACCGTCGCCGCCGACCTGCGCCTGGACTCGATCCGGGCCCTGCTGGCACGCGGGGGTCTGTACCCCGTTCCACTTCACCCACCGCCTCGGCCGCGGCCCACGCCCCGAGACGCAGGACGCCCCGGCCGCCAACCGCTGGATTTTCGCCACCCGTCCGGGACCCTGACCCCGGGAAGAAACGCCAGAGGGCCGGGCCGCCGAAGCGGTCCGGCCCTCTGGACCGGCGGAGGATACGAGATTCGAACTCGTGAGGGGTTGCCCCCAACACGCTTTCCAAGTCCTCGTCTCGGGGTTCGGTGCGGGGCGAGGATGTTCTGACCTTGAGCGAGGCGGGGCACCGGATGGCTCATGGACGGTGCTGGACCAGGATGAATGAGACCAGAACTGAGACCAGTCGTACGGTCACTTACCTGGCTCAGGGCCGTACCACTGCATGGCTTGACCGGTGACAGACGCGATGCAGTCGAAGTCGTGGTCGCGGTGCAGGAGGGTCAGGCCCTGCAGTTCGGCGGTGGCGGCAACGACGAGATCCACTGCGCCCGCACTGCGGTGCTGCCCGCGCTTGGTCAGTAGTTCCTGTACCTGCCAAGCTCGGTCGTAGGCGCGGTCATCGACGGGCACCCAGCCGAACAGCATGCGCATGTCCTCGATGGCGCGTTCGCGATCCCTGGCGGAGCGGGCGCTGTAGAAGAACTCCAGCTCGGTGATCGGGCAGGTTGCGATGAGGCCGGCCGCAGCCGCCTGATCCCACCCGTACTGCTCGGCGTCGCCGTGCAGGAGTCTCGCAAGTGCGCTCGTGTCGATCAGGAACTGTGCCGCGCTCACCGTCGGTAGTTCCTCTTGTCCTCGAAGAGATCCAGATCGAAGGCACCCTCTGCGGCGGTGGCGCGCAGCCGGGTAAGCGCGAGCGCGCGCCGACGATTCTCAAGGACCTCACGCAAGGCCGTGTTGACCGTCTCCTTCTTGGTGCTGGTACCAAGGGCCCGGGCCACGTCGGCGAGTAGTTCGTCGTCGAGATCGATGACGGTGCGGCTCATCGTTCACCTCCGTTGATATCAATGCGGACATCAAGTATATCCCCATTGATGTACGTGGCGCTGGGCTTTTCGTTGTGCACATGTTCACAGAAGAGCGGGGATCCTTGAGCCCTTCGCACATGTATCGACGGTGCGCATCAGAGGAAATAGCAGCTGAAGGCCGTGTAGGAGTGTGGCCTCCGTCTGCTGGATGCTGATGACATAGAAGAGAGGGGTCTGCGCACTGCAGTGCGCACTTGTCCCCCTTCGGCATGAGCCATACGGTCGCCCCATCGCACTTCCCGAGGACGCAGTGAAGGTGGGACATGACGAGTGAGCAGAGCAGAGAAGGACGACTTGTTTCGCGAGCCGAGATCGCTGCACTGGCCGGGGTCAGGCGTTCGGCGGTCACGAACTGGGAGCGGCGCCACGCCGCCTTCCCCGAGGCGCTCCGAGCCGGAGAGGCGGAGTTCTTTCGACTCACTGACATCATCCGATGGCTGGACACCCGCCAGGTACCAAACAGGGATCGCCGCGTATCGGAACCCGAAATGGTTACGTACGGTGATCGAATCCGCGCCTCGCTGAAGCGAGGTCAGGCATCTTCGTCGAGCGGCGAGGCACCGTGCACGTCCCTCGATTCGGGCAGCGAGCGCGCCCGGTCCCTGTCTCGCGAGTCGCTGGCCGAACTGTTGGAGCTGTCGATGATGCGGCGATGGGGGGCTCGCTCCCCGGCAGGCTATCTACCCCTGCCGCTCTGCCTGACCTTCCTGAAATGGGCGGGCCCCGAGAGGTACACGGCCCTGGAGCGGCTGGCCTCGTCCCGTCCACCGTTGGAACTCAGACGTTTCCTGCAGAAAGCGGGAGAGGAGGCGGACGAACTGCTCCGGAAGCATGGCGTGGTCCCCGCGATGAAAGCCGCGCTGCGCCGGTTGGCACCCGAGCGGGACGCGGATGCGGCACAGATGCTGAGTCTGGTCGACGGGCTCGATCGGGGGGCCTTCCGAGACTTGCTCGACGCGTTCGCGGAAGACGTGGCTCTGGGCAGCCGGGAGGCGTTCACACCCAGGGGAGTGGTGGACCTGTTGAGCGGGATCTCCGTGACGGAGGGTTCGGTACGCCGGATCAACGACCCCTACCCGAGAGGGGGCGAGCTGCTCGCGGCGGCGGTGGTGGCAAGTGGCGATGCCTCACCTCCTGTCGTTCGGGCCGAGGCCCCGAACGACAGCATGCTGCGTATGACCGCCATGAACCTGATGATCCACGGTGTCGTCCCGCAGCTGAACGCCAAGGTCGAGGCCCCGTGGCTCACCACAGCCCGAGACCACCGGGCCGGGGCGGATTTCATTCTGACCAATCCGCCGTTCAATGCCGAATCCGGGAAGACCGGTTCCATCAGCTGGCGATACGGGACCCCGCCGCCGTCCAACGACAATTTCGCCTGGCTTCAGCACGTACTTTCCATGCTCAGGCCCGGCGGGCGCGCTGGCGTCATCATGGCCGACAACGCTGCCGTGTCCGACCAGCCGAAAGAGCGGGCGATCCGCCAGGCCATGGTCGAGGACGGGGTGGTCGAATGTATCGTCGCCCTCCCATCACACCTCTTCGCGGGCACTACCGTCTCGGCTTGCATCTGGTTCCTGACGACGCCGTCGACGCGTACCGAAGTGCACTTCATCAACGCTCGCCGTGCGGGGGAGATGGCCTCCCGGACTCGTCGGGAATTGCAGCCCGACGACGTACGGCTCCTGCGGCAGGTCCATCGCTCGCTGCGCGAGGGGACCACGTTGCCTGACGACGTGCGGGTGCTGGGAAGGTCCGTCTCCGTGCAGGAGATCAAGAAAAGGGGCCATTCCCTCAGCCCTGTTGACTACGTCAGCGTCGGAACGCACGCAGTGGCGACGCCCGCAGATGTGGCCGCATCCCGCGAGGAGCTTCTCGGGGCTCAGGGCAGCGCGTCGTTCCTCGATTCGACGACGCAGTCCCTCTGGGGGCAGGGCACGGCGTTCGGCCATATCCGTCAACGCCCCTCGCATGGTTGGCCGAGACGGCTCCTGGGCGATCTGTGCAAGGTCCAGGCCGGCCCTTCCCCCTCCTTGTTGAACCCGAAGATGTTCTCCCGCGGTGGGGAGGTTCCCGTTGTACTTCCCAAGCATCTGCGTAATCGACGCATCTCCGCCATCGAGGAGAGCAGGGTCTCGGATCGGGATGCGCGACGACTGGAGCGGTTCCTGTTGAGCGAGGGCGACATCCTGTGCACGCGTACGGGGACGGTCGGACCCTCGGCGGTAGTAGGAGCGGCAGAAGCCGGCTGCCTGTACATCGGCAATCTTCTCCGCCTGCACGCCTTCGAGCCTGGTACGGACTCGCGCTTCGTTCTCGCCTTCCTGTCCCTTCCGGAGGTACAGGCATGGATCAAGGACCGAGCCGAGATGACCACTGTCGCCTCGATCAAGACGAAGGCGATGCAGCAGCTTCCCGTACTGCTGCCACCCATCGAGGAGCAGCGCCGCATTGGTGATCTCCTGTGCGCACTCGACAGCCAGATCGGGGCCCACCACCAGGTAGTGGCGGCGGCGGAACGCGCGCACGGCGAACTCGCGACCCTGCTGATGGGGGGTGCTCTCTCGTCCGATGAACAGACGCCCGCACCTGACGCGATGGCGGCGGAGCTCTCTTCCCTCGGAACCGATCACCACACCTCGAAGGGAAACGCCGGTGAGTGACCTGCCCGCTGCGACGCGAATCGCCTGGCTACTCGTGGCTGCACTGGCTTCCGTGGTTGTCGCCCTGCTGGCCTTCATGCTGAAAAGGGGCTCAGGGACAGGACAATCCGAGGCTGTCTTCGTAGCCGGCACGGCGTTCGCCGGCTGCATGGTCTTGTGCCTCGGGGTGCTGAGCGCGGCCTTCGGTACCTGACCGGACGGCGAGCAGAACGCCAAAGGCCCGGACAGGCAATGCTGGCCGGGCCGCAAACGGTTCGAAGCCACCCACGACTACGAACGTCGAAGGGCCCCACCGCAAGCGGTGGGCTCTTGAACGGTCGGTAGGCGACGGCGGCCTGCGGCGACAACTGCAACCAAAACTGCAACCACGGAACGTCGAAGGCCCCCGCTGCTCGCAGCGGGGGCCTTCGACGTATTGCCCGGTGAGAGCAATGGCGGAGGATACGAGATTCGAACTCGTGAGGGGTTGCCCCCAACACGCTTTCCAAGCGTGCGCCCTAGGCCACTAGGCGAATCCTCCGCCGCAAACAATACAAGACGTTGGGGAGTGCTCGCGAACCCCTTCCCCCTCGAGATCCGTTCGGGGCCGTTCGGAGCGGACCGAAGAGGCTTCGAACGGCTCGGGGAGGACCGAAGCGGACCGGAGGCGAGGTCGAGTGGGCTGCGGCCGAGGCGGCGGGTGAAGGGGAACGGGGCACGGGCGAGGGAGACGGAACAGGGGAGGGGGCGGGGAGGTGGACCGGGAGGGGTGGGGATCGGCTAAGGTGGGCGTCAGCCCCTCACGTGGCGCTATCTGACTGAACTCCCCCAGGGCCGGAAGGCAGCAAGGGTAGGTCGGCTCTGGCGGGTGCGTGGGGGGCCCTTGTGTTTCCCTCCGGGGCCAGTGCCGACCCTGTGAGGCCTCGTGGGGGTGTGGGCGCCGGGGCGGGGCCGGTTGTCGGTGCGCCCGGATAACCTCGTATGTGTGTCGTCCCTTGCGCTGTACCGCCGCTATCGCCCCGAGTCGTTCGCCGAGGTCATCGGTCAGGAGCATGTCACTGACCCGCTGCAGCAGGCCCTGCGGAACAACCGGGTCAATCACGCGTACCTGTTCAGCGGTCCGCGCGGCTGCGGGAAGACGACCAGTGCGCGCATCCTGGCCCGCTGTCTGAACTGCGAGCAGGGGCCGACGCCCACGCCGTGCGGGGAGTGCCAGTCCTGCCGGGACCTCGCGCGCAACGGGCCGGGGTCGATCGACGTGATCGAGATCGACGCCGCGTCGCACGGTGGCGTGGACGACGCCCGTGATCTGCGGGAGAAGGCGTTCTTCGGGCCCGCGTCGAGTCGTTACAAGATCTACATCATCGACGAGGCGCACATGGTCACCTCGGCGGGGTTCAACGCCCTGCTGAAGGTGGTCGAGGAGCCGCCGGAGCACCTCAAGTTCATCTTCGCGACCACCGAGCCCGAGAAGGTCATCGGCACCATCCGGTCGCGTACGCACCACTATCCGTTCCGGCTGGTTCCGCCGGGCACCCTGCGCGACTACCTCGCGGAGGTCTGCGGCAGGGAGGACATCCCCGTCGAGGACGGCGTGCTGCCGCTCGTCGTGAGGGCCGGGGCCGGGTCGGTGCGTGACTCGATGTCGGTGATGGACCAGTTGCTGGCCGGTGCGGGCGAGGACGGTGTGACGTACGCCATGGCGACGTCGCTGCTCGGTTATACGGACGGCTCGCTGCTCGACTCCATCGTGGACGCCTTCGCGGCGGGCGACGGGGCCGCGGCGTTCGAGGCCGTGGACCGGGTGATCGAGGGCGGCAACGATCCGCGCCGCTTCGTCGCCGACCTCCTGGAGCGGCTGCGCGACCTGGTGATCCTCGCCGCCGTGCCGGACGCGGGGGAGAAGGGGCTGATCGACGCGCCCGCCGATGTCGTCGAGCGGATGCAGGCCCAGGCGTCCGTCTTCGGCGCGGCCGAGCTGAGTCGTGCGGCCGACCTGGTCAACGAGGGGCTGACGGAGATGCGCGGGGCGACCTCGCCGCGCCTCCAGGTCGAGCTGATCTGCGCCCGAGTGCTGTTGCCTGCCGCCTTCGACGACGAGCGTTCGCTGCAGGCCCGCCTGGACCGGCTGGAGCGCGGCGCGTCCTTCGCGACCGCCGGGCCGGGGCCCGCCATGGGGTACGTGCCGGGACCGGAAGCCCTGGCCCATGCCCCCGCTCCCGTCGCGCCGGCCGTCCAGCCGGGCGGCGGTCCCGCCGCCGCCCGCGCCGCCGTACGGGGAGAAGCGCCCCCGCCCTCGGCACCCGTGCCCGCTGCCGCGCCCGCGGTGCCGTCCGTACCCGCCGAGACGCCTTCGGCGCCCGTGCAGCCCGCCGCCCCGCAGCAGCCTCCGGCCGCCCCGCCGACCGGGGCCGGGGCGCCGGCGGGCGGTCAGCGTCCCGGGGCCTGGCCCACCGCCGCCGCGCCGGAATCCGGCCGCCGTCCTGGCGGCTGGCCGACCGCCGCGGCCCCCGGCCGGTCGCAGCCGCCACAGGCCGCGCCCGACCCGGTCGCGCCCGCCCCGGCCGCCCCCGCCGCAGCGGCGCCCGCCGCCGAGCCGAGCCCGGGAATGGCGCAGGGTGCGGGCCAGGTGCGGAACATGTGGCCGGACATCCTGGAAGCGGTGAAGAACCGCCGCCGGTTCACCTGGATCCTGCTCAGCCAGAACGCACAGGTCACAGGCTTCGACGGCGCCACTTTGCAACTCGGCTTCCTGAACGCGGGCGCACGCGACAACTTCGCGAGCAGCGGCAGCGAGGACGTGCTGAAGCAGGCCCTCGCCGAGCGGTTCAACGCGCAGTGGAAGATCGAGGCGATCGTCGACCCCTCGGGCGGTGCGGGCGCACCGCCGCAGTCCGGCGGCGGCCGGTCCTACGCCGCACCGCCCGTCTCCCAGCGCCCCGCCTCACCGCCCCCGCCCCAGCAGCAGTACGAGTCCCGGCCCGCTTCCGCCTCCGCCCCGGCCCCGCAGCCGAGCGCGTCCCCGGCGGCGGAACCCGCCCCGGCGTCCTACTCCTCGCAGCAGTCCTCTGCCGCGCCCGAGCCCCCGCAGCCGGTCGCTCCCGAGGACGACATCCCCGAGGCCGACGATCCCGACCTGGTCGACTCGGCGCTCTCCGGGCACGAGTTGATCGTCCGTGAGCTGGGCGCCACGGTCCTGGAGGAGTTCACGAACGAGTAGGAGACGAAACGAGTAGGAGGCGAACGGAGAAACTCGCGAGCGAGCGCGGAATCCGAGCGTGTGCGAGCGCAGGGGCAGCGCCTGTGCGAGCGCGGAATCCGAGCGTGTGCGAGCGCAGGAACAGCGCGCGGGTGAACCCAGGGGGAAGCTCGCGGGCGAGCAGGGGAGTGCGCGGGCGGCCCGCTTCGCGCCGCGTCCCCCGGTGTGTCCACGGAGCGGCGCCCGTCAAGGCCGCCGTGCCCCGGCGGCTAGGCTGCATTCCGTGAAGGTCCTCGTCATCGGCGGCGGCGCCCGCGAACACGCCCTGTGCCGCTCTCTCTCCCTCGACTCCGACGTCACCGCTCTGTACTGCGCTCCCGGCAACGCCGGTATCGCGGAGGTGGCCGAACTCCACCCGGTCGACATCCTCGACGGTGACGCCGTCGCGCGTCTCGCCACTGACCTGGGCGCCGATCTGGTGGTCGTCGGCCCGGAGGCGCCGCTCGTCGCCGGTGTCGCCGACGCCGTGCGCGCCGCGGCCATTCCCTGCTTCGGCCCCTCCGGCGAGGCGGCCCGGCTGGAGGGCTCCAAGGCGTTCGCCAAGGACGTGATGGCCTCGGCGGGCGTGCCGACGGCACGCAGCTACGTCTGCACCAACCCCGCCGAGATCGACGCCGCCCTCGATGCCTTCGGCGCTCCGTACGTCGTCAAGGACGACGGTCTCGCCGCCGGCAAGGGCGTCGTCGTCACCGAGGACATCGAGGCGGCCCGCGCCCACGCCGTGGCCTGTGACCGCGTCGTCGTCGAGGAGTTCCTCGACGGCCCCGAGGTCAGCCTGTTCGCGATCACGGACGGCACCACCGTGCTGCCGCTCCGCCCCGCGCAGGACTTCAAGCGCGCTCTGGACGGCGACGAGGGTCCGAACACCGGCGGCATGGGCGCGTACTCCCCGCTCCCCTGGGCCGACCCCAAGCTGGTCGACGAGGTCGTGGAGTCGGTGCTCCAGCCGACCGTCGACGAGCTCCGCCGCCGTGGCACCCCGTTCTCCGGACTGCTGTACGCGGGCCTCGCGATCACCTCGCGCGGCGTGCGCGTGATCGAGTTCAACGCCCGCTTCGGCGACCCCGAGACCCAGGTGGTCCTGGCCCGCCTGAAGACTCCGCTGGCCGCCGTGCTGCTGGCCGCCGCCAACGGCACCCTCGACGAACTGCCGCCGCTCAACTGGCGCGACGACGCCGCCGTCACCGTCGTCATCGCCTCGCACAACTACCCGGGCACGCCGCGCACGGGGGACCCGATCGAAGGGCTCGAAGACGTGGCGGCGCAGGATGCCCCGGACGCGTACGTCCTGCACGCCGGTACCCGGCGGGACGGCGACGCGATCGTCAGCGCAGGCGGCCGGGTGCTGTCCGTGACGGCGACCGGCAAGGACCTCGCGGCCGCCCGTGAGCGCGCTTACGCGGCGGTGGCCCGGATCCGGCTCGACGGCGCGCAGTTCCGTACGGACATCGCCCGGAAGGCCGCAGAGGCCTGAGCCGGGGCGCCCGGGGCCGACGGAGGCCCGGGGCGGCTGTTGCCGGGGCCCGTGCAGGTCACCGGAGGCCCGTACGGGCACCAGAGGCTCGGACGGCCACCGAGGACCCCGCACGGGCCGCCGATGCGCGGTCGGTACGGCCGCCCGTGCGGTCGGTACGGGCACTGCCCGCGCGTCGGCGCCCGTGCATCGGTGCCCGTACCGGCACACCGGCTCGCCCGCATCCGATTCCCGGTCTCGGCCCTCGGCCTCCGCCCGTGTCCTCTTCCTTCGGCTCTGGCCTCCCGCCCCCGCCCCCGTTCCCCTCGTCTCCGTTCCCTTCGTCCCCGACCGTCGTCCGTTCCGGCGTCTCCGACCGCCGGCTCCGGTCCGACCGCGTCGCAGCCCTCTCTTTTCGGCCACTGGCGCATCACTGCCAAAGCTGGCAGTCCGCTAGCACCTTTGCCCAAAGCCATTCCATCGAGTGACGGCTGAGCCATACGGCTGACGCCTGACGACACCCCAACTAGGGTGCGGCGCAGGCGTTCCGGCACTTGGCCCACTGACATTGCGATGTCAGTGACGGGTGCCACAGTGGGGGAGTGACCAACACCGCTGCGGGGGCAGAGGGGGTGACGTCCGGCCGTGTCCGGTATCGGTGCAAGTGAGGAGCCGGGTGCGCAGAGTGCGCGGGCCCGGGCTCTCGCTCTGCTGCGCATCCGCAACAGAGCCACCGCGGCAGCCATCCTTCCGGCCGCCGTGGCCGTCGTGCTGCTCGTCGCGGGCGCGCAGGGCCATGCCGTCGGCAGCGGATGGGACGTGGCCCGTTGGACCGTCACCGCCGGCGCGGTCGTCGTGCTGCTGGTCGCCGCGGGGGTCGCCGTCGCGGTCGTACGGGCGAGGCCGGCGGTCAGCCCGACCGTGCCGCTCGCCGAGGAGGCTGCCCCCGACCTCTACCGCCTGGTCAGGGAACTCGCCGACCGGCTGGGGGTTCCCGCGCCCTCGGCGATAGCTCTCACCCCCGACTGCGACAGCTGGCTGGAGGACCGCACCCACCCCTCGGCACAGCCCCCGTCCCGCCCCGACGCGGATCGGGAGGGGCGTTCCGCGCCCGGGAAGGGGCAGTCCGCGATCCGGAGGGGGCATTCCGGGACGCGGTCCGACGACGGCCGTGACCGCCCCGCGTCCCGGGCTCGCCGGGCCCGGACGGCCCCCGTGCTGGTCATCGGCTCGCCGTTCCTGTGGTGGATGAGGATCGCGGAGCTGCGGGCGGTGCTCGCCCCGGTCGTTGCGGGCACGGGCCCCTCGGCGCACCCCGACATAGCGGCGGCGCGCCGGTTCGTCAGAGGGCTCGACGGGGTGGTCGCGGATGCCGCCGTACCGGTGCCCGGGCCGCTGTCCACGGTGCGGAGGGCGCCCCGGGTCTTCGTCGGCTGGATCGCACGGCTGCTGCTGCGCAGCTGTCGCGGCCACGCCGCGGAGATGGAACGGGGCGTCGCCGCCGCCGCGTCCGTCCGTGCACAGGGTGTGGACTACGGCCTGCGGATCGTCGCCCAGGAGCAGGTCGGCCTCGCCTACGCGGGCTGGGACCGGTTGCTCACGCGGGTCGCGCTGCCGGCGTGGGAGATGGGCCGCTGGCCCTCCGGGCTGGACGCCGGGGTGGTGTCCGCCCTCACCGAGCTGTCCCGGCGCGACCGGCTCGCCGACGACTTCGCCTCACGGCTCGGTGAGCGCCCCGCCTGCGACCTCCTGGAGGAGCCGGGCGCGGCCGACGAGGCCACGTCCCTGCTGGCGGCCCGGCTGTTCCACGGCGGCCCGGCAGAGTCCGGCCCCGGCTGGTCGCCGGTCGACTGGCAGCAGTACCCGGAAGAGGTGGTCGACCGGAAGTGGCGCATCGAAGCGGCCCGTCTGCACCGTGTCCTCGACGCCCTCGACTCGACGCGCACGGCGTCCGCGCCCGCCCACCAGCCCGAGAACGTCCCGGCCCCCGACTGCGCCCCGGTCGCGGTCCACGTGCCCGGTTCCGCTCCCGGCCGGGCCGCTCTCCCCGCCGACGCGGGGGTGCCCACGCTGGCTCGTGTCGTCGAGTATCTGGCGGGACGGGGCGACGACGGGGAGGCGCTCGCGGCGGGCATCAGCGCCGCGGTGGCCCGTGAGGCGGCAGCCGCCCGCCGCCGCTCTTCGCCCGAGGGCGCGCCGACGGCGCAGGGCACCCATGGCGCCCTCGACGTGGGCGGGGACGTCCTGGGGTTCTGGGGGCCCGTACCCCTCCCGATCTTCCCGCTCCTGCCGCACCGGACGGGTACGGAGCTGCTCGCCGACCACGTCGCGGCGATGGTCTGCTGCGCGGCTGTCGACACGGCCGGCGCGACCCCGGGCCTCGACTGGCTCGACGGCCCGGCCCTGCTGGTCGACGGCGAGCGCCGGGCGGACCTGGGCGGGCCGGTCCTCAGCCTGGTCGAGGACGGGGACGCGGGACCACTGCGTTCCTGGCTCGCCTCGGTCGGTGTGCGGACCGACAAGCCCGTCCGTCTCGTCTGAGTGGACTCGTCCCCGAGTGGACTCGTCCCCGAGCGGACTCGTCCTCAAGTCGATTCGTCGCCGAAGCCGAGCCGTCCGAACTTTTGAGCGTCGAGTGACTGTCCGGCTGCCCGAGCCCGGTGGACCTGCGGCTTCGGTGGGACCGTGCGCCGAGGCCCCGCCCCTACCACGGGCCTCTGTGCTGGGCGGTTTCACCGCATCACCACCCGGCGCAGAGACATCAGCGGCATCGGAAGCATCGTGCCCGGGTGTGTCGATGGCTCGATATTCGGAAGGGAACGTTCCGTTCACGTCAATTCGCGACGAACGGTGATGGAGTGCATGCGTTATGTGATGTGCTGTGGATCGACGCTGACATCGGCGCGTCACTGTTGGTGCGTCGATGACGCACGGCCGAAAGCGATCAAGGTTGACGATCACCGGCGGACGACGGACAGCGAACGGCGAACGGCGGTCGGTGCGTGGGCCAACGGTCACGGGCCGGCGGTCGGGCGCCCGTCGGCGGCGCCCAGCGGCGGAGGCGTCGGCAGCGGCCGGCGGGCGGCGGTCATCGACGGAGGCCGTCGGCGGTGGTCGCCGGACGGTACGGCGACGGTCGGCCATCGAAAGTCCCACTGTTGTCGCGGGGGACCGAGGGAGGGAAGCGGTATGGGGGCGGAGCAGATTCGTCGATGGGAGTCGGGTGCCCTGGCGCACGCCGTCTCCGATCCTTTCGGCCAGGGGCCCCTGCCCTGGCTGCGCGACAGTGAGAACTACTTCGACGACACCGGGCACATGGTCCCCTGGTACGCGGACCCCACCCTGACCCGCTCCTCCGACGGCGGCACGCGCACGGCCGACGACGTGCACCGCCAGATCAAGGGTTTCGTCTCCACGGGCGCCGCCGCCCCCGGCGAGGCGATCGACTTCCACATCACCGTGGACCCGCCCCAGCAGTTCTCCGTGGACATCTACCGCATCGGCCACTACGGCGGCGACGGCGCCGCCAAGATCACCACGAGCCCCCGGCTCTCCGGCATCGTCCAGCCCGCGCCGCTCATCGCCGATCGCACGGTCTCCTGCCACCACTGGTGGCAGTCGTGGCGGCTGCAGATCCCCACGTACTGGTCGATCGGCGCGTACGTCGCCGTGCTCACCACGGCCGACGGACACCGTTCCCACATCCCGTTCACGATCCGCGACGACCGTCCGGCCGATCTGCTGCTGGTTCTCCCGGACGTCACCTGGCAGGCGTACAACCTCTACCCGGAGGACGGCCGCACCGGCGCCAGCCTGTACCACGCGTGGGACGAGCAGGGCCGTCTCCTGGGAGAGGAGGACGCCGCCGTCACCGTCTCCTTCGACCGTCCCTACGCGGGTGCGGGCCTGCCGCTCCACGTCGGGCACGCCTACGACTTCATCCGCTGGGCCGAGCGGTACGGCTACGACGTCGCGTACGCCGACACCCGCGACCTGCACGCGGGCCGGGTCGACCCGAGCCGTTACCGGGGGCTGGTCTTCCCCGGCCACGACGAGTACTGGTCGGTGCCCATGCGCCGTACCGTCGAGGACGCCCGCGACGGCGGTACCTCGCTCGTCTTCCTCTCCGCCAACACCATGTACTGGCAGGTCTGCCTCTCCCCGTCCCCGTCCGGCGTCCCGGACCGGCTGCTCACCTGCCGCAAGCGCCAGGGGCCGGGAAGACCCGCGCTCTGGCGCGAGATCGACCGGCCCGAGCAGCATCTCCTCGGCATCCAGTACGCGGGCCGGGTGCCCGACCCCCACCCCCTCGTCGTACGGAACGCCGAGCACTGGCTGTGGGAGGCGACGGGCGCCCGGGAGGGGGACGAGGTCGACGGTCTGGTCGCGGGCGAGGCCGACCGCTACTTCCCGCGCACCGCGCTCCCCGACCACGACAACCGCATCCTGCTCGCCCACTCCCCGTACCAGGACGGCGAAGGGGTCACCCGGCACCAGGAGACCTCCCTGTACCGGGCCCCGTCCGGCGCGCTCGTCTTCGCCTCCGGCACGTTCGCCTGGTCCCCGGCACTGGACCGCCCCGGTCACGTGGATCCCCGTATCCAGCGCGCCACGGCCAATCTCCTGGACCGGATCTGCAAACGGGACTGAGCGAACGGACCGAGCGGACGGGACACGGCGGGCGGGACTGGACGGGGGGACTGGACAGGGCCGGACGGACGGGACCGGACGACGGGGGTGCCCCACCTGCCCCACCTGTCCTGCGTGCCCCGCATGCCCCCGCTCCACCCCACCGCCCCCGATACGGGAGAATCGGAACGACTCCTGGATCAACCTACGCGGAGGCAGCGTGTCCGGATTCGTAGAAAAGCCCGAGCCCGTGCAGGTCCCGGGGCTCACCCACCTCCACACCGGCAAGGTGCGCGATCTGTACCGGAACGCGGCGGGCGACCTCGTCATGGTCGCCAGCGACCGCCTCTCCGCGTACGACTGGGTCCTGCCCACCGAGATCCCGGACAAGGGCCGCGTCCTCACCCGGCTCTCCCTCTGGTGGTTCGACCAGCTCGCCGACCTCGTCCCCAACCACGTGCTGTCCACCGAGCTGCCCGCCGGGGCCCCCGCCGACTGGGAGGGCCGCACGCTGATCTGCACGTCGCTGCGGATGGTCCCGGTCGAGTGCGTCGCCCGCGGCTACCTCACCGGCTCCGGTCTCGTCGAGTACAACGAGTCCCGTACGGTCTGCGGCCTCGCCCTCCCCGAGGGCCTCGTCGACGGCTCCGAACTCCCCGCGCCGATCTTCACGCCCGCCACCAAGGCGGCCGTCGGCGACCACGACGAGAACGTGAGCTACGAGGAGGTGGCCCGGCAGGTCGGCGCGGAGACCGCCGCCCAGCTGCGCCGCGCCACGCTGGACGTGTACGGCAGGGCCCGCGACATCGCGCGTGACCGCGGGATCATCCTCGCCGACACGAAGTTCGAGTTCGGCTTCGCGCCCACCGCCGACGGCGGCGAGGAACTGATCATCGCGGACGAGGTGCTGACTCCGGACTCCTCCCGCTTCTGGCCCGCCGCCGACTGGGAGCCGGGCAGGCCCCAGCCCAGTTACGACAAGCAGTTCGTCCGTGACTGGCTGACCTCGCCGGCCTCCGGCTGGGACCGCAGGAGCGAGCAGCCGCCCCCGGCGCTGCCCCAGGAGATCGTGGACGCGACCCGGGCGAAGTACCTGGAGGCGTACGAACTCCTCACCGGCATGCCCTGGAAGTGAGCAGCCGGGTACCCGGTCACCGGCCGGGTACCCGCACCGGCGTACCGGGGACCCCGCTCCGGACGCCGGGCGGAAACCCGCGCCCGAACGCCAAGAAGCCCCGGCCTCCCGGCCGGGGCTTCTTGTTCAACGGAGCGGACGACCAGGTTCGAACTGGCGACCTCAACCTTGGCAAGGTTGCGCTCTACCAACTGAGCTACGTCCGCAAGCGCCGAAGCGCGAGCACCACTATACCCATCCCCGCTCGCGTGCGAGACGCACGGCCGCATGACGGTTCTCCGCGCCGAGCTTCGAGACGGCCGCAGAGAGGTAGTTCCGTACCGTCCCCTGGGACAGCGAGGCCCGTTCGGCGATCTCCGCGACCGGCGCCCCGTCGGCCGCCAGCTCCAGCACCTCGGCCTCGCGCGTGCTGAGCGGCGAGTCCCCGGCGGAGATGGCGTCGGCCGCCAACTCCGGGTCCACGTAACGGTTTCCGGCATATACGGTGCGGATGATGCCGGCCAGCTGCCGGGCGCTGACGGTCTTCGGCACGAAGGCCCGGACGCCCGCCGCGAGCGCTCGTTTCAGATGTCCCGGCCGCCCGTGACTCGTCACGATCATCGTGCGGCAGCCGGGCAGTTCGGCCCGCAGGGATGTGGCGACACTCACACCGTCGGCGCCCGGCATCTGAAGATCGAGGACCGCCACGTCGGGGCGATGGGCCCGCGCCATGGCCAGGGCCTCCGGACCGGTGGCCGCCTCCGCGACCACCACGAGGTCGTCCTCCAGGGCGAGCAGCGCGGCCAGGGCGCCCCGGATCAGATGCTCGTCGTCCGCGAGCAGCACCCGTACGGCCGTCATCGTCGTTCCTTTGCAAGGTCCGGTGCCGCGCTCATGCCCACGCCCACGCCCATGCCCATGCCCGTGCCCGGGTCCCGGGAAGGCGGAAGGGCGGACGAAGCCGGAGAGTCGGTGGGAGCGGAAAGGGCGGAGGGAGGGGAGGGAGCAGCCGGGGCGGAAGAGGCGGGAACGGTGGGAACGGTGGGAGAGGAAAGGGTGGTGGGAGAGGCAGGAGCGGCGGTACGCGACGGGAGCGGAATCCGCGCCGTCAGCCGGAAAACCCCGCTCCCCGCCGGGCCCGCGTCCAGCGACCCGTCGAGTTCCCGGAGCCGTTCCCGCAGCCCGGCCAGCCCGGAGCCGCCCGCCCCGTCGGTGGGGCCGCCCGCCGGCCCGGCCGAGGGTGGTGCCCCGTCGTTCTCCACCTCCAGCACCGCGGCGTCCGACGCCGTCCGCAGCCGGATGGTGCAGTGCCGAGGGTCCCCGTGCCGCAGCACATTGGTCGCCGCCTCCCGGACGACCCAGCCCAGCGCCGACCGTACGGGCGCGGGCAGTTCGGCGCCCGCGCCCCCCGCGACCTCGCACTCGATCCCGGCGGCCCTCAACACCCCCTGGGCGCCGGCCAGTTCCGTGACCAGATCCGCCTCCCGGTAGCCGCGCACGACATCCCGCACCTCCTGCTGGGAGCTGCGTGCGATGCGCATCACCTCGACCATCTGGTCCACGGCCGCAGGCTTGCCGCGCTGCGCCAGTTCCACCGCCAGCTCGCTCTTCAGCGCGATCACGGCGAGGTTCCGGCCCAGGACGTCGTGCATGTCCCGGCCGAACCGCAGCCGCTCCTCGGCGACCGCCAGCCGCGCCTGCAGGTCCCGGGCCTCCTCGGCCTGCCACATCACGCTCATGCTCCAGACGCTCGGTCGTACGCAGATCAGTACCAGCAGTGCCCCGAAGAGCGTCGCCGGAGCCATCCCGGCCAGCGTGCCGCCCCGCACGCCGACCGCGGCGAACACGCCGACGTTCAGCAGGGCGAGGGCGAGCGACTGGAGCAGGAAGGTGCGAACCGGGACCAGCAGGACCTGCGTGATCACGAACGGCATCGGGACGTTCATGACCGTCAGGACCAGCCCTCCCGTCCCGATCGCGTCCAGACCGACCAGCGTCGCCAGGATGCCCAGATTCAGCAGCATCAGCGCCAGGGGCGCCGACTGCCGCCGCAGGGGGAAGGAGGCGGTCCCGAGGTAGCACAGATACGAGGGCCGGACATTCCGGTTGCTCAGCAGGCACTGCACGAGGCTCAGCAGCAGGAACGTGGCTCCGAGCGCGGTCGGCAGCGGCGTGCGGCGGAGATCCGCGCCGAAGGGCACGATCCCCCACGACAAGGTGAACAGCCAGGGGATCGCCGAGATGGTCACCCGCGAATACAGGTCGATCCGTTCCAGTTTGCTGCGTTCCCGCCAGCTGCGTCGCCAGTCCCACATACCCGCCCCC
Source organism: Streptomyces sp. CB01580 (assembly GCF_001905795.1). Lineage (GTDB taxonomy): Bacteria > Actinomycetota > Actinomycetes > Streptomycetales > Streptomycetaceae > Streptomyces. The sequence goes on from NZ_LIXJ01000012.1 coordinate 162,521, forward strand.
ACGGCCGTCCTCCGCCGGTGAATCCTCGGTCAGCGTCGGGGCTCCCAACGGAACCACCGCTGCACAGCAAACACGGCGAAAACGGTCCAGGCCAGTGCGACGAGCCCGGCCGTGAGCAGGTCGGACCCGTCGGACCCGCCCAGCCAGCCCGCCCGCACGAGGGTCATCACGCCGGTCATCGGCAGCAGCTCGCACACGGACGCCACCCGGTCCGGCAGGACCTCCAGCGGTACGAAGAGCCCCGAGCCGATCATCGAGACGAGGAACAGCGGCAGGGTGGTGATCTGCGAGGTCTGCACCGTCCGGGTCGCGACGGAGGTGACGGCGGCCAGGGCGGCCAGCAGTACCGACCCCGACAACAGGCCCGCGAGGAACAGGTCCGGCCGTTCCGGCGCCCCGACATCGAAGGCCGCGGCACCGGCCAGCACCACCAGCACGGTCTGCGCCAGAGCCAGCGCGACCGACGGCAGCGCCGTCCCGGTGAGGATCTCCCAGTCGGCGACCTCGCCCGTGCGCAGCCGCTTCAGGACCAGGTCCTCGCGCCGTGCGACGTACGCGGAGACCAGGTTCATGTACACCACCTGCATCAGCACCATGCCGATGCCGCCGGTGAGCGCCATCCCGGTGACGGTCAGGCCGGTCCCGCCCAGGTCGATCCGCTCCAGCGTCGTCTTCATCGCCAGAACCATCGCCAGGGGCACCAGCAGTGCGACGAAGACCGCCGTCCGGTTCCGGGCCAGCAGGACGAGCTCGGCGTGCCCGAGTGCCCGCAGCCGCCCCGCCGTCGTCGTGCGCCGCCCGGCCGCCGGGGTGTGCTCTCCGGCCGTCGTCGTGCGCCGCCCGGCCGCCGGGGCGCTGCGCCCGGGTGCTGTCGTACGTCGTTCGTCCGTCGTCGCGCCGGTCATGCGGCAGCCGCCTTCCGTGTCTCGGGGTCCGACGTCCAGGGGTCCTCCGGCCCGGAGGCCGACACGCTGTGCGCGATGTCGAGGAACGCCTCTTCGAGCGAGGCCGACCGGGCGTCGAGCCCGTGCAGCGAAACGTCCGACTCCCGGGCCCAGAGCAGCAGTTCGGTGAGCGATTCCGGCAAGGCGTGGGTGCGGATCTCGATCCTGCGCCCGTCGGCCGCCGCCCGCAGCGACAGCGGGAGCCGGGCCGCCTGCACGTCCTCGGGCAGTTCGAAACGGATGCGGGCGGGGCGGGAGGCCGTCACCTCGGCGGGCGTGCCGGCCGTCACGATCCGGCCCCGGTGCATGATCGCCAGCCGGTCGGCGAGGCTTTCCGCCTCCTCCAGATAGTGCGTGGTCAGCAGGACGGTGGTGCCGCCGTCGCGCAGTTCCCGTACCAACTCCCAGGTCTCGCGCCGCCCCTCGGCGTCGAGTCCCGTGGTCGGCTCGTCCAGGAACAGCACCTCGGGCCGGCCGAGCAGCGCCAGCGCGAGGTCCAGGCGGCGCCGTTCGCCGCCGGAGAGCTGCTTGACCCGTACGCGCGCCCGGTGGGCGAGCCCGACGAGGTCCAGCGCCTCTCCCGTCGGCCGGGCGCCGCTGGTGCAGCCCGCCCACATCCGCAGGGTCTCGGTGACGGTCAGCTCGGACGGGAAGCCGCCCTCCTGGAGCATCACCCCGATCCGCGGCCGGACGGCGGCGCGCTCGCGGTACGGGTCGTGGCCGAGCACACGTACGGTGCCGCCGTCGGGAGCCGCCAGCCCCTCCAGAAGTTCGACGGTGGACGTCTTCCCGGCGCCGTTCGTGCCGAGCAGGGCGAAGAGCTCGCCGCGCCCGACCGAGAAGGAGACGCCGGCGACGGCCTCGAAGTCGTCGGCGTAGCGCCGCCGCACCCCGCTCGCCTCGATCACGGAGTCGGGCGCCGCGGCACCGGCCGCGGACGTCACGCCGGCACTGGTCGCGGCACCGCTCGCCGAAGCGGTCGCACCACCGGTGGCGGCCCCGGCGGCCGAGCGGGATGTGATGCCCGCCACGGCGTCGTTCGTCGCGGTGATGTCCGCTCCGGAGCCGCCCGCGTGGTCGCCGGCACCCGCGCGGGCGTCGGCCTCGCGGTCTCTCCTCGTACCTACAGGCTTCATGCCTACAGGCTTCCGCAGGTCCATCGCCGCGAGCAGTGCGAGCTGTCATCACTGGTCATGACAAACGTCATGGCGCTGCCGGGACTGGACGCCCGTACCGGAATCGGGTGCTTCTTGAAAGAGATCACGAAGAAGGCCCCGGTCGAAATCGACTGGGGCCTTCATTCCTATCAAGAGCGGACGACGAGATTCGAACTCGCGACCCTCACCTTGGCAAGGTGATGCTCTACCAACTGAGCCACGTCCGCATTGCTTCCGCCATTGTACTCCTCATGAGAAGTACTTCTGGACGGTGCGAGCACTACCCTACCTGATCCACCGCAATGGTCGGTAGGAGTGATGCAGAGCGGGTGACAGGAATTGCACACTGCGCCTTCCCCCTGGAAGGGGGATGTTCTACTACTGAACTACACCCGCACGCTGCTTGGGGTTTGGCTTTTCGGCCTTGCCCTTCGGCGTGCTCCAGACTTTAGCCGACCTGCGGGGGTGCAGCGCAAGTCGGTGGCCGCGAGGGCTCGTCGGAACGGCCCCGCGGGGTCGTTCCGACGGTCGCACGGGGCGGGTCCGGCGACCATTGGTCCGTCCGACCCCGGCGTTCGACCGGGCCGTGAGACCGGGCCGTGCGACCGGCCGCCGTGGGCCCCGGCTTCCCGGTCGGCCGGTCGCCCGGACGCCTCGACCGGCCGACCGGGTTTCTCAACCGGCCGCGCGGAACGCCTCGTAGACCTTCTTGGGGATCCGGCCGCGGGCCGGCACCTCCATCCGGTGCGAGCGGGCCCAGGCGCGGACGGCCGCCGGGTCGGGTTCGAGCGAGGTGTGCCGGTACGACACGGGCTTCCTGCCGCGCTTGCCAGCATTTGTCTGCTTCCGGCCCGCCGACACGTACGGCGCCAGGGCCTTGCGCAGTTTCTTCGCGTTGGAAGCATTGAGGTCGATCTCGTACGACTTCCCGTCCAGGGCGAAGGTGACCGTTTCCGTCGCCGCGCCCCCGTCGATGTCGTCGAAGAGCGTGACCACTACGCGCTGAGCCACGGATATCGGTCCTTTCCTACGGCGTCGGCGCGTTTGGCGTGCGCCGATGTCGGCCTTCCGGCCGTCGGGCGGATGTGAGCCCTTCGGGCGGATACGCGTCGACCGGTATCGCCGGTATCGACCGCTCGGCCGACCGGTGTCGACTGTTCGGGAGGCAATGCTGCATTCCCTGGTAATCATTTGTACAGCGGTCGGCGCCGCATTGTGAAGTCGGGCTAATTCTCTCCGCGTGTCACACTTCTATGTGTGTCTTCGGTGAGGAATCTTTTCGCAGATTTTTCCTCGGGTGTTGTCGTGACCGATATCCCGTCGTGATCGGGCGCTCAGGCATCTACTCGCGTAGAATTTCGGGCCAGGTACGCTGAGGGAAGCTGCGGGGGTCAGGGGAGCCCCCCGGAGAACCAGTCGCACCACACCACACGGGAGTGCCAGTGGCACGCGTCGTAGTCGACGTCATGCTCAAGCCCGAGATCCTCGACCCGCAGGGACAGGCGGTGCAGCGCGCACTGCCCCGTCTCGGCTTCGAGGGAATCGCGGACGTACGTCAGGGAAAGCGTTTCGAGCTGGAGGTCGAGGGGCCGGTCGACGACGCCGCCCTCGGTCGCATTCATGAGATGGCCGAGACATTCCTCGCCAACACCGTCATCGAGGACTTCACCGTGAAGGTGGAGAAGGCCGAGGAGTCCAAGTGACTTCCCGTCCGTCTCCCACCACCCGTGAGGGAGGCCCTTCGGGCCGCAGTAACACCCGAATCGGAGTCGTCACCTTTCCCGGCACGCTCGACGACCAGGACAGCCTGAGGGCCGTACGCGTCGCGGGCGCCGAACCCGTGTCGCTGTGGCACCGCGACAAGGACCTGCACCAGGTCGATGCGGTCATCCTGGCCGGTGGTTTCTCCTACGGCGACTATCTGCGGGCCGGTGCGATCTCGCGCTTCTCGCCCGTCATGGAGACGATCATCGAGCAGGCCCGTGCGGGGATGCCGGTGCTCGGCATCTGCAACGGTTTCCAGATCCTGACCGAGGCGCACCTGCTGCCCGGCGCGATGCTGCGGAACAACCACCTGCACTTCATCTGCCGCGACCAGAAGCTCCGCGTCGAGAACGCGGAGACCGCCTGGACCTCGGACTACGAGGCGGGCCAGGAGATCTCCGTACCGCTCAAGAACATGGACGGTCGGTACGTCGCCGACGAGCGCGTGCTCGACGAGCTGGAGGCGGAGGGCCGGGTCGCCTTCCGTTACCTGGGCATGAACCCGAACGGCTCGCTGCGCGACATCGCGGGCATCACCAACGCCGAGGGCAACGTCGTCGGCCTGATGCCGCACCCCGAGCACGCCGTCGAGCCGCTGATCGGAACCGGCCGCACCGACGGCCTCGGTTTCTTCACCTCGATCATCAAGAAGCTGGTCAACGCATGAGCCTGGATACGGTCAAGCACGCGGCCGGGACCCCGGACGTCGAGCAGCCCTGGAAGGAGCTCGGCCTCAAGGAGGACGAGTACGCCCGGATCCGCGAGATCCTGGGCCGCCGTCCCACCGGCGCCGAGCTCGCCATGTACTCCGTGATGTGGTCCGAGCACTGCTCGTACAAGAGCAGCAAGGTCCACCTCAAGCAGTTCGGCGAGAAGGCCCCCGCCAACGACGCGATGCTCGTCGGCATCGGCGAGAACGCCGGTGTGGTCGACGTCGGCCAGGGATACGCGGTCACCTTCAAGGTCGAGTCGCACAACCACCCCTCGTACATCGAGCCCTACCAGGGCGCGGCGACCGGCGTCGGCGGCATCGTCCGCGACATCCTCGCCATGGGTGCCCGCCCGGTCGCGGTCGTCGACCCGCTGCGCTTCGGCGCCGCGGACCACCCCGACACCAAGCGCGTCCTGCCGGGCGTCGTCGCGGGCATCGGTGGCTACGGCAACTGCCTCGGCCTGCCGAACATCGGCGGCGAGGTCGTCTTCGACGCCTGCTACCAGGGCAACCCGCTGGTCAACGCCGGCTGCATCGGCGTGATGAAGCACGAGGACATCCACCTGGCCAAGGCGTCCGGCCCCGGCAACAAGGTGATCCTCTACGGCGCCCGCACCGGCGGCGACGGCATCGGCGGCGTCTCGGTGCTGGCCTCGGAGACCTTCGACGACACGAAGCCTGCCAAGCGTCCCGCCGTCCAGGTCGGCGACCCGTTCCAGGAGAAGCTCCTCATCGAGTGCACCCTGGAGGTCTTCCAGGAGAAGCTCGTCGCGGGCATCCAGGACCTCGGCGGCGCCGGGCTCTCCTGCGCCACGTCCGAGCTGGCCTCCGCCGGCTCCGGCGGCATGCGCGTCGAGCTGGACACCGTGCCGCTGCGCGACTCCTCGCTCTCGCCCGAGGAGATCCTCATGAGCGAGTCGCAGGAGCGCATGTGCGCGATCGTCGAGCCGCGGCACGTCGACCGCTTCATGGAGATCTGCGAGAAGTGGGACGTCATCGCCACCGTCATCGGTGAGGTGACCGAGGGCGAGCGCCTGGAGATCTTCTGGCACGGCGAGCAGATCGTGGACGTCCCGCCGCGTTCGGTGGCCCACGAGGGCCCGACGTACCACCGCCCGTACGCCCGCCCGTCCTGGCAGGACGCGCTCCAGGCGGACGACGCGGGCGGGCTGGCCCGTCCGGCGGACGGCGCCGAGCTGCGCGAGCAGGTCCTCAAGCTGGTCGCGCACCCGAACCAGGCGTCGAAGTCCTGGATCACCGACCAGTACGACCGGTTCGTGCAGGGCAACACCGTGCTCGCGATGCCCGAGGACGCCGGCATCGTCCGGATCGACGAGAAGTCGAACCTGGGCGTGGCCATGGCGACCGACGGCAACGGCCGGTACGCCAAGCTCGACCCGTACACCGGCGCGCAGCTCGCGCTGGCGGAGGCGTACCGCAACGTCGCCGCCACCGGCGCCAAGCCGCTCGCCGTCTCGGACTGCCTGAACTTCGGCTCGCCCGAGGACCCGGACGTCATGTGGCAGTTCGCCGAGGCGACCCGCGGTCTCGCGGACGGCTGCCTGGCGCTGGGCACCCCGGTCACCGGCGGCAACGTGTCGCTGTACAACCAGACCGGCGAGACGGCGATCCACCCGACGCCGGTCGTCGCGGTGCTCGGTGTGATCGACGACGTCTCCCGGCGCACGCCGGTCGCGTTCGCGCAGGAGGGCCAGCTCCTCTACCTGCTGGGCGAGACGCGCGAGGAGTTCGGCGGCTCGGCGTGGTCCGAGGTCGTCCACGGCCACCTGGGCGGCCTGCCGCCCCAGGTCGACCTGGAGCGCGAGAAGCTGCTCGCCGAGATCCTGATCTCGGCCTCCCGCGACGGCATGATCGACGCGGCGCACGACCTCTCCGACGGCGGTCTGATCCAGGCGGTCACGGAGTCCTGTCTGCGCGGCGGGAACGGCGCCCGACTGGTCGTGCCGGATGGTCTGGACGCGTTCACGTTCCTCTTCTCCGAGTCGGCGGGACGCGCGATCGTCTCCGTGCCGCGCAGCGAGGAGCTCCGCTTCAACGACATGTGCGGGGCGCGCGGTCTGCCCGTCGCCCGGATCGGTGTCGTGGACGGCGACGAGATCGAGGTCCAGGGCGAGTTCGGCATCCCGCTGAGTGAGCTGCGCACCGCGCACGAGGAGACCATTCCGGGTCTGCTCGCCTGACGGCGGTCCGTTTCCGAGGGCTGCGGCCCCGCCCCGTCGCCGGGGGCGGGGCCGCAGCCCCGGTCCGTACGCGGGTGCGTACGAGTTCCGTACGTGCGGTGCGGGCAAGTAGAGATTTACCTGGGCAATAATTACTCTCGGTTTAACATTCATCCTGGTACAGTTACGGCATGACCGAGGGGATGAGCCTGCGGGAGCGCAAGAAGCTCCAGACGCGCCACCGTCTGCTGGCCGCGGCCACCGAACTCTTCGCCGAGCGCGGCTTCGACAAGGTGTCGGTCGCCGAGATCGCCGAGGCGGCCGAGGTGTCGAAGATGACGGTCTTCAACTACTTCGCGGGCAAGGAGGACCTGGTCCTCGCGCCGATGGCGGAACACATCGGCGACGTCGCGGGGGTGGTGCGGGACCGGGCCCTCGGCGCATCCGCCCTGTCCGCCGTGCGCGCGCAGTTCCTGGCCGCCATCGGGCGCCGCGATCCCTCGGTCGGCATGAGCGACGTGCCGATGGTGCTCGACATGCGTCGGCTGATCCAGGAGACGCCGGCCCTCCTGATCCGCGCGCACGCGCTCTCCCTGCGCTCCCACGAGCTGCTCGCCCACGTCCTGACCGAGGAGGGGGAGGAGCCGCCCATCGCCCGGATCGCGGCGGCCCAGCTGATCAGCACGCGCAACTCCCTCATCCACGCGAACCAACTGCGGCTGCTGGCGGGCGAACCGGCGGACGCGATCGCCGAGGAGGCCGTCGCGCTCGCGGAGCGGGGCTTCGACCTGCTCGCGCACGGTTTGGGCGCCTTCGCGATCCGGCGCTGAGACGGCCGCCGTTCCGGTCCGTCGCCCCTGCCCCGGCCCGTCGTCACCTGCCGTCCCTCCGCCGTCGGCGCCCGGGCCCGCGGGCCGTGGTCCTTCGTGCGCCGGTCGAGGGCCGTAGGCTCCCGGACATGCCGCCGTCCCAGAAACGTGCCCGCCGCTACGACCCGGCCCGGACCCGCGACGCGGTCCTGGCGCAGTTCGGCCATGTCCGGGAAGCCGTCCGCACCCTGACGCCCGAGCAGCTCGCGCTGCCGACCCGGCTCGGCGACTGGACCGTACGCGAACTCGCCGCCCACGTGGTCCTGGCGTTCTCGCAGGCCGCCCGGGAGCCGGAGCGGTCCGCACCCGCCGCCCCGAAACCCGCACCGACGCTCCTCGCCTGGCCGCTCACCACGGCCGGTCACGCCGAGCGGATCGCCGCCGGTACCAGGGCGCTCGCCGCCGAGCATCCCGACCTGGACGCCCTGTTCGGCGAGGCCGCCGGGCGGTTCGAGGAACGGGTGCCGCGCACGGGCGACGAACGGCTGCTGCCCACACCGGCCGGGGCGATGCGGCTGACGGACTTCCTCGTCACCCGTGCCGTCGAGCTCGTCGTGCACACCGACGACCTGAACGCGGCGACCGGCCTCGACATCCCGTACGACCGGCAGGCGCTCGCCGCCTGCACGCGGCTGCTCGCCGACGCCCTCGCGGAGAAGGCGCCGGGAGGCTCGGTCGAGGTGCGTGTCCCGCCCTTCGCCGTGGTCCAGTGCGTGCAGGGTCCCAAGCACACCCGCGGTACGCCGCCCAACGTCGTCGAGACCGATCCGCTCACCTGGATCAGGCTCGCCACCGGTCGTACGGAATGGGCGCACGCCCTCGACGAGGCGCGGGTGGCCGCGAGCGGCGAGCGGGCCGACCTCTCCGCCCTCCTGCCCCTGATGAGGTGAGGAGCCCGTTCCCCGGGACGACGGGCGGCGCGCGGGGTCCGCTCCTCGCCGGGAACCGGCCCGCCGCCCCGCCCGTCACAGGGCCATGCGCACTCGACGCACAGCCTCGGTGACCCTGGTCCTCCTCGCCGTCCTGGCCGCCTGCGGTACGCGGACGGGCAGCCCCTCCGACGACCGTGACGGCCCCGGGGCGGCGGGCGAGGGCGGCGCGACACGGACCGGCCCGCCCGTCACGGGTGTCCGGTGGAACGTGGACTCGGTGACGGTCGGGGGGAAACGGGCCGAGGTCCCGGACGGCGCCCACTTCACGATCGACACCAAGGGCGGCGCCGCGGGGAGTCTCGGCTGCAACCAGTTCCGCGCCCGCGCCGCCGTGTCCGGTTCCACGATCACGTTCGACGCCGTCGAGACGACCAAGATGGCGTGCCCCACGCCCCGGGCGAAGCTGGAACAGGCACTGCTGTCGATCCTGGACGGGCGGACGACGTACCGGGTCGACGAGCGCACCCTGACCCTCGCCTCGGAGAACGACGCGTCGCTCGGCGCCACGGCCCGGGAACCCGGCGAGTGATCCACGCGATGCGACGGGCCGGGAGGCGCCGGCCCCGGAACCGTCCGGTGCGGTGAACGCCGGTCCCGGAGCCCGTCGGCGCGGGACGCACCCGCCCCGGAACCCCTCGGCGCGGGAAGCACCCGCCCCGGAACTCCCGCCCCGGAACCGGCCGCCACGCGGGCCGACGGCCGCGGAGCGGTCCCGGACGCACCGGGATCCGACACGTCCGACCGCCTTGTGGTGTGAGCCTCGCCACGAAACGCGCGTTCGGCCGGATTCCGCGCCGGACCGTCGGCCGGTTCACCGAGCGCCACCATCCGCTTCCGGCGCACACCCGGCCCCGGTGGCCGGAAATCGCCGCTATTGCCGCGCTGATCCGCGCTGCCGCCGCCCTGTGGCCGATCCGCACCTCGTCCCGCGTACTCCTCATCAGGCCAGGTGCTCACTCCGAGTGACCGGTCGGTAGGGGCTCCGGACCACGTCCGGAAGCGCTTCCACGGTGGTCCGCCGCGGTATCCCGAATTCGGACCAGTGGTCGATCTCGCCTACACTCGGTGGCGTGCCTCGTGGTGATGGACGACTCAGCCACGACCTGCTCCCCGGAGAGAAGGGCCCCCAGGACGCATGCGGCGTCTTCGGTGTCTGGGCTCCCGGCGAAGAGGTCGCCAAGCTCACCTATTTCGGACTGTATGCCCTGCAGCACCGTGGACAGGAGTCCGCGGGCATCGCAGTGAGCAACGGGTCCCAGATCCTGGTCTTCAAGGACATGGGACTGGTCTCGCAGGTCTTCGACGAAACATCCCTGGGATCCCTCCGGGGCCATATCGCGGTCGGTCATGCCCGCTACTCCACGACCGGAGCCTCGGTCTGGGAGAACGCGCAGCCGACGTTCCGTGCCACCGCGCACGGCTCGATCGCCCTGGGACACAACGGCAACCTGGTCAACACGGCGCAGCTCGCCGAGATGGTCGCGGACCTTCCCCGCAAGGACGGCCGCGCCACCCAGGTCGCCGCGACCAACGACACCGACCTGGTGACCGCGCTGCTCGCCGGCCAGACCGATGACGACGGCAAGCCGCTCACCATCGAGCAGGCCGCCGCGAAGGTGCTCCCGGACGTCAAGGGCGCGTTCTCGCTCGTCTTCATGGACGAGCACACCCTCTACGCCGCCCGTGACCCGCAGGGCATCCGTCCGCTGGTCCTCGGCCGCCTGGAGCGCGGCTGGGTGGTGGCCTCCGAGACCGCCGCCCTCGACATCTGCGGCGCCAGCTTCGTCCGCGAGATCGAGCCGGGCGAACTCGTCGCCATCGACGAGAACGGACTGCGCACCTCGCGTTTCGCGGAAGCGAAGCCCAAGGGCTGCGTCTTCGAGTACGTCTACCTGGCCCGTCCCGACACCGACATCGCCGGGCGCAACGTCTACCTCTCCCGCGTGGAGATGGGCCGCAAGCTGGCCGCCGAGGCCCCGGTCGAGGCCGATCTGGTCATAGCGACCCCGGAGTCCGGCACCCCCGCCGCCATCGGCTACGCGGAGGCCAGCGGCATCCCCTTCGGCGCCGGTCTCGTGAAGAACGCCTACGTCGGACGGACCTTCATCCAGCCGTCGCAGACCATCCGCCAGCTGGGCATCCGCCTCAAGCTGAACCCGCTCAAGGAAGTCATCAAGGGCAAGCGTCTCGTCGTCGTCGACGACTCGATCGTCCGCGGCAACACCCAGCGCGCCCTGGTCCGGATGCTCCGCGAGGCGGGCGCCGCCGAGATCCACATCCGGATCTCGTCCCCGCCGGTCAAGTGGCCCTGCTTCTTCGGCATCGACTTCGCGACCCGTGCCGAGCTGATCGCCAACGGGATGACGGTCGAGGAGATCGGCGCGTCGATGGGCGCGGACTCGCTCGCGTACATCTCCCTCGACGCAATGGTGGAGGCGACGACGATCGCCAAGCCGAACCTGTGCCGCGCCTGCTTCGACGGTGAGTACCCGATGGAGCTGCCGGACCCGGAACTGCTCGGCAAGCAACTGCTGGAGACCGAGCTGGCGGCAGGCCCTGCGGCGACCGCCGCGTCCGACGCCCTGCGTCGTCCGTGACGGCCGGTCGTACCCCCTGGCCCACCAGCCCCGTATCTCCACACGAAAGATCCCACGCCATGTCTGAGACAACAGGTGCTTCCTACGCGGCAGCGGGCGTCGACATCGAGGCCGGCGACCGCGCCGTCGAGCTGATGAAGGAGTGGGTGAAGAAGACCCGCCGTCCCGAGGTCGAGGGCCTCGGCGGCCTCGGCGGGTTCGCCGGCCTCTTCGACGCCTCCGCCCTCAAGCGCTACGAGCGTCCGCTGCTCGCCTCCGCCACCGACGGCGTCGGCACCAAGGTCGACCTCGCCCGCAAGACGGGCGTGTACGACACCATCGGCCGCGACCTCGTCGGCATGGTCGTCGACGACCTGGTCGTCTGCGGAGCCGAGCCGCTCTTCATGACCGACTACATCTGCGTCGGCAAGGTGTACCCCGAGCGGGTCGCGGCGATCGTGAAGGGCATCGCCGAGGGCTGTGTCCTCGCGGGCTGCACCCTGGTCGGCGGCGAGACCGCCGAGCACCCCGGACTGCTGGGCCCGGACGACTTCGACGTCGCGGGCGCCGGTACGGGCGTGGTCGAGGCCGACCGGCTGCTCGGACCGGATCGCATCCGCAAGGGTGACGTGGTGATCGCCATGGCGTCGTCCGGTCTTCACTCCAACGGGTACTCGCTCGTCCGGCACGTGTTCTTCGACCGGGCCGGCTGGGCGCTGGACCGCGAGGTCGAGGAGTTCGGCCGCAGCCTCGGCGAGGAGCTCCTGGAGCCCACCCGGATCTACTCGCTGGACTGCCTGGCCCTCACCCGCACGACCGAGGTGCACGGCTTCAGCCACGTCACCGGCGGCGGCCTGGCCAACAACCTGGCCCGGGTCGTCCCCGACCACCTGCACGCCCGGGTGGACCGCTCCACCTGGACGCCGGGCGCGGTCTTCGACCTGGTCGGCAGCCTCGGCCGGGTCGAGCGGCTGGAGCTGGAGAAGACGCTGAACATGGGCGTCGGCATGATCGCCGTCGTCCCCGCCGAATCCGTCGACGTGGCCCTGACCACACTGGCCGACCGCGGGGTCGACTCCTGGGTCGCGGGCGAGATCGTCGAACGCGGTGAGCACACCTCCGGCGCGGAGCTGGTGGGTGACTACGCAGCGTAGTGCGGGAGCGGGCCGGTGACCGGGGCCACCTGGTCACCCGGGCGGCCGTCGCGCCCATGGCCGCCGGGTCCCGGCAACCGCCGAACCGGCGATTCCCGGATCGGCGGTCACCGAACCGGCGGTCTCCGGATCGGGGTAGCACAGAACCCGGTCCGGGAAACCCGGACCGGGTTGATGTGTCAGCGCGAGGTCAAGCGCCGCGGCGCTTTGACGCAGGACCGGACTTGTCGTCCTCGTCCTCGTCCTCGTCATCGGTGTTGTACAGATCCGCGTACCGCGCGTACGGGTCGTCTTCCTCGTCCTCGAACGGCTCCGCGTTCGGTGGCTGACTTGAAGACGATGCGCCCAGCTCATTGGCCAGACGCGACAGGTCAGTCCCGCCGGTGCTGTACTTCAGCTGGCGGGCGACCTTTGTCTGCTTGGCCTTTGCCCGGCCGCGCCCCATGGCTCGACCCCCTCGGTGACGGGGCTCGACGGCCCCAGAGTCTTGACACGCGTTCATGTTTCAGGACGGACTCTCATCCGAGAGACCGTGCCCGTAGGGCTTTAACGGTACCTGCTTCCGCGGCCATACGGTACGCCGCCCGTATCGAGCGCCCCGGAAGAGGACCTGCGAGAAGCCCCGTCCTCGCTGGTCAACTGCGATTTTAACCTCTTCCTGGCATGCGACCCGCCGACCGGCGAGAGAAGTCTCACGCCGGCCGACGGATCGCAGGCCGCAGGACGCCGCGTCATGCCCTCGTCACGCCTCGTCACCTCGTGTCGGGCTCTGCCGCCCCACGCCGTTCCCGGTCGTCAGGCGCGGCGCGCCTCGGCCATCCGCTGCTCGGCGATCCGGTCGGCCGCGGCGGCCGGCGGAATGCCGTCCGCCTTCGCACGTGCGAATATGGCGAGCGTGGTGTCGAAGATCTTCGACGCCTTGGCCTTGCACCGGTCGAAGTCGAAGCCGTGCAGTTCGTCCGCGACCTGGATCACTCCGCCCGCGTTCACCACGTAGTCGGGTGCGTACAGGATCGACCGGTCCGCGAGGTCCTTCTCCACGCCGGGGTGCGCGAGCTGGTTGTTGGCCGCGCCGCACACCACCTTGGCGGTGAGCACGGGCACGGAGTCGTCGTTCAGCGCGCCGCCGAGCGCGCACGGGGCGTAGATGTCCAGGCCCTCGGTGCGGATCAGCGCCTCGGTGTCCGCGGCGACGGCCACCTCGGGGTGCTTGTCGGTGATACGGCGCACGGATTCCTCGCGCACGTCCGTGATCACGACCTCGGCACCGTCCGACAGCAGGTGCTCGACCAGGTGGTGACCGACCTTGCCGACTCCGGCGACCGCTACTTTTCGGCCACGGAGCGTCGGGTCGCCCCAGAGATGCTGCGCGGAGGCCCGCATGCCCTGGAAAACACCGAACGCGGTGAGCACCGAGGAGTCGCCGGCGCCGCCGTTCTCGGGGGAGCGGCCGGTGGTCCAGCGGCACTCGCGGGCGACGACGTCCATGTCGGAGACGTAGGTGCCGACGTCGCAGGCGGTCACGTACCGGCCGCCGAGCGAGGCCACGAACCGGCCGTAGGCCAGCAGCAGTTCCTCGGACTTGATCCGTTCGGGATCGCCGATGATCACGGCCTTGCCGCCGCCGTGGTCGAGACCGGCCATGGCGTTCTTGTAGGACATGCCGCGCGACAGGTTCAGCGCGTCCGCGACGGCCTCCTTCTCGGAGGCGTACGGATAGAAGCGGGTACCGCCGAGGGCCGGGCCCAGGGCGGTGGAGTGGATGGCGATCACGGCCTTGAGGCCGCTGGCACGGTCCTGGCAGAGCACGACTTGTTCGTGGCCCCCCTGGTCCGAGTGGAACAGGGTGTGCAGTACGTCGACAGGCGCGCCGGTCACATCGGTCACTGTGGTGACTCCCAAGTACGAAGCGGCGGAGGACCCTCCTGAAGGTGGGGAGGGCCGTGGACCGGCCGGCAGGCGGGTCCGACTGGGCAAGAGCGTAAGTCCTACGCGTAGGTAGATCAGGTCCGGTGCCGAGGATCACCCCCTGGAGGAGTACGGGCATGACACGATCTACGGCATGTCGGTGGTGTCCTCGGTGCTCGTCCCGTACGCGTCCTACCTCCGGGTGTACGAACCGCTCGCCGCCTTCCCGGAGCCCGAGCGGAGCCACTGGGCCCGCTACGCCGGGCGCGCCCGTATCCCCACGGCCCAGGACGAACTGCGCCGTTCGCTCGCGGACTTGGTGGCCACGCCGCCGGTCGGGGTGCCGGCGCACGAGAGCGCGGACGCGTTCGTCGCCGAGGCGGACGGCGTGGTGTGCGTCTGCCCGTGGCGGACCAGGCTGCGCGGCTGGCTGGCCCTGGGGGAGCTGGCGGACCTGTTCCCGGAGCCGGTGCTGGACGCGGTGCTGCCGCCGGTGGTGCGCGGACAGGCGGTCGCGGACCACGAGCGGTGGGCGGAGCGCAACCCGGATGCCAGGCCCTGGATCCTGACCGCGCTGTGGCAGGTGCCGGTGCGCTGGTTCGTGCTCTTCTCCGACGAGGAGCGGGAGTACGCGGCGGCGGGCAAGGGCGGCGAGCCGCCGGTGCTGCGCTACCGGACGCCGATGGTCCAGGCCCGGCGTCGGCTGGCCAGGGCGCTGCGGACCCTGCGCGAGACCGTGGACGAGGGGCCGCTGACCGAGGGCCTCGTGGAGGTGGGGCGCTGGCTGGAGGAGTTCCATCCGCGGGCGCTGGTGGAGCTGGACTACGCGGGGCTGGTGCATGCCCTGCCGGCGGAACGGCTCGCCGCGGACCACTCGGCCGCCGACGTGGCCGAGGGGGTGGAGGCGCTGCGGGCCGGTGACACCGATCGGGCGAGCGAGGCGTACGGGAGGCTGGCGGAACGCTGGCGGGCCGTAAGAGATCGTCAATTCGCGAACTGAATGCGACCTTGCCGCGTCTGAACCTTTGTGGCGTGTGACACGTGGGGATGAAGAGGCGGGACAATACCTCAAAGGCTGGTGGGACCTACGTCCTGAACCGGGCCTTTTTCTCAAGCGTGATGGATTGCACTAACTGGGCCCTTGCGCCCTTCCCTACCCCTCGTGCCAAAATAGGACAAGGAGTCCGGGGAGGGCTCCTTCCGCCCAACTGGGGGTGGATCGCTCTGCATTGCACGCTATGGGGGGTCTGGTGACTCCTGATCGCTCTGTGACTGATCGTCACGGTGGCGTGACTGTCCGCTATGGCATGGTCCATCGGCTTCCGTCGCTGATGAACACCTGGGAGGGCAATTCCATCGGTTTGGCCGACGCGGCTGGACGGATGGTGTAGTTGTAGTGCCGAGGACAAGCCGTTCGTCCTATAACCGACTCGGCCCGCGTCTGCCATTTCGGGCAACACGGGTCAAGGTGCAGAATTTAGAGGAAAGAACCGAGATTGGTTCGGTTCTCCCGAGGAGGCCGCTCATGACCGCTCGCACCCCTGATGCCGAGCCGCTGCTGACCCCGGCTGAGGTCGCCACGATGTTCCGCGTGGACCCGAAGACGGTTACCCGCTGGGCGAAAGCGGGGAAGCTCACGTCCATCCGCACGCTCGGTGGACATCGCCGCTACCGCGAGGCAGAGGTCCGCGCACTGCTGGCGGGTATTCCGCAGCAGCGCAGCGAGGCCTGACACGCCCCCTGCCGTCGCGTCACAACCGGGCTCCCGGGTCCCCCAGCCCGTACAGACCCGCCTATGGCTCCACATGACGGGCGCCCGCCCCAACGGGCGCCATACCTGTGCAATACGGGTACGTCGTTCGATCGCGCTGGACTCCGCCGGGTCCGGCGCGATCTCTTTTTGTGCTCCGCCGCCTCGGGAGAGGCCCCTTCGGGCTTCTCCCGAGGCGGCGTCGTGCGCTCTGCCCGTGCCGCTCCCGGGGTTCCCGGGTCTCGGAACCGCGCGGGCCCGGAGTTCTGGAGTCCCGTGAATCCTGAGGCGCCGGCCGTTGTGCCGGTGCCGGATCGCCCGGGGCCGTTGGAAACCGGGCGGCCGGTTGGCTACGGGGCGGGAACGCGGGTCGGCCCATGTGCCTCCGTACGGGATTCCGGGGGGTCGTTGCCGGGCTTTCCGGAGAAGTCGGGCCGGGGTGGTCGGGGGTATTCGGTGACATCTCCGGGCGGCTTTCGTGTCGTGCCCGCCGCTCTCCTTCGTCGCCGCCATCAGACAAGTGCAATTGCACATATTAAATTCGGCAGTTGTAGGAAGGGTGTAAGGTCACCTCTTCGCGAAACTCATTTAGTGACTCCCGTCACACCATATGAGTCGCGTCACTTCGAGCCTGCCACCTTCGGGGTGTGGATTGCCCTGCTGTTGGTCACTCGGTCGGGGGACTTTCGTCCTGGATCCAGGAATCGCCGTTCTGGCGCCCCGCGAGGGCAGGGTGGAGGAATTCTGCCGACCCGCCCTCAAAGGCCGTCAGAGGCCCCGTGGCGGGCTTCAGGCGGTCCTGACGGTGCGTCGGCTACCGCTGCGACCGCGACCGGGGTTGTGGCTGTGGCCGCGGCCGGTCGGCGTGGTGGCTCATGGCCGATGCGGTGGGGGCGGGGAGTGGCGGATGACGGGGCGGTGGGGTGGATCCGTCGGCCGGGTGGTCGTCGGTGGCGACCGCGCCGGGACGCGCGAAAGCCCGGATCCGAGGGATCCGGGCTTTCGTACTGCGGTCCTGACGGGATTTGAACCCGCGGCCTCCACCTTGACAGGGTGGCGAGCACTCCAAACTGCTCCACAGGACCAGGTTTTCGCTGCTGCCTTGCGGCTGGCTGCGAAGACAGACTGTACAGCAGGTCGGAGGGTCCGGTCGACTTCACTCCTGGTGATCACCTCGTCACCGCTCCGGCCGCCCGGTCCGGATCAGGGGCCGCGGCGGATCAGGGGGCCGCGGCGTCGATCGCCTTCACGATCCGCTTGTCGGAGACGGGGTAGGCCGTCCCCAGGGCGTGCGCGAAGTAGCTGACCCGGAGCTCCTCGATCATCCAGCGGATGTCCAGGACCTCCTGCGGAACCGGCCTGCCCTGCGGCAGCTGTTCGAGCAGCCAGGCGTACTCGTCCTGCATCTCGTGGACCTTCTCCATGCGCGTGGTGTCGCGCTGGACGGCCGTCGGCATCTGCTGGAGCCGACGGTCGGCGGCGACCAGGTAACGCATCAGGTCGGGCAGCCTGCGCAGCCCGGTCGCGGTGACGAAGCCCGCGGGCACGAGGCCCGCGAGCTGCTTGCGCACGTCGGCGACGTTGGCGGCGAGGACCAGGCTGTTCGTGGCCTTCAGCCGCCGTTCGCACGCCTGCCAGGCGGCCAGTACCTGCTGCACCTGCTTGACCGTGTGCTCGGTCAGCGCGACGAGGTCGGCGCGCACCTTGTCGTACAGCTTGCGGTACGACTCCTCGTCCCAGGCGGGGCCGCCGTGCGCGCCGATCAGCCGGTCGGCGGCAGCCGTCGCGCAGTCCTCGAACAGCGCCTGCACGGAACCGTGCGGATTGGCGGACAGCGCCAGCTTCTGCTGGTTCGAGAGCCTGTCCGAGGCGAACTTCGCCGGGTTCACCGGCACGTTCAGCAGGATCAGCCTGCGGGTGCCGAGCCACATCGCGCGCTGCTGCTCGGCCTCGGTGTCGAAGAGACGCACGGCCACGGTCGCGCCCTGGTCCACCAGGGCCGGGTACGCCTTGACCGGCTGGCCGGCCCTCCGGGTCTCGAAGACCCGGTTCAGCGTGCCGATCGTCCAGTCCGTGAGGCCCGAACGCTCGACCGACTCGCCCGAGGGGCCCGCGGTGGCCGCCGCGGCCTTGGAGAGCGCCTGGCGGGCCCTGGGGCGCAGTTGGAGCCTCAGCGCCTCCAGGTCCTTGTCCTCGGCCACCTTGCGGCGCCGCTCGTCGACGATCCGGAACGTGATCTTCAGGTGGTCCGGGACGCGGCTCAGGTCGAAGTCGTCCGCCGTGACCGGGACGCCGACCATCCGCTGGAGCTCGCGCGCGAGCGTGACCGTCAGCGGCTCCTGCTGTGACGTCGGGCCGCCAGAGGCGGACGGAACGGCCCGGTCCAGGAACTTCTCCGCGTAGTTCGGCGCGGGGACGTAGTGCCGGCGTATCGGCTTGGGCAGCGAGCGGATCAGCTCCGTGACCACTTCCTCGCGCAGGCCCGGGATCTGCCAGTCGAAGCCCTCGGCGGTGACCTGGTTGAGCACCTGGAGCGGGATGTGGACGGTCACGCCGTCGGCGTCCGCGCCGGGCTCGAACTGGTACGTCACCCGGAACTTGAGCTTCCCCTGCCGCCAGGAGTCCGGATAGTCGTCCTTGGTGACGGCCCCGGCCTTCTCGTTGATGAGCATCGAGCGCTCGAAGTCCAGCGCGTCCGGCTCGTCGCGGCGCTTGTGCTTCCACCAGGAGTCGAAGTGCGCCCCGGAGACCACGTGCTCGGGGATGCGCCGGTCGTAGAAGTCGAAGAGCGTCTCGTCGTCCACGAGGATGTCGCGGCGGCGGGCGCGGTGCTCCAGCTCCTCGACCTCGCCGAGCAGCTTGCGGTTGTCCTGGAAGAACTGGTGGTGCGTCCGCCAGTCGCCCTCGACCAGGGCGTGGCGGATGAAGAGATCGCGGGAGGTCTCGGCGTCGATCCGGCCGAAATTAACCTTGCGCTGGGCGATGATCGGCACTCCGTACAGCGTGACGCGTTCGTACGCCATCACCGCCGCCTGGTCCTTCTCCCAGTGCGGCTCGCTGTAGGTGTGCTTCAGCAGGTGCTGGGCCAGCGGTTCGATCCACTCCGGCTCGACCTTGGCGTTGACCCGCGCCCACAGCCGGGACGTCTCGACCAGCTCGGCCGACATCACGAACCGCGGCTGCTTCTTGAAGAGCGCCGAGCCGGGGAAGACCGCGAACTTGGCGTTGCGGGCACCCAGGTACTCGTTCTTCTCCGTGTCCTTGAGCCCGATGTGCGAGAGCAGCCCGGCCAGCAGCGAGACGTGCACCGACTGCTCGGGCGCGTCCTCCGTGTTGGGCTGGACGCCCATCTGCTTCACGACCGTGCGCAGCTGCGCGTAGATGTCCTGCCATTCGCGAATGCGCAGGAAGTTCAGGTACTCCTGCTTGCACATCCGGCGGAAGCTGGACGAGCCGCGCTCCTTCTGCTGCTCGCGGATGTACCGCCACAGGTTCAGGAACGCGAGGAAGTCGGAGGTCTCGTCCTTGAAGCGGGCGTGCTGCTGATCGGCCTGAGTCTGCTTCTCCGCGGGCCGCTCGCGCGGGTCCTGGATGGAGAGCGCGGCGGCGATCACCATGACCTCGCGTACGCAGCCGTTGCGCTCGGCCTCGATGACCATGCGCGCCAGACGCGGGTCGACCGGCAGCTGCGAGAGCTTGCGGCCCAGCGGGGTGAGCCGCTGCCCCTTCTTCCCCTCGGGCCGTGCCTCCCGCTCGCCCGCGCGGACCTCCCGGGCCGGCTTCTCGCCCTGCTCCAGCGCGCCGAGCTCCTGGAGGAGCTGGATGCCGTCGCGGATGTTGCGGTGGTCCGGCGGGTCGATGAAGGGGAACCGCTCGATGTCGCCGAGGCCGGCCGCGGTCATCTGGAGGATGACGGAGGCGAGGTTCGTGCGCAGGATCTCGGGATCGGTGAACTCCGGACGGGTGAGGAAGTCGTCCTCGGAGTACAGCCGGATGCAGATGCCGTCCGACGTACGGCCGCAGCGGCCCTTGCGCTGGTTGGCGCTGGCCTGCGAGATCCGCTCGATCGGGAGGCGCTGGACCTTGGTGCGGTGGCTGTAGCGGGAGATCCGGGCGGTGCCCGGGTCGATCACGTACTTGATGCCGGGGACGGTCAGCGAGGTCTCGGCGACGTTCGTCGCCAGCACGATCCGCCGGCCGGTGTGGCGCTGGAAGACGCGGTGCTGCTCGGCGTGCGAGAGGCGGGCGTAGAGCGGCAGCACCTCGGTGTGGCGGAGGTTCCGCTTGTTCAGGGCGTCCGCGGTGTCACGGATCTCGCGCTCGCCGGAGAGGAAGACCAGGATGTCGCCGGGGCCCTCGGACTGGAGCTCGTCGACGGCGTCGCAGATCGCGGTGATCTGGTCCCGGTCGGCGTCGGCAGAGTCTTCGGTGACCTCCTCCAACAGCGGGCGGTAGCGCACCTCGACGGGGTACGTGCGCCCGCTGACCTCGATGATCGGGGCCTCGCCGAAGTGGCGCGCGAACCGCTCGGGGTCGATCGTCGCCGAGGTGATGACGACCTTCAGGTCCGGACGCCTGGGCAGCAGCCTGGCCAGATAGCCGAGCAGGAAGTCGATGTTCAGCGAGCGCTCGTGGGCCTCGTCGATGATGATCGTGTCGTACGCGCGCAGCTCGCGGTCCGTCTGGATCTCGGCGAGCAGGATGCCGTCCGTCATCAGCTTGACGAACGTCGCGTCGGGGTTCACCTGGTCGGTGAACCGGACCTTCCAGCCGACCGCCTCGCCCAGTGGGGTCCGCAGTTCGTCGGCGACGCGCTCGGCGACCGTGCGGGCCGCGATCCGGCGCGGCTGCGTGTGCCCGATCATGCCCCGGACGCCGCGCCCCAGCTCCATGCAGATCTTCGGGATCTGCGTGGTCTTGCCGGAGCCCGTCTCACCGGCGACGATCACGACCTGGTGATCGCGTATCGCCTCCAGGATCTCGTCCTTCTTCTGGCTGACCGGGAGCTGTTCCGGGTACGAGACGGCGGGGACCCGCCCGGCGCGCAGCACGAGCCGTTCGGCCGCTTTTCCGGCCTCGGTGGCGATCTCGTCCAGCACCGCCTGCCGGGCCT
Source organism: Streptomyces sp. CB01580 (assembly GCF_001905795.1). Lineage (GTDB taxonomy): Bacteria > Actinomycetota > Actinomycetes > Streptomycetales > Streptomycetaceae > Streptomyces. The sequence continues at coordinate 183,580 of NZ_LIXJ01000012.1, forward strand.
CGGGCTTGCGGATGCGGCGCGCCCCTTCGAGACGGCGGCCGAGCCGGTGGGCGTCGCGGAGCGAGAGCTCTTCGAGCCGGGACTGGAGATCGGCGAAGGAAGTAGACATACGGACCCCAGGATCTCATTCGGGCCCGAGGAACGGCGAACGTATTTCGTGCGGTCCGGGTCACGGTGTCGGCATCGGTACCGGCACGGCGCGGCGGCGCGCGAGCCGGAGCAGGTTGGCGGTGCGCGAGCCGGGGGGCGGGTGGCGGCATGCGAGCCGGGCGGCGGCGCGCGAGCGGACGGTCCGGCGGAACGGGAGCCGTACAGCCCGGCGGTGCGGGAGCCGTACGGTACGGCACGGGGGCGTGGCACCGCAGCACGTACCATTTCGGCAGCTGATCACCTGTTGCCGCGCGTCGCCCCCGTCGCCCCCGTCGCCCCCGTCGCCCCGTCCGGAAAGGCCGGTCGCCGTGTCCGTGTCCGTGTCCCGTGCGCAGTGGTGCTGCCTGACGGCGGTGCTCGCGGTCGTACTGGTGCTGTTCTGCGGCCAGGGAAGGACTGCCGCGGGCGACGGCCGCCCGGTCGCGCGGGCGGCCATGGGTGCGGAGACCGTCGCGGACGCAGGGGCTTCCGCAGGCGCGAGGGCTTCCTCGGACGCCGAGGCGGTGGACGCGGCCGCGACTGTCACTGTCACCCCGAGTGACACTGACACTGACGTGGTCGTCGCCCCGGACTCGGCTTCGTACCCCGGCCCTGTCCCCGGATGCGGCAAGAGCAGGAACACGGACGACGCGCCCGCCCTGCCGGGGCGGGCCCGCGCCGGGGTCGACCAGGCGCCCGGCCTCGCCCAATGGGGGCTGTCCGCCGCCACCGGCCCGGAGTCGGTCGGTCCGCGCATCCGGATACGACCGAGAGGCCCGGCAGCTGCCGCGCCCACCCTCGTGGAGCTCTCCGTACTGAGGGTGTAGACGGCGGCCCCGCCCGCCGTCCTCGTTCTCCTTCCACGCCACCCGTACGGAGTTCTGCATGTCCACGTCCAGTTCGAATTCCAAGCCGAAGCCCAAGCCCGCGTCCAAATCCGCTCCCCGGTCCGGAGCCAAGTCGTCGCGCACGTCGTCGTCCAGGAAGCCGCTGCTCTACGGGGCCGCGGTCGTGATCGCCGCCGCGGCGCTCGGCTTTGTCTCCTACCGGGCCACCGCCCCCGACCACTCCAAGTCCTCTTCGTCCTCGTCGGCCGCCGACGTCACCACGGACCCGGACACCGAGGTCTACCCGGAGCTGGAGAAGCTCGCCCGGCGCGACGCCGACGACCGGCTTGCGCTGGGCCGGGCGGACGCGCCCGTCGTCCTCGTCGAGTACGCCGACTTCAAGTGCGGCTACTGCGGCAAGTTCGCCCGCGACACCGAACCCGCCCTGGTGAAGAAGTACGTCGACAACGGCACGCTGCGCATCGAGTGGCGCAACTTCCCGATCTTCGGAGCCGAGTCCGAGGCTGCCGCCCGCGCGGCCTGGGCCGCCGGGCAACAGGGCCGCTTCTGGCAGTTCCACAGCGCCGCGTACGCCGAGGGGGCTCTGGAGAAGGGGTTCGGCAAGGCCCGGCTGAAGGCCCTCGCCCAGCAGGCCGGAGTCCCCGACCTCGAACGGTTCGCGCGCGACGCGGACAGCCCGGCCGCCTCCGAGGCAGTGAGCAAGGACCAGGAGCAGGGGTACGGGATCGGCGCGACCTCCACCCCGTCGTTCCTGGTCAACGGCCGTCCGATCGCCGGGGCCCAGCCGACGGAGACCTTCGTCCAGGTCATCGAGGCGGCGGCCGAGAAGGCCCGCGCCTCCACGCCCCGACCCGGGAGCACCGGGACCGACAGCACCGGAAGCGGCACGGAATGACGGCCGACATCGGCTACTTCGCGGCCTTCCTCGGCGGGCTGCTCGCCCTGGTCAGTCCGTGCAGCGCCCTGCTGCTGCCGGCCTTCTTCGCGTACTCCATCGATTCCGCCTCGCGGCTGCTGGCCCGCACCGGCATCTTCTACGCAGGGCTCGCCACCACCCTGGTCCCGCTCGGTGCCGCGGGCTCGTACGCCGGACGGCTCTTCTACGGCCACCGCGACGCGCTCGTCCTCGGCGCCGGATGGCTGATCATCGCGCTCGGTGTCGCGCAGATCGTCGGCCTGGGCTTCGCCTCGCGCCGGATCGCCGAGCTCAGCGGCCGGATCCGTCCGACCACCGCCGTTTCGGTGTACGCGCTGGGCGCCGTATACGGACTGGCCGGTTTCTGTGCGGGACCGATCCTCGGCAGCGTCCTCACCGTGGCGGCGGTCAGCGGCAGCCCGGTCTACGGCGGGCTGCTGCTCGCCGTCTACGCCCTCGGCATGGCGGTCCCGCTCTTCCTGCTCGCCCTGCTCTGGGAGCGGTTCGAGCTGGGCCGCCGGGCCTGGCTGCGTGGCCGCGCCTTCCGGCTCGGCCGTTTCGAACTGCACACCACGACGCTGCTGTCCGGGCTCTTCTTCATCGGTCTCGGCGTGCTGTTCCTGGTGTACGACGGGACGACCGCGCTGCCCGGGCTGCTGGGCGTGGACCAGTCGTTCGCCGTCGAGCAGTGGGCCCAGCGCGCCGGGGAACGGGTGTCGGACGGGTCGGCCCTGGTCGCCGTGGTCGTGGTGGTGCTGCTGATCCTGGCGGTACGGGTCCGGCGCGGCCGACGTACGGCCGGCGGGACGGGACCGGCCGACGAGGCCGGACAGGGAGGTGGGACCGGACCGGGCGGCATGAACGCGGCCGACCACGAAGAGGCGTGACACGGCGAAGGCCCCGTCCATCGGACGGGGCCTTCGGGTGGTGGCTGGGGCCGGGATCGAACCGGCGACCTATCGCTTTTCAGGCGATCGCTCGTACCAACTGAGCTACCCAGCCACGCAGCTCACAGGAGCTGCAGCGGTCCTGACGGGATTTGAACCCGCGGCCTCCACCTTGACAGGGTGGCGAGCACTCCAAACTGCTCCACAGGACCAAGCTGTTGTGCGACTAAGTGTCGCACAAGGTTGTGCGTGCCCCCAACGGGATTCGAACCCGTGCTACCGCCTTGAAAGGGCGGCGTCCTGGGCCACTAGACGATGAGGGCCTAACGACTGGCACTGCTGCTTCACCCCAAGGGGTTCCGCTTCTTCTTCGATCTTCGGCAGGTGATCTCCGGGATCTCAGAACGGTCAAGCCCTGACCGGCGCCCTTGGGCACGACGCAGACTGTACTACGGCGTTTCGGCGTCGGCCAAACCGAATAGGCGTGGCAGCGGTCCGGCGGTGGACGGCCGCTGACCTCGTCCGTCGTCCGCCGCCGTCGTCCGCCGCCGCATGTCGTCGTCGCGTGCTGTCGTCCGTCCGGGGCGCGGTGGGCGGCCGTACAGGAGAACCGGGAGAATGGCGGCGTGCTGGAGATGACGCGCGAGGAGTTCGAGGAACTGGTCGCCGAGGCCCTGGACCGGATCCCGCCGGAGCTGACGCGGCTGATGGACAACGTCGCGGTGTTCGTCGAGGACGAACCGGACCCGGCCGATCCGGAACTGCTCGGACTGTACGAGGGCACGCCGCTCACCGAGCGCGGCGAGTGGTACGCGGGAGTGCTGCCGGACCGGATCACGATCTATCGCGGGCCGACGCTGCGGATGTGCGAGTCGCGTGACGACGTGGTCGCGGAGACCGAGATCACGGTCGTCCACGAGATCGCCCATCACTTCGGCATCGACGACGAGAGGCTGCACGCGCTCGGTTACGGGTGAGCACGCGTCCGCCGGGTGCGTGTCCGCCGAGAGAGTGTCCGCCGGGCGCGCCGAGGCGTACCGCGTCGCGCATGCGGGCGTACTGCTGTGACCGGGAAGGTTCACCGGCTCGCGACGCCCGGCACGGCACCTCGCGGTGTTGTCGCATCACCCGCGTACGTCCAGTACGCGGACGATGCTCCGCCTTGCGATGCACCGCACCGGACGCCGCGAGCCACCCGGCAAACCTTCCCGGTCACAGCAGTACGCGCGGTGCGTGGTGCGTACGGACGAGCGCGTGCGGGCGCGCGTCGAGGTGGTCCGGGGTGTGTTGCGTGCGGTGGGTGCGCGTCGCGAGTGGTCGCGGCACGGCGGGCAGGCGGTGAATGCGCGCGGGGCACCGGTGAAACACGCGTGCGGTGCGGGTGACGTGCGAGAGGCACGTGGGCGGGGTGAGAGGCGTGTCCCCGGCGGGGCAACGGGAGTTGGGCACGTTGGGCGCGGGGCCGGGGCTCCGGTCGTGCCGCTCGGCCCGTGCCTCCTTCCTCTTCCTCCTCTTCCTCCTCGGCCTTCTTCCCTCCCCGTCCCGCTTCTTCTTCCGTGTCTCCTCCTTCTCGCCTCTCCCCGCACCTCCGGAGGTACCGCCCGTGCGCCAGTTGTCCCCTTCCGCCCGTTGGGCGGCCGTCATCGCGGTGACGGTCGCCACGTCCACCGGCTGCATGAGCATCGGCGACGACGGGGGCAAGCCGCCGTCGAAGCCCTCGTCCGATCCGAAGGGGAGCGCGGCCGAGCCGGACGGCGACACGGTGTCCGGCACGGGCGGCTCCCGTACCAAGGGCGGGCGCGCCGAGGCGCACTCCGAGCGGGAGGCGGCCGAGTCCGCGCGGCCGAGCGGTTCCGCCGCCCCTTCGGGGTCGCCGGGTGCCCGGCCCAGGGCGGAGCGGAGCGAGGAGGCGGGCGCACCGGCCGAGCCGGGCGCTCCGGCGCCGGGGCGGGGCGGCGGACAGCCGGAGCCCGAGCCCTCGCAGCCGGGCTCCGAGGTGCCGCAGCGGCCCGAGCCCACGCCGTCGCCGTCCGAGCCGCCGGCCCCCGAGCCGCCTGCCTCGCCCCGACCGGAGCCCTCGGAGCCGGCGCCGCAGCCGTCCGCCTCCTCGGCGGTCGAGCTCCGCGCCTACGCGATGAGCCTGCCGAGCGAGGCGGCGCAGGCGCGGACGCCGGAGGCCGCGGCCCAGGAGGAACCGGCGTAGCCGGGGCGTCCCGAAGGGGCGGATGTCCCGGAGAAGCCGCCGTTCCGGGGGAGTGGGCGGCCGGGAGCGAGGAGGCGCGGCGGGGGCGGAGGGAGGGCGGTTTGCGTGATGTGGGGGTGAGTGCGTATGGTGGTAGATCGTTTGATCCCATTGCCCGGCGCCGAAACAGAAGCGCGCCGTGTGGCGCGTACTCTCCCTTGCCGTGGCTGGACCGCATTGAGGCGGTCGAAATTGCGAATCACGGAGTTACGGGCGCGTGCCGAGACTCCGGAAGGTTTCGCATTTCGCATGTCAATTTCCAGTTCTGACCGCACCGTCATGCCCGAGAGCGTCGAGAACATCCAGGACGTCGAGAACGTCGCTGACGAGGAGTTCGCCGACGCCGACGAGTTCGTCGAGAGCGGCGAAGGGCTCGTCGAGGAAGCCGCCGACTCCCGCGCGCAGCGGGCCGACGACGACTCCGCCGACGAGGCCGGGTCGACCGTCACCTTCGCCGACCTGGGCCTGCCCGAGGGCATCGTCCGCAAGCTCGCGCAGAACGGCGTGACCACGCCCTTCCCGATCCAGGCCGCGACCATCCCGGACGCCCTGGCCGGCAAGGACATCCTGGGCCGCGGACGCACCGGTTCCGGCAAGACCCTCTCCTTCGGTCTGCCGACGCTGGCCGCGCTGGCCGACGGCCACACGGAGAAGAAGAAGCCCCGCGCGGTCATCCTCACCCCGACCCGTGAGCTCGCGATGCAGGTCGCGGACGCGCTCCAGCCGTACGGCGACGTGCTCGGGCTGCGGATGAAGGTCGTCTGCGGCGGTACGTCGATGGGCAACCAGATCTACGCCCTGGAGCGCGGCGTCGACATCCTCGTCGCCACCCCGGGCCGACTGCGCGACATCATCAACCGGGGTGCCTGCTCCCTGGAGAACGTCCAGGTCGCCGTCCTCGACGAGGCCGACCAGATGTCCGACCTGGGCTTCCTGCCCGAGGTCACCGAGCTGCTCGACCAGGTCCCGGCCGGCGGCCAGCGCATGCTCTTCTCCGCGACGATGGAGAACGAGATCGGCACCCTGGTCCAGCGCTACCTGGACAACCCGGTGAGCCACGAGGTCGACAGCGCCCAGGGCAACGTCACGACCATGACGCACCACGTCCTCGTCGTGAAGCCGAAGGACAAGGCGCCGGTCACCTCCGCCATCGCCGCCCGCAAGGGCCGCACCATCATCTTCGTCCGCACCCAGCTGGGCGCCGACCGCATCGCCGAGCAGCTCGTCGCGGCGGGCGTCAAGGCGGACGCCCTCCACGGCGGCATGACGCAGGGCGCCCGTACCCGCGTGCTCGCCGACTTCAAGGACGGTTACGTCAACGCGCTCGTCGCGACCGACGTCGCCGCCCGCGGCATCCACGTCGACGGCATCGACCTGGTGCTGAACGTGGACCCGGCCGGTGACCACAAGGACTACCTGCACCGTTCGGGCCGTACGGCCCGGGCCGGCAAGTCCGGTGTCGTCGTCTCGCTGGCGCTGCCGCACCAGCGCCGCCAGATCTTCCGGCTCATGGAGGACGCGGGCGTCGAGGCTTCGCGCCACATCGTGGGCGGCGCGGGTGCCTTCGACTCGGAGGTTGCCGAGATCACCGGCGCCCGTTCGCTGACCGAGGTCCAGGCCGATTCCGCGAACAACGCCGCCAAGCAGGCCGAGCGCGAGGTCGTCGAGCTGACCAAGCAGCTGGAGCGCGTCCAGCGCCGCGCCGGCGAGCTGCGCGAGGAGGCGGACCGCCTGGTCGCGCGGGCCGCGCGCGAGCGGGGTGAGGACCCCGAGACCGCGATCGCCGAGGCCGCCGCGGAGGCCGAGGCCGCGATCGAGGCCGCCGTCTCCGTACCGGAGCAGCCCACGGCGCGGGACGACCGTCGCGACGAGCGTGGCAACTTCGAGCGCCGGGACAACCGGGGCGGCGACCGCGGCGGGTACCGCGACCGGCGTGACGACCGCGGTGGCGACCGTGGTTTCCAGCGTCGTGACGACCGTTCGTCGGGTGGTTTCCGTCGTGACAACGACCGTCCGTCCTTCGGCCGCGACCGGCGTGACGACCGTGGCGGTGACCGTGGTTTCCAGCGTCGTGACGACCGTTCGTCGGGTGGTTTCCGTCGTGACAACGACCGTCCGTCCTTCGGCCGCGACCGTCGTGACGACCGTCCGTCGGGCGGCTACCGCTCCCACGACCGTCGCGACGACCGCGGTGGCCGCTCGTTCGAGCGTCGTGACAACGACCGTCCTTCCTTCGACCGCCGTGACAACGACCGCCCGTCGTTCAACCGGGACCGTCGCGACGAGCGTCCCTCCGGCGGCTTCCGCTCGGGCGGCAGCGACCGCCCGTTCAACCGGGACCGTCGCGACGACCGTCCCTCGGGCGGCTTCCGGTCCGGCGGCGACCGTCCGTACGGCCGGCGCGACGACCACCGCGGCGCCGGTTCCTTCGGCCGCCGCGACGACAAGCCGCGCTGGAAGCGCAACGGCTGAACGCGCCGAACGCGTCGGCTGTGCTGAACGCGCTGAACGATGAGGCGGACCGCTGAAGGTCCGCCGCATCGACCGGAGTTCTCCGGAAGGCGGGCCCGCTCTTCATGAGCGGGCCCGCCTTTCTTTTCGCTTTCCCCGCATGCGCAACCGCTGTCAGGATCCGGCGACTCGGGGCAGGAGGAGGGGCGCTGCCGGGGGCGGGGAGGGGGCTCCACGCGAACGGCGCACAGGCCGAGCGGGTCCCGTGCGACGCCGGTGACCGCGTGCCGCTGCGCGCCACCGGCAACGGCCACGTGGGCCGGTTCTTCGTGAACGACGGTCAGGAACGCGCCCAGATCCGGCTGACGGGGAACAGCTACCACTCCGCCGCCGAAGCCGCCGTGACGGGCGGCCGGTTCGTCGACGCCACGGGACGCTTCTCGTCCACGAAGCGGCCTCGACCGGCAAGCAGTACGTCGACGCCGTCTCCGAGCACCGCTCGGCGAACATATGGACGCCCCGGTCCATCGCCGCCGCCTCCGTGCGGGGACAGGTCCTGTGGGCGGCGCGTTCACGAAGATCGTCGGCGCGGTGACCTCGACGGCGACGGACACGGCGACGTGCCGGCCCGCCGCAAGGAGGGCCCGCTCTACCGCTACGACGGCAACGCCAACGGTAAGGGCTCCTTCGGCTCGCGCACGAAGATCGCCAAGAGCCGGCAGGGGTACAAGGGTGCCTTCTGACCCACCCCGTTCCCACCCCCGTCCCCACCCCCTCGATCCCGCCACGACGGGGGCGATCCCGCCACGACGGGGCCCGGCTGCCGATACCCGATCGGCGGCCGGGCCGCGGCGGGCTATGCTCAGGGGTGGTTCGGCGAGGGCCGTTAGCTCAATTGGCAGAGCAGCGGACTTTTAATCCGTTGGTTGTGGGTTCGAGTCCCACACGGCCTACCCTCTCAGCCCCGGCTCGGAGTACATCCGGTCGGGGCCGAATCCGTTTCAGGACCTCCCGCCCACCGTGCCTCGGCCTCGCGGTCCGCGGGCTTCCCGGTCTCCGAACCTCCTGAGTTCTCCCGATCTCCCGGGTTCTCCGAACTTTCCGGCTTCACGGCTCCGTGGTGGCCCGGTCCGGGCGTGGGCGTCTCGGTTGAGGGGGCGCCTCGGTTCAGGCCAGAAGTTTCGTCTTCGCCCGCTGGTACTCCTCGTCCGTAAGGGCGTTCCGGTCCTTCAGTTCGGCGAGTCTCGCCAGGTCGTCCACATGGCTGCCGTGCTTCGGCTCGCCCCCGGCGGCTTCGCGTACGTATGCCTTGAAGGCTGCCTCGCGTTCCCGCGCCGCCTCGATGTCCCGTCCGCCCATGGACCTGCCGCGCACGATCACGTACAGCAGCACGCCGATGTACGGCAGCAGCAGTGCCACGATCAGCCAGCCGGCCTTGCCCCAGCCGCCCAGGTCGTCGCTGCGGAAGATGTCCGTGACGACCTTGAACAGCAGGAAGAGCCACATGATCCAGAGGAAGAACCAGAGCATGGTCCAGAAGAGATTGAGCAAGGGATAGTTGTCCACGGTCGCTCCCGGTCGCCGCTGTCCCATCGCATCGACCCATTGGTGGGTAAATCAGTCATATCACCGCATATTCGATCCCGCCTGTCACCTCGGGGTGGTCACGAGCGCGCCGGACATGGCGTAGAGTTGTGTTCACCGACGCGGGGTGGAGCAGCTCGGTAGCTCGCTGGGCTCATAACCCAGAGGTCGCAGGTTCAAATCCTGTCCCCGCTACTGAAGACCCGGGCCCGGCGCGTACAGCGTGCCGGGCCCGGGGTTTTTTCGTGCCGTCGCTGGATGGCACGAGGTGCGTGGGTGGCGTGTGAGGTGTGCCACGCGTGTACCTCTGTTGGGCGATGCGGAGTCGCCGCGCGGCTGAGCTCCGGTGAGCCTGGGGCGGGGCGCGGTACCGTCCGCAGCCGTGCGTGTACCGGGCAGGAGACCACAGGTGTGGAAGCGGCTGAAGCGGCGCGGCGGACATGCCGGGGGCGGGCACGCCGGAGGGGTTGCCGGCGGCGCCGGTGCCCGTCGGTTCGTGCGCATGCTGCCGACCCTGATGATCGTCGGCGGGCTGCTGTTCGGCCTGCTCACCCCGCCGGTCTTCACCGCCATCCCGCTGTTTGTCGCGGCGCCGCTGATCGCCGCGCCGTTCTTCTCGTTGTCCAGCACCGTGCGCACCGGCATCGCCTCGATGCTGGCCGTCATCGCGCTCCGGCTGGCCACCGAATCGCTGCCGACGGCCGTGGCGCTGATCGAGCTGCTCACACTGGCGACCGTCTCGGTGCTCGCGGTGGTGATCAACCGGGTCGTGTGGCGGAGCAACGAGCAGCTGGCCTCCGCGCGGGTCATCGCGGAGCGGGCCATGCGGGCGGTGCTGCCGAAGCCGTTCGACCGGATCGGCGGGCTCCATGTGGCGGCGCGGTACGAGGCCGCGCAGGCCGACGAGTTCGTCGGCGGTGACCTGTTCGCGGTGACGGACACCCCGTACGGGGTGCGGCTGGTGGTCGGTGACGTACGGGGGAAGGGGCTCGACGCCGTGGAGACGGTCGCCGTGGTCATCGGGGCGTTCCGGGAGGCGGCCGAACAGGAGCGCTCGCTGGAGGGTGTGGCGCGTCGGCTGGAGCGGGCGCTGGTGCGGGAGAGGAGGGCGCGCCGGGGCGGGCCCGACATCGTCGAGGGCTTCACCACCGCAGTGCTGGCCGAGATCCCGGCCGGCCTGTCCCGGGTCCGGATCGTCAACCGCGGCCACCCCGAGCCGATCCTGCTGTACCCGGACGGGGCGCTGGACGTGCTGGCGCCCTCGATGTCCGCGCTGCCGCTCGGGATGGACCTGGGCGCGTGGCCCGACCGGACGGACGAGTGGGATCTGCGGCCGGGGGTGACGCTGCTCCTCTACACCGACGGCCTCTCCGAGGCGCGGAGCGCCCAGGGGGACTTCTACGATCCGGCGGCCCGGCTGCGCGGGCGGATCTTTCCCGGGCCGGACGAGCTGCTGTCCGCGCTGACCGACGACGTACGGCTGCACACGGGGGGCGAGTCGACCGACGACATGGCCCTGCTCGCGGTCGTGCGCCCCGCGGAGGGGCAGCCGGAGCGGCGCAGGACCGTCCGGATCGTGGGGCCGGACCCGGCATGACGGACGGTCCGGGGCGGCCGGGCGTGTGCGGGAGGGGCCGGGGCGTCCGGGCGGTCGGGCGTGTGCGAGAAGGCTGCGAGGGGTTCGGTCCGGTGCGCCCGTGAGGCCGTGGATGTCCGTCCGGGCGGCCGGGTGTGCCCGAGCGGACCCGGGTGCCACCGTACGTAATCGAAAGACGCCGCTCCGCATAACATTTGACGCAACGTCAGTTACACGGTATTGACTGAGACTCGATCAAGTCGTCTGAATACGCCCCGAGATGTCCAGTAAAGTCCAGGCCAAAGACGTGAACGATCAGTGGGAGCGGCTTGGAATCAGGGCCCGGTGTCTATTAACGTTCGATAACGCAGCGCGGTCGTCCCAGCCGTCGTCAGAGGCGGCACCGTGCGCCAGCGCCGAATCCCGAAAGGGAACCGGGGAACCACCACCCTGGGGTGAATCGGACATCCGGGTCTCGTGAGAGACGCGGTGTCCGTAGGAGACCTTCCTGCTCCGAACCCGTCAGCTAACCCGGTAGGCGAGAAGGAAGGAAAGGAGTGCGCCCCCGTGGCGTCCAACAAGCCTGCCCCCGAGGCCCCTGCCCGGCTCGACTCCGCGTACGGTTCCGAGTTCGGCACCGACTTCGGCCCCGGTTACGGCGCGGGCCCCGGCTACGGCTCCGACTACGGAACGGCCGGGATGACGACGGTGTCCGGCACCGCGGATCGCATGGACCACGGCATCGGACCGGACATGACCGCCACCGCGACCCTGCCCGGCGCCGACTTCGGTGTCGACGGTGAGCGCGGCTGGGACGAGTGGAACCCCACCGAGGAGACCGTCCGCCCCGTACGCGGCAAGCACCGGGTCGCCAAGCAGCGCAACGGACTCGCCCGCAGTTCCGCGGTGCTCGGGGTCGGCGTCATCGCGGCGGTCGGCGCGGGCGGCATGGCCTCCGCGCAGGGCAAGCCGCCGGTGTCCATCTCCCTTCCCGACTCCATCGCGGACAACCTGCCCGACGCCAAGTCCCTTCCTGGCGTGGGCGCCCTCCTCTCCGACAAGTCCGAGGACGACGGGGCCGCGCCCGCCACCGCCCCGCTCACCACCGCGGGCATCACCACCGCCGAGGCCGAGCAGGGCACGACCGACGCGGGCGAGGCGCTGCGCGCCCGCATCCTCCAGCAGGCCGAGCAGCAGCAGGCCGCCGCCGCCGCGGAGGCCAGGGAGGCCCAGGAGAAGGCCGCGGCGGAGAAGGCCGCGGCCGAGGCCAAGAAGCAGCAGGACGCCGCCGAGGCCAAGGCCGCCGCCGAGAAGAAGAAGGCGGAGGAGAAGGCGAAGGAGGAGGCGAAGAAGAAGGCCGAGGCCCTGCGGCTCGCCAAGCTCGCCGCCAGCTACGCCGTCCCGACCACCTCGTACACGATCACCTCGACGTACGGCCAGGCCGGCACGATGTGGTCCTCCGGTCACCACACCGGCCTCGACTTCGCGGCGCCGACGGGCACCCCCGTCAAGGCCGTTCACGGCGGCACCATCAAGTCGGCGGGCTGGTCCGGCTCGTACGGCTACCGCACGGTGCTGGAGCTGGAGGACGGTACGGAGGTCTGGTACTGCCACCAGTCCTCGATCGGCGTCGGGGTCGGTCAGAAGGTCTCCACCGGGGACACCATCGGCCGGGTCGGCGCGACCGGCAACGTGACGGGTCCCCACCTCCACCTGGAGATCCACACCGCCGACGGCACGGGCGTGGACCCGATGGGCTGGCTGCGGAGCAAGGGCCTCAACATCTGAGGCACCCGCGTCGGCGTCGCGCGGGCGGACAACGATGCGCAGGCGGACGGCGCGGACAACACCGAACGGCCGTCCGCCGAACGATGGATGCGCGGAATACCGTTCTGGCGGGAACACGTTGATCGATTCATGACTTCCCTTCGCAAACTGGGCTCTTCCGATCTTCAGGTGTTCCCGCTCGCCCTCGGCGGCAATGTCTTCGGCTGGACGGCCGACGAGGCGCAGTCGTTCGCCGTGCTCGACGCCTACACGGAGGCGGGCGGCAACTTCGTCGACACCGCCGACGCCTACTCCGCCTGGGTGCCGGGGAACGAGGGCGGCGAGTCGGAGACCGTCATCGGCAAGTGGCTCGCGTCCCGGCCCGGCCGGTCCGACGTCGTCGTCGCCACCAAGGTCGGCGCCCACCCCTCCTACAAGGGCCTCTCCGCCGCCACCGTCAAGGCGGCGGCGGAAGAGTCGCTGCGCAGGCTCGGCAGGGACCACATCGACCTCTACTACACGCACTTCGACGACGAGACCGTGCCGGTCGAGGAGATCATCACCACCCTCGACGAGCTGGTGAGGGCCGGCAAGGTGCGCGAGATCGGCGCGTCCAACATCAGCCCCGAGCGGCTCCGGGCGTCCCTGGACTTCTCCGAGCGCGAGGGGCTGGCCCGATACGTCGCCCTGCAGCCGCACTACAACCTCGTCTCCCGCGACACCTACGAGGGCGCGCTCCAGGACACGGCCGCGCGGGCCGGGCTCGCCGCCGTCCCGTACTACGCCCTGGCCTCCGGATTCCTCACCGGCAAGTACCGCCCGGGCGCCCCGGTGGAGAGCGCGCGTGCGGAGAGCGCGGGGAAGCACCTGGAGTCGGAGCGGGGGCGGAACGTCCTCGCCGCCCTGGACCGGGTCGCCCAGGCCCATGACGCACAGATCGCGACCGTGGCGCTGGCCTGGCTCGCGTCCCGGCCGACCGTCGTCGCGCCGATCGCCTCGGCCCGTACGGTCGAGCAGCTGCCCGCCCTGACGGCCGTGGCCGACCTCCGGCTGACCGAGGGGGAGCTGGCCGACCTCACCGAGGCGTCCGCCTGACGGACGCCACCGGCGGGCAGGGCAGCCCCCGGCAGGCCGACCGGCGGACGGGGTGGCGGACTGTTCCGGTTCCGGCGGCGGATCGTGCTCGGGTTTGGCCGCGCTCCGGTCGCTCCGTCGAACCGCCCCTGTCCACGAACGCCCCGGAAGCGTCGCGTTCCCGGGGCGTTCGCGCGTCCGCGGCGCGCGCCCGGGGCTACCGGGGCGGCAGCCGGTACGGGTTGTAGCCGCCGTACGCCTGGTGCGGCGGCGGGAACGCGGCCGGGGCCGGCGCCGGCCAGTACGGGACCGGGGCGGGTGGGAACGGGTAGGGGCGTAGGAGGCCCGCCGCCTGCGCGGCATAGGCGAGGGCGGGAGCGGCCACGTCCCTGCGCTGCCAGAGGTGGTGCAACAGCTCCAGTTCACGAGCCGCGAAGTCGGGGCCTGCCGTCCCGAGGCGGGCCTGGCGGCGGAGCGAGGCCAGTGACATCGCGAACGACTCGTACTCGGCGACGGTACGGGCGGCGGCCTTGCCCCGGGCCTTGGCCTGGGCCTGAGCCTTGCGGCGCTCCTTGCGGGGCGCCCCGCCCTGCGCCTGCGCCACGGCCTGCACCGGGGGCAGGGCCTGGACCGGTGCGCCGACCGGGGCCACCGCTCCGTGGCCCGGACCGTGCACCGCTCCGGTGCCCGGTGCATGGCCCGGTGAGTGGCCTGGGCCGTACGGGTTGCCCCAGCCGGCCCCGGCGTCGAAGGAGTGGTGCCGGCGGGCCGCGTCGCGGGCCAGGCCGCGGGCCCGCATGGAGGCGAGGGCGAGTGGTTCGGCGGGGGTCAGCCAGCCGGCCGCCGCGTAGCCGGGCAGCTCTGCGGCGAGTGCGCGCAGCTCGCGTCGGCGTGCCCAGATCACCAGCCAGGTCAACACGCCGAAGAGCGGAACCATGAACACCGCGTACACGGCGTAGAAGGCGAGTGGTCCGAAGAAGGAGGCCGACCCGTTCCACAACGCGTGCATGCCCATGGCGAGGACGAGCCCCAGCAGCGGCAGCGCGATGCGGCGGAACCGCCGGTTGCGGGCACTGGCGGCGGCGAGACCGAAGCCCGTCCCCGTCAGGATCGTGAAGAGCGGGTGTGCGAACGGGGACATCACCGCCCGCACGAAGAACGTCGCGGCGGTCATCGAGGCGACGCCCGAGGCCCCGGCCTGCTGGTCCTCCCCGAAGGCGTTGCCCAGATAGAGGATGTTCTCGGTGAAGGCGAAACCGCTCGCGGTGAAACCGGCGATCACGACGCCGTCGACGATTCCGCTGAACTCACGTCTTCGGAACAGGAAGACCAGCAGGATCGCGACGGCCTTGGCGCTCTCCTCGACGACCGGTGCTATGACCGTCGCACCGAGGTTGTCCGCGTTCGTCGGGTCGGCGGTGGTCGTGGCTATCCAACGGGTCGCGAACGAGTTCGCGAGGATCGCGATCAGGGCGGCCGCGAACGCGCCCCAGGCCAGGGCGAACAACAGGTTCCGCCAGGGCGCGGGGTCGACCCGGTCCAGCCAGCGGAACGCCGCCATCAGGAGTGGCACGGGCAGCACCGCGAGGCCGAGACCTACGAGGAAGCCCTCGGTGCCCGTCTGGTCGCGGACCAGGGCCAGGATCGCCAGAGCGCACACCGCGAGCACCGTGCACACGGCCGCGACGCGGAACGTCCTGCTGCGCCACACCATGCCGACGCGCCGCGGCCGGTACCTCCAGTGCCGTCGCTCCGGCACGGCGGCCAGGATCTCGCCGACCCGCTGCTCCTCGAGCACCGGGACGGCCGGATGCGGCTGCCGCTGCTGGACAGACCCTTCGTATACCACCCCATGACCCTAACGAGCGGTACCGACACCGGCCACGGGGAATGGCCAGTGGCGGCCCTTCGCCGGACCTCGGCGGTGGTCGGGGGAGGCACCATCTGCGGCGGGCTCGGCGGTGGGGTCGGGCGGGTTCGGCGACGGATCAGCGGCGAGTGAAGAGCAGGTCGTGCACGACGTGGCCCTTGTCGAGTCCCTGGCCCTCGAAGCGGGTCAGCGGCCGGAACGCGGGCCGTGGCGCGTAGCCGCCCTCCGGCAGGGTGTTTTCGAAGAGGGGGTGCGCGGTCAGCACCTCCAGCATCTGCTCCGCGTACGGCTCCCAGTCGGTCGCGCAGTGGACCAGGGCGCCCGGCCTCAGCCGCTGGGCCGCCAGGTCGAGGAATTCCGGCTGGATCAGCCGACGCTTGTGATGACGCTTCTTGGGCCACGGATCGGGGAAGTACACCCGCAGCCCGTCCAGCGAGTCCGGCTTCAGCATCTCGCGCAGCAGGATGATCGCGTCGCCGTTGGCGACACGGATGTTGGACAGGCCGTTCCGCTCCGCGAGGCCGAGCAGATTGCCCTGGCCGGGGGTGTGGACGTCGACGGCGAGAATGCCCGTCCCCGGATCGTCCGCGGCCATCTGCGCGGTGGCCTCGCCCATGCCGAACCCGATCTCCAGCACGACCGGGAGCCCGTCGAACAGCTCGGGCAGGTCGAGGACCCGCTGCCCGTCGATGTCCAGGCCCCACGCGGGCCAGAGCCGCATCAGGGCGTCCTCCTGGCCGGGCGTGACCCGGCTCCGGCGCGGCTGGAAGCTGCGGATGCGGCGCTCGTGGTGCGATCCGGCCGGGTCGACGGCGGGCCCGCCGGGGAAGCGCGGCTCCTGGCGCAGCCGGCGCTGGCGCTCGAAGGACGCGGCGCGCAGATCGTCCGGAATCCCGGAGCCGGTCCCGGAGGGGGTCTGGGACGGGGCGGCTCCGGCGGAGGTTTCGGCGGGGGCTCCGGAAACACGGGTCGCGGAGGCGGCCTCTGCGGCGGAGGTCCCGGAGGTGGCCTCGGCGGAGGTCCCGGCTGCGGGGGACGAGGGCGCCCCCGAGGGGCCCGCGGTGAGGTCTGCGGGAGGGGTCGCGGAGGGGTTCAAGGGCTCAGACACAATGACCCGATTCTACGGCGGGCGGCTTCCACCCCGTCTCCCGCGCCTGGAGCAGCGCCCTGCGTGCCACCTCCCGCCCGATGGGCAGGGAGGCCGTCGCGGCGGGCGACGGGGCGTTCAGCACGTGGACGGTGTGCGGGGCCTCGCGGATCAGGAAGTCGTCCACCAGGGTGCCGTCGCGCAGCACCGCCTGGGCCCTGACCCCGGCCGGGGCGGGCCGCAGATCGGCCTCCGTGACATCGGGCAGCAGTCGTCGCACCGCCGCCGTGAACGCGTGCTTCGACAACGAGCGGCGCACCTCGCCCGCCCCGTACCGCCAGTGTCTGCGCGCGATCCGCCAGGTGCCCGGCCAGGTCAGGGCGTCCGCCAGCTCGCGGGGGCGCACGACGGGCCACGCATATCCCTCGCGGGCCAGCGCCGGCACCGCGTTCGGACCGACGTGTACACCGCCGTCGTGGCCGCGGGTCAGATGCACGCCGAGGAACGGGAACGCCGGGTCGGGCACCGGGTAGACCAGACCGCGCACCAGCTCCGGCCGCGTCAGCTCGTAGTACTCCCCCCGGAACGGCACGATCCGCATCCCCGGCTCGTCGCCCGCGAGCCGCGCCACCCGGTCGCAGTGCAGCCCGGCGCAGTTGACCAGCACCCGGGCCCGCACCACCGCGCCGTCCGCCGTGCGCACCGCCACGCCCCAGGGGCGCCGGTCGACCGAGACGACCTCCGAGCCGTGACGGATCACGCCGCCCGCGGCGACCACCTCGGTGGCGAACCGTGCCGCCACCGCCGGGAAGTCGCACACCCCGGTCGTCCCGACGCGGATCGCGGCGAGCCCGCGCACATCGGGTTCGTACGCGGCGATCTGGGCCGGCCCCAGCTCGCGCACAGGTAGCCCGTGCTGCCGTCCGCGCTGGACCAACGCGTGCAGCCGAGGCAGCTCGGACCGCTCGGTCGCGACGATCAGCTTGCCGGTCACCGCGTGCGCGATGCCGTGCTCGGCGCAGAACTCGACCATCTCGGCGGCACCGCGCACCGCGTAGCGGGCCTTGAGCGAGCCGGGAGGGTAGTAGATGCCGCTGTGGATCACGCCGCTGTTGCGCCCGGTCTGGTGACGGGCGGGGCCGGACTCCTTCTCCAGCACCGTCACCCGGGTGCCGGGAGCGGTGCGCGTGAGGGCGTACGCCGTCGACAGGCCGACGATCCCGCCGCCGATCACCAGCACGTCGCAGTCGTACGCCGCGTGCGTCATCACCACGCCACCTCCCACCCCGATAGTGCACTGACCCACTGACACCGCACTCAAACCAGTGGGACCAGCGTGGCGCGTACTTTCGTCGCTCATTCTTTCGTCGAGCGCCTGTTCAAGCAGTCTCGACCAGCAACGCCGGCCAGCAACGCCGGCCAGCAACGCCGGCCAGCAACGCCGGCCAGCAACGCCGGCCGGGAACGGCGGATATGGGAGATCGGTGCGGGGACGCGGTACGCGGACGTTCGCGCGTGTCCGGCCGCCACCCCGGTCATGCGGAACGTGCGGAGCACGCGGGGCGACGGCCGGGCGGAGCGGCGGCCGGGACGGCGGGCCGGTCAGGCGGGTGCCACCAGCAGCGGCCGGGCCCGTTCGCGCAGCTCGGCGACGCGTGGCTCGTGCCCGTACGGTTCGAGCCGGTGCAGCAGGTCCCGTACGTACTCCGTGGTCCTGGCGGAGGAGATGCGGCCCGCCACCTCCACCGCGCGCGTCCCGGCCGCGCAGGCCGCGTCGAGGTTCCCCGACTCCAGCTCGGCCACCGCCGAGACCACGAGCCGCAGTCCGTGCGAGCGGACGAACTCCTCGGTGGGCCGGGACAACGCCTGCTCGGTGAAGCGCCGCACCTGCCGGGGCGCCTTCAGATCGAGGTGGCACTCCGCGGCGTCGGCCGCGAACCTGTCGTACGAGTAGAAGCCCAGCCACGACGGGTCCGCGTCGCCGTCCCGGGAGCGCTCCAGCCAGCCCTCGGCGGCCTTCAGCGCGGCCCCGGCGGCCGGCGCGTCGTTCGCCTTGGCGTGGGCGCGGGCCTCCACCAGGCGGAAGAAGCTCATGGTGCGGGCCGTGGCGAGTCCCCGGTTGCGCTCGACGGCCGCCTGGGCCAGATCGACCCCCTCGTCGGCGAACCCGCGGTAGGTCGCCTGCAACGACATCGACGCGAGGACGTATCCCCCGAGGGGGACGTCGGCCGCGGCCCGCGCGAGTCTGAGTGCCTGGATGTAGTAGCGCTGGGCGGCCTCCTGCTGGCCGGTGTCGAAGGCCATCCAGCCGGCGAGCCGGGTCAGCTCGGCCGCCGCGCCGAAGAGGGCCCGGCCCACCTCGTCGCTGTACGAGCCGAGGAGCAGGGGGGCCGCGTCGACCCGTAAGCACTCGGGAACCATGGAGGAACGCCAGTCCCCGCCCCCGTACTTGGAGTCCCACCGGCGGGCGTCCTGGGCCGCCTCGCGCAGCTTGGCGACATCGCTGTGGCCGACCCGCAGGGGGGATATGTCACTTGTGACGGGGGGCGCGACCGGGGCCGTGCCCGTGCCGGTGCCCGTGGTCGCGCTCGTGCCGGCGCCGTTGTGCCGGGGCCCGGCCGACGGCGCCGGAGCACCCTTCGCGGCCCGGTCGCTCCTGACGGCCCTGGCGGAGGCGGCGGGGGGCGCGGTCCTGGATGCGGACGCGTTCTGCGGGCCGGGCTGGGCGGGGATGGACGTCGCGCGCGGGGTTCCCGGACCCGGGCGGCCTGTCGCCTGCGCCCCGGCTGCCGGGCGCGTACCGGTCGCGGCCGGTACCCCCGGCCGCCCCCGCGCCCCGGAAGCCCCGGCCGAACCCGCCGAACCCGCCGAACCCGCGGAATCGGTCGTTCCAGCCGTATCGGCGGCCGGTCCGGTGGAGGACGTGGTGGCGGACTCGGCGGTCGCTTCCGTGTCGGTGCCCCCGGCCGCCGCGCCCGCAGCGCCGTGCGCCCCCGCGCCGGTGTGTGCGCCCTCTGCTCCCTGGGGGCCGAGAACGGCCGCCCGGGCGGCGTTCGCATCCCGCTCCACCGACGGGTCGGCGGGGGATATCAGCCAGCGGGACGCGGGGGTCGCGTACGCGCTCACCGAGAACGAACCCGCGAGTGACTGCCAGATACCGCCACTGCCCGCCCGGCGCCCGGCCAGATCCAGCCGGTACAGCTCGGTCGCGGAACGGACCGCTTCGGCCACGTCGCGAGGGAAGGCCAGCCCGACCTCCGGAGCCGGATCGGCGTCCGCGAGTCCGATCTCGTGCAGCGGGACCGGACGGCCGAGCTTGGCGCCGATCGCCGCCGCGATGAGATGGGGCGCGGCCCCCTGCGGCACCATGCCCTTGGAGACCCACCGGGCCACCGAGGTCTTGTCGTACCGGAGCGTCAGACCGCGCTGCGCCCCCAGGTCGTTGACCCGCCGGGCGAGTCCGGCGTTGCTGATTCCCGCGAGGGCGAGAACGGTTCCGAGCTTCTCGTTCGGTCCTCGTTGCTCCCTGGACATGCGTCACCCCTCGACACACAGACGGCCGCCGCGTCACCGTTGCGGCGCGCGGCATTCGTACCGTGTCCTCCCCAGGGACGACCCTCGGCACTCCGGCCGCACACGCATGTGGCGGAGCCCCGAGGAATATGCCTCCTGCCGAGAACCTCAGTGAACCCAGCGTAGTTCGCCGCATCCCTACCGTTAAGGGGCAGACGTCCGTATGGCGGGATTGTTGTCCGTGCGGACGGAAGCGCGGACAGGAGTGCCGCCGACCGCCCCGCCGACCGCCCCGGCGGGTGCCCGCGGGGGCGCCCCCGGGAGCCGGTGCGGAGCCTGCGCGGAGGTCTGAGCCGGGGCGCGCGGAACGGGCGCGGGGCCGTCGTGCGCGCCGGTACGGGGGCGTCGCGCGACGCGGTGGGCGGGCTGTGGAGGACGTGTGCTCCCGGGCTCGTGCGGCGCCGCGCGAAGATCGGTCCCGTGTCCGCCGATGCCCCGTCCGTGCGCTCCCGCGAGCGGCGTCCGCGCAGCGTGGGCGTGGTGTTCGCACAGCGTGGAGGCGGTGTCCGACGGGTTTCACGCGTGCTCCTGGTGTGTGGCCGTGCGCCCGGCCGTGCGCTCTCGTCCGGCCGTTTCGGAAGGGCTTCCATGGGTGCTGCGTGGGTCGGCCCACTGCGATGGAACCAGTGGGCTGGGGGACACTGCCGCCTCATTCCCCGCAGGCGGTGGACCGGTCCGGGAGGCGTCGGAACGCCTCCCGGACCGTGCGTGGAAGCCGGTCCGCGGCCGTCGGCCGGGAACGGCGCGGGGAGCGGTGCGGCGGCGGTACGGGGCGGTGCGTGCCCGGTGCCGGCCGCGCGCGGCGCGGGGCGTGGGTACGGGCCCGGAAACGGGCCCCGAGCAGGTGTCGGGCCGTCGGCGACCTCTCCGGAGGCATGTGCCGACGGCATGCCGCCGCGAAGGGAGATTTCCGGAGAAGCCGGGAGGAGTGTTTCGGGAGAGAGGCCGGGGAGAGAAGCCCGGGAAGGGCCCGGGAGCGAACCGGGGTGAAACAGGGCGTCCGGGGCGGCGGGTACCCCGCTGCCAGGCTCCGTCATGCCCTGAGAATGGCCGAAAATCATCGATCGGCCGAGGTTGGCCCGATCGATTCGCGGACATCCCCGCCGACGCGTCCCTGACTGCCCGCCGCGGATCCGCGAACGCCACGGAGAGTGGCCGGATATCGGCCGCGTGATCCGGCTCGCGCATGGTAGGCAACACGCCCGGGACGTAAGGCTGTTGATGCCCGTACCGCCGCGCGCGGACCGCGCGCCGCCCGTACCGCCGAGCCTCCTGTGCAGGGCCGCCGGCTGCTGGATGTCCGCCCGGACCCGGTCGTCGTCCGCCCCGGTCCGGCCCCCGGCGGGGGCGCATGCCCGTACGACGTGCGCCCTCCGCAGCCCCTCCGGCACGTGTCCGTCGTGGCAGCATGTTCGCAACGACGGCGCGCACCACCGGAGTTCTCCCGATGCGTTTCCGCTGCGCCGTTTCGTCCACAGTCCGTGGAGGCGGCGATGCGTTGGTTGGTGGGGTGGAGCAGTGTCGCCGCGCGCTCCGGTGCCGCCGGTACCGCCGGTGCGGTCGGTGGCATCGACGCGGGGCGCACCGTACAGCCGGTGGGCTCCCAGCTCCTGTGGGGCGACCCGGATCCGCTGTGGGCCGTCGGCGACTGGCGCCCGGACGAGATCCGCGTCAGCACGGTCGAGACGGCCGAGGGTGCGCCCACCGCGCGGCTCGCCGTCCTCGGCTGCTGCGGCGCCACGGACGAACAACTGCGGGTCGGCCTCCTCGCCGCGCGCGGCGGGGCCCTGCGCCATCTCACCTCCTGGCCCGGCAGTTACACGGCCGTCGTCCAGGTCGGCCGGAGGATCGGCGTCATCGGAGACCTGGCGGGAGCCCGCCCGGTCTTCCACACCCCCTGGGCGGGCGGCACCGCGTACGCCACCGCCGCGCTCCCGCTCGCCGACCTCGTCGAGGCCCAGCTGGACATCGGCCACCTGGCCGCGCTGCTCGCCTGCCCCGAAACCCCGGAGGCGCTGCGCGACGGCACCCCGTACGAGGGGGTGAAGCGCATCCCGCCGGGGCACGCGCTCATCCTTCGCGAGGGTTCGCGCGAGATCACGGGCTACGAGGCGGTGGCCTCACTGGCCGTCGCCGCGCCCGAACTCGACCCGGTGAGCGCCGTCGACGGGGTGCGGGACGCGCTGGTCGACGCCGTGCGCGCCAGACTCGCCGCGCCGCGTCACGCGCCCGGAACCCTGCCGTCCGATCCCGGGCCGGTCCCCGGAATGGGGCCCGCCGACCGGCGCGCCGCGCGGGGCGCGCCCGTTCCCGGCATCGGTGCCGACCTCTCCGGGGGCAGCGCCTCCGCAACGCTCGCCCTGCTCGCCGCCGGACTGCCGGGGCTGCCCGGTCTGCCCGGAAGCCTCCTCGGCCACGGCGCGGGCGCGGGGGAACGGCTGCTCGCCGTCACCTTCAACGACCTCACCGCGCACGGGCACGAGGACGAACTCGAACGCGCCCGCGTCATCGCCGCCGACCCGCGCCTGCACCACGTCGTCGTCACCGGAGGGGAGGAGGCCCTGCCCTACGCCGAGCTGGGCGGCCCGCTCACCGACGAACCCGCGCCCTGTCTCGTCGTCGCCGAGCGACACCGCCGCCGCCTCGCCTCGGGCAGCGCCGACCACTTCGTCGGCGGCGGGGCCCGGCAGGTCCTCGACGCCCATCCCGCGCGCCTCGCCGACCTGCTCATGGACCGGCGCAGGCGCCACCTGCTGCGTCCGGTCGCGGCACTCGCCAAGGCCGAGGGCCCGAGCGCGCACTCCTTCTTCGTCCCGTTCACCGTGTACCGCGCGGCCCGGCGCCTGTCCCGTACCTCGTACCGCACGGGACTGGAAGCGGCGGCCGACCGGCTGCCGGGCGCCAACCGCCACGCCCCCGACCTCGACACCCCCGCCGACGCCTCGCTCGCCGCCCTCGCCTGGTCACGGCCCGGCCCCGCCGCGCACTGGCTGACGGGGGAGTCGCTCGCCGAAGTATCCGTTCGTCTCCAGGAGGCGGCGGTCCGGCCGGTCTCCGTCCAGCGGCCGGGCGAGGCCCGGGCACGGGCGGCGCTCGCCCGGTACGCCGCAGACCACCGGATCCTGGAGCAGGCCGCCGAGAACCGCAGCCAGCGCCTGCACGCCCCCTTCCTCGACAACCAGGTCGTACGCGCCGCCCGCGCGCTCCCCGAATCGCTCCGGGTGCAGCCGGGCGCCCGTGGCGCGATCCTGCGCCGGGTGCTCGCGGGCGCGGGCGTCCACGACCTGCCGCCCGGCTGGGGAACCCCCTCGCACGCCACCTCCCAGGCGACCGCCCGCACCGGTCTGCGCGCCGCGCTCCCCGAACTGATGGCCCTCTTCGACGCCCCGCTGCTCGCCGACGCCGGTCTGGTCGAGGCGCGCGTCGTGCGCAAGGCCCTGCGCGCCGCCGCCGACGGCGAACCGCTCCCGCTGGACGGCCTGGCCCACCTGGCGTCCATGGAACTCTGGCTGCGCCGCCTCGTGTCGCGGCGCGGCACGTGCTGGACGGGTACGGAGGCGCCGCGCCGTCGCGCGGTCGCGCACGGTGTCGTCCCGGCACGGCGGAGTCTGCAGCCGTAGCGGGGCTCCGGTCCGCCGCGAAGCCCAGGGCGGCCGGGGCCGGTCCGCCCCGAAGCCCAGGGCGGCCGGGGCCGGTCCGCCCCGAAGACCGGGGTGACGGGATTCCGGATCGCCTCGGGGCATGGTGGGGTTTCTGCCGTCCGGCGTGTCCGGTGCCTCTTCGGTGCCGCTCCTCGGCCGGCCCGGGGCCAGAATGGCCCGGTGCGGTACTCGATCCTGGGCGTCACCGAAGCGCGAGACACGAACGGCGACGTGCTGCCCGTGGGCGGTACGCGGCTGCGCGCGCTCCTCACCGCCCTCGCCCTGCGCGCCGGGCGGCCCGTGCCCGTGGACGTCCTCGTCGACGACATCTGGGGCGATGAACCCCCGTACGACGCCCCCGCCGCGCTCCAGGCGCTCGTGGGCCGGCTGCGCCGGGCGCTGGGCAGGGACACGATCACCCGTACCCGGGGCGGCTACCGCCTGGAGGCGACGTCCGACGAGGTCGATCTGCACAGGTTCGAGCGGCTGTCCCGTCGGGGTGCCGAGGAGCTCGACGCGGGGGACCCCGTCGCGGCCGCCCGGACGCTGCGCACCGCGCTCGCGCTGTGGCGCGGTCCCGCCCTGGCCGACCTGCCGGACGGGGGCCACGGGCACGGACTGCGCCCGGAGGCCCACCGCCTGACCGCGCTGGAGCGCCGTATCGAGGCCGATCTGCGGTGCGCCACCGGGGACGGTGGCGCGGCCGGGACCGGGACCGGGGCAGTTCGCGTGGCCGGGGACGGTGGTGCGGCTCTCGGCGAGAGGCCCGCTTCGGGTCCGGGCCGGGACCACGGCCCGGGCCCCGGACCCGGGCCGGGGCAGGGACCGGGCGCTCTCGTACCGGAGTTGAGGGAGCTGATCGTCACCCACCCGTACGACGAGCGTTTCCGGGGCAAGCTGATCCGTGCCCTGCGTGCCGAGGGCCGCCGGGCCGACGCGCTGGCCGCGTACGAGGAGACCCGCCGCGCTCTAGCCGAGGGGCTCGGCGCCGACCCCGGTCCGGAACTCCGTGCCCTGCACCGGGAGTTGCTCCGTCCTCCGGACGTCTCGCCGGATCCGGTACGAGCCCCCGCCGCTTCCGGTTCCGCGCCGGTCCCGGGCAACATCCGTCCACGGCTCACCTCGTTCGTCGGCCGTGAGCCGGAACTGCGATCCATACACGAGGAGTTGAACCGGTCCCGGCTGGTGACCCTGACCGGGCCCGGAGGCTCCGGAAAGACCCGTCTCGCCGAGGAGGCCGCGATCCGGTCGAGCCCGCCGGGGGCCGACCAGCGGTTCCCCGGCCCCTCGCTCCCGGACCTCCCGCCCCTGGAAGCCTGGATCGCCGAACTGGCCCCCGTGGACGACCCGGCCGATGTTCCCGGAGCCGTGCTCTCCGCCCTCGGGCTGCGCGGCACGACACTTCTGCTGGACAACGCCCGCGACGGGCAGCCGCCGCGCAGGGACCCGGTCGAGATCCTCGTCGACCATCTGGCGCACCGCTCCCGCGTCGGTCCCGTCCTGCTGATCCTGGACAACTGCGAGCACGTCGTCGACGCGGCTGCCACGCTCGCCGAAACGCTGCTCACCCGCTGTCCGCGGCTGCGTGTCCTCGCCACCAGCCGCGAACCCCTCGGCGTCCCCGGAGAATCGATACGCCCGGTCGGGCCGCTCCCGGCCGACCCCGCCCACCGACTGTTCGCCGAGCGCGCCCGCGCCGTACGCCCCGACTTCGACCTCGTACGGGAGTCCGCGCGCGACCCCGACGCGGTGGCGGAGATCTGCCGACGGCTCGACGGCCAGCCGCTCGCCATCGAACTCGCCGCCGCCCGGCTGAGGATGCTCGGCCCGCGCCAGATCGCGGACCGGCTCGACGACCGGTTCCGTCTGCTCACCGGCGGAGCCAGGACCGCCCTGCCACGTCAGCAGACGCTGCGTGCCGTCGTCGACTGGTCCTGGGACCTGCTCGACGAGGACGAACGCACCCTGCTGCGGCAGATCTCGGTCTTCGCGGGCGGCTGGGACCTGGCCGCGGCGGAAGCCGTCGCCGAGAGCCCGGCCGTGACGGCAGGTGTCGTCGGGAGCCCGGGCATGGCGGAGGACGGTGTCGGGAGCCCGGTCGGGGCGGAGGACGCCGCCGAAGCGATCGGCTCGACCGGTTCGTCGGCCGGTTCGACCGCCTCGTTGATCGGCTCGCTCGTCGACAAGTCCCTCGTCGTCGCCGCGCCGACCGCCACCGGTGGGATGCGCTACCGCCTCCTGGAGACCATCCACGAGTACGCAGGCGAGCGTGCGGCCGAGACCCCCGCCCTGCGGGCCGCCGCGGCGAACGCGCACACCGCCTACTTCGCCGCGCTCGTCGAGGAGGCCGATCCCCGCCTGCGTTCCGGCGAGCAACTGCACTGGATAGCACGCCTGGAGACCGACCTGGACAACATCCGGGCCGCCCTCACCCGCACCGTCGTCACCGAGCCGTCGGAGGCGGACGCGGCGCGACTGGTCCTCGGCATGGGGTGGTTCTGGTGGTTGCGCAACCACCGCACGGAGGGCCTGAGCTGGTGCGAGCGGGCCATGACGCTCGGACCGGAGCCGCCGCACGACGGCGATCCCCGCTTCTGGCCGCGCATGCGGCTGCAGATGCTGAGGTTCTTCCTCACGGTGGAGAACGGTCCGGCCGATGACTTCGACCATGCCGACGGGTGGTGGGAGCTGATGGAGCGGGTGGCCGACGTCTTCATGTCCTCCGGCCCGCAGGGTGCCCGCTTCCCGGGGCTGCTCTGGCCGATGACCGCGTTCGTGACCCGCACCACCGCCGAAACGCGTGCGAGGGTCGAGGCGGCGGTCGCCAACGCCCGGGTCCATGGGGGCGCCTGGGAGTACGGCGTCATGCTGATGTTCCGTACCCACATGACCGTGGACATGCCGGGCGGCATGCCCGGGGTCGACGACGATCTCGCCGAACTGCGCGAGCTGGCCCAGCGGGTCGGCGACCGCTGGCTGCGGGCCCAGGTCGCGAGCGCCACCGCCGAGGCGGGCGTCATGCGCGGTCGGTACGAGGAGGCGGCCGCGGCGTACGAGGAGGCGCTGACCCTCGCCCGCGAGGTCGGGGCGCACGCCGAGGTGCCGTTCCTGCTCGCGCGCCTCGCCGAACTCGCCCACCGGACCGGTGACATGGCCGGGTTCGAACGGCTGCTTGCCGAGGCCGAGGCCGGGGCGGAGCACCTCCAGGTGCACGACGCCCGCGCCTACGCCCGCTTCCTGCGCGCCACCCTGGCCCTGGACCGCGGTGAGATCGCGGAGGCGCGACGGCTGATCACGGAGGTGGAGGAGGCGGCCGGGCGGGGCAGTCCGCCGTCGCACTTCACGACGGTGATCAAGGGACTGGACGCGCGGATCTCGGTGCACGAGGACGGACCGGGGCGCGGTCCGGAGGCCGGGGTACGCGGCCTGACGCAGGCACTGAGCGAGGCGCGGGACGCCCAGTGCGCCGAACTCGTCACCGGACACCTGGTGGACGGCGTGGCGGCCGTGCTGCCGAAGCTGGGCCGCCACGGCGAAGCAGTACGGATACGGGCGGCGGCCGACGGCTGGCGGCCCACCGACACCCGGACCGGTGCGCAACGGGCCGAGGCGGACGAGGCCGAGCGGTCGGCCCGCGCGGAACTGGGGGTTCAGGCGTACGAGTCGGAGCGCGCCGTCGGCCGGACGCTGACGGTCGACGACGTCATCGACCTGCTGACCCGTATCTGCGCGGAGCTCCCGGACACCTCGACGAAGCTCCGGGACGATCGTCTCAGCGGCAGTTGAGGCCCGAATCCGCCCAGTCGGCGAGTGCCGCGCCGCTGCCGTGCTGCATCCGCTCGACGACGAGCCGGATCCTGGTCTGACCGGTGATGCCGACATCGACGGGTACGGCCGGGGCGCCGCCGTGCAGCACCGAGGACCGCCACAGCAGCGAACCGTCACCGCCGAGGACGGAGAAGCGCACCGCGCCCAGCCCCAGCGACATGTCGTCGAGCCCGACCATGGCCTCGTACCGCGAGCACTGCCGGTTCAGCTGGATCGTGACCGAGGACTTGCTGTGAACGGTCACGCCGTGGGCGTACTGCCTGCCGCCGATCCACAGGCCGGAGCGCTGCCAGAGCCAGTTGCTCTCGTTCACCACCACTTCGGGTTCGGTGTGGTCGCCGGTCGTCGAGTAGCGCAGCTCGCTGAGCCGGTAGACGGTGGGCGGTGGGGTCGGGGTCGGGGTCGGGTCGGGGGGCGACCCGGGGTCGGTCGGCGTGGGCTTCCCGGTCGTGGTCGCCGTCGCCGTCGGTCCGGGCGCGGGAGGCGGCGCGGTCGGCGGACGCGTGGGGTCCGGAGCCGTCGTCGTGGTCGGCTTGGACGTGGGCTTCGACGGGGGATTCGGCGCCGGGGCCGAGGGCGCCGATGCCGACGGGGGCGCGGCGGGCGACGCGGCGGCGGGCGGCACCGGTGCGGAGGGCGCCGACGGCTTGGAACGCGAGGACGATGTCGGATTCGGCGGGGCGGGCGGCGGCATTGCGGGTGCCGCGACGGCGGGCTGGGTGGCGTGCCCGGCGTCGGGCCCCGGCTGGTCGCTGCCGACCATGGCCCAGGCCAGCCCGGCCGCCGCGGCCACGACGACCGCCGTCACGATGCCGGCCTTCACCGGCGTGCCGAGCCCTTCCGAGAACGCGCCACCGCCGCCCGCGCCCCCGGAGGAGCCCCCGCCGGTCGCCGCCGCGGCGGCTCCCGCGCCGGCCGCCCCGGCAGCCCCACCGGCGGCGATCCCAGCGGCCTTGAGCGAGTACCCGGCAGCGATCCAGCCGATGACCGCAACGGGCAGCAGCGCCGGAATCCCGGCATTGACATGGGCCAGTTCGCCCGCCGCGAGCCTGCACTTCGCGCACTCGTCGAGATGCCCGCGCAGCCCGCGCTCGGCCCGCATCCGGAGCCCGCCCCGGGCATACGCCCCGAGCCGGTCGGCGTAGCGCGCGCAGTCGCCGCCGGAGGTGAGCGCCTGACTCACATGAGCCTGGAGGTACGCCTGCTTGAGCCCCTCGCGGGCCCGACTGGCCAGGACTGCGGTGGCGTTGGCGGTCAGCCCGAACAACGGGGCGATCTCGCCGGGCGACTCCTCCTCGACGGTGGTGTGCCACAGCACCGCCTGCCAGCGCTCCGGCAGGCTGCGGAAGGCCCGCATCGCCATCGAACGCTCGGCCTCGTGCATCGCGTGCACATCCGCGCCGAGGTCGAGCGTCTCCAGGTCCGACACCTGCGAGGACGCGGCGGCCTGCGTGGCGAACACGGCGAAGTCCTCGACCAGTTGCTCCCGCTTCGCGGTCTTGGTCCAGGCGGCCGCGACATGCCGGACGGCCGTCATGAGGTAGGCCCGCACCGCTTCCTCGGGGCCCTTGCCCCTCCGTACCGCCTGCAGCGTGCGTGCGAAGACCTCGGCCGTCAGGTCGTCGGCGGTGTGCGCGTCCCGGCAGCAACTGCGCGCGTAGCGGCGCACCGCGTCCGAGTGCCGTCGGAACAGCTCCTCGTACGCGTGGTCGTCGCCGCTGCGCATCTGCCTGATCAGATCGGCGTCGGAACCGGCACCGTCGGTGGCGCTGCCGCCCTCCCGCTGCATCGGCACCGCGGCCTCGACACCCGCGTCGACGCCGGTGTCGCGCGCCCCCGGCCACGGGCCCGGCAGGACGGTGCCGGCATCGGCGCCGCCTCCCGATCGTCCCGGGCCGCCCTGATGCGGCACCTGGCGGGCGAACGGGCCATCGGCCTCCGACAGACCGCCCGCGGCGGCGACGTCGTCGAAGGACTCTTCCTGCTGCCCGTCACCGCTCATCGCGATAGCCCCCGTATGCGCTGTCGGACCCGAACATCGGGCAAGCGTGCCACATGGCGCAATCACGCCGGACCCTCAGCCCCGGCAACCACTCATCCGGGGTGTTCTCTCGAATATGAGCTCTGATCACCGCTCATTCGGGGAAGAGTATCCGAGCGCCTTTTCACGCGGGCAGGGCGGGCATCGGGCAAAGACCCCGTCGACGAGGGCCGTTCAGGCCCGTACGGCGATGAGGAACCACCGGGGAACGCCAGGCATTCGATCGAGATTCGGCCGGGATTCGGCCGTGAAATGGTCGCGGGTCAAACGGAATTCGGCCACGAGCGAGCCGCCGATCAGCCGTGGACCGACCGTGCGACGAGCTCCGGAAAAGCCGCGCGACGAGCCGGTAACGGCCGTGCGGAGACTGCGGATCGACTGCGGAAGCACCGTGGAACGGCGGCGGAACGGCCGCGGACGGGTGGCGCATCCGTAGTGGACCGGTAGTGGACCGCCAGTGGCTGGGCCACGGACCGGCGGTGGGTCCGTGGCGAAAGGCTGGGAACGGCAGGGCGGCGCCTCAGCGCTCCCGATCTCCGAAGCGCGAGCCGGCCTCGGACGGCTGCCCGGACCTCCGGTGGCCGCCCCCGCCCTCCGACGGACCGGGGGCGGCCCCGGCTCAGGCGGCGGGCCGGGAGCGCAGCCCCTCCAGCAGGATGTCCAGCAGCCGGCTCGAAGCCGCCGCCTGCTGAGCCGCGTCGGGTAGCGAAGGCGCCGCCGTCGCGATGACCAGCAGCACATCCGCCACCGTCACGTCACGGCGCAGCTCACCGGCCGCACGCGCCCGGTCCACGAGTTGTCCGACGACCTCCAGCAGCTCACCGGCCCCGGCGTCGTCCATGCCGCCGTGCCCGGCCTCCGGAACGGCACGCGCCTCGGCCGGCCGGAGGTCGTCCGGACCCGTGCCCTGCCGCTGCTGGGGCACCCACGTGGTGCCCGAGCCCGGCAGGATCACCGCGACGGCCCCCGCCTCCCCGATCGGCGCCGAGCCGCCCGCGCCCGCGTTCCCGGCCCCGGAAGCGGCTTCCGCCCCGGCAGCTGCGGACTCGGCCGCCGAACCGGCGTCGGAACCGACGACCGCGTCCGCGTCGACGCCGACCCGGAGCACCTGCGGCGGCAGCAGCCGGCCCGCGCCCGAGGCGACGGACGTGCGCAGGAAGCGCGACAGCGCCGACCACGGCTCCTCCTCCTGCCCCAGAGCGGTCCGCGCCTGGTCCGTCAGCCGGGCGGTCTCCTCCTCGGCTATCCGCCGGACCAGCACGTCCTTGCTCGGGAACCGTCGGTACACCGTGCCGACGCCGACCCTGGCGCGACGCGCCACGTCCTCCATCGGGGCCCCGTACCCCAGCTCGCCGAACACCTCGCGCGCGGCGCGCAGCACGTGTTCCAGGTTGCGCTGGGCGTCCACACGGAGCGGGGTCGACCGGCCGTTCGTTCCGTTCGCCCCGTTCGTCACGCCCGTCGTGGTCGTCGCCGTCATGGTCGTCCCCGTCGTACCGACCGGCGTCACCTCGTCGATGGTCGCCACGGTTCCGACGGCGCCGCCTCGGCCGTTTCCATCGGACGAATGGGGCGTAACCGCCGCAGCGGTCTGCCAATGAGGATCCTGAATATGCATGATGTTCCCCCGGTAATGGCGTCTCCCCCCGGAGACTTCCCGCAGTCTGAGCCAGAGAGTGGATCTTGGTCCCGACCCGGCACTCCGACGACATACGAACATAGTTGAGCCCGCGTCAATTCAGAAGAGGGTAGTTCCGCACGGAGCGTCTCCGATCGGTGCGAGGACCGGCCGACCGTCCGGGCGACCCCGGCCCGCAGCCCCACCCCGGCCCCTGACCTGCGCGGCTCATGCGACATCGCGGCCACCGACGGCGCCGCCCCTCCGAGATCTCCGGTCACACAATTTGCCGGGGCTGTGGACAAACCCTTGAGCCCGTTGCGTCATGGGGTGGTGATGGCTTCAGATTCCGGGGGAACACCCCCCGGCCCCCCGGCGTGCGTACGCATTCTCGTCGTCGGCGGCGGCTACGTCGGGATGTACACGTCGCTGCGTCTCCAGCGGAAGCTGAAGCAGCGGCTCAGGGAAGGCCGGGCCGAGATCGTCGTCGTCACCCCCGAGCCCTATATGACGTACCAGCCGTTTCTGCCCGAGGCGGCCGCAGGCTCGATCTCGCCGCGCCATGTCGTCGTGCCGCTGCGCCGGGTCCTGGCGCACTGCCGGATCGTGATCGGCGAGGCGCGGCACATCGACCACTCCGGGCGCACGGCCACCGTGGCCGCGCGGCACATCGACCACTCCGGGCGCACGGCCACCGTGGCCACGCTCGCCACCATGGAGGACGGCACGGGCGCCGTCGAGATCCCGTACGACGAACTCGTCCTCGCGCCCGGTTCCGTCTCGCGCACCCTCCCGGTGCCCGGCCTCGCCGACCACGGCATCGGCTTCAGGACCGTCGAAGAGGCCATCGGGCTGCGCAACCACGTCATCGAGCAGATGGACATCGCCTCCACCACCCGCGACCCGGCCCTTCGCGCCGCCGCCCTCACCTTCGTCTTCGTCGGCGGCGGCTACGCGGGCGTCGAGGCGCTGGCCGAGCTGGAGGACATGGCCCGTCACGCCTCGCGGTACTACCGCAACATCAAGGCGGAGGACATGAAGTGGATCCTCGTCGAGGCGTCCGGCCGCATCCTTCCCGAGGTCGGCGAGGTGCTGGGGCTGTACGTGATCCGCGAGCTGCGCGGCCGCAACATCGACGTGCGCCTCGACACCCGGCTGGAGTCCTGCGAGCACCGCGTCGCCGTGCTGAGCGACGGTTCCCGCATCCCGACCCGCACCCTCGTGTGGACCGCGGGCGTCAAACCGGCACCGGTCCTCGCCGCCACCGATCTGCCGCTCGACGAGTGCGGCCGGCTCAGATGCACGGCGGAACTCGCCGTCGAGGGCGTCGAGCACGCCTGGGCGGCCGGGGACGCCGCGGCCGTACCCGACCTGACGGCCTCCGAGAAGGGCGTCAGCACCGCCCCCAACGCCCAGCACGCCGTGCGCCAGGCCAAGGTCCTGGCCGGGAACGTCCTCGCGTCGCTCGACGGCGGCCCCCTCAAGGAGTACCGCCACGCCTCCATGGGCTCCGTCGCTTCTCTGGGCCTCCACAAGGGCGTGGCCCAGGTGCGCGGTCGCGCCCTCAAGGGGTGTCCGGCATGGCTGCTGCACCGCACATACCACCTCAGCCGCGTCCCGACGCTCAACCGGAAGGCCCGGGTCCTGGCGGAATGGACGCTCGCCGGTCTTTTCAGGCGCGAGGTCGTCTCCCTCGGCTCACTGGAACATCCGCGGGCCGAATTCGAACGTGCCGCGGGAGGGGGACGGCCCGGACCGGGCGGCCCGCCGACCACCGGAGGCCCGCCGGGCCCCGGTCGGCCCATGGGGCCGGGCGGCCCACCGGGCCCCCGGCGCCCCGCCGGACCCGACGGCCCACCGGGGCACGGAAGCTGACCGGCCGTCGGCCCGCAGCCTCACCCGACCGCGGCATCGCCGTACCGACAACTGTCAGTACGGTCCGCCACACTGGACGTGTGACCATAGGTGGGCCCACACCTGCGCAGAGTGACCCCGGCCGGCAGCGACGAGACAGTGAACAGCAGCGACATCCCCGATGTCCGAGACGCATCAGAGACATCAGAGGTATCAGAAGCACCAGAGGCATCAC
The DNA here is from genome assembly GCF_001905795.1 of Streptomyces sp. CB01580. Classification (GTDB taxonomy): domain Bacteria; phylum Actinomycetota; class Actinomycetes; order Streptomycetales; family Streptomycetaceae; genus Streptomyces. The sequence goes on from NZ_LIXJ01000012.1 coordinate 216,801, forward strand.
ACGCGTGTGATGCGCCGGGGAAACCGGGCGCATCACGGGCGCCGGACACCTCTGACGCCTCCGGCACCTCTGACGCCTCGAAGGCACGATCAGCGCGATGAGGCCCGGCTGCGCTCTCCCGGGTCCGCCCCCGACAGAACCGCCGGAACCACCGGATCCGCCCGCACCGCCAGAACCGACGCAACCGCCGGATCCCACGGAACCGAGGGACCGGCCGGGACGGCCGGATCCGGCAGGGGGAACCGGGACCGGCAGAGGAATCAGCCCGCCCGAGCGGACCACACCGACACACGAGGCCAGAAATTCCGTGAACTTCACGCGTTGGAGCGCCCGCCTACCCGGAACGCAGCGCCGCGCCGCCGCTCGGGACGACCGCAGCTCCGTACCCCCGGCGCGCGCCGAGTACGGGCACCCCGAGTCCGGACCCCGCCCGCCGGACGACGACCCGGGCACGGTCACGCCCGACGGCCTGTCCGGCGTCCTGCCCGACGGCGGGCAGGACGGGACGTGCGACGGCGTGGGCGACGAGACGCGGGACGACGCGCACGACGGCCGTCCCGCCGGGACCGGCGGCCCCGCCCTGGAAGACCTCTCCGCGCGGGACCTGCTGGGCAGGCTGCCCGCTCTCGTGGCCCTGGTGCACGGCCCCGACCACCGGATCGAGTACGTCAACGACGCCTACGTCGCCGCCTTCGGCCCGCGCCCGATCGGTGCCACCGCCGCCGAGGCCATGCCCGAACTCGCCGAACTCAGCCTGCTGCCCCTCATGGACCAGGTCCTGCGCAGCGGCACGCCCCGCACGGTCAAGTCCCGCAAGGTCCGCAACGGCAATTCGTACACCGTGACCTGCACCCCCGTGCACCGGGACGGCGACGCCGAAGCGGCCGACGACGCGAGCAGGACCCCGGGCAGGAACCGGAGGAAGGACAAGGACAGGGGTACGAACCGCGGCAGGGCCGGAAGCAGGAGCAGGAACGGGAACGGGAGCGCGGGCGACGACGCCGGGCGCGGAGTGCTCGTGTACGCCGCCGACGTCACCGACCACGCCGAAGCGGCCGAACGGCTCCGCGCCAGCGAGCGCCGCCACCGCGAAACGGCCGTCACCCTCCAGCGCTCGCTGCTCCCGCAGGAACTGGAACAGCCCGACGACCTGCGGATCGCCGCCACCTACCAGCCCGGCGGCACGGACGCGGCGGTCGGCGGCGACTGGTACGACGTCATCACGCTCGGCGCCGGCCGCACCGCCCTGGTCATCGGCGACGTGATGGGCCGCGGGGTGCGGGCCGCCGCCGTCATGGGGCAGCTCCGCACCGCCGTACGCGCCTACGCCCGGCTCGACCTCCCGCCGCACGAGGTGCTCCAGCTCCTCGACGGTCTCGCCGCCGAGATCGACGCCAGCCAGATCGCCACCTGCGCCTACGCGGTCCACGATCCGAACGAGGGCCGGCTCGTCTACGCCTCCGCCGGGCACCTGCCGATCCTGGTGTGCCACGAGGACGGCACGGTCCACCGCGCCGAGGACCCGACCGGACCACCGCTCGGCACCGGCGGCTGGATCCACACATCGGGCACGATCGAGCTGCCGCCCGGCTCCACCGCGGTCTTCTACACGGACGGCCTGGTCGAGCGCCGCAGCGAGGACATCGACGAGGGTGTCGCCGCGCTGGAGCGCGCCCTCTCGGGCGCCAAGGGCTCGCCCCAGGTCGTCTGCGACCGGCTGATCCGTTCCCTCGGCGTCACCGCGGAACACGACGACGACGTGGCGGTGCTGGTGGTCCAGCATCCCGCCCGGACCGGGGCCGACGCGGAGCTGTTCCACAACGCCTCGCTCGATCTCCTCGGCGGCATCGAGGCCGCCCCGCGCGCCCGCGCCTTCGCGACCGGTGTCCTGACGTCGTGGCGGTTCCCGGTCGAACTCCGCGACCTGGGCGTCCTGGCCGCGGGTGAACTCGTCGCGAACTCCCTCAAGCACGGCACGCCACCGATGCGCCTGGGACTGCGCCGCACCGACCGCCGCCTGATCATCGAGGTGACCGACGGCGACGACCACCTGCCCCGCCGCCGTCGCGCCGATCCGGCGGACGAATCGGGGCGCGGCATCTCCATCGTCGCGACGATCGCCACGTCCTGGGGTTGCCGTCGCAGGCCGGGCGGAGGCAAGGCGGTCTGGTGCGAATTCGCCCTGCCGCAGGAGCGGTGAGCGCAGACCTGCCGCAGGAGAGATGAGCACGAACAAAGGGGCCCTGTTGTGCACAGGGCCCCTTTGTTCCAGCGCGTCCGGTCCGCTCCCGCTCGGGCCGACCCGGTGAATCAGTGGCAGCTGGGCGCGGGCGCGGGCTCGGCCTCCGGCCTCGAGACGGCCACCACCCGGGACGGCGTGACCTCGGCCGACGGCTGGTCCTGCGCCGGGGTGAGCCGTCGGCCCAGCCGCAGCGCCAGCACCGTGATGCCCAGTGAGAACAGCACGAACGTCACGATGTACGGACCGTGCAGCGTGGCCCCCATCGGCCCGCCCACGGCCGGACCGACCGCCAGCGCGAGCTGCTTGCACAGGGCGAACGCGGAGTTGTACTGCCCGACCATCGACTCCGGAGCGAGATCGGCGACCAGCGGCGCGACGGTCGGCGACAGCATCGACTCACCGAGCCCGAAGAGGGCGTACGTGGAGATCATCGCGGCCGTCGCCATGGTCTGGCTGCCGTGCCCGAGGCCCGCGAAGCCCGCCACGACCCAGGCGAACGCCCAGATCAGGCCGACCAGCGCGATGACCCGGCTGCGGCGGCGGCGCTCCACCATCCGCAGCACGACGAACTGCGCCACGACGATGACGGCGGTGTTGGCGGCCAGCGCGACACCGAGGGTCGAGGGCTGGATCCCGGCGGCCTCGGTGCCGTACGCGGCGAGACCCGACTCGAACTGCCCGTAGCAGGCGAAGAACAGCACGAAACCCAGCACGCACAGCTGCACCATGGCCCGGTGCGACAGCAGCGCCCGCAGCCCGCCCGCCGATCCGGACCCGTCGGTGGGCCGCGCGCCCGAGAAGGACGGCGTACGGGACAGCCGCACGGTGCAGGTGATGACACCCAGCACCACGAACATCGCGGCCTCGATGAGGAACAGCAGGGTGAAGGTCCCCGGCCGGGACGTGTCCACGATCTGCCCGCCGACCAGCCCGCCGATGCCGAGCCCGAGGTTCTGCAGGAAGAACTGCGTGGCGAAGGCGCGCGTGCGGGAGGCGGTGCTGGAGCACCACACGAGCATCGTGGCGAGCGCCGGCTGCATGACCGCCGTACCCGCGCCCAGGACCGCGGCCGACAGCACGGACGCGGTCACACCGGACGACAGACCGAGCGCCACCGCGCCCAGAGAGGCGACGGCCGAGGCGACGACCAGTACCGGCAACGGCCCGCGCCGGTCGATGGCACGGCCCGTGAACGGCAGAACGGCCAGCGCCGCCATGGCGAAGACCGCCAGCACGACTCCCGCCGTACCCGCACCCAGATCCCGCACCTGTGCCACGTAGACGTACAGGTACGGAACGGTGAACCCCAGCCCGAACGCGCTCAACGCGCTTCCCAGCTGGATCCGCCGCAGCGCTGCCCCCATCTCCCTGGTCACACTCACCTGCCTCAAGCTCTCGAACCGGCATGCCGACATGCCGGGCCATACCAACGACTCGAACCCGAAGACTTTAGCACTAAAGTTAGAAGGTCAACAATTCAGGTCGAAGGACTTCGATGACTTTGGCGGGCGTGCCATACTGCCCGCCATGTCTGACACCACCGAGCAGCCCGGCCCGCAGGAGCCGAGCCTCGACGAGCAGATCGCCGCGTATCAGCGGGAGTTCCGCGACCTCGACCCACAGGTCGAACAGGTCGTCTCGGCCCTCGGCCGACTGAACCGCCGGATGAACGTGGCGTACGGACGCCAGCTGGCCACCCTCGGCATCAGCAACGCCGAGTGGGAGGTCCTCAAGACCCTGGTGCTGGCCGGCTCCCCCTACCGTCTGGGTCCGGGCGAGCTCGCGAAGCGCCTCGGCCTCACCCCGGCCGCGATGACCCACCGGATCGACCGCATGGCGGCCGAGGGCCTGGTCACCCGCGACCGGGACGAGAACAACCGGGTGCGCGTGATCGTCGAGGTGACCGACGAGGGCCGTACGAAATGGCTGGAGGCGATGCGCATGGCCACCGCCTTCGAGGAGGACCTGCTCCAGGACTTCACGGCGGAGGAGCGGGGTGCCCTCGGCGACATGCTGATCCGCGTCCTGCGCCGAGTGGAGCACGCCCAGCCGGACGCCGGCGGCCGCCTCACCGACCTGGACTGACCCGGCGGTCGGCCCGACGGCCGACGCGATGACCGCCCCGACGGCAGCCGGGGCGGTCGGCCGCCCGGAAACCGCTTGACCTGGTGGGGTTGACATGCCCCACCCCGATCCGTAAAGTTCTTCGAGTTGTCACGGAGCCGGAACGGTCCTGCGACAACCGATCCTGTCGCGGACGCGGCAACCAAAACTCAGCACGATCTCCCACTCGGGGCAATTTCGGCATGCCGAAATTAATTTCGAGGACTCGATTATGAGTCGCCGGGAAAATCCGCTAGAGTTTCGGCGTCGGAACGGCCCAACGGCCGGGAAGGCGAATCCCGCTGACTGGGAATCAGGCCCGAAAGGATCTGATAGAGTCGGAACCGCCGAAAGGGAAAAGCGCGA
>NZ_LIXJ01000013.1 GCF_001905795.1 Streptomyces sp. CB01580
GGGGGGGGGGGGGCGGCGTCCGGAGTCCTCCGTGCCGCCCCGACGCGCCCTCCCCGACCGGGAAACGGACGCTGAGAACCTGCGCCTTCGCAGGTGATGGCCCTGCTCCAGCAGCGGTTTCGCTGGTGCTGTGTCCGGAAGGGTTTGCCGGGCGTCGCGAGCCGGTGAACCTTTCCGGTCGCAGTACTAGTGCCGTGACCGGCAACGTTTGCCCCGTCGCACCGTCCGGCACGCACGCTCGCGGCGTTGGCCGAAAGCCCACGTAGCCCGCTACGAGGGCTTTCGGCCGCCTTGCGATCGCACGCACCGGACGACGCTCCTTCCGGGCAAACCTTGCCGGTCACGGCACTAGCGGTAGTTCGCGAACTGGACCGCGAAGTCGAGGTCCTTGCCCTTCAGCAGGGCCTGGACGGCCTGGAGGTCGTCCCGGCTCTTCGAGCTGACCCGCAGCTCGTCGCCCTGGACCTGAGCCTTGACACCCTTCGGGCCCTCGTCGCGGATGATCTTCGCCACCTTCTTCGCGTTCTCCTGGGAGATGCCCTCCTGGATCGAGGCGGTGATCTTGTACTCCTTGCCGGACAGCTGCGGCTCGCCCGCGTCCAGTGCCTTGAGCGAGATCCCGCGCTTGATCAGCTTGGACTGGAAGATGTCGAGGATCGCCTTGACCCGCTCCTCGCCGTTCGCCGACATCAGGATCTTCTCGCCGGACCAGGCGATCGAGGCGTCGGTGCCCTTGAAGTCGTAACGCTGCGAGATTTCCTTGGCGGCCTGGTTGAGGGCGTTGTCGACCTCCTGCCGCTCGACCTTCGAGACGATGTCGAAACTGGAGTCGGCCATGACGTGTGGCTCCTTGGATCGGGGGTGCTGGGAAACGGGGTACGTACGGGGGCGATCGCGGGCCTCCCGGCCCCGCCCCGCCGGTCAAAGCCTAGCCATGCGCACCCGATCGGGCGGCTGATCAATCCGGTGGCGGAGCACCCCCGGGCATCGGGTATCGTTTACGTCGTTGCCAGGGAGCACCGCCGAAAAGCGGTTCTCGACGGTGACAATCCCAGGCGGTGTGCCCGAGCGGCCAAAGGGAGCAGACTGTAAATCTGCCGGCTCAGCCTTCCCAGGTTCGAATCCTGGCGCCGCCACAGGAAAAGGCCCCTGTTCACAAGACAGGGGCCTTCTTCGTTTCCGTGGCCCGTCGGCCTGTGCGGCGGGCCTGCTGCCAAGGTCGTGAGCATGGAACCCGTATCCGCGTCCGTATCCGCACCCGTACTGGTCAGTGCCTGTCTGCGTGGTGTGCCGTGCCGCTTCGACGGCCGGGGCAAGGCGTCCGACGCGGTGACCGAGGCCATCGGGGACCGTCGGCCGGTGTCCTTCTGCCCGGAGGTGGCAGCCGGACTGCCCACCCCGCGCCGCCCCGCGGAGATCGTCGGCGGTGACGGCCACGACGTGCTGGAGGGCCGCGCCCGCGTGGTCGACGACACCGGGCACGACGTGACACGGGAGTTCGTGGACGGCGCGGAACGCGCGCTGGAGGTCGCGCGCGGGGCCGGGTGCGCCGAGGCGCTGCTGATGAGCCGCAGCCCCTCCTGCGGGCGCGGCACGGTCTACGACGGCACGTTCACGGGCCGGCTCCGCGAGGGCGACGGCGTCACCGCCGCGCTGCTGGAACGCCACGGCATCACGGTCCGCCCGGCCCCGCGCGACTGAGGGCGCCCGCCGGTCCGCGTGGCCCGGAGCGCCGTACGCGGGCGCAGCCGGTCCGCGTGGCCCGGGCGCCGCACGCGGTCCTCGTCGATGCCACGGACGGCAGCGGGGTCGGCCGGGGCGGCCGGGGTCAGTTGCCCGCGACGTCCTTGACCGCGACCGCCACCGGGACGTTCCCCGAGACGAGCTCCAGCGTCAGCCCCGCCGTCGCCGGGGTCTCCAGCAGCTCCAGCAGCGCCGCCGCCACGTCGTCGCGCGGCACCGGTCCGCGGCCGGTCGAGACGGCCAGACGGACCAGTCCCGTGCCCGCGTCGTTCGTCAGCATGCCGGGGCGCAGGATCGTCCAGTCCAGCGCGGTCCTGGAGTGCACGTACGCGTCCGCGGCTCCCTTCGCCCGCAGATACGCGTCGAAGACCTCGGCGCCCGGGTGATCGGGATCGGCGCCCATCGACGAGACCACGACCAGGCGCCGTACGCCCGCCCGTTCGGCCGCGTCCGCGAGCAGCACCGCCGCCCCGCGGTCCACCGTCTCCTTGCGCGGCGCGCCGCTGTTCGGGCCCGCGCCGGCCGCGAAGACCGCCGCGTCGGCGCCGCGCAGCACCGCCGCCACGTCGTCCACGGAGGCCGACTCCAGGTCCAGGACGACCGGTTCGGCGCCCGCCGCCCGGAGGTCCGCGCTCTGTTCCGGATCACGGATGACGCCGACCGCCTCGTACCCGCGCGCGGCGAGCAGCCGCTCCAGCCGCAGCGCGATCTGACCATGTCCACCTGCGATGACAATGCGCATGTTCCCGACCGTACGCCGCCGCGGGCCGCCGTGCTCAGGGCCCGCCGAAGGGATCCGGCCGACCCTGGCGCGGCAGGCCGAGGGCGATGACGGTCTCCGAGTCGCAGTACTCGCGAACGGCGCTCGTCCGCGCCACCACCCGGCCGCGGTGCACCACGATCCGGCTGTACGCGAGCGACAGCACGCCCGAGAGCTGTTCCCCGCGCACGGCGAGCAGTTCGGCCGGGAACCCCGCCTCGACCCGGACCTCGGGCAGGCCCATCGCCTTCCGGGCGGTCGAGGAGACCGCCCGGTACGCCTCGTCGGGCCGCAGTCCGCTCTGCGAGGACAGCAGATAGGCGGCCTCCAGCGGGTCCCCGCGGCCCACCGGGTTCGTGACGTCCCGCAGCGCCCCGCTGCCCGCCGCGATCCGTACCCCGGCCGCGCGCAACAGTCCCACGGGCGCGGTGCCCCGGCCCTCCACCCCGCAGCAGCCGCCCTGGGGGAGGCAGATCACCGTCACCCCGGCCGCGGCGAGCTGGTCCGCGGCCCGGGTCGCGGACTGCGAGGGGAGCAGGGCAAGACCGGCGCACGGGCCGACGGAGACACCGGACCGCACCCCGCCAGCCACGGCGGCCAGCCGTCCGAGCCGGGCCGGGTCGTCACCGTCCGTGTGCAGGTCGACGGGGCAGCCGTGCTCGGCGGCGATCTCCAGCACGGCCTCCGCATAGCCCGCCGGGTCCGGGTCGAGGTCGGGACAGCCGCCGACCGCGCACGCCCCCATCTTCACCGCGTCGCGCAGTATGGCCAGGTTGTCGGCGCCCGCGACGCCGGTGAGCAGCCGGGGCACGGCGACCGGCGCGAGTTCGACGAGCCCGCGCAGCGAGTCCTGGGCGCGCAGGACGGCGTCGAGCGAGGCGAGGCCCTGGACCGAGCCGATCCGTACATGCGCGCGCAGCGCGGTGGCGCCGTGGCCGAGCTGCAGCAGCGCGGCCTCGGTGGCCCGGCGCTGGATGTCCTGGGGCCGGTGCGAGACGGGGCCCGGGATGCCGGGGCCCGTGCCGTCGGCGGTGAGCGCGGTGTCGCTGTGGGCGTGGGGTTCGACGGGGGCCGGGAGCAGCAGATGGCCGCGCAGGTCCACCCGGGCGCCGGGGACGGCCAGGCTGCCCGCGGTGCCGACGGCCTCGATACGGCCGCCGCCGAGCCGTACGTCCACGACGCGGCCGTCGGTGAGGCGGGCGCCGCAGAGCACCAGGGGGTTCGTCTCGGTGGTCGTGTCGGGGCCGTCGGTCGCGTCGGCCGGGTCGTCGGCGTGGTCGTCGGACGGCCGCGGGTGGCTCTCGGTCATCGCGCTCCTGGAACGGGAAGTCCCTGGCAGGGGGTGCGAGGGTGCAAAGGGCTGGGAGGGGGAGGGAAGAAGGGCGACTGGAAAGCGCGGAAGATCACGCAGAGTGAGTCGAGCCTAGGGGCGTGTTCGGTCCGGTTCGAGGAGGAGCGAAATAGTCGTACCGGTGTGGCTCCGGGGACGTACGGGCCGAGGTCGGCGCCCGGGGCGGCATCGGCGTACCGGGGCGAGCCCGAGGGAACGCCGTGGCCCACGGGGTGGGTGATGGCACGGTCGGGGCCGCGGAAGAACCGGTCGGCGCCGCCGGGAACGGGTGGTGGTGGCCGCGGGTGCGGCGCACCGGGGCGGAACGTCCGTGACCCGTGTGGCGGCCGAGGCGCTGTTCAGACGGCCGGGAAGCGGGGTGAGGCGGATGGCGGGCGGGTGGACCGGCCGCTCGGAACGGGACGCTCAAACCGATTTGGGCAACCGGCGACCGAGCGTGTAATGTCTTCCTCGCTCGCCCCAATAGCTCAGTCGGTAGAGCGTCTCCATGGTAAGGAGAAGGTCTGCGGTTCGATTCCGCATTGGGGCTCTGGTGATCGGGAATCCCCGCTTCGGCGGGGGGACCTGTCATCAAAGCGGTGTAGCTCAGTCGGTAGAGCAAGCGGCTCATAATCGCTGTGTCACCGGTTCAAGTCCGGTCACCGCTACTCACGGTAGCCGATTGCGGGGTCGGTCCTTCGATCGGCTACTCTTTTTTTGCGTTCATCCGTCCATCTGTCCGTCAAGGAGCACTCACGTGGCTGCCACCGACGTCCGCCCGAAGATCACGCTGGCCTGCGTGGAGTGCAAGGAGCGGAACTACATCACCAAGAAGAACCGGCGCAACAACCCGGACCGTCTTGAGATGAAGAAGCACTGCCCGCGCTGCAACTCCCACACTGCGCACCGCGAAACGCGCTGAATCAGGCTCGTACACGAGGCCGTCCCCGATGGGGGCGGCCTCGTGTCGTTGTATGGGGCTGTTGTTTCGGCCTTTTTCATCTTTCATCAGGAGGTAGCGAGCTCATGGCGCTCGACCAGTCCTTCGTGGGGCGGACCTATCCGCCCACCCCGCCGTACGAGGTCGGCCGCGAGAAGATCCGCGAGTTCGCCGAGGCGGTGGGCGATGCCAATCCGGTGTACGTCGACCCCGAGGCCGCCAAGGCGCTCGGCCACAGCGACGTGATCGCGCCGCCGACGTTCGTCTTCTCGATCACCTTCAAGGCCGCCGGTCAGGTGGTGCAGGATCCGCAGCTGGGCCTGGACTACAGCCGTGTGGTGCACGGCGACCAGAAGTTCGCCTACATGCGTCCCGTGCGGGCGGGGGACCGGCTGACGGTCACCTCGACGATCGAGGGCATCAAGTCCCTGGCGGGCAACGACGTCCTGGACATCCGCGGCGAGGTCCACGACGCGTCCGGTGAACACGTGGTGACCGCGTGGACGAAGCTGGTGGCGCGCGCCGCCGAGGAGGCGTGATGACGGCGAGGGTCGGATACGAGTCGGTCGAGGTCGGTACGGAACTGCCCGCGCAGTCCTTCCCTGTGACCCGGGCGACGCTGGTCCAGTACGCGGGCGCTTCCGGGGACTTCAACCCGATCCACTGGAACGAGAAGTTCGCCCGCGAGGTCGGACTGCCGGACGTGATCGCGCACGGCATGTTCACCATGGCCGAGGCGATCCGCGTGGTCACGGACTGGGTGGGCGACCCGGGTGCGGTCGTCGAGTACGGGGTCCGGTTCACCAAACCGGTCGTCGTGCCGAACGACGACGAGGGCGCCCTGATCGAGGTCGGCGCCAAGGTGGCCGCCCTGCTCGACGACAAGCGGGTACGGGTGGATCTGACGGCCATGAGCGAGGGCAAGAAGGTGCTGGGCATGGCCCGGGCCGTGGTGCAGCTCGCCTGAGGCGGCGGGCGGAGCCGCGACCGCGGGGATCTGCGGGCGCGGACCGGCGAGCGCGCGAGGGGCACCGTCCTGGGGCGGTGCCCCTCGCCGCGTCCCGCCGCGTTCAGGCCGACCCGGGCCGGCGTCGGCCCGCGCGAGGTCCCGGGCCGCGGTGCCCGGCTTCCCCGCGAGGGTGCGGGGGTCGATCCGCTTGACCAAGTTAGTGATTGCGTACTAACTTCATGGCATGGCAAGGATGAGTGCGGAAGAACGGCGCGAAAGCGTCATCCGTGCGGCGATCACCGAATTCGCCCGCGGCGGCTACGACGCCACCTCCACGGAGGCGATCGCCAAGCGCGTCGGCGTCTCGCAGCCGTATCTCTTCCGCCTCTTCCCCAACAAGCAGGCCATGTTCCTCGCCGCCGCCGAGCGCTGCATCTCGGACACGAGGAAGATGTTCACCGACGCGGCCGAGGGGCTGGAGGGCGACGCGGCGGTCGCGGCGATGGCCGGCGCGTACCAGCGCCTCATCGTCGACGATCCCGAGAAGCTCCGGATGCAGATGCAGATGTACGCCGCCATGGTGAGCGCGGGGGACCGGGAGTTCGGCGAGGTCCTGCGCGCCGCGTGGCTGCGGATGTGGGACGACGTCCATCTCGCCCTCGGTGCCGACATCGAGGTGACGACCGACTTCTTCGCGCACGGAATGCTCATCAACACCCTGACCTCGCTCGGCTTCCCGTCCGAGCACCGGGTATGGGCCGGGTTCTACGACTCGGCCAAGCCGGGCTGCATGCCCGGGCCCTCGAACTGAACCCATCTGCCGCGCCGATCCGGTCCGATCCGCTGACCCGTTCCGCCGGTCCGTAACGGCCCGTCGGGTGGTACGACACAGATCTTCCGAACAGTGAGACCCGGGCCATGCCCGGTCCCGTCGGCGACCGGCGACCGTCTGGTCCGGTCCGGCCTGGCTCCGTCCGGTTTTCTGTCCGGCCTTCTGTCCAAGCAAGTTAGTAATTGATAACTAATCCGTAGGGGGAGCAGAGCAGTGAACCAGCCAGTGTCAGGCCGCTCGGGAGCGGTCTGGACCCTCGTCATCACCAGCGTGGCCGCCTTCATGGCGGCCCTCGACAACCTCGTCGTCACCACCGCCCTGCCCTCCATCCGGAAGAGCCTCGGCGGCGAACTCGCCGAGCTCGAATGGACGGTCAACGCCTACACCCTCACCTTCGCTGTCCTGCTCATGCTCGGAGCGGCCCTGGGCGACCGGTTCGGACGCCGCCGGCTCTTCCTCGTCGGGCTCGCCGTCTTCACCGGCGCCTCCGCCGCGGCCGCCCTCTCGTCGGGGATCGGCGAACTGATCGCCTTCCGGGCAGTGCAGGGCCTCGGAGCGGCGATCATGATGCCGCTGACACTCACCCTCCTCACGGCCGCCGTGCCGCCCGCCCGCCGCGGTGCCGCGCTCGGCATCTTCGGCGCCGTCTCCGGACTCGCCGTGGCCGGCGGTCCGCTGATCGGCGGCAGCCTCACCGAGCACCTGTCCTGGCAGTGGATCTTCTGGCTGAACGTTCCGGTCGGCCTGCTCCTGATGCCGCTCGCCAGGCTGCGGCTGACGGAGTCGTACGCGCCCGGCGCGCGGCTCGACGTTCCCGGAACGCTCCTGGTCAGCGGCGGCCTCTTCGGTCTCGTCCATGGTCTGGTCAATGCCAACGAGGACGGCTGGACCAGCCCCGCCGTCCTCGGCTCGCTGCTCGCCGGTGCCGTGCTCGTCGGCGTGTTCGTCGTTCACGGCTTCCGCGCGAAGCACCCGATGCTGCCCATGCGGCTGTTCCGCAGCCGCGCGTTCTTCGGGATCAACGCCGCCGGTCTGCTGATGTTCCTCGGCATGTTCGGGGCGATCTTCCTGCTCAGCCAGTACCTCCAGGCCGTGCTGGGCTACTCGCCCACCGAGGCGGGCCTGCGGATGCTGCCCTGGACCGGGATGCCGATGCTGGTCGCGCCGATCGCGGGGATGCTCTCCGACCGGTTCGGCGGGCGTCCGGTGGTCGTCACCGGGCTCGCCCTCCAGGCGGCCGGCCTGGCCCTCTTCGCCCTGGTCCTCGACCCCGACGCCTCGTACGCCGCCCAGTTGCCCGGCCTGATCGTCAGCGGCGTCGGCATGGCTCTGTACTTCGCGCCCGCCGCCGGGCTCGTGATGTCCAGCGTCCGTCCCGCCGAGCAGGGCATCGCCTCCGGCACCAACAACGCGCTGCGCGAGGTCGGTGGGGCCCTCGGCGTCGCCGTGCTCGCCACGGTCTTCTCCTCGCGCGGCGGTTACGAGTCGGCGCGCGCCTTCACGGACGGCACCGTCCCGGCGTTGTGGATCGGCGCCGGCGCGGTGGCGCTGGCCACCCTCGTCGCGCTGCTGATCCCGGGGCGCGGCAAGGCCCCGGCCCCTGAGGCCGCGGCGGCCGACGACGCGGCGGGGGAGCGTGTCCCCGCCGCCGCCTGAGCGCGGCCCTCGCGTCGGAGGGGACGCGGCCCCGGCCGCCCCGGGCCGCGGCCCCGCCCGAGCGGTGGGGCCGCGGCCCGGACGCGTCCGGAGACGCGCGCCCGGGCCGTCCAGGGGCGGACCGTACTCTTGTCCCCGTGCAGGAACTCCACGACGCCCCCCTCGCCCCGCTGACCACCTTCCGTCTCGGTGGTCCCGCCTCCCGCCTCCTCACGGCGACGACCGACGCCGAGGTGATCGAGGCCGTGCGCGAGGCCGACGACACCGGCACCCCGCTCCTCGTCATCGGCGGCGGCAGCAACCTGGTCATCGGCGACAAGGGCTTCGACGGCACCGCCCTGCGCATCGCGACCCAGGGCTTCGCCCTGGACGGCACCGCGCTGGAGCTGGCCGCCGGGGAGATCTGGACGGACGCGGTCGCCCGCACCGTCGAAGCCGGTCTCGCGGGCATCGAGTGCCTGGCCGGAATCCCGGGCTCCGCCGGGGCGACGCCGATCCAGAACGTCGGCGCCTACGGCCAGGAGGTGGCCTCCACGATCACCGAGGTCGTGGCCTACGACCGGCAGACCCGCGAAACGGTCACCCTCGCCAACGCCGAATGTGCGTTCTCGTATCGGCACAGCCGCTTCAAGGCCGAACCCGACCGCTTCGTGGTGCTCCGTGTCCGTTTCGAACTGGAAGACGCGGGCGGCCTGTCCGCGCCCCTGAAGTACGCCGAGACGGCCCGCGCCATGGGTGTCGAACAGGGCGAGCGCGTGCCCGCCTCCGCAGCCCGCGACACCGTGCTCAAGCTCCGCGCGGGCAAGGGCATGGTCCTGGACCCCGAGGACCACGACTCCTGGTCGGCCGGTTCCTTCTTCACCAACCCGATCCTGGAGGCGGCCCAGTACGAGGCGTTCCTCGTTCGCGTCCGGGACCGGCTCGGCCCCGACGTGACGCCCCCCGCCTTCCCCGCGGGCGAGGGACACGTCAAGACCTCCGCGGCCTGGCTCATCGACAGGGCCGGTTTCACCAAGGGCTACGGCACCGGACCGGCCCGCATCTCCACCAAGCACACCCTCGCGCTGACCAACCGGGGCGGCGCCACCACCGAGGACCTCCTCGCGCTCGCCCGCGAGGTCGTCGCCGGGGTCCACGAGGCGTTCGGCGTCACGCTCGTCAACGAACCCGTCACGGTCGGCGTGAGCCTGTAGGACACGTACGGCGGACGTGCGGGGCGCCGGACGGTACGCCGGGCCCGCGCACAGCCTCCGGCGAGCCGGGGGCTCCTCAGTACGCCACGCCCACGCCCCGCCGCACCGCGGCCGGGTCGTCGACCAGCGCCAGCATCGCGTGGGCCACATCGGCCCGCGAGATGGTCCGGCCGCCGCGCGGACCGCCGCCGACGACCGTCCGGTACGTGCCCGTCAGTGGGCCGTCGGTGAGCTTCGGCGGCCGTACCGACGTCCAGTCCGTCGCGCTCTCGGCCAGCGCGGCCTCCATGCGCGTCAGGTCCGCGTAGACCTCCTTGAGGACCGCCCCCACCACCCTGCGGACCAGCCGGTCCATCAGCGGGTCGTCGGACGGGCGCGGGCCGACCGGGGCCGCGCTGACCACGACCAGCCGCCGCGTCCCCTCGGCCTCCATCGCCCGCAGCACGGACCGGGTCAGCCGTTCCGCCACGCCGTCGGCCCTCCGCCCGCGCGAGCCGAGCCCGGAGAGCACCGCGTCCCGGCCCGCCACCACCTCGCGAAGCGCCTCCGGATCCTCCAGCCGCGCCACCGTGCGGACGCTCACCCCGGGGGGCGGTACGGGCAGCCGCGCCGGATCGCGCACCACCGCCGTCACCTCGTGGCCCGCCGCCACCGCCTGGCGGACGATCTCCCGGCCGACACCGCCCGTCGCACCGAACACCGTGATCCTCATGACGCACCTCCCTGGGGAGTGAACACTCGCTCGCGCGCATCCGCGCGCCGGGCGCGGCCGGACGGATCCGCGCGGCGCCCGTGGCTCAGAGCCTGTCGGATGACCTTCGACCGGGCGGCCACGCCCTGGCACGCACGCTTCCGGCGTTGCCGAAATACCCTGGTAGCGCCGCTACAAGGGCATCTCGACGCATTGGAATCGCACGCACCAAGCCGCGTCCGCCTTCCGGTCGAAGGTCACCCGACAGGCTCTCAGTCGACGGGCTTCGCCAGCCAGCCGTCGATGCCCGCCAGCATCTCCGTGCGGACCGGGGCCGGCGCGGCGGAGCCGCGTACCGACTGCCGGGCCAGCTCCGCGAGCTCCTCGTCGGTGAACGCGTGATGGTGCCGTACGAGGTCGTACTGGGCGGCCAGCCGGGAGCCGAAGAGCAGCGGGTCGTCCGCGCCCAGCGCCATCGGCACCCCGGCGTCGAACAAAGTGCGCAGGGGGACATCGGCGGGCTTCTCGTAGACGCCCAGCGCCACGTTCGACGCCGGGCACACCTCGCAGGTCACCCCGCTCTCCGCCAGTCGGCGCAGCAGCCGGGGGTCCTCGGCGGCCCGGACACCGTGCCCGATCCGGGAGGCGTCCAGGTCGTCCAGGCAGTCCCGCACGCTGGCGGGGCCCGACAGCTCGCCGCCGTGCGGGGCGGCCAGCAGACCGCCGTCCCGGGCGATGGCGAAGGCCCGGTCGAAGTCCCGGGCCATGCCCCGGCGCTCGTCGTTGGAGAGCCCGAAGCCGACCACGCCCCGGTCCGCGTACCGCACCGCGAGCCGGGCCAGCGTCCGGGCGTCCAACGGGTGCTTCATCCGGTTCGCCGCGATCACCACCCGGATCGGCAGACCGGTCTCGCGCGAGGCGGCGTCCACCGCGTCCAGGATGATCTCGATCGCGGGGATCAGTCCGCCCAGCAGCGGGGCGTACGAGGTGGGGTCGACCTGTATCTCCAGCCAGCCGGAACCGTCGACGACGTCCTCCTGGGCCGTCTCGCGCACCAGCCGCTGGATGTCCTCGGGGGCCCTCAGACAGGAGCGGGCGATGTCGTAGAGCCGCTGGAAGCGGAACCAGCCCCGTTCGTCCGTGGCCCGCAGCCGGGGCGGTTCTCCGCCGGTCAGGGCCTCGGGCAGGCGCACGCCGTACTTGTCGGCGAGTTCGAGCAGGGTCGTGGGCCGCATCGACCCGGTGAAATGCAGGTGCAGGTGGGCCTTGGGCAACAGCCGTACATCACGCTCCATCCCAGGATCTTGCCGCACGCGCGGGGTCCGGCGGTAGCCGCTTTGCCAATCAGGGGTTGCGTACGAACAAACAACCGACCCCCGGCCGGAGCCGGGGGTCGGTGACGGAATTCCAGTGCTGCTACGCCTTGGCCTCCGCCAGGAGCTTCTGGAGCCGCGAGACGCCCTCGACGAGGTCGTCGTCGCCCAGGGCGTACGAGAGGCGCAGGTAGCCCGGCGTGCCGAACGCCTCGCCCGGTACGACCGCGACCTCGGCCTCGTCCAGGATGAGTGCCGCCAGCTCGACCGAGGTGGCCGGACGCCTGCCGCGGATCTCCTTGCCGAGCAGCCCCTTCACCGAGGGGTACGCGTAGAACGCGCCCTCGGGCTCCGGGCAGAGCACGCCGTCGATCTCGTTGAGCATCCGGACGATGGTCCGGCGGCGCCGGTCGAAGGCGGTGCGCATCTCGGCGACCGCGTCCAGGTCCCCGGAGACGGCGGCCAGCGCGGCCACCTGGGCGACGTTGGAGACGTTGGACGTGGCGTGCGACTGGAGGTTGGTCGCGGCCTTGACGACGTCCTTCGGGCCGATGAGCCAGCCCACCCGCCAGCCGGTCATCGCGTAAGTCTTGGCGACGCCGTTGACCACGACGCACTTGTCGCGCAGCTCGGGCACGAGCGCCGGCAGCGAGGTGAACTTCGCGTCGCCGTAGACCAGGTGCTCGTAGATCTCGTCGGTCAGCACCCACAGGCCGTGCTCGACGGCCCAACGGCCGATCGCCTCGGCCTCGGCCTCGGCGTACACGGCGCCGGTCGGGTTGGAGGGCGAGACGAAGAGGACCACCTTGGTCTTCTCCGTGCGGGCCGCCTCCAGCTGCTCCACGGAGACCCGGTAGCCGGTGGTCTCGTCGGCCACGACCTCCACCGGGACGCCGCCGGCCAGCCGGATCGACTCGGGGTAGGTGGTCCAGTACGGGGCCGGGACGATGACCTCGTCGCCGGGGTCGAGGATCGCGGCGAACGCCTCGTAGATGGCCTGCTTGCCGCCGTTGGTCACGAGGATCTCGGAGGCGTCGACCTCGTAGCCGGAGTCGCGCAGCGTCTTCTCCGCGATCGCGGCCTTGAGCTCGGGGAGCCCGCCCGCCGGGGTGTAGCGGTGGTACTTCGGGTTGCGGCAGGCCTCGACGGCTGCCTCGACGATGTAGCCGGGGGTCGGGAAGTCGGGCTCGCCGGCGCCGAAGCCGATCACCGGGCGGCCGGCGGCCTTGAGGGCCTTGGCCTTGGCGTCGACGGCGAGGGTGGCGGACTCGGAGATCGCGCCGATGCGGGCGGAGACCCGGCGCTCGGACGGAGAAGTTGCAGCGCTCATGGCCTCCATGGTCCCAGACCGCCGCGCCCGGCGGTGCGAGGGTTTCGGGGCGCGGACAGGATCCCGAGGGCATCCGGACGGCCCGCGCACGACATGCGGCGGGGGATGCCGCGAGCTATCTGTTCGACGCGGGGCCGCCGAACACGTACACTCACCTGTCGTTGGCCTTCACCGGTCGAACCGCTTCCCCTCCCGGAGCACCCGGGAAGATGCGGTAGGTTGGTGGAAACCACAAAGGGTCGTAGCTCAATTGGTAGAGCACTGGTCTCCAAAACCAGCGGTTGGGGGTTCAAGTCCCTCCGGCCCTGCTACACACTTCTTCGCCAGGAAGTGTGCGCATGTACGTACTTCAATGCACCGCCGTGCGGCTCCACCGGGCGCGGCACGGCCACGACCCGGAATCAGGTGAGAAGCGTGACGGACGCCGTGGGCTCCATCGACATGCCTGATGCCGAGGATGAAGTACCCGAGTCGAAGAAGAAGACCCGGAAGGGCGGCAAGCGCGGAAAGAAGGGCCCCCTGGGGCGCCTCGCGCTGTTCTACCGCCAGATCATCGCCGAGTTGCGCAAGGTCGTCTGGCCGACTCGTTCCCAGTTGACGACGTACACCACTGTGGTGATCGCTTTCGTCGTCGTCATGATCGGCCTCGTGACCGTGATTGACTTCGGTTTCCAGCGGGTCATCAAGTACGTCTTCGGCTGATCCCGCGGAGGGCGCCTCATGGGCGCCCCTTTCGCATGTTCCACCCATATGTAGCCAGGAAGAAGCAGCCACCGTGTCTGACCCGAACCTGAACGACGCCGTCGAGCCGACGGCGGGCGCCTTCGAGTCCGCCGAGGACGAGCTCGACATCGTCGAGGCGGCGGACGCCGAGGAGCCGGACCAGGCCGAAGCTGCCGACGCCGCCGCAGGGGAGCCTGCCGAGCAGGCCGCCCTGCACATCGAGGACGACGCCGCAGCCGACGCGGATTCCGACGACGACGAGAGCGATGCCGAGGAGGCCGCTCCGGTCGACCCCGTCGCAGCCCTGCGCGAGGAACTCCGCGGCCTGCCCGGCGAGTGGTACGTCATCCACACGTACGCCGGTTACGAGAAGCGCGTGAAGGCCAACCTGGAGCAGCGCGCCGTCTCGCTGAACGTCGAGGACTTCATCTACCAGGCCGAGGTGCCCGAGGAAGAGATCGTCCAGATCAAGAACGGCGAGCGCAAGAACGTCCGCCAGAACAAGCTCCCGGGCTACGTCCTGGTCCGCATGGACCTGACGAACGAGTCCTGGGGCGTCGTACGCAACACCCCCGGTGTCACCGGCTTCGTGGGCAACGCCTACGACCCGTACCCGCTGACCCTGGACGAGATCGTCAAGATGCTCGCCCCGGAGGCGGAGGAGAAGGCCGCCCGCGAGGCCGCGGAGGCCGAGGGCAAGCCGGCGCCGGCCCGCAAGGTCGAGGTGCAGGTGCTCGACTTCGAGGTGGGCGACTCGGTCACCGTCACCGACGGCCCGTTCGCCACGCTCCAGGCGACGATCAACGAGATCAACGCCGACTCGAAGAAGGTCAAGGGTCTCGTCGAGATCTTCGGCCGCGAGACCCCGGTCGAGCTCAGCTTCGACCAGATCCAGAAGAACTGACGGTTTTCCGCGGATTTCTGGACCCACGCCCACCGAGCAGGTCGGGCCGGTTTCGTCGCCGGTCTGACCTGCTCGGTTTTTGGTCGCGCAGCCATACCCGTTATCGTTGCGCGGTATGCCTCCATCCGGATGACCGGATGGTGGCGGAACACTCTCACTAGGACCCGGAGAGAGCAATGCCTCCCAAGAAGAAGAAGGTCACGGGGCTTATCAAGCTCCAGATCAACGCCGGTGCGGCCAACCCGGCCCCGCCGGTCGGCCCCGCGCTCGGCCAGCACGGCGTCAACATCATGGAGTTCTGCAAGGCCTACAACGCCGCGACCGAGTCGCAGCGTGGCATGGTCGTGCCGGTGGAGATCACGGTCTACGAGGACCGTTCCTTCACCTTCGTCACCAAGACTCCGCCGGCCGCGAAGCTGATCCTCAAGGCCGCGGGTGTGGAGAAGGGCTCCGGCGAGCCGCACAAGACCAAGGTCGCCAAGCTGACGGCCGCCCAGGTCCGCGAGATCGCCACGACGAAGCTCCCCGACCTGAACGCCAACGACCTCGACGCCGCGTCGAAGATCATCGAAGGCACCGCCCGTTCCATGGGCATCACGGTCGAAGGCTGACCCAGCCCCTTTCGTACGCAGTGGTAGGGCCGAGCGCTGGCCCGCACCACGACTCCACACCCTGAGAACACAGGAGCAGAAGTGAAGCGCAGCAAGAACCTCCGCGCTGCGGACGCCAAGGTCGACCGGTCGCGCAACTACGCGCCGCTCGAGGCCGTCCGTCTCGCCAAGGAGACCGCCTCCACCAAGTTCGACGGCACCGTCGAGGTCGCCCTTCGCCTGGGCGTCGACCCGCGCAAGGCCGATCAGATGGTCCGCGGCACCGTGAACCTCCCGCACGGCACCGGCAAGACCGCCCGGGTCCTGGTCTTCGCGACCGGTGACCGTGCTGCGGCCGCGGAAGCCGCGGGCGCCGACATCGTCGGCGCCGACGAGCTCATCGACGAGGTGTCGAAGGGCCGTCTGGACTTCGACGCCGTCGTCGCCACCCCGGACCTCATGGGCAAGGTCGGCCGCCTCGGCCGCGTGCTCGGTCCGCGTGGTCTGATGCCCAACCCGAAGACCGGCACCGTCACCCCCGACGTGGCCAAGGCCGTCACCGAGATCAAGGGCGGCAAGATCGAGTTCCGTGTCGACAAGCACGCGAACCTCCACTTCATCATCGGCAAGGTCTCCTTCGACGAGACCAAGCTGGTGGAGAACTACGGTGCGGCGCTGGAGGAGGTCCTCCGTCTGAAGCCGTCCGCCGCCAAGGGCCGCTACATCAAGAAGGCCACCCTGGCCACCACGATGGGCGCCGGCATCCCGCTGGACGCCAACCGCACCCGCAACCTCCTCGTCGAGGAGGACCCGGCCGCCGTCTGAGCCCCCGCGCTCGGCCGTACGCCGCGTCACGTGTGACACCGACGGGCCCCGCAACCTTTTCAGGTGCGGGGCCCGTCCCCGTATCCGTACGCACGAGATGTCCGTACGTATGAGCGGGCTGTGTCAGACCTGTGCGTTAGCGTGAGGGTCCGAAAGTCGAACGAGGGGTGGAAACGGTCATGAGGACCAGTACTGTGCGACGGGTGGGCCTGGCGGTGGCGGTGGCGGCGGCGCTGACGTCCGTCACGTCCTGCAGCGGTGCCGAGAAGTTCGACCCGATCGCCGCGCTGCGTCAGGTGCAGAAGAAGACGGACGGGGTCAATTCGGCGAAGGTCGAGGGAACCACCGAGATGGGCACCCTCATGTCCATGAAGCAGACCGGCGCCGTCGACTGGTCCGACGGTCTGACGGGCACCATGCAGATCACGTACACCGGCGGCAGCATGGCGGACGCCATGAAGCAGAGCGGTGGCAGCGGCTCGATGGAGGCCCGCTACTACAAGGACGGCTACGCCGTGAACATGGGCGACGGCTTCGCCCAGCAGTCCGGCGGCAAGCGCTGGATCAGCTACGAATACGCCGACCTCGCCAAGCTCGCGGGCGCCTCCGGCGAGGCGATGAAGCAGCAGATGCAGAACGCCACGCCCAACCAGGGCGTGCAGTCCCTGCTGGCCTCCGGCGACGTGAAGAAGGTCGGCGAGGAGGACGTGCGCGGGGTCCGCACCACGCACTACGCCGGCACCCTCGACGTCGCCGGGCTGACCGAGAAGAACTCCGCGCTCGACGCCGCCCAGCTCACCGAGCTGAAGAAGCAGCTGGACGAGGTGGGGATAACCACGGAGCAGGTCGACATCTGGGTCGACGAGAACGACCTGCTGGTCAAGAAGACCGAGCGCGCCAAGATGAAGACCGGCGAGATGAACTCGACCGTCTACTACAGCGACTACGGCACGAAGGTCTCCGTGGAGAAGCCGTCGGCCGGCGACACGGTCAAGTTCACCGAGCTCATGAAGCAGCAGCAGAACGCCGGCGCCCCCACGGGCTGAGGCCGCGTGCCGTCGCGGGAGCGGACGGATTTGCCCGACGCGACACCGGTCGCGTACTCTCACACAGAAGCCAAAGACCGCTGGTCGTCGCCGTGCCCTGGTAGAAGGGAACGGCGACCGAAGGATCCGTCGAGTACGGGCGACCCGCGCAGGTGACTGTGGAGAGCTCCCGGATTCCTTTCGGTCGAGCTACGCCCTGGCGCCTGCGCCGGGGCGTTCGTCTTTCCCGGCCCCTTCTGAGCGGTCCTCATCACCCGGAAGGAGGCCGACGCTCATGGCAAGGCCCGACAAGGCTGCCGCGGTAGCCGAGCTGACGGACCAGTTCCGCAGCTCGAACGCCGCCGTGCTGACCGAGTACCGGGGTCTCACCGTGGCTCAGCTCAAGCAGCTGCGCCGTTCGCTCGGTGAGAACGCCCAGTACGCCGTGGTGAAGAACACGCTGACCAAGATTGCGGCCAACGAGGCCGGGATCGACTCGCTCGACGACCTTTTCGCGGGTCCGACGGCGGTTGCCTTCATCACCGGTGACCCGGTGGAGTCGGCGAAGGGTCTTCGTGACTTCGCCAAGGACAACCCCAACCTCGTCATCAAGGGCGGTGTCCTTGACGGCAAGGCGCTGTCCGCCGATGAGATCAAGAAGCTCGCGGACCTCGAGTCCCGCGAGGTTCTGCTCAGCAAGCTGGCCGGTGCCTTCAAGGGCAAGCAGTCCCAGACTGCCTCGCTCTTCCAGGCTCTGCCGTCGAAGCTCGTCCGCACCGTGGACGCGCTGCGCGCCAAGCAGGCCGAGCAGGGCGGTGCCGAGTAATTCGGCTCGCGCAGTGATCGCTGCTCCGGTGGAGCGGCGGTCGTAGCGGGCCTGTACGCCCGCCTCACATGTACATCCGGCACCAGCCGAATTAGTGGAAGGACGCCATCATGGCGAAGCTCAGCCAGGAAGACCTGCTCGCGCAGTTCGAGGAGATGACCCTCATCGAGCTCTCCGAGTTCGTGAAGGCCTTCGAGGAGAAGTTCGACGTCACCGCCGCCGCCGCCGTGGCCGCCGTCGCCGCCCCGGGCGCCCCGGGTGCCCCGGCCGAGGCCGCCGAGGAGAAGGACGAGTTCGACGTCATCCTCACCGGCGCCGGCGACAAGAAGATCCAGGTCATCAAGGTCGTGCGTGAGCTGACCTCGCTGGGTCTGAAGGAGGCCAAGGACCTCGTCGACGGCACCCCGAAGCCGGTCCTCGAGAAGGTCAACAAGGAGGCCGCCGACAAGGCCGCCGAGGCCCTCAAGGGCGCCGGCGCCGCTGTCGAGGTCAAGTGATCTCAGGAGTCGGCCGACTCCTTTCGCCACCCGTGCCGTACGGCACGGAGGCCGCGTGACGAAGGGCGATCACCCATCGGGGTGGTCGCCCTTCGGCGTACCCGGGGCCGCTGCCTTGCTCTTCCCGCGGCGACGAGTATGGTGATCATCGCCGTTGCCTCTCGGGGGACGGCCGTCCGGCGTCGGCTGCCGTAGGCGCGCGGCCCCTGGCAGGGGGCCTTGACGAACCGGACGCGGCGCGCGATTCTCAGGACGCGTCAGCACATCGATCCGAATCCGAGGCATGGATCGTGGCCGAAGTGGGCAGTAAAGAAGAGCGCAGCACGCGCAGGACCAATAGGTGTTGAGAACAACTGGTGCGAGCAACGTGGGTCTCTGAGAACCCTCACTGGACATCAGTGTGCCGCTTGGCTACACTGTCCCTTTGCGCTGCCTGTTAGCTGCCCCCTGCCCGTCACCAGGGGCATGCCCACGCTTGAGCACCGACGATCACACGTCTCTGACCTGGCCTTTCCCGGCCGGAGCCAGGAACCGACCGTCTCGGCGTCCAGCTTGGGACCGGTACGCGCGTAGTGAGTCCGAGCCCTCGGAAGGACCCCCTCTTGGCCGCCTCGCGCAACGCCTCGACCGCGAATACGAACAACGGTGCCAGCACCGCCCCGCTGCGCATCTCCTTTGCAAAGATCAAGGAGCCCCTCGAGGTTCCGAACCTCCTCGCGCTGCAGACCGAGAGCTTCGACTGGCTCCTCGGCAATGCCGCCTGGAAGGCTCGCGTCGAGGCTGCTCTGGACAGTGGACAAGACGTCCCCACCAAGTCCGGACTGGAGGAAATCTTCGAGGAGATCTCCCCGATCGAGGACTTCTCCGGGTCGATGTCGCTCACGTTCCGCGACCACCGCTTCGAGCCCCCGAAGAACTCGATCGACGAGTGCAAGGAGCGCGACTTCACGTACGCCGCCCCGCTCTTCGTCACGGCGGAGTTCACCAACAACGAGACCGGTGAGATCAAGTCCCAGACGGTCTTCATGGGCGACTTCCCGCTCATGACGAACAAGGGCACCTTCGTCATCAACGGCACCGAGCGTGTCGTCGTGTCGCAGTTGGTCCGTTCGCCGGGTGTCTACTTCGACTCCTCCATCGACAAGACGTCCGACAAGGACATCTTCTCCGCCAAGATCATCCCGTCCCGGGGTGCCTGGCTGGAGATGGAGATCGACAAGCGCGACATGGTCGGTGTCCGTATCGACCGCAAGCGCAAGCAGTCCGTCACCGTCCTGCTGAAGGCGCTCGGCTGGACCACCGAGCAGATCCTGCAGGAGTTCGGCGAGTACGAGTCCATGCGCGCCACCCTGGAGAAGGACCACACCCAGGGCCAGGACGACGCGCTGCTCGACATCTACCGCAAGCTCCGTCCGGGCGAGCCGCCGACGCGGGAGGCCGCCCAGACGCTGCTGGAGAACCTCTACTTCAACCCGAAGCGCTACGACCTCGCGAAGGTCGGCCGCTACAAGGTCAACAAGAAGCTCGGCGCCGACGAGCCGCTGGACGCCGGCGTGCTCACCACCGACGACGTCATCGCGACCATCAAGTACCTGGTCAAGCTGCACGCCGGTGAGACCGAGACGGTCGGCGAGTCCGGCCGCACGATCGTCGTCGAGACCGACGACATCGACCACTTCGGCAACCGCCGCCTGCGCAACGTCGGCGAGCTCATCCAGAACCAGGTCCGTACGGGTCTCGCCCGTATGGAGCGCGTCGTGCGCGAGCGCATGACGACCCAGGACGTCGAGGCGATCACGCCCCAGACCCTGATCAACATCCGGCCGGTCGTCGCCTCCATCAAGGAGTTCTTCGGCACCAGCCAGCTGTCCCAGTTCATGGACCAGAACAACCCGCTGTCCGGGCTGACGCACAAGCGTCGTCTGTCCGCGCTCGGCCCGGGTGGTCTCTCCCGTGAGCGGGCCGGCTTCGAGGTCCGTGACGTGCACCCGTCCCACTACGGACGCATGTGCCCGATCGAGACCCCCGAAGGCCCGAACATCGGTCTGATCGGTTCGCTCGCCTCGTACGGCCGCGTCAACGCGTTCGGCTTCATCGAGACGCCGTACCGCAAGGTCGTCGACGGCCAGGTCACCGACGAGGTCGACTACATCACCGCCGACGAGGAGGACCGCTTCGTCATCGCCCAGGCGAACGCGCCCCTCTCCGAGGAGCTGCGCTTCGTCGGGCCCCGCGTCCTGGTCCGCCGCCGCGGCGGCGAGGTCGACTACGTGTCCGCCTCGGACGTCGACTACATGGACGTCTCCCCGCGCCAGATGGTGTCCGTCGCCACCGCGATGATCCCCTTCCTGGAGCACGACGACGCCAACCGCGCCCTCATGGGGGCGAACATGATGCGGCAGGCGGTGCCGCTGATCAAGTCCGAGGCGCCGCTCGTCGGCACCGGCATGGAGTACCGCTGCGCCACCGACGCCGGTGACGTGCTGAAGGCCGAGAAGGACGGTGTGGTCCAGGAGGTCTCCGCGGACTACATCACCGTGACGAACGACGACGGCACGTACACCACGTACCGCATCGCCAAGTTCATGCGCTCCAACCAGGGCACCTCGGTCAACCAGAAGGTCATCGTCTCCGAGGGCGACCGGGTCGTCGCCGACCAGGTCCTCGCCGACGGTCCGGCCACCGAGAACGGCGAGATGGCCCTGGGCAAGAACCTGCTCGTGGCGTTCATGCCGTGGGAGGGTCACAACTACGAGGACGCGATCATCCTGTCGCAGCGCCTCGTGCAGGACGACGTCCTCTCCTCGATCCACATCGAGGAGCACGAGGTCGACGCCCGTGACACCAAGCTCGGCCCCGAGGAGATCACCCGGGACATCCCGAACGTCTCCGAGGAGGTCCTCGCCGACCTCGACGAGCGCGGCATCATCCGCATCGGTGCCGAGGTCGTCGCCGGTGACATCCTCGTCGGCAAGGTCACGCCCAAGGGCGAGACCGAGCTGACCCCCGAGGAGCGCCTGCTCCGCGCGATCTTCGGTGAGAAGGCGCGCGAGGTCCGTGACACCTCGCTGAAGGTCCCGCACGGCGAGATCGGCAAGGTCATCGGCGTCCGCGTCTTCGACCGCGAGGAGGGCGACGAGCTGCCGCCCGGCGTGAACCAGCTGGTCCGCGTCTACGTCGCGCAGAAGCGCAAGATCACCGACGGTGACAAGCTCGCCGGCCGTCACGGCAACAAGGGCGTCATCTCGAAGATCCTGCCGATCGAGGACATGCCGTTCCTGGAGGACGGCACCCCCGTCGACATCATCCTCAACCCGCTGGGTGTGCCGTCCCGAATGAACCCGGGACAGGTCCTGGAGATCCACCTCGGCTGGCTCGCCAGCCGCGGCTGGGACGTCTCCGGCCTCGCCGACGACTGGGCCAAGCGCCTCCAGACCATCGGCGCCGACCGGGTCGCCCCCGGCACCAACGTCGCCACCCCCGTCTTCGACGGTGCGCGCGAGGACGAGATCTCCGGTCTCTTCGAGGCCACGATCCCGAACCGCGACGGCGACCGCCTGGTGCAGCCCTCCGGCAAGGCCAAGCTGTTCGACGGCCGCTCCGGCGAGCCGTTCCCGGACCCGGTCTCGGTCGGCTACATGTACATCCTCAAGCTGCACCACCTCGTCGACGACAAGCTGCACGCGCGTTCGACGGGTCCGTACTCGATGATCACCCAGCAGCCGCTGGGTGGTAAGGCGCAGTTCGGTGGTCAGCGCTTCGGTGAGATGGAGGTGTGGGCCCTTGAGGCATACGGCGCCGCATACGCCCTCCAGGAGCTCCTGACGATCAAGTCCGACGACGTGACCGGCCGCGTGAAGGTCTACGAGGCCATCGTCAAGGGCGAGAACATCCCCGAGCCCGGCATCCCCGAGTCCTTCAAGGTGCTCATCAAGGAAATGCAGTCGCTCTGCCTCAACGTGGAGGTGCTGTCCTCGGACGGCATGTCCATCGAGATGCGCGACACGGACGAGGACGTCTTCCGCGCGGCGGAGGAGCTCGGTATCGACCTGTCCCGGCGCGAGCCGAGCAGCGTCGAAGAGGTCTGACGGGTTGGCCGGCCGGATCCTCGTGATCCGGCCGGCTCTCCCCGGACCCGTTCAGACCATTGCTGAAGTGCCCCATATTTCTCGCCTGACGCGAGGGGGCTCGAACCCCCGAAAGAGGGATTGACGACAAGTGCTCGACGTCAACTTCTTCGACGAGCTGCGGATCGGCCTCGCCACCGCGGACGACATCCGGACCTGGTCGCACGGCGAAGTGAAGAAGCCGGAGACCATCAACTACCGCACGCTCAAGCCCGAAAAGGACGGACTCTTCTGCGAGAAGATCTTCGGTCCGACCCGGGACTGGGAGTGCTACTGCGGCAAGTACAAGCGTGTCCGCTTCAAGGGCATCATCTGTGAGCGCTGTGGCGTCGAGGTCACGCGCGCCAAGGTGCGCCGTGAGCGCATGGGCCACATCGAGCTCGCCGCTCCCGTCACCCACATCTGGTACTTCAAGGGCGTCCCGTCGCGCCTGGGCTACCTGCTCGACCTGGCGCCGAAGGACCTGGAGAAGGTCATCTACTTCGCCGCGTACATGATCACGTACGTGGACGAGGAGCGGCGTACCCGCGACCTGCCCTCGCTGGAGGCGCACGTCTCCGTCGAGCGCCAGCAGATCGAGAACCGCCGCGACGCCGACCTGGAGGCCCGCGCCAAGAAGCTCGAGACCGACCTGGCCGAGCTGGAGGCCGAGGGCGCCAAGGCCGACGTGCGCCGCAAGGTGCGCGAGGGCGCCGAGCGCGAGATGAAGCAGCTGCGCGACCGCGCGCAGCGCGAGATCGACCGCCTCGACGAGGTGTGGAACCGCTTCAAGAACCTCAAGGTCCAGGACCTGGAGGGCGACGAGCTGCTCTACCGCGAGCTGCGTGACCGCTTCGGCACGTACTTCGACGGCTGCATGGGCGCCGCCGCCCTGCAGAAGCGGCTGGAGTCCTTCGACCTGGAGGAGGAGGCCGAGAAGCTCCGCGAGATCATCCGCACCGGCAAGGGCCAGAAGAAGACCCGCGCGCTCAAGCGTCTCAAGGTCGTCTCCGCGTTCCTGCAGACCAGCAACAAGCCCAAGGGCATGGTGCTCGACTGCGTGCCGGTCATCCCGCCGGACCTGCGTCCGATGGTGCAGCTGGACGGTGGCCGCTTCGCGACCTCCGACCTGAACGACCTGTACCGCCGTGTGATCAACCGCAACAACCGTCTGAAGCGGCTCCTGGACCTCGGTGCCCCGGAGATCATCGTCAACAACGAGAAGCGCATGCTTCAGGAGGCCGTTGACGCCCTCTTCGACAACGGTCGTCGCGGCCGCCCGGTGACGGGCCCCGGCAACCGCCCGCTGAAGTCCCTCAGCGACATGCTGAAGGGCAAGCAGGGTCGATTCCGTCAGAACCTGCTCGGCAAGCGTGTCGACTACTCGGCGCGTTCCGTGATCGTCGTCGGCCCGCAGCTGAAGCTGCACCAGTGCGGTCTGCCGAAGGCCATGGCGCTGGAGCTGTTCAAGCCGTTCGTGATGAAGCGCCTGGTCGACCTGAACCACGCGCAGAACATCAAGTCGGCCAAGCGCATGGTCGAGCGTGGTCGCACCGTGGTGTACGACGTCCTCGAAGAGGTCATCGCCGAGCACCCGGTGCTGCTGAACCGTGCGCCCACGCTGCACCGCCTCGGCATCCAGGCCTTCGAGCCGCAGCTGGTCGAGGGCAAGGCCATCCAGATCCACCCGCTCGTCTGCACCGCGTTCAACGCGGACTTCGACGGTGACCAGATGGCCGTCCACCTGCCGCTCTCCGCGGAGGCGCAGGCCGAGGCCCGCATCCTGATGCTGTCCTCGAACAACATCCTGAAGCCGGCCGACGGCCGTCCCGTCACCATGCCGACCCAGGACATGGTGCTGGGCCTGTTCTTCCTCACCACGGACGAGGAGGAGCGCAACGTCATCGGACAGGGCCGTTCCTTCGGCTCCGCGGCCGAGGCGATCATGGCCTTCGACGCCCGCGAGCTGTCGCTCCAGGCGAAGGTCGACATCCGCTTCCCGGTGGGCACCATCCCGCCGCGCGGCTGGGTGCCGCCGGTCGCCGAGGAAGGGGACGACGGCGTCGGGGAGCGTGAGTACCAGCAGGGCGACTCGTTCCGGCTGCGTACGTCCCTGGGCCGTGCGCTCTTCAACGAGCTGCTGCCCGAGGACTACCCGTTCGTCGACTACTCGGTCGGCAAGAAGCAGCTCTCCGAGATCGTCAACGACCTCGCCGAGCGCTACCCCAAGGTCATCGTGGCGGCGACGCTCGACAACCTGAAGGCGGCGGGCTTCTACTGGGCGACCCGTTCCGGTGTCACCGTGGCCATCTCCGACGTCGTGGTCCCCGAGGCCAAGAAGGCGATCGTCGCGGGCTACGAGGCGCAGGACGAGAAGGTCCAGAAGCAGTACGAGCGCGGTCTGATCACCAAGGACGAGCGCACGCAGGAACTCATCGCGATCTGGACCAAGGCGACCAACGAGGTCGCCGAGGCCATGAACGAGAACTTCCCCAAGACCAACCCCATCTTCATGATGGTCGACTCGGGTGCCCGAGGAAACATGATGCAGATGAGGCAGATCGCCGGTATGCGCGGTCTGGTGTCGAACGCGAAGAACGAGACGATCCCGCGTCCCATCAAGGCGTCCTTCCGCGAGGGCCTGTCCGTGCTGGAGTACTTCATCTCCACGCACGGTGCCCGTAAGGGTCTGGCGGACACCGCCCTGCGTACCGCCGACTCGGGTTACCTGACCCGTCGTCTGGTGGACGTCTCGCAGGACGTGATCATCCGCGAGGAGGACTGCGGCACCGACCGCGGCCTGAAGCTGCGGATCGCCGAGAAGGGCGCCGACGGCGTGCTCCGCAAGGCGGAGGACGTCGAGACCTCGGTCTACGCCCGGATGCTCGCCGAGGACGTCGTCGTCGACGGCAAGGTCATCGCGCCGGCCAACGTCGACCTCGGTGACGTCCTGATCGACGCGCTGGTCGCCGCCGGCGTCGAGACGGTCAAGACCCGCTCGGTCCTGACCTGCGAGTCCGCGGTCGGCACCTGTGCCTTCTGCTACGGACGCTCGCTCGCCACCGGCAAGCTGGTCGACATCGGTGAGGCGGTCGGCATCATCGCCGCCCAGTCCATCGGTGAGCCCGGTACCCAGCTGACGATGCGTACCTTCCACACCGGTGGTGTGGCCGGTGACGACATCACCCAGGGTCTGCCGCGTGTCGTCGAGCTCTTCGAGGCCCGTACGCCCAAGGGTGTCGCCCCGATCTCGGAGGCGGCCGGCCGCGTCCGCATCGAGGAGACCGAGAAGACCAAGAAGATCGTCGTCACCCCGGACGACGGCAGCGACGAGACGGCCTACCCGATCTCGAAGCGCGCCCGTCTGCTGGTGGGCGAGGGCGACCACGTCGAGGTGGGCCAGAAGCTCACCGTGGGTGCCACCAACCCGCACGACGTGCTGCGCATCCTCGGCCAGCGTGCGGTCCAGGTCCACCTGGTCGGCGAGGTCCAGAAGGTCTACAACTCGCAGGGTGTGTCGATCCACGACAAGCACATCGAGATCATCATCCGGCAGATGCTGCGCCGCGTGACGATCATCGAGTCCGGCGATGCGGAGCTGCTGCCGGGCGAGCTCGTCGAGCGCTCGAAGTTCGAGACCGAGAACCGTCGCGTGGTCACCGAGGGCGGTCACCCCGCCTCCGGCCGTCCGCAGCTGATGGGTATCACCAAGGCCTCGCTGGCGACGGAGTCCTGGCTGTCGGCCGCCTCCTTCCAGGAGACGACCCGAGTCCTGACGGACGCGGCGATCAACGCCAAGTCCGACAGCCTCATCGGCCTCAAGGAGAACGTCATCATCGGTAAGCTCATCCCGGCCGGTACGGGCCTGTCCCGCTACCGCAACATCCGGGTCGAGCCGACCGAGGAGGCCAAGGCCGCGATGTACTCGGCCGTCGGCTACGACGACATCGACTACTCGCCGTTCGGCACGGGCTCCGGCCAGGCCGTTCCGCTGGAGGACTACGACTACGGTCCGTACAACCAGTAAGGCGTACGTCTGATCCGATGCCTGATCCGGAGGGCGGTCACCCCGTGGGGGTGGCCGCCCTCCGGCGTGTCGTGGGGGACGGGCCGGCAACGCACCCGGCCGTGGCCGGCCGTCTCCTTCGTGACGTTGTACGGCGTGTACGTCATCGCTCCGTATATGGACGAGGCGAAGGCGTGGTGGGCCTTCGCGATCGGCGTACTGCTCGCGGGCGGCTCGGCCCCTCATGCACCACTCGGCCGGGTCGTGGTCGCCGGGCTTCTCGCTGGATTTCATGAGCGGAAGCAAGAACATCGACTTGCTGGAGCGCGGGCTTCTCTTCGCCTTCATCGCCGCCGGTCAGCCCGAAGCCGCAGCTCTTGTGCCGGCCGCCAAGTAGCTGGCCAGGGTCCCCACGAACGACCATGGCAAACACGCCTCCGAATATTTCCTCATCGGTACACTGGCCCTGGCCCGTGTCATCGCGTCCTTGGTGAGGGGAATGGCCGCTCGTTCAGCAGTGGGACTGTCCGTCCTCCAGAAGGAGAGGCACTTGGACCTCACCAAGCACCCACTCGTCCGGAGGCTGCTGTCCCTCGGTCTGGCCCACAAGGATTACGTGGTGGCGGGGAGCGGACCGCTCCTGGCCCATGGGATCAGGGAGAACGTGGGCGACCTGGACATCGTGGCAAGAGGGGCGGCCTGGGAGGCCGTCGCCGATCTGGCCGAGCCGGTTCCGGCACCGTCCGGGCACGGGCGTATGGTGCGGCTCTTCGACGGATCCCTGGAATTCTTCGACTCCTGGCTGCCCGATTCATCGAGTCCGGACTCCCTCATCGAGAGAGCGGAATTCATCTGCGGGATACCGTTCTGCCCCCTTCTGGAGGTACTCGCATGGAAGGGAAGATCCACTCGGCAGAAGGATCGGGACGATCTTCTGCTGATTCGGAACCACCTCGAGCGGAATGGGCTGAACCGGACGCAAGGCGGTTGAGCCGGGTGATCGGCGCCTTTCGAGGAAAGCGTGGCCCCGGTTCGGTCGGCTGAAGAACCCCGGCGTGTCGGTGTGAGACGCATTTGTTTTGACCGGAGTCGACGAGGTAGGTACGCTCAGACCTTGTGCCTGGGGTGTGCCTGGACTCGTGTGCGTGTCTTCAGCCGCATGGCGAGTTCCTCTACGGTCGCCGCAATCTGCGCCAGTCCTGCCTTGCGGCAGCGGCCTGCAGGATTCGACACACCCGACCGCGTGGGTCGGTGACGTTCCAGGTTAGTTTCACGAACGGCACACAGAAACCGGAGAAGTAGTGCCTACGATCCAGCAGCTGGTCCGCAAGGGCCGGCAGGACAAGGTCGAGAAGAACAAGACGCCCGCACTCGAGGGTTCGCCCCAGCGCCGCGGCGTCTGCACGCGTGTGTTCACGACCACCCCGAAGAAGCCGAACTCGGCGCTCCGTAAGGTCGCGCGTGTGCGTCTGACCTCCGGTATCGAGGTCACGGCCTACATCCCGGGTGAGGGACACAACCTGCAGGAGCACTCCATCGTGCTCGTGCGTGGTGGCCGTGTGAAGGACCTGCCGGGTGTTCGCTACAAGATCATCCGCGGCTCGCTCGACACCCAGGGTGTCAAGAACCGCAAGCAGGCCCGCAGCCGCTACGGCGCCAAGAAGGAGAAGTAAGAATGCCTCGTAAGGGCCCCGCCCCGAAGCGCCCGGTCATCATCGACCCGGTCTACAACTCTCCTCTTGTCACCTCGCTGATCAACAAGATCCTGCTCGACGGCAAGCGTTCCACCGCTGAGCGGATCGTGTACGGCGCCATGGAGGGCCTCCGCGAGAAGACCGGCAACGACCCGGTCATCACGCTGAAGCGCGCGCTCGAGAACGTCAAGCCGTCGCTGGAGGTCAAGTCCCGCCGCGTCGGTGGTGCCACCTACCAGGTGCCGATCGAGGTCAAGCCCGGCCGTGCCTCCACGCTCGCGCTGCGCTGGCTCGTGGGCTACTCCCGCGCCCGCCGTGAGAAGACCATGACCGAGCGCCTCATGAACGAGCTGCTCGACGCGTCCAACGGTCTTGGCGCTGCCGTCAAGAAGCGTGAGGACACCCACAAGATGGCCGAGTCCAACAAGGCCTTCGCGCACTACCGCTGGTAGTCGCTACCCACATCGAGACCGAGAGAAGACTGAGCCTTATGGCCACCACTTCGCTTGACCTGGCCAAGGTCCGCAACATCGGGATCATGGCCCACATCGACGCGGGCAAGACGACCACCACCGAGCGGATCCTGTTCTACACCGGCGTTTCGTACAAGATCGGCGAGACCCACGAGGGTTCCGCCACGATGGACTGGATGGAGCAGGAGCAGGAGCGCGGCATCACCATCACGTCCGCCGCGACGACCTGCCACTGGCCGCTCGGTGATGTTGACCACACCATCAACATCATCGACACCCCGGGCCACGTCGACTTCACCGTCGAGGTGGAGCGTTCGCTCCGCGTCCTCGACGGCGCCGTCACCGTGTTCGACGGTGTGGCCGGCGTCGAGCCGCAGTCCGAGACCGTATGGCGTCAGGCGGACCGCTACGGCGTTCCGCGTATCTGCTTCGTCAACAAGCTCGACCGCACCGGCGCCGACTTCCTGCGCTGCGTCGGCATGATCACGGACCGCCTCGGCGCGACCCCGATCGTGATGCAGCTGCCGATCGGTGCCGAGGCCGACTTCACGGGTGTCGTCGACCTCGTGACGATGAAGGCGTTCGTCTACCCCGTGGAAGCGACCAAGGGCGAGGCGTACAACATCGTCGACATCCCGGCCGAGCTGGCCGAGGCCGCCGACGAGTGGCGCGGCAAGCTCCTCGAGTCGGTCGCGGAGAACGACGAAGAGGCCATGGAGCTGTACCTGGAGGGCCAGGAGCCCACCGCGGAGCAGCTCTACGCCGCGATCCGTCGCATCACGATCAACTCGGGCAAGGACGGCGAGAAGACCGTCACCCCGGTGTTCTGCGGCACCGCGTTCAAGAACAAGGGCGTCCAGCCCCTGCTCGACGCCGTCGTGCGCTTCCTGCCCTCCCCCCTGGACGTCGAGGCCATCGAGGGCCACGACGTCAAGGACCCCGAGGTCGTCGTCAAGCGCAAGCCGTCCGACGACGAGCCCCTCGCTGCGCTGGCGTTCAAGATCATGAGCGACCCGCACCTCGGCAAGCTCACCTTCGTCCGGGTCTACTCGGGCCGCCTGGAGTCCGGCACCTCGGTGCTGAACTCCGTCAAGGGCAAGAAGGAGCGCATCGGGAAGATCTACCGCATGCACGCGAACAAGCGTGAGGAGATCGACTCGGTGGGCGCCGGCGACATCATCGCCGTCATGGGCCTGAAGCAGACCACCACCGGTGAGACGCTCTGCGACGACAAGGCGCCGGTGATCCTGGAGTCCATGGACTTCCCGGCACCGGTCATCCAGGTCGCCATCGAGCCCAAGTCCAAGGGCGACCAGGAGAAGCTGGGTGTCGCCATCCAGCGCCTCTCCGAAGAGGACCCGTCCTTCCAGGTGCACTCCGACGAGGAGACCGGCCAGACCATCATCGGTGGTATGGGCGAGCTGCACCTCGAAGTGCTCGTCGACCGCATGAAGCGCGAGTTCCGCGTCGAGGCGAACGTCGGCAAGCCGCAGGTCGCATACCGCGAGACGATCCGCAAGACCGTCGAGCGCGTCGACTACACCCACAAGAAGCAGACCGGTGGTACCGGTCAGTTCGCCAAGGTGCAGATCGCGATCGAGCCCATCGAGGGCGGCGAGGCCTCGTACGAGTTCGTCAACAAGGTCACCGGTGGCCGCATCCCCAAGGAGTACATCCCCTCGGTGGACGCGGGTGCGCAGGAGGCCATGCAGTTCGGCATCCTGGCCGGCTACGAGATGACGGGCGTCCGCGTCATTCTTCTCGACGGTGGTTACCACGAGGTCGACTCCTCCGAGCTGGCCTTCAAGATCGCCGGTTCGCAGGCCTTCAAGGAGGCCGCGCGCAAGGCGTCCCCCGTGCTCCTCGAGCCGATGATGGCCGTCGAGGTCACCACGCCCGAGGACTACATGGGAGATGTCATCGGTGACATCAACTCCCGCCGTGGCCAGATCCAGGCCATGGAGGAGCGCAGCGGCGCTCGCGTCGTGAAGGGCCTCGTGCCCCTTTCGGAGATGTTCGGCTACGTCGGAGACCTCCGCAGCAAGACCTCGGGTCGCGCAAGCTACTCGATGCAGTTCGACTCCTACGCCGAGGTTCCGCGGAACGTCGCCGAGGAGATCATCGCGAAGGCCAAGGGCGAGTAACTCTCCCGAGCTCACGCTTTAGGCTTGTCACCGGAGCCTCGTGGGGCGTCCGACACGAAGCATCAGCGACGTGTCGGACGCCCCCGGCCCCGGCATCCCAGCAAAGATCACCTGGCGCCGATGAAGCAAGGCGTACAGAACCACTCCACAGGAGGACCCAGTGGCGAAGGCGAAGTTCGAGCGGACTAAGCCGCACGTCAACATCGGCACCATCGGTCACATCGACCACGGTAAGACGACCCTCACGGCCGCCATTACCAAGGTGCTGCACGACGCGTACCCGGACCTGAACGAGGCCTCGGCCTTCGACCAGATCGACAAGGCTCCTGAGGAGCGCCAGCGCGGTATCACCATCTCCATCGCGCACGTCGAGTACCAGACGGAGCAGCGTCACTACGCGCACGTCGACTGCCCGGGTCACGCCGACTACATCAAGAACATGATCACCGGTGCGGCGCAGATGGACGGCGCCATCCTCGTGGTCGCCGCCACCGACGGCCCGATGCCGCAGACCAAGGAGCACGTGCTCCTGGCCCGCCAGGTCGGCGTTCCGTACATCGTCGTCGCCCTGAACAAGGCCGACATGGTGGACGACGAGGAGATCCTGGAGCTCGTCGAGCTCGAGGTTCGTGAGCTCCTCTCCGAGTACGAGTTCCCGGGCGACGAGGTTCCGGTCGTCAAGGTCTCCGCGCTCAAGGCCCTCGAGGGCGACAAGGAGTGGGGCCAGTCCGTCCTCGAGCTGATGAAGGCCGTCGACGAGGCGATCCCGCAGCCCGAGCGCGACGTCGACAAGCCGTTCCTGATGCCGATCGAGGACGTCTTCACGATCACCGGTCGTGGCACCGTCGTCACCGGTCGTATCGAGCGTGGTGTCCTCAAGGTCAACGAGACCGTCGACATCGTCGGTATCCGTCCGGAGAAGACCACCACCACGGTCACCGGCATCGAGATGTTCCGCAAGCTGCTCGACGAGGGCCAGGCCGGTGAGAACGTCGGTCTGCTCCTCCGTGGCATCAAGCGCGAGGACGTCGAGCGCGGCCAGGTCATCATCAAGCCCGGTTCGGTCACGCCGCACACCGAGTTCGAGGCCCAGGCCTACATCCTGTCGAAGGACGAGGGTGGCCGCCACACCCCGTTCTTCAACAACTACCGCCCGCAGTTCTACTTCCGTACCACGGACGTGACCGGCGTCGTGACCCTCCCCGAGGGCACCGAGATGGTCATGCCGGGCGACAACACCGTCATGTCGGTCCAGCTGATCCAGCCGGTCGCCATGGAGGAGGGCCTGAAGTTCGCCATCCGTGAGGGTGGCCGGACCGTGGGCGCCGGCCAGGTCACCAAGATCGTCAAGTAAGTACCTGTGTACTTGACCGTCTGACCTGGTTGCTCCGCACAGAGCACCAAGAAGGGCCCCGGCCCGCCGCGTATGCGGTGGGACGGGGCCCTTCGGCGTGTGCGGGGCTGGTGAGGTGGCCTGCGGCTGTCATGGAGGCGGGGCAGCCGTGGTGTGTGCGGCTGCCGGGCTTGGCAGGGGGAGCCGGACCAGGAGGAGGAACTGCCTCGGCGACGGCCGTTCGATGGTCAGCGTTCCGTCGGGCGCCGCAGCACGGGCGGCGAGATTGGTGAGGCCGGTGCCCGGAGCGGCGGTGCCGGTGGTGGACGAGGCGGCGATGTCGTTGCCGACGGAGAGTTCGACGAACCGGTCGGTGGCCGTTTTCCCGTCGATGCTCAGTAAGAGGGAGCAACGAGTCGCCGAGGAATGGCGCAGGACATTGGTGACGGCCTCTCGCGCGACCACGGCGAGGCAGTGGTCGACGGCCTTGGGCAGTTCTTCGGCGCCCGTGGGCGCGATGTCGCTGTGCACAGTGATTCCGGCGGTACTGAGCACATGGACCGCCTGAGCCAGTTCCTCGGACGCGGTCAGGGCTGGCGTTGTTCCGGGAGACGGCACGGACCTCGGCGAGAGTGCGGCGGGCGATCCCGGCGATTTCGTCGAGTGCGGCGGCTGGTTCGTCGCCTTCCGCGCCGGTGGTCGCCCGGAAGGCGATCAGGGCGAGCGCGGAGCCGAGGACGTCGTGAAGGTCGCGGGCGACCCGGTCGCGTTCCTTTTCCACGGCTGTACGGGCGGCATGGTTCTGGGTGGCATGGAGCCGGGCAACGAAGAGGGAGAGTTGGGCTATGCCGTAAACGCTCCCCGCCGTGACCAGGGTGGAGAGGAATACCCCGAGAGCGTTGCGGTGGTCGAAACCGAGACATTTGACCAGTACGGGACCGCTCAGGCAGACGATCGCCGCCACGGTCAGAGCAGCGGGGCGCGGGACGGTGAGCAGTACGGCTCCGGCCAGGAAGCCCAACAGGCTCAGCCAAGGAACTGCTGCCCGGAGCCACCGGTGCGGACGCCGCCACCCGCGTCACGACGTACTGGCAGGCGACCGGCACCGGCGCCTGTGCGGGGCGGCCCGAGTGGGCCGACCTGGTCTGCACCACCGGACCCGCCGGGTCCGTCACGGGCGGTGGAAGCAACCCGAGCGGCCTGCCGGTGACCACCACCGAGTACGGCTACTACGGGACGCCGACCAAGGCGACCGAGACCGCGAACGGCATCACCCGCACCACGACGACCAGCTACGACGATGCCGGCCGTGTCGTCGGGACGGCGACGACGGGCGGCGTCGGAGCGGCGGTTCCGGACGCCGCGACCGAGTACGACCCGAGCACCGGCCAGGCGGTCCGCACGGTCTCCTCGACCGGCGGCACGATCACCAAGGTGTTCGACAAGCTGGGCCGTGAGGTGTCCTACACGGACGCGGACGGCGGGACGACCACCACCGAGTACGACCTGCTCGGCCGCCGGACGAAGGTGACGGACTCCGTCCCGTCGACGGTGACGTACACCTACGACCAGGCCGCCGAGCCGCGCGGCCTGGCCACGAAGACGGCGGACTCCGTGGCGGGCGCCTTCACGACCACGTACGACGCGGACGGCGGGGTCGCCACCGAGCGGCTGCCCGGCGGCTACACCCTCACCGTCGATCAGGACACCGCCGGCTCCACGGTGGGCCGCACCTACACGCGGGACGCCGACGGCAGGCTGGTGGCCTCGGACATGGTCTCCGAGTCCGTCCACGGACAGGTCACCACGCACACCGGTTGGTCGGCGCAGGAGTACGGATACGACAAGGCGGGCCGACTGACGTCGGTCGACGACACCGTGGGCGAGGTCTGCACACGCCGCGCCTACACCTTCGACAAGCGCACCAACCGGACCCGGTTGACCGAGTCCGCCGCGCCGGAGGGCGCGGACTGCACGAGCACGGGCGCGGTCACGACGACCACGCACGCCTACGACAGCGGCGACCGGCTGGTCGACGCCGGATACACCTACGACGCGTTCGGCCGTACCACGGCGCTGCCGGGTTCTTCCCTCGCTTACTACGCCAACGATCTGGTTCACACCCAGACCACGGAGGACCAGCGCCAGAGCTGGACGCTGGACGCGGCGCACCGCTTCCGTGCCTGGACCGTCGAGACCAGCATCGACGACACGTGGACTCGCAGCGCGGCCAAGCGCAACCACTACGACAGCGACGGGGACAGCCCCCGCTGGACGGAGGAGGACACGGCCTCGGGGACGACTGGCGCGGTGAGCCGCAACGTCGAGTCCGCGTCGGGTGACCTCGCCGCGACGACGGGGGCGACAGGTGACGTCGTTCTGCAACTCACCAATGTCCACGGTGACGTGATGCTCGCCCTTCCGCTCACGGAGGGGGGCGACATCGTCGCCCTCGACAGCGACGAGTACGGCAACCCGCGCGCCGGTCAGCTGCCGGTGCGCTACGGCTGGCTCGGCGGCAAGCAGCGGTCGGCCGAGACGCTGACCGGGCTGACGTTGATGGGGGTACGTCTCTACAACCCGGTCACGGGGCGGTTCTTGTCCGTGGACCCGGTCTACGGCGGCGGCGAAAACCGATACGGTTATCCAGGCGACCCGGTCAATCAGTTCGACATCGATGGAAAGAGTTGGTGGAGCCGGACCAAGAGGTTCGTCAAGCGGAACCGAGTGATCATTGCATCGTTCTCCGCCGGCGTGGCATGCGGTGTTTTCACGGCCGGCATCGCAGCAGGAGCCTGTGGCGTCATAGCCGGCGGGCTCGCGGGCGCAGGCGCGAAATGGTACGGGAACCGCAAGGCATCCCGTCGTGACATCGCCGTCGCGGGTGTCAAGGGAATGATGGGTTACGGGGGCGGCGGATCAGCGATCGGTGCCATCGGCCGCCACTTCGGGGGCAAAGCACTGCTGCGCTGGTCCATCAAGCGGTATCCCTCACGCGGGCACCACGTCAGACCCATTCCCAGGTCCCACAAGAAGCCTTGGTGGCGTCGATGGTGACGATGCCTGATTCCGTTGCGAGAAAAATGAGGACACGTGAAACAAGTTGATCAGCGGAAGAGCTCCACAGTGTTCTTCGTGCTGGGTTGCCTCGCTCTGATCAGCGGAACCATCGTTTCGCTGACTCTGGGAAAGGCCGACGGCGCCCCCATCCTCGGATCCGCAGGATTGACCCTCGCCGTGGCATGGATATTCCAGCGACGTTTGGAGTGACATGTCGGCAAGTGGCATTCCGTCAAGTGACATCTGAGTACGGTTCGGATTAGCTCGATGGCTCGGCGTTCGGGGAACTGTAGATCGCAGTTCCCCGAACGCGTGTCAAGAGCCGGTTCGGTGGATTCGGTGACTGTGGATACGGCAACAACTTCCGTATCCACAGTCATCGCAGTCCTGGAATTCCGCGCGAGGGCACTGTGCGCTGATGAGCGGCGTCGAGAGGATCGGATACCCGGGAAGCTCCCCGGCGAGGGCGTGCCAGAAACGGCATGAGACACGACTATCGCGACAGGCGCGGGCCTCGAAGCGGCATCTGTGCGGGAGAATCAGGACACTCGGCGAGATCCGGGCGGGAGCGCTCGCAGGCAGTGAGCCGGCGGGTACCGGATACCGGGTACCGCGAGATTCCGGACACGGACGTCATATCCATCCACGCCGTTCCCCGATGCGTACCGCGTCCACGAGGGTGCGTGCGTGGAGTTTGCCCGTGGCGAGGGACAGGTGGTTGCGGACGGTGCGTATGGAGAGGAACAGCTCGGCCGCCGTCTCGGCGGCACCCATGCCCTGGGCGGCCAGCCGCAGGATCTCGGTTTCGCGCGGGGTGAGCGGGGAGACCCCGGCGTCGTGCTCCTCGGCGTGCAGAGCCGGGTCGTACGCCCGGCCGCCCGCCGTCACGGTGCGGATCGCGGTCAGGACCTGCCTGGCCGAGGCCGACTTCAGCAGATAGCCGGCCGCACCCGCCTCCCGGGCCGCGCGCAGATGACCCGGGCGGTCGAGCACGGTCAGGACGAGCGCACGGCACGACGGCAGCCGTTCGGTGAGCTGACGGGCCGCGGCGATGCCGTCCTGACCGGGCATGGCCACATCCAGCACCGCCACGTCGGGCCGAGCGGCCAGGGCGGCCGGGAGTACTTCGTCGCCGCGGGCGGTCTGGGCCACGACCTCGATGCCCGGCTCGCGGCCCAGCACGGAGACCAGCCCTTCCCGTACCACCGTGAGATCTTCGGCTAGCAGCAACTTGATCATGATGAGAGGATGTCGCCTGCGGTTTTTCGGTGTCCGCCCGCCCGTGTGGCAGTTCCGGCGGTCAGGGCCGCCAGAGCCAGGGGTGGGCGTCGACGCCCAGGGCCGCGACCACCGGGCGGCCGTCCGGGGCGAGGTGCAGGGCCGGGGCGTCGAGGGGTACGGGGCCGTGCGTCCGTACGGACACGCTGCGGGGCGTACGGAGCTGGACCAGGCCCTTGCCGGTGCGGCCGAGCAGGACGGGGGAGTGGGCCGAACCGGCCGCGGTCACGGGGCCGTGGCCGGTGAAGCCCCTACGGTCGGCCACCGGCCGCCCCTGTCCGTGGACGTCGGACCCCTCCGCCGTCTCGCCGGTCCGTACCGTGGTCAGCGCGGCCTTCGCCTCCGCGCGGTAGTAGAGGTCGACCGTTCCGTCCGGGGCCGCCAGCGCGGCCGGGCCGTCGCCCGGGACCGGCACCCCGCCGATCTGGGTGTGCGCGGTCACCGGGTGCTCGGGGGTGTCCTGCGTCCAGTGGTGCACCGCGAACCGGCCCGCCGCGAAGACGTGGACCCGGCCGGCGGCGTCCACCACGGTGCTCAGGCCGTCCTGGACCTCGCCGCCGCCCATGTCCCGCCACTTGCTCCACCGGCCGTCCGTGTCCCGTACCCGGGTGCTGAGACCTTTCTCCGCGTTTCGCACGAAGAGATGGACCCGCGCGTCGGTGGCGGTGACCGCGACCGGGACGCCGATCCGGCGCCCGCCGTCCTGGTCCGGCACCGGATTCCCCAGCCCCTGCCAGGCACGGAAGTCGCCGCCGGGGGAGTGCTGTTCCAGCACGGCGATCTCGCGTTCGTTGTCCCCGCCGTGTCCGCTGAGCGCCGCGATCCGCAGCCCGAAGAGCAGCTGTCGCCCGTCCGGCAGGCGTGCGCCGCCCAGGATCGGTGCGAGCGGGCCGCCGCCGAGGTCGTCCGGTGTGTTCCACACCTCGCTGCCCGGCGCGCTCTCGCGCCAGCGCACCGCCCGCAGTCCCAGCACCCCGTACGCGACGAGCCGGCCGTCCGGGTCGGTGGCGACGACGGGCCGCGGGCCCGGGTAGCGGTAGTGGGTGGACCGCACCCAGCCCTTCCGGTTGGTCAACGGTCGGTTGCCGCCCACGCTGTAGTCCCCGCAGCCCGCCGGGTTGCCGCACCGCCAGTCGGCCGAGCCCCCGTACGGCACCAGGTGCGAGGCCTTCTCGGCCAGCACGGCGGGCGGCAGGTTCTTGGGCCAGTGCCGGTTGTAGTAGCCGCGGAACGCCGTGGTGGCGAAGCTGGGCACGCCGCCGCCCACGGCGGTGGTCCGGGCCACCCACCGGATCAGCGCCGTCCAGGTGAACAGCGCGGCCGCAGTGTGGTCGGGATGGTCGGAGTAACCTTCCTGCTCGCTGTCCTGTCGCCGGACCTGTTCGCTGCTGTGCTGGATGTCGGGGTCCGGGTCCATGGTGTGCACGATGCTCGGCCGATAAGTGTCGAACAGCCCGTCCAGGACGTCGACGAGCCCGTCGTAGGTGTACGAACCCGCCTTCTGGAGCGGAGAGTCGTCGGCTACGACTGTGGGCAGGACGAGCCGCCGGTCCTGCCAGAGGCTGGGCAGCCCGAGGCGCCCGTACGAGGTGTGCATGGTGGTGTTGATGAAGATCAGCTCGACCCTGTGGCTGCCGTTTCCGAGGCGGTTGATCTCGGCGCGATGGTTGCCATGGAGATCGATGACGGACTTCTGCCACTGGGTGAACCTGCCGAGGCCGAGCAGTGTCGCGTACGCCTGGCGGAGCCCCTGGTGACGTGAGGAGGAGTACGCCCCCTTGTCGGGGGCCGGCAGCGGCCGGCCGGGGACGCGGTTGACGCCGGTGGCCTCGCCCGCGGTCAGATAGACGCAGACCAGTGGTGTCCCGGCGTCGAGAGCCTGCTGGGCGTCCGGGTTCATGAAGTACAGGTCGTCGTCCGGGTGGGCGAGGACCTGCATCATCAGGGCCGGGTGCGGGGTGCTGATCGGCAGGCCGGGTAGTGGGTCGGCGGTGGGGCTGCGGCGACGGGGCGGTGCGGGCGCGATGCAGGCGGCGAGGGTGGTCAGGCTCATCGCACCGGCGGCCGTCAGCAGGGTGCGCCGCGACAGTCCCGTACGAGATGTGCGCAACGCAGGTCGATCCGTCACACCGTGCTCCGTCCACTCACCCCGCAGCGGGCAGTGGGGCGCCCAGCGCTGCGTACCGATCCGTGCGGGTGTCAGCGGGGGAATGGCCGCTGCCGCGGGGGGATAGACGGAGATTGCCGGGGGCGGGTTGCCTGGCTCGTGCGGTGTGTGCGGAAGGATTCGGACGGCGGCTCGTCGCCCGATCGCGCGGTCAAGTACGCGCGGTGTTCAGGTGCGCGTGACCGTGCCGCAGCCCTGCCGGCCGTCGGGGAGGGGTGTGCCGCGGTCCGTCATCGCTGTCCAGCGCGCCGGGGCCCGGACGGGAGGCCGGGGCTACCACAGCTCCGGTGTGTCGGCGCCGTTGGCGGGGGTGAGGTGGGCGTCCGGCAGGCCGCGCAGCAGTTCGCCGCCGATCTCCGCCAGCCGGGCCGCGTCGGGCGGGGTGCGGCCGAGGCCGATGGCGTACCGGACGTGGGAGGCGTCGGTGTCGTACGGGCGGGGCCAGGCATGGGCGTCCGGTGCGCCCGCCTCCGCGAGGGCGGCGAGCACGGCCAGGATCCGGCCCCGTAAGCGGCCCTCGTCCTCGCCCCGCCGCACGGAGACGAGCGCCCAGGCGGTGTGCCGTTGGCGCAGGGGCGGCCGGGCGTGGAGCAGGGCGCGCGGCACGGGGGCGGTGTCGGGCACGGACTCCAGGATCTCCCAGGCGCGGAACAGTTCCTCGGCGACGAGATCGCGGCCCGCCGCCGAGACCTGTGTGGTGCAGGAACGTACGGGGGTGGTCGGGGTCAGTACGGTCAGCGGCTGCTGAACAGTGCCTGTGCTCCCCCTGACCTCTTCGACGTCGACCGGTACGTCCCAGTCCCACATCGCCCAGGTCGCGAAGAAGTGCCGGAGCAGGGGGAGCGGCGGCAGGCCGCCCGAGTCGTGTGCGGTACGGGCCGCGAGGACGGAC
Source organism: Streptomyces sp. CB01580 (assembly GCF_001905795.1). Lineage (GTDB taxonomy): Bacteria > Actinomycetota > Actinomycetes > Streptomycetales > Streptomycetaceae > Streptomyces. The sequence goes on from NZ_LIXJ01000013.1 coordinate 39,281, forward strand.
CAGGCCAGGCCCGGCAGCCCGCCGCACGGGGCGGAGTCCAGGCCGCGCGCCCGCGCCCATGCCTTGACCTCGCGGGCCAGTCCGGCGAACGCGTCCCGGTGCGGGTCCGCCGCCGTGAGCACCGCGTCCGCGTCGCTCACCGCGCTGAGCGCCCTGGCGGTTGCGCCGCCCAGCTCGGTACGGCGGTCCACCGCCTCGGCCGGGGGAAGGGCCCCGGTCGGGACGGTCACCAGATCCACCCGCAGGCCGCCGAGGCCGAAGCGCAGACCGGGCACCCGGGCGCCGGTCACCTCGCGCACGTCGACGGCGTCCGGCAGCGCCGCGACCAGCCGTTCGCGTACGCCTGGCAGTTGACTGCCACCCGCCGCAGCCCTGCCGTCCGCCGCAGCCCTGTCGCCCGCCGACGACCCTCGTACGCCGACGCCCCGCAGGACCCCGCCGCCGCCCACGTCCGCATCGCCCGGCAGCGCCGCCACCAGGTCCACATCCGCGCCGGGCAGCGCGCACCCCATCCGCCGCGAGCCCACCGGATGCACCCGGGCCTCCGGCAGGGCCGCCGCCACCCGGCGGACGATCTCGGCCGCCCATGCCTCGTCGGCCCCGTCGGCCCCGTCGGCCCCGTCAGCCGTGTCAGCCGTGTCGGCCGTGTCGGCCGCGGAAAGATCGTCGTCCTGCGCCGCTCCCGTCCTCAGCTCCACCCGCACCCCGAAGTGGTCCGAGACGTACAGCCCGTCCGACGTCGGCACGTCGCCCAGCAGCACCGCCGACACCGGCCGCCACCCCTCCGCGCGGACCAGCACCCGGTCCAGCCGGGACGCCCGGCCCGACAGGGAGGAGACGGCGGCCAGCGGATTGACCGACGGGTCGAACGTCGGCGTCCGGTCCGCCGCACCGCGCACCCCGGTCCAGGCGTCCGCCATCCCCAGCCGCTCCTGTGGGGCGTCCCCGCCGTCGTTGAAGTCGCCGAGCAGCAGCACATCGCCCTCGACGGCCGCCAACCCCGTTGCTATGTCGGTCAGTTCGGCGTCCCGCCGGTCCGCGCCGTTCGGCGAGTGGTCGCTGCTGAGATGGGTGACCGCTACCGTGACCGGCCCCTCCTCGCCCTCCACCACGACGGCGGCGACCGCCTTGTGCGGCCCGAGCGCGTGCAGGCCCGCCTCCCGGACCGGGAGTCTGCTGAGCAGCAGCAGACCGCAGTCGGCGACGTCCCGGCCGCCCGGATCGGTCCCGAGCGTGTAGTGCTCGCGGACCCAGGGCGCCTCCAACAGCAGGGCGAGCAGGGAGGGTTCGGCCTCCTGGAGCGCGACGACGTCCGCGTCCGCCGCGCGCAGGGCCTCCAGCAGCAGGGGCCTGCGCCGGGCGGTGTCGATGCGGTCGCTGTCGTAACGGTCCCAGAGGGTGTTCCAGGTCACCACCGACAGGAGGCCGGAAGAGGTTCCCGTCGGGAGGCCGCCGGACGCCTCCGCCAGGACGTCGACGGACGGCCCCGCCAGGGGGCCGATGGGCTCGGGGTGCGCCTCCACGTCCCCCTCCACCGGAGCCCAGGTGCCCCGGGACGCGCAGAACGCGTGCGGGGTCCGCGAGGTGAAGTACGGGGACGGCAGTCGTCGCGGGGCGCGTACCCGCCCGGCCTGCGTCGCGTCGATCCGGTCCACGCCCGCCGCCCGGTCCCACACGACCTCGCCGTCCGCCTCGATGAACAGCACCCGGTGCCAGGGGATCTCGCCGCCCGGCGTGAACCGGGGGAGCGGCACCCGCTTCGGCGCCCTCCCGCGCTGGGCCACGCCCATCACGAAGCGCGCCGGCTCGAACCGGGCGTCCCAGCGGACCCGGTGGTAGATCTCCTCGCTGGTACGCATCCGTGCTCCGTCCCCTTCCCTTTCCCTGCTGTCCGCTTCCCTTTCCCTGCTGTCCGCGCGTCCGCCGCTACGCCCGGTCCTCCACCGTCCCGCCGGCTCCGACGTACCAGGTGCGGTGCGCCTGCCCCGGGTACGGGGGCGCGTACCGGCGCAGCTGCGAGGCCAGCACCTCCGGCGGCACCGGGTGGGCGCGCCGCCCGTTGCGCCGGAACAGCTCCGCCTCCTCGACCACCGTCACGGCGTGGGTGACCAGCGCGTCCCGCCGCCGGGCCACCGCGTGCACCAGGGAACGCTGGTGCGCGTTGAGCGAGGTGGCGTCCCAGACGACCGTGCCTCCCGCCGCGAGCGCGGCGTCCAGCCGGTCCAGGCCCTCGCGCAGCACTTCCCCGTTGGCCCGCTGGTCGGCGCGCGAGCCCCGGGCCCCGCGCAGGTCGTCGAGGGACACGCACGCGTCCACGTCCGGCAGGCCCCGGGCGAAGGTGCTCTTGCCGCCGCCCGACGGGCCGACCAGCTGGATCAGGCGCGGGAAGTCCCCGCCGCGCCACCGCCAGGTCGCGGCGACCGCCTCGCCGACGGTGCTGATCCGGCCCAGCGCGTACGCCTCGCGGGCCTGCGCGCGGCAGCGGTCCGCGGCCGTCGGCTCCAGGTCCGCGAACGCCTCGTCCAGACCGGCCGGCTCCCGTACGTCCTGCGCGTGCAGCGCCGACCACTCCACCTGCTCGTGTTCCTCGCCGCTCCCCGCGACGGCCGCGGCCAGCGCGTGCAGCACCTCCAGGTCGGCGGCGAGCGACATCCGGGCCAGGCCGGTGCGCCGTTCCTCGTCCGGGTACGGGCGGTGCAGCGAGGGGTGCAGCCCGACGAGGTCGGCGACGCGGCGGGCCACCGGCATGCCGACGGCCCCCGCCAGCGCGGGCGCCAGCTCCGTGCGCCGCCCCCGGTGCAGCAGCGCGGCCAGGACGCCGGTCAGCCGGTCGTCGCCGGTGCGGCCCAGCGCGTCGAGCGCGTCGGACATCGCGACGGCGGCCCCGGCGTCCGACACGGACGTCCCCGACGCCTCGGCCAGCGCCGCCGCGTCCACGGGCGCGCCGGACCGTACGGCCCAGAGGGCCGCCGCAGGACCGAGCCCGTTCTCCACCACGGCGGCGTGCATCCAGTGCGTGTCCGTTCGTACGTGGCCGGGCCGCACCCACTTCGCCACCAGGCGCCCGAAGTCCGCCGCGTCGAAGCCGTCGGCGGGGCGGACGACGTACCCCTCCTGTCGGCCGGTGTCCGGCCGCAGCGCCCGCAGGGCCTTCTCGGCGCGGGCGTCGAGCACTCCGCGCCACAGCACCGGTGGCACCGGTATCCCCAGACCGCGCAGGAAGGCCACCGTCCGGTCCCAGTCCAGGCAGCGCTCCCCGTCCCAGACGGAGAAGCCGTAGAACCAGCTCTCCAGGCCGTCGTACGGGATGGAGTGGCGGGCGAACATGTTCTCGCCGCACACCCGCCGTCCCGGGGGGATCCGGGAGCCGATCCGGCCCTGGAGCGCCTTCACCCAGCCCCGCGAGGGGTGGTGGGCGGAGTCGAGGGAGCGGGCGTGCAGACCGTCGGCGTAGAGCGTGGTGTTCTCGCCGTCCAGCTTCTCGGTCACGACCACCTCGCGGCCCGCCAGCCCGGACAGGTCCGCGATCCGCACGTCGTCCGAGGTGGCCCCGGGGGACCAGGGCAGGTGCGGGGTGCGCGGATAGTGCGTACGCATGACAAGGGTCCCTGGTGACGGAGAAACGGTACGGCGCTGGTGGGAACGGACATCCGGCCGGTCACTGTAGGGGTGGGGAGAGGTCGGGTTCGACCGGTTTACGCGGCGACGGCCCGGTGCGGCGCGCCCGACGCGCACGCGCGGTCGGCGCCCGTCGTACGGGCCCCGCCGTGCCCCGTACGGCCCCCCGGAACCACTCCGACGCCCGCTCGCGTTTGACCGGTCGGGTGCGGGGGGTAGTATTTCCGGCCCGATTGGCCAGGCCCGTGGCCCGTATGGCACACTGCTCAGGTTGCTCGGTTGAGTGTCAATGCTGCGCGCCTCCCGCCGGGAGGACCGGAAGCGAGTCCCACAGTACTCGTCGACCCCCTGCGGGTCGGACGTACGGGAATCTTCCGGGAAGCGTCAGCGGGGCCCCGGCCAGGCACCCGGCGGGTATTCACCCCCGACGCTCCTCGCGGAGCACGACGCGGTCCTCGGGTCCGCACCCCCTCGGTACGGGAGATTCCTCAGGGAATTCCGCGTGGAGGGGTTGCGACACGCCCGACCGCGTGGGTCGGAGGCGGAGGCAGGACCACCGGGTTCCAGAGCGTTAGCGAGAGACAGGACTACTAGTAGCCATGGCGGGACAGAAGATCCGCATCCGGCTCAAGGCCTACGACCACGAGGTCATCGACTCCTCGGCGAAGAAGATCGTCGAGACGGTGACCCGCACGGGTGCGTCGGTCGCGGGCCCGGTGCCGCTGCCCACTGAGAAGAACGTGTACTGCGTCATCAAGTCGCCGCACAAGTACAAGGACTCGCGCGAGCACTTCGAGATGCGCACGCACAAGCGCCTCATCGACATCCTCGACCCCACGCCGAAGACGGTTGACTCGCTGATGCGTCTCGACCTGCCGGCGGGCGTCGACATCGAGATCAAGCTCTGAGGTGACGCGCGAGATGGCTAAGAACATCAAGGGCATCCTGGGCGAGAAGCTCGGCATGACGCAGGTCTGGGACGAGAACAACCGGGTCGTCCCGGTGACCGTCGTCAAGGCCGGCCCGAACGTCGTGACCCAGGTCCGTACGAACGACAGCGACGGCTACGAGTCGGTCCAGATCGCCTTCGGCGAGATCGACCCGCGCAAGGTGAACAAGCCCCTCAAGGGCCACTTCGCCAAGGCCGACGTGACCCCGCGCCGCCACCTGGTGGAGCTCCGCACCGCTGACGCCTCCGAGTACACGCTCGGCCAGGAGATCACCGCCGAGGTCTTCGAGGCCGGCGTGAAGGTCGACGTCACCGGCAAGAGCAAGGGCAAGGGCTTCGCCGGTGCCATGAAGCGCCACAACTTCCATGGTGGCAAGGCCTCCCACGGTGCCCACCGCGTGCACCGCAAGCCCGGTTCGATCGGTGGCTGCGCCACCCCGGGCCGTGTCTTCAAGGGCATGCGCATGGCCGGCCGCATGGGCAACGAGCGCGTCACCACCCAGAACCTGACCGTTCACGCCGTTGACGCGGAGAAGGGTCTGCTCCTCATCAAGGGAGCCGTCCCCGGTCCGAACGGCGGCCTCGTCCTGGTCCGTACCGCGGCCAAGGGGGCCTGAGGAACCGATGAGCACCATTGACATCCTTTCGCCGGCAGGCGACAAGGCCGGGACCGTCGAGCTCCCCACGGAGATCTTCGACGCGAAGACCAGCGTTCCGCTGATCCACCAGGTCGTCGTCGCGCAGCTGGCAGCTGCCCGCCAGGGCACGCACAAGACCAAGACCCGCGGCGAAGTCCGTGGCGGTGGCCGCAAGCCGTACCGCCAGAAGGGCACCGGCCGCGCCCGTCAGGGTTCGACCCGCGCTCCGCAGTTCGCCGGCGGTGGCGTCGTCCACGGGCCGCAGCCGCGTGACTACTCGCAGCGGACCCCGAAGAAGATGAAGGCCGCCGCCCTGCGCGGTGCCCTCTCGGACCGGGCCCGTCACTCCCGCATCCACGTCGTCACCGGCGTGGTCGACGGAGCCGTCTCCACCAAGGCCGCCAAGACGCTGTTCGGCAAGATCACGGAGCGCAAGAACCTGCTCCTGGTCGTCGACCGCGCCGACGAGGCCGCGTGGCTGTCCGCCCGCAACCTGCCCCAGGTGCACATCCTGGAGCCGGGCCAGCTGAACACGTACGACGTGATCGTCTCCGACGACGTGGTCTTCACCCAGGCCGCCTTCGAGTCCTTCGTGTCTGGCCCCCAGACCGCTGAGACCGAAGGGAGCGACGCCTGATGAGCGAGGCGACCGTTACCAGCAAGACCTACACGGACCCGCGCGACGTCCTCGTCAAGCCGGTCGTGTCGGAGAAGAGCTACGCGCTGCTCGACGAGAACAAGTACACGTTCATCGTCGCGCCGGGCTCCAACAAGACCCAGATCAAGCAGGCCGTGGAAGCGGTCTTCTCGGTCAAGGTCACCGGGGTCAACACGATCAACCGGCAGGGCAAGCGCAAGCGCACCCGCACCGGTTTCGGCAAGCGCGCCGACACCAAGCGCGCCATCGTGACCCTCGCCGAGGGCGACCGTATCGACATCTTCGGCGGTCCGACCGCCTGAGGGCGGTCTGGATCGTCCGGAATCGGACGAGGACTGAGAAATGGGTATCCGCAAGTACAAGCCGACGACCCCGGGCCGTCGTGGCTCCAGCGTCGCCGACTTTGTCGAGATCACGCGGTCCACGCCGGAGAAGTCGCTGGTCCGCCCCCTGCACAACAAGGGCGGCCGTAACAACGCCGGTCGTGTGACCGTTCGCCACCAGGGTGGTGGCCACAAGCGCGCCTACCGCGTGATCGACTTCCGTCGGCACGACAAGGACGGCGTGCCGGCCAAGGTCGCGCACATCGAGTACGACCCCAACCGCACCGCGCGCATCGCGCTCCTGCACTATGCGGACGGCGAGAAGCGCTACATCATCGCGCCGCGTGGCCTGTCGCAGGGCGACCGTGTCGAGAACGGCCCCGCCGCCGACATCAAGCCCGGCAACAACCTGGCGCTGCGCAACATCCCGGTCGGTACGACCATCCACGCCATCGAGCTGCGGCCCGGCGGCGGCGCGAAGTTCGCCCGCTCCGCGGGTGCCTCCGTGCAGCTGCTGGCGAAGGAGGGCTCCATGGCCCACCTCCGCATGCCGTCCGGCGAGATCCGCCTGGTCGACGCGCGCTGCCGCGCCACCATCGGCGAGGTCGGCAACGCCGAGCAGTCGAACATCAACTGGGGCAAGGCCGGCCGCATGCGCTGGAAGGGCGTCCGCCCGACCGTCCGCGGTGTCGCGATGAACCCGGTTGACCACCCGCACGGTGGTGGTGAGGGCAAGACCTCCGGTGGTCGCCACCCGGTCTCGCCGTGGGGTCAGAAGGAGGGTCGTACTCGTTCTCCCAAGAAGGCGAGCAACAAGTACATCGTCCGCCGCCGCAAGACGAACAAGAAGCGCTAGGAGCGGGTTTAGATGCCGCGCAGTCTCAAGAAGGGGCCCTTCGTCGACGGCCACCTCATCAAGAAGGTGGACACGCAGAACGAGGCAGGCACCAAGAACGTCATCAAGACCTGGTCCCGTCGCTCGATGATCGTCCCGGCGATGCTGGGTCACACCATCGCGGTGCACAACGGCAAGATCCACGTCCCGGTGTTCGTCACCGAGTCGATGGTCGGCCACAAGCTCGGCGAGTTCTCGCCGACTCGCACCTTCCGCGGCCACGTCAAGGACGACCGGAAGTCGAAGCGCCGCTAAGCGGGGTGGAACGACTCATGACTTACACCGAAGGGACAACCATGGAAGCCAGGGCCCAGGCGCGGTACATCCGCGTCACGCCCATGAAGGCCCGCCGCGTGGTGGACCTCATCCGTGGCATGGACGCCACGGAGGCTCAGGCGGTCCTGCGTTTCGCCCCGCAGGCCGCGAGCGTGCCGGTTGGCAAGGTGCTGGACAGCGCCATCGCCAACGCCGCACACAACTACGACCACACCGACGCCTCCACGCTGGTCATCAGCGAGGCGTACGTGGACGAGGGCCCGACCCTGAAGCGGTTCCGGCCGCGCGCCCAGGGCCGTGCCTACCGGATCCGTAAGCGGACCAGCCACATCACCGTGGTCGTCAGCAGCAAGGAAGGAACCCGGTAATGGGCCAGAAGGTAAACCCGCACGGGTTCCGACTCGGCATTACCACGGACTTCAAGTCCCGCTGGTACGCCGACAAGCTGTACAAGGACTACGTCAAGGAAGACGTCGCCATTCGTCGCATGATGACGAAGGGCATGGAGCGGGCCGGCATCTCCAAGGTGGAGATCGAGCGCACCCGCGACCGCGTCCGCGTTGACATCCACACCGCCCGCCCGGGCATCGTCATCGGCCGCCGCGGCGCCGAGGCGGACCGCATCCGCGGCGAGCTGGAGAAGCTCACCGGCAAGCAGGTCCAGCTGAACATCCTCGAGGTCAAGAACCCCGAGGTGGACGCCCAGCTGGTGGCCCAGGCCGTCGCCGAGCAGCTGTCCTCCCGCGTCTCCTTCCGTCGGGCCATGCGCAAGAGCATGCAGAGCTCGATGAAGGCCGGCGCCAAGGGCATCAAGATCCAGTGCGGCGGCCGTCTCGGCGGCGCCGAGATGTCCCGCTCGGAGTTCTACCGCGAGGGCCGTGTGCCCCTGCACACGCTCCGCGCGAACGTCGACTACGGCTTCTTCGAGGCCAAGACGACCTTCGGCCGCATCGGTGTGAAGGTCTGGATCTACAAGGGCGACGTCAAGAACATCGCCGAGGTCCGCGCCGAGAACGCCGCCGCCCGCGCCGGCAACCGCCCGGCCCGTGGTGGCGCCGACCGCCCGGCCGGCCGCGGCCGCGGTGGCGAGCGTGGCGGCCGCGGCCGCAAGCCGCAGCAGCAGTCGGCTCCGGCCGAGGCCCCCAAGGCCGAGGCTCCCGCCGCTGCCGCTCCGGCTGCTGAGAGCACCGGAACGGAGGCCTGACCGAAATGCTGATCCCCCGTAGGGTCAAGCACCGCAAGCAGCACCACCCGAAGCGCAGCGGTATGTCCAAGGGTGGCACGCAGGTTGCGTTCGGCGAGTACGGCATCCAGGCGCTGACCCCGGCGTACGTGACGAACCGCCAGATCGAGGCGGCTCGTATCGCGATGACCCGCCACATCAAGCGTGGCGGCAAGGTCTGGATCAACATCTACCCGGACCGTCCCCTGACGAAGAAGCCGGCCGAGACCCGCATGGGTTCCGGTAAGGGTTCTCCCGAGTGGTGGATCGCGAACGTCAAGCCGGGTCGGGTGATGTTCGAGCTGTCCTACCCGAACGAGAAGATTGCTCGTGAGGCGCTCACCCGCGCTGCTCACAAGCTTCCGATGAAGTGCCGCATCGTTCGGCGCGAGGCAGGTGAGGCGTGATGTCGGCCGGAACCAAGGCGTCCGAGCTGCGCGAGCTGGGCAACGAGGAGCTGCTCAACAAGCTCCGCGAGGCCAAGGAAGAGCTGTTCAACCTCCGCTTCCAGGCGGCGACCGGACAGCTCGAGAACCACGGCCGGCTCAAGTCCGTCCGTAAGGACATCGCCCGGATCTACACCCTGATGCGCGAGCGTGAGCTGGGCATCGAGACGGTGGAGAGCGCCTGATGAGCGAGAAGACTGTGACTGAGACGAACACCGACCGCGGTTTCCGCAAGACCCGTGAGGGTCTGGTCGTCAGCGACAAGATGGACAAGACCGTCGTCGTCGCCGTCGAGGACCGTGTGAAGCACGCGCTGTATGGCAAGGTCATCCGCCGTACGAACAAGCTGAAGGCCCACGACGAGCAGAACGCCGCGGGCGTCGGCGACCGCGTCCTCCTCATGGAGACCCGGCCGCTGTCTGCGACGAAGCGCTGGCGCATCGTCGAGATCCTCGAGAAGGCCAAGTAATTCCTGAGGGGCATCCCCCTCAGGCAAGTTCCGCCAGGCTCGGTGGGGTCCGCTCCGGACACGGGGCGGCCCCCACCGGGAACCGGCAGACGATCAGGAGATAGACGTGATCCAGCAGGAGTCGCGACTTCGCGTCGCCGACAACACGGGTGCGAAGGAAATCCTCACCATCCGTGTTCTCGGTGGTTCGGGTCGCCGCTACGCGGGCATCGGTGACGTCATCGTCGCCACCGTCAAGGACGCGATCCCCGGTGGCAACGTGAAGAAGGGTGACGTCGTCAAGGCCGTCATCGTTCGCACCGTCAAGGAGCGTCGTCGTCAGGACGGCTCGTACATCCGCTTCGACGAGAACGCCGCCGTCATTCTGAAGAACGACGGCGACCCCCGCGGCACCCGCATCTTCGGCCCGGTGGGCCGGGAGCTGCGCGAGAAGAAGTTCATGAAGATCATCTCGCTCGCGCCGGAGGTGCTGTAAGCATGAAGATCAAGAAGGGCGACCTGGTACAGGTCATCACCGGTAAGGACAAGGGCAAGCAGGGCAAGGTCATCGTGGCCTACCCGGCTCAGGACCGTGTCCTCGTCGAGGGTGTCAACCGGGTCAAGAAGCACACCAAGGCCGGTCAGACGGCTCGCGGTTCGCAGACCGGCGGCATCGTCACCACCGAGGCCCCGATTCACGTCAGCAACGTGCAGCTGGTCGTGGAGAAGGACGGCAAGAAGGTCGTCACTCGCGTCGGCTACCGCTTCGACGACGAGGGCAACAAGATCCGCGTTGCCAAGCGGACCGGTGAGGACATCTGATGACTGCCACCACTGCGCCGCGTCTCAAGACGCGCTACCGCGAGGAAATCGCCGGCAAGCTGCGTGAGGAGTTCTCCTACGAGAACGTCATGCAGGTCCCCGGCCTGGTCAAGATCGTGGTCAACATGGGTGTGGGCGACGCCGCCCGCGACTCCAAGCTGATCGACGGCGCCGTGCGCGACCTCACCACGATCACCGGCCAGAAGCCGGCCGTCACCAAGGCCCGCAAGTCCATCGCGCAGTTCAAGCTGCGCGAGGGTCAGCCGATCGGCTGCCACGTCACCCTCCGCGGTGACCGGATGTGGGAGTTCCTGGACCGTACGCTGTCGCTCGCGCTGCCGCGTATCCGTGACTTCCGCGGTCTGTCGCCGAAGCAGTTCGACGGCCGTGGCAACTACACCTTCGGTCTCACGGAGCAGGTCATGTTCCACGAGATCGACCAGGACAAGATCGACCGGGTCCGGGGCATGGACATCACCGTGGTGACCACGGCGACCAACGACGACGAGGGTCGTGCCCTCCTTCGTCACCTCGGCTTCCCGTTCAAGGAGAACTGACCGTGGCGAAGAAGGCTCTGATCGCTAAGGCCGCCCGCAAGCCGAAGTTCGGCGTCCGCGCGTACACGCGGTGCCAGCGCTGCGGCCGGCCCCACTCCGTCTACCGCAAGTTCGGCCTGTGCCGCGTGTGCCTTCGTGAGATGGCTCACCGTGGCGAGCTGCCGGGCGTGACCAAGAGCTCCTGGTAATTCCCCTCCGCCCCCTGGGCGTTGGGAATCACCCGGAAGCTCTCGGTAAGCATCTGGTCGGCGGGAGCCCCGCCTCGCATGCCGTAGGCTTGCGGGGTTGGGCGCCTGCCGCCCATGACCGACTTACTACGCCGTAGGTCCCCGCACCGCACCCGTCCCGCCTCTGAGCGGGGAGAGGGATGGCGCATACAGGAAACCCCGGCGAGAGAGGCCGAAGGCCAATTCATGACCATGACTGATCCGATCGCAGACATGCTCACGCGTCTGCGTAACGCGAACTCGGCTTACCACGACTCGGTGTCGATGCCGCACAGCAAGATCAAGTCGCACATCGCGGAGATCCTCCAGCAGGAGGGCTTCATCACCGGCTGGAAGGTCGAGGACGCCGAGGTCGGCAAGAACCTCGTCCTGGAGCTGAAGTTCGGCCCGAACCGCGAGCGTTCGATCGCCGGCATCAAGCGCATCTCCAAGCCGGGTCTGCGTGTCTACGCAAAGTCCACCAACCTGCCGAAGGTCCTCGGCGGCCTGGGCGTGGCGATCATCTCCACGTCCCACGGTCTCCTGACCGGCCAGCAGGCGCAGAAGAAGGGCGTAGGTGGGGAAGTCCTCGCCTACGTCTGGTAGTCGGGAACGGAGGAAAAGCTCATGTCGCGAATCGGCAAGCTCCCCATCCAGGTTCCCGCCGGTGTGGACGTCACCATCGACGGCCGCACGGTCGCCGTGAAGGGTCCCAAGGGCACCCTCACGCACACCGTCGCGTCGCCGATCGAGGTCACCAAGGGTGAGGACGGCGTCCTGAACGTCACCCGCCCGAACGACGAGCGTCAGAACAAGGCCCTGCACGGCCTGTCCCGCACGCTGGTGGCGAACATGATCACCGGTGTGACCCAGGGATACACCAAGGCGCTCGAGATCAGCGGTGTCGGTTACCGCGTCCAGGCGAAGGGCTCCAACCTGGAGTTCGCCCTGGGCTACAGCCACCCGATCGTCGTCGAGGCGCCGGAAGGCATCACCTTCAAGGTCGAGTCCCCGACCAAGCTGTCGGTCGAGGGCATCGACAAGCAGAAGGTCGGCGAGGTGGCGGCCAACATCCGCAAGCTGCGGAAGCCCGACCCGTACAAGGCGAAGGGCGTCAAGTACGCCGGCGAGGTCATCCGCCGCAAGGTCGGAAAGGCTGGTAAGTAGCCATGGCATACGGCGTGAAGATCGCCAAGGGCGACGCCTACAAGCGCGCCGCCCGCAAGCGTCGCCACATCCGTGTCCGCAAGTACGTCTCGGGTACGCAGGAGCGTCCCCGTCTGGTCGTGACGCGGTCCAACCGCCACATGGTGGCCCAGGTCATCGACGACGTCGCGGGTCACACGCTCGCGTCCGCGTCCACCCTGGACGTCTCCATCCGTGGTGGCGAGGGCGACAAGAGCACCCAGGCCAAGCAGGTCGGCGCACTGGTCGCTGAGCGCGCCAAGGCCGCAGGCGTCGAGGCCGTCGTGTTCGACCGCGGAGGCAACCAGTACGCCGGGCGGATTGCCGCTCTGGCTGACGCCGCCCGTGAAGCCGGGCTGAAGTTCTGAGCCCCGGTTCCTACGCACAGCGGACGTAACAGAGAGAGGTAAATCCAATGGCTGGACCCCAGCGCCGCGGCAGCGGTGCCGGTGGCGGCGAGCGGCGGGACCGGAAGGGCCGTGACGGCGGCGCAGCTGCCGCCGAGAAGACCGCGTACGTCGAGCGCGTCGTCGCGATCAACCGTGTCGCCAAGGTTGTGAAGGGTGGTCGTCGCTTCAGCTTCACCGCGCTGGTCGTGGTGGGCGACGGTGACGGCACCGTCGGTGTCGGCTACGGCAAGGCCAAGGAAGTTCCCGCGGCCATCGCCAAGGGCGTCGAGGAGGCCAAGAAGAACTTCTTCAAGGTCCCCCGCATCCAGGGCACCATCCCGCACCCGATCCAGGGCGAGAAGGCCGCGGGCGTCGTCCTGCTCAAGCCTGCTTCCCCCGGTACCGGTGTTATCGCCGGTGGCCCGGTGCGCGCCGTCCTGGAGTGCGCCGGCGTTCACGACATCCTGTCGAAGTCGCTCGGCTCCGACAACCAGATCAACATCGTGCACGCGACCGTGGCAGCCCTCAAGGGCCTGCAGCGTCCCGAGGAGATCGCGGCCCGCCGCGGTCTGCCGCTCGAGGACGTCGCCCCTGCGGCCCTGCTCCGTGCGCGTGCGGGGGCGGGTGTGTGATGGCTCGCCTCAAGATCACGCAGACGAAGTCGTACATCGGCAGCAAGCAGAACCACCGCGACACGCTGCGTTCGCTCGGGCTCAAGCGCCTGAACGACGTGGTCGTCAAGGAGGACCGCCCCGAGTTCCGCGGCATGGTGCACACCGTCCGCCACCTCGTGACGGTCGAGGAGGTCGACTGACATGGCGGAGAACAAGCCGCTGAAGGCCCATGACCTCCGGCCCGCCCCGGGCGCCAAGACCGCCAAGACCCGTGTGGGTCGTGGTGAGGCGTCCAAGGGTAAGACCGCCGGTCGTGGTACCAAGGGCACCAAGGCCCGCTACCAGGTTCCGGAGCGCTTCGAGGGTGGGCAGATGCCCCTCCACATGCGTCTCCCGAAGCTCAAGGGCTTCAAGAACCCGTTCCGCACCGAGTACCAGGTCGTGAACCTGGACCGTCTCGCGGCCCTCTACCCCGAGGGTGGCGAGGTCACCGTGGCCGACCTGGTCGCCAAGGGTGCCGTGCGCAACAACCACCTCGTCAAGGTCCTCGGACAGGGCGAGATCTCCGTGGCGCTGCAGGTGACGGTCGACGCCGTCTCCGGCTCCGCCAAGGAGAAGATCACCGCCGCCGGCGGTACCGTCACCGAGCTCGTCTGAGACGACTCGATGGCCTGAACATCCGACCGGGGATGCCTCTCATTTGGGGCATCCCCGGTTGGTCGTTCCTAGGGGGGCATGGTCGCCGGTAAGGTGGCGTGCGTTGTTGTGTGGTAGCCCCTGGCCCCGGCCCGGGGAGCCGCTGATTTGTTTCGTATTTGTCGAACCTCAAGACCGTCACCTCTTCGCATTGCGCGGGGGTCGCAGGAGGCACCGTGCTCACCGCGTTCGCCCGGGCGTTCAAGACGCCCGACCTGCGCAAGAAGCTGCTGTTCACGCTCGGCATCATCGTGATCTATCGGCTCGGGGCGCACATCCCGGTTCCGGGAGTGAGCTACGAGAACGTCCAGATCTGTGTGGATCAGGCCAGTAAGGGCAACAACAGCCTCTTCGGCCTGGTGAACATGTTCAGTGGCGGCGCGCTGCTGCAGATCACGATCTTCGCGCTCGGCATCATGCCGTACATCACGGCCAGCATCATTCTCCAGCTGCTGACCGTGGTGATTCCCCGACTCGAGGCGCTCAAGAAGGAGGGGCAGAGCGGCCAGGCCAAGATCACGCAGTACACGCGTTATCTGACCGTCGCGCTCGCCATCCTCCAGGGCACCGGTCTGGTGGCCACCGCCACCAGCGGCGCGCTGTTCAGCGGCTGCCCGGTCGCCGACCAGATCGTGCCGAACCAGTCGATCTTCACCACCATCATCATGGTGATCACGATGACCGCGGGCACCGCGACCGTGATGTGGCTCGGTGAGCTCATCACCGACCGCGGCATCGGCAACGGCATGTCGATCCTGATGTTCATCTCGATCGCCGCCAGCTTCCCGGGCGCCCTGTGGGCCATCAAGACCAGCGGCAAGCTGGCCGACGGCTGGATCGAGTTCGGCACCGTCATCCTGATCGGCTTCGTGATGGTCGGGCTCGTCGTCTTCGTCGAGCAGGCCCAGCGCCGCATCCCGGTGCAGTACGCGAAGCGGATGATCGGCCGCAGGTCGTACGGCGGCACCTCGACGTACATCCCGCTGAAGGTGAACCAGGCGGGTGTGATCCCCGTCATCTTCGCTTCTTCGCTGCTCTACATTCCCGCCCTGATCGTGCAGTTCTCCAACTCGAACGCGGGCTGGGCGACCTGGATCCGGGACAACTTCGTCAAGGGCGACCACCCGTACTACATCACCGCGTACTTCCTCCTGATCGTCTTCTTCGCCTTCTTCTACGTGGCGATTTCGTTCAACCCCGAGGAAGTCGCCGACAACATGAAGAAGTATGGTGGGTTCATCCCGGGTATCCGGGCTGGTCGACCTACTGCCGAGTACCTGAGCTACGTGCTCAACAGGATTACTTGGCCGGGCTCGCTGTATCTGGGCCTGATCGCTCTGGTGCCGACAATGGCGTTGGCAGGCTTCGGTGGTGCCAATCAGAACTTCCCGTTCGGCGGGACGAGCATCCTGATCATCGTGGGTGTGGGTCTGGAGACCGTGAAGCAGATCGAGAGTCAGCTCCAGCAGCGCAATTACGAAGGGTTCCTCCGCTGATGCGAATCGTCCTCGTCGGGCCGCCCGGTGCCGGCAAGGGAACGCAGGCTGCGTACCTTGCCAAGAACCTGTCGATTCCGCAGATCTCCACGGGCGATCTCTTCCGCGCCAACATCAGCCAGGGCACGGACCTTGGCAAGCGGGCCCGTGCCTTCATGGACGCGGGGCAGTTGGTTCCGGACGAGGTCACCATCGGGATGGCCAAGGACCGCATGTCCCAGCCGGACGCCGAGAACGGGTTCCTGCTGGACGGCTTCCCGCGCAACGTGGGCCAGGCCGAGGCTCTCGACGCCATGCTCAAGGACGAGGGCACGAAGCTGGACGCGGTCCTGGACCTGGAGGTCCCCGAGGACGAGGTGGTCAAGCGCATCGCCGGCCGCCGGATCTGCCGCAACGACGGCTCGCACGTCTTCCACGTCGCGTACAACCCGCCGAAGACCGAGGGCGTCTGCGACGCCTGCGGCGGCGAGCTGTACCAGCGCGGCGACGACAGCGAGGAGACGGTGCGCACCCGGCTGGAGGTCTACCACACGCAGACCGAGCCGATCATCGACTACTACCGGGCGCAGAACCTGGTGGTCACCATCTCCGCGCTCGGCAAGGTCACGGACGTGACCGAGCGGGCGATGGAGGCCCTGAAGTCCGACGAGGACTGAGCGGGACCTTCGCAGTACTCCTACAGTCGGCCGCGGCGTCCTCGGGCGCCGCGGCCGACTGCGTGCGCCGTATCGTTGAGTACGCCGCACCCGTCACCCTTCGATGCAGAGAGGCGCCGCACCATGGTGCAGATCAAGACCCCGGAGCAGATCGCCAAGATGCGTGAGGCGGGCCTGGTGGTCGCTGCCATTCACGCGGCCACCCGGGAGGCGGCGGTTCCCGGCGCCACGACGGCGGACCTGGACCGGGTCGCCCGCAAGGTCATCGCCGACCACGGCGCGAAGTCGAACTTCCTGGGGTACGGCGGTTTCCCCGCGACGATCTGCACGTCCGTCAACGAGGTCGTCGTCCACGGCATCCCGGACGACAAGACCGTCCTCAAGGACGGCGACATCATCTCCATCGACGCCGGCGCGATCGTCGACGGCTGGCACGGCGACGCCGCGTACACCGCGTTCGTGGGCACCGGTCACGCACCGGAGCTGGTCGAGCTGTCCCGGGTGACCGAGGAGTCCATGTGGGCCGGTATCGCCGCGATGAAGGTGAACCACCGCCTCGTCGACATCTCGAAGGCGATCGAGTCCTACATCCGCCGCCAGCCCCGTCCGGCGACCGGCAAGTACGGGATCATCGAGGACTACGGCGGCCACGGCATCGGCACCGAGATGCACATGGACCCGCACCTGCTGAACTACGTCTCGCGGGGGCGCGGCAAGGGCATCCGGCTGGTGCCCGGCGTCTGCCTGGCGATCGAGCCGATGGTCTCGCTCGGTACGGCGAAGACCGAGGTGCTCCAGGACGACTGGACCGTGATCACGACGGACGGCACCTGGTCCTCGCACTGGGAGCACTCGATCGCCCTGACCGAGCAGGGCCCGCTGGTCCTGACCGCCCCCGACTGCGGGCGGGCGAAGCTGGCGCAGTACGGCATCGAGGCGGCGCCGGACCCTTCCCCGAGGTCTTGAGGACCAGGGGAGACCCCATTGGCTGACCCGCTCGGCTGACCCGTTCGGCCGATACGGTGCCGCACGGCCGGAGCGGCCCGCGCGGGGCTTTAGGGCGGGCGGGGCGATTCGACCCCCTTGTGGAGGTCTAAGGATCTACTCCGCCGGGCAAACTTGACGGATTCGTCTTTTGGAGTCCGCTGACGTAGACTGACGCGTCGGCTCTCGTGCATCCGTGTGTCCACATGTCCACATCCGATGCCGGAAGCCGATCAAGGTAGCCGATTCGAAGGGCGAAGCGTGGCCAAGAAGCAAGGTGCCATCGAAATTGAGGGCACCGTGATCGAGTCCCTCCCGAACGCCATGTTCAAGGTGGAGCTCCAGAACGGTCACAAGGTCCTCGCGCACATCAGCGGCAAGATGCGGATGCACTACATCCGGATCCTCCCGGATGACCGGGTCGTCGTGGAGCTCTCTCCGTACGACCTGACGCGTGGCCGGATCGTCTACCGCTACAAGTAGATCTTGCCCGCGCCGCGCTCCGTCGCGGTGATGGCACTGACCCGGAGAACCTGACATCCCATGAAGGTCAAGCCGAGCGTCAAGAAGATCTGCGACAAGTGCAAGGTGATCCGCCGCCACGGCCGGGTCATGGTCATTTGCGACAACCTGCGCCACAAGCAGCGCCAGGGCTGACGCACGACCACCTGCATCTCGCAGCACTTCGCGCGACGCACGCAACAACGTACATACGCAGAGTCCGTCCAAGCTTCGGCTGACGGCACCTCCGGCGGGGGCCGGGGACCCGGACGTACCACCTCTCGGACGAGGGGTCGGCGGTCGGGAGCGGCTCTGCGGAAGACCCCCGACACGACAACTGGAGCCATTTCATGGCACGCGTTTCAGGTGTTGACATCCCGCGCGAAAAGCGCGTGGAGGTCGCCCTCACCTACGTCTTCGGCATCGGGCGCACCCGGTCCAAGGAGATCCTCGCCGCCACCGACGTGAACCCGAACACCCGCGTTCGCGACCTGGCCGAAGAGGACCTGATCAAGATCCGCGAGTACGTGGACGCCAACCTCCGCACCGAGGGCGACCTCCGCCGCGAGATCCAGGCCGACATCCGCCGCAAGGTCGAGATCGGCTGCTACCAGGGTCTGCGTCACCGCCGCGGCCTGCCGGTCCACGGCCAGCGCACCAGCACGAACGCTCGTACCCGCAAGGGCCCGCGTCGCGCGATCGCCGGTAAGAAGAAGCCGGGCAAGAAGTAGTCCTCAGCGGACGCACTGCGGCTGTCCGGGCCACCGGAACCCGCAGCAACCAGCGGTCTTCGCTGTAGGACCGATCACCTCCCCTCTCCATCTGGAGTCAAGACATGCCCCCCAAGGGACGTCAGGGCGCAGCCAAGAAGGTGCGTCGTAAGGAAAAGAAGAACGTCGCTCACGGCCACGCGCACATCAAGAGCACGTTCAACAACACGATCGTCTCGATCACGGATCCCTCGGGCAACGTGATCTCCTGGGCCTCGGCCGGCCACGTCGGCTTCAAGGGCTCGCGCAAGTCCACCCCCTTCGCCGCGCAGATGGCCGCCGAGTCGGCCGCCCGCCGCGCGCAGGAGCACGGCATGCGCAAGGTCGACGTCTTCGTGAAGGGTCCGGGCTCCGGCCGCGAGACCGCGATCCGTTCGCTCCAGGCCACCGGCCTGGAGGTCGGCTCGATCCAGGACGTCACCCCCACCCCGCACAACGGATGCCGGCCGCCCAAGCGCCGTCGCGTCTGATCTTCGCGCGGTAGAGCACCGCGGGTCCGGGCGGTACGGCCCCTCTTCGGGTCGTACCGCCCGTACCCTTGTCAGTACCTGGGGGCGTCAAATAGTGGGCGCCCACGACTGAAGGAACGCAACAATGCTTATCGCTCAGCGTCCGTCGCTGACCGAAGAGGTCGTTGACGAGTTCCGCTCCCGGTTCGTGATCGAGCCGCTGGAGCCGGGCTTCGGCTACACCCTCGGCAACTCCCTCCGCCGCACGCTCCTCTCCTCGATCCCTGGTGCCGCCGTCACCAGCATCCGGATCGACGGTGTCCTGCACGAGTTCACCACCGTGCCGGGCGTCAAGGAGGACGTGACCGACCTCATCCTCAACATCAAGCAGCTGGTCGTCTCCTCGGAGCACGACGAGCCGGTCGTGATGTACCTGCGCAAGCAGGGCCCCGGCCTGGTCACCGCCGCGGACATCGCCCCGCCGGCCGGTGTCGAGGTGCACAACCCGGACCTGGTCCTGGCCACGCTGAACGGCAAGGGCAAGCTGGAGATGGAGCTGACCGTCGAGCGCGGTCGCGGCTACGTCTCCGCCGTCCAGAACAAGCAGGTGGGCCAGGAGATCGGCCGTATCCCGGTCGACTCCATCTACTCGCCGGTGCTCAAGGTCACCTACAAGGTCGAGGCGACCCGTGTCGAGCAGCGCACCGACTTCGACAAGCTGATCGTCGACGTCGAGACCAAGCAGGCCATGCGGCCGCGTGACGCCATGGCGTCGGCGGGCAAGACCCTGGTCGAGCTGTTCGGTCTGGCGCGCGAGCTCAACATCGACGCCGAGGGCATCGACATGGGTCCGTCCCCGACGGACGCCGCGCTCGCCGCCGATCTTGCGCTGCCGATCGAGGAGCTGGAGCTCACGGTCCGCTCGTACAACTGCCTCAAGCGCGAGGGCATCCACTCGGTGGGCGAGCTGGTGGCCCGTTCCGAGGCCGACCTGCTCGACATCCGCAACTTCGGTGCGAAGTCGATCGACGAGGTCAAGGCGAAGCTGGCCGGCATGGGCCTGGCGCTCAAGGACAGCCCGCCCGGATTCGACCCGACCGCCGCCGCCGACGCCTTCGGCGCCGACGACGACGCGGACGCTGGTTTCGCGGAGACCGAGCAGTACTGAACCGCCTCCGGCCGGGGCGCCCGGGATTCCCGGGCGCCCCGGACCGGGGTTCGGGCCCTGTCCTCCCTGCGGGACGGGCCCGGCCTGGAACTCCCGCGTGGCGTCCGCCGCGCGGGAACTGACACCGGTACCTGACACGGCCGGTGCAGCACACAAGGAGAAGAACCATGCCGAAGCCCGCCAAGGGTGCCCGTCTGGGCGGCAGCGCCGCGCACGAGAAGCTGCTTCTGAACAACCTCGCGAAGTCGCTGTTCGAGCACGGCCGCATCACCACGACCGAGGCCAAGGCCCGCCGCCTGCGTCCGGTCGCCGAGCGCTTCATCACCAAGGCGAAGAAGGGCGACATCCACAACCGTCGCCTGGTGCTGCAGTCGATCACGGACAAGGGCGTCGTCCACACGCTCTTCACCGAGATCGCCCCGCGGTACGAGAACCGCCCCGGTGGTTACACCCGCATCACCAAGATCGGCAACCGTCGTGGCGACAACGCCCCGATGGCCGTGATCGAGCTGGTCGAGGCGCTGACCGTGGCCCAGCAGGCCACCGGTGAGGCCGAGGCCGCCACGAAGCGCGCGGTCAAGGAGGACGCCCTGAAGAAGGACGCCGCCGAGGCCGTCGAGGACGCCAAGCCGGCCGAGGCCGCCGAGGCGGAGTCCAAGGACGCCTGAGTCCTGGGGACTACCCGAGTCCGAGGACGCCTGAGCGTTCCGAGACCGCTGGACGGGCCCGCATCACCCTTCGGGGCGGTGCGGGCCCGTTCCGTAGGCACGGGCAGAAAGAGATCTGTGGGTGAGTGACGGTGGCTGACGAGGTGGAGCCCGGGTCCGTACGGCTGCGGCTGGACCTGGCGTACGACGGCAAGGACTTCTCCGGCTGGGCGAAACAGACCGGGCGGCGGACCGTGCAGGGCGAGATCGAGGACGCGCTGCGGACCGTGACCCGTTCGGCGCGGACGTACGACCTGACCGTGGCCGGACGCACGGACGCGGGGGTGCACGCGCGGGGGCAGGTCGCCCATGTGGACCTGCCGGACGAGGTGTGGGCCGAGCACGGCGACAAGCTGCTGCGGCGGATGGCCGGACGGATGGCGTCCGATGTGCGGATCTGGCGGATCGCCGAGGCCCCGACCGGGTTCAACGCCCGCTTCTCGGCGCTGTGGCGTCGTTACGCGTACCGGGTCTGCGACCGTCCCGGCGGCGTTGATCCGCTGTTGCGCGGTCATGTCCTGTGGCACGACCGGCCGTTGGACGTCGACGCCATGAACGAGGCGGCGGCGCGGATGACCGGCGAGCACGACTTCGCGGCGTACTGCAAGAAGCGCGACGGTGCCACGACCATCCGCACGCTCCAGAAGCTGAGGTGGGTGCGCGACGAGACGTCGGGCATCCTGACGGCGACCGTGCAGGCCGACGCGTTCTGCCACAACATGGTGCGGGCGCTGATCGGCGCGGCGCTGTTCGTCGGGGACGGGCGCCGCGAGCCCGAGTGGCCCGCCCGGGTGCTGGCGGCGCGGGTACGGAACCCGGGGGTGCACGTGGTGCGCCCGCACGGCCTGACGCTGGAGGAAGTCGCCTACCCGGCGGACGAGTTGCTGGCCGCCCGGGCCGAGCAGGCGCGCAATGTTCGCACGCTGCCCGGGGCGGATGGCACCGGTGCCGGTGGCGACCGGGACGACGCGGGCTGCTGCTGAGCGTCCGCCGGACGCGGGGCCCGGAGCTCGGGGCGGCAGGACTACGGGGCGGATCGGGGTCCGCGGCCCCGGACGGCCCGTCAGCCGGTCCGGGCGGTGGCGGCCGCGGATGCCTGGAGCTCGCCGCGGTGGTGGATCTGACGGAACGTGAAGTTCGTCAGGTCGTTGCCGGTGGTGTAGACGTTCTTGTCGTCCGTGGTGACGTTCTTGCCGTCGGTGAAGCCGCTGATGGAGAAGTAGGCGTAGCGGCCGTAGGAGTTGGCGGTACGGCGGCAGACCGTGCCGGCGGGGCAGAAGGCCGGTACGTCGGCGCCGCCGAGCGCGACGATGCCGCCGGTGGACTGCTGGGCCGCCCGCCGGGCACGGGCCTCGGTGGGGAAGACGGCGATGCCGACGGTGACGGCGACGCCGTCCTTGGCGTAGGTGGCCCGGACGACCTGCTCGCAGCCGTTGGCGGTGAGGACCTGGCCCAGTCCGCTCTTGGTGGGGGCGGCGCAGTTCTCCGTGCGATGGGTCGCGCCCTTGACGTAGACGCGGTCGCCCATCGTCAGCTTCTTGCCGGGGAAGAACGCGTCGACGGTGATCGGCGCCTTGTCCTTCCCGGCGTCGGAAATGTAGTCCTTCGGGTCCGGCGGGGGCGGTGGGGCCACCGAGGAGAAGGACGGCTCCGGGCCGGCGGTCTCGTCGGGCAGGTCGGCCGGTTCGGGGAGATGATCGGCGTTCTTGCCGGTGCTCGTGCCGTTGTCGCCCTTGCCCGTCGTGACGACCGCCGTGGCCACGATGGCGCCCACCGCGGCGGTGGCGAGCACCCCGCCGCCGATCAGCAGCCACTTCTTGCGGCGACCCCGCGCCGCGGACGCGTCGGCGAGCGCTGCCCAGTCCGGAGTCGGTGCGCCTCCGGGCCCCCACGAGGGCCCCCCTTGCCCAAAGCTCATGCGGCGCATCCTAATGCGGTGCGTCCTGGTGCGGTGGGGCGGAACATAATCCGTTTGGGCCGGTATCGCGCGACCGTGACAATGCTGCGTATGGGACATCTCGAAGCGGGCCACCTGGAGTACTACCTACCGGACGGGCGGGTGCTGCTCGGTGATGCCTCGTTCCGGGTGGCGGACGGCGCCGTGGTCGCCCTGGTCGGGGCCAACGGCGCAGGGAAGACCACGCTGCTGAAGCTGCTCTCCGGGGAGCTCCAGCCGCACGGCGGCTCGGTCTCGGTGAGCGGCGGCCTCGGGGTGATGCCGCAGTTCGTGGGGTCGGTCCGGGACGAGCGCACGGTCCGGGACCTGCTGGTCTCCGTGGCCCAGCCGCGTGTCCGGGAGGCCGCGCTGGCCGTGGACCGGGCCGAGGAGCTGATCCTCACGGTCGATGACGAGGCCGCGCAGATGGCGTACGCGCAGGCCCTGAGCGACTGGGCGGAGGCGCGCGGCTACGAGGCCGAGACGGTGTGGGACATGTGCACCACGGCCGCGCTCGGCGTCCCGTACGAGAAGGCGCAGTGGCGCGAGGTGCGCACGCTGTCCGGCGGGGAGCAGAAGCGGCTGGTGCTGGAGGCGCTGCTGCGCGGGCCGGACGAGGTGCTGCTGCTCGACGAGCCGGACAACTACCTCGACGTCCCCGGCAAGCGCTGGCTGGAGGAGAGGCTGAAGGAGACCCGCAAGACGGTCCTCTTCGTCTCCCACGACCGCGAACTGCTCGCCCGCGCCGCCGAGAAGATCATCAGCGTGGAGCCGAGCCCGGCGGGCAGCGACGTATGGATGCACGGTGGCGGCTTCGACACGTACCACCAGGCCCGCAGGGACCGGTTCGCCCGGTTCGAGGAGCTGATGCGGCGCTGGAAGGAGGAGCACGCCCGGCTGAAGGCGCTGCTCCTGCGGCTGCGTCAGCAGGCTTCGAACAGCGACGACATGGCGTCCCGCTACCGGGCCATGCAGACCCGGTTCAAGAAGTTCGAGGAGGCGGGTCCGCCGCCGGAGCCGCCGCGCGAGCAGGACATCAGGATGCGGCTGCGCGGCGGGCGGACCGGCGTGCGGGCGGTGACCTGCGAGGGGCTGGAACTGACCGGGCTGATGAAGCCGCTCGACCTGGAGGTCTTCTACGGGGAACGGGTCGCCGTCCTCGGCTCGAACGGCTCGGGGAAGTCGCACTTCCTGCGGCTGCTCGCGGGCGAGCCGGTGGCGCACACGGGGACGTGGAAGCTGGGGGCCAGGGTGGTGCCGGGGCACTTCGCGCAGACGCACGCCCACCCGGAGCTGCTGGGGCACACCCTCGTCGAGATCCTGTGGAAGGAGCACGCCAAGGACCGGGGCGGAGCGATGTCGGTGCTGCGCCGCTACGAGCTGGAACGGCAGGGCGACCAGCCGTTCGAGAAGCTGTCCGGCGGGCAGCAGGCCCGGTTCCAGATCCTGTTGCTGGAGCTGGCCGGGACGACCGCGCTGCTGCTGGACGAGCCGACGGACAACCTGGACCTGGAGTCGGCCGAGGCCCTGCAGGACGGTCTGGAGGCGTACGAGGGGACGGTGCTGGCCGTCACGCACGACCGGTGGTTCGCGAAGTCCTTCGACCGGTATCTGGTGTTCGGCTCGGACGGTGTCGTACGGGAGTCGAAGGAGCCGGTCTGGGACGAGCGGAGGGTCGAGCGGGCGCGGTGAGCCGGGGCCGCCCTGCGACGGGCGGTCCGGTTGCGCCCGCGCGGTCGGTGGTCGGGTTCCGTCCCGGCATCCGCGCATCCGTGCGGTGAGCGGTGTGTGGCAGGGGTGTCGCCGCCTCCCGTACGGGTGCCGGGAGGCGGCGACGGTGTGGGGGAGCGGCGTCGGCCCGCCCGGACGTCCTCCACGTAGCGGTTCTCGTCCATGAGCGCGGCCGGCCGGTCCTCGGCGCTCCGCGCGTCGTCCTTCGCGTGGTCGCGGTAGATCCGCCGGAACGCCTCGCGGGGGCCATCGCGCGGCCGTCGCCGCAGACGCGGACGTGGGCACCGGCCCCGCCGCTGCCGACGGCGGCCTGAGGTCCGCCGGGTCCCGCCGGTGCGCCCGGCAGGCCCTGCGGGCCTCCCGGCGGGCGAGGGCCGGGAGGCGATTTTGACCCGCGCAGGGGAGCGGCGGTAGTCTGCTGCTTTGTTATGCGTATTGGCTTGGTCGTTCTCACGCGAGGGGCCCTTACGCCGGTCCACCGGGCCGATGACCAGCGGCAGGCACTCGGGTTGCGTCCCCGTGGAGCCGCCAGGGCTGGTGTGATCGGCCGGGTGGCCTTGTCAGGACCCACTCACTGAAGAAGCGAAGGCTACGACCGTGCGTACGTACAGCCCCAAGCCCGGAGATGTGACGCGCCAGTGGCACGTCATCGACGCCCAGGACGTCGTCCTGGGCCGTCTGGCCACCACGGCCGCGAATCTCCTCCGCGGCAAGCACAAGGCGATCTACGCCCCCCACATGGACATGGGCGACTTCGTCATCATCATCAACGCCGACAAGGTGCACCTGTCCGGCAACAAGAAGACCCAGAAGATGGCGTACCGCCACTCCGGGTTCCCGGGCGGTCTCCGCTCCGTCCGTTACGACGAGCTGCTCGCCAAGAACCCCGAGAAGGCCGTCGAGAAGGCCATCAAGGGCATGATCCCCAAGAACAGCCTGGGCCGACAGGTTCTCTCGAAGCTCAAGGTCTACGCGGGCGACCAGCACCCGCACGCTGCTCAGCAGCCGGTCCCGTACGAGATCAGCCAGGTCGCGCAGTAGTTCCGGCCTCCCCCCAAGACCAAGAGAAAGATCTGAGGAGAATCGTGGCCGAGACCACTGTTGAGAACCCGGTCGAGGGCGAAGAGGTTTTCGCCGAGGTGACCACCTTCGAGTCGGAGGTTCCCGTCGAGGGCGAGTACACCAGCGAGTCGCTGGCGTCGCGCTTCGGCGACCCGCAGCCCGCCGCCGGCCTCGGCCGTCGGAAGAACGCCATCGCCCGCGTCCGGATCGTTCCGGGCACCGGCAAGTGGAAGATCAACGGTCGCACCCTTGAGGACTACTTCCCCAACAAGGTGCACCAGCAGGAAGTCAACGAGCCCTTCAAGGTGCTCGAGCTCGACGACCGCTACGACGTCATCGCCCGCATCTCGGGCGGCGGCGTCTCGGGTCAGGCCGGCGCCCTGCGCCTCGGCGTGGCCCGTGCGCTGAACGAGGCGGACGTCGACAACAACCGCCCGACGCTGAAGAAGGCCGGCTTCCTCTCCCGCGACGACCGTGCGGTCGAGCGCAAGAAGGCCGGTCTCAAGAAGGCCCGCAAGGCGCCGCAGTACAGCAAGCGCTAATCCGCCTGCTCGCCTGCTTTACACGTTCGCCCCGGCGGCACACCTCGTGCTGGCCGGGGCGTTCGTCTATTGGCACCCCCGGGCGTATAACGGCATAAGGCGTTCATACGCTTTTAAGCGCACGGGTGTGGTGCTGTTGCGACCCGTGTGCTCCATGTGCCGTTTCTGCGCGGTGCTCCGGATGTCGGCCCCGGCTGGTGCTCGGCGTCCGGCACCGTGTGGTGCGCAGGGGGCGGCTGCATTGCTTTGCTTTGGTTTGTCTTGGTTTGTTGTGCGGTTTCGAAGCATCTTCGGAGGACACCAGTGGGACGACTCTTCGGCACGGACGGTGTGCGCGGTGTCGCCAACGCGGACCTGACGGCCGAGCTCGCGCTCGGACTGTCGGTCGCTGCGGCGCATGTGCTCGCCGAGGCGGGCACCTTCGAGGGGCATCGGCCGACCGCCGTGGTGGGGCGTGACCCGCGTGCGTCCGGGGAGTTCCTGGAGGCCGCCGTCGTCGCCGGGCTCGCCAGCGCGGGCGTGGACGTGCTGCGGGTCGGCGTGCTGCCGACCCCCGCGGTGGCGCATCTGACCGGCGCGCTCGGCGCCGACCTCGGCGTGATGCTCTCCGCCAGCCACAACGCCATGCCGGACAACGGCATCAAGTTCTTCGCCCGCGGCGGTCACAAGCTCGCCGACGAGCTGGAGGACCGGATCGAGACGGTCTACGAGCAGCACCGCACCGGTGAGCCGTGGACGCGTCCGACGGGTGCCGGGGTGGGCCGGGTCACCGACTACACCGAGGGCTTCGACCGGTACGTGAACCACCTCGTCGGCGCCCTCCCGAACCGGCTCGACGGGCTGAAGGTCGTCCTCGACGAGGCGCACGGCGCCGCCTCCCGGGTCTCGCCCGAGGCGTTCGCGCGGGCCGGCGCCGAGGTCGTCACGATCGGCGCCGACCCGGACGGCCTGAACATCAACGACAACTGCGGATCCACCCACCTGGACCTGCTGAAGGCCGCCGTCGTCGAGCACGGCGCCGACTTCGGCATCGCGCACGACGGCGACGCCGACCGCTGCCTCGCCGTGGACGGCGCGGGCGAGGAGGTCGACGGCGACCAGATCCTGGCCGTGCTCGCGCTCGCCCTGCGCGAGGCCGGGAAGCTGCGCAAGGACACCGTGGTCGGCACGGTCATGTCCAACCTCGGCTTCAAGATGGCCATGGAGCGGGAGGGCATCGAACTCGTCCAGACCGCCGTCGGCGACCGGTACGTGCTGGAGTCGATGAAGGCCGAGGGGTACGCCCTGGGCGGCGAGCAGTCCGGCCACGTCATCGTCCTGGACCACGCGACGACCGGCGACGGCACGCTGACCGGCCTGCTGCTGGCGGCCCGGGTGGCCGCGACCGGCCGCGCGCTGGCCGACCTGGCGGGCGTGATGCAGCGGCTGCCGCAGCTGCTGATCAACGTCCCCGACGTGGACAAGTCCCGGGTGGGCACCGCCCCGGAGATCGCCGCCGCCGTCGCCGAGGCCGAGGCCGAGCTGGGTTCCACCGGTCGCGTACTGCTGCGCCAGTCGGGCACGGAGCCGCTGGTACGGGTCATGGTCGAGGCCGCCGACATCGAGCAGGCGCGGGCGGTCGCCGAGCGGCTGGCCGACGTGGTGAAGTCGGCGCTCGGATAGCCGGAGCGGCACGGTCCGCCGCGGTGCGGGCGGTCGGCCGCCGCGACAGCCCGCAGAGTCCGTCGGGTGACCTCCGACCCGGGCGGCCATGCCCTGGCACGCACTTCCCCAAGGTCTTGAGGACCAGGGGAGACCCCCTCCGGCGCTGCCGAAATGCCCACGGGCTCCACGACGAGGACATCCCGGCGCCTTGGGATCGTACGCACCATGCCGCGTCCGCTTCCCGGCCGGAGGTCACCCGACCGGCTCTCGGCCGCCGGCCGGGCGGGCCCTGTGGCCCGCCCGGCGGCGGTGGGCCGCCCACAGGGCCTTCTGGACCAGCAGCGTCAGGGTTCCCGCGACCACGATCCCGCCGAGGTTCGCCAGCAGCTGGGCCACCGAGCCCGACATCTGGGCGTAGTCGCCGTAGCTGAACGCCGCCGCCGCGTTGGCGGCGGCCGGTACCGTCGTCACGGAGATGGCGACCCCGATCAGCGCCCCGGACTTCGCCGACGTGAGCGAGAGCGTCCCGGCGATCCCGGCCAGGAACGCCACCACGAACGACAACGGGTCCGGCTTCCAGATGAACGAGGTGTTGGGCCGGTCCGCCTCGATCATCGCGTAGGAGAACTGCCCGAGGGCGTCCATCAGCCAGACGAACCCGGCGGTCAGCACCATCGCGACGGCGAAGCCGCCGATCAGCGCGTACAGCGAGCGCAGCGCGAGCCGCGGGGCGCGCTGCACCATGGCCGTGGAGATCCCGGCCAGCGGCCCGAACTCCGGGCCGACCGCCATCGCGCCCACGATCAGGATCGCGTTGTCGAGCATCACACCGCAGGCCGCGAGCATCGTCGCGACCGCGAGGAACGCCACGTACGTCACGCTGAACGTGGACTCCTCGTGGGTCGCCTCCGTCAGCTCCTCCCACAGCACCGCGTCCGCGCCCTCGCCCGGCGCCTCCCGCTCCGCCCGGTCGGCGTGCGCCGAGAGCGTGAGGTCGAGGTTCTCCAGGCTGATCGACCCCTGCTCGTCGATCCCGAGCCCGCGCAGCGCGCCGATCAGGTCGTCGCCCGCCTCGCGCGCCACGTCGCACAGCACCATGTCACCGGCCGGGTCGCGGGCCACCCCGGGCATCACCACCAGGTGTGCCGTACCGGCGGTGCCCTCCACCAGGCGCACCACCTCGTCCGTACGGTCGGCCGGGACGATCAGGCGCAGATGCAGCACGCGACGGGCTCCTCGATGAGGGGGCGGGGCGGCGGCCGGGGACGCGGGCCGTCAGAGCTTGCGCAACGACAGCCGCCTGACCTTGTGGTCCGGCCCCTTGCGCAGCACCAGGGTGGCACGGCCCCGGGTGGGGGCGACGTTCTCCACGAGATTCGGCCGGTTGATGGTCCGCCACGTCGTCGCCGCGTACGCCATGGCCTCCTCCTCGGAGACCTGGGTGTACCTGCGGAAGTACGAGGACGGGTCCTGGAACGCCGTCCCGCGCAGTTTGCGGAACCGGTCGAGGTACCAGGTCTCGATGTCCTCGGTGCGCGCGTCCACGTACACGCTGAAGTCGAAGTAGTCGGCGAGCCCGACCCTGGTCCGTCCGTCCTTGCCGGGCAGCGCGGGCTGGAGCACGTTCAGCCCCTCCACGATCAGGATGTCGGGGCGGCGCACGGTGAGCCGTTCGCCCGGCACGATGTCGTAGATCAGGTGCGAGTAGACGGGCGCCGTCACCTCGTCCTTGCCCGCCTTGATGTCGGCGACGAACCGGGTCAGCGCCCGGCGGTCGTACGACTCGGGGAACCCCTTGCGCGACATCAGCCCGCGCGCCTTCAGCTCCTTCATCGGCAGCAGGAAGCCGTCCGTGGTGACGAGTTCCACCCGGGGGTGCTCGGGCCAGCGGGCCAGCAGTGCCTGGAGGATGCGGGCGGTGGTGGACTTGCCGACCGCGACACTGCCCGCGACCCCTATGACGAACGGGGTGCCGCGCTGCTCGCCATGGCCGCCCACCGCCTCCCCGAGGAAGGTGTTCAGGGCGCCGCGCAGGCCGGAGGTGGCCTGGACGTAGAGGTTGAGCAGCCGGGAGAGCGGCAGGTAGACGTCCCGGACTTCGTCGAGGTCGATGACGTCGCCGAGTCCGCGCAGCCGCTCCACCTCGTCGGCGGTCAGTGGCAGTGGAGTCCTGTCGCGCAGGGCGCTCCATTCGGCGCGTGACAGGTCGACGTACGGCGTCGACGCGTGTTCGGCGCGTCGCTGGGCGCTCCGTGGCGGCGAGGTGATCACACGTTCATTGTCGCGGGAGTTCGAACGGAGCGGGGGGTGCGCTCGGTCACGTGGGGTGCACGTCGCCGGCCGTGCGGGCGGGCCCCAGGGGGAGGCGGGCGTCCAGGACGTGGCGACCGGGGCGGTCGGTGCCGCAGGTGAGCCGGCCGCCGACCGCGGCGACCCGCTCGGCGAGGCTGCGCAGACCGATGCCGGGGGAGGGGGCGGTGGCGTCCGGGGCGGGTACGCCGTCGTTGGTGACGGTCAGCCGGACCGACTCCGGACCCACCCGGACCAGCAGCGCGCACGACCGGGCGTCGCTGTGCCTGAGGACATTGGCCGCCGCCTCGCGCACCACCGTGGCCAGCACGGTCTGGAGCGGCGCGGGGAGCGCCGCGCGCGGCAGAACGGTCTCGGTGCGGACGCCCGCCGACTCCAGGAGCGTCCGGGCGGACTCGATCTCCGTCTCCAGTGACAGGCAGTGGTATCCGTGGGCGACCGTGCGTACGTCGTCCAGGATCTGACGCATCCCCCGCAGCGCCTCGGCCAGTTGGTCGTGGGCGGTTTCCGGCCTGCCGTCGAGCAGCCGGTCCGCCAGTTCGCACTGGAGGATGACCGCCGACATCCGCGGGCCGACCAGGTCGTGCAGATCGCGCGCGAAGCGCACCCGTTCGCCCACGACGATCCGGCGCCGCTCGGTGGCGGAGAGACCGGTGTGTGCTCCCGCGGCGGCTTCGGCAAAAGGGCCGGAAGCGGGGAGGGCGGAACCCGCGAGGGCGGGCGCGGGCGGTGTGGTCAGCGGCTGTGGCACGGCATCCCCGCTCTGCTGTCGTCGACTGCTCCTGCTGCGGGGGAGTTTGGCCGGGGCCGCTATCACTGCACTATACGAGCCGGGCGGACGTGCTCCGTTCCCTGGTACACAGAACGGCGGACCGCCGCGGTACCGAGGGGGAGACAGGGGGACGCATGCAGCGGATCGTGCTGGCCGAGGACATGCACGTGGTACGGGTGGCGCTGGCCGCGCTGCTCGATCTGGAGCCGGACCTGGAGGTGGTGGCCCAGGTCGGCCGGGGCGACGAGGTGGTGCCCGCCGTGATCCGTACGGGCGCCGACACCGCGCTGCTCGACATCGGGATGCCGGGCATGGACGGGATCACCGCCGCGGCCAGGCTCCGGGAGGCGGTGCCGGAGTGCCGGACGCTGATCCTGACCGGGATGCCGCAGCCCGGCCGGCTGTGGCGGGCCCTGGAGGCCCAGGTCGGTGGATTCCTGCCGAAGGACTCCTCGCCCGACCAACTGATCGACGCGGTCCGCAAGGTCGGGGCCGGACGGCGCATCATCGACCCCGAACTGGCCATGGCCGCCTGGGAGATCGGGGACAACCCGCTCACCCCGAGGGAGATCGAGGTGCTCGGCCGGGTCGCCGGGGGCGCGGAGGCCGCCCAGATCGCCACCGCCACGAACCTGTCGGTGGGCACGGTGCGCAACTACCTCACGACCATCGTGAACAAGCTCGGCGCGCGCAACCGCATCGACGCCCTGCGGATCGCCCGCGAGAACGGCTGGCTGACGTGAACGCCGACGGAGCGCGGGACCGGGAGCTGCCGGCCGGCACCGCTCCCGTTCACGGGCACCGTGTCCCGCTGGCGGGACCTTCCCACGGGGCTTACGACCTCGCCCACGATGGGCGGTGGGAGAAGGAGCGGTGTCCGGGGCCTTCGCATCCGAGGCGGAGGTCCCGGACACCGCGACGCCGCTGACCATCGTGGGCGAGGTCGTTATAGGGCCTTCATCGGGGATCACGCTGTACTGCCACCATGCCAACGACACGACGCGCGCGGGCGCGGGCGGGGGCCGCTGCGGGCGCGCCCGGCGGCGGTCTGCACGCACAGGACCGGTCCGCCGCGCACTGGGCGCTCGACTACGCCCGGCGGCTCGCCGACCGGCACCCCGCGCACCACCGCATCCTGATCCAGACGAGCATGTCCCCGACCGGCTACTTCCACATCGGGAACTTCCGGGACACGGTCTGCGCGCACCTGGTGCACCGGGCGCTGACCGGGATGGGCCGCCGGTCGGCGATCCTGTTGAGCTTCGACGACTACGACCCGGTGCGCGAGAGCCAGGCCGCCCGCGACCCGGAGCTCGCCGGGTACGGGGGACGGCCGCTGGCCGCACACCGGGAGCGGGCCACTCGGATCTGCCGCGCGTACCTCGCGGAACTGAGGGCCGTGGGCATCCTTCCGGCCGACGCCGACGAGGACGGCCGGACACCGCCGGGCTCCCCGTGGGAGACCCACTACCAGTTCGAGCGCTACCGCGCGGGCGAGTACCGCGAGCGGCAGCGGCGTCTCCAGCGCGACGCGGGGCGGCTGGCCGACCTGCTCGGCAAGGACGACGGGCGCGACCTGTTCGCCGTGTACTGCCTCCAGTGCGGCCGCAACGACACCGAGATCCACGAACTGGGCGCGGCGGCGGCCCGGTACCGCTGTCTGTCGTGCGGCGCCGAACTCACCGCGCGCGACCCCGCCGTCGTCAAGCCGTCCTGGGCGGTGGACTGGGCCCTGCGGGTCGCCCACGAGCACATCGACTGCGAGCCCGCGGGACAGGACCACTGCAGCGCGGGCAGCACGATGGACCGCACCCGCCCCGTGTACGACCGCTATCTGCGCCGCCCGCAGCCGGTCATCGTGCCGTACGGTCTGGTGCGCGGCGAGCGGGGCGGCGGCAAGGTGTCCGGCTCGCGCGGCGGCGGCCCGTACGTCCGGGACCTGCTGGCCGTGTACCCGCCGGTCCTGGTGCTGTGGCTGTACGCCCGCGGCAACTGCCTGTCCGACTTCCGGCTCGGCTTCGGCCCCGGCGCGTTCTTCGGCGCGTACGACGCGTTCGACCGGTTCGTGCGCGCGGCGGAGCACCGGGAACGGGCCCGTGTGCTATGGGAGTTGCTCGGCGACGAGGCCCGGGCCGGACGCGCCGCGCTGCCCCGCATGCGCTCGGTGGTCGGCGCGCTCTACTCCCACGGCGGCCGGACCGCCCCGGCCCTGCGACACCTGGAACGCCGCCACCCGGAGGCGGCGGGCGAGCTGCTGGCCGAACGGGTACGGCACGCGCGCGACTGGCTGAGCACGCACGGACACCGGCGCTACTGGGGCGCGCCCGACGCCGCCGGGGGACGGGGACGTACGGACACGTCCGGAGCCGCGGAAGCCGCCCGCACGGGACCTGCCGTCGCTACGCTCATCGACGGGCTGCGCACGCACGACGGCCCCGGCGCGCCCCGTGCCGCCCGCACCCGGGAGGACTTCCGGGAGATCTACGGGGCGCTGTTCGGCACGGCGCACGGGCCGCGGCTCGACACCCTCGCCGACGCCCTGGGCCCCGCCGTGCTCGCCGACGCCCTGGCCGCCTACCGCGACCACGGACGGCGCCCCCTGCTGGGGAAGCCGTCCGCCCGCCCCGAACCCGTGCTCCAGGAGGCCGTACCGCATGCGGGCTGAGATCTTCACCCCCGGCGAGGAACCCGCCCCCGACGGCTGGGACGCCTTCGTCCGCGCCCAAAAGGGCTGCGCCCTGTGGGAGGAGTCCCTGCTGGAGGCCGCCGCGTGGGGCAGCCTGCGACCGTTGCGCGCGGGCCTGGTCCGCGACGCGGGCGAACCGGTGGCCGCGTTCTGCGGGCTCCTCGGACTGCTGCCCCCGACCCGACGGTTCGCCGTGCCCGGCAGGCCACGCCTGCCGGGCTGGTTCCAGACGCATCTGCCGAACAGCTTCAGCCGGGGCCGGATGTACGCCGCGGAACTCGGCCCCGCCGCCCGCACCGCCGCGCTGCGCACCTTCGAACGAGCGCTGCGCCGACGGCTGGGCGTCCGCTGCCTGGGCGTCCTGCACCTGGACGTGGAGCGCGACGAACTCGCCGAGATCCCCGGCACGTTCACGGTGCGCCGGGCGACCGCGCCCTGCTCGGTGCTGCACAACCGCTGGGACTCGATGGACGCCTACTTCGCCGGGCTGCCGCGCACCCGGCGGCGCAGGCTGGCCGCCCTGTACGAACGGATCGGCGGCGACCCCGGACTGACGACCGGACGGGTGACGGCCGTCGACCCGGTGCGGGCCAGCCGTCTCGACCAGCTGACCCGGATGAAGCACACCCGCCGCCCCGGCGCGACCGCGCCCCTGCTGCCCGTCTACTTCGAGCGGCTCAACTCCCACCCCGGGGCCGCCTACTTCGCCCACCGGGAGCGCGCGTCGGGCCGGCTGCTCTCCCTCGACCTGGTGCTGGACGTGCCGGCCGGCTGGGCCACCACCGTGACCGGTTCGGACGGGACCCGCGACCTGTACCTGGACCTGTACCTGCGCGAGATCGACCGGATGATCGGCACCGGGGTGCCCGCGGTGGAACTGGGGCCCGGCATGCGCGCACTCAAGGAGTCCTTCGGCGCCGTCGCCGTCCCGCGGAACGCGGTCGCCGTCCCGTTCTGACCCCGGAGAACCCGTCCCGAGGGGAACCGGTTCGTGACGCGGCCACCCCCGGAAAGAACCCGAACACGGCACATCGCCGAGAGAGCCGAGAGAAGAGAGAACCGCATGGAGTTCACCGCCGCCCTCGACCGCCACCTGGCCGCCATCGGCGCCCGCGACCTGGACACGTACATGGACACGGTCCACGACGAGGCGACGTACATCCTGCCCAACGGGAGGACCGTGACCGGCGCCGAGGACGTCCGGGCCTTCCACCAGGGCTGGTTCCAGGACCCCGACTGGACGATGGAGACGGAGGTCACCAGCACCCGGGTGCACCAGGACACCGCCGTCGCCGTGCTCCGCGTCGACTACCGCGACCTCGACCCGGAGGGCAAGCCCTACCGGCTGAACTACCTTCTCAGCCTGGTCTTCGCCCGCTCGGACGGCCGCTGGCTGCTCGTCCACGACCAGAACACCCACTGCTGACATGGCCGGAGGATCCCAGCCCGCGCGTCCGCCGCGCACGCGTCCCCGGCACGCGTATCCGCGTCCCACCTACGCGCGGACCGTGCGGCGCGCCCTGCGCACGGTCCCGCACTACCGGGAGCGGTATGCCGTCACCGGTGCGCTGCCGCCGCTGACCCGCGCGGAGGCGGACGAGCGGCGCCACCTGCTGATGCCGCTGGGCGAGGCGCCGCCCGCCCGCCGCGATCCCGGCCTGCCCATGGCCGAGCGCACCGCCGAGCTGTACGAGGCGCTGCGGCTGGCCGGTCACCGCACCAGGGGCCTGGACGTGTACGAGGTGGCGCGGTCGCTGCGCGACCCGGTGCGGGCCCACGGCTCCACCTGGCGGGTCCTGCTCGACGCCACCGCGCACACCGACCCGTACGCGGAGCCGGGCATCCGGCCCGGCGCGCCGCCCGAGGGCCCCGCCCTGGTGGTCGGGGACCCCGGGACGCCGGGCGGCCGGGACCTGGTGCGGGTGGCGCGGACGAGTCTGGCCGAGGCGGCGGGCTCCCGGCCGTCCGGCGGCTCGCTCTGGTACGAGCCGTGGCTCGGCCATCTCGGTGCGGTGCCCCCCTCCTGCGGGGAACTGCACCTCAACACCGGGCGGGTGCACGCGCGGCTGCTCGGCGACACGACCGTGCTGACCCTGCTGCGCAGACGCCGCCCCACGTTGGTGCACGTGTGCCCGGAGGCGGCGGAACGGTTCCGGCCGGAGCGCTGTCCCGTGCACGGCACCCCGATCGTGCGGAGAACACCATGACCCCGGGTCTCTCGCCCGTCATGAAGCTCGGACCCGTGCTGCGCAACCTCGTGCGGACCGTGCGCCTGGACCGGGCCGGGCCGGAGCGGCTGGCCGAGGAGCAGCGGCGGCTGCTGGTCGGCCTGGTGCGGCACGCGCAGGCGCGGGTGCCGCGCTACCGGGAGCTGATCGACCCGGCGACGGCCGCCGCGTTCCGGGGCCCGGAGGATCTGCCGTCCCTGCCGGTCCTGGACCGTACGGACCTCCACGCCGGTCCGGCCGAGGACCTGCTCGCGGCCGGGTTCACCGTCGCCTCCACCAAGCCGGGCACTACCAGCGGCTCGTCCGGCATCCCCATCACCATCCGCAACTCCGAGCGGGACCTGGGGTATCTGCGGGCCTCGTACCTGTACGACATGCTGGCGTCCGGGCTGCGGCCGTGGGACCGGATGGCTTACTTCCGGGTCAATCCGTTCCTGCGGCACCCGCTGGAGCGGTTCGGGGTGCTGCGCACGTTCCACATCGACACCAGCGCCACCCTGGACGAGCAGGTGGAGGCGTTCCTGGCGGCCCGGCCGACGTTCCTGGTCGGCTTCCCCCATGTGATCGCCTCGATCGTGGACGAGCTGGAGCGGCGCGGGGTGCGGTACACCGGCGCGCGCCGGGTGCTGTTCGGCGGTGAGCGGCTGACGCCGACCGCGCGGGCCCGGGTGCTGGGGCATCTGGGGGCGCGCTGCGACGAGGTGTACGCCTCGGTGGAGGTGTTCACGGTGGCCCGTACCTGCCGGCGCGGCGCGCTGCACCTGCGGAGCGCGGATGTGGTGGTCGAGGTGGAGCGGGACGACGGTTCGACGGTCCTGGCCGACGGCAGCCGGGTGGTGGAGGGCGAGATCCTGGTGACCCGGCTGCACAGCGAGGCGATGCCGCTGATCCGCTACCGGCTCGGCGACCGGGTGACCGTCGGCCCGGCCGACTGCGGCTGCGGACGGGCGACCCCGGTGGTGCTGCGGGTGCAGGGGCGCAGCGAGGACCGTTTCCGGGGCGCGGACGGGCGGGAGTTCTACGCCGACTTCCTCACGTTCAAGGTGCAGGGCTTCCCGGAGGTGGCCCGGATGCAGCTGGTCCAGCGGCGGCCCGCCCAGGTCACCGTCTCGGTGGTGCTGTCGCCGGACGCGGAGGCGTCGGTGGTCGGCCGGATCGCGGAGTCGGTGCGGGAGGCGGTGCCGGAGTTCGACGTGACGGTCGAGCGGGTGCCGTTCATCGCGCCGGAGCGCAACGGGAAGATCAAGATCGTGAAGGTGGTGAGGGAGACGGAGGCGCAGGCGTAGGACGACGGCCGTGTCCGGTACGGTCCCCCGTACCGGACACGGCCGTCGTCGCGTCCGCGCCCGCCCCCCCCCGGGTCGTCCGGCTCAGATCGAGCGCCGCGCCTCCAGGGCGGCCCGCCAGGACGGCGGGAGGTTGCGGACGACCTCGATGCCGGAGAAGACGGACGGCTCCTGCGGACCGACCTCCTTCACCCAGCGGGCCATGCGGCCGATGCCGTCCTCCAGCTCGACCGGGGCCTCGGGGGCGCCGAACACCTTGTGCGCCTTCTCGTGGCTGGCGTAGGCGTCGCGCACCTCGTCGCGCTCGGGAAGGTGGTTGACGCGCAGCTCCACGTCCATCGCCTCGCAGACCGCCGCCGCGATCCGGTTGACGGTGTAGACCCGGTCGCCGCCGACGTTGAAGATCTCGTTGTACGCCTCGGGGACGTGGACCGAGCGGGCGATGGCCGGAGCCACGTCCTTGATGTAGCTGAACGCGCGGGTCTGCTCCCCGTCGCCGAAGACGGTGAACTCCTCGCCGCGCAGCGCCTGGTTCATGAAGATGCCGATGACGTTGCGGTACCGGTCGCCGATGTTCTGGTACTCGCCGTAGACGTTGTGCGGCCGGAAGATGATGTACGGCAGGCCGAACATCCTTTGGGTGACGTGGAGTTCCTGCTCGACGGAGAACTTCGCGATGCCGTACGGGTCCTCGGGCGCCGGTACGAGGTCCTCGCGCATCGGGAGCTGACCCGCGCCGTAGACGGCGATGGACGAGGTGAACACGAAGCACTTGACCGAGCCCGCGTTGACGGCGGCGTTGATCAGGTTGACGCTGCCGACCACGTTGTTCATGTAGTTGAAGCGCTTGATGAAGTGGCTCAGTCCCTCGGCGGCGTACGCGGCGAGGTGGAAGACGTAGTCGACGCGGTGGGCGGCGAACACGGCGTCGACCACCTCGGGGTCGCAGACGCTGCCGTGCCGGAACTCGGCGCCCGCCGGGACGTTGCCGCGGGCGCCGCCGCTGAGGTCGTCGAGGACGATCACCCGGTGGCCCGCGGCGAGGAGTTCGCGCGCCACGTGGGAGCCGATGAAGCCGGCGCCGCCGGTGACGAGGGA
This sequence comes from Streptomyces sp. CB01580, assembly GCF_001905795.1. GTDB lineage: Bacteria > Actinomycetota > Actinomycetes > Streptomycetales > Streptomycetaceae > Streptomyces. Next base: position 77,249 of record NZ_LIXJ01000013.1, read on the forward strand.
GACGGGGGCGGTGTCCTGGCCGGTGGTGCTGCCGGTGTTCATACTGGTTCCTTCTCTCTGGGGACGGGGTCGGAGTGCGGGGGAGTGCCGGTCGCGGACCGGCTGCCGAGGCCCAGCAGACCGAGTGCGGGGCCGGTCATCACCGTGGTGAGCACGGCCATGACGACCAGGACGGTGAACGCGTTCTGATTGATGAGCCCGGCGTCGAGCCCGGCCCTGAGCACGACGATCTCGGTGACGCCGCGGGCGTTGAGGAGCACACCGAGTCCGAGCGAGTACCGCCAGGACAGCCCCGCGGTACGGGCGGTGACGGCGGTTCCGACGAGCTTGCCGACCACCGCGGTGACGACCGCGACCGCCGCGGCCAGCAGCAGCCCGGCGTGCCCGGTGACCTGGGTGAGGTCGACGGTCATGCCGACGGACAGGAAGAACAGGGGCAGCAGCAGCCGGCGGTTGAGGGAGTCGACCCGGACCTGCACGGCGGTCAGGGCGCTGCCCGCGCGGTGCGGCAGCAGCAGCCCGGCGAGGAACGCGCCGAAGATGGAGTGGACGCCGATCAGGTCGGTGAGCCGGGCCAGCGAGAACACGAGCAGCAGCAGGAAGACCAGCCGGGCGGCGGCGGGCAGCCCGGCCCGGTCCGCCCACCGCTCGGCGGCCCGGACCAGGGGACGGCCCAGCAGCAGCACCACGGCCGCGACCGCGGCGGCCAGCAGCACCGTGCCGCCGGCTCCCCAGACGCTGCCCGCCCCGGCCACGGCCATGGCGGTGGCCAGCGCGCCCCAGGCGATGACATCGCAGGCCGCCGCGCAGGTCATCGCCATCGTGCCGAGCGGGTGCCGGGACAGGCCCGACTCCTGGACGATCCGGGCCAGCACCGGGAACGCGGTGATGCTCATCGCCGTGCCGAGGAAGATCGCGAAGGGCAGGAAGCCCACGCGCCCGGCGGCGAACTCGTGGTACACGAGCCCGGACGACAGCACGCCGAGCACGAACGGGATGATCATGCTGCCCTGGCTGACCGCGCCCACCACCCGCCCGCTGCGGCGGAGCTGGGAGGGATCGAACTCGGAGCCCACGGAGAACATGAAGAGGATGAGGCCGACCTGGGCGAGCAGCCCGAGGACCGGCTGGGCGGCGTCGGGGAAGAACAGTTCCTTCGAGACCGGGAGGAACGCCCCCAGACAGGAGGGACCGAGCAGCAGACCGGCCGCGATCTCGCCGACGACCGGCGGCTGGCCGAGCCTGCGGGCGAGCGCGCCGCCCGCCGCGGCGACGGCGGCGACCGCGGCCAGCGCGCCCACGATGCGCAGCAGCGTCTCGCTGGCCTGGGTGGCCTCGGCGGGGGGCGTCGCGGTGGTGCCCGGGGGGAGGTCGTCGGGCACGCCGAGGCCGAGGCCGAGCACGGCGAAGAGCGCGCCCAGGGCGAGGACGGAGATCAGCAGGGGGTAGACGATGCCGCGCCAGGCCGGGCGGCCGCCCGCCGCGTCGGTGTCCGCCGGGATGCCGCCGTCCAGTTCTTCCTCGGCGGGGCTGCGGGTGGTCCGAGGACGATTCATCGGGTGAGCTCCTCAGGTGGTCGGGTCCGCGCGCGGGGCACGGTGGTCACGGGCACGGCGGTCACGGTGCGGTGGTGACGGGTGCGGTCACGGGGCCGGTGCGGCGGCGGGCCTCGGGGCGGTCCGCAGCAGGAGCCGGGCGGCCAGCACGTGGGCGATCTCCCCGGCCACGAGCGCGGTGACCGCCCCGAGCGCGCCGAGCGCGGGCACCAGCACCAGGCCGAGCAGGACCGCGCAGAGCAGCCCGGCCACCGAACCGGCGGCGGTGACCCGCAGGGTGCGCGTGGTGGCGTTCTCCAGCAGGTAGTTGAGGCTGCCGACCGCGAAGAACAGCGGTACGCACAGCACGTACAGGAGCAGTACGGCCACCGGGGGCGACACCAGGCCGCTCTGCTCTGCGTGCCGGGTGAGCAGCAGCGCGGCGGGGGTCCACAGGATCCCGGCCACCGCGACCTGCGGCAGCCGCCGGACGACCCGGCGGTCCAGCCGGGCGTCCGCCACGCCGCGCAGGGTCAGCGACACATGGGGCTGGAACAGCCGCAGCAGGTAGCCGAAGCCGTTCAGCAGCACGGACGAGGCGAGCACCATCAGATAGAGGTGGCCGCTCTGTTCGTGGTGGCTGGAGGCGCCGAGCAGGGCGAAGAGCAGGCTGAGCGTGCCGGAGGCCGCCACGTCCCCGGACGCCATGAGCAGGGAGGTGCCGACCGCGGGCGCGACCAGCCGGCGGCGCACCGGCCGGGCGGCGGCCCGGTACAGCGCGGGCAGATGGGCCAGGTCGAGCAGGGCGGTCCCACCGAGGATCCAGCCGATGAAGGCCACCGGCCCCCAGTCGAGCAGGGCCGTGAGGGCGGTTCCGGCGACGATGATCAGTGACAGGGCCGCGAAGTTGGCGATGTCGGCCCGGTTGCGGCCGAGTGCCCGGCACAGCCCGACGAGGACCGTGTTCAGGCCGAGGAGGGCGGCGTACAGCCCGGCGAGCAGCGCCGCCATCCGGTGGTCGCCGGACGGGACGAACGCCACCGCGCAGCCCAGCCACAGCACGACGGCACCGGTGAGGGCCAGGGCGCAGGCCAGGAAGACGGTGATCAGCTGGCCGCCGGTACGGCGGGCCCGCGGCACCAGCTTCAGGGCGGACTTCTCGATGCCGAGCGAGGTGATGGTGGTGAGGACCTGGGCGGTGCCCATGGCGCCGGCGTAGTGGGCGTACGGCCCCTGGCCCCAACTGGCGAGGAGGACGGCGTTCGCACCGACCAGGGCGAGCCGGAAGGCGGCGCGTCCGGCGAGCAGCGAGGTCAGCAGGCCGACGGTGGGCCGCCGCGAGGCGGCCGCCCCGCCCGTCCTCGGATCCCGGTCCCGGTCCTGGTCCGGCGGGGCGGTCCCGGCCGTCTTCCGGTCCTTCGGGGTGGACCCGTTCGTCCCCCGGTCCGGTGCCGGGGCCGGGGCGGCGGCCGTCATGGTGTGTCGGCCGGCACCGGCCGGGGCGCCACCACCTCGGAGGTGACGAAGCGGCCCTTGCCGCCCGCCGTGATCGCGATCCGGTCGGCCCGGACGACCCGCAGCGGGAACACGCACTCGGCCACGGTGTGCAGCCGCTCGGTCACCCCCGCGCACAGCGCGTCCCAGGCGTCGTCGTCCATGGCCTCGGCCGGGACGACGTCGAGCCGCACCGCACCCTCGCGGTCCTGGTGGACGGCGCACTCGGCGATGCCCGGGAAGGTCGCCGCCAGGTGCAGGAAGGTGTCCGGGTACAGCTGGCGGCCGGTCGGCAGCAGGACCGAGTCGTTGACCCGGCCGGCGGTCAGGCGCAGGGTGCGAAAGCGCCGCCCGCACGGGCAGGGCCGCGTCTCGATCCGGCCGACGTCGCCGAGGTCGTAGCGGATCAGCGGCATCGCGCGCTCCATGAACGCGGTCACCACGACCCGGCCCTCGGCGCCGTCCGGCAGCGGCCGGTCCTCCTCGTCCAGGATCTCCACCAGGAGGCGGTCCTCCGCGAGGTGGGCCCGGCCGTACCGGCAGTCGTACGCGACGTTGAGGACCTCGAACGCCGAGTACTCGTCGCGTACCGGCACCCCGAACTCCTTCTCGAACAGGGCCCGGTGGGCGTCGACGAGGAGTTCGGACTCGGTCATGACAAGACGCAGGGTGCGGCGCAGGGCGGCCAGTTCGGCCGGTGTCAGGGCCCGGAGCAGGGCCCGCAGGTGCACCGGGTACCCGATGACGACCTGGGGCCGTTCGGCCAGGAGTTCGGCCTTGATGTCCTCCATGGGCCGGTCGGTGAGCAGGACGTGACGGCGGAACAGCTTGGCCTTCTCGAAGCCGCGCGAGGGCGGCGCGAAGGGCCGGATGTGCGAGAGCCGGTCGGTCGGCAGGTACCGGCGGGTCGCCAGGAACCGGCGCACGCACGCGGCCATGTGGTAGTCGTGGCTGCGCTGGTCGTGCACCACGGTCACCCGGCGGCCGGTGGATCCGCTGGTCCGGAACGTCGGCAGGGTGCCGGGGGTCACGCCGTCGGCGAGGAAGTCCTCCAGGGGCCTGGCGCGCAGGACCTCCTTGTTCAGGACCGGGAGCCGGGCCGCCTCGGCGAGGGTGCGCAGCGGCCCGGTGCGGTAGGCCGGGTCGTCGCGGTAGTACGGCACCCGGGCGCGGGCGTGCGCCAGCATCCGGTTGAGCTGGCTCAGCTGGCGTCGGCGCAGCGAGCCCCGGGTGCCGTACTGGCGGGCGTACGTGACGGGCACGTACACGGCCTCTCGGAGGAACATCGTCGTCGTCTCCTCGTCGTCTCCTCGGCGTGGGCGGTCGTCAGCCGGCCGCGCGGGCCCCGGCGTCGGGTGTCCTGGCGTCGCGGTCGGCGGCGTCACGGTCGGCGGCGTCGCCCGCCCCGGAGCCGCGGACCTCGGAGCCGGGACGGCCCGGGCGGCGCAGCAGCCGGGCGACCGGGGTGAACCAGCGGGTGGGCGCGAACAGCACGAACAGGACGAGCACGAGGTGGGTGATGATGAACGCGTACGCCTCGTACTTGCTGGCGGCATGGCCGAGGAAGACCGTCATGTGCGAGGCCCAGGTCCACACCTCGGGAATGGTCTGCCACTGCGGGTCGGTGTGGTCGTTGACGGTGAGGTAGGCGTAGTCCTCGACGCCGGAGAGCATCAGCAGGATCATCGCGTAGGACAGCCGGCGCACCAGGTGGGAGGCGCCGCCGCCGACGCGGAACGAGAAGACGAGGCTCAGCACGACGAACGGCGTCAGCGTCAGGATGTAGTAGTAGAGCTCGGGGTGGTCCTCGGCGACGAAGAAGATCTTCGGCACGAAGTAGATGAAGTAGACGAGGAAGCAGAGCGGTATCGCCAGGTGGAGGTGGATCCTTCTGGCCCATGCCGGGTCGAGCTGGGCGACCGCCTCGGTGGCCAGGATGAACGGCACCAGCTTGAACAGCAGGATGCCGAGGCTCTTGACCTCGCGGTCGTGGGGCATGACGAACCACACGATGCCCGCGAAGAGACCGGCGAGTACGAAGAGGATCAGGAAGGGCGCGTTGCGCCGGACGGTGTTCAAGGGGTCTTCTCCGTAAGGAGTCGGGTGTCGGAGCCGGGGCCGGGAGCGGCGTCGGTGGCGGGCGGGATCTCGGGGGCGCGGTCCGGGTCGGGTTCCACGTCGAAGCGCAGCAGGGCGTCGGCGCGGGCGCGCGCCTCGCGGAGTTCGGCGTGGCTGTCGGCGACGAGCAGGAGGTAGCCGAGCTTGTGGCCCGCCTGGGTATAGCGGTGGACCTTGCCGCCGGGGCTCGCGAAGATCTGGAGTTCGGCGGTCTGCGGCAGGGCGCGGACGGCGTCGGCCCCCTCGACGGCGCGCAGGACGCCGTCAGTGTCGCTGGTGAGGATCCGCAGGGCCGTCTTCTTGTTGTGGCGAGGCGTCAGGTCGAAGTCCTCGCCCAGCGCGAGGCGCAGCGCGGCCTCGTAGGTGTTGATGCCGTAGGCGTGCTTGACCAGGAGCGGCATGCCGTTGCCGCCGAGCCGGGCGCCCATCTCGATGAAGCGGATCTCCTCGGTGTGCTCGTCGACGACGAAGTCGAAGTTGACCGGGCCGTCGACGTGTCCGAGCTCCCCGCAGACGTCCATGATCAGGGAGCGGAGCCGGATCTCCGTGGCGGGCGCCAGTTCGGCCGGCACCGTGTGGCCGGTGGTGATCATCCGGGGGGCGCCGGTGGTGGTGCGTTCGGTCACGGCGACGGTGCCGAGCCGGGCGCTCTGCAGGAACGCCTCGGCGGACAGGTGCCGGCCGAGCAGCATCTCCTCGACGATCACCTGCCCGGAGAAGGAGTAGCGCCGCGCCTCGTCGAGGGCCGCGGGCAGCGCCTCGGGGTCGGCGACGACCTGGACGCCCTTGCTGCCGGAGGAGTCGCTCGGCTTGACGATGACGGGCATCGGCAACTCGGCGGCGGCCCGGCGCAGTTCGGCGGGATCGTCGGACTGGACGTGGCGGTAGGTGGGCAGGCCGAGCCGGGCGAGGACGGAGTGGAAATAGCCCTTGTCGACGGAGGCCCGTACGGCGTCCGGGGACGGCTGGTGCGGGGTCTTCAGGAGTCTGCTCAGTTCGGCGACCGATTCCTGGGCCGCGTCGCTGGCGGGCGAGACGACCGCCGCGACGTCGAGGTGCCCGACCATGGCCGCGATCCGCTGCGGATCGCGGGTCGTCATGCACAGGAACAGGTCGGCGGCGGCGGCACCGAGCGCCTCGGGGCGCTGGTCGACGCCGATGACGCCGTGGCCGAGGCGGCGGGCCTCGTGGTAGGCGGGCAGCTGGTCCTCGCCCCCGCCGAGCACGAGGATGTGGGACTTGGTCATGGCAGATTCCCTGTCTGCAGCATCGGTCCGGGGGTCACCCGGCCGGTGGGCTCGTTCTGGTACGCGTAGAGGTCGTCGCGCGGCCGTACGGGGATGTTGGCCTCGCGGATCTGGTAGCGCGGCAGGCCGGCGCTGCCGCGCATGATGCGCACCAGGTAGCGGGCGAGCAGCGCGAGCGCGCCGAGACCGGCGGCGTGCAGGACCACGGACGCGGTGGCGAGGAGGGGGACGTCGCCGTGGCCGATCGCGAGCGCCGCGGCGGCAGCGGCGGCTGCCGCCGCCGCGACGTAGACGAGGGCGAGGGGCCGGTAGGAGAAGCCGACGAACAGGTCGATCGCGTGCCGGAACAGCTTGCCCAGCGACCACTTGCCCCGGCCCGCGCTGCGCGCGGAGTGCGCGGTCTCCACCGTGGTGTACCGCGCGCCGATCAGCGGCAGAGTGGCGATGAAGTACGGGGTGCTGACCTCGCAGTCGGCGACCTTGCGGGCCACCGCGGTGCGCACCACCCGGAACACCGAGGCGTGCACGGGCAGTTCGATGCCGAGGATCCGGGTGGCGATGGCCTGGTGGCCCCGGGTGCCGAGCCGGCGGTACCAGGGGTCCTGACGGGACCTGCGGACCGCGAAGACCGCGTCGTAGTCGCCCTCCACGGCCCGCCCCGCCAGCCTGTGGAGTTCGGCGGGCGGGGACTGGAGGTCGGCGTCGAGCTGGACCGTCCATTCCTTCGAGGCGTAGGCGAATCCGGCGGTGAAGGCCGATTCGAGACCGAAGTTGCGGGCGAACGAGAGATAGGCGACGCGCGGGTCCGACGCGGCTATTCGCTTGATGATCTCAAGAGTGCGGTCGGTGCTTCCGTCGTCGATGAAGAGGATCTCGGAATCCTCGTACCGGTATATCTCCTTCTTGATTTCCAGGTATGCCTGCTCTATGCACTCCTCCTCGTTGTAACAGGGCACCATCGCGGTGATCGAAAGCGTGGCAGGCAACCTGGCCATCATTCGCAGCTCTCTCTTGTTCCGCCCCTTCGGAATTTCTGATTCCTAGTCGAACATCGCCGTCATGGTCTCGTGCGTGGCGGTCTTCGACAGGTCGGCGCCGCCGGCCCAGCAGGTGTTGAGGATGATGCGGGTCTTGTCCGCGTTCAGCGGGACCGTGCGGTGCAGCGTGGTGTCGGAGCGCAGGAAGTACAGGTCGCCCTTGGCGTGCCCGTAGGAGCGGATCGGGTGCTCCTGGAGGTACTCCTCGACGCGCGGGTCGTCCTTGTTCCAGTCCGTGTGCGGGATGGCCTGGAGCATGCCGCCGAACTCCAGGGCCGGCGCCTCGATCAGCCAGATGACGGTGAAGCTGAAGTCGCCCCAGTGCCAGCCGTGGGTGTCACCCTTCTGGTGCTGGCGGGTGATGATGTACTTCTCCTCGTCCCACGGGCAGTCCATCACCTCTTCCTTGGCCAGGCGGGACAGGAAGCCCTTGAGCGCGGGGGACTCGTAGACGGCGGGGATGAGCGAGCCGTCCGAGGCGATCGCCTTCTGGCCGACCGTCGACATGTAGCGCGGCGAGTCGCCGGTCTCCTTGAGGCGGATGTCGATGCGCTTCTGGTGGGTGTCGATCAGCTGGTGCGTCTCGTCGGCGACCGCGGCGAAGACCTCCTCGGAGACCAGGCCGGGAAGCTTGACGTAGCCCTCGCGGCGGAAGTGCTGGGAGAGCTTGAGGACTTCGTGGTCGCTGCTGAAGCGCTCCGTGATGTTCTTCGAGATCAGCTCTTCCACATTGGCCGCGGTGATGGCGTTCTGCGACATGGGGGTACGACTCCTTACGCATTGCGGCTGCCGGAATTCACGGTTCGGGTTTCCCCGCGCTCCCCGTGCCCGGTCGCTGTTGACGGCTCGATTCTGCCGGGAGGCCCGCAGGTGCCGGTAGTGTCCCGTTCACCGATTACGCGTGAACAACCTTCGCCGACCGCCCCGTATGAGGAACCCACATCGCATGTGAGATCTTCATGCCGGGGCAGTCGATGAGAAATGCACGCTTGCGGTGGCCGGTATCTTCCTGTCACATTCCAATGCGCCCCGGGGATCAATCCTGCGATTCCCGTACGGGTACGCCATGCGATTCCAGGGACGTGATTCCGGGGACGCGAATCCGGGGGACGCGATTCCAGGGAGGGTATGAGAATGGCCAGGACAGCTGTAGTGGCCGGCGGGGCGGGTTTCCTCGGCTCGCATCTGTGCGAACGGCTGCTCGCGGACGGCTGGGGCGTCGTCTGCGTCGACAACTTCAGCACCGGCGATCCGCAGAACGTGGCCCACTTGGCGGACGAGCACGGGTTCCGGCTGATCGAGGCCGATGTGTGCGAGGGGCCGCTCGCCGTCGAGGGCGAGGTCACGGCCGTACTGAACCTCGCCTCGCCCGCGTCACCCGTCGACTACCTCGAACTGCCGCTGGAGACCCTTCGGGTGGGGTCCGAGGGAACCCGCCATCTGCTGGACCTCGCCCGGGAGAAGAACGCCCGGTTCGTGCTCGCCTCCACGTCGGAGACGTACGGCGACCCGCTGGTGCATCCGCAGCCCGAGAGCTACTGGGGCAACGTCAACCCGATCGGGCCGCGGTCCGTGTACGACGAGGCGAAGCGGTACGCCGAGGCGCTGACCATGGCCTACCGGCGTACGCACGGCGTCGACACCGGCATCGTCCGCATCTTCAACACGTACGGGCCCCGCATGCGCGCCCACGACGGCCGTGCCGTGCCCACGTTCATCCGGCAGGCGCTCGCCGGGGAGCCGATCACGGTGGCCGGTGACGGGTCGCAGACCCGGTCGCTGTGCTACGTGTCCGATCTGGTCGACGGCCTGGTGCGGATGGCCGGGCACACGCTGGCCGGTCCGGTCAACCTCGGCAACCAGGAGGAGATCTCGATGCTCCGGCTCGCCGAGTGGATCCGTGAACTCACCGCGTCCCCGTCCGCCATCGCGCGGGTGCCGCGGCCGGTGGACGACCCGTCGGTCCGCCGCCCGGACACCACCCGGGCCCGCGAGGACCTCGACTGGCGGCCGACGTTCAGCACCGCGCGGGGCCTGGCGGAGACCGTCGCGTGGTTCCAGAGCCTGTCCCGGGGCGAGCGCGGGGCCCTGCAACTGACGGGTGCAGAGGATTTGTAGGCACGACCGGCATCCTGGTCGAGCAGTTGTGCGACGAGGGGGATCGACGTGTCGGCCCTGGGCAGTTTCTCGAAGGTCCCGTCCGGCCGGGGTGGCCCAAAGGCCGGTCGGGGTGGCCCGAAGGCCGGTCGGGGGTGCCCGGAGGCCCGGCGGGTGAGCCCGCCGTCCGGCCGGGAGCGCCCGGATGCGCGCCGGGGCTGCCCGGGGTCCCGCCGCGGGTGCCTGGAGTTCCGCCGGGAGTGTCCGCACGCGCGTCGGGCGCCGGACGGCACACCGCACCGGACACCAGGCGATGCGCCACGTCCGGCGCCCGACGCCGGCCCGGGAGGGGTCCTCGCCGGTCCGCGAGGTCTGCTCGCCGACCCGCGGGGGCTCCTCACCGGTCCGCGAGGACGGCGAGGGCGGGTTTCAGACGCAGAGCCAGCCCCGGCCGGCGGCGAGGACACCCGCCTCGAACCGGCTGCGGGCGCCGAGCCGTTGCATCAGGTCGGCCGTGATGCGCCGGGTCGTGCGCACCGACACCCCCAGCTGACGGGCGATCGCGTCGTCCGTCATGCCCTGGCCGAGCAGTTCGAGCACCGCCCGTTCCGGCGGCGAGAGCGGGTCCTCGCCGGTACGGGGCGCGGTCTCGCCCAGCGGGCGCGCCTGCTGCCAGGTGTGTTCGAAGAAGGCCAGCAGCGCGGCCACGGCGCCGGTGCCGTGCAGCACGAGGGCGCCCAGATCCGCGGCGGTCGGGTCCACCGGGACGATCGCCGTGTCCCGGTCGTAGATGAGCATCCGCGACGGCAGCCGGGGCACGGTCCGTACCTGACCGCCGCGCGCCCCGAGCCAGTTGACGTACTCCCGGGTGGCCGGCGAGTTCGCGGCGCTGTCGAGGAACACGTACCGCAGCTGGACGCCCCGGTCGACGGCCGCCCGGTCGAGCGGCCGGGCGGCGTCCAGGTTCTCCGCGCTCTGCGCGCCGCCCGGTACGAACGCCGCCACCTCGGTGGTGCAGGTGCTCGCGAGATGCTCGATCTTGGACTGGATCTGGTCCATCGTCCTGAGCTTCTGCACCTCGTTGGCGGTCTGGCCGCCCGAGGCGCGAATATCGGCCAGCATCCGGGTCATGGCGAGCCGGCTCGCGCTGATCTGGCGCTGGCGTTCGAGAACCTCCTCCTCCTGGCTCATCAGGAGCGCGGTCAGTCCCAGTTCGGGATCGACGGGCCGTCCCGGACCGCCGTCCGCCGACGGGCGCACGAGCGAGAGCGCGGCCAGCCGGTCCAGCGCTGCACGAAAGCGCTCCTCCGTCCAGCCCAATTGACTTGCGAGACCGGAAATGCCCCCTGTACCGCCGGCGAGCATCGCGCGGTACACCGCTTCCTCGTCCGGCCCGAGGCCCAGTTGACGCAGCATCTATCCCTCCCCCAAAGGCAGAAGCCCCACAGTCCGCACGCGACACCCACCTGGGTGGCGGGTGCGGCCGATGTGAGCCAACACCTTATTCGATGGCCGAAAGTTCACAGGAGTTCCACGGAATCGGCTATAGCAAGTGGAAGGCGGTCGTCATGTACGTCGTGAACCTTCACCCCGATCCGGCCCACGGCCGCTGGGCCGGTGACGTCGGCGCGGCGCTGTGGGGGGCGGTCCGTTCCCGCCACGGGGTGGAGCACATCTACGCCCAGCCGGCGCCCTCGGGGGCCGCGGTGCTCTTTCTGTGCCAGCCCACCCTGGCGGACGCCGAACGTGCCGCCGACGACGTCCTGGCGCGGTGTCCGGCGCGCTTCACGAGGGGGTCGGTCGTGCCGCTGACCATGCTGGTCGAGCTGCTGGCCTACGAGAGCAACCCCTGGTGACGGGCCGTCGCCACGAGCGGGCGCCGCACCGCGGCGCCGTCTGCGATCTTGTCCGAGTCCTGCCATTGCAGCTCCCTGACAGAGTCAACCCTGTGCAAAGTTCTGGCCATCGCGCAGAGTTGATACCACCGGTCAGGACGCCTCGCCAGAACGGCGAAGCCTCACGGCAGATCTTCGTACGACCACACGAGGCCCGCCCGTACCGGTAAGAGCCTGTCGGGTGACCTCCGACCGGGCGGCCACGCCCGGCCAGAGGTCACCCGACAGGCTCCAAGGGGAGACCGCCGCACGTGACCGGACCCGGCCCCGTGCGCACAACAGGGGGAACACGATGCACCTTTCCTACGGAAGCACCCGCACCTGGACACTCACCGCCGCGACGCCCGGCCCTCACCCCCACGACTGCCGCACAGGCTTCCACGGGTACCGCACGGGCCAGTCCGGCAACATCTGGGGTCCGTGACCCCGTGGCCGCGACGCAGACCCCGTACCCCGACGCGCGAGCCCCGCACCCGGACATGGCGCGAGCCGCGCGTTCGGACACGACGGAAACCCTGTACCTGAATCTGCTCGGGCCGGTGGAGGCCCACCGTGGCGCCGCCCCGCTCAACCTCGGCGGCGCCAAACCCCGCACGGTCCTGGCGGCCCTGCTGATGGCCCGCGGCCGGGTCGTCGCCGACACCGAGCTCACCGCACTGCTGTGGGGCGACCGCCCGCCGGCCACCTGCACCGCCCAGATCCACACGTACGCCTCCCGGGTGCGCCGACTGCTCGGCCCCGGCATCGACGTGGAGCGCCGCCGCCCCGGCTACCTCATCCGGCTGCCGGAGCACGGCGTCCACGTCGACCTGCTCGCCTTCCAGGAGCGGGCGGCGCGCGGTGCCGCCGCGCTCGCCGCGGGTGACGCGCGGACCGCGGCCGACACCCTGCGCGACGCCCTTGCCTGCTGGCGGGGCGAGGCGCTGGGCGGCGTCTGTGACCCGCTCGTCGTCGCCGGGCGCGACCGGCTGGAGGAGGAGCGCCTGGTCGCCCTCGAACGGCGTATGGACGCCGACTTGGAACTGGGGCGGCACGGCGAGCTGATCCCCGAACTCATCGCCGAGATCGCCTCCCACCCGCTGCGCGAGGGACTGCGCGCGAAGCTGATGACCGCGCTGTACCGGGCGGGCCGGCAGGCCGACGCACTCGCCGCCTACCGGGCCGCCCGCGCCACGCTGGCCGAGGAGCTGGGACTGGACCCCTGCGCCGAACTCCAGCGACTGCACCAGGCCCTGCTCACCGGCCACCCGTCCCTGCTCCAGCCGCGCCCCGTTCCCACCGCCGCCGTACCGGCCACCACCGCGCCGGCCGCCGCAACCCCCGCCCCTGTCCCCGCCCCGCTCCCCGTCCCCGCCGAACTGCCGCCCGCACCCGTCCGCTTCATCGGCCGCGACCAGGAGGTGCTGCGGCTGAGCACGGCCCTGAGCGACCACCGCCCGCGCGGCGGCGAACCGGCCGTGCACGTCGTGACCGGCATGATCGGTGTCGGCAAGACGGCCGTGGTGCTCCGGACCGCGCACCGGGTCCGGCACCGCTACCCGGACGGTCAGATCCACCTCGACCTCCGCGGCTCCGGCCCGGACCCGCTCGACCCGGCGGACGCGCTCGCCGAGCTGCTGCGGCTGCTCGGTGTGGCCCCCGACCGGATTCCGGCCGGTTCCGACGACCGGGTACGGGCCTATCGCACCCGGATCGCGGACCGGCGGCTGCTGCTCATCCTCGACGACGCGGCCGACGAGCGCCGGCTGCGCCCGCTGCTGCCGGTGACCGAAGGCTGCGCGGCCCTGATCACGAGCCGCTGCGCGCTGCCCGCCCTCGACGGCGTGGGCCGGATCGCACTGCGCCCGCTGCCCGCGGCGGACGCCCGCGGATTGTTCGACGCGCTGGCGGGCCCGGCCCGTACCGCCGCCGAACCCCGGGCGGCCGAAGCCGTCGTCGAGGCGTGCGCGGGGCTGCCGCTGGCGCTGCGCATCGCCGGTCTGCGGGCCGCCGCCCGGCCACTGCGTCCGCTGGCGACGCTCGCCCGGCGGCTGACCGCATCGGACCGGGCCCTGGACGAACTCGCCCTGGGCGACCTGTCGGTGCGGGAGAGCCTGATGGACGGGTATCGCAGACTCGCCCCGCCGGGCCGACGCGCCCTGCGGTTCCTGTCGGCGCTGGGCCCGCACCCCGTGCCGCCACAGACCGCCGCCCGCGCGCTCGGCGTCGGGCCCGACCGGGCCGAGGACCTGCTCGACGGGCTCGCCGAGGAGTACTGGACCGAGCGGGTCGACCTCGGCGGCGGCCCCGGCCACCGGCTGCACCCGCTGGTCCGGCTGTTCGCCGGGGAGTTGCTGGCCCGGGAGGAGGGCGGCGTACCGCTGCCTCTGCCGGTACGGTCCGGCACCGGCGTTCCGCTGTCGGCGTCCGTGCGGTCCGCGGCCGGACCGGTGGTCCCGGTGGGGGCGGCGGCCGGACCTCTGCCGCCGGTACGGTGCGCGGTCGGCGTCCCGCTCCCGCTGTCGCTGGGACCGGCCCCGGTCCGCGTCCGCGCCGGCCGGGCGAACTGACCCGTACGGCGAGGACCGGGGCCGCGCCCGCACCCATCGGGCGAGCCCGACCGACTCCGGCCCGCACCGGCCGTGCCGACCCGGGCAGGCCCGTGACCCCGCGCAGGCCCGAGTCGAGCGGAGCCGGCCCGGGGGTGTGAGGGCCGCGTCCGCCGCCCGCCGCTCGTACGACCCGCCCCGCGGCACACCGTCGCCGGTCTCCACCTGGCGGCACCGACGGAGATGAGGCACAGTCCGCACATGCCCGCACCTTCTGGATTCAGTTACGAGACCCGCGCCGACGGTACGGTCGTCATCACCCACCGCGGCCGCAAGGCCACCACCCTGCGCGGCCCCCGCGCCGCGCAGTTCGTCGCCGAGATCGAATCCGGTGACGAACAGGCCGTCATGGCCCGCTGGACCGGCTCCTACAAGTTCGGCAACGAACGCACCGCCCGCAACCATCCGAGAAACCAACGGCGCCGTGGCTGACACGCGCGCCGCCCGAAGGACACCTGCCATCCATGACTGACACCACGACCCTCTCTCCCGCACCCCGCCGGATCGCCGTGTTCGGCGCGGGTTACATCGGCCTGGTGACCGGGGCCTGCTTCGCCGAACTCGGTCACCGGGTGGTGGTACGCGACATCCAGCCGGAGCGGATCGAGCTGCTGCGCTCCGGCGACGTCCCGTTCTTCGAACCCGGCCTCGGCGACCTGATCATCCGGAACAAGGAACGGCTGTCGTTCACCCTCGACGCGGACGAGGCCGTACAGGACGCCGAAGCGGTGTTCGTCTGTGTCGACACCCCGCCCACGGCGTCCGGCGACGCCGACCTCTCCCGGGTGTGGGCCGTCGTCGAGGCGCTGAAGAACACCGCGTCGCATCTGGTCGCGATCGTGGTGAAGAGCACGGTGCCGGTCGGCACCGGCAGCCGGGTGCGGGCCGCCCTCGACGAGGCCGGCCTGAGCGGCGTCGGCTACGCCTCGAACCCCGAGTTCACCGCCGAGGGAAGCGCGGTCGCCGACTTCCTGCACCCCGACCGCGTGGTGATCGGAGCCTCCGACGAGGCCACCGCGCACTGGGTGGAGGGGCTCTACACCGGCATCGAAGGACCGGTGGAGACCATGGATGTCGCGTCGGCCGAGATGGTGAAGCTCGCGTCCAACGCGCTGCTCGCCACGAAGATCACCTTCATCAACGAGATCGCGACCGTGTGCGAGGCCACCGGGGCGGACATCACGCAGGTGGCCCGCGCGGTCGGCCGCGACCACCGGCTCGGGCCGCACTTCCTCAACGCCGGTCTCGGATACGGGGGTTCGTGCTTCCCGAAGGACTCCCGGGCGCTGCGGGCGATGGCCAGCAACTCCGGCTATCCCTTCCAGCTCCTCAACGCCGTCATCGAGGTCAACGAGCTCCAGCCCCGGCGCGCCATCCAGCGACTGAAGTCCGAACTGGGCGGGCTGCGGGGACGCCGCGTCGCCCTCCTCGGCCTGACGTTCAAGCCCGGTACGGACGACATGCGCGAGGCCCCCAGCACCGTCATCGCCTCCCGTCTCCTGGCCGAGGGCGCGGAGGTGACCTGCTGGGACCCGATGGCCCGCCCCGGCGAGGCCGAGCCCTGGACCTCGACGACCCGTCACCAGGACGTGGCGGGCGCCGTGACGGACGCCGACGCGGCCGTACTCGTCACCGAGTGGCCCGAACTGGCCGACGTCGACTGGCATGCCGCGGCCCGCCGCATGCGCGCCCCGCTGATCCTCGACGGCCGCAACCTGCTGGACCCCGAGGCACTGCTGGACGCGGGCTTCACGTACATGAGCGTGGGCCGGGCGACGCGGTACGGCGGAGCCACCCGGTAGGGCCCGTGGCCCCGTCCCGTCCCCACCCCACCCGGTAGGGCCGTGGGGTGGGCCGGCGTCACCTTCCCGCGAGCGCGAGGTCGGCCCAGACGGTCTTGCGCGGGAACGGGCCCACCCGTACACCCCACTCGGCCGAGAGCGCCTCGACGATCAACAGCCCCCGGCCCGCCAAGGATTCGCCGTCCGGCTCCGGCACCCGGGGCATCGCGTCCCCGCGGGCGTCGGTGACCTCGATACGGAGCGTGTCCCCGTCGACGGTCAGCGAGATGCGGAAGTCCCTGCCCGGTACGTGGCCGTGCAGCGCGGCGTTGGCCGCCAGCTCGGCAACGACCAGCCCGGCGTCTTCCAGCGGCAACCCCCAGGAACGGAGCCGTTCGGTCGCGAGAAGCCTGGCGAGCCGGGCGCCCCGACGGGTGGCGGAGAGCTGGATGGCGAACTTGCCGTCCCGTACACGCGGTTGGGTGATTTCTCGATTCACGTCACTCAGCGTGGCCGAAGCTGCCTACGCTGAAAAGCGATGACATGGGTACGGACGGTGACTGTCCAGTGGTGGTACGGGGCTGTCCATCCAGTACGGCGCCGAGCGCGGAACCGCGTGGGCGCGGAACGAAGGCGGGGTGTCGTATGACGGACGAGGGCAGGGACAGCGGCGGCATCGAGGACCTGGGGTTTCTCGCGACGGACGGGACGGACGACGCCGACCAGTGCGTCGACCTGGAGGACGACTCGGGCGCGGTGGTCGCGGCGGTGGGCCGGCAGATCCGCCTCTGGCGGGAGTCGGCGGGCCTGCGGGCCAAGGACCTGGGCGACGCGATCGGGTACGGGGAGAACCAGGTCTACAAGGTGGAGGGCGGCAAACGCATCCCGAAGCCGGAGTTCCTGGACAGGGCGGACCAAGTCCTGGGCGCGGGCGGCAAGATCGCCGCGATGAAGAAGGACCTGAGGGAGGCGCGGTATCCGAAGAAGGTTCGGGATCTGGCGAACCTGGAGAGGGCGGCCGTTGAGCTCGGTGCATACAGCAATCACAATGTGCACGGCCTCTTGCAGACCGAGGAGTATGCGCGGGCGCTCTACGAAATGCGCCGTCCGTCGTTCGGCCGGGACGAGATCGAGCGGTATGTCGCAGGGCGGATGGGGCGACAGGAGATCTTGGAGAGGCAGCCTTTGACCATGTTGACCTTCGTGCTGGAAGAGGTCACGATCAGGCGCCCGCTCGGCGGGAGGGAAGTAGCGCGACATCAGCTCGAACGCCTGCTGGAGATCGGTCAGTTGCGGCATGTCGAGATCCAGGTGATGCCGACCGATCGGGAGGACCACGCGGGAATGGGCGGCCAGTTCCAACTGCTGAAGTTCGACGATGGTACGGCGGTGGCACACTGGGAAGGCCAGTTGTACAACCGCATGATCTCCGATCTGAAGCAAGTCCGGATCATCGAGTTGCGGTACGGAATCATCAGATCACAAGCCCTGACTCCACGGGAGTCGTTGGCCTTCATCGAGAAAGTACTAGGGGAGACATGACCTGCAATGCGCCAGGCAGCGACGGGTCCGCGTCTGAGTGGATCAAGAGCAGCTACAGCAGTAACGACGGACCGGAGTGCGTAGAGGTCGCTGTGGTCTCTGGTGCGGTGCATGTGCGTGACTCGAAGGTCGTGCGAGGTCCGCAGCTTGGCTTCGAGGCCACCGCGTGGGCGGACTTCGTGGCGTACGCGTCCGCGCGCTGACCGTCGGTCCGTTCCATCCGTACCGCCCTACCTCGCCCCGATTGCCGGGGGAGGCGGGACGGCCTGCTTTCTCGGGGAGCCGGAGGTCCCGGATTCACGGGCTGCTTGAGGGGCTACTTCGTGGCGACGACGTAGACGCTGTCCCAGTGGCGCTTCGGGTTGGCCATGGTGAGGTCGAACGTCCGGGGCGGGGCGCTTCGAGCCTTCTGGGCTCAAGCCCGCCGGACAGCAGTCACGAACAGTGTGTCCGCGCTGCGTGGAGCGCTGGTTGTCGACGGCAGCCTGTCGACGCTGATCTGGGTGAAACCGGACTCGTCCAGCACCTTCGTCCAGGTCTGCTCCTGGAGTACCCAGCGACGCATCGTGGTCGCTTCCCCGTTCGGGGTTCTCGCCGGGACGTCGGCGGGCACGACGTCAGGTTCCGCAGGTGCGCCGCCCAGGTAGTGGGCGAGCGTGGAGAACAGCAGCCGGCCGCCAGGACGCAGTGCGACGGCCACGGACGGAAGCAGTTCGGACGGGTCGGTGAAGTCGACCGCGCCGAAGACGCTGTACAGCACGTCGTACGTGTCGGCCATCGTCTGCACATGCTTCACGACGCCGGATCGGACGATGCGCAGGCGCGGTGCGAGGTGGCCGAACAGGTCAATGGCCATGGCGTATTGCGCGGGTGAGGCATCGACGGCATCGACTCGGGCGGGGGCGTGATGGGTGGCGAGATGGGCGGCATGCCTGGCAGCTCCGGCGCCGAGGTCTCCGACGACCTTGCCCGTCAGGTCGCCCAGGACCTCAGGGCCGGGGCCGCCATTTTGATTCCAGAGCCACGAAAAGGTGTGGGGGACGGCGCGGTCATGCTCGGTGCGGATGCGGCCGTAGTGGTGCCAGAGATCTGTCGTGGTGGTCGTCACCCGCATTATCCTGGCGGGTGCGGCCCGGCGCCGGGCCGGCTCCGGGAAATCTCACCCATGCCTGAGACGGGCCCCCTCCATTACCGCGTGCCAGCCACCGGTGACCGCCTTGACGAGGCCACCGCGGACCGGGCCGCCGAGGCGGCTTCGGCTGCGGCGCGCGGGACGCGTGAGGTGCGGTTCCGCCCGTCTCGACGACGAACTCCTCACGCGCGCACCGTTGCTCCCACGGTGGTGGCCGGAAATCCGTATGCGGTACAGCGGATCGGTTGAAACGCTGAAGTCATGAACCCTCAGCCCGATCACGATCACGGTCCCGACTTCGCCGTCGCGTCGGCCTCCGCCCCCGCACCCCCAGGCGCGGACCGGATCACCACGCCTCCCACCCCCGACCTCGTACGCGGCGCGTTCGAGCTGGAGCGCACCGAGCACGGGGTGCTGCCGCACCGGCTGCCCGCGTGGGCCCGGGCGCAGGGGGACGGGCAGTTGGCGATGGTCGAGGCGCAGCCGTCCGGCGTTCGGCTGGTGTTCCGTACCCGGGCCATCGCGGTCGAGCTGGACACGCTCCGCACCAGGCCGGTCTACCAGAGCGCCGCGCCCCGCCCGGACGGGGTCTACGATCTGGTCGTCGACGGGCGTCTCGTGGCGCAGGCCAGTACGACCGGCGGCAACGTCCTGGTGGCGGATCTGGTCAACGGGCCGGTGGAGACCCGGCCCGGACCGGTCGGCACCGTCCGCTTCCCGCCGCTGCCCGAGGGGGAGAAGCGGGTCGAGATCTGGCTGCCGCACAACGAGATCACCGAGCTGGTCGCCCTGCGCACCGATGCCCCGGTCGAGCCCGTGCCGGCGGACGGCCGCCGGGTGTGGCTGCATCACGGGAGCTCGATCAGCCACGGTTCGGACGCCGCGAGCCCCACCACGACCTGGCCGGCGCGGGCCGCGTCCCTCGGTGACGTGGAACTGGTCAACCTCGGGCTGGGCGGCAGCGCCCTGCTGGACGCCTTCACCGCCCGCGCCATGCGCGACACCGCCGCCGACCTGATCAGCGTCAAGATCGGTATCAACCTGGTCAACACCGACCTGATGCGGCTGCGCGCCTTCACCGCGGCGGTGCACGGCTTCCTCGACACCGTCCGCGAGGGACATCCCACCACCCCGCTGCTGGTCGTCTCGCCCCTTCTCTGCCCCATCCACGAGGACACCCCCGGCCCCAGCCTCCCGGAGTTCGACGGGGGACGGCTCAGCGTCCGGGCCGGGGGCGATCCCGCCGAACGGGTGGCGGGGAAGCTGACGCTCAACGCCATCCGGGACGAACTGGCCCGCATCGTGGCGCAGCGCGCGGCCGACGACCCGCACCTGCACTACCTCGACGGTCGCGAACTGTACGGCGAGGCGGACTTCGCGGAGCTGCCGCTGCCCGACCGGTTGCACCCGGACGCCGCCACGCACCGCCGTATCGGCGAACGGTTCGCGGCCCTGGCCTTCGGTTCCGGTGGGGTGTTCGCCGCTGCGGCAGAAGACCGGGGCTGATCGACCGACGGGCCGACCGGCCGTGGGGCCGGCCCGTCGGCCGATCCCCGGCCCGGTGCCGCCCCGTCTCACCCGATCGGACCCGTCGGCCGGCCCGGGAACGCCCGGCCGGGGCGTCGCGGCCCGGATTGCGTTCGCGGCCACGGACTTCCACGAGGACCTGAAGAGCTTCGACATCCCGACGCTCGTCGTGCACGGCGACGACGACCAGATCGTCCCGGTCGACGCCACGGGCCGCAAGGCCGCCGCACTCGTCCCGGACGCGACCCTCAAGGTCTACGAGGGCGGCTCCCACGGCCTCGCGCTCGTTCCCGGGTACAAGGAGCGGTTCAACCAGGACCTGTTGGAGTTCCTCGGACGTCGAAGCGTCGAAGTCCCGAGCCGGACCGTCGCGGCCCCGCATTCCCCGTCCTTTGCGCCCGGCCCCATTCCCGTGACGCGTTCCCTGCCGCCCTCCCTGGCTTCTGCGACGATTCGGGGCAGAGGGGGTGAATGACCGGAAGGCAACGAGGCGCAGGGAAGGGAACGGTATGTGCGGGATCATCGGATACGTCGGTGGGCAGTCGGCGCAGGACGTCGTCGTCGCGGGGCTGAAGCGTCTTGAATACCGTGGCTACGACTCGGCGGGCATCGCCGTGCTCGCGGACGGCGGGCTGGCCGCGGCGAAGCGGGCGGGCAAGCTCGTCAACCTGGAGAAGGCCCTGGCCGAGGCGCCCCTTCCGGCCGGCACCACCGGGATCGGGCACACCCGCTGGGCCACCCACGGAGCGCCCACCGACGCGAACGCGCACCCGCACCTGGACAACGCGGGCCGCGTCGCGGTCGTGCACAACGGGATCATCGAGAACTTCGCCCGGCTGCGCGCCGAACTCGCCGAGCGCGGCCACGACCTGGCGTCCGAGACCGACACCGAGGTCGTCGCCCACCTCCTGGCCGAGGAGTTCTCGTCCTGCGCGGACCTGGCGGAGGCGATGCGGCAGGTGTGCCGGCGGCTCGAAGGTGCGTTCACGCTCGTCGCCGTGCACGCGGACGCGCCGGACACGGTGGTCGGGGCCCGGCGCAACTCGCCGCTCGTCGTGGGGGTGGGGACGGACGAGGCGTTCCTGGCCTCCGACGTGGCCGCGTTCATCGCGCACACCCGCTCCGCGATCGAGCTGGGCCAGGACCAGGTGGTGGAGCTGCGCCGCGGGGGCGTCACCGTCACCGATCTCGACGGCAGGCCCGCGACCGTCCGCGAGTACCACGTGGACTGGGACGTGTCCGCCGCCGAGAAGGGCGGTCACGCCTCCTTCATGCTCAAGGAGATCGCCGAACAGCCCCGGGCCGTCGCCGACACACTCCTCGGGCGGATCGACGGCGCGGGAGCCCTCCACCTCGACGAGGTGCGGATCGCGCCCCACGAGCTGCGGGAGGTCGACAAGGTCGTGGTCGTCGCCTGCGGCACCGCGTTCCACGCCGGGATGATCGCCAAGTACGCCATCGAGCACTGGACCCGGATCCCCTGCGAGACCGAGCTGGCCAGCGAGTTCCGCTATCGCGACCCGATCCTCGACCATCGCACCCTGGTCGTCGCGATCTCCCAGTCCGGCGAGACCATGGACACCCTGATGGCCGTACGCCACGCCCGCGAACAGGGCGCGAAGGTCCTCGCCATCTGCAACACGAACGGCTCCACCATCCCCCGCGAGTCCGACGCCGTGCTCTACACGCACGCCGGACCCGAGGTCGCCGTCGCCTCCACGAAGGCGTTCCTCACCCAGCTCGTCGCCTGCTACCTCGTCGCCCTCTACCTGGGGCAGAACTGCGGCACCAAGTGGGGCGACGAGATCCGTACCGTGATCCGTCAGCTCTCCGAGATGTCCGGGGCGGTCGCCCGCGTCCTGGGGGCCATGGAGCCGGTCCGGGCGCTGGCCCGGTCCCTCGCCGACCACGACACCGTCCTCTTCCTGGGCCGCCACGTCGGCTACCCGGTCGCCCTCGAAGGCGCGCTCAAGCTCAAGGAACTCGCGTACATGCACGCCGAGGGCTTCGCCGCGGGCGAGCTCAAGCACGGGCCGATCGCGCTCGTCGAGGAGGGTCTGCCGGTCGTCGTGGTCGTGCCCTCGCCCCGCGGCCGTTCGGTGCTGCACGACAAGATCGTGTCGAACATCCAGGAGATCCGGGCCCGCGGCGCCCGCACCGTCGTCATCGCCGAGGAGGGCGACGAATCGGTCGTTCCCTACGCCGACCACCTCATCAGGATCCCGGCAACGCCTACGCTGCTTCAGCCGCTGGTCTCGACCGTGCCGTTGCAGGTCTTCGCCTGCGAACTCGCGACGGCCCGCGGCAACGACGTGGACCAGCCGCGCAATCTGGCGAAGTCCGTGACCGTGGAGTAGCGCGCCGCTCGCCGGCGCGCGTGCACGCTAGCGAGCGAGTGATGAGGGAACGCCTGTGATCATCGGGGTGGGGATCGACGTGGCCGAGATCGAACGGTTCGACGCGGCGCTCAAGCGCACGCCGCACCTGGCCGACCGGCTCTTCCTGGAAAGGGAACGGCTGCTGCCCAGCGGCGAGCGGCGCGGCATCGCGTCGCTCGCCGCGCGGTTCGCCGCCAAGGAGGCCATCGCCAAGGCGCTCGGCGCGCCCGCCGGACTGCTGTGGACGGACGCCGAGGTCTATGTCGAGGACAGCGGGCAGCCCCGGCTGCGGGTCCGCGGCACGGTCGCCGCGCGCGCCGCCGAGCTGGGCGTGCGGCATTGGCACGTGTCGCTCAGTCACGACGCGGGAGTGGCGTCGGCCGTGGTGATCGCGGAGGGTTGAGCCATGCGTACCGCCTACAGCGTGGAGACCGTACGGGCCGCCGAGCGCGCCCTGATGGACCGACTGCCCGAGGGCGCCCTGATGCAGCGCGCCGCGGCGGGGCTCGCGGCGGCCTGCGCCGACGTGCTGCGACGGCGTGGACGGGTGTACGGGGCGCGGGTCGTCCTGCTCGTCGGCAGCGGCGACAACGGGGGAGACGCGTTGTACGCCGGTGCACGGCTGGCCCGCCGGGGCGCCGGGGTGCGCGCCGTGCTCACCTCGCCGGGCCGCGCGCACGCGGGCGGAGCCGCCGCACTGCTCGCGGCGGGCGGACGCGTGGTGGAGCCGGGCACGGCACCGGGCGAGGACACGGCACCGGACGGCCCGCTGACGGCCGCCTGGGGTGGGCACGTCGATCTCGTCGTGGACGGGATCACCGGCATCGGCGGACGCGGCGGTCTGCGACCGGACGCCGCCGCACTGGTCCGGGCCTTCACGGCGACCGGCGCGGCCGTCGTCGCCGTCGACCTGCCCAGCGGGATCGAGGCCGACACCGGCGAGGTGCTCGGCGACGCCGTGCGCGCCGACGCGACCGTGACCTTCGGCACGTACAAGCCGGGCCTCCTCGTCGACCCGGCCGCCGAACGCGCGGGCGCGCTGCACCTCGTCGACATCGGGCTCGGGCCCGAACTGCCGGACGTGCCCGACCTGGAGGCGTTGCAGTACGCGGACCTCGCCGCGCTGCTGCCGGTGCCCGCGAACGAGAGCGACAAGTACCGGCGGGGCGTCGTCGGGATCGTCGCGGGTTCGGCCCGGTACCCGGGGGCCGCGGTGCTGGCCGTCTCGGGGGCGCTGCGCGGCGGCGCCGGGGCGGTGCGGTACGTCGGTCCGGGCGGCGGCGCGGTGATCGCCCGTCACCCGGAGACCCTGGTCCACGCGGGCCCGCCGTCGAAGGCGGGGCAGGTGCAGGCGTGGGTGGTGGGGCCCGGGCTCGGTGACGGCGCGGAGGCCGCCGAGGCGGTCGGCGACGTGCTGGCGGCAGACGTCCCGGTGCTCGTCGACGCGGACGGGCTGCGACTGCTCGACCGCGACGCCGTGCGGGCGCGCACCGCGCCGACCGTCCTCACCCCGCACGCGGGCGAGGCCGCCGCCCTGCTCGGCGTCCCCCGCGAGGAGGTGGAGGCCGGCCGGCTCGCCGCCGTACGGGAACTGGCCGAGCGTCACCGCGCCACGGTCCTGCTGAAGGGGTCGACGACCCTGGTCGCCGGCGCCGACCGGAACGTCCCCGTACGGGTCAATCCGACCGGTACCTCCTGGCTGGCCACGGCCGGCAGCGGCGACGTCCTCTCCGGGCTGACCGGCTCCCTGCTGGCGGCGGGCCTCGTCCCGCGCGACGCCGCGTCCGCCGGTGCCTACCTGCACGGTCTCGCCGCCCGGTACGCCGCCGACGGTTCGCCGGTCGCCGCCCAGGACGTCGCGGAGGCGATTCCGGCGGCGTGGCGGGACGTACGGGCCTGAGTGATCCTGGGCACAGGCCACGACGGGTCCCGGGCACGGGCCACGACGGCAGGAGCGTGACGGGGCGCGCGGGCACGGGGCGACACGCGCCGACAGGAGGGCCGGCCATGGGCAGGAGCAGCGACAGAAGCGGCAACGTACGCGTACGCCGGGTGTACGACCCGCCGGAGGACGGCGACGGCACGCGCGTCCTCGTCGACCGGCTCTGGCCGCGCGGCGTGGCCAAGGACCGGGCCGGGATCGACAAGTGGTTCAAGGACGTCACGCCGTCGAAGGAACTGCGCTCCTGGTACCACGAGGACCGCACCGGCGCCCGTTACGACGGCTTCGTCGACCGCTACCGGGCCGAACTGGCCGACCCCGTCCACGCGGCGGCCGTCGGCGAACTGGTGGACCTGGTCCGCGGCGGCGGCCCGGTGACCCTGGTCACGGCGGTCAAGGACGTACCGCACAGCCACGTCCCGGTCCTCGTCGACCACTTGGAGCACGAGTTGCGCCACCACTGAGACGGGCTCCCCGGCGGCCCGGACGGCCCGGGGCGGGCCGGTCCCGGGCCTCTTCCGGCCGTGCACGGAAAAGGCACGACACGTGCCTCTGAGAGACTGGGGCACGATGAACGAGACAGCGTCCTTGAGAGCCCGAGCCGAGATCGACCTCGCCGCACTGCGCGCGAATGTGCGTGAACTGCGCGCACGGGTGGGCGGAGCGCACCTCATGGCGGTCGTGAAAGCCGACGCTTACGGGCACGGGGCCGTGCCCTGCGCCCGGGCCGCGCTGGAGGCCGGGGCGACCTGGCTGGGCACCGCGACACCGCGCGAGGCGCTGGAACTTCGGGCCGCCGGGCTCGGTGGCCGGGTGATGTGCTGGCTGTGGACACCGGGCGGGCCCTGGCGCGAGGCGATCGAGGCCGACATCGACGTGTCGGTGAGCGGGATGTGGGCGCTGCGCGAGGTCGTCGCCGCGGCCGAGGAGGCCGGGATTCCGGCCCGGGTCCAGCTCAAGGCCGACACCGGGCTCGGCCGCAACGGCTGTCAGCCCGCCGACTGGTCCGAGCTGGTCTTTGCCGCCCGCGCCGCCGAGGAGGCCGGCACCCTCCGGGTCACCGGCCTCTGGTCCCACTTCGCCTGCGCCGACGAACCCGGCCACCCCTCCATCGCCCGGCAGCTGAACGCGTTCCGGGACATGGTCGCG
Source organism: Streptomyces sp. CB01580 (assembly GCF_001905795.1). GTDB lineage: Bacteria > Actinomycetota > Actinomycetes > Streptomycetales > Streptomycetaceae > Streptomyces. Next base: position 102,711 of record NZ_LIXJ01000013.1, read on the forward strand.
TACGCGGAGAAGGAGGGGATCGACCCCGAGGTCCGGCACATGGCCAACTCCCCGGCGACGCTGACTCTCCCCGAGGCCCACTTCGATCTCGTACGGCCCGGGATCGCGATGTACGGCCTCTCGCCCAGCCCCGAACTGGGCACCCCGGCCGACTTCGGGCTGCGCCCCGTCATGACGCTCGCCGCGTCGGTCGCCCTGGTCAAGCACGCGCCGGCCGATCACGGGATCAGCTACGGGCACCTCTACACGACCTCGCGGGAGACCACCCTGGGCCTGGTGCCGCTCGGCTACGCGGACGGCATCCCGCGCCACGCCTCCGGCCGCGGGCCCGTTCTGGTCGGCGGTGTACAGCGGCGGATCGCGGGCAGGGTGGCCATGGACCAGTTCGTCGTCGACCTCGACGGGGACGTGGTCGAGGTGGGCGACGAGGCCGTGCTCTTCGGCCCGGGGGACCGCGGCGAGCCGACCGCCGAGGACTGGGCCCGGGCCGCCGACACGATCGCCTACGAGATCGTCACCCGGATCGGGTCCCGGGTGCCCCGGGTCCACCTGCAGGGGGCCGCGGCCGGGTCCTGACCGGCCGAGCGCCCCTGACCAGGCACGATCTGACCACGACCGGAACGGTCCGGCGGCCCGGAGCGGCCGGACCGGTCCGCTCCGGAGCCGACGGGCGACCCGCACGACGGGCACGACGGACACGACCGACGAGGAGCGCGGCACGGTGAGCGAGATCAGCGCGGCGGACGCGGTGACCGCGGCGGACGCGGTCACGACGGTCGGCTGGCGACGGGCCGGGATCGCCGGGGCCGCCATAGGCGTGCTCGCGGCGGGCGCGGCTGCCGGTGTCGCGGTCGAGCGGCTGACCGTGGGGCGCGGCATGCGCAGAAGGGCCCGGCTGGCGCTGGACGCCTCGGGCCCGTACGGCTCGCTGCGGGGGCTGCCGGGCCGGGCCGTCGCCGACGACGGCACCGAGCTGTACTACGAGGTCGACGAGGTCGATCCGGACGGCGCGGCGCCCTGGTACGAGAGCGACGGGACCGACACCGGCGCCGGTGATGCCGACACCGGCACCGACGTGGCCGGTACCGCGCGCACCACCGGCTCCCGTACCGCCGGAAACGGTCCCCGCCGCCGCAGACTCTTCGGCCGCAAGGAGCCCGCGCCCGTCACGATCGTGTTCAGCCACGGCTACTGCCTCAACCAGGACTCCTGGCACTTCCAGCGGGCGGCGCTGCGCGGGCTGGTCCGTACCGTCCACTGGGACCAGCGCAGTCACGGCCGTTCGGAGCGGGGCCGGGCCCAGGCGGACGGGGTGACGGTCGGCATCGACCAGCTCGGGCGGGACCTGAAGGCGGTCATCGACGCGGCCGCACCCGAGGGCAGGCTGGTGCTGGTCGGGCACTCGATGGGCGGCATGACGATCATGGCGCTCGCCGAGCAGTACCCCCAGCTCGTCCGGGACCGGGTGGCCGCCGTCGCGTTCGTCGGCACATCGAGCGGAAAGCTCGACGAGGTCAGTTTCGGGCTGCCGCTCGCGGGCGTGAACGCGGTGAGGCGGGTGCTGCCCGGGGTGCTCAGGGCGCTCGGCTCGCAGACGGAGCTGGTGGAACGCGGCCGTCGGGCGACCGCCGACCTGTTCGCCGGGCTGATCAAGCGGTACTCGTTCGGCTCGCGGGACGTCGACCCCGCGGTGGAACGGTTCGCCGAGCGGCTCATCGAGTCCACCCCGATCGACGTCGTCGCCGAGTTCTACCCGGCCTTCACCGAACACGACAAGAGCCACGTCCTGCCCGCGTTCCGCGAAGTCCCGGTGCTGATCCTGGCGGGCGACAAGGACCTGGTGACGCCCAGTTCGCACAGCGAGACCATCGCCGACCAGCTGCCGGAGGCGGAGCTGGTCATCGTGCCGGACGGCGGCCATCTGGTGATGCTGGAGCACCCGGAGACGGTCACGGACCGGCTGGCCGACCTGCTGGCGCGCGTGGGCGCGGTCGCCCGCAAGAGCTAACGTTGGCGGACATGGAAGCACCGCACAACAGCCCGCTGACGGACGCGCCGCGCGGCGGCCCCGTGACGGACGAGCCACCGGGCGGCCCGGTGACGGAGGCGTCGCACAGCGGCCCGGTGACCGGGGTGGGCGAGGGCGCCGGCCCGGACACCGTCACGGTCGGCCTGGCCGTCGACTCACCCGAACAGATGCAGGCCCTGGGCCGTCGGCTCGCCGGTGTCCTGCGCCCCGGCGACCTCGTGATGCTCACCGGCGAGCTCGGCGCCGGGAAGACGACGCTGACCCGGGGGCTCGGCGAGGGCCTCGGTGTGCGCGGCGCCGTCACGTCCCCCACCTTCGTGATCGCCCGCGTCCACCCGTCCCTGACCGGTGGCCCCGCGCTGGTCCACGTCGACGCGTACCGGCTGGGCGGCGGGCTCGACGAGATGGAGGACCTGGACCTCGACGTGTCGCTGCCGGAGTCGGTGGTGGTCGTGGAGTGGGGCGACGGCAAGGTCGAGGAGCTGTCGCAGGACCGGTTGCGGGTGCTCATCCACCGCGCGGTCGGCGACACGGACGACGAGCGGCGCTCGGTGACGCTGGTAGGCGTCGGAGCGCGCTGGGCCGGGCTGCGCGAGGCCCTGGAGGGCTGACGGGCCGGGCCGCGCGAGGCCGTGCGGGCCGATGGAGTCCGGCCGCGCGAGGCCGGACGGGGACGGGTGGGAGCGGACTTTGGAGGCCCGCGCCCGACGCCGTGCACACTTTCCGACAGCATGTCGGCAAATTGTTGCGCCGGGCGGGGAAGGCGTGGTCACATGGATGGTGAGAGCGGGTTAGGTGTACCTAACCATGCCTGCCATCGGAGCCTCAGGAGGCATCCATGACGACGCCTGCCGAACGCGAAGTGCCGCCGCCGTCGATGAGCGACCTGCTGGCGGCCTGTGCGGCGGCGACGGCGGTCTCGACGCCGCCCCCGCCGTCCGACGACCGCGCCGCGGACACCGCCGCGCCCGCGTCCGAGCCCTCCGCCGATACTGCCCCGGACTCCGGGACCGACGCCGAGGCGGACGCCGGGACCGACGCCGAGGCGGACTCCGGCACCGGCGCAGGAGCCGAGAACGGCGCCGCTCCCGCGCTCGAACGCCGGGCGGGCTGACCGCGGCCGGAAGGGACTGACGCGCGGCGGCGGCCCCGCCTACAGTGTCGTGAGCCGCTCGGGGAACTCACACATGCGGGTGTGTACGCACGCCGTGGCGGCCATGAGGGGGAGGCCGGGAATGGGTGCACGGCAGGGCTGGTCGTCGGACGGACTGCGGCTCGACGCGGGGCGGATCGCCGAGGCGTACGCGCGCGTCAGACCGGACCTGGTGCGCGACCCGCTCCTCATCGCCGACGCCGCCGCGTACGACGTCGGCGTGGACGCTCTCGACAAGCGCATGAGCGCGCCGCCGCAGGACCTCACGGCCGACACCTTCTGGGGCTGGCTGAACGGCGCCGACCAGTACCGGTGGGCGGGCCTGCGGGTGCTCGCCGAGGCGTACGCCACTTCCGGGACCGAACATCGGACGGGACGCGTCGTCGTGCCCGAGGGGACGATGAGGATCGCCCGCGGCGACGTGCGCGTCGACGGGGACCTGGTCCTGGAGGACCAGGCGATGGTGCTGGTGCTCGGCACGCTCACCGTCACCGGGTCCCTCGTCGCCCTGCCCGACTACACGATGGTCGCCGCCGCCGAGGCCGTCTGCCGCGACGGGGTCTCGGCGGGCGAGGTCCTGGCCCTGGGTGCCGTTCGCTGCCCGGGAACGCTCTACCTCGCCCACGGCGACCACTCCTGCCGTGCGCCGCTCTGCGCGGGCGGGACCCTCGTCGACTTCGAACGGGACAACGCGTTCGGCGCGGTCGACGTCGCCGAACGGATCACCGACTGGGACTTCGCCGCCGCGGCGCGTGCCCTGGGCCTGCCGGAGGACGTGGACGACCTGCGGGACGCGTACGCGGCGAGGCTGCTCGGCTCCTGACCGTCCGCCACCGGTCACCCCGCCCCCGCGCCGGGCGCGGCGGCCCGTACGGCGCGCTCAGGGGCCGTCGGCCGCCGCGGCGGCGGTGCTCAGGGGACCACGACCACCGAGGTGCGGTTCCATGCGAAGTCCCACATCGCGTCTCCGTCGGCCCGGGACATCCGCACGCCGCCCGTCTTCAGCGACGGGTCCGGGCTCTTCATCGAGCCGTCCACCGCCGCGCTGAAGCCGACGGTCACCCCGTCCACCATCGCGAAGCGCACCACGTGCTCGATCATCACGCCGTCCGAACCCTTGGTGGGGGGCTCGCTGCGGCTCGTCACCCGGTACGTCCCCGGGGCGGGGTTCAGCGCGCTCGGCACGACCTCGAAGGTCCTGAGCACCTTGTCGTTCTCGTCGACGAGCCACACCCGGCGGTCGGCCAGCGCGTACACCGTCCGCTTGCCGGTCCCGGAGCCGGCGGGGACCACGGGCGGGGCCTCCTTCTCCTTCTCCGGCTTCGCGGGGGCGGTGGCCGTGGCGGACGCCTTCGGCTTCGGAACCGCGACGGAGTCGGGCGCGTTCGCCGATGCCTGGTACGCCAGGAAACCGACCGCGGCGAGGGCCGCGGCGGTGAGCCCGGCCACGATTCCCGAGCTGCCCCTAGCCACCGTGCGCGCCCCTTTCGCCTTCGTTCACAGCACAAGCGTTTGTCGTACAAGCGTTTACGTCGTTAGGTCGTACTCGCGTGTGCACGGTGACGGTAGCAGCCGGGACCGGCCCCGCCCGTTCAGCCGGGACGGGCGGGGCCGGGGCGCGGTGCCCCGCCCGGCGGAGCCGTAGGCTGTTTGCGTGCTCTTGCTCGCCTTGGATACCGCCACCCCCGCCGTCACCGTCGCCCTGCACGACGGGACCTCCGTCGTCGCCGAGTACGGACAGGTAGACGCCCGAAGGCACGGGGAGCTGCTGCTGCCCGCCGTCGACCGGGTCCTCGCCGAGGCCGGTACGAAACTCGACGCCGTGACGGACGTCGTCGTGGGCGTCGGCCCCGGCCCGTACACCGGGCTGCGGGTCGGTCTGGTCACGGCCGCGACCTTCGGCTCCGTCCTCTCCGTGCCCGTGCACGGGCTGTGCACCCTGGACGGTCTCGCGTACGCCGCCGGGCGGGCCGGTCTGGAGGGCCCGTTCGCCGTCGCGACGGACGCGCGCCGCAAGGAGGTCTACTGGGCGCGGTACGAGGACTTCCGCACCCGGGTCACGGAACCCGCCGTCGACCGCCCCGCGGACATCGCCGGGGCGCTGGCCGGGCTCCCCGTCGTGGGCGCGGGCGCCGTCCTCTACCCGGAGGCGTTCCCGGACGCCCGGGGCCCCGAGCACGTCGGCGCGGGCGCGCTGGCCGCCCTCGCCGCCGAGCGCCTCGCCGCGGGCGCGGAACTGCTGCCGCCCCGGCCGCTCTACCTGCGCAGGCCCGACGCCCAGGTGCCGAAGAACTACAAGGTGGTCACCCCGAAGTGACGAGCACGAGCACGAGCGCGAGCACGACCGCCGTGCTGCGCGAGATGCGCTGGTGGGACATCGGCCCGGTGCTGGAGCTGGAAGCCGAACTGTTCCCGGACGACGCATGGTCGTCCGGGATGTTCTGGTCCGAGCTGGCGCACGCGCGAGGCCCCGGCGCCACCCGACGCTACGTCGTCGCCGAGGACCCGGCCACCGGCCGGATCGTCGGCTACGCCGGGCTCGCCGCGGCCGGAGACCTCGCCGACGTGCAGACCATCGGCGTCACCCGCGACCACTGGGGCGGCGGCCTCGGCTCCGCGCTCCTCACCGACCTGCTCAAACACGCCACGGACTTCGAGTGCGCCGAGGTGCTGCTCGAAGTCCGCGTCGACAACACCCGGGCGCAGAAGCTGTACGAACGCTTCGGCTTCGAGCCCATCGGCTTCCGCCGCGGCTACTACCAGCCGGGCAACGTCGACGCGCTCGTCATGCGCCTGCGCGTGCACGAGGAGGCGCACCAGGACGTGGACGCGCACGCGGACGCGCAGGAAGACGTACAAGAGCCCGTACCGGAAACTGGAACTGACTGATGGCTGACGAACCGCTCGTACTCGGCATCGAGACCTCCTGCGACGAGACCGGTGTCGGCATCGTCCGGGGCACGACCCTGCTCGCCGACGCCGTCGCCTCCAGCGTCGACACGCACGCCCGCTTCGGCGGCGTCGTCCCGGAGATCGCGTCCCGCGCGCACCTGGAGGCGATGGTCCCCACCATCGACCGCGCCCTGAAGGAGGCCGGGATCAGCGCCCGCGACCTCGACGGGATCTCCGTGACCGCGGGTCCCGGACTCGCGGGCGCGCTGCTGGTCGGCGTGTCGGCGGCGAAGGCGTACGCGTACGCGCTGGGCAAGCCGCTCTACGGGGTGAACCATCTGGCCTCGCACATCTGCGTCGACCAGCTGGAGCACGGACCGCTGCCCGAGCCGACGATGGCGCTGCTGGTCAGCGGCGGCCACTCCTCGCTGCTCCTGGCCCCGGACATCACCAGCGACGTGCGTCCGCTGGGCGCGACCATCGACGACGCGGCGGGCGAGGCGTTCGACAAGATCGCCCGGGTGCTGGACCTCGGCTTCCCCGGCGGCCCGGTCATCGACCGGCTCGCGCGGGAGGGCGACCCGGCGGCGATCGCGTTCCCGCGCGGACTGACCGGTTCGCGCGACGCCGCGTACGACTTCTCCTTCTCCGGCCTGAAGACCTCGGTGGCCCGCTGGGTCGAGGCCAAGCGGGCGGCGGGCGAGGAGGTGCCGGTACGGGACGTGGCGGCGTCCTTCCAGGAGGCCGTGGTGGACGTGCTCACCCGCAAGGCCGTCCGGGCCTGCAAGGACGAGGGCGTCGACCATCTGATGATCGGCGGCGGCGTCGCGGCCAACTCGCGGCTGCGGGCGCTGGCCGAGGAGCGGTGCGAACGGGCCGGCGTCCGGCTGCGGGTGCCCCGGCCGGGGCTGTGCACGGACAACGGGGCGATGGTCGCGGCGCTGGGCGCGGAGATGGTGGCCCGGGGGCGGCCCGCCTCGGACCTGGAACTGTCCGCGGACTCGTCGCTGCCGGTGACGGACGCCCACGTGCCGGGCGCCCACGCGCACCACCACGGCCACGACCACGTGCACGAGATCAGCAAGGAAAACCTCTACTCATGACCGGTACGACCGTCGCGCTGATGTGGGAGGCCCGCGCCGTCACCGGCCGGGGCCCCGAACTCCTGGAGTGGGCGCGCGCCCGCGCGGCCGAACTGGCCCGCGAGCCGCTGCGGCGCGAGGTGCTGCGCGCCCCGCAGGACCGGGTCCTGGTCATCACCTGGTGGGACGCGGCCTACGGTGACGCGCTGCCAGAACTCCCCTCACCGGCAGCCGATCTGGTCACCCGCCCGGCGCACCGCTGGCGCTTCGAGTCGCTGGAGGCGGTGGAGTCCGCCGACCGGACGGGTTCCGGCTGAGAGCCTGTCGGGTGACCTCTGGCCGGGCGGCCGAAGGCCACCCGACAGGCTCTGAGCGGAGCGGCGGGCGGCGGCCCACGTGTCTCACGGCCGCCGCACCTCGAAGAGGAAGCAGCCGTACTCGACGGCGCGGACGTGCACCAGCGCCACCTCCGGGTCGGCGAACGCCTCGTCGAAGGCGCGGTCGAACGCCTCCCCGGCGTCCTCGGGGATTTCGATGAGACGGCCCCCGACGATGCGGCCCCCGGCGTCGTAGCGGCGGATGGTGCGCAGGGCGCCCGGCCGCGCGAACGGGTGGCCGGGAGTGTCCCGCGGCCCCTCGCACGCCTCGGCGTGGATGAACACCGGGCCCGCCTCGTCGTACGCGCCGGGCTCGCCGCCCGTCGCCGAGGCCCAGCGCCGCAGCGGGGCGTACGAGACGAGCGCCACCCGCTCGCCCGGTTCGACGGGCCGCAGACAGCAGCGCAGCGGACTTCCCACGCAGTCGAGCGGAACACCGTCCTCGCGCGCGGTGTACGGGCGCGACGGCCGGCCGGAGTCGTCGGTGACACGGAGTTCCCCGAGCGCGTCGGGGTGGATGGGCAGAGCTGTGTACGCGGTCATGGAACCCAGTCTTGGCGGGCCGCACCCCGGGACACCGGCGGAATCGCGACACGCAGGCCCCTCGCCGGCCTCGCGGGCCGACCGGGCGCGCGGGCGGGGGACCGGGCCCGTGCCGCGGGCCGGGTCGGCCGGTTCGCGACCGGTCAGCCGGTCCGGGGCTCGTGGCGGAGCAGCCCTTCGATGATCGCGTCGAGTTCCTCGGCCACCCGGTAGTCCGCGGCGTACTCCCGCCAGCGGTCCTTGATCGCGGTGAGCCGGGGCAGCGTCGCCGCGTCGTCCTCGCTGATCATCTCGGGGAAGTACCGCGTGCTCGGCGGGCTCTCGACGTGGCGTTCGGCACGGCGCTCGGCCGCCCTGCGGAAGACCAGGTCGGCGTAGACGTAGCACCAGATCGTCCGGTACGCCCGTACCGACCGGGCGGGGGAGAGGCCGCACGCGATGGCGCAGTCGATGATCTCCTCGACCATCCACAGCGCGTTCTTGTCGGTGAGTTCGCCCAGCGCCAGGACGTCCAGCACCCAGGGGACGCGCGCCAGGATGTCGTGCATGTGGACCGCCACGGCGAGCAGCCGCTCGCGCGGGTCCTCGGGCAGCTCGGGGCGGGGGAAGGTGTCCGAGGCGCCCGACAGGGTGAGCATCAGCAGCTCGTCCTTGTCCCGTACGTAGTGGTAGAGCGCCATCGGGGTGGAGCCGAGCTCCTTCGCCACCCGCCGCATGCTCAGGGCGGCCACGCCCTCTTCCTCGATGATGCGGCGCGCGGTGGCGACCATCGCGTCCGGGTCGAGCCTGCGGGGCCGTCCGACCGACCGTTTCCCCGCCGCCCGCTGCCCGCCCGTCGTGCCCTGCCCGCCCGTCGTGCCCTGCCCGCCCGTCGTCCCGCTCGCGCCGACCGGGGTCGTCCCGTCGGCCGGGGGCTTCCCGCTCGCGTCGGCCAGGGTCCTCCCGCTCGCCGAGCTCTTGCCGCCGGTCTCCGTCTCCTGCCCGTCGGCCGCACCCCTCCCGGTCCTCCGCCGCGCGCCGCCCGTTCGCTTCTTCGCTGTTCCGGGGGCCGTTCCCGGCTCCGGTGTCTCTTCTGTCCCTGGCACCCCGGCATTGTCCCCCGTCCGGGCCCGCACGTGTCCGCCGTGCCCGCACGTGTCCGCCCGCCCCGCCCGGCTTCCCGCCCGCGCCGTGATTAGTTTCTATACACGTACATTAATTAATCCGGCCCGAGGGGCGGGACGGGAGTACGAACGAGAGGGGACGTCGTGGACGACCGGTCACGACACACGCGCTGGTTGCTGGTGGTGGCGCTCACCGTGCAGTTCCTGGTGGCGCTGGACATGTCCGTGGTGAACGTCGCGCTGCCGGACGTGCGGCGCGGGCTCGGCTTCACCCCGGAAGGGCTCCTGTGGGTGGTGAACGCCTACGCGCTGGCGTTCGGCGGGCTGCTGATGCTCGGCGGGCGGCTCGCGGACCTGATCGGCAGCCGCCGGGTGCTGACGGCCGGTCTGGTGCTGTTCGGTGTCGCGAGCCTGGCCGGGGGACTGGCGACCTCGCCCGGCGCGCTGGTCGCCGCACGGGCGGCGCAGGGGATCGGCGCCGCCGCGCTCGCCCCGGTCGGTCTCGCCCTCATCGCCCTGGCCTTCCCGGCCGGGCCCGCCCGTTCCCGCGCGCTGGGGCTGTGGGGCATGGCCGGTGCGGCGGGCGGCGCGGTCGGCGTGCTCGCCGGAGGACTGCTCACCGACGCGGCGGGCTGGCGCGCGGTGATGCTGGTGAACGTGCCGATCGTGCTGTTCGCCCTGGTGGGGGCCGCGCGCACCGGGCTGCGCGGCGGCAGCGTCAGGACCGGTGCCCGGCTCGACGTTACCGGGGCGCTGCTGGTCACCGCGGGCACCACGCTGCTCGTCCTCGGGCTCGTCCGCACCTCGACCCACCCGTGGGGCTCGGCTCCGACGCTGGGCACGCTCGGTGCCGCGGTGCTGCTGCTGACCGCCTTCGTCGCCGTCGCACTGCGGACCGCGACCCCGCTGCTGCGTCCCGGGCTGCTGAAGGGGCGACCGGTGCTGGCCGCGAATCTCTTCGCACTGCTGCTGAGTTCGGGCCAGTTCGCCGCGTTCTACTTCGTCTCGCTCCACATGCAGTTCGTGCTGGGCTACGGACCGACCACCGCCGGTGCCGCGTTCCTGCCGTTCACGGCGGGCATCGTCGCGGGCTCGCTCCTCGCCACCCGCGCGGTCGCCGCACTCGGCCCCGGGCGGCTGCTCGCGGCGGGCGGAGCCCTCGCCGCGCTCGGTCTCGCCGGGTTCGCCGCGACCGCCCGCGCCGACGGCGGCTTTCTCCTCTCGATCCTCGCCCCGTCCCTGGTGTGCAGCGTCGGCATCGGCATGTGTTTCGTACCGCTCGGCACCGCCGCCACGACCGATGTCGCGCCCGAGGAGACCGGCATGGCCTCCGGGCTGCTGAACAGCTCCCGCCAGGTGGGCGGCTCGCTGGGGCTCGCCGTCCTGGTCACCGTCGCCGCCCAGGTCACCGGCGACGGGCGGCGCCCGGCCGATCTGGCGGCCGGCCACACGGCGGCGTTCTGGGTCTGCGCGGGGCTGCTCGCGGCGGCCGCGCCGGCCGCCCTCCTGCTGCTGCCGCGACCGGAACGGACCGCTCCGGTCGTCGCCGGAAAAAATTCTCGAAAGAATTCCGGAGCGGATGTCGATCCGGCCGTCTCCCGTTCGACGCAGGGGTGAGAGGCGGGGAACGGCCCCGCCCCTTCCGACCGAGGAGTCACCATGCCGCGCTTCATGTCGCTGATCCGTCTCGACGAGCAGACCTCCGGGCGTCCGGGCCCGGAGGTCGAGGAACGGATGAAGGCCCTGTTCGAGGAGATCACCAAGGCCGGGGTCATGCTGGAGACGGCCGGGCTCACCCCGACCTCCGAGGGGACCAGGCTCACCTGGTCCGGTGGCCGGCTCAGCGCCACCGACGGCCCCTTCACCGAGACCAAGGAGGTCGTCGGCGGTTACGCCATCCTCCAGGCCAAGGACAAGGCGGAGGCCCTGGAATGGGCCCGGCGGTTCCTGCAGGTGCACCCGGAGGAGTGGAACATCACCTGCGAGGTCCGTCAGATCGAGGAGCCCCCGGGCGCCTGACCGTTGCCGGTGGCGGTTTTGGCACCGGCACCGGTCGCGGTGCGGGTTCCGTCCCCGGTCCCGTCGCCGACCCCCGTGTCGGCACCGGGACCGGGACGGCCCGCCGGGCTTGCCGCCCGGCCGCACGGCTGATCGAATGCTGATCGTGACGGTGGGGAGCACGGCGACGGCGATCGAAGCGGTCTTCAGGATCGAGTCCGCGCGGATCGTCGCGGGTGTCACCCGCATCGTGCGGGACGTGGGCATCGCCGAGGAGATCGCACAGGACGCCCTGGTGGCAGCCCTGGAGCAGTGGCCGGACTCGGGTGTCCCGGACCGGCCGGGCGCCTGGCTCACGACCACGGCGAAACGCCGCGCCATCGATCTCGTACGCCGCAAGGAGACCTACGCGCGCAAGCTCGCCGAGGTGGGGCGGGCCCTGGAGGACGTGCCGCCGCCCGAGCTCGCGGAAGCCGACGACATCGACGACGACCTGCTCCGGCTGATCTTCACCGCCTGCCATCCGGTGCTCGCCACGCCGGCCCGTGTCGCCCTCACACTGAGGCTGCTCGGCGGACTCACCACCGAGGAGATCGCTCGCGCGTTCCTGGTGCCCGAAGCGACCGTCGCCCAGCGCGTCGTCCGAGCGAAACGGACCCTGGGCCGTGAGGGCGTCCCGTTCGAGGTGCCGTACGGGGCGGACCGCGCCGCCCGCCTCGGCTCGGTGCTCGAAGTCATCTACCTGATCTTCAACGAGGGCTACGCGGCGACGGCCGGTGACGACTGGCTGCGTCCGGCGCTGTGCGAGGACGCAGCTCGGCTGGCCCGGGTGCTCGCGGCCCTGATGGAGGACGAGCCCGAGGTCCACGGCCTGGTCGCGCTGCTGGAGCTCCAGGCGTCGCGAGGGACGGCCAGGACCGGACCCGACGGCGCGCCGGTGCTGCTCGCCGACCAGAACCGGGCCCGCTGGGACCAACTCCTGATCCGGCGCGGCATCGCCGCCCTGGAACGGTCCGTGGCCCTGACACGGGCGGCGGGCACCGGACTCGGCCCGTACGCCGTACAGGCCGCGATCGCCGCGTGCCACGCCGGGGCGCCCCGGTACGAGGACACGGACTGGGCCACCATCGCGGGCCTCTACGACCGCCTCGCCGCGATCGCGCCGTCGCCGGTCGTCGAGCTGAACCGGGCCGTGGCGGTGTCGAGGGCACGGGGTCCGGAGGCCGGACTCGCCCTCGTCGACGCCCTGGCCGACGACCGCGCGCTCCGGGACTACCACCTGCTGCCGAGCGTCCGCGGGGACCTGCTGGCCGGCGCGGGCCGTACGGACGAGGCACGCGCGGAGTTCGTACGGGCCGCCGGACTGACCCGCAACGAACGGGAACGCGCGCTGCTGCTCGACCGCGCGGCACGGCTCGGCCGATGACGCTCCTGTCCGCGGCGCCCGTTCGGCGCACGGTCGTGCCTGTCCAGCAGCCCGGTCGGCGCACGACCGGGCCTGTTCGGCAGACGGCGTCCGTTCGGTGCGCGGCGCCCGATCAGCGCACGGCCACGCCCAGCGAGGCGGCGCCCATCGTCCTCGGTGCGCCCTTCTCGTAGAACACGTCGAGGTCGGTGATCGTGAACCCCGCGGCCGTCACCATCCCGGCGATCGGCCGGGTCAGACGACAGCCCCCGAAGAGCCGCCGCTCCAGCGGATCGAGGCGGTGCTGCAGGCGGCGCACGTCCTCGTCCTCCTCGGGCGCCAGTCCGTGCTCCAGGAAGTGCAGGGTTCCGCCGGGCTTCAGGACCCGCCGCACCTCGCGCAGTGCCGCGTCGGCGTCCGGGACGGTGCACAGCGTCCAGGTGGACAGGGCGCCGTCGAAGGTCTCGTCGTCGAACGGCAGGTACTGGCTGTCCAGCCCCGCGCGCCGCACCGGAGCGAGTCCCGCGCGGACGCGGGCGCGGGCGAGGCGCCAGCCGAGGTCGGACGGCTCGATCGCGGCCACGCCGGTGACGGTGTCCGGGTAGAACGGCACATTGCGCCCGGAGCCGAAGCCGATCTCGACGATCTCGCCGTACAGGCCCTCGCAGACCCGGCGCCGCAGCGGTTCCGTCGTCCTCATCCCGCCGACCACGTCGACGATCCGGGGCACGATCCGTTCGGCGTAGAACCCCATCAGGAACCTCCGTGTGTCCCTCCCCAGCATGGCACCGGGGCGGTCCCCGCGCATCGCACGTCGCGCGGGAGCGGTGGTCCGCGCTCGATAGGGTCGGGTCCATGTCGTTGCGCACCCAACTGCCGCCGCCCCCGCCGCCCGTGGAGATACGTGCCTGGCCCGGCCAGGAGGCGATGCTCGCCGACCGGGCCGGGGTGCTCGCGGAGCTGGTGAGACGGCACATGTCGTTGGGGCGGCTGGCGCTGCTGTGGCTGTGGGCCGTGCTCTGCGCGCTCGGCTGGTCGCTGGTGGGTGCGGCGATGACCGCGTTCGAGCAGACCTCCGACTTCTTCAGCGCCGTGCTCGCGCTGATCCTCGTCGTCATGGGCGTCTGCTGCGTGGTGCCCGCCGTCGTGCTCGTCGCCGTCGGGCTGCGCCGCGACCGTGACATCCGCCGACTGCTCGTCTCCTGGGGCGAGTTGGGTCGCGACCCGGCCCGGGACGTGGGGCTGCGGAGGCCGGGGACGGCCCTGGTGTGGCTGCTGCCGTCCTACGCGCTGTGCGCGCTCGGGCTGTACATGTGCTTCGCGTTCCCGGCGGCCGAGGAGGCGGTCAAGGAGTCCTACGGGCTGGTCGCCCTGGTCATGGGGCTCGGGATGATCGCCTGGATCACCGGGCTGATCGGCCTCGTCAAGGCGTTCGCCCACCGCCGCTGGGTGATGCGGGTACTGGCCGGGGCGCCCGGCCCGCAGCCGCTGTTCTCCACCGGCGGCGGCGCGCACCGCTGACCCGCGCACCACCGACCGCGGTCCGGCCCGTCCGGCCCGACGCGTCCGGGGCCCGGCCTCTCCGGGGGCCCCGCCCGGACCACCCGAGGCCGGTCCGGGCGGGGCCCCCGGCCGGGGACGGGTCAGCGGCCGGCCGGCGGCGGCTCGGTCAGCGGACGGCCGATCAGCATCGTCGGCGCCCCGGCCACCCGGGTCAGGAACACCGTGGCGGCGTTCGGTCCCCGGAGCTTCATCCGGCGGCGCAGCTCCTCCGGTTCGACGGCCGAGCCGCGCTTCTTCACCGTCAGGACGCCCACCTCCCGCTCCCGCAGCAGCGCCTTCAGCTTCTTCATGTTGAACGGCAGTCGATCGGTGATCTCGTACCCGGAGGTGTACGGGGACGCGTACGGCCTGTCGCTCGTGACGTACGCGATGGTCTCGTCGATCAGCCGCCCGTCGCACCGCGCCACCACGTCGGCGACCAGATGGGCGCGGATCACGGCGCCGTCCGGCTCGTACAGATAGCGCCCGACCGGGCCGACCGGCGGGGCGGGCGGAGTGGCCGCCGACCACAGACCGGCCCCGGCCGGGAGCACGGTGGCGCGGTACGAACCGGCCGCGAAGCCCTCGCCGAACCAGAGCACCGCCTCCTTCACGTCGCCACCGTCCGAGATCCACTCGGCCTCCGCCTGCTCCGGGATCGCCTCGTGCGGGATGCCGGGGGCGATCTTCAGCGCGGCGCGGGGGGCCCGCAGCGCGGCACCGGTCGCCCAGGAGAGCGGCGGCGAGTACGCCTCGGGGTCGAAGATCCGGCCCCGGCCGCCGCGCCGGGCCGGGTCGACGAAGACCGCGTCGTACCCCGAGGTGTCGACCTCGGTGACATCGGCGCACCGCACCTCGATCAGGTTCGCCAGGCCGAGCGCGGCGGCGTTGGCGCGGGCCACCTCGGCGGTCAGCGGGTCGCGGTCCACGGCGAGGACCCGGATGCCCGCCCGCGCGAACGCGATCGCGTCGCCGCCGATCCCGCAGCACAGGTCCGCGAGGCTCCGCACCCCGCCCTCCTCGGCGAACCGCCGGGCCCGGTGCGTGGCCACCGACGTACGGGTCGCCTGCTCGACACCGTTCGGCGTGAAGAACATCCGGTACGCGTCCTCGGCACCGAACTTCGCCACCGCCCGCTGCCGCAGCCGCGCCTGCCCCAGCGCCGCCGACACCAGGGCGGGCGGGTGCGTGCGGCGCAGCCGGGTGGCGGTGGCCAGCTCCTGGGAGGGGTCGTAGGACCGCAGTTCGTCCAGCAGGGCCGTTCCCTCGGGAGTGCGCAGGGCCCGGAAGGCGGCGAGCGGACCGTCGGCCCCGGACGCGGCGTCGGCCCCGGACGGGGCGCCCGTGCCTTCCGGGACGTCCGCGCCGGATGCGGCATTCGAGTTGTTCGGTCCTGCCGGGTCGGGCGAACCGGCCGGGTCGTTCGGGGCGAGAGCGTTCACCCGCCCCATTGTGAGCCAGTCGGGGTGGTGAGCCAGTCGGGTCGACCGGCGGGGCCGGCGGTGGTGTCGGGCCGGAGCGTCCTACGTGAGCTGGCAGTATGCAACGCCACGTCATTTATACGACTAATGCGATAAAGGGAGGAATTAGCCATGACAGCGTGTGAATCGGGCCCGTGCGCGTCCCGCGGGCCGGGCTCCGCAGGGCGTGGGCCGACCCGCGCGGTCCTGGCCGCACTTCTGGTCGCCGCGGTCGGTTCGGGGTGCGCCTCCGGGACCGCGGAACGGGCGGACACCGGCCCCGGGCACCGGACCGGCGCGTCCATGGGCCCCTTTCCCGCGCTGCCCACCGAACCGCCCCCCGGGCAGCCCGGCGGACCGGGGTACCACGGAGGGGCCGGAGCCCCGGCCGACCGGGGCGCCCCCGCGGGGGCGCGCGAGAACGCGAAACTCGCCCCGGCCGTACGGGCCGCCCTCGCCAAGAAATGGGGGCTGGCCCGCGCTCCCCTGATCGCACCCCCGCCCGCCGCCAAGCCGCGCATCACCACCCGCAGGGGCTTCGAGGTCACGGGCGGCGACGCCTCCCTGCCGCCGGTCTTCACCACCGTCCCGACCAAGGACCGGGTGGTGTTCCTGACCATGGACGACGGCGCGGAGAAGGACCCCGAGCTGCTGCGGATGATGGATGAACTGGACATCCCGTACAGCGCGTTCCTCACCGACCACGAGGTGCGCGGCAACTACGGGTACTTCGGCGAGGCGCAACGGCTCGGCGTCGGCCTCAACAACCACACCCTCAGCCACCCCTACCTTCCCGGGCTCTCGTACGAGGAGCAGAAGCGCGAGATCTGCGGTCAGCAGGACATCATCGAGGAGCAGTTCGGGAAGCGGCCCGTTCTCTTCCGTCCGCCGTACGGCAACTACAACGGGGACACGCTGCGCATCGCGAAGTCCTGCGGGATCGAGGCCGTGCCGCTCTGGAACGCGGAGGCGTTCCCGGACCACATGGAATGGCGCGAGGGGGACGGGAAGCTGCGCCCCGGCGACATCATCCTCACGCACTTCCGGGGCCGGAACGAATGGGGCGCCGACATGACCGAACTGGTCCGCGCCGTCATGAAGACGATCACGGACCAGGGGTACGCGGTGGCCCGGCTGGAGGACTACGTATGACCGGAGGGCCGCGCACGAGCGGCGCGGTAGGGGCGCGTACGAGACGCGCGAGGCGTACGAGGCGTACGAGACGTGCAAGAGGCGCCGGACGGGCGGGACGGGCGCGCCGACGGTCTGCCCTCGGCCGCCCGGGCCCCGTGCACGGGCCGGCGCCCCGGCACCCCGGACCGACGGGGGAGTCCGGACGCCACGACTGGCTGAATTGGCACTCCGCTTGACCGAGTGCTAATCGCGGTCATAGTCTCGGTGCTGGCACTCACCGATGGAGAGTGCCAGCAGTACTGTGCGACTGGCAGGTCCGGCACCCGCGACGACGGATCCACCTGGTCGCCACACACAGACTCTTAACCCCGTGAGATCTCCGAAGGGGGAGACCGGATCGTGTCGACCGCCAGCACCAAGGTTGCGATCAAGCCGCTCGAAGACCGCATTGTGGTCCAGCCGCTCGACGCCGAGCAGACCACGGCCTCCGGCCTGGTCATCCCGGATACCGCCAAGGAGAAGCCCCAGGAGGGCGTCGTCCTGGCCGTGGGCCCGGGCCGCTTCGAGAACGGCGAGCGCCTTCCGCTCGACGTCAAGACCGGCGACATCGTGCTGTACAGCAAGTACGGCGGCACCGAGGTGAAGTACAACAGCGAGGAGTACCTCGTCCTCTCGGCTCGCGACGTGCTCGCGATCATCGAGAAGTAATTCACCCACGTCTGCTTCCGTTCCGCGCCCCTGGCCCCGTGCGTTGTGATCAGCCGGGCGGCCGGGGGCGCGGTTCGTTCGAGAGGAAAGCTCAGCTCCCATGGCGAAGATCCTGAAGTTCGACGAGGACGCCCGTCGCGCCCTCGAGCGCGGCGTCAACAAGCTTGCCGACACGGTCAAGGTGACGATCGGCCCCAAGGGCCGCAACGTCGTCATCGACAAGAAGTTCGGTGCCCCCACCATCACCAACGACGGTGTCACCATCGCGCGCGAGGTCGAGATCGAGGACCCGTACGAGAACCTCGGTGCCCAGCTGGTGAAGGAGGTCGCGACCAAGACCAACGACATCGCGGGTGACGGCACGACCACCGCCACCGTGCTGGCCCAGGCGCTGGTCCGCGAGGGTCTGCGCAACGTCGCCGCCGGCGCCTCCCCGGCCGCCCTGAAGAAGGGCATCGACGCGGCGGTCAAGGCCGTGTCCGAGGACCTCCTCGCGACTGCCCGCCCGATCGACGACAAGTCCGACATCGCCGCCGTGGCCGCGCTCTCCGCGCAGGACCCGCAGGTCGGCGAGCTCATCGCGGACGCGATGGACAAGGTCGGCAAGGACGGTGTCATCACCGTCGAGGAGTCCAACACCTTCGGTCTGGACCTCGACTTCACCGAGGGCATGGCCTTCGACAAGGGCTACCTGTCGCCGTACATGGTGACCGACCAGGAGCGTATGGAGGCCGTCCTCGACGACCCGTACATCCTGATCCACCAGGGCAAGATCGGCGCCATCCAGGAGCTGCTCCCGCTGCTGGAGAAGGTCATCCAGGCCGGTGGCTCCAAGCCGCTGCTGATCATCGCCGAGGACGTCGAGGGCGAGGCGCTGTCGACCCTCGTCGTCAACAAGATCCGCGGCACCTTCAACGCCGTCGCCGTGAAGGCCCCCGGCTTCGGTGACCGCCGCAAGGCCATGCTCGGCGACATCGCCACCCTCACCGGTGCGACCGTCATCGCCGAGGAGGTCGGCCTCAAGCTCGACCAGGCCGGTCTGGACGTGCTGGGCACCGCCCGCCGCGTCACCGTCACCAAGGACGACACCACGATCGTGGACGGCGGCGGCGAGCCCGGCGACGTCAAGGGCCGGGTCAACCAGATCAAGGCCGAGATCGAGGCCACGGACTCCGACTGGGACCGCGAGAAGCTCCAGGAGCGCCTCGCGAAGCTGGCCGGCGGCGTGTGCGTGATCCGCGTCGGTGCCGCCACCGAGGTGGAGCTCAAGGAGAAGAAGCACCGTCTGGAGGACGCCATCTCCGCGACCCGCGCCGCGGTCGAGGAGGGCATCGTCTCCGGTGGTGGCTCCGCTCTGGTCCACGCCGTCAAGGTCCTGGAGGGCAACCTCGGCAAGACCGGCGACGAGGCCACGGGTGTCGCGGTCGTGCGCCGCGCCGCCGTCGAGCCGCTGCGCTGGATCGCCGAGAACGCCGGCCTGGAGGGCTACGTCATCACCTCCAAGGTCGCCGACCTCGACAAGGGCCAGGGCTTCAACGCCGCGACCGGCGAGTACGGCGACCTGGTGAAGGCCGGCGTCATCGACCCGGTCAAGGTCACCCGCTCCGCGCTGGAGAACGCCGCGTCCATCGCGTCGCTGCTGCTCACGACCGAGACCCTGGTCGTCGAGAAGCCGGCCGAGGAGGAGGCCGAGGCCGGTCACGGCGGCCACGGCCACGCGCACTGACGCGTAACCCCGGCATCAGCCACCGAGGCCCGGTATCCCGTCGCGGGATACCGGGCCTCGGCCTGTGTGCGGGTCCGGGCGGCCGTGCGCCGTACGACGTGTCGCACCGCACCCGGGCCCCGGACACACGGACATGCGGACACGCGGACGGCCCGTGGCCGAGGGGCCACGGGCCGTGGGAGGAGCGGGCGGCGGAGCCGCGCCGCGGGCGGTCACGCCGACCGGGTCAGCACCCCCGCGCGGACCGGGTCCGCGAACGGCTTCCCCTGCGTGTACCGTTCCAGCTCGTCCAGCGCCTGATCGGCCATCCGATGCAGCTCACCGCCGAGCGAACCCGCCACGTGCGGGGTGAGCAGGACGTTCGGCAGCTCGTACAAGGGCGAGTCGGCGGGCGGGAGTTCGGGATCCGTCACATCCAGCACCGCGTGCAGCCGCCCCGACACCAGCTCCGGCAGCAGCGCCTCCTCGTCGACCAGCGAACCGCGCGCCGTGTTGATCAGCGTGGTCCCGGTCGCCATGGCCGACAGCTGCGCCGCGCCGATCAGGTGATGCGTCTCGGGGAGCTGCGGTGCGTGCACCGAGACCACCGAACTGCCCGCGCACAGCTCGTCGAGCGAGGTGAGCCGTACGCCGAGCCGGGCCGCCTCCGCCTCGTCCACGTACGGGTCGTACAGCAGGACGTCCAGGTCGAAGGGGCGCAGCAGTTCGATGACGCGCCGGCCGATGCGGGAGGCACCGATGACGCCGACGGTGCGGCGGTAGTTGCCGGAGCCGCCGAGTTCCGCGAGCCAGTCGTGCTCGGCGCGCAGGGCGCGGTAGCGGTCGGCGGAGTGCAGGACGCGCTTGTTCGCGAAGAGGATCGCGGCGAGCGTGAACTCGGCGACCGGCAGCGCGTTGGCCCCGGCGGCGGAGGTGACGGCGATGCCGCGTTCCCAGCAGGCGTCGGTGATGTGGTGCTTCACGGAACCTGCCGCGTGCACGACGGCCCGCAGCCGGGGGGCCGCGGCCAGTACCTCGGCGGTCAGCGGGGTCGCGCCCCAGCAGGTGAACAGCACCTCCGCCTCGGCGAACGCGGCGGCCACCTCGGGCGACGGATCGGTCAGGTCGTGGGCGACCAGGTACGGGTCGGTGCGGGTGAGGGCGGCCAGCCGGGTGCGGTGGCGGTCGGCGAGCAGACGGTCGGCGATGCCCGGACCCATGGCGAGCAGGGCCGTCGGCCGGTTGTCAGTGGCGTGGGTCATGGTGGTACCCGTACTCCTCGGGGCTCGTGGGGGGCTCGTGGGAAGGGTCACTTGACGCTGCCGGCGGTCATTCCGGCCTTCCAGTGCCGTTGGAGCGAGACGAAGGCGACGATCAGGGGGATGACGGCCAGGAGCGAACCGGTGACGACGAGCGGGTAGAAGCTCGGCTCGCCGTGGGTGTTGGTGTTCCAGGAGTACAGGCCGAGGCTCAGCGGGAACAGCTTGCGGTCCGAGAGCATCACCAGGGGGAGGAAGAAGTTGTTCCAGATCGCGGTGAACTGGAAGAGGAAGACGGTCACGAAGCCCGGCATGACCATGCGCAGCCCGATGGACCAGAAGACGCGCAGTTCACCGGCGCCGTCGATACGGGCGGCCTCCAGGGCCTCGTTCGGTATGTAGCCGGTGCTGAACACCCGGGCGAGGTACACGCCGAACGGGTTGACGAGCACCGGGATCAGCACCGACCAGTAGGTGTTGACCAGGCCGGTCTTGGAGGCCAGCAGGTACATCGGCAGGGCGAGCGCGGTCGTCGGGACGAGCACGCCCATCAGCACGAGTCCGAACAGCTTCTCCTTGCCGCGGAACTCGTACTTGTCGAAGGCGTATCCGGCGGCCACGCAGATCAGCGAGCAGACGAGCGCACCGACGCCCGCGTACAGGAGGCTGTTGAGGTACCAGCGGAAGTAGATGCCGTCGCCGTAGGAGGCCAGGTTCGACAGGTTCTCGCCGAGGTTGAAGCCCTGGAAGGAGAACGCGTTGCCCGCGAGCAGGTCGCCGGTGTCCTTCGTGGCGGCGGTGACCAGCCAGACGAGGGGGAAGAGCATGTAGACGACGGCGAGCAGGAGAAAGCCGTTGACCGCGGTCTTCGACATCCAGCGGCCGTGGGAGGCGGGGGAGTTCATGCTTTCTTGCCCTTCCGGCCGGTGAAGCGGGTGACGACGAAGGACAGCAGCGCGGCCGTGAGCGCCAGCAGGATGGACGCGGCCGCGGCGAGGCCGTAGTCGTTGCGTTCGAAGGCCGCGGTGTACGCGTACATGTTCGGCGTCCAGGTGGAGGTGACGGCGGAGCCGGTCCCCTTGTTGAGGATCAGGGGCTCGGTGAACAGCTGGAGCGAGCCGATGACCGTGAACAGCGCGACCATCACGACCGAGGCGCGGATCAGCGGCACCTTGATGCCGACCGCGATGCGCCAGGCACCGGCCCCGTCGACCGTCGCCGCTTCGAGGACGGAACGGTCGATGGCCTGCAGCGCGGCGTAGAAGATCACCATGTTGTAGCCGAGCCACTCCCACAGGGCGATGTTCACGACGGAGGGGAGGGCGCCCTCGGGCGAGAAGAAGTCGAAGCCGAGTCCGCCGGACTCCATCGCGCTGACGACCGGGCTGAGCTGGGGCGTGTAGAGGTAGACCCAGATCAGCGCGGCGATGATGCCGGGCACGGCGTGCGGCAGGAAGAGCGCGAGCTGGAAGAAGCGGCGGGCGCGGGCCAGCGCGGAGTCCAGCAGGAGGGCGAGGGCGAGGGCCCCGATGAGCAGCAGCGGAATGTAGAACAGGCAGTATCCGAGGAGTACGCCGAAGCCCTCGCGGAACGCCCGGTCGCCCAGGGCCGCCGTGTAGTTGTCGAGTCCGCTGAAGACGGTCTCGGTGCCGCCGAAGCCCAGGCCGGACTGCTTCTCGGTGAACAGGCTGAGCCAGACCGCGTATCCGATCGGCAGCACCATGGCCACGGTGAACAGTACGAAGAAGGGCCCCAGCAGGATGGCGGCGGCTCTGGTCGTCCGGGCGTGCTTCATCAGCCTGCGTCCTCGACCTTCAGACCGCGCTTCTTCAGCTCGGCGACCGTGGCGTCGTGCCCGGCCTTCACGGCGTCCTTGATGGTGGTGGAACCGCTGGCGACCTTGCCGAACTGGTCCTTCATGGTGGTGTTCGTGGTGCCGGTCGTCGGGCCCCAGTTCCAGTTCTGGCCGATCGACGCCGCGGCGCCCTCGAACACCTGGTAGATGTCCTCGCCGCCGTAGTAACCGGCGTCGAACGCCTTCTTCGCGACCGGGCGCAGTTCCGAAGCGGCCGGGAAGGCGCTGGAGGTGCCGGACTCGATGCGGGCCTTGATGCCTTCCTCGGTGGTCGACATCCAGGTGGCGAACTCGACCGCGGCCTCGGCCTTCTTGCTGTTCTTGGTCACCGCGAAGGTGGAGCCGCCGAGCATGCCGCTGGCCGGCTTGCCGTCCCAGCTGGGCAGCGGGGCGACGGCCCACTTGCCGCTCTGCTCGGGCAGGGTGCCCTTGAGGACGCCCGCACCCCAGGCCGCGCCGAGGTAGCCGACGGTGCCGCCGCTCTTGAGCGAGTTGGTCCACTCGGGGCTGAACGAGGCGTTCGAGCGGATCAGGTCGTCGTCGAGCATGCCCTGCCAGTAGTCGGCGACCTTGTTGGTGGCGGCGTCGGTCGTGCCGACCTTCCAGGTGTCGCCCTCGGGCTTGTACCACTGGGCACCGGCCTGCCAGGCCATCGCCTGGAACGTGGTCGGGTCGTCGGGGAAGAAGGTGCCGATCCGGGCCTTCTTGTCGGCCTTCTTGACCTTCTCGGCGGCCTTGCGGAAGTCGTCCCAGGTCTTGGGGACCTCGACGCCGAACTTCTCGAACAGGTCCTTGCGGTAGTAGAAGGCCTGCGGGGACGCGTCGAACGGGACGGCCCAGCTCTTCCCGCCCAGCGTGGTCAGTTCCACGGCCTGGGGGAGCAGCTTCTTCTTGATGTCGTCGGTGAAGTACTTCCCGATGTCCTGGAGCGCGCCCTGGCTGACGTACTCCGGGAGCTGCGGGTACTCGATGGAGACCAGGTCGGGGGCGTTGCCCGCCTTCACCGCGTTGGAGATCTTGGCGTAGCCGCCGGCGTTGCCGGACGGGATCTCCTCGTAGACCACCTTGATGTTCTTGTGCGAGGCGTTGAACGCGTCAACGACCTCCTTGGACCCCTTGGCCCAGCCCCAGAAGGTGATGCTGACGGGCTTCCCGTCGCTTCCGGAGGCGGAACTGTCGTCACCGCTGCCGCCACAGGCCGTGAGAACGGCGAGGGCGGTGGCGGCGCCGACGACGGCGAGGGACGTTCTGCTCGAACTGCGGCTCACAGCGAGACTCCTGAACAGGCGACGACATTGGCGTTGGCCGAGATCTTTCGACCAGCCGTGACCGAAGTCAAGAGCGAAAGAGCGATTGATCGAAAAAAGATCAGATACATTACGTATCGAAGCGGGCGGAATGTCGCGTGCTACGAACGGGTGAAGGGCGGGGGAACACCCGCCCGCCGTCTCCCGCCCCTCGGCCTTCCGCCTCGTGCCCGTGTCCGCCGCGTCCGTCGCGTCCGTCGCGTCCGTCGCGTCCGTCGTGTCCGTCGTGTCCGTCGTGTTGTCGTTCCCGCGTCTTCGACGTCGTCGTTCCTACGTCTCCGAGAGGGAGGCTCCGCAGGAGTCCCGGACCCTCAGCTGCGGCAGCAGCGTCAGGTGCCGCCGGGGCGTGCCCGAGCTCCGGCCGAGCCGTTCCACCAGCAGCTCCGTCGCGTGACGGCCCACATCGCGCTTGGGCGGTGCCACCGCCGTGAGCGGGGTGTCCGCGAGCCCCGCGACCTCGTCGTCGTAGGCGATCAGCGCCAGGTCGTCCGGCACCCGCACGTCCAGTTCGGCCAGGCGCTGCATCACCTGGATCGCGTCCACGTCGTTGTGGACCAGTGCCGCCGTCGCCACTCCCGAGGTGACCGCTTCGCGCAGCGCCTGCACGGCCTCCTCGAACGCCTCCGGCGCGAGTTCGGCGGGGACGGAGTCGATCACGTCCTGAGGCGGGCGCAGCCCGAGCACGTCGAGGGCCTCCGCGTACCCGGACCGCACCGCCACCGCGGTCGGGGAGTCGGCGCGGGCCATCAGCAGCGGCGCCCCGTGCCCGAGGCCCACCAGGTGGCGCATGGCGAGCAGCACCCCGTACGCGTGGTCCGAGCAGACCCGGTCCAGGCCGTCGAGCGGGGAGCCCGCGGCGGGCCTGCGCTCCAGCAGGACGGTCGGCACCGGCAGCGAGGCGATCCAGTCGCCGAACGCGGCGGGGTCGCCAGGGTGCTGCCAGCCCGGCGCGATCAGCAGCCCCTCGGCGCCCGCGGCGAGCAGGCCCTCGGTACGGGCCTGGTCCTCCTGCGGGCGGTAGTCGGAGATCCGCAGGATCAGCCGGGCGCCCGCCTGGCCGGCGGCCTCGTGGGCGCCGCGGATCACCTCGGCGAAGTAGTACGTCGACGAGGGCGCGAGCATGCCCAGGACCAGGCCGTTGCCCCCGGTCCCCGCGGCGGGGGCGGGGGTGGCGTCGCGCGGCCAGGACACCGAACCGTGCACCCGGTCGAGCAGGCCCCGGCCGGCCAGCTCCTCCACGTCCCGGCGCGCGGTGACGGGGGAGACCCCCAGCTGTGTGGCCAGGTCCGAGACCCGGGCCGAGCCCCGTTGCCGGACCAGGGCCAGCAGGCGGTCATGACGTTCAGCAGCACTTTCGCGCACGGCGGCAGTCCCCTCGCAGTGTTGTGGCCCGACCTCCGGACCGGCCGGTGCCGGAGCCGTTGTCCGACCCTAGACCAACGTGATCGAACGATGGGAGTTTCGATCATTCAAACGCGATCCATTGACGTTCAATCAATCCAAGTCCAGGATTCCGGGCAGTCCGAGTCCGGGATTCCGGCAGGTCCGAGCCCGGTTGTCCGGTGGCGCCGATTCGTCCTGCCCGGATTCCTCCGACCATCGACCCGCTCCGTTCCCGCTCCGTTCCCGTTCCTGAGCCCGGTCCCGATCCCGGACCTGATCATTCGTCCGTCCTCGGTCGTCCGCCCTCGATCGTCCGTCCTCGATCGTTCGCCCCGACCGCTCGTTCCGGCCGTTCGTTCGACCTGATCGTTCGTCCGGCCCCGTTCCCAACCGATCGTCCGTTCCCAACCGATCGTCCGATCTTGACAGTTCGTACGGAGGAATTGTGAGTCATCGCGTCACCGCTGCCGCGCTCGCGGCCCTGACGGCCGCCGGCCTGACCGTCGTCGGCCAGGGCGCCGCGCAGGCCGCGCCCAACGGCCGTACCTACCACGTCGACTGCGCCGCCGATCCGGCCGGCGCCACCGGCGGCAGGCAGCATCCCTGGACCACGCTGGCCGAGGCCAACGCGCACACCTACGGCCCCGGTGACCGGCTGCTCTTCAAGCGCGGTACCACCTGCACCGGCACCCTCGCCCCCGAGGGCGCCGGTTCCGCCCGTGCCCCGTTCACCATCGCCGACTACGGCAATGCCCCGGACCGCGCCAGGCTCGACGGAGCGGGCGCCCACGACGTCGTCCTGCTCGCCAACACGCAGTACGTGCACCTCAAGGCGCTGGAGATCACCAACGCAGACAACCCCGGCAGCGAGCGCAACGGCGTCCGCCTGCGCCTCACCGACTACGGTGTCGCCCGCGGCTTCGTCGTCTCCGGGCTCTACATCCACGACGTGCGCGGCGGCGACTACAAGACGCTCACGGGCTCCAGCGCGATCCAGATCGCCGTCGAGGGAACCGCGAAGGCCGGCTGGTACGACGGCCTGGACATCGCCCACAACCGCATCGAGGACGTCGACCGCGAGGGCATCTACTTCAAGTCGACCTTCTCCAAGCGCGATCTGGTCGGCCAGCAGCAGGACCCGAACGTCTACCCGGGCGAGTGGACGCCCAGCACCGGCGTCCGCATCCACCACAACACGCTGAGGTCCCTGGCCGGTGACGGCATGAAGCTCGACACCACCAGCGGGGCCCGTGTCGACCACAACCGGATCGACGGCTTCCAGCTGCGCTCGCCCTCGGCCAACGCGGGCATCTGGACCTTCAACACCGACGACACGCTCATCGAGTACAACGAGGTCTCGGGCGGCGGGAACACCCACGACGGGATGTCCTTCGACGCCGACGGCGCCTCGCGGAACACGGTCTTCCAGTACAACAACAGCCACGACAACAAGGGCGGCTTCCTGCTGATCTGCCCGTACAGCGGCGCCAAGACGGTCGGCACGGTCGCCCGCTACAACGTCAGCCGCAACGACGGTGCCCGCCTGATCCAGAACTGCTGGGGCCCGATCCTCGACACGAGGATCTACAACAACACCTTCCACAACAAGGAGCAGATCCCCGGATACCTCGTCCAGGACGACGCCGGCAGCCCCGCCACCACCCAGCACGAACTGTCCATCCGCAACAACGTCTTCGTGAGCGAGGGCACCGGAGGCTACGCCTTCAAGAACCCGACGCCCGGGCTCTCCTTCGACCACAACGCCTTCTACGGCATCGACATGACCCGCCCCGACCCCGGCGGCATCACGGCCGACCCGAAGCTCCGGGCCGACTTCCGCCTCGGCGCGGGATCGCCCGCCCTCGCCGCCGGAGCCGTCATCGAGGACAACGGCGGCAAGGACTACTTCGGCAACAAGCTGAAGCCCGGCGCTCCGAACATCGGCGCCTACGCGGGCCACGGGGTGCGCTGAACCCCCTCCCGGAACCGGATCCCGCCGTCCCGGAACCGGATCCCGTCGTCGCACGGTGGACGGTGGTCCGACGACACGGCCCGTCAGGCCACCACCCCTCCGGTGCCTGACGGGCCGACATGCCCCCTCCCCGGAAACGGAGTCCCCCGGCCGGGCGACCGCGTGACCGGGAGGCCCGTGACCGGGAACCGCGCAGCCGGCTCCCCGCCGTCGGGCGATCCGGTAACAGGCTCGCGGGGGACCGTTCGCTCACTGGGGTCCGTACTTGCGGCCCGTCTTGGAGGCGGCCCCTCCGAGCAGGCCGCGCGGCGTCAGCCTCACGACCCCCATCAGCGCCTTGTACCGCGGGTCCGGCACCGACAGGGACTTGCCGCGCGCCAGGTCCGCCAGCGCCGCCGCCACCAGTTTGTCGGCGTCCAGCCACATCCAGCCGGGGATGTTGCCGGTCCCCATCCCGGCCCGCTGGTGGAACTCCGTGCGTACGAAACCCGGGCACAGCGCCATCAGCCGCACCCCCGAACCGGCCAGGTCCTTCGCCGCGCCCTGGGTGAACTGCACGACCCATGCCTTGGACGCGCCGTACGTCCCACGCGGCACGAACGCCGCCACCGAGGCCACGTTGACGACCCCGCCCCGTCCGCGCTCCCGCATCCCGGTCACGGCGGCCGAGGTCAGTCGCAGTACCGCCTCGCAGTGCACCTTGAGCATGTTCAGCTCGTCGGCCATGGGCACTTCCAGGTAGCGGCCCTTGTTCCCGAACCCGGCGTTGTTGACCAGCAGGTCAACCGGATGCTGACGGTCCGCCAAGCGTTCCTCGACCGTCTCGATCCCCTTGTCCTCGGACAGGTCGGCCCGCAGCACCTCGGCCTCGATGCCGTGCCGGTCGTGCAGTTCGGTCGCCTGCTCGCGCAGTCGCTCGGCGTCGCGCGCCACCAGCACCAGGTTGTGTCCGTCGGCCGCCAGCCGCCGCGCGAACGCGGCGCCGATACCCGCGGTCGCGCCCGTAATCAGTGCAGTCGTCATGGGCGGCACGTTAGTGCCTGTCCGCCGGATCATGGCCGGACGGTGACCCGGACGGCGCCTCGATCCGGGTCGGGCCGCCCACAGAAGCGCGGTCCGGACCGGCCCCCGGACCGATGTCCGGCTCGCCGTCCGGGCCCCGTGCTCACCCGGCCGCCGAACCCTGCTCCCCGTGCCCCTGTCCGACGTACTTCAGGGCGGCGCGCAGGGTCTCCGGATGCAGCGCGTCGCGGGCCGCGAGCAGCCGGGGCAGCAGTTCGCGCCGGGTCGTCGACGCCTGGAACTCCATCCGTACGGTGACGTCGTGGCCGGGCCGGTGCACGATCTCGACCGGGTCCCCGGCACGGATCTCGCCCGGCGCGATCACCCGCAGGTACGCGCCCGGGGCGGCCGCCCGCGTGAACCGCTTGACCCAGCCCTTCTCGCCGAGGTGCCCGGCGAACGTGCGGCAGGGGATCCGGCTCGACGCGACCTCCAGCACCAGGTCGGGGCCTATCCTCCAGCGCTCCCCGATCCTCGCGCCGTTCACGTCCACCCCACTGGTCGTGAGGTTCTCGCCGAACGTGCCGTTGGGCAGCGGGCGGCCGGTCTCCCGTTCCCAGACGTCCAGCTCCTCGCGGCCGAAGGCGTACACGGCCTGGTCGGAGCCGCCGTGATGGCGCAGGTCGCACACCGCGTCCCCGACCAGGCCGCTGCCGCCGGTGCCCTTGGGGCCGGGGTCGAGGACACGCACCGGACCGTCGACCGGCCGCTTGCCGATGCCGGTCGCTCCGCCCGGGGCGTCGGTGTGGGCGACGATCCTGGGCCGTCCCACGTTCACGCTCAGCACCTTCATCGGCCTGCCACCGCCCCTTCGCCGCCTCTTCATGTTTTTTCCGCTCCGGGGCACCTCTTCCGCCCCGGGCCTTCGCTCCCCGCCGTCCCGCCCCACCAGGGCCGCGCACAGGGTGCGCACCGGATGCGCCTCGGGCGAGGTCGTAACCGTCCCGTCCCAAAGGTACACCTGGGCAATTAGCGCCTCTCCCAAGAGTTGCTTATGGTTGAGGGGTGATCGAAGCCCGTCACCTCCGTGTTCTGCGCGCCGTGGCCGCCACCGGCTCGTTCTCCGCCGCGGCCCGCGAACTGGGCTGCACCCAGCCCGCGGTCAGCCAGCAGATGAAGGCCCTGGAGTCCTCGGCCGGGACCACGCTGCTGATCCGCACCGGACGCGAGATGCGGCTCACGCAGGCGGGCGAGGCCCTCGTCCGGCATGCCTCGGGCATCCTGGCCGGGCTCACCGCCGCGGAGGAGGAGGTCGCCGCGATCGCCGGGCTGCGAGCCGGCCGGGTCCGGCTCGTCTCGTTCCCCAGCGGCAGTTCCACCCTGGTGCCCGGGGCCCTCGCGGCACTGCGCGCGGCCCATCCCGGCACCCGGGTCTCCCTGGTCGAGGCCGAGCCGCCGCGTTCGGTCGAGATGCTGCGCGAGGGCGACTGCGACATCGCGCTGGCATTCCGCTACGGCGCTCCGGGCGCCGAATGGGAGGACCTGGTCGTGCGTCCGCTCCTCACCGACCGGCTGATCGGCCTGGTCCCCGAGGCGCACCGGCTGTCCGGTACGGGGGCGGTCACCATCGCCGAGCTGGCCGAGGAGTCGTGGATCGCCGGCTGTCCGCGCTGCCGGCGCCAGTTGGTGGAGGTCTGCGAGGAGGCGGGCTTCACGCCCCGGATCGATTTCGCCACCGACGACTACCCCGCGGTCGTCGGCCTGGTGGGGGCCGGGCTCGGGGTGGCGGTGCTGCCGGAACTGGCGATCGAGTCGGTACGCACCAAGGGGGTCCGCACCGTCACGGTCGAACCGGCCGTCGAGCGCGAGATCGTCGCCCTGACCCTCCCCGACCTGGCGCAGGTGCCCGCCGTGGCGGCCACGCTGGACCGGCTGTCCCTGGCGGCCGCCCGCTGACCGGGGTACCGCCCGTGACCCGCCCGCAGGCCGGGCGCTGCCCCTGACGCGGCGCGGGAGGCCGCACGTGTGACCGGTGCCGGGGGCCCGGGTGGCTCGGAAGCGTGCGCGACCCGGCGCGGGGCCTGCCTGTGACCCGGCCTCCCTCGGTGGTCGGGTGGTGATGAAGAAACGTTATTTGCTTTATGGACCGTGCGGGCCGCCGGGATCAGCCGTGCCCCGCCGGGGACGGAACGCCGCCCGACGGCGCCGATGCCGCGATCAGACGGTTGCGGGCCCGCCCCATGAGCTCCTCACGCTCGTCCTCGGTGAGTCCGCCCCACACGCCGTAGGGCTCCCGTACGGCCAGCG
Source organism: Streptomyces sp. CB01580 (assembly GCF_001905795.1). Taxonomy (GTDB): domain Bacteria; phylum Actinomycetota; class Actinomycetes; order Streptomycetales; family Streptomycetaceae; genus Streptomyces. Next base: position 132,927 of record NZ_LIXJ01000013.1, read on the forward strand.
CGTGTGCCGCGCACTCGGCACGTACCGGGCATCGCATGCAGACCTCTTTCGCCGAGTTCTCGCGGGCGCTGCGTGCCGCCCCGCGCTCACCCTCGGGGTGGAAGAACAGCGAGCTGTCGACCCCGCGGCAGGCCGCCAACAGTTGCCAGTCCCACAGATCGGCGTTGGGTCCGGGAAGGCGGGAGAAATCTGCCATTGCTTGTCCCCTCAAACCATGCTGAGTCGGAAACGTCGTTGTCGTCCGGTGTCGTCTATTTTGATTGTGCCCATGACACTTACATCCACGGTGCAAGTAGATGTAAATATGACTGATTGCGAATCTAGCCACAGACACCGGGAAAAGGGAAGAAGACCCGCTAAATGGGGCATACCTTCATATGAAGAACCGGTTGATGACTGGACGATCCGCGTCGCTCTCCTCCGTGCACGCCTCCTCACGTAGAGTGCCGAACCTGGCCGTCGAACCCGTAACTCTTTCGAGTGACCATCGTTGAGAGGGCGGAAGTGGTTGACAGAAAAAGCGATCGGGCAGGTGTCCGAGAGCGTCAACCGCTCAGGTGACGACTTGTGAACAGCCTGGAGGCTCAAGGTGACGCGCATCAGCTGCGGAGGGCGGCCATGACATCCGTCCTCGTCTGCGACGACTCCCCGCTTGCCCGAGAGGCGCTCCGTCGCGCGGTCGCGACCGTGCCCGGCGTCGAGCGTGTGACGACGGCGGCCAACGGCGAGGAAGTCCTCCGCCGCTGGGGCGCCGACCGTTCGGATCTGATTCTGATGGACGTACGCATGCCTGGTCTCGGGGGTGTGGAGACGGTCCGGCGGCTGCTCTCCGCCGACCCCGGCGCCAGGATCATCATGCTGACCGTCGCCGAGGACCTGGACGGCGTCGCGCTCGCGGTCGCCGCCGGTGCCCGCGGCTATCTCCACAAGGACGCCTCCCGCGCCGAGCTGCGGGCCACCGTCACCCAGGCGCTGGCCGATCCGACGTGGCGGCTCGCGCCGCGCAGGCTGCGGTCGGCCGAGATGGGTGCCGCGCCCACGCTCACCGCGCGGGAGATCCAGGTGCTCGAAGGGATGAGCCACGGTCGCTCGAACGCCGAGATCGGCCGTGAGCTGTTCCTCTCCGAGGACACGGTGAAGACGCACGCCAGGCGTCTGTTCAAGAAGCTCGGCGCCTCTGACCGCGCCCACGCCGTCGCTCTCGGCTTCCGCTGGGGGCTGGTCCGCTGAGGGCCGGTCGTGACCGGTGGTCGACCGTCTCCCCGCCCGCGCTCCGGCGGGCGGGGTGTCGCGACCGCCGTGCGCGGGGCGGGCACCGCCGCACCGGTGGTGCCCGCCGGGCCGACCGCGTCCGCCGGGCCGACGGCATGTGACGCTTCACGGCCGATGCCGCATCCTTGAGACGTGGAGTTCCTCGGGAACGATTCGGTCGAGCGGAAGGGGAGGGCGCAGGACATGACTTCCGGCGCACCCGCTCATAACGCTTCGGTGCACAACTACGGACGCGGCGGAGCGGAAGACGAGACTCCGAGGCACCATGGTCCGATGCGCGACGACGAGACGACGGTGATCGGTGCACTGGTGCACCGCGCCGTCGAGGGCGATGCGCAGGCCACCCATGATCTGCTGGCCCATGTTCACCCGCTCGCGCTGCGTTACTGCAGGTCGCGGCTGAGTCGTCTGCCCGGTGACGCGCGCCACTTCGTCGAGGACCTGGCGCAGGAGGTCTGCGTCGCGGTGCTCATGGCGCTGCCGCGCTACAAGGACACCGGCAGACCCTTCGAAGCCTTCGTCTTCGCCATCGCGGGCCACAAGGTGGCCGATCTCCAGCGGGCCGCCATGCGGCACCCGGGGTCCACGGCAGTGCCCTCCGACGAGATGCCCGAGCGGCCCGACGACTCGCTCGGCCCCGAGGAGCGCGCGCTGCTCAGCAGTGACGCGGCCTGGGCCAAGAAGCTCCTGGCGAACCTCCCCGACAATCAGCGCGAGCTGCTCGTGCTGCGGGTCGCGGTCGGTCTGACCGCCGAGGAGACCGGGCAGATGCTGGGCATGTCACCGGGCGCCGTCCGGGTCGCCCAGCACCGTGCGCTGAGCAGGCTGCGGGCGCTCGCCGAGCAGTGATCGGGGTCGGACGACGGGATTTCCCCGGCCCCAGCTCCGGCCCCGGCTCCCGTTCCCGTTCCCGTTCCCGTTCCCGTCACGGTTCCGCGTACGTCCCGCGCCTCTCGTGCGTACCGTTCGTGCACGATCCGTGCCGCTCCGGTTCCGTACGAACCTACAGAACCTGTAGGTGATCTTGCCCGTGGAATGAGACACGTGCGAAGGCCGTTAGCATGGACATCCGCACCGATCAAGGCCATTTGGGGAAGGTGTCATGACTGCAAACGTCGACGGAGTGCCCGAGAAATTCGCGACGCTCGGGCTGACATACGACGACGTGCTGCTGCTGCCCGGCGCGTCCGACATGGCGCCCGATCAGATCGACACCTCCTCGTACATCTCCAAGAACGTGCGGGTGAACATCCCGCTGCTCTCCGCCGCGATGGACAAGGTCACCGAGGCCCGCATGGCGATCGCCATGGCCCGGCAGGGCGGCGCCGGTGTGCTCCACCGCAACCTCTCCATCGCCGACCAGGCCAACCAGGTCGACCTGGTGAAGCGCTCCGAGTCCGGCATGGTCACCGACCCGATCACGGTGCACCCGGACGCGACCCTGCACGACGCCGACGAGCTGTGCGCCAAGTTCCGCATCAGCGGCGTCCCGGTCACCGACGCGGCCGGCAAGCTGCTCGGCATCGTCACCAACCGCGACATGGCGTTCGAGCCGGACCGTTCGCGCCAGGTGCGCGAGGTCATGACGCCGATGCCGCTGGTCACGGGCAAGGTCGGCATCTCCGGCGTGGACGCCATGGAGCTGCTGCGCCGTCACAAGATCGAGAAGCTTCCGCTGGTCGACGAGGCGGGCGTCCTCAAGGGCCTCATCACCGTCAAGGACTTCGTCAAGGCCGAGCAGTACCCGAACGCCGCGAAGGACAAGGAGGGCCGGCTGCTGGTCGGCGCCGCCGTCGGTGTCGCGGGGGACGCCTTCGAGCGGGCCCAGGCGCTGATCGAGGCGGGCGTCGACTTCATCGTCGTGGACACCGCCCACGGCCACTCCCGGCTGGTCGGCGACATGGTCGCCAAGATCAAGTCGAACGCGTCCGGCGTCGACGTCATCGGCGGCAACATCGCCACCCGCGACGGCGCCCAGGCGCTGATCGACGCCGGTGTCGACGGCATCAAGGTAGGCGTCGGCCCCGGTTCCATCTGCACCACCCGCGTCGTCGCCGGTATCGGCGTCCCGCAGGTCACCGCGATCTACGAGGCTTCGCTCGCCGCGAAGGAGGCGGGCGTCCCGGTCATCGGCGACGGCGGCCTGCAGTACTCCGGCGACATCGCCAAGGCCCTGGTGGCCGGCGCGGACACCGTGATGCTCGGCTCGCTGCTCGCGGGCTGCGAGGAGTCCCCGGGCGAGCTGCTCTTCATCAACGGCAAGCAGTTCAAGTCGTACCGCGGCATGGGTTCGCTCGGCGCGATGCAGTCCCGCGGCGACCGCAAGTCGTTCTCCAAGGACCGCTACTTCCAGGAGGGCGTCGCCTCCGACGAGAAGCTGGTCCCCGAGGGCATCGAGGGCCAGGTCCCCTACCGCGGCCCGCTCTCCGCGGTCGTCCACCAGCTCACCGGCGGTCTGCGCCAGTCGATGTTCTACGTCGGCGGCCGCACCGTGCCGGAGCTCCAGGCCAACGGCCGGTTCGTCCGGATCACCTCCGCGGGCCTCAAGGAGAGCCACCCGCACGACATCCAGATGACGGTCGAGGCGCCCAACTACAGCAGGAAGTAACGACCCTGCCCACGATGGGCAGTGGGAGAAGGAGCGGCGTCTGGGGCCTTCGAATCCAAGGCGGAGGAGGGAGTCGACGCGGAGCGTCGGTGACCGACGACAACGCCGGAGGCGGAGACCCCGGACACCGCGACGCCGCTGGCGATCGTGGGCAGGGTCGTAACGCGCGCCGACGTCCCGAGGGGCGGACCCGGGCTTTTTCCGGCCCCGCTGGGCGACCAGTGGGGTCCGGGAACTCCCGGGGCCGCCCCTTTGCCGTGTGTCGGGGATACTGGACAGCGCAGACATAGAGGGAAAGGCCACACCATCGTGACTGAGATCGAGATCGGGCGCGGCAAGCGCGGCCGCCGGGCATACGCGTTCGACGACATCGCCGTCGTTCCGAGCCGCCGAACCCGCGACCCGAAGGAGGTCTCGATCGCCTGGCAGATCGACGCCTACCGCTTCGAGCTGCCGTTCCTGGCCGCCCCCATGGACTCGGTGGTCTCCCCGCAGACCGCGATCCGCATCGGTGAGCTGGGCGGTCTCGGTGTCCTCAACCTGGAAGGGCTGTGGACCCGGTACGAGGACCCGCAGCCGCTGCTGGACGAGATCGCCGAGATGCCGGCCGAGTCCGCCACCCGCCGTCTCCAGGAGATCTACGCCGCCCCGATCCAGGAGGAACTGATCGGGCAGCGCATCAAGGAGGTGCGCGACGCCGGGGTCGTCACCGCCGCGGCGCTCTCCCCGCAGCGCACCGCCCAGTTCTCCAAGGCGGTCGTCGACGCGGGTGTGGACATCTTCGTCATCCGCGGTACGACGGTCTCCGCCGAGCACGTGTCGGGTGCGGCCGAGCCGCTCAACCTCAAGCAGTTCATCTACGAGCTGGACGTCCCGGTGATCGTCGGCGGCTGCGCCACGTACACCGCCGCCCTGCACCTGATGCGTACCGGTGCGGCCGGTGTGCTCGTCGGTTTCGGCGGGGGCGCCGCGCACACCACGCGCAACGTCTTCGGCATCCAGGTGCCGATGGCGACGGCGGTCGCCGATGTGGCCGGGGCCCGCCGCGACTACATGGACGAGTCGGGCGGCCGGTACGTGCACGTGATCGCGGACGGCGGCGTCGGCTGGTCCGGCGACCTGCCGAAGGCCATCGCCTGCGGTGCGGACGCCGTGATGATCGGCTCCCCGCTGGCCCGTGCGACGGACGCGCCGGGCCGCGGTCGGCACTGGGGCATGGAGGCCGTCCACGAGGACGTGCCGCGCGGCAAGCTGGTGGACCTCGGTTCCGTCGGTACGACCGAGGAGGTCCTCACCGGTCCCTCGCACTCGCCGGACGGCTCGATGAACATCTTCGGCGCGCTGCGCCGGGCGATGGCGACGACGGGGTACAGCGAACTCAAGGAGTTCCAGCGCGTCGAGGTGACGGTGGCGGACTCGCAGCACCGTCGCTGACCGTCTCGTGTCCGCCGGTGGCTTCCGGCGGGTACACATGGGCGAAGGCCCCGGAACCGCACGTGGGTTCCGGGGCCTTCGCCCATGTCCGGCGGGGCGCGCCTTTTCGATCACGCCCTTTTGATCAGGCCTTCGTGGGAACGCCGTCCCGGTCACGCCTTCTTGGCGCCACCGAAGGCCGCCACGGCGCCGAGCAGCAGGAAGACGTAGGTCATGAAGTCCGAGCCCTCGCCCCACGCCTTCGTCAGCACGTCGAAGTGGTCGATGAAGAGGGTGGACGCGGACTGGTGGATCAGGTCGGACAGGATGATCGAGATGCCGATCAGCTGGCCGAGGTAGACGGCGCCCACGGACAGGACGGCGCTGACGACGGGCAGGATCGGGTTGCGCCCGCCGACCTTGCTCGCCGCGAAGCCGACGAGGAAGCCGACGCCGATGGCGATGTAGCCGACCTCGCGCTCGATCGCTCCAGCGATGACGCCGTAGAGGAAGGCACCGACGAGCGCGGCGACCACGGCCGCGACGAGGCCGAGGGCCACCTTGTCGCGGGGCGGCGCCGGCGGGGCGAAGGGCGCGCCGCCGAACGCGGGGGCGGGCTGGCCGTAGGCGCCGGGCTGCTGACCGGCGAACGGGTTGCCCGTCGGGGCCCCGGGCTGCTGGCCCGCGTACGGGTTGCCGTCGACGGGCTGGGCGCCGGGCTGCTGGTTCGGCGGCGGCACGGGCTGGCTCATGGTGGGATCCCCCTTGGAGCGGAAGCGCACGATTGTGCGAGAAGTGACGCCGCAGGCTAGCAGTCGGCTATGACATCGCCTACCGAAAACCCCGAAGACCTCGAAGCTCCCGCAGCCCCCTCCCGGAATGCCTGGTTCACAGTCGGTGCGCGGCCCCCGCCGGGGTCGCGCCCCGGGTGTCCAGGAGCAGTTGGGCCTTCACGGCGAGACCCTGGAGGTCGTATGTGCGGTGGTGCTGGAGCAGCAGCGTGAGGTCGGCGTTCGACGCGGCCTCGTACAGCGAGTCGGCGCGTGGGACGGGGAGGTCGCGTACCCGCCAGTCCAGGACGTACGGGTCGTGGTAGCCGATCTGCGCACCCATGTCGAGCAGCCGGGAGGCGATCTCCCGGGCGGCGGACGCCTCCTGGTCGGCGAGGTCGGGCTTGTAGGTGACGCCGAGGAGCAGCACGCGGGCGCTGCGCACCGACTTGCCGTGCTCGTTCAGCAGGGTGGCGCAGCGCTGGATCACGTACTGCGGCATCCGGTCGTTGATCTCCTGGGCGAGCGCGACCATGCGCAGCGGGTGGCCGGGGGTGCGGCTGTGGTACGGGAGGCGTCCCGGGTCGACGGGGACGCCGTGTCCGCCGACGCCGGGCCCCGGGCGGAACGCCTGGAAGCCGAAGGGCTTGGTCTCGGCGCACCGGATGACGTCCCACAGGTCGACTCCGAGGTCGTGGCAGAGCACCGCCATCTCGTTCACGAGGGCGATGTTGACGTGCCGGAAGTTGGTCTCCAGCACCTTCGTCATCTCGGCCTCGCGCAGCCCGCGGGCGCGGACCACCTTGTCGGTGAGCCGTCCGTAGAAGGCGGCGGCGGACTCGGTGCAGACGGGGGTGAGGCCGCCGATGACCCTGGGGGTGTTGGCGTGGACGTGGGTCCGGTTGCCGGGGTCGAGGCGGCTCGGCGCGTGGGCGAGGTGGAAGTCCCGTCCGGCGCGCAGTCCCGAGCCCTCTTCGAGGAGCGGCCGGATGTGACCCTCGGTGGTGCCGGGCTGTACGGCCGACTCCACCAGCACGGTGGTGTGGGGGCGCAGCCGGGCGGCGAGCGCGCGGGTGGCGTCGGTGAGCGCGGCGAGGTCGAGCGTGCGGTCGGCGGCGAGCGGGGTGGGGGCGCAGATGACCGCGGTGCGGACCCGGCCGAGTTCGGCCGGGTCGGTGGTGGGCCGGAAGCCCCCCGAGAGCATCCGGCGGACGTCCGACGCGGTGAGGGAGCCCTCGACGGGGGTGCGGCCGGCGGCGAGTTCGGCGTGGGCGCGCGGATCGGTGTCGTAGCCGACGGTTTCGATGCCGGCGGCCACGGCGGCCTGTGCGAGGGGCAGGCCGAGGTGGCCGAGTCCGATGACAGCGAGGTCTGCGGGCATATGGGACCGTCCTTCCCTCGGACCGGGCGGGGAACGGAGGTCGGCGTCCTCCGTGTAACCGGCCGGTACACGACCATGAGAGCAGAAAGCGCAACCGCTGGGGACAGCGCAATGTCAGACTAGGCGTAAATATGACCTATATGCAGCATTTGTAAGGTGTCGCGAGGCCTGTGCCGCCCCGCTGTCGTCCGCGGTTGTCCACAGGCGGTGGCCGAAGTCATGGACGGCGGACAGAATCGAGGGGTGGGCCGGGGCGTCCGACCGATCGGTCGGGCCGCGTCCCGCGCCGGACCAGCCCGAGCCACCCGGGAGGCAGCAGTGAGGACAGCGACACTGGGACCCGCGGATCGCGTCGAGGCGCTCGCCGCCATGGCCGAGCGCGAGCTGGACGTGCTGGTCGTGGGGGCGGGCGTGGTCGGCGCCGGTACGGCGCTGGACGCGGCGACGAGAGGGCTCTCGACCGGCCTGGTCGAGGCGCGCGACTGGGCCTCGGGCACGTCGAGCCGGTCGAGCAAGCTGATCCACGGCGGGCTGCGGTATCTGGAGATGCTGGACTTCGCGCTCGTCCGGGAGGCCCTGAAGGAGCGCGGACTGCTCCTCCAGCGGCTGGCCCCGCATCTGGTGAAGCCCGTGCCGTTCCTCTACCCGCTGCGGCACAAGGGCTGGGAGCGGTTCTACGCGGGCTCCGGCGTGGCGCTCTACGACGCGATGTCGGTGTCGTCGGGACACGGCCGCGGTCTGCCCGTCCACCGGCACCTCTCCCGCCGCAACGCGCTGCGGGTCGCCCCGGCGCTGCGGAAGGACGCCCTGGTCGGGGCGTTGCAGTACTACGACGCACAGATGGACGACGCCCGCTACACGGCGACGCTGGTGCGCACCGCCGCCGCGTACGGCGCCCGGGTGGCGAACCGGGCGCGGGTGACCGGCTTCCTCCGGGAGGGCGAACGGGTCGTCGGCGTCCGGGTGCAGGACGTCGAGGCGGGAGGGGAGTACGAGGTCAGGGCCAAGCAGGTGGTGAACGCGACCGGCGTGTGGACGGACGACACCCAGGCGCTGATCGGGGAGCGCGGACTGTTCCACGTCCGGGCGTCCAAGGGAATCCACCTGGTCGTGCCGAAGGACCGCGTCCACTCCTCGACCGGCCTGATCCTGCGGACCGAGAAGTCCGTTCTCTTCGTCATCCCGTGGGGACGGCACTGGATCATCGGGACGACCGACACCGACTGGGACCTGGACAAGGCGCACCCGGCGGCGTCCAGCGCCGACATCGACTACCTCCTCGAACACGTCAACAGCGTGCTGGCCACCCCGCTGACCAGGGACGACGTCCAGGGCGTCTATGCGGGGCTGCGCCCGCTGCTGGCCGGCGAGTCGGAGGCGACCAGCAAGCTCTCGCGCGAGCACACGGTGGCGCATCCGCTGCCGGGCCTCGTCGTCGTGGCGGGCGGCAAGTACACCACGTACCGGGTGATGGCGAAGGACGCCGTGGACGAGGCGGTGCACGGTCTCGACCAGCGGGTGGCGGAATGCGTCACGGAGGACGTCCCGCTGCTGGGCGCCGAGGGGTACCGGGCGCTGTGGAACGCCCGCGCGCGGATCGCCGTCCGGACGGGACTGCACGTCGTCCGCGTCGAGCATCTGCTCAACCGCTACGGCTCCCTGACGGAGGAGATCCTGGAACTGATCGCCGCCGACCCGGTCCTGGGCGAGCCGCTGCCCGCCGCCGACGACTACCTGAAGGCCGAGATCGTCTACGCCGCCTCGCACGAGGGCGCCCGGCACCTCGACGACGTCCTGACCCGGCGTACCCGGATCTCCATCGAGACCTTCGACCGGGGCACGCGCAGCGCCCGGCTCTGCGCGGAGCTGATGGCGCCGGTGCTGGGCTGGGACGAGCGGCAGATCGACCGGGAGGTCGAGCACTACGAGAAGCGGGTGCAGGCGGAACGGGAGTCGCAGCGTCAGCCGGACGACCTCACGGCGGACGCGGCACGGCTCGGCGCGCCGGACATCGTGCCCCTCTGAGGGCTGTCCCGCCCCAGGCCCCGTCGTCACACGTCCGCCTGCGGCGGGGCGGGGCGGGCTCAGCCGCCGTGCGCGCCGGGGCAGAATTCCGCTTCGAGCAGCGCCCGTTCGAGTTCCGGTGTGTCGGCCAGGCTGTCCGTGTCGACCCGGAACGTCAGGATGTGGCGGCCCCCGGGGGTGGCCGCGGTCCGGACGTAGCTGCCCGGGATGTGCCCGTTGTGACCCCAGACGGTGACGCCGCAGGAGAGCTTCTGGGGATAGACGCCCAGGCCGTAGACGCCGCGCGTGGCGGAGGTGTCGAACAGGTCCGCGAGCTGGGCGGGAGCGAGGAGACGGCCGCCGAGCAGGGCCGCGTAGAAGCGGTTCAGGTCGTCGAGCGTGGAGATCAGTTCCCCGGCCGCACCCGCGGTGCGCGGGTCCAGTGCGGTGACGTCGCGGAGGGAGCCGTCGGCCGGGTCGCGCGTGAAGCCCCGGCCGTGCGGTGAGGGCAGCGAGGTCCGGGAGCCCGGCAGGGATGTGCCGGTGAGGCGCAGGGGGGTGATGATGCGTCGGCGGATCTCCTCGGCGTAGTCGTGGCCCGTGACGCGCCGGACGACGAGCCCGAGGACGACGTAGTTGGTGTTGGAGTAGGTGTAGCGGCCGGGGGCGTTCGTCGGCCGGTGGGACAGGGCGATGCGGACCGTGTCGACGGCGGACGGCGGCCGGAGGGGGGAACCGGCGGAGACGGGCAGGGGCGGGGAGTCGGCGGTGTAGTCGGGGAGGCCACTGGTGTGATTGAGCAGGGCCCGCAGGGTGATGCGGCGGCCGTCGTTGCCGTTGCCCCGGATCAGGCCGGGCAGCAGCCGGTCGACGGAGTCCGACAGCCGCAGCCGCTTCTCCCGGGCGAGTTGGAGCACGACCGTGGCGACGAAGGTCTTGGTGATGCTGCCGGCCCGGAACCGGTCCACCCTGCGGATGCCGGGCCCCGTCGAGCGGAAGGTGCCGTACGGTGCCGAGGAGGCACGACCGGTCAGCAATGCCGCCGCAGGAGCGCCGCCCTGGGCGACAAGCCGGGGAAGGTGGGAAGCCGCGGGGGTGAGGTGTGGTTCCCTGTGCAGGGGCGTCGTGCCCAGTCCCAGCAGCGCCAGCAGCAACGGGACGGAGAACAGCGCCCGGAGTGTCGGCATGGCGGGGATTCCCTTCCTCGGGGCACATCATGACGGGTCCGTGGACCGGGCACCCGACCGGGGCGCTGACCTGGCACCATGACCGGCCCGTGGACCGGCGACATGGCCGGGCCCGCGGACCCGGCACCAGGACCGGTCCCGGGGTGAGGGACAATGAACGCTCTGCCAGGGCGGGTTGATCGCAGAGGGGACGCATGTCGGAGGCGGAGCAGGCACAAGAGCCCCAACGGGACAAGGACGGACGTCTTCTCGCGGGGCGGTACCGGCTCGGGGCGGTGCTCGGTCGGGGCGGTATGGGCACGGTCTGGCGTGCCGTCGACGAGACGCTGGGGCGTACGGTCGCGGTCAAGGAACTGCGGTTTCCCTCGGCCATCGACGAGGACGAGAAGCGCCGTCTGATCACGCGCACGCTGCGCGAGGCCAAGGCGATCGCCAGGATCCGCAACAACGGCGCGGTGACGGTCTACGACGTGGTCGACGAGGACGACCGGCCGTGGATCGTGATGGAGCTGATCGAGGGCAAGTCCCTCGCCGAGGCCATCCGCGAGGACGGCGTACTGACTCCGAGGCGCGCCGCCGAGGTCGGCCTCGCGATCCTCGACGTGCTGCGCTCGGCGCACCGCGAGGGCATCCTGCACCGCGACGTGAAGCCGTCCAACGTACTGATCGCCGAGGACGGCCGGGTCGTGCTGACCGACTTCGGCATCGCTCAGGTCGAGGGCGACCCGTCCGTCACCTCGACCGGCATGCTCGTCGGCGCGCCCTCGTACATCTCGCCGGAGCGCGCGCGGGGGCACAAGCCGGGACCGCCCGCAGACCTGTGGTCGCTCGGTGGCCTGCTGTACGCGAGCGTCGAGGGGACCCCGCCGTACGACAAGGGGTCGGCCATCGCCACCCTGACCGCGGTGATGACCGCGCCGCTCGACCCGCCGAAGAACGCCGGTCCGCTCAAGGAGGTCATCTACGGCCTGCTGGCCAAGGACCCCGACCAGCGGCTCGACGACGCGGGGGCGCGCGCCCTGCTCGACGACGTGATCCACGCACCCGAGAAGCCGGAACCGGTGGTGCCGCCGCCCGCCGAGGCCACCCGGACCATGGCGCTGCCCGGGAAGTCCGCCGAGGGCGGCGGCCGGTCGGCAACGAAGTCCGGTGAGCCGGGCGAGGGCACCCGCGACCGGCTGCGGGGCGCCCTGCGTTCCGTGCGGGGCGCGAAAGCGGCACCGGCCGCCGCCGCGACCCCGGCCACCGCCCCGCCCACGCCCTCGGTGCCGCCGCCCGCCGCTCCGGCGAACGGCGCCCGGCCGTCCGCGAAGCCCGCCGCGTCCCCCTCGCGGGCGGCGGGAGCGGCGAAGAGGGCGGGCGTGGCAGGAGGCGCGGCCACCGCCGCCGTACCGCCGCAGCGCCAGGCCACGTCCCCGGCCGCCCCGCCCCGCGCGTCCCTCACGGACGTGGTGCCGCGCCGCACCCTGGCCATCATCGCGGCCGTGATCGTGCTCGCCGTCGCCGCCACGGTCCTCGCGCTCACGCTCGGCAACGGCGACGACAAGAAGGACGCGAGCGCCGGCAACGGCAAGAACGACAAAGTCACCTCGGCCGGGGCCTCCGGCAGTTCCCCGGACGCCGACAGCGGCGACGGCGCCAAGCCCGCGGACGGCGGCGCCCCGGACCAGGACAAGGGCGCGGGCCAGGACAAGGGCCAGGGCGACGGCCCGGACACGGGGACGGATGGTTCGAAGGACGACAAGCCGGACGACGCGCTGCCCGACGGCTACAAGGCCGTCGCCAACAAGAAGTTCCACTTCTCCATCGCGATGCCCGAGGACTTCCGGTTCGACCGTACGGCCGGCAGCAACTCAGGTGCCATCTACAACACCGACGGCGGATTCCCGCGCCTCCAGGTCGACTACACCGATTCGCCCGGCGGTGACGCGGCGGCGGCCTGGAACGCCGCGAAGAACGGTGTCGCGGCCACCAGCAAGGGCTACCGCCACCTGGGCGTGAAGAAGGTCGACTACAACGGCTATCCGACGGTCGCCGACTGGGAGTTCGAGCGCGTCCAGCAGGGCGAGCGGGTCCGTGTGCTCAACCGGGGATTCAAGGTCGACGCGAAGCACGGTTACGCGATCATGATCAGTTGTCCGGCGGGCGAATGGGACGACGAGGAGTGCCGGAACCTGCGCGACACCGCGCTCGGCACCTTCGAGCCCACCGACTGACCCGCGGGCGGGGGAGCGCCGGGATGTGCCGCCCCCGGCGCGGTGCTGTCACGCGCCACGTATCGTGAGAGCCTGAGACCGTACACGATGGGACGGTCGGTCAACCGCACGCCGAGCGCACGTGGTTGACGTGTGCGAGTGGTCTTCATGGCCGGGGGTAGGCACGCTCTGGGGAGGCGTCGTGAACGACTACACGGGTCGGGTGCTCGCCGACCGCTACCGCCTTCCGCTGCCTCCGTCCGACGAGTACGAATTGGTCGAGACCCGGGCGTTCGACACCTACAGCGGGCAGGAGGTGCTGATCCGTCAGGTGCCGCTGCCCGAGGTGGTGGACGCCGAGGTGATCGACGCCGAGGGCCCGGTGCCCTCGTTCCGGCAGGTCACCGGGCGGGCCGTGCGGCGTCCCCAGGACCCGGCGGTGCGGCGGGCCGTCGAGGCGGCGCAGGCGGCGGCCCGGATCCCCGACCACCCCAGACTCGACCAGGTCTTCGACGTGTTCACGGAGGCCGGATCGCTCTGGATCGTGAGCGAGTTCGTCGCGGCCCGCCCGCTCGCGGCGCTGCTCGCGGAGCGTCCGCTCGACCCGTTCCGCGCCGCCGAGATCGGCTCCGACGTGCTGACCGCGCTGCGGGTGCTGCACGCCCATGGCTGGACCCATCGCAACATCACCGTCCGCACGGTGCTGATCTGCGACGACGGACGCGTCGTACTGACCGGCCTGGCTGCCGGGGCGGCGGAGGAGGCGCTCTGCGGGTACGTGTCGACGCCCCGGCCGGACGACGAGGAGGAACTCTCCTACGGCCGCCCGGCGGGCGGGACGGATCCGGCCGGGGTGTTCGCCCCGCCCCGGCCGTCCCTGCCGCCGCCCCCGGCGGAGCCGCCGGCCTCGCCCGGACCGGTGTCCGTCGAGAAGGGCCGGACGGCCGGTGACGCCGACGACGCGTACGAGGACGCGGACGACGAGGCCCACGAGGCCGATGGTGACCACGACACGTACGCGTACGCAGACGGCGACGCGCACGGGGATCGGGACGGCGACGACGCCGGGCGCGGAGACGCGTTCCGGCGCGACGCGTGGAGCGGTGCGGCCGGTGAGCCGGAGGCCGTGGGGCGGCCGGTGGGCCCCGAGCTCCCGGCGCCCGCGCCCGGGGAGGACGGCACCGAGCGGTCGCGGGCAGAGCGCGCCGGGGCCGTCGCCGCCCACCGCGAGGGGGCCCGCGCCGCCGCCCGGATCAGCGAGGAGCGACACGGCGCCGGTACGGGGGAGTCCTCCGGTGACGCGGAGGACACGGCTCCGCTCCCCGTCCGACGTCCCGCCCGGCCGGACGACCACCCGGACACCGCGGACCCGTACGCCGACGGTCCGTACAGCCGCGGCGCATACGCCAACGCCCTGTACGCCGAGGACCCGCACGCCAAGGCCTCGTACGGCGACGCGTACGGCGACGAGGCCGACGGCTACGACGACCACGACGGCACCGGTCACGACGACGGGGACGAGGACGGACTGCTGCCCCCCGCCCGCCGGATGCACCTCGCCGGCATTTGGAGCGACGGCCCGGAGCACGGCCGCCCCGTCCCCGCCGGAGGCACCGGCGAGTCCGCCGCGCCCCCGGACACCCGGGGCCCGGTCCCGGCGCTCCCGGCACACCGCTCGGGGCAGGAGCACCACCCCGGCCACTGGGACGACCTCGTGACGAGCGGGCATGGCGAAGACACCTCGTACCGGGGCCCCGGCACCCCGCTCGCCGCCGAACGCGCCCGGCAGGCCCGCATCGCCGTCGTCGGCGCGGTCACCGAGCGCTGGGCGCCCGAACAGGGCGGGCCCATACACGAGAACTGGCGGCTGGCCCCGCCGATCGGCCCCGCCACCGACCTCTGGGCGCTCGGCGCGCTGCTCTACCGCGCCGTCCAGGGCCACGCCCCGTACCCCGAGGAGAACGCCGCCGAACTGGTCCAGATGGTGTGCGGGGAACCGCCCGCCTTCGCCGAGGAGTGCGGTCCGCTGCGCCCCGTCGTGGAGTCGCTGCTGCGCCAGGACCCCACCGACCGGCCGGACGTCGAGGAACTGAGCGGCTGGCTGCGTTCCCTCGTGCGGTCCGCGCCCGAACCCGAGGCCGGTCTGGACGTCGTGCCGCTGCCGTCCGCCGATGCCGCCCGGCTCCCCGTCGTGCGCCGCCGCGGCGAACTGGTCCGCAGGCGCCGCTTCGGCCGGGGCGCGGCCCACGGCCGCCACCGGCACACCCGCGAACGGCCTGAGCGCACCGGGCCGCCCCGCGAGGAGCAGGTCCCCCGGCCGGAGAAGGCGCCCCGGACGGCCCGGGCGCCGCGCGAACCCAAGGGCCCCAAGGCGCTGCGCACCCCGCCGCCCGGTTCACCGTACGGCGAGGCACGCTCGCCGAGGCGGCTCGGACGGCTCCTCCTGGTGCTGATCCTGCTGGCCCTGGCCGCCGCCGTCGGATACGCCGTGCTGTTCATGCCCAAGACGGACGACAGGAACGGCGCCGAACCCGGCACCGGCGGCCCGGACACGTCGGCGTCCGGCGCGCCGCGGGGCGGCACGGAGCCATCGGGCGACCAGTCCTCCGCGCGGCCCGGCGGCGCCCAGCAGCCCCAGACCACCCGCTCCGCCGTGGCCCTCGCCGCCGGATACGTCCTGCGCGAGGACCCGGAGGGCTTCGAGGTCGGCGTCCTCAAGAGCTGGCGGCGCACCCCCGCCAACGCGGACCGTCAGATCCGTTACGAGGGCGACGGTTTCACCCTGCTCGTCGTTCCCGGGCGCGACTCGGCCGAGACCGAAGGCGCCGACCCCCTGGCGTACCAGGCGGACAAGGAACGGGAGTTGCGGCCGTTCCGCGAGTCCGGCTGGTCGGGATCGAGCGGGCTGCGCCGGATCGACGTCGGCCGGCAGACCATGGCCGAGGGCCAGTTCACCTGGCAGGACGCGAACGGCCGTGAGGTGTACGCCCGTAATCTCGCGATGATCGTCGACGGCCGGTACCACGTGGTCCAGGTCATCGGCCCGGAGAACCGGCGCGACGAGGTCTCGGACATCTACCAACAGGCCGTCGGCTCCTACCGGGTGACGCGCTGAGCCCTTCCGGTCCGCCGCGCGGCAGAAGGCGGAGCGAGCGACAAGCATCACAGTGCGGTCACCACGGGGATGCGAGGTTCCGTGGCCGAGAGCCCCTCCGTAATCTGGCCTCCGAGGGAACGGGGCGGGGATCACGTGGAACGAGCACAGGGTACGGACGCGGGACTGGTGCTGGCCGGGAGATACCGGCTGGGCGAGGTCCTCGGGCGCGGCGGCATGGGCAAGGTCTGGCGCGCCCACGACGAGGTTCTGCACCGCACGGTCGCGGTCAAGGAACTGACGGCCGGACAGTACGTCGCCGAGGCGGACCGGATCGTCCTGCACGCGCGCACGCAGAAGGAGGCCCGCGCCGCCGCCCGGATCACCCACCCGGGCGTGGTCACCGTCCATGACGTGATCGAGTACGACAACCGGCCGTGGATCGTCATGCAGTACGTCGACGGGCCTTCGCTCGCCGACGCGGCCAAGAAGACCGGCGAGATCGAGCCGCGCGAGGCCGCCCGCATCGGCCTGCACGTGCTGGGCGCCCTGCGCGCGGCACACGCCGCGGGGGTCCTGCACCGGGATGTGAAGCCCGGCAACGTACTCCTCGCCGCCGACGGCCGGGTGCTGCTCACCGACTTCGGGATCGCGGCCATCGAGGGCGACTCGACCATCACCAGGACCGGTGAACTCGTCGGCTCCATCGACTACCTGGCGCCGGAGCGGGTACGGGGCGGCGATCCGGGCCCGGCCTCCGACCTGTGGTCGCTCGGCGCCACGCTCTACACCGCGGTCGAGGGCCGCTCGCCGTTCCGGCGCACGTCCCCGATCTCCACCATGCAGGCCGTCGTCACCGAGGAACCGCCGCCGCCCGGGCGCGCGGGCCCGCTCGGCCCCGTGATCACCGCGCTGCTCCGCAAGGAGCCCGAGGACCGGCCGTCGGCGGCGGAGACGGAACGGATGCTGCTCGACGCCATGGAGGGCCGCGAGCCCCAGGCGGCACAGGCGTACGTGCCGACGCAGCGCGTCCCCGACGAGGTCCTGCGCGCGCTCGGCCCGGCCACCGCCTCCGGCCCGGCCACGGCGCTCGACCCGGGCGCCGCGCCCGGCGAGACGGGGGCGGCCGGCACGGCCCAACTGCCGCCCCCTCCCGGTGGGTCCGCCGCAGGCCCGGTGAACGGCCCGCCATCGGCCCCGGTGACCCGGCGCAGCCGGGGCCGGTGGCGTACGGCGGTGCTGGTCGTCGTCGCCGCCGCGCTGATCGGCGGCGGCGCGGGACTCGTCGCGATGAGGTACGCGGACCGGGGCGACGACACCACGGCCCGGCAGGGCGGTACGGGCAGGCACGCACCCGGTACCCCCACCGAACCGGCGAACAGCCCCTCGGAGAAGCCCGATCCCTCGCGCAAGAGGACGGGGGCCAAGGAGATACCCGACGGCTGGCACCGGGTGGACGACCCCGAGGGCTTCAGCCTGACCGTGCCGGACGGCTGGGAGCGCCGGGCGGACGGCAATCAGATCGACTACACCCCGGACAACGGCTTGCACTACATCCGGATCAGCGTCGACCCGGAGCCCGACTACGAGAACTCGTACATGCACATGCTGAACCTGGAGAAGCAGCTCTCCGAACGGCTCCCCGGGTACGAGCGCGTGACCCTGCACTCCAACATCTACCGGGACCGGCCCGGCTCGCTCTGGGAGTTCACCTGGACGGAGACGAAGAACCATCCGGGGCCGCGCCACGCGATCGACCAGATGTACTTCGGGGAGACGGGCGGCCCTGAGTACGCGCTGTACATGACGGGACCGGCAGAGGACTGGGACACGACCCGGGCGCAGTTCGACACGATCCTGCGCGGCTGGCGCGCGCCCGACGAGTCCGACTGACGGCTGCCGGGCGACCGACTGACGGATGGTCGGCCGACGGCCGTCGCACGGCTTTGGACCGGGCTCCGGGTTGGGTCTCCTGGTGGTGAAGGGGGCCTGATCAGGGGCTTTGTTGCCAGTGATCACTGGCGTCTTTGTGGGGTGTGTGAAAACCTGTTACCCGCGGGTACCCAAAGTGGTCGGGTGGACGTACTCTCGGCCTCATGACGGACTCGCAGGCCCCCCAGCCCACCCCCGCGGCCCCGGCCGACGGCACTTCCGCGACCCCGGTCGGCACCAACCCCGTGGCCGCAGCCCCGGCGGGCGTGCGCACCGCCGCCGACGTGGTGACGCCCGACCTGGTCGCCCGGCTGACCCGTGACGTGGCAGGCTCCGGCCGCACCGCCAACCACACCCCCTTCACCGGGGAGAAGCTGGCCGATCTGCCCGAGTCCACGCCCGAGGACGTGGCGGGCGCCTTCGAGCGGGCCCGTGCCGCCCAGCCCGCCTGGGCCGCTACCCCCGTCCGCGCCCGTGCTGCCGTCCTGCTCCGCTTCCACGACCTCGTCCTCAGCCGCCAGGCCGAGGTCCTCGACCTCATCCAGCTGGAGACCGGCAAGGCCAGGCTGCACGCCCACGAGGAGGTGCAGGCCGTCGCCGTCGCGGCCCGGCACTACGGGCGCCGGGCCGGCGCGTACCTGCGGCCGAAGCGGCACACCGGGGTCGTGCCGACCCTCACGAAGGTGACCGAACTGCGCCAGCCGCGCGGTGTCGTCGGCCAGATCGCGCCGTGGAACTACCCGCTCGAACTGTCCGTCGGGGACGCCCTGCCCGCGTTCGTCTCCGGCAACGCCGTCGTGATGAAGCCCGACACGGAGACCGCGCTCACCGCCCTGTGGGCCCGGGACCTGCTGATCGAGGCCGGGCTGCCCGCCGAGGTCTTCCAGGTCGTCCTCGGCGACGGGCCGGTCGTCGGCCCGGAGGTCGTCAAGCACGCCGACTACGTCTCGTTCACCGGTTCCACCCGCACCGGCCGCGAGGTCGCGCAGGGCGCGGCGGCCCGGCTGGTCGGGGTCTCGCTGGAGCTCGGCGGGAAGAACGCGATGCTGGTGCTGGAGGACGCCGACGTGGAGAAGGCCGCCGCGGGCGCCGTCCGTGCCTGCTTCTCCTCGGCGGGTCAGCTCTGCATCTCCATCGAGCGGCTGTACGTCCACGAGTCGGTCGCCGACGACTTCGTGGCCCGGTTCGCCGCCCGCACGAAGGCGATGCGACTCGGCAGCGCCCTCGCCTACGGTGCCGACATGGGCTCCCTGGTGAGCGAACGCCAGCTGGAGACCGTGACCCGGCACGTCGCCGAGGCCGTCGAGAAGGGCGCCACGGTCGTCGCGGGCGGCGTCGCCCGCCCCGACATCGGCCCGCTGTTCCACGAGCCGACCATCCTCGACGGCGTCGAGGCGCCGATGGCGGTCTGCTCCGAGGAGACCTTCGGACCGGTGGTGTCCCTCTACCGCTTCCGTGACGAGGACGAGGCCGTGGCCCTCGCCAACGCCACGCCGTACGGCCTGAACTCGAGCGTCTGGACCAGGAACTCCGCGCGCGGCCACCGGGTCGCCGCCCGGCTGCGGACCGGCACGGTCAACATCAACGAGGGGTACGCCCCCGCGTACGGCAGCGTGCAGTCGCCGATGGGCGGCATGAAGGACTCCGGTCTCGGCCGGCGGCACGGCTCCGAGGGCATCCTCAAGTACACCGAGGCACAGACCGTCGCCCAGCAGCGGCTGATCCCGCTCGCGCCCTCGTTCGGCATGGACGACGCGGGTTACGCGGCGTTCATGACGCGCAGCCTGAAGGCGATGAAGGCGTTCCGCCTGCGCTGACGGCCTCCGTACCGCCCCGCTTTCCGCCCTTTCCGTACCGAGCCTTTCCGTACCGAGCCTTTTCGCACTGAGCCTTTTCGTACCGAGGAGAGCCATGCCCGAGGACAGCCCTGCCCGGAACCGGACCGCTTCCCGGAACGCGACCGCCTCTTTGGAAGGGGCCGTGCTCGGGGAAGGGACCGACGACGACGCCGCGTACGACTACGACGTGCTCGTCGTCGGTTCGGGCTTCGGCGGGGCGGTGTCGGCCCTCCGGCTGACGGAGAAGGGGTATCGCGTCGGGGTCCTGGAAGCGGGCCGCCGCTTCACCCGGGGCACCCTCCCCAAGAACTCCTGGGACCTCAAGAACTATCTGTGGGCCCCGGCCCTCGGCCTCTACGGAATCCAGCGCGTGCACCTGCTCGGCAACGTGATGGTGCTGGCCGGCGCGGGCGTCGGCGGCGGTTCGCTCAACTACGCCAACACCCTGTACGTGCCGCCGACGGCGTTCTTCGAGGACCGCCAGTGGGCGTCCATCACCGACTGGCAGGACGAGCTGAAGCCGTACTACGACCAGGCCAGGCGGATGCTCGGGGTCCGGCTCAACCCGACGACGACCCCCTCCGACGTCCATCTGAAGGCGGCGGCGCAGGCCATGGGCGTCGGCGACACCTTCCACCTCGCCCCGGTCGGCGTGTTCTTCGGCGACGGCGAGGACTCCGACGGCACGGCGCGGGCGGAGCCCGGCGGCACGGTCGCCGACCCGTACTTCGGCGGCGCGGGCCCCGCCCGCCGGGCCTGCATCGAGTGCGGCGAATGCATGACGGGCTGCCGCCACGGCGCGAAGAACACTCTCGAAGAGAACTACCTCCACCTCGCCGAGAAGGCCGGGGCCGTCATCCACCCGATGACCACCGTCGTCGCGATCAGCGACCATCCGGAGGGCGGCCACCGCGTCCTCACCGTCCCCACCGACCGCCGCCGCAAGGCGAAGCCCACCCGGCTGC
This sequence comes from Streptomyces sp. CB01580, assembly GCF_001905795.1. Lineage (GTDB taxonomy): Bacteria > Actinomycetota > Actinomycetes > Streptomycetales > Streptomycetaceae > Streptomyces. The sequence continues at coordinate 153,586 of NZ_LIXJ01000013.1, forward strand.
GCGCCCGCCAGGTGGTCGTGGCGGCCGGCACGTACGGGACCCAGACCCTGCTGCACACCATGAAGGACCGGGGGCTGCTGCCCCGGATCCCGGACCGGCTCGGCGAGCTGACCCGTACCAACTCCGAGGCGATCGTCGGCTCGCAGACCACCGACCGGCGCTACCGCAGGAAGCACGGTGCCGCGCGCGCCGACTTCACCCGCGGCGTCGCGATCACCTCGTCGGTCCACCCCGACGAGAACACCCACATCGAGCCGGTCCGCTACGGCAGGGGCTCCAACGCGATGGGCGCGCTGTCCATCCTCCAGGTGCCCTACGGCGGCCAGGCGCCGCACGGTGGCCGCCGGGTGCTGGGCTGGCTCGCCAACGTCGCCCGGCACCCCGCCCTCGCCGTCCGCTCGCTGTCCAACCGCCGCTGGTCGGAGCGGACCATCATCGGGCTCGTCATGCAGTCGCTGGACAACTCCCTGACGACGTACCGCAAGCCGGGAGGCATCGGAAAGGGGCTGCTCACCGCGCGGCAGGGGCACGGCGCCCCCAACCCGACGCAGATCGAGGAGGCCACGCGCGGCGCCACGCTGCTCGCCGAGGAGATCGACGGCTTCGCCGGCTCGAACGTCGGCGAGCTGATGGGCATGCCGCTCACCGCGCACTTCCTCGGAGGTTGCCCGATCGGCGCGAGCGCCGAGGACGGGGTCATCGACCCGTACCACCGCCTCTACGGGCACCCCGGCATATCGGTGGTCGACGGTGCCGCGGTCTCCGCGAACCTCGGGGTCAACCCGTCGCTCACCATCACGGCACAGGCGGAACGCGCGATGTCTTTCTGGCCCAACAAGGGCGAGGAGGACCCGCGCCCGGCGCAGGGCGGGACGTACGAACGGCTGGCCCCGGTCGAGCCCCGGTCGCCCGCCGTGCCGAAGGACGCCTTCGGCGCGCTCAGGCTGCCCTTCCTCGGCATGCCGACGGTCCCGCCGAAGAAGAAGCCGTGAGCGCTGTGAGCGCCGTGAGCGCTGCATGCGTCGTGCGCGTGGTGACCACCGTGAGCGTGGTGAGCGTGGTGAGCGTGACGAGTACGGCGCGATGAACACGGTGCGTAGCAAGTGCGCCGCGACTGCTGTGGCGCATGCGACCTTTGGGGCGGAAGCAGCAGAAGAGGCCGAAAGGGCTGCACCCCCCTCCCGGCGCAGCCCTCCCACGCACCTCACGCCCTCACCGGGCGTGACCGGTCGTGCGCATGGTTGACCTGCGGTTCGCCGCAATGGTTGCCCGGAGACTCACAGAACCCGTATGTGACGCCTCTCACGTAGGCCCGGCCCGTCACATCGCTCCGACCCGTCGCTCGTGCCCGGCCCGTCGCATCGGTGTGGAGAGGGCATGAGCGAGGGCCCCGCCGTGCCGGACACCGGCCGACGGGGCCCTTCGCGCATCGATACCGGGTCGGTGCCCGGGAGCCGGGGCCGTACGGGCCCTTGCGGTACGCACCGTTCCCGACCGGACACGGTCGGCTCCGGGCGTCCCCGGAGCCGACCGCGTGGGTGACCGGACTGCTGTCCCCTGCCGACCGGTCACGCACGCCGGGTCGTGGTCCCACGGCGTACCTGCAGTACGCCTCACGTCCCGGCGGAGCCACGCGTGGTTTCCTTCCAGAGCCGCCCCTGGCTGGCACGGACACCGGGACCAACGAAGCCGTCGCGGACCCGGTCACGCGCCGTACGGGTGAGAGCGGGACCGAACTGGGATACGCCCCGCACCCCCGGGCGGCAGGGCCGTCAGACCCGGCCGCGGCACAGCTCCAGCAGTGTCATGGCGAGGGAGGTGCCGGGCTTGCCGAGCGCGTCCCGGTACTGGCCGAGGATCTCCATCTCGCGGGAGAGGTTGACGCGACGGCCGCCGGATGTGATCCGCGCCTCCTGGATGACGGCCGAGACGGCCATCCGTTCCTGGACGAGGCCGATGATCCGGTCGTCGAGGGTGTCGATCCGGGACCGTGCCTGGGCGATCAGTGCGGCGGCCTCCTGGGTGCGCGCGCCGGTCCTCTCCTCGGGGCTCTGCGGGTCCGTGACGCTCCTCGCGTCCGTGTCGGCCGGGGCGGTGGCGGCGGGGGCGGTGCTGGTCATGGTGGGGACTCCTCGTGGGGTGCGGGTGCGCTCCCCGGAGCCGACCGGTCCGGAAACGCCGAGGCGCCCCGGGCCTTTCGGCCCGGGGCGCCTGGAACGTTGCTCGTCAGTGGATCAAGCAGCACGACCATGGCAGCCGGCGGGCCGGATGCCATAGGTAAAGACGAAGGTCGTGTGCTGATGCATGAGGCCCAGTATGGACCGCCCGCGCGGTCTGTCCAAGCGTGACCGGATGCTGAGACCCGTCCGTTCGGCCTCCGCCCTGCGACCGGATCCTCCCGTACGCACGCGACGCCCGGTCCCGCACGTGCGGGACCGGTACGGCGCCCGCCCCCTCCGCCCGTAGTCGGGAGGGCGGCCTCGCCCCTGGGACGGCGGGCCCGGCCCATGGGGACGACGGCCGACTCCGCACCCCCGGTAGAATCGACAGCACCGACCCCCTTTTCACCGTTCACCGCCGGAAGGCCGCCCCCGTGCCAGCAGCACCCTCCGCCGCTCCCGACAGCGCGACCGACGTGGTTCTCGTTGTCGACTTCGGCGCCCAGTACGCCCAGCTCATCGCCCGTCGTGTCCGCGAGGCCCGGGTCTACAGCGAGATCGTCCCGTCCACGATGCCGGTGGCCGAGATGCTGGCCAAGAACCCCCGGGCGATCATCCTGTCCGGCGGCCCCTCGTCGGTGTACGCGGAAGGCGCGCCCACGCTCGACCGTTCGCTGTTCGAGGCCGGGGTGCCGGTCTTCGGCATGTGCTACGGCTTCCAGCTGATGGCGACCATGCTCGGCGGCACCGTCGACGACAACGGCGCCCGCGAGTACGGCCGCACCCCGCTCACCGTCACCAAGAACGGCTCCACACTGTTCGAGGGCACGCCCGCCGAGCAGTCGGTCTGGATGTCGCACGGCGACGCCTGCTCCGCCGCCCCCGAGGGCTTCACCGTCACCGCGTCCACGGACGTGGTCCCGGTCGCCGCCTTCGAGAACGACGAGAAGAAGCTCTACGGCGTCCAGTACCACCCCGAGGTCATGCACTCCACGCACGGCCAGCAGGTTCTGGAGCACTTCCTCTACCGCGGCGCCGGCATCGAGCCGACCTGGACCACGAGCAACGTGGTCGAGGAGCAGATCGCCGTGATCCGCCAGCAGGTCGGCAGCAAGCGCGCCATCTGCGCCCTGTCCGGCGGGGTGGACTCCGCGGTCGCCGCCGCCCTCGTGCAGAAGGCCATCGGCTCCCAGCTGACCTGCGTGTACGTCGACCACGGTCTGATGCGCAAGGGCGAGACCGAGCAGGTCGAGAAGGACTTCGTCGCCGCCACCGGCGTCCAGCTGAAGGTCGTCGACGCCTCGGAGCGGTTCCTGAGCGCGCTGGCCGGGGTCTCCGACCCCGAGCAGAAGCGGAAGATCATCGGCCGCGAGTTCATCCGCGTCTTCGAGCAGGCGCAGGCCGAGATCGTCGCCGAGGGCGCCGCCGACGGCGAGGACGTCGCGTTCCTCGTCCAGGGCACGCTCTACCCGGACGTCGTCGAGTCCGGCGGCGGCACCGGCACCGCCAACATCAAGTCCCACCACAACGTCGGCGGTCTCCCCGAGGACATCGAGTTCCAGCTCGTCGAGCCGCTGCGCAAGCTGTTCAAGGACGAGGTCCGGATGGTCGGACAGGAGCTCGGCCTGCCCGAGGAGATCGTCCAGCGCCAGCCGTTCCCCGGCCCCGGGCTCGGCATCCGGATCGTCGGCGAGGTCACCCGGGAGCGGCTCGACCTGCTCCGCGAGGCCGACGCCATCGCCCGCGAGGAGCTGACGGAGGCCGGCCTGGACCGCGAGATCTGGCAGTGCCCGGTGGTCCTGCTCGCCGACGTCCGCTCCGTCGGCGTCCAGGGCGACGGCCGCACCTACGGCCACCCGATCGTGCTGCGCCCGGTCTCCTCCGAGGACGCCATGACCGCCGACTGGTCGCGCCTCCCGTACGAGACCCTCGCCAAGATCTCGACCCGCATCACCAACGAGGTGGCCGATGTCAACCGGGTCGTGCTCGACGTGACGAGCAAGCCGCCGGGCACCATCGAGTGGGAGTGACCCCCGTGCGCCCAGCGCCCGGGAGCACACCCTCACCAGGGTCAACGCCGATGCCGTCGCTCATTCGTTTGGGCGGCGGCATCGCCGTTCGTGCTGGGTACGCTGGCTGAGGAGACGAGACTCTGCCCCATGGGAGCAATCATGAGCGCCGCACCCGACCCCAGGCTTGAGAAGCAGCGGTACCGGTGGCCCGTTCCGCCCGAGGGCGGGTGGACGGCGGACGACCTCGACCGGCTTCCGGACCTGCCGCCTCACACCGAGCTGATCGACGGGAGTCTCGTCTTCATGAGTCCGCAGCGTAAGTTCCACACCCGCACGATGTGGCTGCTGGAGCAGGCTCTGCTCGCGCATCTGCCGAGCGACCTGGACGTCGACCGCGAGATGACCATCCGAATCGACGAGAGAAACCGTCCGGAGCCCGACATGCTGGTCTACAGGGCGGAGGCGGACACCGGCGCGGACCAGATCTGGTACGCGCCCGAGGACGTCGTCCTGGCCGTCGAAGTGGTGTCGCCCGACTCGCAGGACCGTGACCGCGATGTCAAGCCGCGCAAGTACGCCGCGGCCGGGATCGCTCATTTCTGGCGGGTGGAGGCGGATGTCGACGGCCTGCCGATCGTGTACGTCTACGAACTCGACCCGGCTCGGCAGGCGTACACCCCGACGGGCATCTACCACAACGAGCTGAAGCTGGACGTTCCTTACCTGATCGAGGCGGACCTCACCCGGATCTACCACCGCGGCCGGTGAATGCCGCTCCGAACATGGTCGGCTCCCCGGCACCCCTGGCCACTTGTCGCGACCAGCGGTAGCTTCCGCCTCCCCACGTCCTGGGAGCCGAGGAGGCGTCATGCCCGAGCCCACGCCCGAGCACATGCCGGAGCCCACACCCGTACCCGTGGACCGGCTCCACTTCGCGATGCCGCCCGTCCACGAGTCGGTGCGGGAGGAGCGTGCCCACCGCAAGGAGCGGCTGGCCGGGGCGCTCCGGCTGTTCGGTGAGTACGGGTACGAGGACGGTGTCTCGGGCCATCTCACCGCGCGCGACCCGGAGTTCGCCGACTGCTTCTGGGTCAATCCCTTCGGGGTTCCTTTCGACGGGATCACCGCGGACGAGCTGATCCTGGTGAACGGGGACGGCCAGGTCGTCGAGGGACAGCACCACGTCAACCAGGCCGCGTTCGCCGTCCACGCGCAGGTGCACCGGGCCCGCCCCGACATCGTCGCCGTCGCGCACACCCACTCCGTGCACGGGCGGGCCCTGTCCGCGCTCGGTGAGCTCGTCGAACCGATCACCCAGGAGGCCTGCGCCTTCTACGAGGACCACGCTCTCTACGACGCGTACACCGGGGTCGTCGTCGACGCGGTGGAGGGGCGCCGGATCGCGGCGGCGCTCGGCGGGCGCAAGGCGATCGTGCTGCGCAACCACGGACTGCTGACCGTCGGCGGCACGGTGGACGCCGCCGCGTGGTGGTTCATCTCCCTGGAACGCTGCTGCCAGGTGCAGTTGGCCGCGCGCGCCGCCGGGAAGCCGGTGCCGATCGGCCACCGGGACGCCGTCGCCACCCGGGAGCACCTGGGCGGCGACCTGGCGGCCTGGGCCAACTACCAGCCGCTCTGGCGCCGGATCAGCCGTGCTTCCTGACGCGTCGACGAGTCGCAGTTTCCAGTGACATCGGGCGACTTCTGACAGCCGGATCGCTCGCACATTCTTGCGATGTGTGCCGGTGCGTCTCCCCGATGCGGCCCGAGGCCCTTTTGTGCGGCACAATTCGCAGCAATAACAGTCGAGTTGGCTGGACCGTGGCTGGATCGGGGCTGGAAAGGGCGGCGTTCTCCGTGGCGTTGGACGAGGCGAGGGTGAGCGGCACGCACGGCGGCGGCTGTACGTGCGGCGGCTGCCCGCACGGGGCGCGCGAGGGCCATCGGCGCGCGGTGGCGGCCTTCCTGACCAAACGGGAAGAATTCGCCGCGGGGCAGGGGGTGCCGCCGGGGGTCGCACAGTCCGTCTCCGCGACCCGGCAGTGGGTGTCGGACGAGCTGACCCAGTCGGCCAGGACCGTCGCCGAACGGGGCCGGGAGGCGGGGGACGCCTGGCTGTACCGGGTATGGCGGCGCACCCTGATCGCGGTGTGGGGAGGTGTGGCCGTGCTGGTCGTCGCCGAGACCGCCACCGCCATCGGCGCGGGCTGGAGCAACGCCCGTACGGCCGGTCTGATCGCCGGACTGGTCACCGCGGGCCTGCTGACCGGCGCCGCCCACGTCCACCGGGCCCGCGGCGGTCTGCTCGCCCCGGTGATAGGGGAGGACAACCGGCTCTCCACCTCCCGGGCGGTCGCGGCGTCCTGGGTGCTGCTCGCCGTGTTCTCCGTGCTCGTGCTGGCGCTCCAGCTGGCCGGCGCCTCCGACCATGCCGAGCGCGACGCGCTGATCGAGGGACTGGACCTGGCCAGGGGCGCCGGGGTGGTGACCGTGCTGGCGCTGGTGTGCGCCGTCGCCGTGGTCGTGCGCCGGGTGGTGGGCGTACGGGCCCTCTCCGGGCGGCTCCAGAAGCTGCGGGCCGAGCGGCCGCGCGCCGCCGATCTGCTCACCGACGACTCGGGGCGGGGCAGCTTCACGGACGTGCAGTACGTGCTGGTGAGCACCGTCGCGGTGCTGTTCGCCGCGATCCGGCTGGCCCGCAGGCCCGAGCAGCTGCCCGACCTGCCCTGGGGGCTCGCGCTGCTGGTCGCCGTCTCGGCGGTCGCGTACTTCGCCGGGAAGTACACGGAGGGCGGGCGCCCGGTGGTCCTCTCGGTGGTCCGGTCCCGGGAGGCCGGGGACCTGGACGCGCCGATCCGTACCGGTGACGACATCGAGATCCGGGGCGCCGGATTCGTGCCGCCCGGCGCCGGGACCCCGGACCGGCTGGCGGGCATGGTCGTGCGGATCGGCCGGGTCCATGTGCACGTACCGCTCGTCCCGGTCACCGGCGGCTTCGCCAACCCGACGGACGGCGTGCTCACCGTTCCGGTACCGGTGGACGTGGAGCCGGGCCGGGTGGAGGTGCAGGTCGTGACCGCCGCCGGAGTGGAGACGAACCCGGTGGAGATCGAGGTGACGGACTGACCGTCGGTCGCCCGGCCGACGGGCCCCGCGCTGCCGGGGCCTCCCGCTGACGGCGCTTCATACCGATGGCCGTCCCGCCGACGGATCTTCCGGCCGGACGGCCCATCGGGAGGAGCGCCGTGTTGCCCCTTCTACGTATCGTCTGATGACCGGATTACGGAAGGATGGGCAGTCACATGCAAGGTTTGCAGGAAATGCCGGGTCTGCGCGGTTATGGAGTGACGGTGGGCAGTCCGGGCGGGGCTCGGGGGCTCAAGGAACTCGCACGGGAGCACGCACTGCTGCCGCTGCGGATCTTCCTCGGCGTCACCTTCGTCTACGCCGGGATCGACAAGCTGATGACCGACGGTTTCTTCCGCGCGAGCGGCCCGGGCTCCATCGGCGAGATGATGCGCGGGGTGCGCGACTCGTCCGCGATCCCGGCCCTCGTCGACCTCGCGCTGAAGAACCCCGGGGCCTTCGGATACGCCATCGCCTTCGGCGAGATCGCCGTCGGGATCGGCACCCTCATCGGACTGTGGGCACGGCTCGCCGCGCTCGGCGGGGCACTGATCTCGCTCAGCCTGTGGCTGACCGTCAGCTGGCAGGTCAAGCCGTACTACTTCGGCAACGACCTGATCTATCTCATGGCCTGGCTGCCGCTGCTGCTCGCCGGGGCCGCGGCGTTCTCCGTGGACGCCCTCCGCGCGTCACGACGGCGACGGATCACATAGTTCACCCAGGTCACGGTGGTGGCCAGCCAGAGGCCGCCGAAGAACAGCGGGAAGAAGAAGACCCACGGGGCGTCCCAGGCACCCGCCGCGTCCCCCGCGTAGCCCGCCGCCAGGGCGAGCATCACCAGGCCCGCCACCGCCCGGCCCGGACGGATCTCATGAAGCAGCACGGGTGACCTCCACCTGTCCGACACCGATCTCCAGAGTGAGCTCGACCGTACCCGCGGGCTTGCTCCCCGGGGCCGGCGGCAGCGTCCTGTGCTCGTTGCGCGACGGCCTGACATCCACGTCGCCCGGAGGCCCGGACGGTGCCTCCCCCGTGCGGTCGACGGGCAGCGTGATGTCGCCGAAACCCGCCCGGGCGTTCAGCCTCACCGTCACCGCCTTCGGCACGACGACGACCAGACGGCCCGCACCGACCCTTGCCGCCGTCGCGACGGTGTCGCCCTCGGGAACGCTGATCCCGGTGAGGTCCAGTCGCGCCTGCCCGGTGCCCAGCGCGTACTCCGACCGGACCGCCGCCGCCGTGGCGGGCCGCCAGCCCTCGTGCATCCACTGCGTGGTGATGTCCTTCGGCAGCGCGGACGCGCCCGCCAGCAGCACCGCTGTGATCATCGCCAGCATGACCGTGCCGAACCCGGTCCGGCCGAGGAACGAGCTGACCAGCATCCCGAGCCCGAACACCGCGAGCGCCCCTGCCAGACCGAACTGCAGGCTCGTGCCGAGCGGCTGCGACTCCCAGGTCAGTCCCGTGCCGAGCCCGCCCGCGATCAGCGCCAGCAGGAAGACGAGACCACCGATGGAGACCGGGCCCATGGTGCCGGGCTCCCGCCGGGGCGCGCAGTACGGATCCCGCGGTGCCGAACCCGGCGCGCGCGGGGGGCGCCCGCCGGGCGACGCGTCGGCCGGACCCCACAGATACCCGTGCGCCACCGGCCCCGTCGTGCCGTCCTTGACGATCGGATCCCGCCACCACGACGGACTGCCCGGCGACGGCGGCGCCTTCACCTCGGGCGGCGCGTCCGCCACCGCCTGCGCGGTCGCCGGGTGCGACGGATCCCGGGGCGCCACCGCCTTGCGGTTCTGCGTCCAGACGGCGAAGCCGACGACCGCCAGCGACAGCATCGCGGAGAACGCCAGCGTGCCGCCGTTGCCCAGCATGGAGAGGAACAGCCCGCACCCGATCAACGCGAGCAGCACCGCGATCAGCGACGCGCCCTCGACACGGCCGGACAGCAGCCTGCGCGCCTCGTTCTCCTCCTCGCCGTCCAGCGGGATCAGCAGCCAGGCGAAGCCGTAGAAGATCAGCCCGATGCCCCCCGCGACGGACAGCACCCCGAGCACGATCCGGAAGATCACCGGATCGACGTCGCAGTACCGGCCGAGCCCGCCGCAGACTCCGGCCACGGCTTTCTGGCGCGGGCTGCGCCGCAGTTGCGGTCGCGGTTCGGAGGGCGGCGCGACACCGGGGGAGGTGTCCTGGGGAACGGTCATGGCTCCATGGTGACGGGCCGGGCGCGCGTCCGGGACCCGCCCCCACCCTGGCCGATCCCTGATATTCGCCGACGGAACCCCTGGGGGAGGTCCGCCGCCGACGGCCCGGGGCGCACGGCCGGGGCGCACGGCCGGGGCGGCGCGACAGGCTCTCAGGGTGGAGTCCGGGACGGACCCTGATGCCGCGTCCCTTCCGGGCATGTGACCATCGGGTCATGCAAGCCGCCACGCCCCGGGCCATGAGCTCCGTCAGGACCGAGCCGGAGGAGCCGCCGTCACGCAAGCTGTACCGCAGCGCCGACGGGCGACTGCTCGGCGGCGTCGCACGCGGCCTCGCCGGACACCTCGGGCTGCCCGTCGCCTGGGTGCGCTTCGTCTTCGTCGGCCTGTTCTTCGCCGAGGGGCTCGGCGCGCTGCTCTATGCCGTGTTCTGGATCGTCGTCCCGCTCGGTGTCGGTGGAGTGGAGGCCCCGCGCCCCCTCTTCGAGACCGGACCGGACGGCAGACGCAGGCTCCGCAAACCCGACAGGGGACAGGTCTTCGCCCTCATCGCGCTGATCATCGGCGCGATGATCTTCGTCAGCAACGTCGACATGGGTGGCGGGGCCGACCGCTACATCTGGCCCGCGCTGCTGATCGGTGCCGGTTCCGTGCTGGTGTGGCGGCAGGCCGACAACGCCCGCCGCGCCCGCTGGATGGAGACCGGCAACCGCCGCCGGGTTCTGCACCTGGCCCGGGGGCTCGCCGGGGTCGCCCTGGTCGGCCTGGGCCTGGCCGTCTTCATGGTGGTACGCGGCTCCGCCGCCCAGCTCGGCAACGTCCTGACCGCCGCGATCGCCGTCCTCACCGGCATAGCGCTGCTGGCCGGCCCGTACCTCGTGCGCATGACCCAGGACCTCTCCGAGGAGCGCACCATGCGCATCAGGGCCCAGGAACGCGCCGAGGTCGCCGCACACGTCCACGACTCGGTGCTGCACACCCTCACCCTGATCCAGCGCAACGCCGAGGAAGCGGGCGAGGTCCGCCGGCTGGCCCGCGCCCAGGAACGCGAACTGCGCAACTGGCTCTACAACCCCGAGGGCACCGGCAAGGAGGAGGACGACGAACCCGAGACCCTCGCCGAGGCGGTCAAGCGCGCCGCCGCCGAGGTCGAGGACAAGCACGGCGTCCCGCTGGAGGTCGTGGTCGTCGGGGACTGCCCGCTGGACGAGAGGCTGGGGGCGCAGATGCAGGCCGCGCGCGAGGCGATGGTCAACGCCGCCAAGTACGGTGGCGAGGGCGGTGCCGTGCAGGTCTACGCGGAGGTCGAGGGCCGTACGGTCTTCGTTTCGGTGCGCGACCGGGGGCCGGGATTCGACCTGGACTCCGTACCGGGGGACAGAATGGGCGTACGAGAGTCGATCATCGGCCGGATGCAGCGCAACGGGGGCACGGCGCGACTGCGTTCGGTGCCCGGCGGGGGCACGGAGGTCGAGCTGGAGATGGAGAGGGCGAGCGATGACGGAGACCACTGAGACGGCCGGGAGCCAGGGGCCGGCCCGCCGGGTGCGGGTCGTGCTCGTCGACGACCACCGGATGTTCCGCACCGGTGTCCAGGCCGAGATCGGCCGCACCGAGGAGACCGGCGTCGAGGTGGTCGGCGAGGCCGCCGACGTCGACCAGGCGGTCACGGTCATCACGGCGACCCGCCCCGAGGTCGTCCTCCTCGACGTGCACCTGCCGGGCGGCGGTGGCGTCGAGGTGCTGCGCCGCTGCGCCCCGCTGATGGGGGCCGTCGACAATCCGGTGCGGTTCCTGGCGCTGTCCGTCTCGGACGCCGCCGAGGACGTCATCGGCGTCATCCGCGGCGGCGCCCGTGGCTACGTCACCAAGACGATCACCGGCACCGACCTGATCAACTCGGTCTTCCGGGTCCAGGAGGGCGACGCGGTGTTCTCGCCCCGGCTGGCCGGCTTCGTCCTCGACGCGTTCGCCTCCACGGACGCGCCGCCGGTCGACGAGGACCTGGACCGGCTGACGCAGCGCGAGCGCGAGGTGCTGCGGCTGATCGCCCGCGGCTACGCGTACAAGGAGATCGCCAAGCAGCTGTTCATCTCGGTGAAGACGGTCGAGTCGCACGTCTCGGCGGTGCTGCGCAAGCTCCAGCTGTCGAACCGTCACGAACTGACCCGCTGGGCGACGGCCCGGCGGCTGGTCTGACCCGGCCGGCCCGGGACGACCGGAACACCCGGTCCGACCGCTCCGGAACGCCGGCCCCGGGGCGCCCGGACCGGCCGCCCCGACGCCCGGCCGGTGCGGTGCGTCCCGGAGCGCCCGGCCGGGGCGCGTCGCACCCGTGGCCCGGACCGTTCCGTTCTTCCGCGCCGCGGTGACTCAGCCGTCCGCCCCGTCGTGGGCGAGCGGGACGGCGGGTTCGTCGGGCGCCGCGTCCGGTCCGGCGAGCGAGATGTTCAACTTCTCGCCGACCCTGCGGTAGCCGATGCTCGCGTAGATCCGTTCCACGTCCGCGTCGGCGGGCTCCAGCCACACCACCCGGCAGCCGCGCTCGAAGGCCGTCGCCGTCAGGTGCGCGCAGAGCGCGGCGCCGATGCCGCGGCGGCGGAACGGGGCGGCGACCGCGACCCCGGCCAGTTCGCCGAGACCGTCGACCGGGGCCGAGCAGCCGCCCGCACCCACCGGTACCCCGTCGAGCACGGCGAGCGCGGCGGCCCCGCCGCCCTCGGCCGCCGTGCGCAGCCACGCCGCCTCGCCGCCCTCGGGCTCCCCGGTCCCGCCGTAGCCGTGGTGCTGGACCAGGGCGGCGGCGTCGAACTCCGCGTCGGTGACCGGCTCCGCGATCACGAGGGCGTCCACCGGTTTCGGCGGCAGCAGCCCGTCCGGGGCACAGGCCAGGACCGGGGCGCGGTTCTCGACGGTGAAGCCGGCGGCGAGCAGGGCCGGTTCGACTGCCGGAGCCCAGCCGGGCAGGAACTCCAGCCGGGGCAGCCGCCCGCGCTCGCGGAACGCCGTGACCAGGGCATCGACCTCCGCCGCCGTCGGCTCGGCGTCCCGGTCGGGAATCGCGTAATTGGCGTACTTGAGCGACCAGTCCGGGTTGTACCGCACGGTGAAGGGCCCGACCCGCAGATGGTCGGGGGAGCGCAGCGCGAGCGTACGGGCATGGGTCTGGACGTCGACGTCCATGGTCATGTGCGGGTGTCCTTCGGCCGGTTGATCCGGTGACGTCCCGGTGCGTACGGCCCGGTGGCGGGCCGACCGGGAAGCGTGATCGGATGGGGGAGCCTACGCCACCCGGGTCGCCCCGGCGAAGGGCATCTGGTCGACCGGGGCGACCCGGACCGGGGCTCCCGGGCGCGGGGCGTGGATCATGCGGCCGTTGCCGATGTACAGCCCGACGTGGCTGACGCCCGGGTAGAAGAACACCAGGTCGCCCGGGGCCAGTTCGGAGCGCGGCACCCGTTGCCCCGCGTTGATCTGGGTGTACGTGGTGCGGGGCAGCGAGACTCCGGCGGCGCGCCAGGCGGCCTGGGTGAGCCCGGAGCAGTCGAACGAGGACGGGCCGGTCGCGCCCCAGACGTACGGCTTGCCGAGAGCCCCGTACGCGAACGCCACGGCCTCGGCGGCGCGGGCGTTCGGCGCCAGGACCGGGCCGCGCGTCAGGTCGCGGCCGGCGCGGGCCCCGGACCGCGCACCGTCCGCGTACGCGGCGCGGTCGGCCGGGGACAGGGAGGCCAGGAGCCGCCGCGCCTCGGCCAGCTTGCTCCGGATCGTCGCCCGGTGCTTCCTCAGCTCGGCCCGGCGCGCCTCCAGGTCCGCCAGCTTCTTCCCGGCCTCCGAGCGCAGCTGGGCGATCCGGGCGACCTGCCGCTCCACCGCGTCGACCTCGACGGCCCTGCGGTCGGCGATCCGGTCCACGTACGAGGCGCGTTCCAGGTACTGGTCGGGGTCGGACGAGAGGGCCAGCTGCACGGACGGGTTCAGCACCCCACTGCGGTACTGCGCGGTGGCGAGCGAGCCCAGTGCGTTGCGCGCGGTGTTGAGCCGGTCGGTGCGGCGGGCGGACTCGTCGCGCAGGGCGTCGACGTCCTCGGCGGCGGCCCTCGTCCGTTCCTTCGCGCCGTTGTACTTCTCGGTGGCGACCTCCGCGTCGCGGTAGAGCCGGTCCACCTCGGCCTCGACCCGGGCGGGGGTCCGCCGGGGGTCGGCGTGCGCCGTGCCCGGCAGAGCGGCAGCGGTCGCGGCCCCGGCGAAGGCGAGGGCGGCCGCGGTGCGGGCAGCAGTGCCGGTGTACGGGCGCTGCTTGGGTTTCCGATGCGCTGCCACGGGGGCGTGCGTCCTTCCTGGCGACTGCCCGCCGGGGACTACCGGCGGGTCCGCCCGAGGCCCGGAGGCGGGGCACCGGTACGGGAGCGGTCCGCCGCCGGAGCACTCGGCGGGGCGACCGGCGCTTTGTCCGGATGCGGAGCGGGGTGTGGCCGGTCACCTGGTCAGGGACGCTAATCCGAGGGCACGGGAAAGAGTTGTAATGACGCTTATTGTCCGAATTTGGCGCGCCGCTGTCGTCAATCGATCAGGGGAAGCGCATCAGAGTCGGACAATTGGTGCAGACACGAGTGTGGCTCCAGGAACGTGCACCTGCCTGTCGAGTGGTGATATGGGCAGGGTTAGGCTGCGCCTCATGGACGTACTCATTCATGCCTTGGTCGCCCTGCACATCATCGGGATCGCCTCGCTGCTGGGCGGTTTCCTGACCCAGATGAAGGCCATGGGCGCGGGCACGGCCCGGTTCGTCCCGGCGATGCTGCACGGCGCGCTCACGATGCTGGTCACCGGCGTCGCGCTGGTCGGCCTCCACCAGGCCCAGGGGCACGAGGTGAACAACATCAAGATCGGTGTGAAGCTGCTGATCCTGGTCGTCATCCTCGCGCTCGTCTACATCAAGCGCGACGAGGAGAAGGTCGACAAGGGCGCCTTCGCGGCGGTGGGCGGGCTGACGCTCGCCAACATATTCATCGCCACGCTCTGGGTCTGAGCCCCGATCCCGCCGCGCGAGCCCCCTGGTCGCTCCGTCGCGCGAGCCCCCGACCGTCCTGCCGGGCGAGCCCCTGCGAGTCGTTCCGCAGGGGCTCGCCGCCGTTCCGGGGCCGTACGCGCGGGGCCGGCCGTACGCCTGCGCCGCTGTACGTCTGCGCCGGGCGCACGGCCCGCGGCGGCCCTCGTACGTCCGGTACGAGGACGATCCTCCGCCTTGCGATCGAAGCACCGGATGCCGCACGGACGTTTCTTCGGCCGGACGACGACACTTCGACGAAACGGCCTAGACTCGTTCAGCGATGAGCAGCCTCTTTGACGACAGTTTCCTGGCCGGCCTCCAGCACGCGGAGGAAGGGCCCCCGCCGCCCCCCGAGGAGTCGGCGCCCGAAGACGTGCCGGAGGACCTCTTCGCGGGCGTGTTCGACGGGCCCCCGCCGCCCAGGGACGCGTTCTACCGCGACGGCGCGCCCCGCCCCGTCGTCGATCCCGCGGCGCTCCTCGACGGGCTGAACGAGCAGCAGCGCGCCGCCGTGGTCCACGCGGGCTCGCCCCTGCTCATCGTCGCCGGGGCGGGCTCCGGCAAGACCCGCGTACTGACCCACCGGATCGCCCACCTGCTGGCCACGCGCGGGGTGCACCCCGGGCAGATCCTGGCGATCACCTTCACCAACAAGGCCGCGGGCGAGATGAAGGAGCGCGTCGAGCAGCTCGTCGGCCCGCGCGCCCACGCCATGTGGGTCATGACGTTCCACAGCGCGTGCGTGCGCATCCTGCGCCGCGAGTCGAAGAAGCTCGGTTTCACCTCGTCGTTCTCGATCTACGACGCCGCCGACTCCAAGCGGCTGATGGCCCTGGTCTGCCGCGATCTGGACCTCGACCCGAAGCGCTTCCCGCCGAAGTCGTTCACGGCCAAGGTCTCCAGCCTGAAGAACGAGCTGATCGACGAGGAGACCTTCACGGGCCAGGCCGCGGACGGCTTCGAGAGGACCCTCGCCCAGGCGTACACGATGTACCAGGCGCGGCTGCGCGAGGCCAACGCGCTGGACTTCGACGACATCATCATGACGACGGTCCATCTGCTCCAGGCGTTCCCCGACGTCGCCGAGCACTACCGCCGCCGCTTCCGGTACGTCCTCGTCGACGAGTACCAGGACACCAACCACGCCCAGTACACCCTCGTACGCGAACTGGTCGGCCCGGCGGGCGAAGGCGAAGCCCCCGCCGAGCTGTGCGTCGTCGGTGACGCGGACCAGTCGATCTACGCCTTCCGGGGCGCGACCATCCGCAACATCCTCCAGTTCGAGGAGGACTACCCGGACGCGACCACGATCCTGCTGGAGCAGAACTACCGCTCCACGCAGACCATCCTGTCCGCCGCCAACGCGGTCATCGAGCGCAACGAGAGCCGCCGTCCCAAGAACCTCTGGACGAACGCGGGCACGGGAGCCGGGATCACCGGCTATGTCGCCGACACCGAGCACGACGAGGCGCAGTTCGTCGCCGAGGAGATCGACCGGCTGACCGACGCGGGCGACGCCAGGGCGGGCGACGTCGCGGTCTTCTACCGCACCAACGCGCAGTCCCGTGTCTTCGAGGAGATCTTCATCCGCGTCGGCCTGCCCTACAAGGTCGTCGGCGGGGTGCGCTTCTACGAGCGCAAGGAGGTCCGGGACGTCCTGGCCTACCTCCGGGTCCTCGCCAACCCCGAGGACGCCGTCCCGCTGCGTCGCGTCCTCAACGTGCCCAAGCGCGGCATCGGCGAGCGTGCCGAGGCGATGATCGAAGCCCTGGCACTGCGCGAGAAGATCACGTTCCCGCAGGCGCTGCGCCGGGTCGACGAGGCGTACGGCATGGCGGCCCGGTCGGCCAACGCCGTCAAGCGGTTCAACACGCTGATGGAGGAGCTGCGCACGGTCGTCGAGTCCGGCGTGGGCCCGGCGGTGGTCCTGGAGGCCGTTCTGGAGCGTACGGGCTATCTCGCCGAACTCCAGGCGTCCACCGACCCGCAGGACGAGACCCGCATCGAGAACCTCCAGGAACTCGCCGCCGTCGCCCTTGAGTTCGAGCAGGAGCGGGGCGAGGCGGGCGAGGAGGGCGCGGGCACGCTCGCCGAGTTCCTGGAACGGGTCGCGCTCGTCGCCGACTCCGACCAGATCCCCGACGAGGACGAGGAGGGCTCCGGCGTCATCACGCTGATGACGCTGCACACCGCGAAGGGCCTCGAATTCCCGGTGGTCTTCCTCACCGGCATGGAGGACGGCGTCTTCCCGCACATGCGGGCGCTGGGCCAGACCAAGGAGCTGGAGGAGGAGCGGCGCCTCGCGTACGTCGGCATCACCCGGGCCCGTGAGCGGCTCTACCTGACCCGGGCGGCGATGCGCAGCGCGTGGGGGCAGCCCTCGTACAACCCGCCGTCGCGGTTCCTGGAGGAGATCCCGGACCAGCACCTGGAGTGGAAGCGGACCGGGCCGATGGCCGCCCCGGCCGGGCCGACGTCCGGCATCGGCTCGTCGCTCTCCTCCTCGCTGTCCTCGTCGCGTTCGCGCTCCGGCCCTTCGGGCTTCGCGACCCGGCGGACCTCGGACAAGCCGACGATCTCGCTGGCCGTCGGGGACCGGGTCACGCACGACCAGTTCGGGCTCGGCACGGTGACGGCGGTCGAGGGCGTCGGCGACCAGGCGAAGGCCACGGTCGACTTCGGCGACGACCGCCCGAAGAAGCTGCTGCTTCGGTACGCCCCGGTCGAGAAGCTGTAGCCGGTCGGCCGCCCGGAGGAACCGGGCGGCCGACCGTCAGGACGCCCCGGGGCCGCGGCCCTCCGGGGGCCTGGCGGGACGGGTGGCTCAGGTGGGGTCGACGCCGTGACTGCGGAACCAGGGGAGCGGATCCGTCGGCGTGCCGCCACCGGGCCGTACCTCGAAGTGCAGGTGCGGGCCGGTCGAGTTGCCGGAGTCCCCGGAGTACGCGATGACGTCACCGGCCTTGACCGGGCCCGAGCGGATCTTCGTGGCGCTGAGGTGGCAGTACCAGGTCTCGGTGCCGTCGGCCATGGTGACGATGGCCATGTTCCCGTAGGCGCTGTTCCACTGCGTGCGCACGGTGCCGTCGGTCGCGGCCATCACCGGCGTGCCGGTGAAGACGGGGAAGTCGATGCCCGTGTGCACGGACATCCAGTTGACGCCCCCCTGGCCGAAGTACGCGCTGAGGCCGTGCTGAGCGACCGGCATGACGAACTTGGGGCGCAGCGCCTCCTTGCGGGCGGCTTCCTCCAGGCGCTTCTTCTTCTCGGCGGCCTGGCGTTCCCGCAGGTCGATGCGCTCCTGGGTGCGGCTGGCGCGGTCGGCGAAGTTCTCGGCGTCGGCGCTGAGGTTGGCGAGCTGGGTGTCCAGCTTGCTGTTGGCTACGGCCGGCTTCACGGAGCCAGGGGCCGCGGCCGCCAGCGTCGTCGTGTCGTCCTTCTTGTCCTCGCCGCCCAGGCCGCCGACCGAGGCCGCGGCGATACCGGCCACACTCATCACACAGGCGGAAGGCACGGCGACGGTGAGGAGCGCGGAGCGCTTCGCGGGGGAACGCCGTCGGCTCCGGCCACCGCGCGCGTCGGCGCGGCCGGGGGAGCGGTGGGGGTCGAGCACGATGTCGGCCATGTCGGCGGCGTCGCCCCCGGCCTCGCTCTCCGGGTCGGCGGTCGCCCCGGCCGGCGCATCGGCTGCACCGGTCGGGTCCTCGAACGCGGTGACCGCGGCCATCATGGCGGTGGTGGCGTCGTGGACCGGGTCCCGGTGGGCCGTGGCGGACTCGTCGGCCCGTTCGTGTTCCGCTGCCGCCGGCACCTCGTGCGGCGCCTGCGTGGTGCGCGCGGCGAGACCTTCGTACTCCGGGTCGGGCGCGGCGCCGGTGTTCCAGGCGGTGGCGTCGTACGCGCCGGTGTCGTAGGCGCCCGTGCTGTACGCGGCGGTGCCGGTCGTCGCCCACTGGCCGGTCTCGTACCAGCCGCCGGTGTCCCACTGGCCGGTGACGTCCGGGGCGTCGGCCTGCGACGGGACGTCGGCGAAGGCGGTGGTGGTCATGGTCGTGGTCGCAGCCGTGTCGTGTGCGGCGGCGGACGTCCATGTGGCTGTCGTGTCGTACGTCTGGCCCGGGGCGTAGATCTGCTGCGCCTGCGTGTCGTACGCGGTGTAGGCGTCGTACGCGGCGGTCGGGTGCGCGCCCGTGTCCCACTGCGTGGAGTCGTAGTGGCCGCTGTATCCGGCCTGCTCGGTCTGCCCGGCCTGTCCGGTGCCGTAGCCGCCGTCGGCGTGCGTGCCGTCGTGGCCGCCGGACATGGGGCCGAAGAGCGGATCGATGGCGAAGCTGCCGGTGGCTTGGTTGTCGTATCCGGCATACCCGGCGTGGGGGTGCTGGTCGTTCACCAACTTCTCTCTCGCCTCGGCAGCAGGACCTGTGTTCCGGGGTCCGGCGGGCGGATCCCGGGGGAAGCAGTGGCCGCGACTGTACCCGGCGGTATGCGGCGCGGACAATCTTCGTCGGGTGTGGACGACTCGGGAAAGGGGCAATCGGCCGTCTTTCGACGGGCCGTCCACAGAGCCTTGGCTCTATGTTCGAAGATCGTTCTATTTATGCCGCCCGGGGCTGGATGGGACGTGGCGTTGGGGCGGGGGCAGGGACGGGGCGGGCGTGAGGGCGGGCGCCGGTGTGACGGAGCCGGTCCGGGTCAGGCCACCGGAGCCGTTCCGTCGGATGGAGCTGCCCCGTCGGACCCGGTGGCTTCGGAGATGCCCGATGCCCCCGCGGTCCCCTCCGCCTCAGCCCTCTCCGCAGGCCCCTTTGCGGACTCCTCCGTCGTTTCCCCGGCCGTTTTGTCGGTCGTTCCGTCCGCCGGGCCGCCGGACTCCAGCGCTTGCCGGACCGCCGTGGCGACGGTGGGGTGCGCCGGGAGGGCGAGGTGGCCGACCCCGGTGACCCGTACGTTCAGCGCGTCGAGGTCGGGGTGATCGATACGGGCCGCCTCCGCCGGAACGATCACCCGGTCGATGTCGCTCCAGAAGCTCACGAACCGGGTGCGGCAGCCCGGTGCCGGTCCGCGCAGTTCCTCGATCGGCGCGGAGCCCGTACGCATCTGGCGCACGAGGGGATGGGCGCTGGCCGGCGGGGCGACGGTGGTCCCGCCGTGCGGGGTGCCGAGCGTGACCAGGGTGCGGACCCGCTGGTCACCGCCCAGACATTGCACGTAGTAGCGGGCGATCAGACCGCCGAGGCCATGCCCGACTATGTCGACCTCGCGGTGTCCGGTGCGGGTGCAGATCTCCTCGACGTGCCGGCCGAGCAGTTCGGCGGCGGTACGGAGGTCGCAGGTCAGCAGCGAGTAGTTGAGCGACTCCAGATGGCGCCGGCCGTGCCGGGCGAGGGTGCGGCGCAGGAGGACGAAGACCGAACGGTGGCCGATGAAGCCGTGCAGGAGGACGACGGGAGTCCGGTCATCACTCCCGGCACCGTCACTGTTTCCGTTCCGGCTTCTGCCACGGCTTCTGCTTCTGCCCCGGCCTCCGCCTTCGCCTCTGCCTCCGCCTTCGGCGAGGAAGGGCAGGACTTTCATGGCCGACCTCCTCCTGCTGCGGCGAGCGGGGGGAAGCGGCTGCGGCCCCGCGGGCCCTCATGGGAAGCCGTGGGGGAGCGGTGCCCGGGTCCGGACCCGATGAGGGCCGTACCACCGTGCCGCGCGGCTGGGGGCGCGGTGGTACGGCGACCTCGTAGCGGCTCCCCCGGCGGACGTTTCCGCGACGGCAGGCCTGCCGCATCACGTGGGAACGGCGCCAGGCGAACATGTCCCACGTGTGATTTCCCCCTCCCCGCACACCGCGAAACGACGGGTTGCGGGATGCTGTCGATAACGTTCGTTCACATCCCCGGCCCTTCAGGCACGGGAGACGCATGTGGAGGCAGTGATGGGTGTGACAGGTCCGATCCGTGTGGTGGTGGCCAAGCCGGGCCTGGACGGCCATGACCGTGGAGCCAAGGTGATCGCGAGGGCGCTGCGCGACGCCGGTATGGAGGTCATCTACACCGGGCTCCACCAGACGCCCGAACAGATCGTGGACACCGCGATCCAGGAGGACGCCGACGCGATCGGCCTCTCGATCCTCTCCGGCGCCCACAACACGCTCTTCGCCAAGGTGATCGAGCTGTTGAAGGAACGCGAGGCGGAGGACATCAAGGTCTTCGGCGGCGGCATCATCCCGGAGGCGGACATCGCGCCGCTGAAGGAACAGGGCGTCGCGGAGATCTTCACCCCGGGCGCCACGACGGCCTCGATCGTCGACTGGGTCAACGCCAACGTCAGGCACCCCGCGGACGCCTGAGCACGCTGCGAGGCAGCGGGCCGCCCGGCCCGCCCGGAACGGATCGCCTGCTCCGCACGGCATCGCGACGTGCGCCCGTGGAGGCGCGGTACGGGCCTGCGGCGATGGCTCCGCACGGTCGGGCGGGTACGGCGGTGTGGCCGCACACCCGGTTCGGCGACGGCCGGTATGGGCATGCGGTCGTGCGGCTTCGGGCCCGCCCGGGCCCGGCAGTCTGAGAGGTCGGGCCCGGTCGGGGCGAGGGGAACCAGTTGGCATCAGGTCGCCCACCTGCCGACCGGGCAGGCGGAACCGGTCGGTCATCCGGTCGGTCGCCCGGCCGGCCGGGCGACCGGACACGTCGTGGCCGTACCGCCGGTCAGGAGTCCCGTGCCGCCGTTGAGCCCGACAGCAGCTCCGACTCCATCGCCGCGCGCAGTCGAAGCGTGGAGACCAGGCGCTGGAACGCCTCCGACCAGTAGCCGTTGGCGCCCGGAGACGCGTCCTCCGGTTCGTCCTGGGGCGTGGTGAGGACTTCCAGGCGGTCCGCCTCGGCCGGGTTCAGACAGCGTTCGGCGAGTCCCATCACGCCGCTGAAACTCCACGGATAGCTGCCCGCGTCCCGCGCGATGTCCAGGGCATCGACGACCGAGCGGCCGAGCGGTTCGGCCCAGGGTACGGGGCAGGCCCCGAGCAGCTGGAACGCCTCCGACAGCCCGTGCGCGGCGATGAAGTCGGCGACCCACGCGCTGCGTTCGGCCGCCGGAAATATGGCGAGGAGCTTCGACCGCTCGGCGAGCGACGCCGTGCCGGGGCCGTTCGACGGAGGGACGGAAGGGGCGCCGAGCAGTGCGCGGGCCCACTCCGGATCCCGCTGACGCACCGCCGCCCGGCACCACGCCGCGTGCAGCTCCTCGGCCCAGCCGTCGGCCACCGGCAGGGCGACGATCTCCCGTGCGGTGCGCCCGCCGAACCGGGCCGACCAGGCGGTCAGGGGGGCGGACTCCACCAACTGCCCCAACCACCACGACCGTTCACCCCGACCGGCCGGCGGAACCGCCATCACGCCGTCGCGCTCCATCGCGGCGTCGCATTCGTGCGGGGCCTCCACGGCGACGCGGGCGTCGTCGCCCGTGACGTCCGGGCTCACGAACGACAGCGCACGGCCCGCCATCCGGCCGGCGAACGCCGACTCCGGCAGCGCGGAGAGCAGTTCGGCGGCGGTGGAGCGGACGTTCCGGCTGCGGTCGGAGAGCGCCCGCTCCAGGAAGGGCTCGTCCACCGGGGACAGCCCGGTGCGCAAGGAGTCGAGGAACATCAGCCGGTCCTCGGCCCGTTCGGTGGTCCAGGTGCCGGAGAGCAGCGCGAGCGCCTCGGCCGGGTCATGCGCCCGTACGGCCCCGAGCAGGGCGACCCGTTCGGCGAACAGCCCTTCCTCCCACAGCCGGGCGACCGCGTCCCGGTCCGTGACGTCGGGCAGTGCCGAGCCGCCGGACGAGCCGCGCAGCGCGAACCTCCACTCGGGGTTCAGCCCGGCCAGCCACAGCCCGCGCGGCCCGGCGAAGGCGAGCGCCTGCGGCCGCAGATCGGTACGGGACCTGGCCGCGTCCAGCAGTTGAGGGAGCAGCACGGCAGGGGCGCGGAAGCCGCGCCGGTTGGCGATGGCCAGCCACTGGGGGATCAGTTCGGTGAGATCGGGCGCCGTGCCGCGTCGGCCGCCCGAAGCGCCCGGCGCCGACCGGTCCGCGAGCAACTGGGCCAGTCTGCGCCGCGCGGCCGGGGGCAGCGGCGGCCGGGGGTCGACCGGGGACGGGACGGGTCGGGCAGCCGCAGGGGCGGGCAGCAGTCCCGCCCGGCGCCGTACGGTCAGGATCGCCGCGGCGTCCAGCAACTCGGCCGGTCCGCCACCCTGCCGTGCGGGCCGTCGGTCGGTGCCGAGCAACGCCGACGTGACGAGCTCATCCCACGGCTCGGGCCTGGTGGTACGAGGCATTGGTCCTCCTCGGACGTCGAATCGGATGCCATCGGAAGTCGTCGGAAGCTGTGGGAAGCCATTGGATGTCAGATGAGCGGAACGATCTCGACACCCCCACTTCCGACGCTTCCGGCACCGTGGTGTTCCGTGCCGCCGGTGTCGGCTCCGACGGACCGGGGCACGCCCGGGGCCGCTCCCGTACGCGTACCCGCCGATCCCTCCGTACACGCCGTTCCGTCCGGGTCCGCCGCCCCGGCCCCGTCCCCGGCCGTGGCCCAGGCCGCCAGCGGGTCGAAGCCGCGGTGGCCGCACTCGCCGAAGACGGTGACCGGCGCGCCGCCGGAGAGCGCGACCAGTTTCCACAGCCCGGGCCGGGCCCGCGCCGACGGAGCGACGGGCAGGGCGCCGTCGCCCGCCGCGTCGACCAGCTGCCAGCCCTCCGGACCGGACGGCACCGGTATCACCTCGCGCAGGGTCGTCGGCCAGGAGTCCAGCCACGGATCGTGCCGCAGGGCGCCTCCGTAGGCGGCGATCGCGTCCCCGGTCGTACCGCCCACGGGCGGCGTACCGGCCGGTGACGGGAGGCCGAACCGCTGCCCCGGCTCGGCCCGCAGCCGACCGGCGCCGGGATACGGCGTGATCTCGGCGTCGACCGTGGTGCCCACCGGCAGCGAGAGCTCGGGCGAACGCCCGGCCGCCCCGAAGGAGAGCAGCAGTGCGGTACGTCCCGACTCCCTTCCGTACAGCCAGACGCGGCGCGTGACGAGTCTGCCGTCCGGGGTGTCGTACTGGGCGAGGACCAGCCAGCGGTCCCGGACCGGTGGGCCCGAGGCGGGGACGTTCAGCCCCACGCGCGTACGGACCGTGGCCGCCAGCGGTTCCGGCAGCCGGTCGATCCCCAGCCAGGCCCGGTCCAGCAGATGCAGCAGCGCGCACTCCTCCAGCAGCCGCCCCGGCCAGCCCGGCCCCGACGCCGGTACGGCACCCAACTCCCGGGCCCGCGCGGCCAGTCCGGGCGCCTGGGCATCGACCATGCGCGCCGCCGTCTCCTCCCACAGCCCGTACCCCGACTGGTCGGCCGCGGCCAGGCCGCCCCGCAGCAGGTCGGCCAACCGCTGTTCCAACTCCTGGGCGCCGCCGGTGATCCGCTCCGCCCGGCGCTCGGCCCGCCGCCGAGCGGACTCCG
This sequence comes from Streptomyces sp. CB01580, assembly GCF_001905795.1. Classification (GTDB taxonomy): domain Bacteria; phylum Actinomycetota; class Actinomycetes; order Streptomycetales; family Streptomycetaceae; genus Streptomyces. Next base: position 177,620 of record NZ_LIXJ01000013.1, read on the forward strand.
GATCGGCCGGACCCGCCGCGGCCCCGTTCGCCTCCCCCTCCTTCTCCGCCGCCCGCCCACGGCGGGCCGTCAGCCACTCACCGGCCCAGCCGGGCGCCTCGCCCAGGGGCAGGGCCGACTCGCCGGCCGCCCGGACCAGCAGCAGACCCAGCGCGTGCTTGCACGGGAACTTCCGACTGGGGCAACTGCATCCGTACGCCGGGCCGGTGGTGTCGACGACCGTTCGATACGGCTCGCTCCCGCTGCCCGCGCACAGCCCCCACACCGCACCCGAATCGTCGCGTCCGCTCCCCGACCACGACCCGGACGAACCGAGTCCGCTCCCCGCCGTGCGCGACGACGCGTCAGGAGCCAGCGCCAGGACCTGCTCCACCGTCCACCGCACGGCCGGGGCAGCCGTGCGCGAAGGTTCACCCCCGTGAGATAGCAGCATGGGAACGACGGTAGAGCGCCCCACTGACAATCGGTCCGACCTGCTGATTCGGTAGTGCGCACACCACGTGACCCGAACCGTTCTCCGCGATTGGCCGCGGGCTCCGGGCGCATGGACGGATGCCCGGACAAATTGGGCGTGGGTGAATGCATGAACAGAGAAATGGACCCGCGGCCGCCGACGCACAGGCCGCCGACGGGCGAGCGGCCGCAGACGTACCGGCCGGGATGCGCGAATCGGCCTCCGACCTGCGACGGGGGCCGATTGTCAGTGCCATGGTGCACGGTGGGAACCGCAACAGGTCGACCGATCTGGAGGGGGACCCATGACCGTGTCCGAAACCGCCGCTGCCTCCGCTGCTGCCACCGCCGACGTTGCGACACAGGCCCTGCGCCCGCACGCCGAGGACGCCTTCGCCCATGAGCTGAAGGCCCTCGTCGCGGCCGACGACCGTCCCAGGCCCGCCCGTTGGCAGTTGTCCCCCTGGGCCGTCTCCACCTATCTCCTCGGCGGCACCCTGCCCGACGGCACGGTGATCACCCCCAAGTACGTCGGTCCGCGTCGCCTGGTCGAGGTCGCCGTGACCACACTCGCCACCGACCGGGCCCTGCTGCTCCTCGGCGTCCCCGGCACCGCCAAGACGTGGGTCTCCGAGCATCTCGCGGCCGCCGTCAGCGGCGACTCGACACTGCTCGTCCAGGGCACGGCGGGCACCCCCGAGGAAGCCGTCCGCTACGGCTGGAACTACGCGCGACTGCTCGCGCACGGCCCCAGCAGGGAAGCGCTGGTGCCGAGTCCGCTGATGCGCGCCATGGCCGAGGGCATGACCGCGCGCGTCGAGGAACTCACCCGCATCCCCGCCGACGTGCAGGACTCGCTGATCACGATCCTGTCGGAGAAGACCCTCCCCATCCCCGAACTGGGACAGGAGGTCCAGGCGGTCCGCGGCTTCAACGTCATCGCCACGGCCAACGACCGCGACCGAGGGGTCAACGAACTGTCCAGCGCCCTGCGCCGCCGGTTCAACACGGTCGTCCTGCCGCTGCCCGCCACACCGGACGAGGAGGTCGACATCGTGTCCCGGCGGGTCGACCAGATCGGGCGCTCGCTCGACCTGCCGTCCGGGACCGACGGACTGGCCGAGATCCGACGCGTCGTCACCGTCTTCCGCGAGCTGCGCGACGGAGTCACCACGGACGGACGCACCAAGCTCAAGTCCCCGACCGGGACGCTGTCGACGGCCGAGGCGATCTCCGTCGTCACCAACGGACTGGCGCTGGCCACCCACTTCGGCGACGGGGTGCTGCGCCCCGGCGACGTGGCGGCGGGCATCCTCGGCGCGGTCGTCCGGGACCCGGCGGCCGACCGCGTGGTCTGGCAGGAGTATCTGGAGACGGTGGTACGGGAACGGGACGGGTGGAAGGACTTCTACCGCGCCTGCCGCGAGGTGTCCGCATGACCCGGACCGCAGGACCGGGCGGCCCCCTTCTGCTGGGGGTGCGCCATCACGGGCCGGGCTCGGCCCGCGCCGTCCGCGCGGCCCTGGAGGCAGCACGTCCGCGGGCCGTCCTGGTCGAGGGTCCGCCGGAAGGGGACCCGCTGCTTCCGCTGGCCGCCGACGAACGGATGCGTCCGCCGGTCGCGTTGCTGGCCCACGCCGTCGACGACCCGGGGCAGGCGACGTTCTGGCCGCTGGCCGCGTTCTCCCCCGAATGGGTCGCGATCCGTTGGGCCCTGGCGCACGACGTGCCGGTCCGCTTCATCGACCTTCCCGCCGCGAACTCCCTGGCCCTCGCGAGGGCGGCCGAGCAGCGGGCGGCCGGGGAGGAGGAGACGGCCGGGGGAGGAGACACCGACCGCGGTGGGGAGGAAGGGCCGAGTGCCGCCGGTTCGTCCGGGCGTGCCCCCGTCGACCCCGTCCGCGTGCTCGCGCGGACCGCCGGCCACGACGACCCGGAGCGCTGGTGGGAGGACGTCGTCGAGCACCGCATCCAGGACGGCGACCCCGACCCGATGGCCCCCTTCGCCGCGCTCGCCGAGGCGATGACGGCTCTGCGCGAGGTGTACGGGGACGGTGACCACCCCCGCGACACGGTTCGCGAGGCACACATGCGCATTCAACTGCGCAAGGCGCGAAAGGAGTTCGGAGACGACATCGCGGTCGTCTGCGGTGCCTGGCACGTCCCCGCGCTCGCCACGAGGACCACGCTCGCCGCCGACAGGGCCGTGCTCAAGGGGCTGCCCAAGGTCAGGACCGAGCTGACCTGGGTGCCCTGGTCGCATCGCAGGCTGGCCCGGAACAGCGGATACGGGGCGGGCATCGACTCGCCCGGCTGGTACGGACACCTCTTCGACGCGGCCGACCGCCCGATCGAGCGGTGGATGACCAAGGTCGCCGGACTCCTGCGCGACGAGGGCCGGTTCGTGTCGTCCGCCCATGTCATCGAGGCCGTCCGGCTCGCCGAGTCGCTCGCCGCCGTGCGTGGCCGCCCGCTCGCCGGGCTGAGCGAGACGACGGACGCGGTCAGAGCCGTGATGTGCGACGGCTCCGACGTCCCGCTGGCACTCGTACGGGACCGGCTGGTCGTCGGTGAATCCCTCGGCGAGGTGCCCGACACCGCCCCCGCCGTACCGCTGCAACGCAACCTCACCCGTCAGCAGCGTTCCCTCCGGCTCAAACCGGAGGCGCAGGAACGGGAGTTGGAGCTCGACCTGCGCAGGAACACCGACGCGGCACGGAGTCGACTGCTGCACCGGCTGCGGATCCTCGCCGTCGACTGGGGCGAGCTCACGACCGGCCGCGCGAGCACCGGCACGTTCCGCGAGAGCTGGCGGCTGCGCTGGGAACCCGAGCTGTACGTGCGGGTGGCCGAGGCCGGGACGTGGGGCACCACCGTGCTCTCCGCCGCGACGGCCAAGGCAGGCTCCCGGGCCGCTTCCGCCGCCTCCCTCGCCGACATCACCGCCCTCGCCGAGCACTGCCTGCTCGCGGAACTGCCGGACGCCCTGCCCGTGGTGATGCGGGCCCTCGCCGACCGCGCCGCGCTCGACGCCGACGTCGGCCGGCTCGCCGACGCCCTGCCCGCACTGGCCCGCACCCTGCGCTACGGCGACGTGCGGTCCACGGACACCGGGGCGCTCGGCGAGGTCGCCGCCGGGCTGGCGGAGCGCGTCTGCGTCGGCCTGCCGGCGGCGTGCACCGGACTCGACGCCGACGGCGCCGCCGAGATGCGCCGCCGGATGGACGGCGTGCACACCGCGATCGGACTGCTCGGCGGGGCCGTTGCCGCGCGTTCCGAAGCGGACGGGCTGCGCGGGCGCTGGACCGCCGTACTGCACCGGCTCGCCGCCCGGGACACCGTCGCGGGCATCATCAGGGGACGCGCGGCCCGCCTGCTGCTCGACGAGGGGCGGATCGCGGAGGACGACGCGGCGCGGCTGATGGGTCTGGCGCTCTCTCCCGGCACGCCGTCCGCCGAGGCGGCGGCCTGGATCGAGGGGTTCGTCGGCGGGGCGGGCGGCGGAATGCTCCTCGTCCACGACGCACGGCTGCTCGGGCTGGTCGACGCCTGGATCACCGGCGTCCCGGCCGACTCCTTCGCCGACGTACTGCCCCTGCTGCGTCGTACCTTCTCGGCCTACGAGGCCGGGGTGCTGCGCACGCTGGGCGAACTCGTGAGGCGTGGTCCGGCCGCGGGTGGGGCGGCTGCCGATGCCACCGGTGCCGGTACGGGCGCCGGGGTGGTGACCCCCGGCTTCGGGCCCGGGCTCGACGCGGCGCGGGCCGAGGCCGTGGAGCCGGTTCTGCGTCTCCTGCTCGGCACCACCACCGGCGCGACCGCCGAAGCCGAGCCCGAAGCCCGAGCCGAAGCCGATACGGGCACCGGCACGACCGCCGACACCGCTACCCCGACCGGCACCGGCACGACCGCCGACACGGGTCCGGGCGCCGGCACCGGTACCCGCACCGGCCCGGCTGCGGTCCCCGCTGCGCGGCCGGGCGGAGGCGGCCCGGACGACAGGAGCCGAACCGTCGAGGAATCACTGGCCGAACAACCCCTGGGGGCGACGGGATGACCACGAACACGGCAGGCACCACGACCCACCCGCCCCACGACATCCGGTCCGACACGTCGACGGCCGACGAGCGACTGCGCCGCTGGCGGCTGGTGCTGGGCGGGGACGGCGAGGAGGGCACCGGGCGCGGCCTCACCGGCCGCGACGCCGCGATGGACGGGGCGCTGACCGCGTTGTACGGCGGCGGTGCCGGGGCGGGAGGCCGGGACGGGAACAGCCGCTCGGCCGGGCTCGGGGACTCCGCCCCGTCCGTGGCCCGCTGGCTCGGTGACATCCGCACATACTTCCCCAGCTCCGTCGTCCAGATCATGCAGCGGGACGCCATCGAACGGCTCGGCCTCTCCGCGCTGCTCCTCGAACCGGAGATGCTGGAGGCCGTCGAGGCCGACGTCCACCTCGTCGGAACGCTCCTCTCGCTCGGCAGGGCCATGCCCGAGACGACGAAGGAGACCGCGCGGGCCGTCGTGCGCAAGGTCGTCGACGACCTGGAGAAACGGCTCGCGACCCGCACCCGTGCCACCCTCGCCGGCGCGCTGGACCGCTCGACGAGGAACGAACGCCCCCGGCACCAAGACATCGACTGGGACCGCACGATCCGGGCCAACCTCAAGAACTATCTTCCCGAGTACGGCACCGTCGTCCCCGAACGGCTCATCGGGTACGGGCGGGCCGCACGGTCCGTGAGGAAGGACGTCGTCCTCTGCGTCGACCAGTCGGGGTCGATGGCGGCCTCCGTCGTCCACGCCGCCGTCTTCGGCGCGGTCCTCGCCTCCATGCGCACGCTGCGCACCAGGCTCGTCGTCTTCGACACGGCCGTCGTCGACCTCACCGACCAGTTGGACGACCCCGTCGACGTGCTGTTCGGGACGCGGCTCGGCGGCGGTACCGACATCAACCGCGCGCTCGCGTACTGCCAGTCCAGGATCACCCGCCCCGCCGACACCGTCGTCGTGCTCATCAGCGATCTCTACGAGGGCGGCATACGCGACGAGATGCTGAAGCGGGTCGCCGCGATGAAGGCGTCCGGGGTGCAGTTCGTGGCCCTGCTGGCGCTGTCGGACGAGGGCGCGCCCGCCTACGACCACGACCACGCGGCGGCCCTCGCGGCCCTGGGCGCACCGGCGTTCGCCTGCACGCCGGACCTCTTCCCCGAGGTGATGGCCGCGGCGATCGAGAAGAGACCGATACCCGTACCGGACAGGGAGGCCCCCCGTGCCCGCGACCTCCGGACGGCACCCTGAGCCCGTCCCGGGAGCCCTGCCACATCGGCCACCACTCCGTCCACCGCGCCCCGGCCACCCGCCGGATCTGTGACCGTAATCACCGCGCAGGTGTGATCTGCGATTTAGGGTCACGCGGAGCGCGGGGATAACCTGCGAGATGGACATGCCGCGTACACCGGGTCACCCTGTGCGCCTTCCTCGTGACAGAGCAGTCGCATTTGCCCCTCGCGGCACGCCCACGCAGAAAACGAACCGCGAGACCACTGATTAAGGGACGGACGCGCGTGGACCTGTTCGAGTACCAGGCGAGGGACCTCTTCGCCAAGCACGGTGTACCGGTGCTGGCCGGTGAAGTCATCGACACGCCTGAGGCAGCCCGCGAGGCGACCGAGCGGCTGGGCGGCAAGTCGGTCGTCAAGGCGCAGGTGAAGGTCGGAGGCCGCGGCAAGGCCGGCGGCGTCAAGCTGGCCTCCACCCCCGACGAGGCGGTCGCCCGCGCGACCGACATTCTCGGCATGGACATCAAGGGCCACACGGTCCACAAGGTGATGATCGCCGAGACCGCGCCCGAGATCGTCGAGGAGTACTACGTCTCGTACCTCCTCGACCGCACCAACCGCACCTTCCTGGCCATGGCCTCGGTGCAGGGCGGCATGGACATCGAGGAGGTCGCGGAGAAGACCCCCGAGGCCCTCGCGAAGGTCCCGGTCGACTCCAACACCGGCGTCACCATCGAGAAGGCCCGCGAGATCGTCGCCCAGGCGAAGTTCCCCGCCGAGGTCGCCGAGCAGGTCGCCGAGGTCATGGTGACCCTGTGGAAGACCTTCGTCGCCGAGGACGCGCTCCTCGTCGAGGTCAACCCGCTCGCCAAGGTCGCCTCCGGCGACATCCTGGCGCTGGACGGCAAGGTCTCGCTCGACGACAACGCCGACTTCCGTCAGCCCGAGCACGAGGCGCTGGAGGACAAGGCCGCGGCCAACCCGCTGGAGGCCGCCGCCAAGGCCAAGAACCTCAACTACGTCAAGCTCGACGGCGAGGTCGGCATCATCGGCAACGGCGCCGGTCTGGTCATGTCGACCCTGGACGTCGTCGCTTACGCCGGTGAGAAGCACGGCGACGTGAAGCCCGCCAACTTCCTCGACATCGGTGGCGGCGCCTCCGCCGAGGTCATGGCGAACGGCCTGGAGATCATCCTCGGCGACCCGGACGTCAAGTCCGTCTTCGTCAACGTCTTCGGTGGCATCACCGCGTGCGACGAGGTCGCCAACGGCATCGTCCAGGCGCTCGAACTGCTCAAGTCCAAGGGCGAGGACGTCACCAAGCCGCTGGTCGTGCGCCTCGACGGCAACAACGCGGAGCTGGGTCGCAGGATCCTCTCCGACGCCAACCACCCGCTCGTGCAGCGCGTGGACACCATGGACGGCGCGGCCGACAAGGCCGCCGAGCTCGCCGCGGCTGCTGCGAAGTAAGGGACGAGGGACTCCAACACCATGGCAATCTTCCTCACCAAGGACAGCAAGGTCATCGTCCAGGGGATGACCGGTGCCACCGGTATGAAGCACACCAAGCTCATGCTCGGCGACGGCACGAACATCGTCGGTGGCGTGAACCCGCGCAAGGCGGGCACGTCGGTCGACTTCGACGGCACCGAGGTACCCGTGTTCGGCACGGTCGCCGAGGCGATGGAGAAGACCGGCGCGAACGTGTCGGTGCTCTTCGTGCCGCCGGCCTTCGCCAAGGCCGCCGTGGTCGAGGCGATCGACGCCGAGATCCCGCTCGCCGTCGTGATCACCGAGGGCATCGCCGTCCACGACTCCGCCGCCTTCTGGGCGTACGCGAGCTCGAAGGGCAACAAGACCCGGATCATCGGCCCGAACTGCCCCGGCCTGATCACCCCCGGCCAGTCCAACGCCGGCATCATCCCGGGCGACATCACCAAGCCCGGCCGCATCGGTCTCGTGTCCAAGTCCGGCACGCTGACCTACCAGATGATGTACGAGCTCCGTGACATCGGCTTCTCGTCCGCCGTCGGCATCGGTGGCGACCCGGTCATCGGTACGACGCACATCGACGCCCTCGCCGCGTTCGAGGCCGACCCCGACACCGACCTGATCGTGATGATCGGCGAGATCGGCGGCGACGCCGAGGAGCGCGCTGCCGACTTCATCAAGGCCAACGTCACCAAGCCGGTCGTCGGTTACGTCGCGGGCTTCACCGCCCCCGAGGGCAAGACCATGGGCCACGCCGGCGCCATCGTCTCCGGCTCCTCCGGCACCGCGCAGGCGAAGAAGGAGGCCTTGGAGGCCGCCGGCGTCAAGGTCGGCAAGACGCCGACCGAGACCGCCAAGCTCGCGCGCGGGATCCTCGGCGCCTGACCGTCGTTCCGACCGGGGCGGCACGCCCCGGCGCGGCACCGCACAGACGGCGCGGGCCCGCACCCCTGACCAGGGGTGCGGGCCCGCGCCGTTTTCGTTCCGCCGCAGGACCGCCCGTGCACGCGGCTCCGTGACAGCTCGTATGCCCGGCCTCCGTGGCGGTCGGGGAAGGCCCCGTGACGGGCGGGAAGGCGGTCAGTCGGCCCGGGGGGTCGGTCGGGCGGGCCCCTGGACGAGTTCGCCGTACAGCCGTGTGCGCAGCTTCAGATCCTGCGGGGGCGGCGGTTGCGGACCGAATCGCGGCGGCGCCTCCTCCACCCGGTGGGCCGGGGACTCCGCGGGCTCGTACCGGTCCGGCAACGTGACCAGGGCGAACAGCGCCAGACCGATCAGCAGCGCCGCGAAGGAGAAGACCACCCCGGTCCACCACCGCGCCCGGCGCTCGCTGCCGGTACGGACCGCGTCGGGCGTGGGGAGCGCGGCGGACGCCTCGGGGTGCCCCCGGGCGAGCACGCCGATCCGTTCACGCAGGAGGGCCGACCGTTCGGCGGTGGACGAGGGTTCCGCCAGTTCGGGCAGCCGCTCGACGACCGCGGCACGCGCGTTCATCAGCCTGCTCGCCGTCGCCGGGGTACTGGCCTCCGTCTCCGCCGCGGTCTCCGGCAGGGCCAGGCCGACGGCGTCGTGAAGCACGAGCGTGCGCCGGTAGGACGGGGGCAGCGCGAGCAGCGCGTCGAGCAGCGCCCGTTCACCGGGCTCCTCGGGCGGCGGGTCGACGGCGCGGTGCGCGAGGCGCAGCCGGTGCCACGGCGACAGCGCGTACTCGTACGCCGCCGCCCGCACCCAGCCGACCGGGTCGCGGTCCACCGCGACCTCGGGCCAACGCTCCCAGGCCAGTGCGAAGGCCCGCGCGACGGACTCGCGGGAGCGTCCTCGGCGCCCGGTCAGCAGGAACGTCTGGTGGAAGAGGGCGGTCGAGCAGTGCGCGTACAGGGCGTCGAACGCCTCGACCGCCGCCTCGGACACATCGCACAGCTCGACGGAACCACGATCCCCTTCCTCGGATCCGGCAGCTCCGGATCCGGCGGGCCCGACCCCGGCAGGCCCGGACCCGCCGGTGGGCCTTGGCCCGCTGGGCGCGGGCACGGATCCGGCAGGCAGGGGCAGGGATTTGGCAGGCGCGGGCACGGATCCGGCAGGCGCGGGCACGGTGGGCAGGAAGGGTGGTTCAGGGGTGTCGCGGGGGCGCCCGGCCGGCGTCATGAACGGGCCCTCGTGGGCCTGCGCCGAGTCATTGAGTACATAAACGTATATTGAGCGACACAGCGGCCGTTCTCCCGTTACACGAAATAGGCGCGTGTCGTTGGCAGCATGATGACGTGACCCAAGTGACCGGAGGCAGCCCGCCGTTGTCGGCGGAACAAACCGCGGAACAGGCCGTGAGGCGGACCGCGGAACAGACCGGGAGAAAGACCGAGGGGCCGGTCGGCGTGCGGGCGGCGGAACGATCCGTACGACGCAGCCGCTCCGCCGTACTGGTCTTCACCTTCCTGCGCGGAGGGCTCGCGGCCGGGCTGGGCCTCGGCGCGCTCACCGTGCTCGTCATGGTGCTGTGGATCAGTTCCCCGAGCCCCGACGACGGGCCCTCCGGAGCCCTTCACACGGCGGCCGGGCTCTGGCTGCTCGCCCATGGCGCGGAGCTGATCAGGACCGACACGCTCGACGGGATCCCGGCCCCGGTCGGTCTCGTCCCCCTGCTGCCGGCCGTACTGCCGCTGTGGCTGGTGCACCGTGCGGCCCGGGACGTCCTGGAGGCCCGGGAGGGGCGCGCGGCGCCTTCGGCGTCGGCCGCGTTCGGCCTGGTCACGGGCGGGTACGCGGTGGTCATGGCGGCGGTCGCGTTCTATGTGCGAGGCGGTTCGCCGTCCGTGGGCATGGTGTCGCTGCTCTTTCCTGCGGCCGTGGTGGTGGCTGCTGCCGCGGCGGCCGGTGTGTGGACGGCGCACGGGCACCCGGTCGGTCCGCTCCCGCCCCGGGTGCCGATGCGTATCCGTGCGACGCTGGCGCGCTCCCGGGTCCGGGAACGCGCCGCGACGGTGTGGCGGTCCGCCGCGGCGGGCGTGATGACGCTGCTGGGCGGTGGGGCGCTGCTCGTCGCCGTGGCGCTGGTCTGGCACGCCGACGCGGCTCAGCAGTCGTTCGTCCAGCTCGTCGGCGGCTGGGTGGACCGGGGCGCGGTGCTGCTGCTGGCGCTGGTCCTGGTGCCGAACGCGGCGGTGTGGGCCGCCGCGTACGGGCTCGGCCCGGGTTTCGCGCTCGGTACGGCGTCCACGGTCACCCCGCTCGCCTTCTCGGGGCCCCCGGCGCTGCCGGTCTTCCCGTTGCTGGCCGCGGTGCCGGAGCAGGGGGAGGGGACGTGGCCGAACTGGGCGGCCGCGGCGGTGCCGGTCGCCGCCGGGGTGGTGGTCGCCCGGTTCACGGTACGAAGCGCCGTCCCCGTCCACGACACGGGTGACGGCGGGGACGGCGCAGACGCGGGCGGAGGAAGAAGCGGCGGAGACGTGGGCAGGGGCGGGCCGGGGGAGGCGTGGAGCGCGGGCGGGACGGCGCTGACGGCCACGCTCGGGGCCCTGGGGTGCGGGTTGCTGATGGCCGTGCTGGCCGCCGCCGCGGGCGGGCCGCTCGGCACCCGCGCGCTCGCGGAGTTCGGCCCGGTGTGGTGGCTGACGGGTGCGGCGGCTGCGGCGTGGACGATGGTGCTGGCCGTTCCCGGGGCGCTGTTGCTGCGGGCCTGGCGGCTGCGCGGACGGAACGGCGGACGGGGACGGGGCCGTCGCCGGAACGCGGCCGGAGTAGCGGAGGAGACGGCGCGAACGGGTCGGACGGCGCGCAGCGCGGACCGGACGGCGGGGGCGGCGGGGACGGAGGGAGCGGCGAGCAGGCCCGTCGGTCAGGGACCCGCCGAGGCACCCGTTCCGCCGACGCGCCCGAGAAAGGCACGGACCGGCCGGGGCTCCGCGAGGGTGTCCACGCCACGCGGGGCGGTGACCGTCGGTGGGGCGGAGGGGATCGAGGACGACGACGCGGAGCCGTACGACTTCCTGCCGACCGACCCCTGGCACGCGCGGACGGCCCGGCGTACGGAAGGAGACGCCGGGCCGTCGGGGAAGCCGTGAGACGGGCCGCCGACGGAGGGGACGGCCGGTCCTCGGATCCGAAGAACGTTCGGTCCTCGGTGAAGGACGGTCAGTTCTTGATGCCGAAGATGGGCTCCAGCGGCTTGGGCAGCAGATCGTTGCAGGCGAGCTGGCCCGACTTGGTCAGGGCGTCGTTCACGCAGGTGTAGTAGTCGCGGTAGACCAGCTGCACCGTGAACGTCGTCGCGACGACCGAGAGCGCGAGCAGGGCCGTCACCAGACCGCTGAGCGCGGCCGTGGTCTGCTGGCGGCCGTAGCTCGGGGCGGGAGAGCCGGGAGCGGACCCGGCCGCCGGGACGTGCCCGGTGCCGGACCCCTGGAGGGGGCCGGTGGCCGGTGCGCCGGAGGGCGCGGCCGGGCGGGACGCTCCGGCGTCGCCCGGCGCGGAGGGGTCCTTCGGCTTGTTACGGAGCGCGCTGATCGACCAGTACACGGCGAGCGCGCCGAGCAGCAGAGCGATCTCCGGGAAGTCGAACAGCGCGAAGAAGAACGCCCACATGCCGCCGAGCAGTGCGTAGCGCGCTCGGCGCTGGGCCGGGTCGGTCGGGTCCCAGCGCAGTCCGCCGGGCTTGCCCTCGGGATTGCCAGGACCGTTCGGGCCGCCCGGGCCCCCGGACCGTCCGCCGAAACCGCCGCTCTGTCGGCCGGGCTGCCGATTGCTCCACTGGCTGCCCCAGGCCGGCCGGTCGACGGGGGAGCCTCCCTTGGGTGATTGGCCGCCCTCGCCCCCGTTCCCGCCGCGTCCGTCGCCGTGGCCGCCGTTCTCCCGGCCGTCGTCGGCGTCCGAGGGGTTACGGGGCTGCCAGGGCCGGTCGGGACGGTTCTCGGGCGGTGCAGCGAACGGATTGTCGTCGGCGGGACCGGAGGACCCTTGAGAACGCGCGGAACCGGGGGCGCCTGCGACATCCGGGGAGGACGGGGAGGAGTCGGCGGAGGACCGGTGCTCCCGCAGCAACGGCGAGCCCGGCTCGGGCAACGGCCGCGACGACGTTCCGATCCACACCGAGGACGCTCCGATCGACGGCGAGAACGCTCCGAACGACGGCTGCGGCAACAGTGAGGCCGGCCCGGGCAACGGCTGCGACGAGTGGTGGAAGGCGGTGCGGCGGCGTCGGTCCGTCATGTGGTGAACGTCTTCCCCATCTCGTCATTTCCGTCCTGCGGACGGATCCCTGTCCCCTGACGCTACCTCCCGGCCAGGAGGGGCCGAAAGCTGGGAGTGGCCGCGCCGAGCGGCCGGACGGTGGCCCTCGGCCCGCCCGGGGCCCACCCCGGGCCCCGCGGTGGCCGATATGCGACGGATGCGCGGTCCATCACCCCGTCCCGAGGGGGCTCGCACGGCTCCCGGTATCGTTGCTGACGGTCGACCGTTCGTAGAGTTCCCCGTATCGAGGGGCGCGATTCTTTCGTACGACCATACAAATTCAGTGTCACTTGCTCCATGCCGCCTGATTCATCGTCGCCTGCTTCATCACGCGAGAAAGGGCCCAGCCGTGGCCTCCCCGCCCCCTTCCGCCGCACCGGCCCGCCTGGTCGTGCTGGTCTCCGGCTCCGGAACGAACCTCCAAGCACTGCTCGACGCCATCGGTGACGACCCCGAGGGCTTCGGCGCGCGGGTCGTCGCGGTCGGAGCCGACCGCGACGGCATCGTCGGTCTGGAGCGGGCGGAGCGCGCCGGGCTGCCGACCTTCGTGTGCCGGGTCAAGGACCACGCCACGCGCGAGGAGTGGGACGCGGCGCTCGCCGCCGCGACCGCCGAGCACCACCCGGATCTCGTGGTGTCGGCGGGATTCATGAAGATCGTGGGCAAGGAGTTCCTCGCCCGGTTCGGCGGCCGGTTCATCAACACCCACCCCGCCCTGCTCCCCAGCTTTCCCGGTGCCCACGGGGTGCGCGACGCGCTCGCGTACGGCGTGAAGGTCACCGGGTGCACCGTCCACTTCGTCGACGACGGGGTCGACACCGGTCCGATCATCGCGCAGGGCGTGGTCGAGGTGACCGAAGAGGACACGGCGGAGGGCGAAGCGGCCCTCCATGAACGCATCAAGAAAGTCGAGCGCAAGCTGCTCGTCGAGGCCGTACGGCGGCTCGCCCGCGACGGCTATCGCATTGAGGGACGAAAGGTTCATCTCGGTCATGTCGGTGAATAAGCCCATCCGCCGCGCCCTGGTCAGTGTCTACGAGAAGACGGGGCTCGAAGACCTCGCCCGCGGTCTGCACGAGGCGGGTGTCGAGCTCGTCTCCACCGGCTCCACCGCCGGGCGGATCGCCGCCGCCGGGGTGCCCGTCACCAAGGTCGAGGAGCTGACCGGCTTCCCCGAGTGCCTCGACGGCCGCGTCAAGACGCTGCACCCGCGCGTCCACGCCGGCATCCTCGCGGACCTGCGCCTGGACGCCCACCGCGAGCAGCTCGCCGAGCTGGGCGTGGAACCGTTCGACCTCGTCGTCGTCAACCTGTACCCGTTCAAGGAGACGGTCGCCTCCGGCGCCTCCGCCGACGAGTGCGTGGAGCAGATCGACATCGGCGGCCCGTCCATGGTCCGCGCCGCCGCCAAGAACCACCCGTCGGTCGCCGTGGTCACCAGCCCCGAGCGGTACGCCGACGTCCTCGCCGCCGTCAAGGCGGGCGGCTTCGACCTCGCCGCCCGCAAGCGCCTGGCCGCCGAGGCGTTCCAGCACACCGCCGCGTACGACGTCGCCGTCGCCTCCTGGTTCGCCGCCGACTACGCCGCCGCCGACGACTCGGGCTTCCCGGACTTCTTCGGTACGACGTACGAGCGCGCGAACGTCCTGCGGTACGGCGAGAACCCGCACCAGCCCGCCGCGCTCTACACCTCCGGCACCGGTGGCCTGGCCGAGGCGGAGCAGCTGCACGGCAAGGAGATGTCGTACAACAACTACACGGACACCGACGCCGCGCGCCGGGCCGCGTACGACCACGCCGAGCCGTGCGTCGCGATCATCAAGCACGCCAACCCGTGCGGCATCGCGATCGCCGACGATGTCGCCGAGGCGCACCGCAAGGCGCACGCCTGCGACCCGCTGTCGGCCTTCGGCGGGGTCATCGCCGTCAACCGTCCGGTGACCGTGGCCATGGCCGAGCAGGTCGCGGAGATCTTCACCGAGGTCATCGTCGCCCCGGCGTACGAGGACGGCGCGGTCGAGGTCCTGGCCCGCAAGAAGAACATCCGCGTGCTGCGCTGCCCCGACGCCCCGACCGCCCCGGTCGAGGTCAAGCCGATCGACGGCGGCGCGCTGCTCCAGGTCACCGACCGCCTCCAGGCCGAGGGCGACGACCCGGCCAACTGGACCCTGGCCACCGGTGAGGCGCTTTCCGGGGACGAGCTGAAGGAACTCGCCTTCGCGTGGAAGGCGTGCCGCGCGGTCAAGTCCAACGCGATCCTGCTCGCCAAGGGCGGCGCCTCGGTGGGTGTCGGCATGGGACAGGTCAACCGGGTCGACTCCGCGAAGCTGGCCGTGGAGCGGGCGGGCGAGGAGCGCGCACGGGGCTCGTACGCGGCCTCCGACGCGTTCTTCCCGTTCCCGGACGGTCTGGAGATCCTGACCGCCGCCGGTGTGAAGGCCGTGGTCCAGCCGGGCGGATCAGTCCGTGACGAGCTGGTCGTCGAGGCCGCGACGAAGGCGGGCGTGACGATGTACTTCACGGGCACGCGCCACTTCTTCCACTGAGCTTTGTCGTTCGGGGCCGGGTAGTTCGTGTGTCGCTGGAAGCCGCGTTCCCGCCGAGTGCGGGGGCGCGGCTGCGTCGCGAGTTGCGCAGGAAGTTCCACGGGGTGTACCTGCCGTCTTCGAGCCCGAGCGCTGCAGCGACGCCAGGGACATTTCGCTATCTGATCAATGTGGCGGTGGTGGCGTCCTGCCTTGGGCGGGAATGGCGATGAGCCTTCGAATTCTCGCCAGGGTGAGGGGGTCGAGGAATGATCGGTTCCTGCGGCCTCTTTTCATTCCAGACATGACGATCGACGCAGCGAGGAAGGTGTGGGTCGGCATAGCCCAGCCCGGACGGTGAGGCAGCGACAAATGCTTGACTCAAGGCGTTCGAGGGAATTTTCCGGAAAGCTGAAGCCCGCGCTCTCGGGGAGAGCGCGGGCTTCAAGGAAATGTTCAGAAACTCGTGCTGCTTGGCCGACCGTATTGGGGGCCGGCGGCAACAAGCGATCTTGCGATCAGCTTTAGTTGTCGTTGACCCAGTTGTAGGCCTTGCACGCGGAATCTTGACCGTCCTTGTATCTGCAGAACAAGAACCCAATCTTGGTGTTCTCGGGCAGATCGTACTTTCCTCCGTTGGCCGCAGTCTTTCCTGTGCAATTTCCCTTACCGCCGACGGATATGGTATAGCGAAGTGTGTTGTATACGCCGCCTGTGTATACGTGGAGACGGACGGCATGCCCGTCGGCCTTGGAGTCGCAAATTCCGACCTTGTCACCGTTCTCTGTGAATGTGCCTGCGCCGCTGTACCCGACGATGCTCCCGTAAGGGTCGCCCGTGAACATGCCGTGATTCACGGTAGCTGCTGCGGCCTGCCCCGTGAATCCGGCCGCAAGTGCGGCCGTTGCTGTGGCTACGCCAAGAAACCTGCGAATCTTCAAGGAAATCCCCCAGTTCAAGCATGTGGCATCGAAGCGATGTCACCATTTGGCTCAAGAGTAGTAGTGCGATCGTTCGAATGTCCAGGTTTTTAGTACTGGAAATCAGCCATTAGTGGCCGATTGGCGCCAGGGTGGCTAGATTGCTGTGCTTAGTGGCACATGTGCAGATTGTGGCGGTTTAGATAATGCGAGTAGTTTCTTTATGAAGCGGTGCGGATCCGTGAGGGTTGGGTTGCGGAGTGGAAGGTGCTGGATCTGTCCGAAGCTTCAATTCGATCTCGATATTTTATTTCTGAGACCTCTAGTGTCTCGTGATCTGGTT
>NZ_LIXJ01000014.1 GCF_001905795.1 Streptomyces sp. CB01580
TCCTCTGGTACGTCGTTCCGGCACCGCGCGCCTTCGACGTGAAGCCCCTGGAGTACGACCTGACGCCGTTCGCGGGCATCCTCAACGACGGGCGTGAACACCGCGTCGAGGTGTCGGTGGCGGGCGTGCCCGAGGGACAGAGCGGCTGGAGCACGCCCGCCAACGTACTCGTCTGGCAGGACGAGAACAGCAGGACGGTCACCGGGGCGCTCACCCGCCACGAGGAGAGCGACCCGTCCAACACGACGACGCACACGCCCGGTCCGCTCCACCGCCAGGACACCGAGGGCGGCCACCGGCTCACCGTCTCCGGCTACCTGAACACCTCCCACGGTCGTGTCGTCACCACCGTCGGCCGGACCGTCGCCAACACCTCCACCCACCGCTGGACGGAGGACGAGAACACCGACGGCCTCAAGGCCCGCTGGAGCGACGACGAGACGGTGACCGTGGACGGCCGCGGCCCGGCGCGCGTCACGCACACGAACCGCGCCTACACCGTGGACGGCGAGATCACGGTCGACTCCGCCGACAGGCTGCGCACCGTCATCACCCTCGGCGACCACGCGAGGACCTCGACCACCCGGGCCGGCAAGCGCGTCTCCTGGTCCCGGCTCGACGACACCTACACCGGCGACGCCGCCTGGACGCTGAACGTCCCGCGCGACCAGCGCCGCGCCGTGGGCACGTCCGGCGAGCACTACCGGCTCATCGGTTCCGAGGGCTGCTACGACCGCACGATCCGGACCGAGCAGGGAACGCTGACGCAGGACCGCCGGATCTGCTGACCCGGGCCCTGCCCGCGGCCCGCCGCCGTTCGGCCGCGGGCCGCGCCGCGCGGCGTCCGGTGCGTGCGATCGCGCGGGGCGCCGCGCGGCAGGCGGCCGTTCGGAGTGGCGGTGCCGCCGATGCGACGAGGCCGACCAGGAGGGCCTTCATGACTCATGTCCCGTCCGTCGTACGGCTGTCGGGCGCCGGAACTCCGGCCGCAGCGGGAAGCGCGGTCACCTTCGCCGCCATCCGCAGGAATGCGCTCCCCGGAAAACCGGAAAGCCGAAGAAGCGGAAAAGCCGGAAATGCAGAAATCCCGCCCGATCTTGCGATCGGACGGGATTCTCGTCACCGCTCTTGATCTGACTCAAGAACAGTTGTGCGGTGGACCTGAGGGGATTTGAACCCCTGACCCCCTCGATGCGAACGAGGTGCGCTACCAGACTGCGCCACAGGCCCTTGCAACGAGTGAAACTCTAGCATCCCCGCGCGGGTGCTCGGAAATCCGGTCCTCGCTGGTCAGCCGAGGCGGCCTCGCGGCGAGGGCCGCGGGGCTCACTCGTTGGCGGCACGGGGACGGTCGCCGTCCTCGTACTGGTCGAACAGCGGGGTCCGGCCGCGGTCACGGGTGCGCCGGGGCACGCCGGCGCGCCGACGGGGCGCCGGGTCGACGGGGGGCGCCTCGGGATGCGAGGTGCCCGTCCGCGTGGGTTCGGCGGCGCTGGAGCGGGCCGCGCTCCAGGTCTCCGGGTCGCCCACCTCGACGCCACCCGTGGCGCGCGGGGCGACCGGGGCGGTGACGTACGTGGGCAGCGGGACCGGGACGGGCTCCCAGCTGTCGCCCTGGGCCGGGCCGCGCTGGCGCTGCTGGTCGACCCACTCCGCATGGTCCGTCTGCTCGACGAGGGCGCGGCGGTCCGCCTCCTGCGGGGAGAGCGCGTGGGCGGGCTCGGGCTCGGGGCGGCGCGCCTCGGGCTCCTCGTCGGGCTCGGCGGGGACGGCCTCGGCCGGCTGCTGCCTGCGGGGACGGTTCTCGCGCAGCTGTCGCGCCGCCGCCTCGGCCCGGCGCCGGTCCATGGTGAAGGCGAACCGGCGCCGCTCCTGGGCGCGCAGATGCACGATGTACGTGCTCAGCAGCACCGCCGGAACCGCGGGCGCCCAGAGGAAGGCGAGGCCGCCGACCGCCGCGACGATCGCCCCCAGGGTGAAGGCGAGGAACAGGACGACGGTGGTGCGCCGACGGCGCGCGAGGACCTGGAGGCGCTGGGCCCGCCGGGCGCGCTCGGCATCCGTACGGCCGGAGCGCGGGCGTGCGCGCCGCGCCGGTTCGGGACGCTTCCGGTCCGTACGCTCCGGCGCACGCGCCGGGTCGTGCAACCCGGCTCCGGTATGCGCCTCGGGCGCGGCGAAGGCCCGGACGTCCACGGAGTCCATTCGGTCCGTGACGACATCCGGGTCGGCGTCGGGGTCGGCCTCCTCGCCGGTGCGCTCCCGCAGGTCCTTGACATACCGGCGCTCCATGGCCGCCCGGCCGGACAGCAGCCGGATGGCCGTGCTGAAGCGTTCCGTCGGACGAGCCTCGTTGAGTTCGTCCTGCCTGCGGAGCCACATCGGCACCAAGTAGGCGGCCCAGGCCCCGACGATGACTGCGTAGATGAGGCCGCTGCTGCTCACGTCTCACACCGTAGAGGGGTTTGCACGGAGCCATCGGCCAATTGGGCCGGTGTGTCGCGCAATCCCGCTGATATCAAGTGCTTTTTTTGTGATTGTTCCGATCAAACATGGAGGTTTGGGTGTTCGTTTGTGACCCATGCCGATCGATATCGAACATCTATTTCATTTTTCGGGGGCCCCGGGCCCCTCGGACGTCTCGGATCCGCCCTGTCGTCCGGGCCCCTCCGGCCCGCGCGGTTCCTCGGTCCCCCCGGCCGGTCCCTCGGAGGTCCCGGCCGTCCCGGACGCGCTCGGGTTTCCCGATGCCCCGGACCTCGTACGGTGCCAGCGCCTGAGCAGGCCGTCGGGGATCTCCTCAGCGGTGAGCGCGTAGATCAGGTGGTCCCGCCAGGCGCCGTCGATGTGGAGGTAGCGGGGGCGCAGCCCCTCCTCCCGGAATCCCAGTTTCTCGACGACCCTTCTGCTGGGCCGGTTCTCCGGACGGATGCACACCTCGACGCGGTGCAGTCCGACCCGGCCGAAGCAGTGGTCGACGGCGAGGGCGACCGCGGTCGGCATCACGCCGCGGCCGGCCACCTCCCGGTCGACCCAGTAGCCGATGTGGCCCGAGCACATCGAGCCCCAGGTGATCCCGGCGACCGTGAGCTGACCGACCAGCCGGCCCCGGTACTCGATGGCGAAGGGCAGCATCCGGCCCGCGTTGGCCTCGGCGCGCAGGTGGCGCACCATCTGACGGTACGTGGGGCGCTGGGCCACCGGCGCGCCCGGGGCGGGCGGCGGCACGGTCGCCTCCCAGGGCCGCAGCCAGTCGCGGTTGCGCTGATTGACCTCGCGCCACATGCGCTGGTCACGCATCCTCACCGGGCGCAGGGTGATCTCGCCGTCGGTGAGGACCACCGGCCAGGTCGGAACGTTCAGTTGGGGCTCCCGGGTCGGGGGTGATCGCCGCCGCGCAACTGGTCGACGGCGTGCACCAGGAGGCGTTCGAGGACGGCGAGGCCGTCGCGCACCCCGCCGGTGGAGCCGGGCAGGTTCACGATCAGCGTGCCGCCCGCGACACCGGCCAGCCCCCGGGAGAGCGCGGCGGTGGGCACCTTGTCGCGTCCCTCGGCACGGATCGCCTCGGCGATGCCGGGGATCTCGTGGTCGAGGACGCGGCGGGTGGCGTCGGGGGTGCGGTCGGTGGGCGAGATGCCCGTACCGCCGGTGGTGACGATCACGTCGTATCCGGCGGAGACGCCGTCGCGGAGCGCCCGTTCCACCGGGTCGCCGTCGGGCACGACCCGCGGGCCGTCGGCGGCGAAGCCGAGCCGGGTGAGCGCCTCGACGATGAGCGGGCCCCCCTTGTCGGCGTAGACACCGGCGGAGGCGCGGTGGGAAGCGGTGACGACGAGGGCCGTGTACGGGGCGGTCGGTGCGCCACCGAGCGGCGCGTCTCCGGACGGCGCGTCTCCAGGCGGCACGTCGGTCGTCCCGGGCTTCTGGTCCGGTCCGTCGGGCGTCTCGGTCCTCTGGTCCGGTCTGCCGGGAGTGATGCTGTCCGGTCCGCCGGGTGTCGCGCCGGACGTCGCCGGGGCGTCGTCGGCCGTGGGGCCGGCTCCGGAAGCGGTCATGCGTCCGTTCCGTCCTCATCGGTGTGCCGGGGGGCGTCGGACGTGCCGGTGCGGCGGTAGTCGCCCGACGCGCCGCCCGACTTCTCCTCGACCCGTACGTCCGTGACGACCGCCGCCTTGTCGACGGCCTTGACCATGTCGATCACCGTGAGCGCGGCGACGGAGACCGCGGTCAGGGCCTCCATCTCGACGCCCGTGCGGTCGGTCGTCCGCACGGTGGCGGTGATCTCCACCGCGTCGTCGGCGACCACCAGGTCCACCTCGACGCCGGAAAGGGCCAGCGGGTGGCAGAGCGGGATCAGGTCCGGGGTGCGCTTGGCTGCCATGATCCCCGCGATCCGGGCGGTGGCCAGGGCATCGCCCTTGGGGAGGCCCTCGCCACGGAGCAGTTCGACGACGCGCGGCGAGACGAGGACCCGGCCGCCGGCGCGGGCCACCCGCGCGGTGACGTCCTTCCCGGAGACGTCGACCATGCGGGCCGCACCCGTGTCGTCGATGTGCGTCAGCCTGTTCTGCGTACTCAACTCACTCCGCCTCGCGGTAGCGCGCCGGTTGCCCGCTCGGCCCGCACCGGGGTGCGGGCCCGGGGCCCGGGATCGTCCCCGGGAAGGCACAGCGGCAGATACCGTACCGCCACCGCCCGGGGATCAGCGGAGCAGGACTACCTCGGTGTCGGTGCCGGGCTCGGCGGACGTGACGTCCTCGGGCAGCACGATCAGCGCGTCCGCCCGGGCGAGGGCCGCGACCAGATGCGATCCGGCGCCGCCGACGGGGCTGACCGTCCCGGCCTCCGCATCGTACGTACCGCGCAGGAACTGGCGGCGTCCGGCCGGCGAGGAGAGCGCCTCGTCGGCCTTCAACGTGGCCCGGACCGTGGGCCGGCGCAGGTCCGCGAGGCCCATCAGGGCGCGGATCGCGGGCCGTACGAACAGCTCGAAGGAGACGTACGCCGAGACGGGGTTGCCCGGCAGCGCCAGCAGTGGCGTGTGGTCGGGGCCGATCGAGCCGAAGCCCTGCGGCTTGCCCGGCTGCATGGCGATCCTGCGGAAGTCGACGCCGCCGGGCCCGTCCGCGTCGTCCACCGACGACAGAGCCTCCTTGACGACGTCGTACGCGCCGACGCTGACGCCTCCCGTCGTGACGACGATGTCCGCGCGGATCAACTGGTCCTCGATCGTGGCGCGGAGCGTGTCGGGGTCGTCCGTGACGGCGCCGACGCGATAGGCGATCGCCCCCGCGTCCCGGGCGGCGGCCGTCAGGGCGAAGCTGTTGGAGTCGTAGATGCGGCCACCGGTCAGTTCCTCGCCGGGCTGGGCGAGTTCGGCGCCGGTCGAGATGACGACGACGCGCGGCCGGGGGCGCACCTTCACCGTCGCACGGCCGATCGCGGCGAGCAGCCCGATCTGCGGCGGGCCGATCACCGAACCGGCGGGCAGGGCCAGTTCGCCCGGCTTCACGTCGCTGCCGCGGTCCCGGACATGGGCGCGGGCCTCGACGGAGCGGTGCACGCGGACCTCGCCGCCCGCACCCTCCGGGGCGTCGCCATGGGCGCGCATGGCCTCGGCGGGGCCGCCGCCCGTACCTCCGTCGGTCCACTCGACCGGAATCACCGCCTCGGCACCGGCCGGCAGCGGGGCTCCGGTCATGACGCGGGCGGCCTCGCCGGGGCCGACGCTCCGGCCGCCGGGCAGTCCGCCGCTGCCCGCAGCGACGTCACCGATGACGGTGAGCACCGCGGGGAACTCCTCGTCGGCGCCCTCGACATCGGCGACGCGGACCGCGTACCCGTCCATCGAGCTGTTGTCGAAGGGGGGCAGGGCGATCTCCACGAAGACGTCCTCGACGAGGACGCAGCCCTGCGCGTCGTGCAGTTGCAGCTCGATGGGTTCGAGCGGGCGCACCGCGCCGAGAATGTCGTCCAAGTGCTCGTCCACCGACCACATCGTGCTGCTCAAGGTGCTACATCTCCTCGGTGACGTAACTGCGGAGCCAGGCCCTGAAGTCCGGGCCCAGGTCCTCACGTTCGCACGCGAGCCTGACAATGGCACGGAGGTAGTCGCTCCGGTCGCCGGTGTCATAGCGGCGCCCCTTGAAGACGACGCCGTGCACCGGGCCGCCGACCTTCTCGTCCTCGGCGAGGAGCTGGAGGGCGTCGGTCAGCTGGATCTCACCACCGCGGCCCGGCTCGGTCCGGCGCAGTATCCCGAAGACGGCGGGATCGAGGACGTAGCGGCCGATGATGGCGAGGTTGCTGGGCGCCTCCCCCGGCTCCGGCTTCTCGACCAGGCCCGTGACGCGCACCACGTCGCCGTCGGGGCCGGGTTCCACGGCCGCGCAGCCGTACATGTGGATCTGCTCCGGCGCGACCTCCATCAGCGCGACGACGCTGCCGCCCTCGCGCTCCTGGACCTCGACCATGCGGGACAGCAGCGGGTCGCGCGGGTCGATCAGGTCGTCGCCGAGGAGGACCGCGAACGGCTGGTCCCCGACGTGCGGCGCCGCGCACAGCACCGCGTGGCCGAGACCGCGCGGGTCGCCCTGCCGTACGTAGTGCATGGTCGCCAGGTCGCTCGACTCCTGGACCTTCCGGAGCCGGTCGGCATCCCCCTTGCGGGTGAGGGCGGACTCCAGTTCGTAGTTGCGGTCGAAGTGGTCCTCCAGCGGACGCTTGTTCCGGCCGGTGATCATCAGGACGTCGGAGAGCCCGGCGGCCACCGCTTCCTCGACGACGTACTGGATCGCGGGCTTGTCGACGACAGGCAGCATCTCCTTGGGAGTGGCCTTGGTGGCCGGCAGAAAGCGGGTACCGAGCCCTGCGGCCGGGATGACGGCCTTGCTGATCCTGCGGTGCGACATAGTCATGCGCAGAACGATAACCGGCACGCATGGGCGGAAGGTGAGGGTCCGGTTAACTTTGTACGCCTATATACGCATACGAGAGGTTCAGGGTATCCGTTGAACAGCGAGATGTCCGAAAAGGCCCGTATCAGGCGTGAACTGCTCGCCGCTCGACGCCTTCTGACCGGGGAAGACGCGGAAAACGCCGCAACGGTTCTGTCCCGGAGCGCATTGGATCTGCCGGAGCTCGCCGGGGCCCGTACCGTCGCCGCCTATGTCTCGGTCGGGAGCGAGCCGGGCACCCGCGTGCTGCTGGACGCGTTGCGCGCCCGGGGCGTACGGGTGCTGCTGCCGGTGCTCCTGCCGGACAACGACCTGGACTGGTCGGCGTACGAGGGCGCCGACCGCCTGGTGCGGGCCGGGCGCGGGCTGCTGGAGCCGGACGGGGAACGGCTGGGCCGGGACGCCGTCCTGGAGGCCGACGCCGTGCTGCTGCCGGGGCTCGCGGTGGACGCGCGGGGGATGCGGCTGGGGCGCGGCGGCGGCAGCTACGACCGGGTGCTGGCACGGCTCACGGCGGCGGGGGCGCACCCGGCGCTGATCGTCCTGCTGTACAACGACGAGGTGGTCGCCCGGGTTCCGGCGGAACCGCACGACCACCCCGTGGACGTGGTGGTGACTCCGGCCGCGACCCGCAGGACGGGGCGCACAGCACCCCGGGAGGGCGGCGCGGGGCCCGGGACGGGCCGCATGGAGCCCGGTACGGAGCGCTGAACGAAACGTTCGGGGCCCGGGACGGGCCGTTCCGGGCTCCGGCGGGGCGCGGTCATCCCCGCTGGCACCTGGTACCGGCACGACGGGCCGTTCCGGGCTCGGGCGGGGCCGCGCGGCCTGAAGCTCGCGCGGCCCGAAAGGCGAAGGCCGGGACCTCTCACGGTGGAGAGATCCCGGCCTCCTACGACGCGCGCCCGGTCACGGCCCGGCGGTCGGGCCACGGCCCGGGGGCCGGATCACGGCTTCAGGGTCAGGGTGTCGGTCGTCGACTTGCTCACCGCGTTGGTCCCGAAGGACCAGTCGAGCAGTTCGCCCTTGACCCACTTGTCGGTCTGATCGGTGTAGTGCGCCGCGTACGCGTGCCCGGAGGCACCGGTCAGGTTGATCCAGCGGGACTTGTCCCAGCCGCCCACGTTGACCACCATCCGCATCGACGGCACCCAGACGACCTCGTAGCCGCCCGCCGCGTTCCAGCCGGTGGCGTTCACCGCGGCCTCGCCGCCGCCGAGGTTCCACGGGCCGCGGTTGAGGAGCCGCTGGAGCAGACCAGGGCCCTCGGTGCCGAGGGTCTGGTTCTTCAGGGTCAGCTGGTGCAGTCGGCCCCAGCTCCAGGTGCTGATGTCCTTGCCGAGCTTGGCGGTCAGCTCCCAGCGGGCGTCCTCCATGGCGCGCGCGAAGAGTTCGTCGCGGGTCTCGGTCGCCTCGTACCGGCCGCTCTCCGGCGTCTTCCACCAGTCGCTCTTCGGGTCCTTCAGCAGCCCCTCGACCACCCGGTACCAGCGGTCACCGCCGTCCGGCTGGGCGGAGTCCGCCGCGCGCTGCCCGCACTCGCGCACCAGCTTGTGCCGCTCGTCGACCGGGCCCGAGCTGTCGGCCCGGCGCACGTTGAGGCATTCGCCCTTGACCCGCAGCTCCTTGGGCAGCTTGTCCCCGAAGGCCAGCTTGAGGATGTTGCGCCAGACCGCGTTGAAGTACGCGGCAGCGGCCGAGTCGGGCTCCTGGGTGTATTCCCAGCCCTCCAGCAGCTTCTGCGCCTCGCGGACGCTCTTGTCCGAGATGTTGATCTTCAACAGCTTGGGCACCAGCAGCGGGGCGATCTCGCTGTAGTTGTCCATCTGCATCTTCTGCATGTCTTCGGTCGAGATCTTCCCGCCGTCCTCGATCTTCGCCTTGATGAGGTCGTTGATCCGCTGGCTGCGGGAGCCGTAGCCCCAGTCCTTGGTGAGCAGGTGGGCGTACTTGTCGTCGACCACGGGCTGGTTGGCGGTGACGATGTAGCCGCGCTTCGGGTCGTACTCGTAGGGCAGGGCGTCGAACGGGATGGGTTCCTTCTCCCAGCCGTACTCCGAGGACCAGCCGGGGCTGGGCATCGTGCCGTCGCCCTTCTTGCGGACCGGGATCTTCCCGGGCGCCTGATAGCCGATATGCCCCTCGGTGTCGGCGTAGATCAGGTTCTGCGCGGGAACCTCGAAGTGCTCGGCCGCCTTGCGGAAGGATGGGAAGTCCTTGGCCCGGTTGAGCTCGAAGACGGCGTCCATGGACTTGCCGGGTTCCAGCGCGGTCCACTTCAGGGCCACCGCGTAGCCGTCGGACCGGTCCGGGGCGACGCCTTCGACGGGTGCCTTCTGGCCGACCTTCTCCAGCTCGCCGTTGCGGTCGGAGACCAGCGGACCGTTGTTCGTCTCGCGGATGGTGATCGTCCGGCTCTTGCCGCCCGCGACCTTGATCGTCTCGTCGCGGACGGTGAACGGCTTGACCTTGCCGTCGTACAGGTAGCCGTCGCGCGAGACCTTCTCCAGGAAGAGGTCCGTGACGTCCGCGCCCAGGTTGGTGAAGCCCCAGGCGATGTCCTGGTTGTGGCCGATGATCACGCCGGGCATGCCGGAGAAGGTGTAACCGGCCACGTCGTACTGGCACTTCGCGCTGGTCTCACGGCAGTGCAGCCCCATCTGGTACCAGAGCGAGGGAAGCTGCGGCGCCAGGTGCGGGTCGTTGGCCAGCAGCGGCTGCCCGGTCGTCGTGTACTTCCCGGAGACCACCCAGGAGTTGGACCCGATGCCGTTGCCGTTCGGGCCGAGCAGCGCCGGGATCTCGTCGAGGGTGTCGGAGAGCGAGGCGAGCTGGGTGTGCACGCCCTCGGCGGCGCCCTGCGCGGTGGCCCCCTGCATGCCGGTGCCCTGCCCGGTGGCGCCCTGCGTACCGGTCCCTTGACCGGTCGTGCCCTGCGTGCCGG
The DNA here is from genome assembly GCF_001905795.1 of Streptomyces sp. CB01580. Taxonomy (GTDB): domain Bacteria; phylum Actinomycetota; class Actinomycetes; order Streptomycetales; family Streptomycetaceae; genus Streptomyces. Next base: position 9,904 of record NZ_LIXJ01000014.1, read on the forward strand.
TGCCCTGCCCGGTGGCGCCCTGCGCGGTGTCCGAGCCGGCGTCGGACGAGGACGGGGTCGCCTCCGGGTCGAACTTCCCGGTCACCGACGAGACCGCGCCCTTCTCGACGATCGGCTTGTGCGTCTCGTACGGGTAGTCCGGGTACAGCTGCGCGATCTGCTTCTTGTCGAGCCTGCTGGCCATCAGCGAGCGGTCGATCTCGTCCTGCATGTTGCCGCGCAGGTCCCAGGCCATCGCCTTGAGCCAGGCCACCGAGTCGACCGGGGTCCACTGGCTCGGCTTGTAGTCGTTGGTGAAGCCGAGGGCGGCGTACTCGACGGAGATGTCCTTGCCGTCGCGGCCCTTGAGGTAGGCGTTCACGCCGTCCGCGTACGCCTGGAGGTTCTTCTTCGTCTCCTCGGACAGGACCTCGTCGTACTCCTGCTGAGCCACCTTGCGCCAGCCCAGGGTGCGCAGGAACGCGTCGGTGTCGACCTGCCCGGAGCCGAACATCTCGGAGAGCCGGCCGGCCGTCATGTGACGGCGGACGTCCATCTCCCAGAAGCGGTCCTGCGCGTGGACGAAGCCCTGGGCGCGGAAGAGGTCGGCGTCGGAGTCCGCGTACAGCTGCGGGATCCCGTAGGCGTCGCGCTTGACCTCGACGTCCCCGTCGAGGCCGTCGAGCTTGATCGACCCGGTGGTCTGCGGGTACGAGGCCCGCACGGTCGACACGGACCAGAAGGCGCCGTATCCGATACCCGCGACGAGCGCCAGCACCAGAACGATCACGATCAGGCGGGCGCGTCGCCCCTTCTTCCTGCCGGGCTTCCCGGCGGCCTTCCCGGCGGCGGAACCGGCCGTACCGGAAGGGCCGGAAGAGGCGGTTGTATTGGCGGGCATCGCTGTCCTTCGAGGGGCAGGTGGTCCTGGGAGTGCAGGAGCAACCTTAGGCGCAGAGGCCGGGCCGCCCTGACGCGGTATCGGAATGGTTCCAGTTCCACAGCGGTCGCCGACGGTCGTACGAATGAACGAACGCGTCAAGAAAGCGTTAAAGATTAGGTAAGGTAACGAAGCACCGACCACCGACGGCCGATGCCGAGGAGCGATCCGGCCGAGCCCGCAGAACCGCTCGAACCGGTCGATTCGGTCGATTCGGCAGGCGCACGCAGGGAAGGAACGGCCACTGACTGTCCACACGCTCAACGAACTCCTGCTCGTCTGCTCGCTCGTGCTGCTCGTCGCGGTGGCGGCGGTGCGCGTCTCGTCCCGCAGCGGGCTCCCCAGCCTGCTCCTTTATCTGGGCATCGGGATGGCCATGGGGCAGGACGGCTTCTTCGATGTGAAGTTCAACAATGCGGAACTGACCCAGGTCATCGGGTATGCCGCACTTGTCGTGATCCTCGCCGAGGGCGGTCTGGGCACGAAGTGGAAAGAGATCAGACCCGCACTGCCGGCCGCCGCGATGCTCTCGATAGCCGGTGTCGCCGTGAGCGTCGGCATCACCGCGGCCGGGGCGCACTATCTGGTCGGGCTGGACTGGCGACAGTCGCTGATCATCGGTGCGGTCGTCTCGTCCACGGACGCCGCCGCGGTCTTCTCGGTGCTGCGCAAGGTGCCGCTGCCCGCCCGGCTCACGGGCGTCCTGGAGGCCGAGTCCGGCTTCAACGACGCCCCCGTGGTGATCCTGGTGGTGGCCTTCTCCGCCGCCGGGCCGGTGGAGACCTGGTACGTCCTGGTCGGAGAGATAGCCCTGGAGCTCGCGATCGGCGCGGCCGTAGGACTGGCCGTCGGCTGGGTCGGCGCGTTCGGGCTGCGCCATGTCGCACTGCCCGCGTCCGGCCTGTACCCGATCGCCGTGATGGCGATCGCCGTGTCCGCGTACGCGGCGGGCGCGCTGGCCCACGGCAGCGGCTTCCTGGCCGTCTACCTGGCCGCGATGATCCTCGGCAACGCCAAGCTGCCGCACTGGCCGGCCACCCGCGGCTTCGCGGACGGGCTCGGCTGGCTGGCCCAGATCGGCATGTTCGTGCTGCTCGGGCTGCTGGTCACGCCGCACGACCTGTACGACGACTTCTGGCCCGCGGTGATCGTGGGACTGGTGCTGACGATGGTGGCGCGCCCACTGGAGGTCTTCATCTCGCTGGCGCCCTTCCGCCTGCCCTGGCAGGAGAAGGTGTTCATGTCGTGGGCGGGGCTGCGCGGCGCCGTCCCCATCGTCCTGGCGACCATCCCGATGGTGTCCGGGGTCGAGGGCTCCACCCGGATCTTCAACATCGTCTTCGTGCTCGTCGTGGTCTACACCCTCATCCAGGGGCCGACGCTGCCCTGGATGGCGAAGGTCCTCAAGATCGCCGAGGACCCGTCCGAGGCCACCGACCTGGGCATCGAGTCGGCGCCGCTGGAGCGACTGCGCGGTCACCTGCTCTCGGTGGCCATCCCCGGCAGGTCGAAGATGCACGGCGTGGAGGTCGGGGAGCTGCGCCTGCCCGCCGGGGCGGCGGTCACCCTCGTCGTACGCGACGGCAAGAGCTTCGTACCGGCGCCGTCCACCGTGCTGCGGCGCGGCGACGAACTGCTCGTGGTCACCACCGATCCGGTGCGCGACGCGGCGGAGCAACGGCTGCACGCGGTCGGCGCGGGCGGCAAGCTCGCGGGCTGGCTCGGAACCACCGGCGGCGGGGAGAGCCTGGCCGGGGCCGATGTGGCGCACGAAGTGGCACATGCGTGGAAGGCCGCGAAGAAGCGGGGGAGGTCGGACGGCCCGAGGGCCCGCCACTGACCTCGCGACGGACCCGGCTCATGCCGTGTGCACGTATGTCGCGCACACGCACGGACGTGATGTCGTACGCGTACACCCACGCATGTACGTCGTACGCGTACGCCCACGTATGTGACGTACGCGACGGATGCGCGAGGTGAGGCCCGCGAGCACGCCGGTTGTATCATGCGGAAAGTCCGACCGGTCTCACCACGAGGCCGGGGACCCGCTTGACCACATCGAACGACCGACTCTGCCTGATGCAGAGCTGGCGCGACCGTATGGCGGTCGTGGCGTCCTCCGCCTCTGCTGAGCGCCCGGCATCTACCGCAGTTCCGCGCGAAGAGGACAGCTCTCGGCTGCGCCCGCCCGAGCCCGTGCCGGCCCGGACCTGCGGACGCTCGGCCACCAGGCGGCGGAAAGGCATGGGCCGTGGCGTCCACGGTCACCGAACGCCCCGGTTACGGGCAGTTGCTGCGCACTCCGGGTGCGTGGACGTTTCTCCTTCCGGGCTTCGCCGCACGGCAGCCCTTCGCGATGCTGACGATCGGCATCGTGCTGCTGGTCCAGCACACCACCGGCTCGTACGGCAGCGCGGGCGCCGTCGCCGCCGTGACCGGTGTGTCGATGGCCCTGTTCGCACCGCAGACCGGCAAGCTCGCCGACCGCTTCGGCCAGCGCGCCGTGCTGCTGCCCGGCGTCCTGGCGCACACGGTGTCCGTGTCGGCGCTGACGGCGCTGACGCTGGCCGACGCGCCCCTGTGGGCGCTGTTCGCCGCGGCCGTGCCGACCGGCGCGTCCGTTCCGCAGGTCGGCCCGATGGTACGGGCCCGCTGGGCGGCCGTACTGGGCGCGGCCCCGGGCCGTGAGGCGTCGCCCCTGCTGTCCACCGCTGCCGCCTTCGAGTCGGTGACGGACGAGTTCACCTTCGTCATCGGCCCGGTGCTCGCCACCGCGCTGTGCACCGGCGTGCACCCGGCGGCCGGGCTGATCGCCGAGGCCGGGCTGACACTGGTGGGCGGCCTGCTCTTCGCCGCACAGCACCGCACCCAGCCGCCGGTGCGCGCCGCTCGCGGTGCCTCCGAGCGGCACGCCTCCGCCCTGTCCGTACCGGGTGTGCGGGTGCTCGCGGTGGCGTTCCTGGGGATCGGCTCGGTCTTCGGTGGCATGCAGGTCTCGCTGACCGCGTTCGCCGAGGAGATCGGCCGGCCCGGCGCGAACGGTCTGCTCTACGGCGTCTTCGCGGCCGGCAACATGCTGGCCGGGATCGCCTGCGGCGCCATCGCCTGGCGGAGCGGGCCGCGGCGTCGGCTGATCGTCGGGTACACGGCGCTGGCTCTGACCGCCTCCGGACTGTGGGCGGTGCACTCCGTGTTCCTGCTGGCCGGGCTCGGACTGCTGGCCGGGCTCTCCATCGCCCCGGCCCTGATCGGCGGCTACACGCTGGTCGAGACGCTGGTTCCGGGAACCGCCCGGACCGAGGCGTTCACCTGGCTGACGGGATCGGTCGCGCTCGGCCAGGCGGCAGCGGTGACGGTCGCCGGGCAGCTCGCCGACGCCCACGGCGCGAGCGCCGGCTTCCTGGTGCCGCTGGTGGGGACCGTGCTGGCCCTGGCGACCCTGGTGACACTGCGTTCGAGGCTGGCACCCACCGTCGCGGGACGGACCGTGGCACGTGGTGTCGGTCACCGGACGTCGGTCACGGTGGACTGAACCGACGGAATACGTCACTATGGAACGTCGTTAGCACTCATTGAGTGAGAGTGCCAGGAGGAGCAAGTGCCGACCTATCAGTACCAGTGCACCGAATGCGGCGAGGGCCTCGAGGCGGTGCAGAAGTTCACCGATGACGCCCTGACCGTGTGCCCGAGCTGCAACGGACGCCTCAAGAAGGTGTTCTCGGCGGTCGGTATCGTCTTCAAGGGCTCCGGTTTCTACCGGAACGACAGCCGTGGCTCCTCGTCGAGCAGCTCCCCGGCGTCGTCCTCGGCCAAGGACTCCGGTTCCGCTTCGTCCGATTCCTCGTCCTCGTCTTCCTCGTCGACGGGTTCCGAATCGAAGTCGTCCGCTTCCTCCTCGTCCGCCGGGTCGTCGTCCTCGGCGTCCTCGACGAGTGGTTCGTCGGCCGCCTGAGCCTCCAGAATCCTCTGAGCTCCCGGAGCTTCCTGGGTCCCCGGAGCTTCATCGATTCCAAGAGCCTGTGAGTTCCCCGGGTCTGTGAGTTCCCCGGGTCCGTGAGTTCCCCGGGTTTCCGGGCTCTCCGCGTTTCCTGAGTTTTCCGAGGGACCCCATCGTTCCGTTCGATGGGGTCCCTCGGCGTTTTCGCCCGCCGCTAGTGTGATCGCATGGTGAACGCAGAGATCGGTGTCATCGGCGGTTCGGGCCTGTACTCCTTCCTGGAGGACGTCACGGAGGTGCGTGTGGACACCCCGTACGGACGGCCGAGCGACTCCCTCTTCCTCGGCGAGGTCGGTGGTCGCCGGGTCGCCTTCCTGCCCCGCCACGGACGCGGCCACCACCTGCCGCCGCACCGCATCAACTACCGGGCCAACATGTGGGCGCTGCGCTCCGTCGGCGTGCGTCAGGTGCTCGGCCCGTGCGCGGTGGGCGGGCTGCGTCCGGAGTACGGACCGGGCACCCTGCTCGTACCCGACCAGCTGGTGGACCGCACCAAGAGCCGGATGCAGACGTACTACGACGGGGAGCCCCGGGCCGACGGCACGGTGCCGAACGTCCTCCATCTGGGCTTCGCCGATCCCTACTGCCCTGCGGGGCGCAAGGCGGCGCTGGCATCGGCTCGCGCCAGGAACTGGGAGCCGGTGGACGGAGGCACGCTGGTCGTCGTCGAGGGACCGCGCTTCTCCACCCGGGCGGAATCGCGCTGGCACGCCGCGATGGGCTGGTCGGTGGTCGGGATGACCGGACATCCGGAAGCCGTCCTGGCCCGTGAACTGGGCCTCTGCTACACGACGACGACGCTGGTGACGGACCTGGACGCGGGGGCGGAGGCCGGGGAGGGCGTCTCGCACGACGAGGTGCTGAAGGTGTTCGCGGCCAATGTGGACCGACTGCGCGCAGTGCTCTTCGACATGGTGGGCGCTCTGCCCGCGGAGGCCGACCGCGACTGCCCGTGCTCGCGTGCGCTGGACGGTCTCGACCCGGGGATCGAGCTTCCGTAACGGGGGAAACGGGCGGGCTGCGAGGAACAGGCGGACGACCGCTGCGTAACGGGAGCAGCGTGGTGGGACGGTCGCGGCGCGAGTGGGTGACCGAGTTGTCCACAACGCCGCGGCCGTCCACAGGCCTCAGCGAGAAGTTCGCGGACTGTGGATCGTGAGGGGTGTTCGTCCGGAACTCCTCTCAGCAGGTGGTGTTGGCCATGCGCCCGTCCTCGTTCCCTTCGCCTTTCCCGTCCTCGGTCCATTCGCCGTTCCCGTCCTCTTTCCCGCCCTCTTTCCCCTCCTCTTTCCCCTCGCCGATTCCGCCTTCTCTCCCCTCGTCGTTTCCTTCGGCGCGGAATGTCCCGTCGTACCAGCGCCTGCCGCCGTCGGTATCGCCCGGGCCGCACACGTCGACCGCCTCGTCGACGCCGTCCGTATCGTCCGCGCCGACTCCGACACCTCGGTCGCCCACGGCTTCCCAGGCTTCCCCGGCCGTCCTCGCTTCGTGGCCCCCGGCGTCCGCTCCCCCGCCCTGCGGTGTGCCGGCGTTCGAGCCGTTGCGGGTGGGCGGAGGCGGTGCGCGCCGACTGCGGCGGGCGTTGTGGCGGCGACGTCACGCCCTGGCCGCCGGGCTCGCCGTGACGGCCGCCGCGTTGGCGGCGACGAGCCTGGGCGGAGGCGGCATGAACGGCGATGCCACGCAGGGCATCGGAACAGGCGCGGGAGGTACGGCCGGGGCCGCGCAGGAACGGGCCCGCAGGCCGGCCCCGCTGGCGTCCGCCCCGGTGCGGATCGCTGACGCGGGGACGGTGCGACTGTTACGGCCGGGGGACCGCGTCGACGTCGTCGCCGTCGGGAGACAGGAAGACCGGGACGGGATCCGGGACAAAGACCGCGACGGAAGCCGGGGCGAGAGCCTGGACGGGGTCCGGGTCCTGGCGAAGGGCGCGCTCGTGGCGGACGTGCCACAACGATCGGCCGAAGGTCTTGCGGAGGACGGTGCGTTGATCGTGCTGTCCGTCCCCCGGAGCACGGCCGCATCGCTGGCCGGTGCCGGAATCTCGACCAGGTTGGCAGTGGTCCTGTGCTGATTCGCGCGAACCATCGACACCACAACCCAACTAAAGGCTCCAATCGGGTGTTTCTTGTGCGTATTGTCGTAAATTCCGGAGGAGTCTGCTCCATCAACGGCACACGTGAAGGAAGGCTCACCCGTGAGCGAGAAGAAGAAGGTCGGCGTGCTGGAAGGGTTCAAAGCCTTCCTGCTGCGTGGCAATGTGATCGACCTGGCGGTCGCCGTCGTCATCGGTGCCGCGTTCACCCAGATCGTGAACTCGGTCGTCAAGGGAGTCATCAACCCACTGGTCGGCGCGTTCGGCACCAAGGACCTGGAGAGCTACAGCTCCTGCCTCAAGGGCCCCTGCGTCACGGACCCGAAGACGGGCGAGGCCGTCGAGGGCATCCGGATCCTGTGGGGTTCGGTGCTCAGCGCCACCCTCAGCTTCTTGATCACCGCAGCCGTCGTCTACTTCTTGATGGTGCTGCCCATGGCCAAGTACCTGGCCAGGCGGGCGGCCATGCAGGCGGCGAAGGAGGGCGTGCAGGAAACGCTGGAGGTGAGCGAGTTGGAGGTGCTGAAGGAGATCCGCGACGCCCTCGTCTCGCAGCGCGGCGGCCCCACGGGCGGGGCTCACGGCGAGGATTCCGGCGGGAATCAGGGCCGGTAGCGGGGCGCACGGCAGAAACACCGGCGGCAGCGTCGTCGGCCCACGCCCGAGCGGGGGGCTCAGATGTGGTGGGGCGGCTTCTCGTCCAGGAAGCGCGCCAGATCGGCGGCGCCACCACCGGCCGGGGCCCGCTCGCCCCACCCTCGGTCCGTATCGTCCGCGGACTGCTGGTCCAACGGATCGTCGAAGACCAGAGCCGGTCTCGGTTTCAGCTGATCCGGCTGCGACGGCTTCGAATCGCGCGGGCCGGGGGCGGGGGCGGTGCTCATGTCTCCAGGGTACGGCGGCGGTCAGCGATCCTCCGGTGCGAGCCTCCACAGCCCGAGCGCCACGAGGAACGACAGACAGAGAAAGCCGGCGCCCCACCAGGCAGAACCGGTGTCGCCCTCCATCCACGCGTCGACGACCACGGTCAGCCCCCAGAGCTGCCCCACGACCACAGTCATCGCCAGGACCAGCCGAGCCGTCAGCTTCGAGGACCGTTCGGGTTGCTGTTCGGCCCCCGCACCAGGAGCGGGGCCGGTGTGCCGGATGCGCGGGTCGCTGTAGCCACTGGTGGCACGGATCTGTGGATAGCGCTGATGGACAGGGCGGTTGAGTTCGGGGCGAGCACTGCCGGGGTGGTATTCCGGGCGCTCGGAAGGCCCCTGGCCGCCCGGGGGATGCTGAGCGCCGCTCATGTCCGCAGCCCGAATGTCCGCCGTCCGGATCCGGCGCCCTTCCGAAGATCTCGAACACCTCGGGTGCCCCGGCTTCGTCGGCGCCCCCACCGCTCCAGGCGATCCCACCGCTCCTGCCAGTCCCCGCTCCACCATGGTTCTCGGATGTTCCGGGCGCCTCGGCCCGGGGTGCCTCCGCTCCCCCGTCCTTCACCGCTGGGCAGCCGATACGGGAAGCGATGTCCGGGTGGTCGGCGGACAGCTCTCCGCACACTCGGTCACCTCGCCGCCGTAAGGACATATGCAACGGTTGGTCCTGTTTTACGGTTCGGCGGGGTGAGGCATTCGTCCGTCCGGGGCGCGACTCACGGTCCGGGCGCGGGTCCGGGCACGGGCCCGTCCTCCGGCATGCCGCCCGCCCCGCATCCGCTCCCGTCTGGTGTGCTTTTCCCCATGCCCACCATGACTGCTCGCAGCCGCACCGAGATACATCGCACGTCGACCCCGCTGGAGCTTCTCTTCGATCTCTGCTTCGTCGTCGCCGTGGCCCAGGCGGGCAGGCGGCTGCTGCACGCCGTCTCCGAGGGCCATGCCGCCACCGGAGTCGTCAGCTACGCGGCCGTCTTCTTCGCGATCTGGTGGGCCTGGGTCAACTTTTCCTGGTTCGCCTCGGCCTACGACACCGACGACGTGTTGTACCGCGTGGTGACGTTCGTCCAGATCGCCGGTGTGCTCGTCTTCGCCTCCGGGGTGCCGCGCGCCTTCGACTCGGGCGACTGGACGATCGGCGTCACGGGCTACGTCGTGATGCGACTCGCCATGACCAGCCAGTGGCTGCGAGCCGCCCACAGCACCCGGGGCGCCGAGCGCCGCGTCGCGCTGCGGTACGCCGTGGGCATCACCCTGGCGCAACTGGGCTGGATCGGCATGCTGTTCCTGACCGAGAACAAGGGAGGCGCGCGTGCCGCCGTGTTCGTCGTGCTCGTGCTGGCGGAGCTGTCGGTCCCGGCGATCGCCGAACGCGACCGTGCGACAGACTGGCATGCCCACCACATCGGCGAGCGCTACGGCCTGTTCACGATCATCGTGCTGGGCGAGACGATCGCGGCGGCCACGGTCGCGGTCCAGGAGGCGATGGCCGAGCACAACGCGTTCGGTGATCTGCTGCCGCTCACCGCGGGTGGGCTGCTGATCGTCTTCTCCGCCTGGTGGATCTACTTCGCCGTCCCGATCCACGACTACCTTCGCGGCAGCAGGGAAGCGTTCCTCTGGGGGTACGGGCACTACCTCGTCTTCGGTTCCGCGGCGGCGATCGGTGCGGGTATCGAGGTCGCGGCGGAGGAGGCCGTGGGCAAGGCCCACGTCTCGGACATAGTGGCCGCCGGCGCGGTCACGGTGCCGTCCGCGATCTTCTTCCTGACGGTGTGGGCCCTGCACGCCCGTCACTTCAAGCGGGATCTCGCGGAGCAGTTGTCGCTGCCCGCAGCCGCGCTGGCGATCCTGGCCTGCACGTTCGCCGGGGCGTGGGCGGTGTTCGCGGCGGGGCTGGTGGCGGCGGCGACCGTGGCCACGGGAGAGCTGCTGTCGCGGCGGGCCGCCCCGGCGCAGTGAGTGGTCGGCGGATGGAGAGTGACGGGGCACGTGACGGCGGTCAGAAGACTATGAGGGGACCATCGGTGGGGCCGAGGACAGGGAGCGTGCGGTGACGGCGGAAGATCCACAGGAACGGCGGGAACCCGCGGCCGGGGGCCCGCAGCGGTCGGGCACCGGCCCGACCGGCCCGGCGGAGCGCAGCGTCTTCGACACCGGCTCGCCCGGTACCGGGCCTGCGGGAAACGGACCATCCGGAAGCGAACCGTTCGGAAACGGACCGGCCGGAAGCGGCCCGGCCGACCGCGGGGCGCTCGACGCGCTGACCGATGTCGCCGGGCTGCGCGTCGGCCATGCACAGGTGGCGGGCGCGGGCGCGCTGACCGGCACCACGGTCGTCCTCGCCCCCGAGGGCGGCGCGATCGCGGCCGTCGACGTGCGCGGCGGCGGTCCCGGCACCCGGGAAACGGACGCGCTCGATCCGCGCAATCTGGTACAGCGCGTCGACGCCGTCGTCCTGACGGGCGGCAGCGCGTACGGGCTGGACGCGGCGTCCGGCGTGATGGCCTGGCTGGAGGAACGGGGGCGCGGGGTGCGCGTCGGCCCCGATCCGGCGCAGGTGGTGCCGGTGGTGCCGGCCGCGTGCCTCTTCGACCTGGGACGGGGAGGTGACTGGCGAGCCCGTCCGGATGCCTCGACCGGACGCGCGGCGGTGGAGGACGCGGCCGGTACAGCGCCCGGCGCACCGGTCCCCGAGGGGTGCGTCGGCGCCGGTACGGGCGCTGTCGCGGGGCAGTTCAAGGGCGGGGTGGGCACGGCGAGCGTGCGGCTGGCGTCCGGGATCACGGTGGGCGCGCTCGTCGTGGTGAACGCCGCGGGTTCGGTGGTCGACCCGCGTACGGGCATGCTCTACGGGGAGTACGGCGCCGCCGAACCGTCGGCGGTCCCGGCGCCCGAGGTCCATCGCGCGGCGCTGCGGCGCCTGGCCGAGGCCCGGGAGGCCGATGCGGCCCCTCCGCTCAACACCACGCTCGCGGTCGTCGGTACGGACGCCGATCTCACCCGGGCCCAGGCGCAGAAGCTCGCGGGTACCGCGCACGACGGTCTGGCGCGCGCCATACGCCCCGTGCACCTGCTGACCGACGGAGACACCGTTTTCACACTGGCCACCGGCGCCCGGCCGCTCGACCCGCGGAATCCGGTCGCTCTCAACGAGCTGCTGGCGGCCGGCGCGGACTGTCTGACCCGTGCCGTCGTGAAGGCCGTCCGGGCGGCACGGGGGACCATGGGCCGCGGCCTTGGCACCGGCCATCCCTCGTACAGCGATCTCTACGGCGGGGCCCGGCCGCCCGTATGAGCGCGGACGACCGCCCCGCAGCCGTCTCGCACGTCCGCCGCCGTGAGTCGGCCGTCGTCACGAGTCAGCCCTGCCCTGGGTCCGCCGTCGTCACGCGCCCGTCGCCCTCGCACACCCGCCCGGCCTCGACTCCCCTGCGGGGAAGGGAAGTTCGGACGAACCACCAGGAACTATCCCCGCGCGCCAATCGTTTTCCTGAACCCCGGTCACGATGTCGGACCCAGGGACTACGTTAAGCACGCATCAAGTAACACGCGGCAACGGCCTGGAGACAGCACCTTGAGCGATCCGTACGAGACAACCGAGCAACACCTCGAGCGACTCCTGCGACGGGCACTCAACTCTTTCGACCTGCCCGACAGTACGGTCGAAAGACTCGGTACCGCGCTCGCCCACAGCAGTTCCCTGCACTCCTCGCACCACAGTTCCGTGCTCCATCGGGAGACCTACCGGCACACGTATCTGCTGTCCGACGGCACCACCCTCTCGCTGTGGGAGCTGGTGCACACAGGTCCGCGGGGTGCGACGGACCCGCGCTCCCGGACCGAACCCGAGTTCCGCCACCACGAGTTGTACGACGACGAGGCCGATGCCCAGGTCGCCGCCGCCCGGCTGGCCGGCGGTCTCGGGGACGTCCCGCTGTTCGGGGACGACGGGCCGCAGACCGATCTGGACACGCTCACGGTCCTGATGGCGGCTCCCCCGGCCCCGTTGCCCCGGACGTACGCCCCGGACAACTCCGCCGACCACGCCCGCCGCGTGCTGCGCCGCGCGGAGAACAATGACGGCCCCGGTGAGGAGACCGCCCGGCTGCTGCGTGCCGCCTTCGCCCACCACATCACCCAGGTCTTCGGCCGCCAGTGCCAAGTGGGCGGGCGGAACGCCGGATTCACGCTGTACGAGCACGCCTTCCTCCTCCTGGACGGCAGCGAGACGAGCCTGTGGGAGGTCGAGCACACGGCCACGCCCGACGGCCGCCACATGTGCGAGGTGTACACCGACGAGGACTCCGCGCGCGGCGCCATGGAGAGCCGTACGCGCATCTGCTGACGGGGCGAGGAACGGACGCCCCCGGCCCTGGCCCAGGGCCCCAGCCCCAGCCCCCGGCCCCGGCCCCGGCCCCGGCCCCGGATGAGACTCCGGGTCCGGAGGGACGACGCACGAAATGGTGCCCGCACCCCGTAGGGCGCGGGCACCATCCGGTCCCTCGGTTTCAGGACCTCACGGCAGCAGCGCGGGCTTCCTGTCCGACGCGGCGTCGGCCCCGGGTGCGGCGCCGCCCTCGGTCCGAATCCCGGCACCGGCACCGGCACCGGCGTGGGTTCCGACACCGGCATCCGCGCCACCTGCGGCTCCCCCGCCGACGGCTCCCCCGCCCGCGAGGTCGCCATCCACGGCCTCGTCGTCGCCCTCCATGTGCTGCTTCGGGCGCGCGGGCAGCGCGAACATCACCAGCACGATCAGCGCGAGCACTCCGATCACCCACCACAGCGAGTGCCGGAACGCCTCCGCGAAGGCCGGTCCCACCTCCTGCGGTGCCAGCCGGTCCCCCATCGAGCCGAAGAAGACGACCGCGACCAGCCCGAGCCCGAGCGCGTTGCCCATCTGCTGAACGGTGCTGATGAGGCCGGAGGCCGATCCGGAGTGCTCCCTCGGTACCTCGGACAGCACCGCGTCCGTCAGCGGGGCCACGATCAGGCCCATGCCGAGGCCCATGACCGCCAGCGGCGGCACCATCTGCCAGGACGTGATACCCATCCCGTACCGCTCGGACTCAGCCATGTAGAGGAGCAGACCCGCGATCATCAGCAGCGCGCCCGCCTGGAGGACCTTGCGGCCGAACCGGGGCACCAGCTTCTGTACGGAGACCCCGGCGGCGCACGAGACGGCGACCGAGAACGGCACGCCGGTCAGCCCCGCCCGCAGCGCGGTCCAGCCGAGCCCCATCTGCATGTAGAGCGTCCAGACCAGGAAGAAGATGCCGAGCCCGATGCCGAAGGTCAGCTGAACGGCGATTCCGGCCGCGAAGCTCTTGAACCGGAACAGCGAGAGCTCCACCAGCGGCGAACCGCCCCTGCGCGTCTTGGCCCGCTCGAACAGCACCAACGCCAGGAACACCAGCAGGCTGCCGACCATCGACACATGGCCCCACAGCGGCCAGCCCAGCTCCCGCCCACGGGTCAGCGGGTAGATCAGCATCAGCATCCCCAATGTCACCAGGGCGACACCGACCAGATCGAGCCGGAGCGCCTTGGGCGCCTTGGACTCGGTGATGAACCTGTTGCCCAGGACCAGGGCGGCGACACCGACCGGCAGATTGATCAGGAAGATCGGCCGCCATTCAAGGCCGGCGATGTTCCACTGGGTGAGCAGCGCGCCCAGCAGCGGCCCCATGATCGCGCCGAGCCCGACGATCGCGCCGAAGAGACCGAATACCTTGCCGCGTTCGTGTGCCGGGAAGGTGGCGTGCACGATCGACAGCACCTGCGGGACCATCAGCGCGGCGGTGCCGCCCTGGAGGATGCGCGAGGCGACGAGCATTTCCGGGCTCACGGCGAAGCCGCAGAGCGCGGAGGCCAGCGTGAAGCCGCCGACACCGATCAGGAACAGCCGCTTGCGGCCGTGGATGTCGCCCAGTCGGCCACCGGTGATCAGTCCGGCCGCGAAGGCCAGGGAGTACCCGGCAGTGATCCACTGGATCGAGCTGAACGAGGCACCGGTGTCCTGCCGGATGCTCGGGATGGCGACGTTGACGATCGTGACGTCGACCAGGTCCATGAAGGCCGCGGTCATCACGATGGCGAGTGCGAACCAGCGTCGCCGGTCCGACGAGGCCGGGGCACTGGAAGCGGCCGGTGCGACCGGAGCACTGGCCGGATCCGGAGCGGCCGAGGCCATGGATGCCGGAGCGCCCGGGGAACCGGACGCCGAGGTCGGCGGTGTTGCGGAAGAAGGCATGGGAAGAAGTTAGATGTCTATTAGGTCAGCTCATGACCCAATGTGTGGGCACCCTGATCGGGTGACCGACCGCACCGGACCGAATCCGACACGAGAGTGAGCCCATGACCAGCACGCCGGCACGACTGCTGAATCTGCTGTCGCTCCTCCAGACACCCCGCGAGTGGCCGGGCAGCGAACTCGCCGAGCGGCTCGCCGTCAGCCCCCGCACCATCCGGCGCGACATCGACCGCCTTCGCGAGCTCGGCTATCCGGTCGAGGCCACGCGCGGTTCGATCGGCGGATACCGCCTGGTCGCGGGCACCGCCATGCCGCCGCTACTGCTCGACGACGAGGAGGCCGTGGCCATCGCGGTGGGGCTGCGGGCGGGGGCCGGGCACGCCATCGAGGGGGTCGACGAGGCGTCCGTACGGGCGCTGGCGAAGCTGGAACAGGTGCTGCCGTCGCGGCTGCGGCACCGGGTCTCGACCCTGCAGAACGCCACGGTGCCGCTGACCCGGGGCGACGGCTCGACGATCGATCCGCGCACGCTGACGGTAATGGCGTCGGCGGTCACCGGACGGGAGCGGCTGCGGTTCGCCTACCGGGCGGGCGACGGCGCCGAGACGCGGCGCGAGGCCGAGCCGTACCGGCTGGTGAGCGCGGGGTGGCGCTGGTACCTCGTCGCGTACGACCTGGGGCGCGCGGACTGGCGTACGTTCCGGGTCGACCGGGTCAGCGAGCCGTTCGCGACCGGGGCCCGGTTCACCCCGCGCGAGCTGCCGGCGGGGGACGCGGCGGAGTTCCTCAGCGGCTCCATCACCCGGCGGCAGCCCGAGCTGACGGTCGAGGTGAGCTTCGCGGCCCCGGCGGAGTTCGTGGCGGCCCGGCTGCCGTCCTCGTTCCGCCCGTTGGAACCGACCGGCGGGAACGGCTGTCGGCTGCGGGCGACACTGACGGACTCGTTGGAGTGGGTGGCCCTCCGACTGGCCCTGGTGGACTGCGAGTTCACGGTTCATGAGCCTGCGGCGCTGGTGACGCACCTGAGCGATCTGAGCGCCCGGCTGAACCGCGCCACGCGCGCCACGGCAGGGCCCGCCGCCGGGCCGGCCGACGCAAAGGAATGAGCCCCGGCGCCAGGGGGGGGTGGGCGCCGGGACTCAGCTCAGGGGCGTCGCGCAGAGCGACGCTCAGGGCCTCACGACCTCATGCGAGGCACGGACCGGGGCGTCGCGCGAGGCGACGATCGGGGGTCACGCGAGGCGACCTGTTTCGGAGGTTACTGGACAACCCCTCACGCCGCGGCGTCAAAACCCGTGTCGCGCGCCATTCGCTTCAGTTCGAGCAGCGCGTGCTTCTCGATCTGGCGGATCCGCTCGCGGGTCAGGCCGTGCTGCTTGCCCACCTCGGTGAGGGTCCGCTCGCGGCCGTCCTCGATGCCGTACCGCATGCGGATGATGGACGCGGTGCGGTGGTCGAGCTTGCCGATCAGGTCGTCCAGCTCCTCGCTGCGCAGCAGCGTCATGACCGACTGCTCGGGCGACACCGCGGAGGTGTCCTCCAGCAGATCGCCGAACTGCGTCTCGCCCTCGTCGTCCACGGACATGTTGAGGCTGACGGGGTCGCGGGCCCAGTCCAGGACGTCGCTCACGCGCTCCGGCGTGGAGTCCAGCTCGGCGGCTATCTCCGTGTGCTCCGGCTCGCGCCCGTGCTCGCGGTTGAACTCGCGCTGCACTCGACGGATCCGTCCGAGCTCCTCCACCAAGTGGACGGGGAGCCGGATCGTGCGGGACTGGTCGGCTATGGAACGGGTGATGGCCTGGCGGATCCACCACGTCGCGTACGTGGAGAACTTGAAGCCCTTGGCGTAGTCGAACTTCTCGACCGCGCGCACGAGGCCCGCGTTCCCTTCCTGGATCAGGTCGAGCAGGGGCAGCCCGGCCCTCGGATAGCGACGGGCGACAGCGACCACCAGGCGGAGGTTGGAACGGATGAATACGTCCTTGGCCCGCTCGCCCTCGGCGACCAGCGCCTCCAGTTCCTCGCGCGTGGCCCCGCCGGCTTCGCTCTCCACCTCGCCGGCGAGTATCTGCCGGGCGTAGACACCGGCCTCGACGGCCTGGGACAGCTCGACCTCCCTGGCGGCGTCGAGCAGCGGCGTACGCGCGATCTCGTCCAGGTACATGCCGACCAGGTCGCGATCGGCGATCTCTCCGCCCGCCGCGCGAACACTGCTTGCCCGGTTGGTCCCACCGGTTGAGGACGAACGACGGGCGACGGCACGGGTTGCCATGCGAGCTCCCTTGCTGAGTAGGTCGCGACACCCTCTCGGGTGCCCTGCATCCGATGGAAACAACGACTGGAATCAGGACAGAATTCCCATGCCCGGCATTCAATTTCTGGATCATGCAGTACCCTGTCTCGCCGCGAAGGGGACGAGCGTGCCGCACGATCAAAAAGAAGTGCAGGTCAGGCCGGGTATCGAAGGCGATCCGGCGAAACTCGCGGACATCTGCAGCCATGAGGTACGTGAGACCGTGGTCACATCCGATTACGGACCTCTTCACACCCGAACGGCGGCTGCCGCGTTTTCGTTCCCGTTCAAAAGACGGCCCGTACCGTCTCCTGGTTGCTCGGGATGTCCGCATTGTCGGACCCGGGTTCGGATTGTCGGACCCGGATCCGGGATGCGATGTCCCGGAATGCGACATACCAGGATGCGGCCGGGTACGAGAAGCGGCGCCGGGCACGAGAAGCGGCCGGGTCCCCGGTCCCAGGGCCCGGGCCGGGGCCGGGGCCGGGGCCGGATGGCTGAGCAATCACGCCCCGATGGCCGTCGAGGCGCTGGTCCGGCACGGCCGGGCGCCGGCCGTGCACCGATGGCTCGATCACTATCGGCACAAGCTGGAGGACATGCCGGACACCGCGTCGCGGATCACGGCGGAGAACTGGCGCGAGGCCCTGGGCGACCCGCGACGGATCGCGGACTGGACGGTGCACTTCGAGCGGGAGACGGCCGAGCGCCCCTGGCGGGAGGTGCTGGCCGAGTGGTGGCCGCGGCTGCTGCCCGGGATCGCGGCGGGGGCCACCCACCCGGCGATCCGGGTCGGCCACGCCGTACGCACCCTGCTCGGCGGTGAAGCGACCGCGCCCCGGGTCACGGAGCCGGCCCACGGCCTCGGCTACTGGGCCGCACGTCACCAGCCACTGCCCGCGCCGACCCCGCTGGCGCCCGAGCCGAGCGCCGCGGCGGCGCTGGACGCGGTGCCTCCGGTGTCCGACCAGAGCGGCGGCATCCGGGACCGGCTCGCACGGCTCACCGGCTTCCCGGTGTGGCCGCCCCGTCCGGCCGGCGCCCCGGACGAGGCGCGGGCCCACATGGAGGAGTTGGTGCGGGCCGCGACCCACCGCTATGCCGCGTACGGATACGGCGAGCCGATCATGCTCGTGCACGCCGCGACCGCACCCAACGCCGTGCTGCGCACCCTGCCCGCGCTCCCCCGCACGCTGTGGGGGCCGAGTCTGGAGGCCACCTGGGCGGCGAGCGCCGCAGTCACCGCCGCGTACGCCCCGGCCGAACCGGCCCCGGCCCGGGGCCCGGACCCGTCCGCCCCCGAGTTCTCGTCCCTGCCCTCGTCCTCGTCCTCGCTCTCGTCAGCCGAGGAAGTATTCGCGCGGGCGGCGGCGCGCGGCAACGATCACGCCATCAAGTTCGCCGACACCGCACTGGACGTGGGTGACGCCACGGCGCTGCGCGCCGCGCTCGGCGCGGTCGAACTGATCCCACCGGCCCTCTGACACACCCGACATACATGACACACCCGACGCACCCGACGCAACGGTCCGGATGGCACCCACAAGCGCCGAGAGACCCGTGAGCCCTATGAGCTCCACGAGACGCGCGGACCCCGCGAGCCCTATGAGGGCCGTGAGCCCCGCAGGCCCCACGGCCTCAGCCGAACTGCACCGAGCGCTTCGCGAGCCCCATCCAGAACCCGTCGATGACACTGCGGCCCCGGTCGAGCTCGTCCTCCGCGGCGCCGAGCGTCACGAAGAGGGGCGCGAAGTGCTCGGTGCGTGGGTGCGCCAGCTGCCCGGCCGGGGACTTGTGCTCGAAGTCCAGCAGCGCGTCGACGTCCTGCGCCCTGAGCGCCCGGTCCCCCCAGTCGTCGAACTCCGCCGACCAGCCGGGGACGCCGCCCGCATGGCGCAGCGCGGCGAGGTTGTGGGTGAAGAAGCCGCTGCCGACGATCAGGACGCCCTGGTCACGCAGGGGCGCCAGCCTGCGCCCGATGTCCATGAGCTTGCGCGGGTCCAGTGTCGGCAGGGAGATCTGGAGCACGGGGACATCGGCATCCGGGAACATCTCCACCAGCGGTACGTACGCGCCGTGGTCGAGCCCGCGGTCGGGCACGTCCTGGACCGGCGTACCGGCGCGCCGCAGGAGTTTACGCACGTCCTCCGCCAGCTCCGGCGCGCCCGGAGCGGCGTACCGCACCCGGTAGTAGTGCTCCGGGAAGCCCCAGAAGTCGTAGACGAGCGGGATCGTCTCCGTCGCGCCGAGGGCGAGCGGCGCCTCCTCCCAGTGCGCGGAGACCATCAGGATCGCGCGGGGCCGGGGCAGCCCGGCGGACCAGGCGGCCAGTTCGCCGGGCCAGACCGGGTCGTCGGCCAGCGGTGGCGCACCGTGAGAGAGGTAGAGGGCGGGCATCCGCTCCGCGGTGACAGTCATGGCACTCCCCATCCGCTGCTGCTCAAGGTATGTCTTCTAGAAGTCTCTTTGAGAAGGAAGAGTTCTTTAATCTTCAAGCTCCTACTTCTTGAGACCTTAGCTCTATCTAGTTAAACTTTCAAGAAAAGGTCTACAGTGGAGTCCATGACCACGGCACACCCCGGCGAACCACGCTGGCTCTCCGACGAAGAGCAGAGCACGTGGCGTGCGTATCTCCACGCCACCACCCTTCTGGAGGACCATCTCGACCGCCAGTTGCAGCGGGACGCCGGCATGCCGCACATCTATTACGGCCTGCTCGTCCAGCTCTCCCAGGCGCCGCGCCGCCGCAAGCGGATGACCCAACTCGCCAAGGATGCCAAGATCACCCGTTCTCGGCTCTCGCACGCCGTCGCGCGGCTGGAGAAGAGCGGCTGGGTGCGCCGTGAGGACTGTCCGTCCGACAAGCGCGGCCAGAACGCGGTCCTCACCGACCAGGGGTACGAAATGCTCACCCGGTCCGCGCCGGGCCATGTCAGCGCCGTACGGCAGGCGATGTTCGACCGGCTCACGCCCGAGCAGGTGCGCTCGCTCGGCGAGATCATGCAGGTCATCGCCACCGGACTGCAGCCGGAGGACACGGACGCGGATCTGCCCTGGCTGCGTTGAGCGGTTCGTCGAACGGTCGTCGAGCGGTTCGTCGAACGGTCGTCGAGCGGTTCGGCGGGCGGTCGGCCCGTGGCGTGGCTCTGCCCCGGTTCCACCGTGCGGAACCGGGGCAGAGCCACAGCTCGGGCCGGCCGTGCGTCAGTGGGCGACGACCGGGATCCCCGCCTCGTCCCCGGCCTTGTCGGCGCCACCCCGAGCGGACGGTCCGCCCGCCGCGTTCAGGTCGGGGCGACCGGCGTCGACGAGGGACACCGCGATCACGAAGGCGACCGCCAGAATGCCGACCGCCCACCAGATGGCACCCGTGAAGCCGTGCACCATGGCCTGGAGTTCGAGCAGCTTCGGGTCGGTGGCGCCGAGTGCGGCGTGCGAGGCGGCGTACGCGGTCGCGGCCGACGCGGCGACGGTGTTCAGCAGCGCCGTGCCGATCGCGCCACCCACCTGCTGCGAGGTGTTGACCATCGCGGATGCCACACCCGCGTCCCTCGGCTGGACCCCGTGCGTGGCCAACGACATGGCGGGCATGAACGCCGTGCCCATGCCCAGACCGAGCAGGAGCTGCGCGGGCAGGATGAGCCCGGCGTACGAGGAACCGATCTCCAGGCGCGTCAGCAGCAGCATGCCGACGGCGGCGGTCAGGAAGCCCGGCCCCATGAGCAGCCGCGCGGGGACCCGGGTCATCAGCCGGGCGCCGATCTGCGTGGAACCGGTGATCATGCCCGCGACCATCGGAAGGAAGGCGAAGCCCGTCCTGATCGGCGAGTAGCCCTTCACGACCTGGAGGTAGTACGTGAGGAAGAGGAACAGCCCGAACATCGCGATGACGGCCAGCCCCAGCGAGAGGTAGACGCCGCCGCGGTTGCGGTCCAGCACGACGCGCAGCGGCAGCAGCGGCGATCCGACCCGGGACTCGGTCACGACGAACGCCAGGAGCAGCGCGCCGGACGCGACGAACGTTCCGATGGTCAGCGCGTCCGACCAGCCGGCGGACTCGGCCCGGGTGAATCCGTACACCAGCGACACCAGGCCCAGCGCGGACAGGACGACACCCGGTATGTCGAGCGGCGAGCGGTTGCGGCCGCCGGACGGCTCGCGGATCACGAAGTACGCGCCCGCCGCGGCGACCACCGCGAACGGGATGTTGACGTAGAAGGTCCAGCGCCAGTTCAGCGCCTGGGTCAGGAAACCGCCGAGGAGCAGGCCGACGGCGCCGCCGCCACCCGCGATCGCGCCGTAGATGCCGAACGCCCTGGCACGTTCCCTGGCATCGGTGAACATCACGGCGAGCAGCGAGAGGGCCGCCGGGGCCAGCAGCGCGCCGAAGACGCCCTGGAGCGCGCGGGACCCGAAGAGCATGCCCTGGTTCTGCGCCGCGCCGCCGAGCGCGGAGGCCAGCGCGAAGCCGATGAGACCGACGACGAAGGTCCGCTTGCGACCCCAGAGGTCGGCGATACGGCCTCCGAAGAGCAGCAGCCCGCCGAACGCGAGTGCGTAGGCCGTGATGACCCACTGCTTGTTGGCGTCGGAGATCCCCAGGGCCGTCTGGGCGTGCGGCAGCGCGATGTTCACAATCGTGGCATCGAGCACGACCATCAGCTGCGCGAGGGCGATGAAGGCCAGCGCCTTCCAGCGACTGGGGTCCGGGAGCCGGCCGTCCGCCGCTTTCGGCGTCTTGGGCGTCTTCGGCAATGCAGGCGCATCAGGTGCTTCCGGCATGGGGGTATCCACTGTTTTTGGCATGGGTGTATCCATCTGAGGGCGTGTGTTGTATCGGGAAACCTGTGTGCACGCGCACGTGGGCGCGCGCAGCCGCCCCGGGAGACCGCCGAGCGGTCGGTGAGCGGGGCGGACGGCCGACGGGACCGCCGACGAAATCGGCTACGGGCGTGGGACGGGAACGGTCGGGTGGAGAGCGGTCGGGACGGGTGACGGGTGGGACGGGTGACGGGTGGGACGGGTGACGGGAGGAACGTGGCGGTCGGGGCGGGTGATGGGCGGGGCGGCCCACGGTGCGGCCGTCGGGGTCTGACGGGCTCCTCGCCCGGCGCCCCCGGGACGCTCAGCGCCCCGCCCCCTCAGCGGCCCGGCTCGGACATCACGCCCGGCGCCTCAGATCCTCCAAGGTCGCGGGCGTTCCGGGCAGCCGGGTTCGGGCGGGGGCCTCCAGGCCGTCCAGGAACAGTTGCAGATGTCGGTGGGCGAAGCGGTCGATGGCCGGACAGCCGGTGCCGGGCAACGGCCGGGTGAGCTGGGAGAGGGCGACCAGGATGTCACCGACGGCGATGTCGGTGCGCAGGCGCCCGGCGGACATGGCGCGCGCCACGAGCCCCTCGACGGCCTCTTCGAGGCGTCGACGCTCGGCGAGCAGTTCCGGGTGGTCCTTGTCGAAGGCGCCCGAGAGCATCGGACACAGCGCCCCGATGCGTTCATCTGCCGCCGCGTGCACGAAGCGGCTGAGCGCGGCGAAGGAGTCGGCCTCCTCGGCCGCCGCCTCCTCGGCACGGTCGGTGGTACGGGAGGTGACCGCGAGCACGACCTCGTGGATCAACGCGGCCCGGTCGGGGAAGTTCCGGTAGAGCGTGGCGTTGCCGACACCGGCGCGCCGGGCGACTTCGTCGAGCGGCACATCGGGGCCGAACTCGACGAACATCTCGCGCGCGGCCGTCACGATCCGCTCCCGGTTGCGCAACGCGTCGGCCCGCGGACGGGTCGTCCGGGGCCGCGCCGCTCCGCTCGCGGCACAGGCGACGGTCTCCACGACGGCTGTCCTTCCTTTCCTCGTGCTTGTCCTTGCTTCTTCCTGGACCCCGTGGTTCCCGGCTTCACGGCTTCCTCGCCCTGCGGCGTTCCGCAACCGAGAAACCGGACCCATCGGGGAACCGAGGAACCGGAGAACCGGGGAACATCTCCCCGTTTCAGCGGGGACACAGCTTCAAACGGGGAAACAGCCCCCACTTATTTCCTCAGCACGGTGTGCCCCGAACCACACCTCCCGGCCGGAAAACCAGCCGATCGGCGCACCCAGCGAGCGATGCCGCGACTCCCGCCACAGGCTGATCGAAGAGCGCAGTCGGGTCCGGCCGACTGCCGCGGACCCCGAGGCGACTCTATGGAACATCCCCGCCACCGGATACGCGGGCATCGCGGCCCGATCGCGCTCACCTCGGCAACGGCCCTGGTCATCGCCGCAGTCGCCTCGGCCAGCAGCAGCCTTCAGATACCCAGCCCGGCCTCGGCCGGACCGGTGGCCGAACCTCGGGCAGCGGGCATAGCCGCGTGCCGGATACCGGCGACCATGGGGGTGCAGATGTCGGAGGGCATGCCCACTCCGGAGGGGTACGCCCGTTCCACGGGCAAGGTACGCGCCCTCAACCTGATGATCGACTTTCCTGACGCGCGGGGACCCGAACCGGCGATGGACCGGTTCGCGGAGTTCTTCCCGCAGACCGTCGCCTGGTTCCGGACCGCCTCGTACGGGCGGCTCATCTACGTCCCCGACGCCCCCGTGAAGACCTGGCTGCGGATGCCGCTGCCGTTCGCCGAGTACGGAATAGACCGCGGGGCACCGTACGAGCCGGGCTACCGCCACCTCGTCCAGGACATCGTCGCCGCCGCCGACCCGAAGGTGGACTTCAGCGCGTACGACCTGGTCAACGTCCTGGTCACGCCGAACGCCGGTCCCCCCGCGCTCGAAACGGTCCTGTCCGTGACCTTCGCCGGCAATGCCAACGCCCCGCACGCGGACGGCGTCCCGCTCGCCAACATGTCCTTCATCTACAGCCGCCAGGACGACGGCTCGGGGTCGTACAAACGGACCGGGTTCCGCGTCCTGCCGCACGAGAACGGCCATGTCTTCGGCCTCCCCGACCTCTACACCATGGAGGGCGGCGGGGCGGTCGGGCACTGGGACATCATGTCCGAGGACTGGGGGGCCGACAACGACCTGCTGGGCTGGCACAAGTGGAAGCTCGGCTGGCTGGACAACAGCCAGATCGACTGCGCCGCCGGGTCCGGCACCAGCGACCACGTGCTCGAACCGCTGGCCACCCGGGGCGGCACGAAGTTGGCGTTCGTGCCGTCGAGCGCCGAGTCCGGCTATGCGGTGGAGGTACGCACCACGGCGGGCAACGATGAGGATGTCTGCCGTCCCGGTGTGCTGATCTACAGGGTGAGCTCCAATGTCGACACCGGGCAGGGCCCTGTGTCGGTCGTGGACAGCACCAAGAAGAGCGGCGGCTGCACCCGGGTGCCCAACGTCCACGCCGAACTCTCCGACGCCGCCTTCCGCCCCGGCCAGACCTTCACCGACCGGGCGACCGGCATACGCATATCCGTGGTCGAGAAGGACGACGAGGGGAACTACCGGGTCCGGATAAGCCGCCCGTGAACGGTTGCGGGTACGAGCGCCCGTCCGGCTACGAGAACCGGTACGGGTACGAGAGCCGGTAGGCGTACGCGTACGCGTGCGGGTGCCGGCACCGGTAGGGGTACGGGCAGGGCCGCGATACGGGCACGCTTGCGGGCACCGGTACGGGCAGGGCTGCGTGTGCGGCTACGGGCAGGGCTGCGACTGCGCCCCTGTTCCCACCTCGCCCGTTCCGACCTCGCCCGTACCCGTTTCACCCGTTCCCGTCTCACCCATGCCCGCCTCGCCCGTTCCGGTCTCGTCCCGGTCGGCGAGGACGTGCGCGAAGTCCTCGGGTATGCCCGTCCGTCGGGTGCCGTCGCCGTCGAGATAGCGCCATGCGAACGGCAGGCCGTGCGCGGTCATGATGTCGGGGCCGTCCATCAGCTGGAAGTGCAGATGCGGCTCGGAGGAATTGCCGGAGTTCCCGCACTCGGCAATCTCCTGACCGGCCGTCACCCTGTCCCCCGCCGCCACCCGCAGGGAGTCGCGCCGCAGATGGGCGTAGACCGCGTACACGCCGCCGCCGAGGTCCATCACCAGGTGGTTCCCCAGGAGATGGCGGGGCCTGCCCAGGGTGCGGACGAACCCCTCCAGGTAGAGGTAGAGGAAGCCGGGCAGCGACGTCCGGGACAGGTGGTCGCGCTGTCCGCTCACGGTCGCGACGACCACTCCGTCGGCCACGGCCAGCACCGGCGCCCCGAAGGAGGGATAACGCCGGGGTCTCCGGCCGAACGGCACGAGCCAGTTGAACGCAGGTGGCGACGGCGCCTCCGCCCCGTCCCGCGAGGCGGGCGGATCGTGCTTCAGATCGACGGCATACGTCTGCGCATGACTGTGCACGTGGCTGGGGACCTTCGTGGTGGGCCCGTTCAGCACCATCCAGCGACCGGCCACCGGCACCCCGACCGACACCGCGGGCCGCTCCCGACGCGGGCGCTGACTGCGCCCCAGGGTCCAGCGCATCAGCCCACCGACGACGAGCAGTGCGACGCCGATGTACCAGAGGGGGCCAAGGCCCTGACGGTTCACCAGGACGCACAGCGCTCCCGCACCGAAGACCGGCCCGTGCCATGTCCAGAGCCTCGTCAGCACCCTCGACATCCTCGATGACTTCGACAACACGCGCCCCCGCTCGTGGTCCGTTCGCGGGGCGGTCCGTTCCCGTCGACCAGTCGGCACGGAACGACAGGCCGACATGGCCGGCCCCCGCACGGCGCCTCCCGCACCCCGTTTACTACTTTACCGTCCGTTGACTATCACTTTACACATCGTGAGGTTCCCTCGCGCAAGGGGGCACGGCGGGCCGACGAGGAGACGAGGCCGCCATCGAGGTCGGCGAGCCCGAGGAATCCCCGTCCCCCGGGATGTCGACGGCGTCGGAGGACGGAGGGCGGATCGCGCCGACGAGAAAGGGCAGCATCCCTCGTTCGAGCAAGGCCCCCTGCCACGCCTCACGCGCGCGGTCGACCTCGGCGTCCCCGTCGGGCTTCGTCGAGCGATTGCCCGCCGCCACCACGAGCAGGCCGACGAGACCGGCCAGCACCGTCACCACCGCGACCCCGGCCGCGACCGCCCCGGCGCCGAGCATCACCTCCGCGAGGTGCGAGTGACTGTCGACGGCCCGGAAACCGAAGCCGATCACCCCGAACACGACGGCGGCCGTGGCGGACAGCCCCGGCACCAGCACGGCCACCGCGTGCAGCGCACTGCCCCTGGTGGCCGCACCGGCGCCGGACTCGCGCCGTGCGGCACCACGCGCTTTCGCCACATCGCCCGAGCCATCGAGGAGTTGACGGTAGGCGCGGTACTCGGCGGCGGCCGAAGACGCGATCGCGGTGCGCGCGCCGAGTGCCCGGGTGCGCAGCTGCTCGTTGTTGAGCGACCCCGGGTTGCCGCGCCGCCCCTCCTGGATCAGGGGCGAGCCCAGCGCACGGTCCAGGATGCGTTCGAATGCGGGCAGGTCCTCTGCGCGCAGGAAATCCGAATGGTCCACGAGTCTTCCTCGGTAGGTGAAGTCCACACAGGCCACGGGTCACAGGTCACGCCACGAGTCACAGGTCACGCCACGAGGCACGGTCGAGGCCACAGGTCAAGGCCACAGGTCGAAGTCACAGACCACGCCCACGAGTCACGGATCAACGGTGAAGCGGCTCCGACGGATCCACGCAGCTTCGGCCTCGACCCGGGCGTCCTCGCACCCCTCGACCCTCCCCAATGATTCCCGGATTGCGCAATTTCTAAAGCGTCTCCCCGCCCCCCACCGGAGCCATCCGGCCACTCGGCGACCCCGACCTCATCTTACTTGCTAGATTACGCAACTGAGCAATCGTTGGCGAGGGAGCCGCCGCAGCAGGGAGCCGCCGCAGCCGCACCCCGTCGCACGAGGAGGAACTCGCATGCCTGTCGCCCGCCGGACGCCACCACGGCCCGGTTCCGCCCCGACCACCGAGACCGCGCGCGCCGTCCCGGCCGTACCCACCGTCCTGGCGGCCAGAGCCCTGCCACTACCCCTGCGCCCGACCCCGAATCCGCCCCTGGCGCGGACTTCGCCCCTGCCTCTCCCCCTGGCTCTGGCTCTGGCTCTGGCCCTGGCGGTCTATGCCCTGCTCGCCGTCACCCCCGCGACCGCGCACGCCGCGGACACCGGGCTCGGCGCCGTGGCCGAGGCCCTTCGGAAGAGCCCGGTGTACGTCGATCCCCGCGCCCGGGACAAGCTCTCCGAGGCCGACGCCGAGGAACTCGCGAAGAAGATCGAGGACGCGGACAGGCCGGTGTTCGTCGCCGTGCTGCCCGAAGCGGCCGAGTTCCCGCCCCGGACTCTGATGCGGGACCTGCGCACCCTGGTCGGCGTCGCCGGTGTGTACGCGGTACGCCTGGGCGACGGCTTCGACGCGAAGGCGGACTCCTCCGTGATGTCACGCGACGCGGTCGGCAATCTGACCGGCGCCGTCAAGCGCTCCCACTCCGGGGACCCCGCCGGGATGCTGACCGCGTTCGTGGACCGGGCGACCGCCCAGGCCGCGGGCCGGGCGCCGGACACCTGGAGCCGGTCCGGGGCCGACGAGGGCGGCGGCGGGGCGGGGCCGCTGCTGGCCGTCGGCGCGGTCGCACTGGCCGGTGGCGGGGGCTACGCCTGGTACCGCCGGTCCCGGAAGAAGCGCGAGCGCGCCGAACTGGACGCCCTGCGCGTGGTCGTCGACGAGGACATCACCGCGTTCGGCGAGGAACTGGACCGGCTCGACTTCCGCCCCTCCGAGCCGGGAGCCGACGACGCGATGCGGCAGGACTACACCCGCGCCCTGGACGCGTACGACCGGGCCAAAGAACTGATGGCGGCCGCCTCCGCGCCACGGGACGTCCGGGCCGTGACCGAGACACTGACGGAAGGGCGGTTCGCACTCGCCACCCTGACCGCCCGCCGCAACGGCACACCGCTGCCCGAGCGCCGCGTCCCCTGCTTCTTCGACCCCCGCCACGGCCCCTCGACCGAAGACGTGCCGTGGACCCCGCCGGGCGGCACGCCCCGCGACGTTCCCGCGTGCCGCGTCGACGCCGAACTCCTGGCATCCGGGCAGGAACCGATGACCCGTCACGTAAGGACCGCCGAGGGGCCGCAGCCCTACTGGAACGCCGGTCCCGCGTACTCCCCCTGGGCCGGTGGCTACTTCGGCGCGGCCGCGGGCGCCGTGGGCGGGCTGCTCGTGGGCACGATGCTGGGTTCGGCACTCGGCGCGCCCGCCGCGTTCGCCGACACCCCGCCGTCCGGCGACGCGCCCGGGGGCGGCGAGTTCACCGGCGCCGACTTCGACTCCGCTGATTTCGGAGGCGGTTCCGGCACGGGAAGCGGCCTCGACGCAGGAAGCGGCTTCGGGAGCGGGGGCGACTTCGGAAGCAACTTCGGAGGCGGAGGCGACTTCGGGGGTGGCGACTGGTGACCCCTCGTCCACTCCCAAAAACTTAAAGGATTGCGCAATATTTAAACCATGACAGCGGATACGAACGACATGACCGGCTGGGAGTACGCGGTTCTCGACGGCGGCCCCGCCGACGGACTACGCATGCGGGTCACCGACCGCCCCGGGGTGCTCCAGGTGACGTACCCGTGCCAACTGGACGCACCACCGGGCGACATACAGGTGGAGGCGCTCTACGTCTACCGCCGCGACCTCCGGGTGCGGAGCGAGCCTCTGAGGTACGGCTTCGACCGCGCCAGCCCCTGACGCCCCGTCGACGCCCGAGAGCGGGCGGGCCCCGCCGTCTCCGGCCGGCCGTAGACCCTACGGCCGGCCGGAGACGGCCTTCCCGGCCTTGTCCCAGTTGGCGTGCAGCCGGTCCAGATAGGACTGCGCCTGGCTGCCCGGACGCGCGCCGCGGGCGAACGCCAGCATGTTGCCCGACCCTGTGTTGTATCCGAGGGCCAGCAGCTCGTCCGTCGTGTACGGCGCCGAGCGGTGCCCGGGCAACATCGCCGCCAGGTCGTGCAGGTGCCAGGCGGCGGCCTCGATCGCCAGGTCGCGGTCGTCGGGCAGTTCCTCCCACCGGCGACCCGCGAGACCGTGCCGCTGTCGCGTTTCGTCGAAGGCGGCACGGTGCATGTTCGCGATGCCGAAGGCGGCATCCGGCTTGTAGCGCTGCCAGGCCCGTTCCAGCTCCGGATCGTGCGGCTTGTACGACTCGTTGTAGAGGATCGCCATCAGCAGCCGGGGCTCGATTCCGGCCCGGGCCGCGTGCTTCCGTACCTGCGCGGCGCAGGACGCCGGGTCATAGGCCCCGTTCGACGGCACGGCCGGTCCGGTGGCCGGGGGCACCGACGGCGCGGGCGTGGTCCCGGCCCGCTCGGTGGGCTTCGCCGCGGCCGGCCCGGTGGGCCCGGTCTCGGACGGTGAGGCTCCGGACGGCGAGGCCCGCGGCCCGTCGGCCGACTCGGGCGCGTGACCGCCCCGTACCAGCAGCCACGCCACCAGTACGAGCACCGGCACCACGACCCACCGCCGACGCGCCCCGGAGTCCGTCATCGTCCGTCGCCTCCTCCGGTGCACCCGTCGAGTACCCACGAGTCTACGAAGTCCGTCCGCACTCTCAGGGTCCGGCGGCACGGGCCGAACGGCGTACCGCAACTCCCCGATGCCCGGCGACTCCCCGGAACCCGTCAACTCCCCGAAGCCCGGCACCGCGCCTGACGCCCGGGGATCACCTCTGGGCACGAGCCCGACATCCACGCCCGGGAATCGTGCTCGCGCCCGGGCACCGCTGCTACGCCCGGGCGCCACGGTTCTCGTGGCGGCGGCGGGCGACCGCGAGGGCGACGGCGTACAGCCCGAGGACGACCACGAGCAGCAGGTAGTAGACGCTCGGCAGCGCCGTCATGCCCAGGGGCGGACCGAGCGGGGAGAGCGGCAGCAGCAGACCGGTGACGGCGAGCGCGGCGGCAGCACGGCCGACCGGACTGATGCC
Source organism: Streptomyces sp. CB01580 (assembly GCF_001905795.1). Classification (GTDB taxonomy): domain Bacteria; phylum Actinomycetota; class Actinomycetes; order Streptomycetales; family Streptomycetaceae; genus Streptomyces. The sequence goes on from NZ_LIXJ01000014.1 coordinate 39,315, forward strand.
CCGTACGCCGAAGACGCCACGGGCCCCGGAGGTACCAGGGGCCTCGGCGGTGCGGCGACCGGTCCGCAGGAGCACCATCACCAGAGCCTGGGTGAGCAGGTTCTCCGTGAACCAGCCGGAATGGAACAGCGCCTCGTCGTCCGTGCCGCCCGGGCCCCGCAGGGCAAGCGCGAGCACCGCGAAGGTGGCCAGGTCGGCGACGGCGTTGAGCGCGCCGAAGGCAGTGATGAAACGGAGGAAGTCACGCGGCCGCAGCATGGTCGGGCGCCTGAGCGCGGCCGGGGCGACCCGGTCGTAGGAGAAGGTGAGCTGGGCCGCGTCGAAGCACAGGTTCTGGACGAGGGCCTGGGCCGGGAGCATCGGCAGGAACGGCAGCAGGAGACCGGCGGCGAGCATGGCGATGACGTTGCCGAGGTTCGAGGAAAGCGTGATGCGCAGGTATGTCGCGATGGTGACGCTGCTGTGCCGACCCGCCATGATCGCGTGATCGATCGCGGTCAGGTCCTTGCCGTGACCGGCGAGCACCACGCCGGCGCTCTCCCGGGCCACGTCGACGGCGTCGCGCGGGCAGATCCCGACATCGGCGGCGTGCAGCGCGGGCAGGTCGTTGACGCCGTCGCCGAGGAAGCCGGTGGTGTGGCCGGCGGCCCGCAGCGTGGTGACGATCCGGGCCTTGTGCTCGGGGGTGCAGCGGGCGAACACGGTGGTCCGGTCGGCGAGTTCGGCCAGTTCCCGGTCCGTGAGCCGGTCGATGCCGTCCGCCGTGCACACCTCGCCCGGGTCGAGGCCCAGATCGCGGCAGGCCCGCGCCACGGTTCCGGGGTGGTCGCCGGTGAGCACCTTGACCGTGACGCCGCGGTCGGCGAGGACGCGCAGGGCACCGGCGGCGGAAGGGACGAGTTCCTCGCGCAGCGCGACGAAGCCGGTGAACGTCAGTCCGCGTTCGTCGGCGGGCGTGTACGCGCGCTGCCGCGCGGGACGTTCGGCGGTGGCGACCGCGAGGAGTCGCAGCCCGTCGTCCGCCCGGTCGGCGGCGAGTGCGAGCAGCCGCTGTCGCTCGGCGTCGTCGAGGGCACACCGTTCCAGCACGTTCTCGACGGCGCCCTTGACGACGAGGGTGTGGACGCCGAGGCGGCCGGGGGTGCGTACGACGGCCGTGGAGAGGCGGCGAGCGGGGTCGAAGGGCACGGCCGCGATCCCGTCGTAGTCGAAGGGCACGGCCGCACCCCTGCCGTGACCGGGCACACCATGGCCGGACGCGTCGTCCGCGTCGGCCGGGTCTGCCGTATCCGCCCCATCGGCCGTATCCGCCCCATCGACTGTGTCCGCCCCATCGACTGTGTCGCGGGCGTCGGTGGCATCGTGGGCGACGAGAATCGCCTCGCCCAGGGCGTCGTCGGCGTCGAGAATCGCCTCGTCCAGAGCGTCGGGGACGGGCAGGTCGGCGAGCTGAAGGGTCCACCACGCGTTGACGGCGGCCCAGTGCAGCACCTCGGGATCGTCCCGGCCGTCGGCGTCCAGCGCGCGGACCACGACGGGCCGGTCCTGCGTCAGCGTGCCCGTCTTGTCCAGGCACAGGACGTCGACCGCGCCCAGGTCGTGCAGCGCAGGCAGCCTTCGGACGATCACGCCGTGGACGCGGGCGAGGAGCGACGCACCACGCGCCAGGCACGTGGTGACGATGACGGGCAGCATCTCCGGGGTCAGCCCCACCGCCACCGCCACCGCGAACGGCAGCGTCTCCAGGCCCCGGCCGCGCAGGGCCGCGTTCGCCATCAGCACCAGCGGCGGCGTCAGCAGCATGAACCGGATCAGGATCCAGGAGATCCCGTGCACCGACCGGTCGAAGGCGCTCGGGCCGCGCGGGTGCACGGAGTCGTGCGCGGCGGCGAACCGGGTGCGCGCCCCGGTCGCGACGACCACCGCGGTGCCGCTGCCCGCCATGACGCTGCTTCCCTGGAAACACAGCTGCGGCGCGTCGAAGGGGCCGCTCTCCGGCGCCTCGCCGCGCGTCGCCCCGTGCCCCTTCCACCCGGCCCCGCCCCCTGCCGGCCCGTTCCCGTTCCCCGTCGGCCCGTTCCCGTTGCCCGTCGGCCCGTTCCGTGTCAGTCCGTCGTGGGTCGGCCCGTTCCCGTTCCCCGTCGGCGCACCGCCCGTCCACCGGTCCCCCGGCCGGTTCGGGGCGTCGACGGGGTGCTTGACGACCGGGGCCGACTCCCCGGTGAGCGCCGCCTGGTTCACGCTCAGGTTGTTCGCGCGCAGCAGCCGTACGTCGGCGGGGACCAGATCCCCGGGCCCCAGGCGCACCACGTCCCCCGGCACCAGTTCGTCGACCGGGATCTCGCGGGCCACCGGCGCCGCCTCGCCGTCCGCGCGGCGCAGGACCGTCGCGGTGGTCGCCACCAGGTCCCGCAGCCCGGCCATCGAACGGTCGGCGCGGTGCTCCCCCGCCGACCGCAGCACGCAGCTGACCACCACGAGCACGGTGATCACACAGGCGGTACCCCAGGCCGCGACGGCCGCGGACACCAGGCCGAGGCAGAGCAGCACCGCCGTGAACGGATCACGCAGACTGCGCAGGAAGCGCCCGGGCCACGACACGGTCCGCCGGGCGGGCAGCGTGTTCTCGCCGAACCTGACCAGGCGCTCGGCGGCGTCCCCGTCCGTCAGCCCGCGGGGCCCGGTGTCCAGCGTGCGCAGCACCTGGAGCGAGGTCAGTTCACGCAGGCCCCCGCCGATGACGGCGGCTCCGCCCGGCGCCGGGGAGGCCGACGGCAAAGGAGCCGGTGGTCCGGGTGCGGTACGACCTGACTCCTCGGCCTCGGAGGTCTCAGGCACCGGTCCTGCGGAGCGCGCGCACCGGCGCGGACGCCCCGTCGGCCCGTGCGGCCAACTGGCCGACCATCAGCCGTACGACGGTCACGACATCGGGGTCGTCCACGAAATACACCATGCGCCTGCCCTCACGACGGGAGCGCACGAGACCCGCGAGCTTCAGCTTCGTCAGGTGCTGGCTGACGGCGGGCAGCGCACCGCCCACCCGCTCCGCGAGTCCGGTGACATCGCTCTCGCCCTGGGCCAGCGCCCACACGATGTGCAGCCGCGCGGAGGACGCCAGCAGTCCGAAGGCCGCGGCGGCCTCCGCGAGCACCTCCGCAGGCGGGTCCTCGAAGCCGTCGGTGCCTGTCGCCACCGTCGTCCCTCCCTTTCCGCGGGGTCGCTTGCGAACCTGCCCAGTCTAGGCCGTACCCCGGGCGCCCGCCCGGTCCCGCCCGCTCGGCGCCCCGCCCCGCCACCCCAAGCCGAGCGGATCCGCAGGGTGGCGCCCGGTCGCGGCACCGAACCGAAGGGGCCGCGCAACCAGCACCGTCCCGGCGGCGTCTTCACCACCGTCTGTACAGTTGCGCAACCAAGCAACGCACTGTCGCCGTCCTGGACTTGCTCCGCCCGGTACGGCCCGACGAGGGGAACGAGAACGTGGGCATCATCAGCTGGATCATCCTCGGTCTGGTCGCCGGAGTCATCGCCAAGGTCCTGTTGCCCGGTCGTGATCCGGGCGGCCTGATCGGCACCACTCTCATCGGCATCGCGGGCGCCTTCATCGGCGGCTGGCTCTCGGCACGCCTCCTCGACCGGCCCGTGGAGAAGGACTTCTTCGACCTGGCCACGTGGGGGGCGGCGATCGGCGGCTCCCTCGTCCTCCTCATCGGCTACCGCATCCTCTTCGGGAACTCGCGGGACTGACGCCCGCGGAATCGCGCGGGAGCCGACCCCGGGGCCAAGGCCCCATCAGGCGGCCACCCCGGGGGGCTCAGGTCTCCCCACCCGGCTCTACAGCGGCGTGGCTGCCCGCAGGATCACGATCATCGTGACCGCGGAGTTCGCGGACGACATGGCCGACAGGGCCGCACCGGCCACGGCGTACCAGGCCGCGGCGCCGACCGCGGTGAACGTGGGCGGCCAGGTGCGGGCCGCCGGAGCCGGGCCGAGCAGCGCCGCCACCCTGCGCGGTACCGGACCCGGAGCGGCGAAGGCCGTCAGCGTCGAGGCGGGCGGCGGGGGCGAGATCAGCGCGGCCTTGCCCACCGCGCGGGCCGTCACCCGCCGGTCGCCGACCACGCGGGCGGCCTCCTCGTCCGCCCAGCGCTCCACGGTGTACGCCACGGACGTACGGAGCGGCCGCAGGAACGGGTTGGCACGCGCCGCCAGCCCGGCCACCAGGAGAAAGCGGTGGTGACGCCCGTCGAGGTGGGCGCGCTCGTGGGCGAACAGCGCGCGGCGCTCCCGCGAGCCCAGGCCGGCCAGCATCCCCCTGGAAACCAGGATCCGGCCCGCGCCCCCGCTTCCGGGCAGCGTGTGGGCGTACGGCGTGGCGTCCGGCAGTACGGCGACCCGGGTGGCGGGCAGCCCCCGCAGGGCCCGCTCGGCATGACGCCGCACCCGGTAGTGACGCAGCAGGAGCCCCGTACAGGCCGCGGCCACGACCGCGAGGGCGCCGATGGCTGCCTTCCCGACCAGTTCGTGGCGCGGCACTGCCGCCCGTACCTCGGGGTCGGACCAGCCGTCGGGCAGCGGGTTGCCCGGGAGCTGGGCGGTGCCGACGATCGCGAGCAGGACCAGGCAGAGGGTGCTGCACAGCCCGAGGACGGCGCTCGCCGCGGACAGGAGCCTGGTGGCGGCCCGGGGGTGGAGGTGGAGTTCCGCCAGGCGGGCGATCGGCCAGGCGGTCAGGGGCAGGACGAGCGGCAGGAAGACGAAGACGCCCATGGTTTCAGTTCTCCCGGCCGTCCCGGTCCTCGGTACGGCTTCCCGGTTCCCCGTCGTGGGCATCGTTGAGGAGCGCGCGGAGCAGTTCCTCGTCCCGTGCGGACAGGCCCGACACGAAGCTCATCAGCACGGCCTCGCGGTCGGTCTCGCCGTCCAGCACCCGCCGCATGCGGTGTGCGGCGAGCCCGGCCTCGTCCGCGGCCGCCGTCCACAGGAACGAGCGGCCCACCCGTTCCCGGGTGACGACGCGCTTCGCGTGCAGCCGGGTCAGGATCGTCATCACCGTCGTGTAGGCGAGCGTGCCCCCGAGGTACGCCCGTACCCAGGCCGCCGTCTCCGGACCGGGCGCGGCCCGCAGCGCGGACAGCACCTGCGCCTCCAGTTCGCCCTGTCCACGACGGCGACCGCGCGCACCCCACTCCCCGCCGCCGTCCTCGTCGCGTCCCCGGTCCCCGTCCCGGGACCGGCCCAGGTCGTGGTCCCGCTCCTGATCCTGATCCGTCATGCCGTCGTCTCCCTGCCCGTGTGCCCTCCCCGTCGGGTGGGCACCCCATCGTAGTGAGACAGGGCGACGGAGAGGGGCCGCCCGGAATTCCGGGCGGCCCCTCTACTCGTACACGTCACGGCCTGCGCGCGTGACACCGACGGCCGGACGGTCGATACGGACCGGCGGCCGGTCAGCGCAGCCGGAGCGCCTCGCGCAGCGTCGTGAACAGCTCGGTCTGGTCGGTGACGCCGAGGACCCGGTACGCCTGCGGGCCCTGCGCCGCGATCCGGACCTGGGTGCCGGTGTGCTCCTGCGACTGACCGGGCGGGTTGGTCGAGTAGTTGACCTTCAGCTGCTGGCCCTCGTCGGTGATCAGCGTGGAGGACAGGCCGGGCGGCTGGGCCTCCAGCGGCACGATCTGGCTGCTGTGGCCGTGGTCGGCGGTGGTGACGACCAGGGTGTCGGGGTGCTTGGCGGCGTAGGCGCGGGCCACCTTCACGGCGCGGTCGAACGCGGCCGTCTCACCGATCTGGCCGCACGGGTCGGCCGCGTGGTCCTGCTTGTCGATCGAGGCGCCCTCGACCTGGAGGAAGAAGCCCTTCTTGCTGTGCTTCTGCTTCGCCTCCAGGAGCTGGATGGCCTTGGTGGTCTGGTCGGCGAGGTTCGGGGTGCCGGCGGGCCGGTTCGGGTTGCTGGTGACGCAGCGCTGCGGGTCGGTGCCACCGACCGCCGCGGCCTTGCCGGTCCACTCGGTGGGCACGTTGCCCGGCGCGAAGAGGCCGAGCACGGGCTTGTCGCCCTTGACCGCCTTCAGGGACCGGTCGTCGGTGACGACCTGGTAGCCCAGCTTCCGGGCCTGCTCGGTGACGGTCAGGCCCTTGTACCTGCCGTCGGTCACCTTCTGGTCGAAGCGCTGCTTGCCGCCGCCGAGAAGGACGTCGACCTTGTGGTCGACGCTCTGCTCGGCGATCGATCCGGGGCCGCCCTCGGCGATGGTGTCGGTGGGGCACTTGGCCATGTCGGCGGGGCCCTGGCAGGAGCGGTCGGCGGTGTGCGAGGCGAGGACGGCCGGGGTGGCGTCGGTGAGCTCGGCGGTGGTCACCGAACCGGTGGCGAACCCGCCCTTCTGGGCCAGCTCCAGAATGGTCGGGACGGCCTTGTTGCTGCCCGGGGTCTTGGAGATCCGCCCGTTGACGGTCTTCACACCGGTCGCCCAGCCCGTGCCGCTGGCCGCGGAGTCGGTGACGTACTCCGGGGTGCCGTCGGCGTGCACGGCGTACGTCGTGTAGGCGCCGGTCAGCGGGAACTTGTCCATGTTCAGACGACCCGCCGCGCCCACGGTGTAGTCACGGGCGAGGGTGATCTCCGAGTCCCCCATGCCATCACCGATCAGCAGGATGACGTTCTTCGCCGTCCCGCCCTTGACGGCCCGCTGGGCCTGCTCGTTGGGGCCGAACGCGCCCGCCGTCGTGGTGACGGCGACGACGGCGGCGGTGGCCGCCACGACGGCACTCGCGGCCACCAGACGGCTGCGGGACAGTCTCGGTCCGGGCATGCGTGACTCCTTGCACAGGTCGGTACGGGGTGGAACCGGTCGGAACGGGGCCCGACAGCGAGGAGTCCATCAGCGCGACGTTAACTGCGGACGACATCGAGGTGCCCGCTGTTCGGCCGGAACAAGTCGCACCAACCTCCCACGCGCACCAACCTGAACGCGTGGGCTCGCGCGTGCCCCCGCCCAATGGTGCGGACTTCCTGACCACCGGCGGGAACGTGACGATCGCGAGCGGCCAGCGCCTCGACACCACCGGCGGGCTCATCGGCGAGCAGGGCATCGTGCGCTACGCCGGGACGGAGACCGGTACGGTCACCGGGCGGCTCGTCCACGCCCCCGACGCCCAGCCCTACACCGCCCTGCGGAACCAGCTGACCACGGCCAGCCGCTGCTACGCCCGGATCGACGACCGGCCACGGCCGGCCACGGGCACCGCGGTCAACGAGAACACCCAGACGGTCTTCCGGGGCGACGGAACGTCCTCGCTCCAGGTGTTCAACGTGGACTTCAACCTGACCGCGGCCAACGGGCGGCCAGCAGGGAATCGTCTTCCGGAACATCCCCGACGACGCGACGATCCTGGTCAACGTCCTGGGCGGCAACCGCGTCATCAACACCTTCAGCGGCGGCATCGACGACAGCACCTCGCCCCTCAACGCCTATCGCGAGCGGCTGCTGTGGAACTTCCCCGACGCGTCCTCCGTACGCCTCGCCGGCACCGGACAGCTCCAGGGCAGCTTCCTGATGGGCGAGCAGGCGTCCATGACGACGGTCACCATTCCCGGCATCAACGGCCGCTTCTTCACCACGGGTTCGCTGACTCACACCAGCCTGGCGGAGCACGGCGGCCAGGAGTTCCACGCCTACCCGTTCGTCGGCGACCTGCCCGACTGCTCGGGGCCGAACCCGGTCACCGGTGAGGTACGCGTCCTGAAGACCGACGCCGAGACCGGACACGTGCTGCGGGGCGCCGGCTTCGACGCGTGGCGCGAGACCAACGGCATCGCCGGCCCGCAGACCATCGGGATCAACCCGGACACCCGGGTCGGACCGGCCTGCGCCACCGACCCCGCCGGGCTCTGCACCTTCGACGGCCTTCGCCTCGGCGAGTACTACCTGCGCGAGACGGCCGTCCCCGAGGGCTATGTCCTGCCCACGAACCCGGTCTTCGGCCTCTACGCGGTGACCGAGGAGAACAGCGCCACCGGAGTGGCCGTCGAGCTCTCCAACCAGCGCGGCAAGCCGTGCAAGGGCGAGACCTGCACGAACGCCTGACCCACCCGCGCCCCGGCCCCGCCCGGGACCGGGGCGCACCCCTGCCCCGTGAACCGGTCGTGGGCGCCCCGGGCCGCACGGGCGGCACGGGCGAACAGGCGCCCCGGCCGAGGCGACCGACGCCGTCAAAACCGCGGTCGAGACCGACCGTGCCGACTCGGCGGCCCCGCGACCACCCGATCCGGGTATCGGGCGCCGCTCTGCTACATTCGTGGCATACCGCACCTCTTGGCGGCCTCCTGAATCCCTCGACTCGGAGGTTTGTCATGCCGTCCCCTCTGAAGGTGCGCTCCTTTCACCGCGACGACCGCGATCAGCTGACGGAGCTGGTCAACGCCCACGTCTCAGCGGTTGTCCCCGGTCTCTCCGTGTCCGTGAACACGGTTCTCAACCAGTTGCAGCGCCGTCCCGACGAGTTCATCACCGATCCGTGGGTGGCCGAGCGCGTCACGCTCGTGGCCGAACAGAGGCAGTACGTCGTCGCCGCCGCTCACCTGCTGCGCTACCGCGCCGATGCCGCGACCGGAGCGGATTACCGGAACGCGGGCGCGATCGAGTGGTTCGTCTTCCGGCCCCCGGCCTCCTTCTGGCCGGACTCCGAACAGGCGGCCGACCTCCTGATGGCGGCCTGTCTCGCACAGTTGAAGCGCTGGGAGGTGTCGCGGTGCTACGCCGACGGACAGCTCCCCGCACCCGGCATCTGCGGTCTCCCGGAACAGTGGCAGCACGTCCGTGCCTCCTACGAACGGGCCGGCTTCACGCGGACCGGACACACGGAAGTGCTGCTGATGGCCACGGTGGCTGACCTGAGGCAGGTTGTCGGGGCCGCCGCCCCGGGCCTGGCCGTCCAGCGCACCCTCGGCGAGTGCGGGACCCGGTTCTCCGCCTCGCTGGGCGCGGACGTCGTCGGATTCGCGGAGGTGGACACGTCCGTGGACCGGCCCGAGCGGCACGCGCGCAACGGTGGACTGGCGGACCTGACCGAACTCCATGTCGCCGAGCCGTACCGGGATTCGGGGCTGGAGGAACGTCTCCTCGCGCACGTCGCACAGTGGCTGCGGATGGCCGGGGTGGACCGGCTGACGGCATGCGCCTGCGCGGACGACACCGAGGAGATCGAGCGGCTGAGCCGGTACGGCTTCCAGGTGCTGTCCCGTATGACGCGGGGGTGGGAGCACCGGGCCGGCTGACGCCCCGCGACAAAAGTCCTGACCTAGTGCTGTGGCCTTCCGGTCACGGCACTAGCGAGGACCGGGACGTGGGTGGGTGATGCGGCCGTGCCGGATCGCCCGCCCACGACTGCCGGTGCGGTGACGTCGGATCACGGAGCGCCCCACCGCCGTGCCCCGGAGCACGGAAGCGCTCGGCGGCGCCGGTGTCGACGGCCTCCGGCCGTTCGCGACCGAGGATGTCCCGCTGATGGGTCGCACGCCCGCTGACGCGGTTGGCGCGCGCTGACGCGGCTGCCGCGCGCTCCGGCGTCGTGGACGGGAGGAACCGCACGGGCGGCGATCCCTCCTTCAGGTCAACGACACGGTGGCCGTCGTGGTCGATGACACGGCATGGCCGACGGCTGGGTCTATCGTCAGCGGCGTGCTCGCCCTGTGGAGCGCCGACCCGCACCCGGCGGAACGTCGTCCGGGCCATTCCGGTCCGGCTCCCCATGGCGCTCGGTTCTTCCTGCGCGACCGGTCCGCACGCCATTGAGCGCGCCGGTCCACAAGCCGGTGAGCGCAAGGGTGGCGTGCGGAAGGTCAGGGGCTCGCCGGGTCCTCAGCCCGTCCGTCAACGCCCCGCGCAGATGGGAAGGACACGGAGATGTCGGCTGTTCCGGGCTCGTTGCCGTCGCAAGAGGGGCTCCGACGCCTGCACTTCTTCTTCGAATCCTCCTGTGACCGTGTCCCGTCGGCCACGGCACTCGAGTGCGACCACCGGGTACTGACCTACGCCGAGGTCGAGGCGCGTGCCAATCGGCTCGCCCACTTTCTCCACGGACTGGGGATCGGCCCCGGTTCCCGGGTCGCCCTGCTGCTGCCGCGGTCGGTGGAGGGGTATGCGGCGTTGCTCGGGGTGGGGAAGGCCGGTGCGGTGTTCGTTCCGGTCGATCCGGCCTCGCCACCGGACCGGCTCGCCTACATCGCGAAGGACGCGGACGTGGACCTGGTTCTGACCACGTCCGCCCTCGCGCCGACGGCCGCCGGACTCGACCGCCGCGTGATCCGGTTGGACGCGTGCGCCGACGAACTGGTCGCCATGCCCACGGCCCGTCCGCTGCCGGGGCCCACCGGCTCCGGAGCGAAGGACGACGACGCCACCGCGTACATCATGTACACCTCCGGGTCGAGCGGCAGGCCCAAGGGAGTGGAAGTCGCACAGTCGAGCATCTGCAACTTTCTCGACATCGTGCCCCGGGTCTACGACGTGCGGCCGGACGACCGGGTGTACCAGGGCATGACGTTCTCCTTCGACTTCTCCATCGAGGAGATCTGGCCGACGTGGTCGGTCGGTGCGACTCTCGTCGCGGGGCCGGCCGGTCCCGGGCATCTCGGGGCGGACCTCGGCGACTTCCTCGACGACCGGCGGATCACGGTGCTGTACTGCGTACCGACGCTGCTGGAGACGATCCCGCCGGAACTGCCGCGGATCCGCACGCTCGTGGTGGGCGGTGAACCCTGTCCCGCCCAACTCGTCGAGCGGTGGAGCAGGCCCGGACGTCGCATGCTCAACACCTACGGCCCCACCGAGGCCACCGTCACCGCGACCTGGGCGGAGCTGAGTCCGGAACGGGCGGTGACGATCGGCAAGCCGCTGCCGTCCTACCTGGTGGTGCTCCTCGACGAACAGCTGGGAACGGTGCCCGACGGCCAGGTGGGCGAGATCTGCATCGGAGGCCCCGGCGTCGCCCATGGCTACGTCGGACAGCCCGCGCTGACGGCCGACCGGTTCATCGAGCATCCGCTGGCACCGCACGGGAGCCGGCTCTACCGCACCGGCGACCTCGGCCGGAAGGTCGCGAACGGTGAGATCGAGTTCCTGGGCCGGGCCGACGACCAGGTGAAGATCCGGGGCTACCGGGTGGACCTGGGCGAGATCGACAGCGCCCTGCTGGAGGCCCCCGGCGTGGTGGAAGCGGTCACCACGCTGACGGACGCTTCGCACGACGGCGACCGCGGTGACCGCACCGAGGCGGTGGGAACCGGCGAACTGTGCGCCTACGTGGTGCGCGACCCGGACGGTCAGGAGGACGAGCCCGCCTTCGTCGCCGGGCTGTACGACCGTTTGCGGCACAGACTGCCCGTGTACATGGTCCCGGCCTTCCTGGACGTCCTCCCCGCTCTTCCCTCCATGTCCAGCGGCAAGGTGGACCGCAGACGACTGCCCGCGCCGAGCGGCCGGAGGCTGGTCGGCGGCGGCCCGGTCGTGGCGGCCGAGGGCGAACGGGAGACGCGGGTGCGGGACGTCTGGGCGGAGGTGCTCGGGATCCCGCCCGAGGCCCTCTCGGTCCAGGCGGACTTCTTCACCGACCTCGGGGGCCACTCGCTCCTTGCGGCCAAGGTGGTGTCGGCCCTTCGGGACCGCGGCATCGGCGCGAGCGCCACACTGCGCGACCTCTACACGTATCCCACTGTGCGCGGCCTCACCGCCCAGTTGGGCGACGGACCCGGTGCGCAGCACGCGACCACTTCGCCCCGGCCCGATCCGATCCGCCATCGCACCCGCCGGATCGCCGCTGCGGGAACCGCTCAGCTGGGCGTCATCTACCTGATGCTGCTCGTGCTCGCCCTTCCGTTCGCCTATGTGTACAGCCGGCACGGTGGCCAGATCTCGGCCCAGTCCTCGGCGCAGACGACGATCGGCGCCTACCTCAGCTATCTGGGTGTGCGCTGGCTCGCGCCGGTCGCTCTCGTGCGCCCGCTGTCGGCGGGCATCCGGCCGGGCCGCTACCGCTTGTGGGGCCTGGTCTACACACGGCTCTGGACGGTGAACCTGCTGCTCGGCTTCTCTCCGCTCCCGATGCTCAGCGGCTCCCCCCTGATGGCCTGCTACCTGCGCCTGCTCGGCGCCCGCGTCGGACCACGCACGACCATCGCCACCGGCCTGATCACCCTGCCGAGCCTGGTGAGCATCGGCGCCGACGCGTCGATCGGCTACGGCGTCTCCGTCACCCCGTGGCGCGTGTCGGACGGGTGGGTCACCGTCGCCCCGATCGAGATCGGCTCACGCGCCTTCGTCGGAGCGAACGCGGTCCTGGAGCCGGGTGCGCGCATGGGGGCCGGTGCCTCGCTCGGCGAACAGTCCGCCATCGGCCCGGACGAGAGGGTCGCCGCCGGCACCCGCTGGGCCGGTTCGCCCGCGCGCCAGGCGAAGGCGCTGGCCCCCGTGGTCGAGACCATGCTGAACTCCCGTGGTGGCACGGGCCGATGGCGGACACGTCATCTCGTCGCGTCACTCGGCGGCCTGGTGTTCCTGGAGACCGCCGCGGTGGCGACGACCCTCCCGGGAATCGTGCTGTTCTGGTGGGCGATGCTGAACTGGGGCGTCGCGGGCGGCATCGTCGCCACCACGCTGTCCGGTCCCGTGTTCGTGGTCAGCGTCTGCTGCACGGTCGCGGCCGGAAAACGCCTGGTCCTGCCGAGAGCGCCGATCGGCATCCACCCGGTGCGCTCCTGGCTCGGCGTACGCAAGTGGGTGTCGGACAAACTCCTGGAGATCAGTCTCACCTTCACCAACTCCCTGTACGCCACCCTCTACACCGTCCCCTGGCTGAAGCTCCTCGGCGCCCGCATCGGCCGGAGCGCCGAGGTCTCCACCGTCGCGCACATCGACCCGGACCTGCTCACCCTCCACGAGGGCAGCTTCGTCGCGGACCTGGCCAGCATCGGAGGGGCCACGTTCGCGGCCGGCCAGGTGGCGTTCGGCCCCACCGAGGTCGGACGGCGTGCGTTCATCGGCAACTCCGCCCTCCTGCTCACGGGAACGCGGACCGGCCCGGGGTCCCTGGTCGGAGTGGGCACGGTCCCGCCGCAGGACGATGTGGCCGACGGCACCACCTGGCTCGGATCGCCCGCGATGCGTCTGCCCGTACGCCAGAGCAGCGGCTCGTTCCCCGAGGAACTGACGTTCCGCCCCACCCGCCGAGCGGTGCTCCAGCGTCTGGGCATCGAGTTCTTCCGCATCACGATGCCCGCCTCCGCTCTGGGCACGAGCGCCTACCTGTACCTGCAGGCACTGTCCTGGCTGACCGGCCGACCGGGCCTGCTGGTGCCCGTGCTCGCGGCACCGGTCCTCGTGATGGCCGCGAGCCTCGTGGTGATCACGTACTGCGCGGTGGTCAAACGCCTGGTCGTCGGCACCTACCGCGCTCGCGTCGAGCCTCTGTGGAGCCTGTTCGTACGCCGTACCGAGTTCGTCACCGGCCTCTTCGAAGCGGCCGCGGTACCGGTCGGCGCGGGCTTCCTGATCGGTACGCCCTACCTGCCCGTCGTCCTCCGGCTCTTCGGGGCGCAGGTCGGCAGGGGCACCTGGATCGCCACCACCTTCCTCACGGAGTTCGACCTCGTGAGAATCGGGGACGACGCCGCGATCGGCCTGCGCGCGTCGCTGCAGACGCACCTGTTCGAAGACCGCGTCATGAAGATGTCGACGGTCACGGTCGAGAACGGCGCGAGCATCGGCACACGAGCGGTCGTGCTCTACGACTCCGTCGTCGGCGAGGGCGTCCGTCTCGACGCGCTGTCGCTGCTCATGAAGGGCGAGCGCCTCGCACCGGGCACGAGCTGGCGGGGCATTCCCGCGGAATCCGTCGTCGAACGTCACACCCCCCGGATCCCGGAAACAGAGGCATGACACAACGGCCCCGGATCAAGCCCCACTGTTCACCGAACGGCCCACCGGCTCGTGCGAGCTGCTCACCTCACGAGCCGACCACGATCGCGATCGCCACTGCTCGCGAGACCCCTACGATCGCGTCGGCCAGACCAGCGCCTGGGCGACGATGACGCGCTCCCCGTCGAAGGTGACGGCGGGGCCTTCGTGCAGTTCGTAGCCGAGACCGATCGCCTCGCTCACGCGCCGGCAGAACGTCGCGTCGTCCGGTCCGGTCAGGACTCGATAGACGGGCAGTCCGTCTGGTGGTGTGCTCATGAGGGGAAGGATCCCAGACACACCCGCCCACCGAGTCGGCAGGCCGACATCGCCGGTCCGTCGAGGACGGCGTCGAAGGTGTCCCGAATCCTGCGGTGATCGCGCCGAACGCGTCGGCGAGCGCGGAACCCACCAGCAGCAAACCGTTCGTTTCCCGTCTCGGAGGGGCACGATCCGCAGCAGGGGGACGGGTCCGCCGGAGGTGGCCACGACCGGGCCCAGGCTCCACCACCCACAGGGCCCGAGTGCTGCCTCTGCCCGCGCTGCTACGACCATGCGCTGGAGGCCTACGGGACGTGCACCGGCTGCGGCACTGAGCGGCTGACGCCCGGCCTCGCGTCGGACGGCGGCAAGCTCTGAACCGACTGCGCCAGCGGCCTCGGAGACCTCACCTGCGAACGGCGCGGACGAGAGGCCAGGCCACAACCCAGTAGGACCGGCAATCGCCTGCCCTCCGGAGCCGATACCCCTGGCCCGCGGGAAGTGGCTCCTTACTCACGCCCGGCTGGCGACCATCCCGACCTCCGCCCCCAGCCTCGGCACTGACACGCCCATCGAATAGCCAATCGGGCAGAACAGACAAAGCCTCTGGCTGTGATCATGCGTTCCCTCCCTCCTCGTAACCCACACACCGACGAAACAGCAGGCCAGAAGCCCTCCAGACCCGCCCTCGCACGGTCAACCCGATACGGAACCCCCTCCACCAACCCGCATCCGCTACGCTGTCCCTGGTTGGTCACTGGCAAGCCGCACCGTCTGCCCGAGCAAGGCCGCAGAAGGCGCCGCACCCCACCCGACCAGCGGGCTTGTGTACCTAGCTGAAGATCCACTCACCGGGTTTTCTCCAAGGTTTCCTACAAGCCCCCGCCTTCGTAGCTCAGGGGATAGAGCACCGCTCTCCTAAAGCGGGTGTCGCAGGTTCGAATCCTGCCGGGGGCACAACGCATTACCGCTCTGACCTGGGGTTTCTTCCCCAGGGAGAGTTCTTTTCGGCCTCGGACGTCCTCGTCCGGGGCCGTTTCGCGTGAGCGGATGGGGCGCCGGACCCCGATGCTTCCCCGGATCTCTCGGCACTGTCTGGGACGGACTCCGAGCGGGTCCCTCCGCTTCGTCGCGCAAGCGCGGGGCGCTTCGTCCGTGCGCGCGATGGCTCCCGACGCCGATCTGGTCTATGTGGCGGCGCCGAAGGCGAGCCCCACCCCGAAGACGATGTTCGACGCGGTGGCGAAGGGGGTCGACGGCCGGCTGGCGGATGCCGTCTCCGACTCCTGGTATCTGGGGGTGGAATCACAGATGTCGGGTGACGTGACGGCGAGCATGCACCGCCTCTTCGGCCTGGGCGCCGTGGAAGGCATCGGGTTCACCTTCGCCTCCGGCGACGCGGGCGATTCCACGGGACCCGGGGCGACATCCCGCGTGACCGCCTGGCCGTCGAGTACCCGGCGTCGGACCCGTTGGTGACCGCCGTCGGCGGTACGAGCCTGATCCTCGACCGGAACGGACGCCTCCGATACGAGACCGGCTGGGGCAACGCCGTGAACTGGTACGACAGCAAGGCGGGCACCTGGGAAACCGCTCTGCCGGGCTACGACGACGGCGGCTCGGGAGGCGGCACCAGCGATCTCTTCCCCCGGCCGTCCTACCAGGACGGGATCACCCCGGCCGACGCCCGGTCGATCCCCGACATCAGCGCCGACGGCGACCCGGATACCGCGATGCAGATCGGTTGCCTCAACACCTCGGACACGCCGGGGCGCGACGAGGTCAACCAGGTCGGCGGCACCGGCGCCTCGGTCCCGCTCATGGCCGGAATGCGGGCTGTCCTGAATGAGCGGAACCAGCGCCCCACAGCCAAGAGCCACGGCTGCTCGAATCGCCCTGGCGGCGAGAGACCGTGGGTCCGGATACCGGCCTCGCCGCAAGCTCGTGCGTGAGCCGTGTGTGAGCCATGCGCGAGCCGTGTGAGCCGCGCGTGAGCAGACAGTGGCACATGAGGTACCCGAGGGCGGCTCCGGCGGCCCTACCGGAGCACAGCGGAAAAGCAGGTCAGGAAGCCTTCCGCCCAGCGGGCGGGAGGCTCCTGCGCTCGAACGGGCCATCGCGCTCCTCGTCCGTCGACCGGGGCCGGTCTCGATGAGGTGCAGCAGCGACCAGGCTGCCTCGTAGCGATCAGCCTTCCGCTCGTCGCGCCCGACCGCCGAACTGCCCTCTCCCTGCGCTCCGATCCTCCGGACTTCCGCCCACCCCTGGCGAAATGCTGCAATCTGCGGCAACCGGATGGGCGAGTCCGTGGTTGCCGACTAGAGTCGGCCCATCACCGCTGGTTATGGGGCCAGGGCCTGGTGCAGGGGTGCCGGGTGCCTGGTGGGGAGGGCCTGCAGAGCATGAGTCGTCGCTCCAATGGGTTGGTCGGTATCTGGGCCGAGGCGCAGCGCCAACAGCAACGCCGACTGGAGGCGCAAGCCAGGTATCAACGGGATCAGGAGCGACAACAACGCGCTTATGACAGGGAGTTGGCACGAGCCCAGCGTGAGCAGCGGGCGGCTTACCGGCAGCATCGCGAGGCGGAGGCCAGGCGACGTACGGAGGAACTCGACGCGCGCGTCGAGTCGTTACAGGGGCTGCTGGCGGAGGGGTGTCGGGCCCCGGCCTTCAGAGCGGGCGCACTGACCCGGCCCGAACAGGTCGAGGCGTTCTCCCCGGGGCAGCTCGCCCATCCGATCCGGATGCCGGACCCGAACCAGTACCAGCCGCAAGGCGGTTGGGCGGCCTCGCGACGAGCCCAGGCCCAGGCGGAGGCACAGTCCCGGTTCGAGCGCGACTGGCACGCCGCACAGGCGGCGGAGGCGCAGCGCAGGCAGCAGTTGGCCGCCTACCAGCTTCAGTACCAGCATTGGGCCGACGCACAGTTGGCGGAGATCCGACGGCACAACGCCGGTATCGCAGAGATGACGGCGGGGCTTCGCAACAAGGATCCCGAGGCCGCGGTGGAGTACTTCTCCGCCGCTCTCTACGCCTCCACCTCATGGCCCGATGACCTGCCGCGCCAGGTGTCGGCCGCGTACGACTCCGCCGCACGCCAGCTCGTACTGAACTGGGAACTGCCGAAGTACGACGTCGTCCCGGAGACGAAGTCGGTGCGCTACATGCCCACCGCCGACCAGGAGAAGGAAACGGCCCGGCCCGTGGCCCAGCGCCGCTCCCTGTACCGGGACGTGCTCGCGCAGTGCCTCCTGCTGGTTCTGCACGACCTCTTCGGGGCGGACGAGTTCGGCGCGCTGGAATCGGTCGCCCTGAACGGATTCGTGGACGACCACGACCCCGCGACCGGCAGACGGACGCACATGTTCCTGGCCACCGTCATGGCCACGCGTTCCACCTTCGCCGAACTGCACCTGGAACAGGTGAATCCTGTCGACTGCCTGGTGAACGGCCTGCGGGGACAGCTGTCGGCACGCCCCGACCAGTGCGCGACGGTGCGCCCCGTACGGGTTCCCGAGGATGTCGGCGACGGTGTCGTCACGCACGGTGGGGACGAGGAGCCGGACCTGTACGAGATGGATCCGATCGCCTTCGAGTCCTTGGTCGCGGACCTCTTCCGGGCCATGGGCATGCAGGCGGTGACGACTCAGCGCTCCAACGACGGCGGCGTGGACGTCGACGCCCTGGACCCGGCCCCGATTCGCGGCGGCAAGATCGTCGTGCAGGTCAAGCGCTACCGGAACACCGTGCCTCCGACCGCGGTACGTGACCTGTACGGCACCGTCCAGGACGCAGGTGCCAACAAGGGCGTCCTGGTCACGACGTCCCGGTTCGGCCCGGGCTCGCACACCTTCGCCAACGGGAAGCCCCTGGAACTGGTCTCGGGCCCCGAACTCGTCGACCTGCTCCACCGCCACGGACTGCGCGGACGGCTGGGCAGTGGCGAGCGCGCCGTACCGGCTCCGCGGACGGCACCCGACGACGAGCCCGCGGCCGGGGCCGACGACCACAACGTGCTGGGCATGTACTGGGCCGGGGGCGTCGCGCTGGACGTGTGCGCGCTCGTCTGCCGGGGCAGCAGTGTCCTGGACGACGACCACTTCGTCTTCTTCAACAACCCTCGAACGCCCGACGGCGCGGTCCGTGCGCTTCCCCCTGGCGCACCCGACAGGGCTGCCATCCGCGTGGCCTTCGACGCGCTCCCCGAGCGGGCCGACCGCCTCGTCATCGTCGCCGCGGTCGATCCCGAGCTCAATCCGGCGGCAGACCTGTCGGGGTTCACTCAGGCGGGCATCCGGCTGCTCGACTCCGAGGGCACCCAACTGGACCGGCTGGAGGTCTCCGACGGCCGCCCCCACGAGACGGCCCTGGTGCTCGGCTCCTTCCGCCGCCGTGCCGGAGGCGACTGGGACTTCGTGGTCGGCGGCAAGGGGTACCGGGGCGGCCTGGAGGAGCTGGTCCAGGAATACGGCATCGAGGTGGCCTGACGGGCTGGGGGCCGGGGGCCAGGGAGGCCAGGGGCCGGGGAGGCCAGGGGCCGGGGAGGCCAGGGGCCGGGGAGGCCAGGGGCCGGGGAGGCCAGGGGCCGGGGAGGCTGGCTGCCGGGACGGCCAGGGGTGGCCTGACGGTCCGGTCCGAATGGGCCCGAGCGGCAGCCGACCGACAGCGTCGACATGCCGCTGTCAGTCGGCTGCCACAGTCCATGCCCGTGGCGGCGCGTAGAAAGAGCGGGATCCGCTGATCGCTGAGACGGCGGCGCTGCGGCTGGGCACGGCGGTGGCGAACGCCGCGGGCCAGTGGTGGCTTGGCAGCGGACGGCGGGAGCAGGAACGTGCGCTGCCCATGGAGGAGCTGGTCCGTGTACGGGTGCCGGGTGTGCGGCTCCAGCGCGAGGTCCGGCAGCAGTTCGAGCAGATCACGAATGCGGTGTTCGACCGGCTGGAGCCGTATCTCAAGCACGCGTTCCGGACCCCGGGTACGCGTCTCGGTCGCCTACGTCAGCCTGCGGGCCGACGGGGACGACGGGAGGCGGCGGCCGGCGCGGAATGGCTGCGCGCCGAGGACTTCACCGCCCCGCGACCGTCACGCCTTTGCGCGGTTCGCGAACCTGACTCACTTGTCACTCTCCAAGTGCCACACCTCCGACGGCAGTCGTACCACCGCCCTGGACATCCCCGACGTACTCGTCGAGATCGCCTGACGGCATGGCGGCGCGGAAAGGCTGCGTTTCCTCTGCGCTCCGGCTCAGGGCGGCATGGCGTTCCGCCGCCACCGCGAGCAGGACGGCGCGGAGCGCTTCCCGGGTGCTGCCTCGTGTCTTCACGGCGTGACAGTTCGGGCAGAGGGCCACCATCTGCATCGGGTGGTCACGTCCGCCGAGAGCCAGGCCCACGACATGGTCGACCTCGATGATCGGCAGACGGGCATCGGTCACGTCGGTGGGCTGGCCCGTGCAGTGCGGATTCTCGCAACGGCCCTGGCTGCGAGACAGAACCGCCGCGCGGGCCGAGGCCGAACGGATCGGGTTGCGTACGGTCCGGGTGGCCCGCTTTCCGTGGTTCTCCGCCTCCCTGTGCTCGACGATTCGGCAGAGGCGCTCGTACCGGGCGGCCTCGACCGGCCACCGTTCCGACTCCTCCGGCTCCTCCGGTTCCTCCGATCGGTCCGCCCGATCCGCCCGGTCCTGTGGATGCGGTGGGTCCTCGGCTGCCGCGTCCTCGGCCACCCCGTCGTCGTACAGGCCGACATCGGCGAGAAGTTCCTCGTACTCAAGGCCGTCGAAGAACCTGCACAGCAATTGGTCGATCACGGCGAGCCGGGCCTCGCCCGACCGGTTCAGTAGGTCGTACACCGGCTCGATAAGGCCGCCGACCGGCTGGTTGTCGGCGAACCAACTCCGGAGCCCGGAGTCGCCGTGGGCGGTGGGCACGTCTCCCGCGACCCCGGGAAGGGACCAGAGCCCGGCCCGGTGCAGGGCCGCCACGGGGTAGTCGGGACGCGGGCGCTCCCCTCTCATGCCGTGGCGTTTCAGGAGCACCCGGACGGCCTCCTCCGTCTCGCCCCAGGACAGCAGCCGCGGTTCGCCCCGGTGAGCGCGGCCGATGGCCCAGAGCAGGGTGAAACGCGGGCCCGCGAGTCGACGTCGACGATGTCGAGCCGGACGCGTCGGCAGCCGTGGTCGGCTGCCAGGGCGGGCGATCTCCTGCAACAGCACGCCGGCGATCCCGCGACCGCGGCGCACCGGGCTCACCGCGCTGCCGTCCATCACGAGTTCACCCTCCCTGCCCTTCTGAACTCCTCACCCTTCACAGCCCTTTTTCGATCTTTTCCACCATCTCGCTCCCGCGGCTCACCCGGGCGGCAGTTGCCAACCCCCTCCCTTCAAGTCTAATACGTTCGTAAAATTTACGAGCGTTTTGAATTCGATAGAAAAGGTGGTGGATCATGCCGCTCGGGAGACGCGCCGGAGCGGGCCGACGCCGCAGGTGGCGGGTGCTGGCGGGGGTGCTGATCACGCTGTCGCTGCTGGCCGCCTCGGCGGTGGCGGTCGTGGTCTGGCAGAACGACTACGACCTGCGCGAGGGACACGTCACTCTGCGGCACGGAGACACGACGCTCGACGGGGTGCTGGCGCTGCCCGGGTCGGGGGACGGACCGTTCGGGCTGGTCGTCTTCGTGCACGGGGACGGGCCGATGGACGCGACGCACGACACGTTCTACCGGCCGACCTGGGAGTCCTTCGCCCGCGCCGGATGCGCCTCGCTGTCCTTCAGCAAGCCCGGCGTGGCGGGCTCGGAGGGCAACTGGCTGGACCAGAGCATGGAGGACCGGGCCGACGAGACCTTGGCCGCCGTGGCGTGGGCCCGCGCCCGACCGGACATCGACGGCCGCCGCATCGGCCTGTGGGGAGCCAGCCAGGCGGGCTGGGTGATGCCGAAGGTGGCCGCGCGCGATGCCGGGCTGCGGTTCGTCATCGCGGTCGCTCCCGCCATCGACTGGCAGCGGCAGGGGCGGTACAACCTCCTCGCGGAGCTACGCCGCGACGGCGCCTCCGACGAGGAGCGGGCCGCCGCGCTGCACCGCCGGGAGACGATGCTGCGGCTGCTGCGCAGGGGCGCTTCCGTCGAGGAGTACCACAGCGCGATGAGGAACGCCGAGGGCCCCGAGGGCTCCGGGGGCAACGAGGACATGACAGCAGACCGTTGGCGGTTCATCGCCAAGAACTACACCTCCGACGCCACCGCGGACCTGCGGGCGATGCGTGGTACGTCCGTCCTGCTGGTTCTGGGCGGTCACGACACCAACGTGGACGTCGCCGAGACGGAGCGGACCTACCGCGCGATCCTCCCGCCCGGAACCCTTGAGGTGCGGAAGTTCCCGGACGCCACGCACTCCCTGGTGAGGCATGACATCGAGCGCTCCGACACCGCTCTCACCCTGGCCGCGCTGTTCGCGCCCCGAGCCCTGTTCGCCGACGGAGTCCTCACCGGTCAGCGCCGCTTCCTGGAGCGTCTGGGACAGACGGAACGGACGTGACGGCCGACGCGGACGGAGCAGAAAGGGCAGTCGGAGCTGTGGCCGGGACAGGCGGAGCAGCTGGAGCAGCAGCCGGGACAGACGAAGCAGCCGGAGCGGCCGGGCCGGATTGAACGGTCGGCGCAGACAGGGCAGCCGGAGCAGACGGAGCAGCGGCCGGAGCCCCGGGGGCCGCTCAACCACTCAGGGCCCGTACCCACGCATACGTAGGCACGCTGCCGTCCGCCACGGGAATGTCCGCCACGGACCGGCCCACGGGAATGTCCGCCGCGGACCGGCCCACGGGGACGTCCACCGCGGACCCGCCCGCGCGGATGTCCGTCGCCGCGCGCACCGCCGCGCCGAGCGCCGTCCGGAACAGCAGCGATCCGAGACTCACCCGGCGTACGCCCAGATCACCGAGCTGGGAAACGGTCGGCCCGGAAGGGCTGTAGAGGATGTTGAGCGGCACTTCGAGCCGCTTCACCAGAGCGGCGATCGCCACGGGGGCGGCCAGCCCCGGCACGAACACACCGTCCGCGCCCGCCTGTTCGTACGCGTGGAGCCTGAGCTCCGTCTCCTCCGCTGCCCGGTCGACGCCCAACCAGTACGTGTCCGTACGGGCGTTGACGAAGAGCTCCGGCACGGCGGACTTCACCGCCGCGATCTTCGCCGTATGCACCTCCGCCGGAGCGAGTGTGCCGTCGGGACGGCCGTCCTCCAGGTTGATGCCGACCGCCCCGGCGTCCGCGAGCTCGCGGGCCAGTTCGGCGACCTCGCCGGGATCGTCGCCGAACCCGCCCTCCACATCCACCGACAGCAGATACGGCTCCTGCCCGAGCCGCCGGGCCAGTAGCAGCGTCTCCGCCCGGGTCGCCCCGGTACCGTCCGGCACGCCCACCGAGGCCGCCACTCCGAGACTGGTCGTCCCGATGGCCGGGAAGCCCTGCGCGGCGAGGGCGGACGCCGAGGCGTGGTCCCAGGCGTTGGGGATCAGGAGCGGTGATCCGGCCGCACGATGCAGTGCGGCGAAGGCCCCAAAGGACTCAAAGGCATCAAAGGGCTCAAAGGCATCGACGGAGAGAGCGGACGGGCCGGACGAGGCGGGCCGCGCAGACGAGAGGGACGAGGGCGGCAGCGCAGACGAGACGGACAGGGCAGGCGGGACGGATGGAACGGACGAGACAGGGAAGGCGGACGGGTCAGGGCTGGGTGTCATGCCCCGACGCTAGGCCGGGGACGGTTCGGTGAAGGCCGAACCGTCCCCGCTGTGCCCTCTGGCAGCCCGAGACATCGACGTACCGGGCGCGGGCACGAACGAAAAGCCGTCGCATCGGCATCCGGCTCAGCGCAGCTCGTCCGGGCACGGCGTACCGGGCAGCAGCTGGTAGGGCGCGGCCAACCGGTACACGCCCGGCCTCGGCGCGAGCAGTTCCGTCCACTCGTCGCCGTCCGCGTTCTCCTCGACCTTGGACAGGCAGCCATTGGTGTTGACGAAGGTCCGGCGGCCGCTCTCGTCCGCGCGCCCCTTGGACTCCTCGGTCTCCTGGGGTCGCTCGACGCTCTTGCCCGTGTCGTCGACGAGGGCCAGCCAGCGCGAGTACGGGACACGGATCAGTATCCGACCGGGCGTCTTCACACGGATGGTCAGCTCCTCCGCGGCGGCCCGCTCGACCGTGGCCGGCGGATCGGCCAGCGGAACCGGGTCGTCGACCTCGAAGAGCCGCCAGTTGGCATCCGACCAGACCCGCTTCAGGTACGGCAGCCCGGCATCGACCAGTTCCGCTTCCTGCACCGCACCGCTGGAATCCGGCGTCCCCTTGGGCAGCACCACGTAGTGCACGGCCCAGCGGTCGAGCCACTGCCGGTAATTGGCGCTGTTCAGGGTGTCGTCGTAGAAGAGCGGGTTGCGCTCCATGTCCGCCTGCCGGTTCCAGCCCCGGGCCAGGTTCACGTACGGCGCGAGCGCCGACGCCTCCCGGTGGCTGCTCGCGGGCACGACCTCGACCCTCCCGCGCTCCGCCCCGACCTCCTGGAGCTGATGGACCAGCGGGGCCAGCTCGCGCGTCCAGGAGGCGGCCGGGGCGGTCCGTACGACATCGTCGACGCTCTTGAACCCGATCCAGAAGTTCATCCCGACGAATGCGAGCACCAGCGCGTACCAGCGCCGGGAGCGCGGCGCGGTGTACGGCAGCGCGGCGAGCAGCACCACACCGGCGAACAGCATCGCCATGCGGGTGATGTTCGACCCGATCTGCGAGTCGAACACATAGGTCAGGAGCGTCCCCACGGCGTACACGGCGGCCACGGTGCGGACCGTCTTCCAGTCGCGCGGCACGAGGACGAAGACGAGCACCGCGAAGAGGAAGGGGAGCGACAGCGTCGCCAGCGACATGGGCTGCGTGCCGGAGAACGGGAACAGCAGCGCGGACACGGCCACGACCGCGACCGGTGCCAGCCCCAGGGCGTACGCGCCGGGGCGTCGCTTGTTCAGGAAGAGCGCGGCGGCGACCATCCCGAGGAAGAGCCCGGCCACGGGGCTGCCGGCGGTCGCGAGCCCGGCGAGCGGGACGGCGACGGCGGCCTTCGCCCAACGCCTGTGCCGCCACCGGTGCGGCCAGCAGAACACCGCGGCGACCGCGCCGACCGCGAACATCATGCCGAGCCCGAAGGTCACCCGCCCCGACACCGCGTTGCACACGTACGCGAACACTCCGGCGAAGGAACAGGCCAACGGGTTGCGGACGGCCCGGACCCGGACCAGGACCAGCGCGGTCAGCCCGGCCGACACCGTCCCGGCGACCATCATCGTGGTACGCACACCGAGCACCGACATCACGTACGGCGAGACCACGCTGTACGAAACGGGGTGCATGCCTCCGTACCAGGCGAGGTTGTACGCCGTACCGGGATGCCGGCCGACGAACTCGGCCCAGGCGTCCTGCGCCGCGAGGTCGCCACCGCTGTTCGCGAAGACGAAGAACCAGAGCACATGCGCGGCGCCCGCGACCAGGGTCGTCAGCAGGACCGGATGGCGGCGGCATCGCTCCCTGAAACGGCCCGCCCGGCCCCTCTCCCCCGGTACGCCGGCCCGCGCGGAACCCTCGGCCGAGTCCGCACCGGCTGGAGGACGCTTCGCCCATGTGGGCTCAGCAGTGGTCACTGCGACTCTCTCCCGTCCTCGCCCCGACGCGCCGGAACCGACGATCTGCTGCACGGGCGTCATTGCCGGAAGACGCGTCCTTCTGTCCCCACGTTGCTCCGGGGACGCTAGCACGAGGGATTTCGCCCCGTCCGGACGGTTTCCGGCAAACCCCGTCCGAGTGCTTTCCGTCGATCAAGGGCTCTTCGCGCCATGCGGTCGACCGGGTACCTGACCGAGATGGACCGGACGCATCTGGCAGAACCGGGAGGTCAGCCGAGGCACGTTCACGCTTGCCGCCGTAACTGGCACGCTACTCGTTGCCGGTACGACGGCTCCGGCCTACGCGGCACCCAGCCCCGCCTCTCTCTGCGGTTCTGGCTACAGCGTCATCGATTCCCACGCGCTTTCCTCGAGCCCCGCGGCAACGACATACCTCCTGTGGAACGGCAGCACGAACTGCGTCGTGACCATACGAGGAACCGCAGGCGGCGCCACCCTGATGCACGCCAAGGTCAAGGTGGAGGGTGGAAGCTGGAAGGTGGACGAGGGCAACTACACCTCGTACGCCGGTCCCGTCCGGGTTGCCGGGAGCGGCAAGTGTGTGATGTGGGGCGGCGGCATCAATGAGGCCTCCTACACCAGCAACTGGGAACACTGCGGCTGACCTCACGGTCGAACGGACGGTGGCTCTGGGGGCAAAGCCCCCAGAGCCACCGTCCGTTCGACACTGATGCAGCGGATCAGCCGAGCCGGGTCAGTTTCTGGCCGAAGCCCGGGGACTTCAGTTCCTCCTGGAGGGCCACCGGGGCACTGACCTTGCCCGGTCCGGTGCCCACGGTCACCACACCCACCTCGGTGCCTGTCGAAGCGCTGTTCGGGACCCTCTTGCCGTTGTCCGAGATGGAGAGCTCCACCTTGAGACCCGGCCAGCCCTTCGCCTTCAGGTCGCGGGTCGCGACCACCGGGGTACGACCGCCAAGGCCGTCGTCCACGTATCCGACGACGTCCCCCTTCTTCACGACCTGGGCCGACGTGACCGCCTTCTGCGCGCCCTTGATCACCTTGAGGCTGTTCTCCAGCGACATGACGAGGCTGTCGTACGGCTGGCCGGTACCCGCCTGCTGCCCCATGACGGCGCCGTAGATCCAGAGCTTCTTCCCGTCGACGACGGTGTTCGCGGACCAGAGCAGGTTGCCGCCGGCCGGGGTGGACGAGCCGGTCTTGATGCCGCTCACCCCCGGCTCCAGCAGAATCGTGTTGTTGTTGTAGATCACCTGGTCGATGCCCGGAATCTTTATCTGCGGGGTGTCGACGATCTCCCGGAACACGTCGTTCTGCATGACCGCCCGGCCCAGCTTGATCTGGTCCTCGGCGGTGGAGACGGTGGACTTGTCCAGGCCGCTCGGGTCGGTGTACCTGGTATTCGTCATGCCGAGTTCCTTGGCCGCGGCATTCATCTTCGCCACGAACTCCTTCTCGGACGGGGAGTCCCAGCGGGCGAACAGCCGCGCCGCGTTGTTGCCCGAGGGAATCATCAGCAGCTGGAGCAGCTGCTTCTGAGTGAACTGCTGGCCCTTCGTGATCGGCGCCGTCGACTCGTCCTCACGCTTGGACTCGTCCTCCGCCTGCTGGTCGACGGTGATCTTCTCTCCCTCTTCCTTGCCGGTGAGGGGGTGGTCCTTGAGGACCACGTACGCCGTCATGACCTTGGCGACACTGGCGATGGGCGCGGGCTTCTGCGCTCCCGCACTGCCCATCGAGCCGATGCCGTCCACGCTCACCGCGGACTGCCCCTGCGACGGCCAGTCGAGCTCCGGGCGCTGCCCCTTGAAGGTGTAGGCGGACTCCACCGACAGGCCCAGCTCGGGGTCCGGGAGCGGGCGCACCATCTGCACGATCGCAAAGACGACCAGCAGGAGCAGGACCAGCGGCGTCCAGATCTTGACCCTGCGGACGGCTACGCGGACCGGCGTTTCCGGCGGCGGGGGCGTGTTCGTCAGCTCGGCCAGCAGGTCGAGCGGCGGCTTGGGCGGCATCGGCTGCTGCGTCGTCCGCTCGGCGGTGACGAACGAGGGCGCGGCGGGGTGTGCGCCGGGCGTCGCCACGGAGGCGCCCGCCGGTTCCTTCGCCGGTCGTATGTCGTCCTGCCGCAGGGGTACGAACTTGCTCGTCCGCTCGGCGTCGGACTCGGGCTTCGGCTCCGAGCCCGGCTTCGTCCTCGACGGGGGCGGGGTGACCTTCAGCGCGGTCGTCGGCTGGTCGGCCCCAGCGGCGGGCGTCCTGAAGACGGCGGTCGGCTGATCGACCCCGCGCTCGTCGCCGTTGGCCTCCTTGGCGTCCTTGGCGTCCTTGGCGTCCTTGGCGTCCTTGGCGTCCTTGGTCCCCGTGTCGCCCTGGGGTGCTTCGTCGGCGTCGGCCTCGGTGTCCTTGTCGGCGTCGGCCTTGGAGTCCCCGGAGTTCCTGGAGCCCTTGTCCCCCTCTTCGGTCTCATCGGCAGCCTCGGAGTCGGCCTCCTCGCCATCCGTACGCTCCGCTCCCGCGTCCTCGGCCGGCGCGGGCTCCACGGCGTCGTCGTCGCTCTTCGGACCGTCGTCCTTGGCCACCCAAGCCGCGACCGCCTCACGCAGCCGCGCGTCACCCGGCTCGGGCTTCACGGCGTCCGCGTCGGCAGCACCGCCGGAGCCCTTCGAACCCTCGGCACCGGCGTCGGACGCCCCCGCCGAATCCTCCGGGCTCTCCGAACCTTCCGAAGTCGCCTGCCTCTCCGCGTCCTTCCGGCCCTCGGCAGCGCGCCCCGCCGCATCGGAGCTGTCGGGGCCATTGGAGTCGTCGGAGCCGTCGGAGCCACCAGAGCCCTCGGCGCGCGCCGACGACGGCGTGCGGAAGACGGCCGTCGCCGTGTCCGCCCTGCCGTTCCCGGTGCCCTGGGCGTCCGCGCCCTCGTCCCCGCTGTCACCGTCGCCGGACGGCCCGGTGCGGAGGACGGCCGTCGCGGTGTCCGTGGCGCCGCCTCCCTCGCCCCCGGCGGACTCTTCGCGGAAGACGGCGAGCCGCGGATCACTCTCGCTCCGAGCCGTGCCCGACGACTTCTGCTGCTTCGACCTGTCGGGGGACTCGCCCGCCACCGATGCCTCCTCCATGCGCCGCGGGGTGGATTCCCGCGCTGTCCGAACCATCTACCAGTGTCCTGTGTGAACCACCGGCCTCGGCTGCTAGACGAGAACGACATACCTACTGGTTCCCATACAAAGCACCCAGGCACTCTCGACAGACCAATGTGAGAGGGGTCACCCTGTCATTCATCCACGCGGGGAGGCATGGATGGGCAGGAGCCGCAGAACAATTCCGGAGGAGCTTCTGCTGCTCGCTCTGGACCCGGCCACGGGTACCACAGCGCAGCCGCAGTCGCTCGACCTCGGCCTCGCCGGAGCTCAGCTAGTGGAGCTGGCTCTGGCAGGACGGATAGCCCCTGACGGGGATCGTATCGCCGTGGTGATGCCGCGGCCGACAGGAGATCCGACTCTGGACTCCGCACTGGAACTGCTGCGCCGACGCGGCAGTCCGGTCCGGGCGGTCCACTGGATCGGCGGACCCCGGCTGGGGCTCCGTCAGATCTACCTCGCGCATCTGGAGCGGTGCGGCATGGTGCATGCCGTGGCGGGCCAGATGTGCGGAGTACTGCCGACGACTCGCTACCAGGCGACGGACACGGCAATCAGCCGGGACATCAGGGCCAGGCTGGACAGCGCGATCCGCACCGGCGTACCGCCGGACCCGCGGACCGCGGCGCTCGCCGCACTGGCCCACGCGGTCGGACTCGGCAAGCATCTGTACCCCGGGAACGAGGGGCGTTCATCCCGCTCCCGGCTCCGGGACCTGATCAGGCACGACCCGATGGGCGGACTCGTGGCACATGCCGTGATGGACGTCCAGAACGGAGCGGTCGCGCAACCGCGCCGCACCCAGGCGGGCGGAATGCCGTTGCAACCGCAAGCGCAGTCGCGTCGCGGCCGCATGGCGCACACCGCGGCCCGCTAGGGCCGTACCGGCCCACGCACCGCACCACCGCCGCACACGAGCACCACATCACGCCACATCACGTGACGTCGCTCCACCGCAGCACCGCAACAACCGGCAGCACCGCACAGCCACACCGGCACCACACCACCGCAGCACCTCACGACGTCAAAGCGCCGCACCACGGCAACACGTCGAACTCCAGAACCACCAGCACCATCAACGCCACAAGCAAGACCAACAGCACCACCCCCATCAACACCATCAGCACCACGGGACCACCCCAACCGAACACCGCCGCACCGTCATCCCCAGGAGCCGGTCCGGGAGCCGCACCGAGCGCGGGGCAGCCGTCAACCACGGCTGCCCCGCGCACTCGTCTGTGTCCATTTCTCAGCGCACCCCCTGCCGCGGGTGGCAATCTGCTCAGCAGTAGATACGCACAGCTACTACATACAGCTACATAGCCGGAGGTGCTGTTTCCGTGCCGTCCCACGTCAATCCCACCGTCAGGCGACGCCGGTTGGGCCAGGAATTGCGCCGACTGCGCGAACTCAAAGGCATGACGGCCGAGGAGGTGGCCGAACGGCTGCTGGTCTCCCAGTCGAAGATCAGCCGACTGGAGAACGGCCGCCGTTCCATCAGCCAGCGCGATGTCCGCGACCTCTGCGGAGTGTACGAGGTCGAGGACCACCGGATCGTCGAGTCGCTCATGCAGATGGCCAAGGACTCGCGCCAGCAGGGCTGGTGGCACGCCTTCGGCGACATCCCGTACAGCGTCTACATCGGTCTGGAGACCGACGCCGAGTCCCTTCGCGTGTACGAACCGCAGGTGGTTCCGGGGCTGTTGCAGACCCGGGGCTACGCCGAGGCGCTGATCAACGGCGCACTGCCCGAGGCCCCGCCGAACGACATCGAGAAGCGCGTCACCGTCCGGGCCCGCCGCCAGGACCGGATCACCACGCCCGAGCAGCCCCTGCGACTGTGGGCGGTCATCGACGAGTCGGCGCTGCGCCGCATGGTCGGCGGCAAGCAGGTGATGATCGAGCAGTTGGAACAGCTGGTCGAGCTGTCGCACCTTCCGCATGTCACCGTGCAGGTGCTGCCGTTCGGCATGGGCGCCCACCCCGGTATCAACGGGCAGTACGCCGTTCTGGAATTCCCGGACGCCGCGGATTCCAGCGTCGTCTACATCGAGGGCGTCACCAGCGATCTGTACCTGGAGAAGGCCCACGACGTACAGCGATACAGCGTCATGTACGAACATCTGCGGGCGCAGTCACTGAACGTGGAACAAAGTCGGATTTTCATCGGCGAGATCGCGAAGGAATATGCCCGGCGCACCGACCTCTGACGGGAGAACCAAAAAGTCCGTGATGCTGGAAATGGGCCTATTTCTCGGGGCGGCGACGGCAAGGTACACCGTCACCGCCCCACAAGGAAGACCTGGCTGGTACATACCACTAGGTCGAGTGAACGCCCCCTTCGCTCCAGGAGCTTGCCGAGTAGCGTCGATCACGCCAACGAAAAACGTTGACCGAAAACGTTGTTGGCGCTTTTCGCACGACCACACGACTCTCTGAAACTGAAGCGGAGTGAAAATGGCCATTCGTCAGGGTGCTACGGACAAGTGGACGAAGTCCTCGTATTCCGGGGGCAACGGCGCATGCGTCGAAGTCAGGTCGCCTTTCGCGCAGGCCGTCGCCGTACGCGATTCGAAGGCTCCCGAGGGCCCTTCGATCAACTTCGTCCCCGCCGCATGGAACGCCTTCGTACATGACATCGGCAAGGGCGCCGTCGACGCCTGATCGATGTCCTTCGGAGCCCGCGTCGCAGCACCGGTTCCGGTGCTGCCGACAGCCCTCTCGACCGGTTCGCCGTCCTGGCCGAGAGGGCTCGCCGCTCCACCGGGGCCTCGCCCCGACGGCCGTGCCGACACCGCCGGCCACCGACGGCCACACCAACACTTCCCGCCGCACCAGCCCCCGGCCACTCCGGCCGCCGCTCGGCTCGGTGCACGGCCGGCCCGCCCCTCAACGCAGCTGATCGACGTACGCGTCTGTACCGGGCACGGTCGGGATGAACGGCGCCACCAACTCCACCCGCGACAGCCACGTCGAGTCCGGTGAAGTGACCGTCCCAGCACTCCCGCGGGTCCTCCTGGAGGAACCACAGCAGGGTCAGCCGGGTGTCGACGCCCTCGACCTGTTTCACATAGGCCATGCGGTCGCCGGGCAGCGGGGTGGGGCGGAAGACGGTCACCATCGCCGCCGGTGAACCCGCCAGCCGCTCCGGCAGGTGTCGCGAGCGCAGCCATTCCAGCAACTCTGCCCGCCGCCCCGCCTCTTCCGCGTCGACCACCTGGAGGACCAGGCCCCGATAGGGGTGGTCGAGCGCATGGAAGTCCCGCGGGCCCGCGGCACCGTCGCGGTAGACCGTCGCCTCGTGGTTCTGGAACGACGTGAAGACGTGCGTACGGTCGTGGTGGACCCGGCCGTCCCGGTTCAGCCGCTTGTTGATCGTGACGGTCCAGCGCATGTGGTCGTCGTAGCGCCCTTCCGTCACCCAGTACGTCGACAGGTAGCAGCCTGCGCCGACCGGTTCGGCCACGGCGGACTTCTCCGGGTAGCGCAGTTCCCTCAGTTCGCGGGTGGCCACCCAGCGGCGGCCCGCGAACATCCAGGGCATCGCCATGGCGCCCGCGTAGTAGTGGTCGTCCTCGTACCAGCGGTTGTACGCGTACTCGTGGCCCGGATGCGGTTCGACCAAGGTGATCAACGCATGACCGGGGCGGACTCCGTACGGTCCCGACGCGGCCGGTTCGGCGTAGATGTCGCCGCGCGTCCCGTCGTCCACGCCGTCATTGAAGCCATCGCCCGAGCCACCACTCATGCCATCGCTCATGCCGTCTCCACCTCGTTGTCCCTTCCATGTCCCTTCCGTACCCCGCTACGGCGATCTACTCTGACGTTCCGTCAGATAATCCGCCAGAGCCGGGAGGCCGACGATGCCGCTCACAGGGAAGACCGTCGTCGTGTCCGGAGTGGGTGCCGGGCTCGGACACCAGATCGCGGCGACGGTGGTACGGGACGGCGGCAACGCGGTTCTCGGGGCGCGCACCGGCGCGAACCTCGCCAGGTCGGCCGCGGAGATCGACCCGGAGGGCCGCCGTACCGCCCACCGGGCCACCGACATCACGGACGAGGCGCAGTGCGAGGCGCTCGCCGGGCTCGCGCTGGAGCGGTTCGGGCGGCTCGACGCGGTGATCCACGTGGCGGCGCGCGACGACCACTTCGGCGGGGTCGAGGACGCCGACTTCGCCGCCTGGCGATCGGTGGTCGACGTCAATCTGCTCGGCACGCTGCGGATGACCCGCGCCTGCCTGCCCGGACTCAAGGAACGCGGCGGCTCGGTGGTCCTCATCGGCACACAGTCGTCGGTGGCCGCCCCGACCCAGGTGCGGCAGGCAGCATACGCGGCCTCGAAGGGGGCGCTGACCTCGGCGATGTACTCCATGGCCCAGGAGTTCGGCCCGTACCGGATCCGGGTGAACACGGTGCTGCCGGGCTGGATGTGGGGCCCTCCGGTGCAGGCGTACGTACGGTTCACGGCGCACTCCGAGGGCGTGCCCGAGGACGAGGTCCTCGGCCGGCTCACCGGGCGCATGGCCCTGCCCGACCTCGCCACGGACGGCGACGTCGCCGAGGCCGCCGCATTCCTGGCCTCGAACCGGGCGCGGGCGATCACCGGGCAGTCGCTTCTGGTCAACGCGGGCGAGCTGATGCGGTAGCAGGTGGTGGGCAGCCGGCGGACGACGCCCGTGGCCGGTGGCCGGGCCGCCACCGGATCCGCGGCACGTCACACGTGCGGTCGGCGGATCCGACGTACGGGCAACGGTTCACGCGCGGATGGCCGACCGGCCGCCGGAGGGTCAGAGGCGCGGGTAACGGTTCAGCCAACCGCGGGCGGCGGCGGAGGGGCTGTGCAGGGCGGGCCCCTGGGTCATCTCCATCGCGAAGTCGTCGGCCAGCTCCAGAACGGTGGGCCGCCCCTCCAGTTCCGCGAGCCAGGCGGGCGGCAGCGCGGTCTCACCGTGCAGCGCGCCGAGCAGTGCCCCGCACAGGGAGCCCGTGGCCGCGGAGGGGCCGCCGTGGTTGACGGCCAGCCGCAGGCCGTGCCGCATGTCCTCGCTGACCAGCGCGCAGTACACGGCGACGGCCAGCACGTCCTCCGCGGTGTCCGCGACGCCCAGCGACTCGATCAGAGCAGGGCCCGGTATGCCCTGGCGCACCGTGCCGAGGGCCCGTTTCAGCGCCTCGGTGACGGGTTCGTGCCCCTCGCGCTCCGCGAGCAGCGCCAGAGCTTGCTGGACGGAACCGTCCAGGGTCTCGCCCCGGGCCAGTCCGTGCATGATGACGGCGAGACCTCCCGCGGAGAGGAGGGCGGCCGGGTGGCCGTGGGTCTGGGCGGCGCATTCGACCGCCAACTGGAGGACGAGCTGGGACTCCCAGCCGACGAGCAGGCCGAACGGCGCGGAGCGGGTGAGGGCCGCCGAATCCCGCGCGGTGGGATTCTTGGGCTTGTCGAGCGTGCCCATGGTGGTGTCGCCCAGGCCGTTCAGACAGGTACGGGCGGGGGCGCGCCGCGCGTACAGCCACTCCTGCTGGGCGAGCCAGCCGTTGTCCTCGCGCCGCTCGTCGGGCCCCCAGTCGTGCTGGGTGGCCGCCCACCGCAGATGGGCCCGGTGCACATCGGTGGGCGGGTGCCAGGCACCCGTGTCGCGCCGCACCTGGGCGCGGATCAGCCCGTCGACGGTGAACAGGCTGAGCTGGGTGACGGCGGTGACGGTACCGCGCCCGCCGTGCGCGGGCTCGAAGTCGGTGATGCCGTCGGCGCCGTGGGCGGCCCGGATCTCTTCAAGCGTGAGCCCGTGGACCCCGGCTCCCAGCGCGTCCCCGATGGCCCCGCCCAACAACGCGCCACGCACCCGGCTGCGGAAGTCCTGCTGCTCGGCACGGCCCCAGACAGCCGTGGTCCCTGTGCTCACCGCGCCCCTCCCCGTCGGGCAGCCCGCCTGTGACTGCGCAGCACTGTAATCGAACAGGAACGGCCGGCAGAGGGCGCCGATCTGGGTACGCGTGGGTATGTGGACGGACGTCCCGCAGGTCGTTTTTGACCGGCCGGACGGCTGACGAGCACCGCGGGCAGGCCCTCGCCGGGAGCACCCGACGCACGTCCACAGGGTGCCGAACCACCGGGAAGGGCCGCTCGGCTCGGCCCCGTTCAGATCGCGGTGGACTCCCAGAGGGCGATCAGTCTGCGTGCGACCGGGGGCGAGCCCGCTGCCAGGACCGGCGATCGCAGGGTGAAATCCCGGGCGTCCTCCCCCAGCACCACCCCGCCGCGTTCCCGCACGAGAGCGGTTCCCGCCGCCACGTCCCAGGGCTTCGGGCCGAGGCATACGCAGGCGTCGAGCCAGCCCTCGGCCACCGCCGCCAGGTCCAGGCTCATCGCGCCCTGCAGCCTGACGCGGTAGGCGTCGGTGTACAGGCGGCCTATGAGCCGCGCCGTTCGGGGATTCCTGCGTCCCGCCCCCGTCAGACCGACGACCGCCCGGGAGAGGGTCCGGACGCGGTCGGACATGGCCGGAAGCGTTGCGTCCGCCTCTCCGGTGCTCCACCGTCGTCCGAGGCGCGGTGCGTGGATCACTCCCAGCACAGGGGTACCCGCCGTCACGTATGCGAGCGAGAGGGCGTAGCCCGGCGCACCACGGGTGAAGTTCATCGTGCCGTCGATGGGGTCCAGCAGCCAGCAGGTCGAGGGCGGTGGTTCCGGATGGGCCGACTCCTCACCGACCACCGGGATCTCCGGGGTGCAGTCCTCGAGAACCCGCGTGATCCGGCGCTCGACCTCGATGTCGGCCGCTGTGACCTCCTCCCCGGAGGGCTTGAGCCGAGCGCGTGTCCACGGTTCGCGCGTCCCGTCCCCCATGAGCCAGTGGACTCCCGCGTCCACCGCCTCCTGGGCGACGCGTCGCATGTCCTGCCACTGGTCGTGGCGCCCGCCCTGCCGTCGGCCCCGGCTCTCGTCGGGCCGCTGATTCACTCGTTGGCCAGCGGAAGTTCGGCCACCTTCTCCGCGTGGGCTCCATGTTCGCCCATCACGTAGAAGCTGAGCCGGTCGAAGGTCCACTCGACGGGGACACGAGTGCGCTCGGGCGCCGTCCGGACGAGTTCGAGAGCGGCTTCCTCGTCGGTGCGGCCGAGGGTGATGTGAGGTGCGTAGGCGTCGCCGGTGTAGCGGTACCCGTACCGCACGAAGCTCGCGCGCTCGCTGTCCGTGAACCGCGATGTGTCCTTCGTGGTGTCGAACGCCTCCCGGTCGAGGTGGGGCGCGAGGCGGTCGAGGACCGCCTCCTGGAGCTGCCGCAGCAGCGTCGGCCTCTCGACCGACACGAACAGCCAGCCCGTCGGCTGGTGGACGACGCCGACGGACGCGAGCGACAGTTCCTTCGGCAATGCCACCGAGGCACTGATCCGGGCGAGCTCGCGTTCGGGGTCGAGCGTGTCGGTGAACGGCCCCTGGAACACGGTCAGATGGGGCAGGTTGCCGTCCTCGCTCAGCGGAGGACGCAGCGGCCGGTCACCGCCCAGGCTCTGCTGCAGCAGGATCGCCGAGCGTGTGTGGTCCGCACGCGGAAGCAGTGCGACGCCAAGCCACCTGGTCATGGATGAGCTCCTATCTTCGTGATCACATGCAATGCCGCGGTCAGCCCTCTGCGCAAGCAGGCCGACGGCGGCTCGCCGAGCAGCCATCCGGCGACGACCCCCGCGTCGAAGGCGTCACCGCCCCCGGTCCGGTCGACCGGATCGACGGCCCGCGTCGGTTCATGGACGACTTCGCCAGACGGTCCCGCCCACAACGCACCGTCCGCCCCGAGCGTCAGGATCACATTTCCCGACAGCTGCCGCGCATACCGCCGCGCGGTGGCGGCCGCATCGTCCGGATCGGCCCCGGGCAGGCGCGCCGCCTCGTCGACGTTCATCAGGTTGAGCCCCGGCCCCGCGGCAAGCCCGCTCATGTCCCGGCCGTTCCATTCGATCGAGACGGAACGGCCGTACCGGCGGGCGAGGCCGACGACCCGGGCGAGCGGCGCCGTGGGCTCCCCCACGAAGTGCACATGGTCCACGTCCCGCACGTCGGCCTCCGCGACGGCGTCGAACGCCGCATCGCGATCGGCACCCGGGAACGTCATCATGCGCTTGCCGGTGCCGGAGGAGAGCACGATCGCCATGCTGGTGCGCGTGGCCGCGTCGACCCGGACCAGCGATGTGTCCACACCTCCGGCGCCCAGGTCGTCCAGGCACAGCCTGCCCAGCGCGTCGTCCCCGACCGCCGACACGAGCCGTACGTCGCAGCCCTGCCGGGCCAGCCCCAGCGCCGTGTTGGCCGCCGACCCACCGGGCAGGGCCGTGTAAGCGTTGCCCCGGACCTTCTCGTGCTCCTCCGGGAACCGCTCCGCCCGCACGATGACGTCGAAGTTGGTTCCGCCCAGGACCAGGACCTTCCCGGACCCGGGGACCGGGCCGGGTCGCGTGGCTGTGACGACGCCGCTCACGGATCCCCCAGCCGGTAGCTCTCGAACAGGACATGGCGCACCAGCCGTTCACGGCTGACCTGGCTGCTCTGCAGCGGGAACGAGGCGTGCGCAATCAGATCGTCGACGACGGACTCGAACCGGGTCTGGTCCGAGCCCATGTCGTGGAACCGGCGCATCAGTTGCCGGTACAGGTCGCTCGGCCTGGTGTCGAGCGCCGAGAGCCAGGCCCGGTTGGCGACGAGGACATTGGCCGCGGCGGACCGTAATCGTGCCTGCGTGGCCGCCGGCAGCATGTCGGAGTTGAGCAGCTCGAAGTAGTCGTCCTCGTCACGAGCGTGCATCCGCAGGTTCTGCCCGCCGACGGCCAGCACGTCCCGGTTCAGGTGGAAGAGTTCGAGCCCGAGGTGATGCGGTACGTCGAGAACGCGTACGCCCATGTCCCGGAGCCCGTCCTCGTCGGTGGAGAAGGCCGACAGCACGTTGGCGAACATGTCGCTGTGCCTCGGTACGGCGATCTCCGCACCGGCCGGATCCGCCAGGAACTCCTCGGCCGTCGTCCGGCCCCAGCGGCCGCCGCGCGCGGCCAGGAGGTAGAAGTTCCGGCCGCCCATCGAGTGCCCGAGACGACCGACGGACACCACCTGTGACTGGACTTCCTTCTCGTCCTCGGTCATCTTCAGCAGCCGCTGCTCGTTGTAGATGGCGAGGTCCAGCCGCCCTTGTGCGACATCCCGAACCAACTGGTCCGACCAGGGCAGCTGTATGTACGCCACCCGGTGGTTGTACCTGGCCATGACCTCCTCGAAGCCACAGCCCAGCAGCAGTGCCTTCACGACGATCAGGGTGGAGTCGGCCAGCCGCGTGGCCCCGGCCGCGCGTTGCATGGCGGCCAGCGCCTCGCGTCCCTCGTTCTCCGCGAACGACGACGCGGTCCGCCCGTACCAGGCAGCAAGCTGTGTGAGCGCCGTGAGACAGGGCTGTACGTCCTCCGCAGAGATCTCCTCGCCCGACGGCTCGAGGGCGTGGCTGCCGTAGTTGCCGTAGTTCTGAATGGTCCGGACGGCCAGCACCACCTTCCGGGGCAGGAGCCCCTTGGTGGTGAGCACGGTGAGCAGGGATTCGAGCGTCGGCTTCGAGCCGACGGCCTCCTGCATGGCAATGTCCAAGAGAATCGACTCCGCTGCTCGTCGTGCCGTGCTGAGGAACACCTCCGGATCCGATTCGGCGTACCTCAGCGCCTTTCTGTAAAGCCGGAACGACTCGCCCTCGTTGACCGTCACGTCGACCGTGTCCTGTTCGGCAGTTGGTGTCTGGATGGTGACAACCCATGTTTTTCTTATGCAAGTTGATCTGCGGCGGGGTCGCGGCGCCACTCATTTGCCTGTGTCACGCATGTGCCGTCCCGCTTGGTTGCCGTGTCGGTCGGCCGCTCGGTCGATCGGCTCGGCCGCCCGTCATTCGTCAGGGTCGGGACCACCGCGCAATGAAGCGAGCACGAGCCGCCCGTACCGGGTGGTGAAGGCGGCCGCGGTCGCGACGAGGGTGGCACCGAGCGCGATCAGCAGATGAACGGGATCCTCGTCGCCGAGCACCTGCAGAATGCTGAGCGCGGTTCCGAGCGGCAGACCGAGGATGGCGAGCACCCCGAGCGCACCGGCGATCTGCTGTCCGTCCTGCGTCTGGACGATCCTGGAGTAGTCGGCGGCCTCCGCGAGTATGTCGGTGAACCGGGCGGGCAGCCGGTACTGCTCGTGGTAGGCGAGGAGCAGCGCGTTGGCCGGGCCGTGGGCGGTGAGGTGCTGGCGCCAGTAGGTGCTGCGGAAGCTCGCGATGTCCCGTTCCAGACCGGTCAGGCGGCGGGCGAGGTCGGGGCCGTCGAAGACTTCCGACAGCCCGTCCGTCAGTTCGTCGATGTGGTCCCGTTGAGCGATGCCGAGAAGCAGGGCGTCGAGGTAGACGGAACGGGCGTGGAGCGCCGCGAAGTCGTAGAAGTCGCCCTCACCGCCGTCCGGCCGGTGCCCGAGGAACGCCGTGCCGTGCCGCAGGACGAGGGCGCTCCAGTCCGCCGAGATCCGCACCGCGTGCTCGGTCTGGGCCGGCAACTGCTCGGGGGCGATGGGGAAGTCCGTCTTGTCGGAACGGGAGGCCAGGGCCCACAGCCATCGGTCGGCCGTCGGCGGAAGCTCTCCCCCGCGGCGCAGCACCGGGGCGTCGCCGCCGCCCGGGCTCAGGAATGCCACGGTGTAGGGGTGGGCCACGGCAAAGGGGGCACCCGTGTCCGCGGGCGACGCGATGCCGTCGAGGAGGACATCCGGGGCAAGGGGGCCGCTGAGCGGATCGGATCCGGCGCCGGGCCGGTGTCCAAGTGCCCGCAGCACGTCCAGCAGCGCCGCGGACCTCACGGTGAAGTGCAGAACGGCCAGGGCGTGCCGCGGCCGGGCGGCGGTCGGTGTGCGCAGGATCTCCATGCCGTGCAAGCGCATGACCCCGTGCACGATGTCGGTGAAGAGGTGCCAACGGCGCGGGCGTTCGGCCGATCCGTACAGTGCGCGCCCCGCGGCATGGGTGAAGTACGCCTGCCGCGAGGCCGTATCCGTACGGTAGTTGCCGGCCTCGAAGGGAATCGGGCCCTCGACCCACTCCCGCGGATCGACCGGAAGCCGTACCGGAATGATCAAGGAGACCGACTGCCGTACACCCACCAGGGATCCGGCCCCTGCGGTCATCGTCGCCCCGGTCGGACAGGGCAACGCCTGTTCCACGTATCGCACTTCCGGTGTAAGTGCACCGCCACCCCCGTACTGAGCGCTGCCATAGGACGCCGCGCAAGACTACCCGGATCGTCGGCCGGCCAGGAAGCCTCCGCCCATCGGCCGGGCCGCGTTCGCGGGATGCGCCGCCAGGCGTCGAGGTACGTGCGCAGGTACGGATCGGCTCACCGTCGTCGTGCGGGCCGCCCGTCGTGACCGGCGCGGAGGCGGGCGAGGAGGCCCAGTCCGGGCATTCTCAGCATGCGGACGACCGCCC
Source organism: Streptomyces sp. CB01580 (assembly GCF_001905795.1). Classification (GTDB taxonomy): domain Bacteria; phylum Actinomycetota; class Actinomycetes; order Streptomycetales; family Streptomycetaceae; genus Streptomyces. Next base: position 78,829 of record NZ_LIXJ01000014.1, read on the forward strand.
CCCGCGAGCAGCAGGACACTGGCCACGAGCAGGCAGCGTTCCTCGCCGAGTCGGCGCCGTACCGCCGAGGAGAGCAGGGCGAACACGCCCATGCAGAACGGCAGCAGTGGGCCGAGCAGGGTCACGGCCCCTGTCCCGAAACCCGCCACCGGCGCGAGCGGGTGAGGGTGCAGGGCCGGAAGTGGGAGCGGGGCCGGAAGTGGGAGCGGGAAGGGGGCTGGGTGGAGTGGCTGGACGCGGCTGCGGGAACGGACACGGGAACCATTTGTCCCGGCCCGACGGGGGCCGTTGATCGCCGGGCTCGTGCCTCGGCGGCGGGTGGGGCAGCCGCGCCCCGGTGCGGGATGCGCGATGCTGGAGGCATGGACGCTGAGGACAGGGAGGCCGAGGGCGTGGACGCCGAGGTCATGGACATCGAGATCCTGGTCGTACCGGACTGCCCGAACACCGGGCCCGCGGCCGAGCTGCTGCGTCAGGTGCTCGACGACATGGGGCTGCACGACACCGGCTTCTCCACGCGGGTGATCGCGGACCGGGCGGAGGCCGAGGCGGTCGCGTTCACCGGCTCCCCCACCTTCCTGATCGACGGCCGCGACCCCTTCGCCGAGCCCGGCCGCCCTTCCGGGCTCGCCTGCCGGCTGTACCGGGACCCGGACGGCTCGGGCCCGAGCGGGCTGCCCGAGGCCGAGCGGCTGCGGCAGGCCCTGTCCCAGGCCCGGCCCCGGGACCTCAAGGGCTGACGGGACCTCCAGGGCCTCCGGCGCCGATGGGGCCGACGGGGCCCGACAGGCGCTCGTATCGGCCCGACAGGGGCTCGTATCGGCCCGACAGGGGCTCGTGTCGGCCCGACAGGGGCTCGTGTCGGCCTGGCAGGCGCTCGTTCCGTCCGATGGCCTCCGGGCCGGGCCGAAGGCGCCCGGCTCAGTCCGGCAGCACGGGCAGCAGTTCCGGGAGGTGGCCGTCGGACGCGGTGGCCGCCGCCACCCGTTCCTCGGGCACCTCGCCGTACAGCGTCGTACGCGGCTTCGCCGGGCGGCCGGCCAGTTCGGCGATGGCGACCAGGTCCTGGATCGACCGGTACGAGCCGTAACCCGACCCGGCCATACGGGAGATGGTCTCCTCCATCAGCGTGCCGCCCAGGTCGTTCGCGCCGGAGCGCAGCATCTCCGCCGCGCCCTCCGTGCCGAGCTTCACCCAACTGGTCTGGATGTTGGTGATGTGCGGGTGGAGCAGCAGCCGGGCCATGGCGGTGACGGCCCGGTTGTCGCGGTCGGTGGGGCCGGGGCGGGCGATGCCCGCCAGATAGACCGGGGCGTTGGTGTGGATGAACGGGAGGGTGACGAATTCGGTGAACCCGCCGGTCTCCTGCTGGAGTTCGGCGAGGGTCCGCAGGTGGCCGAGCCAGTGCCGGGGCTGGTCGACGTGTCCGTACATCATGGTGGAGGAGGAGCGCAGGCCCACCTCGTGGGCGGTGCGGATGACCTCCAGCCAGGTGGCGGTGGGCAGCTTGCCCTTGGTGAGGACCCAACGGACCTCGTCGTCCAGGATCTCGGCCGCGGTGCCGGGGATCGACCCGAGCCCGGCCTCCTTCGCGGCGATCAGCCAGTCGCGGATGGACATGCCGGTGCGGGTGGCCCCGTTGACGACCTCCATCGGGGAGAAGGCGTGCACGTGCATGCCGGGGACGCGTTCCCGCACCGCGCGGGCGATGTCGAAGTACGCGGTGCCGGGCAGGTCGGGGTGGATGCCACCCTGCATGCAGACCTCGACGGCGCCGACGTCCCACGCCTGCGCGGCCCGGTCCGCGACCTGGCCCAGGGAGAGGGTGTACGCGTCGGCGTCGGTGCGCCGCTGCGCGAAGGCGCAGAAACGGCAGCCGGTGTAGCAGACGTTGGTGAAGTTGATGTTCCTGGTGACGATGTACGTGACATCGTCGCCGACGACGTCCCGGCGCAGGGTGTCCGCGATCCGGCACAGTTCGTCGAGGGCCGGGCCGTCGGCGTGGAGCAGGGCTAGCGCCTGGTCGTCGGTGAGCCTCGTCGGGTCGTCGGCCGCCTGGCTCAGCGCCTCGCGCACATCGGTGTCGATGCGGGACGGGACCATGCCGGGGGCGGCGGCCTCGCGCAGCGCGTCCCAGTCCCCGTACACCTCGTCGAAGTCCTCGCGGCGGTCGCCGGTGCGGCCCTCGGTGTCGATGGTGCGGTGCAGGTCGGTGCGGCCGGTGGCGCCGAACTCCTCGTCGGGTTCCTGCCAGGGCAGACCGGACGGGATCGCTCCCTCCTTCGCCAGCCCCGTCTCCGGGTCGGCAAGGGCGCGGACGTGCGGGAGGAGGCGCGGGTCGAGCCAGGGTTCGCCGCGCCGGATGAACTCCGGGTAGACGGTGAGACGTTCGCGCAGCGTGAAGCCCGACTCGGCGGTCCTGGCCGCGAGTTCGTCGATGTGCGGCCAGGGGCGTTCGGGGTTGACGTGGTCGGGGGTGAGCGGGGAGACGCCGCCCCAGTCGTCGATGCCCGCGCCGATGAGCAGCGCGTACTCGGCGTCGACGAGATTGGGCGGGGCCTGGATGCGGGCGGACGGGCCGAGGATGTGCCGGGCGACGGCGATGGCCGCGGCGAGTTCCTCCAGCTCGGCGTCCGGCATGCCGCGCATCGCCGTGTCCGGCTTGGCGCGGAAGTTCTGGACGATGACTTCCTGGATGCCGTGGTAGGCGCGGGCGGTCCGGCGGAGCTCGAAGAGGGCGTCGGCGCGTTCCTCGTACGTCTCGCCGATGCCGATCAGGACGCCGGTGGTGAACGGGACGTTGGAGCGGCCCGCGTCCTCCAGGACGCGCAGGCGTACGGCGGGTTCTTTGTCCGGGGAGCCGTGGTGCGGGCCGCCCGGCTCGGACCACAGGCGGGTCGCGGTCGTCTCCAGCATCATGCCCATGGAGGGGGCGACCGGCTTGAGGCGCTGGAGGTCGGTCCAGGTCAGCACGCCGGGGTTGAGGTGCGGCAGGAGGCCGGTCTCCTCCAGGACCCGGATCGCCATGGCGCGTACGTACGCGAGGGTGTCGTCGTATCCCTCGGCCTCCAGCCACTCCCGGGCCTCGGGCCAGCGGTCCTCGGGCCGGTCGCCCAGCGTGAACAGCGCTTCCTTGCAGCCCAGGGCCGCGCCCTCACGGGCGATGGCCAGCACCTCGTCGGGCGACAGGAACATCCCGTGGCCGGCGCGCCGGAGCTTGCCCGGGACGGTGACGAACGTGCAGTAGTGGCACCTGTCGCGGCAGAGCCGGGTCAGCGGGATGAAGACCTTGCGCGAGTATGTGATGACCCCGGGCCGTCCGGCGGCTTCGAGACCGGCGTCGCGCACCCGGGCCGCCGACGCGGCCAGATCCGTCAGGTCGTCGCCCCGTGCCTGGAGCAGCACCGCGGCCTCGGTGACGTCGAGGGCGACGCCGTCACGAGCGCGTTTCAGTGCGCGCCGCATGGCGTTGGTGGTCGGGCGTCCGCTCTGGGGATCGGTCATGGACCGAGCATACGAGCGAGAGCCGCGCCCCGGACCAGGGCCTCGGCGGGGCGAGTTCCCGGCCGGGCGGGCCCCCGACGGGGGTGGGCGCCGCGGCCCGGCGCCGTGAAGCACCCCGCGGAGCACGTCGTAAAACCGGTGGCTCGGGAACCGGACGCGTTGTTACCGTGCCCGGACCCGGCCACGGTGTCGACCGTGGATGACCTGTGGGCGCTTGCCCTGGAAAGTAGTTGATGTATGCCCCGGCCAGTGGTTCCGAGCCTCCCTCGTCGCGCTCCCAGGGCGTCGGGGCGACCGGACCCGCGTGTGCCCGCACTCCCGCGGCACCTCGCGGCACCCCACTGACACACGGCCTGACACACGGTCCCGCCGACGCGAGGTCCTCGGGCACGAGGCCCCGCTGACACGCGGTGATGTCGGCGTGCGATCCCACTGATACGTGGCTTCGCTTCCGCACGGTTTCGCTTCGCTTCCGTGCGCCGACACGTCCTGCTGTGCGGATGTCGTGGTTCTCCGGTTCCATGCCCCGCGAGGGCGACTCGGCCCTTCCCTGCTGCATTGCTCATCCTCTTCGGCAAGGAGAACACCGGGTGTCCACCAAGCATCCCCGCCACCGCTCGTCCACGTCTTCCGCGTCTTCCACCTCCTCCTCGTCCACGCCCGTCCCGCACGGTCACGGCGCCGGTGCCGTCCTGAGAACCGGCACCTTCACCTGCCTGTGGTGCGGGCTGACCGTCGCCACGCTCGCCCCGGACGGCAGCCGCCGCAACCACTGCCCCAGCTGCCTGCACTCGCAGCACTGCCTCGATCACGTCGAGGGCGGACCGTCCGACTGCGGGGGCCGCATGACCCCGATCTCCATCGCGGTACTGCGCACCGGCGACTGGATGGTCATCCACCGCTGCACCCGCTGCGACGAGCTGACCTCCAACCCGGTCTGCGGGGACGACAACCAGCTCATCCTGATGCGGATGGCCGTGCGCCCGTTGGCCCAACCGCCCTTCCCGCTCGAAGCGTTCGGTGACCTGTGACCGCCCGGCCGCTACCGAGGAGAGGGCGGAGGTCCCGCCATGCCACGACGTAGACCGCGTCGATCGGCCCCTCACCGGCCGCAGCGCCGCAAGGACGTCCTGCACGGCCCGGACGGCGCCCGGGGCGACGCGTTCCGCTGCGTCGGCTGCCGGCTCGACGTGCCGCTGAGCGCACCGGGCACCGCCCACCGCAACCACTGCCCGCACTGCCTGACCAGCCTGCACGTCGACCGTCGGATACCGGGCGACCGGGCATCGGAGTGCCGCGGCAGGATGGCGGCGCTGAGCCTGTCCGTCCGCCCGGACGGGGAGTGGGCGCTCATCCACGAGTGTCTGTCCTGCGGCGAGCTGAGCGCCAACCGCATCGCGGGGGACGACAACGCCCTCGCGCTGATGCGGATGGCGGTGCGCCCCCTGGCGGGCACCGCCGTCCCCGTACGGGCCCTGCTCGTGCTGTGACGCGGACCGGCCCCGGTCGCCGCCGCCCGACAGGGGACGGTGGCGGCGACCGGGGCCGGGAGCCGGATCACCACGAGAAGCGGACCGAACGGGGACGGAGCCGGGCCGTCAAACGGACACGGGCACGGACACGGGCACGGACACGGGCACGGACACGAACACGGGTACGGGCGCGGTCACAGGAACTCCGCGTACGCGTCCAGCGCCCGGAGCACCTCCGCCTCCCCCGCGGGCGGCAGTTGCAGCACGACCTCCTCGATGCCGAGGTCCGCGTAGTGCGTCAGCTTCCCCCGGTTCGGGACCACCGCGTACGGGACCACGTGGAGCTGCTTCGGGTCGCGGCCGGCCGCCTCCCAGGCGGTGCGCAGCTTCGGCAGCGACTCCGTGAGGCCGCCTCCGCCGATCGGGAGCCAGCCGTCGGCGTGCCGAGCGATGCGGTCGAACAGCTTCGGGCCCGCCGCGCCGCCGAACAGCGTGCGGGGGCCGTTCACGGGGCCGCGCGGACGCTGCACCGGCTTGGGGTACGCGTGACTGGCCCGGACCGAGCCGAACTCACCCTCGTACGCGGTCGGTTCGTCCTCCCACAGGGCCTGCATCAGGGCCAGACGGTCGTGGGTGAGCGCGCGGCGGGCCGGCCAGTCCACCCCGTGGTCGGCGGCCTCCTCGACGTTCCAGCCGTAGCCGACGCCCAGCGTGAACCGGCCGCCGGAGAGGTGGTCGAGGGTGGCGATCCGCTTCGCCAGGTCGATCGGGTCGTGCTGGGCGACGAGCGTGATGCCGGTGCCGAGGTCGAGGCGTTCGGTGACGGCGGCGGCCTGGGCGAGGGCCACGAAGGGGTCCAGGGTGCGGCCGTACTCGGACGGGAGTTCGCCGCCCATGGGGGCGGGGGTCTCCCTGCTCACCGGGATGTGGGTGTGCTCGGGCAGGTAGAGCCCGGAGAACCCGCGCTGTTCGAGCTCACGGGCGAGCCTCAGCGGCGTGATCGTCTCATCGGTGAGGAAGATCGTCGTGGCGATCCGCATGGGAAAGGACACCTCCGTCGTGGTCGGTCCGGTGACGGCCCCAACGTATGCCGTACGACGCGCGAAACCGAGCGCATCCGTCGGCTCATGACGGTCTCTCAGCTCATCACGGCCTCGACGAGGCAGGTGACCGCTCCCGCACCCGCCCCGTAGCCGGGAACCGCGAGCAGCGGCCACGGCACCGGCCGGGGGACGAGGACGCGTACGTGGAAGGCGAAGTCGCGGTACTGGGGCATGCCTTCGGTGCCGGGCAGCACCATGAAACGCGGCTGCACCCGACAGAACAGCCACCAGTCCAGAACCAGCAGGTCGAAGAGCACGAGGGCGAGGAAGCAGAACGCACCGAGGGCGAAGGGCGGCCAGAAGCCCAGCGGACCGTCCGCCCGGTCGCGCAGCGCGAGCACGCCGCCCACGGGCACCGCGACGAACACCAGCGCGTTCAGCAGCCCGGCCGCGGCGGCGACGCGCCTTCCGCGCTCGCTCCGGCTCCCGTACCGCTCCCGGATCGCCTGTGGATAGTCCGCGAGCAGGGCGTCACGGGCCACGAGGAGGGCCCCGAGGACGACCACGGTGAACAGTGCGACCAGAACGAGCGCGGAGGTGAGGGCGACACCCACCAGATCCCAGCGGTCCATGGGAAACACCCTAGAGTAATTTAGGTGTGCCTACCCTAAGTTTTCGAATTCGGTGTGCCCGCTTCCCACGCCCGGCGTGCCTCGCTTCCCGTACCCGGTGCGGCCCGCTTCCCGTACCCGGTGCAGCCCGCTTCCCGTACCCGGTGCACCACTTCCCGGACCCGGTGCGCCTCGCCGCCAGGGGGGTCACAGTGGAAGAAGGGGCACCGGGGGCTTCCGGAGGAGGTGTCGGGATGAACACGACCGGCGCGGGAGACGAGCGGCTCCGACCCTCCGGCGGACGCTCCGGGGACGCACGGCACGCCGGAACGGCGCGGCGAGGAGCATGGCGCTCCGGGGCGTCGGCGGCGTCGGCGCCCTGTTTCGTCGTGCAGATCCACCAGGCGCGGCGCATGCACTTCGACTTCCGGCTGGAGGTCGGCGGCGTGCTGAAGTCGTGGGCGGTGCCGCGCGGCCCCTCGGAGAATCCGCGCGAGCGGCGGCTGGCCGTCGCCACGCAGGACCATCCGCTGGAGTACCGCACCTTCGAGGGCGTCATCACGAAGGGCCGGTACGGCGGCGGCACGGTGATCGTCTGGGACCAGGGCATCTACCACCCGCTCAGCCACGACCGATGGGGCACCCCCGTGCCGTTCGAGCAGGCGCTGGAGGAAGGGCACGCCACCTTCTGGCTGGACGGCACCAAGCTGCACGGCGAGTTCGCCCTGACCCGTTTCAAGGGCGGCAGCGGGCACGACGTTCCGGGCGAGGAGGTGTGGCTGCTGATCAAGGCCAGGGACGGGCAGGCCACGCACGACGGACCGGACACCCCCGACCCGTACCTGGCCCGCTCCGCCCGTACCGGCCGCACCCTGGCGCAGGTCGCCGCCGAGGAAGGAGGCGGGGCCCCATGACCGCGCGCGACGCCCCGACCGCCCGCGAGACCGTGGAAGCCCTGCTCGACCGCCACGGGACCACGTACGCGGCCGAGGCCGGCATCCGGCTGCGGAACACCCCGCAGCCGCTGTACCAGCTCCTGGTGCTCAGCGATCTGCTCAGCGCCCGCATCCGGGCGTCGGCGGCGGTGGCGGCGGCCCGCGCGCTGTTCGCCCACGGCCTGCGCTCCCCGGACCGGATGCGGGACGCGACCTGGCAGGAACGGGTCGACGCGCTGGGCGAGGGCGGCTACCGGCGCTACGACGAGCGGACCGCCACCCAGCTCGGCGAGGGCGCGGAGCGCCTGCTCGACGACTACGGGGGTGATCTGCGGCGGCTGCGCGCGGAGGCCGACGGGGATCTGGACGTACTGCGGGCCGGGCTGCGCCGGACCCCGGGCATCGGACCGTCCGGGGCGGACATCTTCCTGCGCGAGGTGCAGGCCGTATGGCCGGAGACGGCGCCCTTCGTGGACGGGAAGGCCCTCCAGGGCGCGGAGAGGCTCGGGCTTCCCACCTCACCGGCGGAGCTCGCACGGCTGGCCGAGGAGGCGGAGCACGGCGGACGGGCCGGGCGGGGCCGCCGGGGCGGGCAGGCGTCGCGGGACGCCACCGGGACCGGGCCCGAGGACGGGACGGCGGTGCTCGCGGCGGCCCTGGTGCGGGCCGCCCTGGACAAGCACGTCGTGGAGGACGTCATCGAGCACGCCGCGTGAGGCGGGCCCCAGGAACGGCCGGCTCCGCGAACGCCGGCCCGGAAGGGTCGGCCGGGTACGTCGGCCCCGGCAGCGCCGGACCGGGTGACGCCGCCCCGGAAAGGCCGGCCGGGGACATCGGCCCGAGCAGCGCCGGGCCGGACGACGATGGCCCGGGAACGCCCCCGCCCCGGGGCCTCAGTCCGCCACGACCAGCGCCGGGGTCTCCTTGGTCAGCACCTCGCCGCGGAAGAAGGCCGGGCTGCGGCGCTGCATCACGAGCATCAGCACCAGGCCGAGCAGCAGCAGTCCGACGCCGATCACGAACACCGAGCCGACCCCGAGGACGGACGAGCCGGAGCCGTACGCCGGGTTCCACATGTCGCACAGGGTCTTGACGAAGACCGCGCTGAGCAGGATGCCGCCGACGACCGGGAACAGGCCCTTGAAGGCCAGGTCACGGAAGGAGCGGGTCAGGTCGGCGCGGAAGTACCAGGCACAGGCGAAGGCCGTCAGCGCGTAGTAGAAGCAGATCATGAGGCCGAGCGCGTAGATCGTGTCGACCAGGACGTGCTCGCTGACCAGGGTCATGACCGTGTAGAAGATGCCGGTCGCCACGCCCGCCGTGACGGTGGCCCTGCCCGGGGTCCGGAAGCGGGGGTGGACGCGGGCGTACGAGGCGGGCAGGGCCTCGTACGTGGACATCGCCAGGACCGTACGGGCCACCGGGATGAAGGTGGTCTGGAGGCTCGCGGCGGCGGAGGCCAGGACGGCGACGAACAGCAGGATCCCGAGGCCGGGGCCCATCACCGGACCGGCGAGCGCGGCGAAGACGTTGTCGGAGGTGTCCGGGTTGGCCAGGCCCAGGCCGGAACGGCCGGAACCGACGGCCATCTGGGCGGCGACACCCGTCGCCAGGTAGGAGCCGACGAGCACGACCATCGCGATGAGGGCGGCGCGGCCGGGGGTCTTCTCGCTGCCGACGGTCTCCTCGTTGGCGGTCAGACAGGCGTCCCAGCCCCAGAACATGAAGATCGACAGCGACAGTCCCGCCGTGAACGCCGCGAAGGACTGCACCGCGAACGGGTTCAGCCAGGACCACGAGAAGTCCAGCGAGGTGGCGAACTCGCCGCTGCCCGCCTTCTGCACCGCCATCGTCACGAACACCGCGAGAACGACGAGCTGGAGGCCGACCAGGGTGTACTGGACGCCCTTGGTGGCGGTCATGCCCCGGTAGCTGATCGCCGTGGCGACCGCGATCAGGGTCAGACAGGTGAGGATGTGGACGGGCTTGCTGTCGTCCAGGGCGGCGATCGAGGAGTTGCCCGTGACCTCGCCCGCGAGGAGCCAGAAGTACGAGGTCGCGACGCCCGCCAGGTTGGACAGGACGATGATCGTCGCGATGACCAGGCCCCAGCCGCACATCCAGCCGACGCGCGGGCCGAAAGCCTTCACCGTCCAGGTGAAGGAGGTTCCGCAGTCGGGCACGGCCTTGTTCAGCTCGCGGTACGCGAAGGCGACGAGCAGCATCGGCAGGAAACCGGCCAGGAAGACGGCGGGCATCTGCACCCCGACCTCGCCCGCGGTGGAACCGAGGGTGGAGGTGAGGCAGTAGACGGGTGCGACGGTGGAGACGCCGATGACGGCGCTTCCCATCAGGCCGACGGAGTTCCCGCCCAGGCCCTTGCCGCGTACTCCGTCGCCGCGCGCACCGCCGTCGGCCGGGGCGGCTCCCCTTACCGTGTCTCCGGCCCGCGGCCGCACGTCCAGCTGTGTCATGGAAAGGACGTTAAGCCCTGCGATTTCCACATCCGGATGATGAGACTCCGTCACCTCGCCCTTGAATTTCTCGTTACAGGCGGGCGAAGTTGACCTCAATCAAAGGCGCACGCCCCGTAACGCCATCCAATGTGAAGGTCGACTCGACTTGCAGCGTCGTACGGGAATCGCAGTACTGTCCGTTTTGTGTGCATTCAAAAATTTCCCATGGGTGTCCGCTGAGCGGACACCCATGGTGGTACGGGGCCTCAGCCGGGCCAGACGATCGCCTGGAGCTCGCTGTACGCGTGCAGTGCGTACGAGCCGACGTCGCGGCCCACCCCGCTCTTCTTGAACCCTCCGAACGGGGCCTCCATGTTCCGTCCGACGGTGTTCACCCCGACCCCTCCGGCGCGCAGCCGGCGGGCGATCCGGAAGGCCCGGGCCACGTCCGAGGACCAGACGTAGTCGATCAGTCCGTAGTCGCTGTCGTTGGCCAGCGCGATGCCCTCCTCCTCGTCGTCGAAGGGGACGACCACGACGACCGGACCGAAGATCTCCTCGCGGACGACGCGCATGTCGTTGGTGCAGTCGGCGAGGAGGGTGGGGGCGACGTGGAAGCCCCGCTCGAATCCGCGGCCGGAGGGACGCTCGCCCCCGGTGACGATGCGCGCGCCCTCCTTGCGGCCGAGTTCGACGTACGACTCGATGCGGTCGCGGTGGGCTGCGGAGATGACCGGGCCGACGACCGTGCCCCGGTCCGTGGGATCGCCCACCGTCAGCCGGTCCGCGTACGCGGCGAGCCTGCCGAGCAGAGCGTCGTGGACACCGCGCTGGACGAGCACCCGGGTCGGCGCGGTGCAGATCTGGCCGCTGTAGAAGGAGAAGGTGGTGCCGATGCCCGCGGCGGCGGAATCGAGGTCGGCGTCGTCCAGCACGACGGCGGCCCCCTTCCCGCCCAGCTCCATCAGCTGCCGCTTCATGGCGCGCCCGCAGACCTCGCCGATGCGCCGGCCGACGGCGGTGGAACCGGTGAAGCTGACCATGTCGACGTCCGGCGCGTCGACGGCTGCCTCGCCCGCCTCGGGGCCGGAACCGGTGACGACGTTGACGACGCCCGCCGGGACACCCGCCGCCTCCAGCGCCTCGGTCATCCGGTAGACGGAGAGCGGGTCCTGCGGGGCGGGCTTCACGACGACCGTGTTGCCCATGGCCAGCGCGGGGGCGATCTTCCCGGCCGGGTTGGCCCAGGGGTTGTTGTACGAGGTGATACAGGTGACGACGCCCACGGGCTGACGCACGGCGAGCGCTCCTAAGACGCCCGCCCGGCCCATCGGCCCGGCCTCGTTGACCTGCGGCATGACCGGCTCCTCGATCGGTTCCAGGGCACCCCTGGCGTACCGGCGGAAGCGGGCGGCGCCGACGGCGACCTGCATGCCCCGGGCGGTTCCCGTCGTGGCTCCGCTCTCCGCCTGGGCGAGCGCGGCATGGGCCCGGAGGTCGCGCAGCATCAGGTCGGCGGCGCGGTCCAGGATCGCGGCCCGCTCCTCGGGGCGGGTGCGCGACCAGCCGTCCAGCGCCTCGCGCGCGGCGGTGGCCGCCGCGTGCACCTGCTCGCGGCTCGCCTCGGGAGCGAGGCCGACGACCTCCTCGGTGGCCGGGTTCACGATCTCGTAGTGTCCGTGGTCCGGTTCGGTCCACCGGCCGCCGATGAAGAGGCGCCGCTCCGTCCGGTTTCCGTCGCTCATGCGGTGCTCACCGTCCGGGTGTCGCGGCCGGAGCGGAGCACCGTGCCGGGGACCGCGCCGGTCACCTTGTCGTCGCGCAGGGTCTCGACCCCGTTGACACGGACCGACACGATGCCGATGGCCCTGGAGTCGAGGCGGGGGCTGTCGCCGGGCAGGTCGTGGACGAGGGTGGCGGGTCCGGCGTCGACGCGTTCGGGGTCGAAGAGGACGAGGTCGGCGTGGAAGCCCTCCTCGATCCGCCCCCGCTCGCGCAGCCCGAACAGCCGGGCCGGGTCGTCCGTGAGCATCCTGACCGCCTGTTCCAGGGGCACGAGCCCGCGTCGGCGCAGGCAGTCCCCGAGGAACCGGGTGGTGTACGGGGCGCCGCACATGCGGTCCAGGTGGGCGCCCGCGTCGGAGCCGCCGAGCAGGACGTCCTCGTGCTCCCAGGTCTGCCGGCGCAGCTCCCAGGAGGCGGGGTCGTTGTCCGTGGGCATCGGCCACAGCACGGTGCGCAGGTCGTCCTCGGCGCAGATCTCGACCAGGCAGTGGAAGGGGTCCTGACCGCGTTCGGCGGCGATGTCGCCGACGACCCGGCCGGTCAGCCCTTCGTTGGCGGCGCTGTAGGTGTCCCCGATGACGTACCGGCCGAAGTCGGCGAGGCGGCGGAAGACCCCGGCCTCCTTGCTGTCCGCGCGACGCAGCATCTCGGCGCGGGTGACGGGGTCGCGGAGCCGTTCGACGCGTTCGGGGACGGGCAGGGCGAGGATCTCGCCCCAGCCGGGTATGAGGTTGAGGGCGCAGAACGTGCCGAGCGACATGTTCATGGGCGTGAGGATCGGCATGGTGAGCGCGACGATCCGGCCCCCGGCCCGGCGGGCGCGTTCGCTGGGGACGAGCTGGCGGGGCACGCGTTCGGGGACGGCGGCGTCGATGGTGAGGACGTTCCAGTTCAGCGGGCGCCCGGCGGCGGCCGTCAGGTCGACGAGGAGGTCGATCTCCTCGTCGGAGAACTGGTCGAGGCAGCCCGCCACGATCGCTTCGAGCTGGGTGCCCTCGTGCTCGCCGACGGCGCGGGCGAGGGAGAGGAGTTCCTCGGGGAGGGCGTGCCGGGAGGCGACCGGCTTCCCGTCGCCGTCGGAGTGGGTGGAGGACTGGGTGCTGGACAGTCCCCAGGCCCCGGCGTCCATGGCGTCGTGGAACAGCGCGAGCATGGCGTCGAGCTGTTCGGGCGTGGGCTGTCCGCCGATCGCGTCGGCACCCATGACGTGCCTGCGCAGGGCGCAGTGGCCGACCATGAACCCGGCGTTGACGGCGATCCGTCCTTCGAGCGCGTCGAGGTACTCGCGGAAGCTGGACCAGGACCAGTCGACGCCCTCCTCCAGCGCCGCCAGGGCCATGCCCTCCACCCGCGCCATCATGCGGCGGGTGTAGTCGGCGTCCTCCGGGCGTCCGGGGTGGAGCGGGGCGAGGGTGAACCCGCAGTTGCCGCCGACGACGGTGGTGACGCCGTGGTTCATGGACGGGGTGGCGTACGGGTCCCAGAACAGCTGGGCGTCGTAGTGGGTGTGCGGGTCGACGAAACCGGGGGCGAGGACGAGTCCGGTGGCGTCCTCGCTGGTGACGGCCTCCTCGGTGAGGGTGTCCGGTTCGGCGACGACGGCGATGCGGCCGTCGCGGATGCCGACGTCGGCGCGGTACGAGGGGCCGCCGGTGCCGTCCACGACGGTCGCTCCGCGGATGAGGTGGTCGAGCATGACGGGTTCCCTTCTGTGGTGGACCTGCAGCGGTGGATGTGCAGCCGGGGTGCGCACGGCCGCGGCGCACACCCCGGCTCCACGGAGCGGCGGTCCGGGAAGACGCCGCGGATTTCGGCGGGGGCCCCTCTCAGCCCCTCCGAGGACCCCTTCTCAGCCCCTCCGGCGATTGAGGGGCGGGGGTTCCGGGGCAGAACCCCCGGTTGCGGGAAGGGGCGGGCAGGGGAACAGCCCCGCCGCAGGCGACACGCACCCGCCCCGCCCCGCACGCCACACGCGCCCCGCGCGCTACGCGCGCCCCGCGGCCCGGAACCGTGAGGTCCGGTGCACCGGGTCCGTGTCGATCTTCGGGATCACGTGCTCACCGATCAGCCGGATCGAGTTCAGCGTGTCCTCGCGACCGATCCCGATCGGCAGCCCGAAGCTCAGCTGGTCCGCGCCCGCCTGCTCCCAGCGCCTGCACTGGCCCAGCACCTCGTCCGGGTCGCCGCAGATCATCAGCTCCTCGGCGATCAACAGCTCGATGATCTCCTCGGTGTACTCCGGCAGCAGCTCGGGCCACTCCGGAATGCCCTCGGGCCGGGGGAAGGTGTCGTGGTAGCGGAACAACAGCGACTGGAGGTAGTTGAGCCCACCGCCCACCGCGATCTCGACGGCCTTGGCGTGCGTCTCGGCGCAGATGGCCGTGGAGGTGACCATAACGTTGTCGTTGACGAAGTCCCCGACGGGCTCGGCCTCCTTGACGGCCGTCTTGTAGGACTCGACGACCCACTCCATGTCGGAGACCTTCTGCACGCTGAAGCCCAGCACGCCGAGCCCCTTCTTGCCCGCCATGGCGTACGAGGACGGCGACCCGGCCGCGTACCACATCGCCGGGTGCGATTTCCCGTACGGCTTGGGCAGGATCTTGCGCGGCGGCAGCGACCAGTGCTTGCCCTGGAAGCCGACGTACTCGTCCTGGAGCCACATCTTGGGGAACTCCGCGATGGTCTCCTCCCAGAGTTCCTTGGTGTGGTTCATGTCGGTGACACCCGGCATGAAGCCCAGGATCTCGTGGCTGCCCGCCCCTCGTCCGGAGCCGAACTCGAAGCGCCCCTCGGACAGATGGTCGAGCATGGCGACCTTCTCCGCCACCTTGACCGGATGGTTGACGGGGGCGAGCGGGTTGAAAATGCCGGAGCCGAGGTGTATGCGGTCGGTGGCGTGCGCGAGGTAGCCCAGGTACACGTCGTTGGCCGAGAGGTGCGAGTACTCCTCCAGGAAATGGTGCTCGGAGGCCCAGGCGTACTTGAAGCCGGACTTGTCCGCCTGGATGACGTACTCGGTCTCCTCGATCAGCGCCTTGTGCTCTGCCTCGGGGTCGGTCCTGGCCCGCGCGGCGGGCACGTACCCCTGTACAAAGAGCCCGAATTCCAAGGGGGTTCACCGTCCTCAGTCGCCCTGACTTTTCTGACGTACCGTCAGATCGTGATGCGTCCGACTGTTCCACCGCCTCCCGCGCCCGTCAATACCTGATGCTCCGTCAGATACCTTCGCCGGGGTCCGCTCAGAAGGGGCTGACGCCCGCCAGCCACCCGCCGTCGATGACGAACGGCTGCCCGGTGATGTACGAGGAGTCGTCCGAGGTCAGGAAGAGTGCCAGCGCCGCCACCTCCTGCGGCCTGCCGATCCGCCCCATCGGTACCAGCTTCCGGTACAGCTCGGCCACCGCCGCCGCGGTCTCCTCCGGGTCGGCGTCCGGGTCCAGGGCCGCCGGATTGGTCATGGCGGTGTCCACGGCGCCGGGACAGACGGCGTTGACCCGTATGTTCTTGGCGGCCAGTTCCATCGCCGCCACCCGGGTCAGCCCGAGGACCGCGTGCTTGGTGGCGGCGTAGGCGCCCACGAACGCCATGCCGGTGAGTCCCGTGTACGACGCGGTGTTGACGACGGTCCCCCCGCCCGCGGCCTCGATCTCGGGCACGACGTGCTTGATCCCGAGGAACGCCCCGATCTGGTTGACCCGGACGACCTGCTGGAACTCCTCCAGCGGCGTGCTCACCAGTTCGTTGAACCTGAGGATGCCCGCGTTGTTGACCAGCCCGTCGATCCCCCCGTACGCGTCCTTCGCGGCGGCGACGGCGGCCCGCCACTCGTCCTCCACACCCACGTCCAGGTGGACGAACCGCGCGGCGTCCTTCCCGTGCTTCTCGCGCAGCTCCCCGGCCAGCGCCTCGCCCTGCTCGTCGAGCACGTCGCCGATCACCACCCGCGCGCCCTCCGCGACGAACAGCCGAGCCTCCTGTTCGCCCTGCCCGCGCGCCGCGCCGCTGATCAGTACGGTCCGCCCGTCCAGCTTGCCCATGTCCGATTCCTCCTGCCTGTCGCGCTACCGGTCGAGGTGGGGTGCGACCTCGGCGGCGAACGCCGCCATCTGGTCGGTCAGTTCGTCGCGGCTCCGGCTGCGGAACCGCACCTGGATCTGGTGGACGCCCATGGCCGCGTACGCGCGCAGCGACTCGGCGAGGGCCTGCGGCTTGCCGGTGAGGGTGCGCCGCCCGACGGGCCACCCCGGATCGCCGACGTACAGCGGCTCGGTGATCGCACCGACGACGATCGGCTCCTCGATCCCCGCGGCCTCGCGCAACTCCTTCAGCCGGGCTATCTGCGCGGGCAGCCGGTCCCGGGGATCCCCCTGCGGCAGCCAGCCGTCGCCCCGCACCGCGGCCCGGCGCACGGCGGCGGGCGAGGAACCGCCCACCCAGACGGGCACCCGCCCCTGCGCCGGGCGCGGCAGCTGGCCCAGCCCGGAGAAGGCGTAGCGCTCCCCCGCGAACTCCGGGTACTCCTCGGGCCCGAGCGCCGCCCTGAGCGCGTCGACGGTCTCGTCGAGCAGCCCGCCCCGCCCCTCGAAGTCCGCGCCCAGCGCCCGGAACTCCTCCGGCACGTGCCCCGCCCCGACCCCGAGGACCAGCCGGCCGCCGCAGAGGTGGTCGAGGGTGGCGTACTGCTTGGCGGTGACCAGCGGATGCCGCAGACCGACGACGGCCACATGGCTCATCAGCAGCACCCGCTCGGTGATCCCGGCGAGAAAGGCGAGGGTGGCGACCGGGTCGTACCAGACGGTCCCCATGGCATCGGCGAGCCGTCGCGGGATCGCCACATGGTCACAGCTCGCCACATAGGCGAAGCCGGCGCGGTCGGCGGTGCGGGCGATCTCGGCGAGGTCGGCGGGGGTCGCCGCCGCCTCCCACCCCTCCGCGAAGATCGCGCTCTGCGACTGGATCGGGAGCTGCATTCCGTACGACAGCGGCCCGGTGGTCGTGATCGGCACCGAACGGCCTCCTTCCGTGGACCGCAGGAATCTGACACACCGTCACATTCTTGTGCGGGGGCCATCGTCGTGCCTGATGCCTCATCGCACAAGGGCCGCGCGGCCGACAGGGCCGGTGGGCGGCCGTGACCCGGCCCGGCACCGCTGCGCACACCCCCGGCCCCGTCGGCACGGGCGGCGGGGCCGGATCGCGGTCACGGCCGGATCAGCCGGAGGCCCTCTTGAACAGGAACGCGCCCTCGATCTCGACCCGGGTCGGGGGCTTGCTCCCGTCGTAGTAGTTCACGTCCTCCGTCACCGCCGTCCAGCGCAGCCAGAACCGGTCCCCGTCGCGGGAGACGACAGTGATCCGGTTGTCGCGCAACGGCTGGTGCTCGCAGTAGTAGAGCAGCGACATGCACGAGTCCTCGTCGTCGCTCCGCACCCCCGGCAGCACCAACTCCCGCCCCACCAGGGCGTCCACGTCGACGTCGGGCAGTTCGATGCCGACCTCCGCCGACGGCGCCATCCCCAGGTCGGCCGTGTCCTCGCACCGCCGGGCGCCGTCGGAATCCGCCAGGATCTCGAACCAGAGCGTGACGGGGCCCTCGCTCCCCTCAGCCACGGAGACCCAGATGTCGGCGGACGCGATGCGGTACACCTCGGCCCCGTTGAACCGGTGCAGAACGAACCGGCCTCCACAACGGCCCGCCTCCGCCGCACGCCCACTCATCCCGCGTCCTCCTCGTCCGCCGCCTCACAGCTCACCGTACCGGCGGGGTCGACGGCGTACCCGCGGGGCGGCGAGGTGGGAGAGAAGAGGCCACGGGGCACGCCGGGCGAGGGGCTGGGCTCCATCGATGCCCGGACCGCACGCTGGCCAGTGCTGTGACCGGGAAGGTTCACCGGCTCGCGACGCCCGGCAAACCTTCCCGGTCACAGCACTGGTGGCGGCCCTGCGCTTCTGAGCCGCACCCGTCAGGACTCGGACGGGTGCGGCGGGCATCCGACGACGTCGCCCCGGCATCGGCATCGCGCCCCGGCATCATGCCTTCGGCGTCACAATCCCTGCGTCACGACACCGGCGTCACGGCCTCCACGTCATGGCCTCACGTCACGACACCGACGTCACGGCCCTGACGCCGCGGCCCCGCCGGCGCGGGCATCGCGTTCGGTGTCCGCGTCGCCCTCGTCGTCGTCCCCTCCGGTCGCCGCGCTCTCCGGCGCCGTGTTCCTGGGTGCCGCGTCCTGCCCCGGAGCCTCGTCCTCCTCGTCCTCGCCCGCCTGTTCGTCCGGTGCGGCCTGGACTCCCACCCCCTGCGAGGCGGACACGTTCTGGTCGATCGCGCCCCCGCCGCCGTCGTGGTCGCTGCCCGCCGTGCCCTTGCTCAGGGGGGCCAGAACATTGGCCGTGCGGTCGACTTCGAGCCAGGAATCGGCATTGGAGTTGTCGATGGTGATCAAGGAGGGTCCGTGGTGCGTCTCCATGCCGCCGTCCGGGGCGTCGGCCCAGGCGTGCCCGGCGGCCAACTGGCCCTGACAGAGCACGCCGAGGGCGGTCACCAGGACCGCGCGTGCCTTGGATGAGTCGACTGCCATGATCCGGTTCCTCTTTCTTCGGGGTCTTCGGGGTCCTCGGGGTTCGGACACGCCGGGGCCGCGGGGCGCACGTGGTGCGCCGCGGGCCCCCGGCGCACGGTCCGGGCGACGGTGGTCCGGGCCGTCCGGGCCCGGTCCACCGCTCGTGTCATCCGCTGCTTACCGCGCGTCAGGCGACCGCGGGCTCGTGGACGGGGACGGCGAGGGAGTCGGGAGCCGGGGCGGCGTGGTGCCTGCTGATGTTCCGCTCCAGCAGCTCCGTCGACCGCCGCACCCCGATCCCCTCGACGGGGTCGAACTCGGGGAGCCGCCCGTCGGCCCGCTTGAGGTCCGTCAGCGCGGCGTCGATCGCGGAGTGCGCGGCGAACAGGCAGGGGGTGCTGTAGATGGCCACCTGGCAGTCCAGCTCGGTCAGTTCGGTGAGCGAGAGCCGGGGCGACTTGCCGCCCGCGATCTGGTTGAACAGCAGCGGCTTGTCACCGATCACCCTGCGGATGCGCTTGATCCACTCGATGCTGCGGACCCCGTCGACCAGGACGACGTCGGCGTCCGTCCTGGCCAGCGCCTCCGCCCTGCGCAGGATCTCGTCCTCTTCCGTGGCGTCCGTACGGGCCACGACCACCAGGTCCTGACGGCTCTTCAGCACGAGATCGAGCTTCTCCAGGTACTCCTCCAGCGGCAGCACCTGCTTGCCGTCCGCGTGACCGCACCGGCGGGGGCGCTTCTGGTCCTCCAGGATGACGCCGGAGGCTCCGATCCTCTCCAGCCGCTGCACCACGTGGCAGGCGACCTCCGGGTCCACGTAGCCGTCGTCGATGTCGACCAGCAGATGGTGGGAGGGAAAGGCCAGCCGCAGCCGTTCCACGAAGGCCACCATGTCCGGCCAGGCGATGAAACCGATGTCGGGAAGCCCGTAGTGGGAGGCGGCGAAGCCGAACCCGGACACGAAGAAACCTTCGTAGTGCCGGGCCACGACGGACGCCGAGTACATGTCGTAGATGCCGATGAGCGGAGTCGTCCCCGGGGACCGGACTTCCTGCCTCAGCACACTTCCGTAACGCACAACTTCTCCTTGGTGATGCTTCGTTGGTTCATGGGTCGGGGAGCCGCCGCGCGGCCGCGAAGCGGGTCGGAGATCTGGTGATCCGGTCCGGCGACGCCCGGATTCCGGGCGTCGCCGGACCGGAGTGACGGGACTTCGGCGGCGTGACATGGCGGACCGGGAGCCGCCGGGACACGGAAAGTCGGACCGGGGCTCACGGATGTGGATGGTTCGGCGACCGGCCGGTGCGGCAGATACGGGGACGCCGCGCCCCTGCGTCGGGCAGGCAACGGCGGCACCCGGTCCGCACGGGACTCGGTCCGTCCTTTCGAGAAAGACGCGTATACCTATACCGACATGACCGGCCCTTTACCGACGTACACGCCGTCTTTTACCTTGCGTACGACACTCGCGGGTACTCGCCGGGCTGCCGTTGACCAGCCCGGTGACAAGGGACTTCCCCTCTCCCGGCGGTCAGCCGGGAGGCAATCACACGGTCAATCGACTGCCTTGTGGAATAGCTGAGTTGAGGGGTGCGTCACGTACCCTCCGTACCACTCCCACGTGTTGTCCGGGCCCACGTCCAGGGGGTGCCCGACCCGGCGCGACGGCCGCTGGGCCGGCGCGCGGGCCGTACGGATCAGCCGAAGCGGTCGAACAGGCAGTCGACGTAGTCTTCCAGGCGTGCCGCGAGCATGTCGGGGGTCAGGTCGGTCCGTCCGAGTTCCCGCCACGGGACCGCGAGCTTCTCCGCGTCCGGCGCGTAGGCGAGCGCGTCCAGCAGCCGCCAGTAGAGGTGGTCCGCGTCGTCGTCCGCCAACCGCCCGCCCGCGCACGTGTATTGACCCGCGAAGCCCATACCGGTCGGTACACCGTGCAGCAGGGCGAGGGCCGTCGAACAGTGGGCCACGTCCAGGTCGGCGGGGCCCCACGAGGTCTCGACCCAGTCGACGACCCCGCTGACCCGGACGCCCGCCCCGGATCCGGTGAAGAGCACGTTGCCCGGGTGGAAGTCGCGGTGCAGGAACCGGGGCTCGTACGACGGCGGCTCACGGCGGATGACGTCGACCGCCCGCCGCCAGAGTCCCGCGCGCCCGGTCGCGGCGGGCACCTGTACCCGGTCCGGCGCGGTCCACGCCTGGTACGTACGCGGCCGGGTCGCGTCCGTCACCCGTACGGCGTGGATGTCGGCCAACTGCCGTGCCAGCAGCCCGATGCGTTCCGGCGCCCCGGCATCGTCGACCCGTACCCTCCCGGGCAGCAGGGTCATCAGCAGAGAGGGATGGTCGCAGTGCTCGGCCCGGGCGTCGACGGCCACCAAACGCGCGGCCGGGACACCGGTGCCGTCCGCCAGCAGCCGCAGGATGTCCGCCTCGCGGGTGAGCAGCCCCGGGGCGTGCCGTACATAGAAGGGCTTGACGAAGGACCGCAGCACGAGCGCCCGCGCACCCTGCGGCCCGGAGACGTCCAGCCGGCGCATCCGCGAGGTCCAGCCGCCGCGCAACTGCTCGACGGCTTCGATGCGTTCGCCCGGTGCGAGACTCTTCTCGACCCACGCGCGCGTCGCCGCCCAGCCGGTACCGCGGTCGTCCGCCTCTTCGCCCATGTTCCGAGCCTACGCCGGGGGGTTCGGGGACGAACTGGGTTCGGGACGACCGGGCCTCGGGACCTCCGGACGTCGGGGCGTCCCGGCTGCCCGGGACGCCCCTGGGCCCTTGTCCGCCCGGGACGTCTCACGTGGGCCGGGCGGATGCGCGTACGGCCCTCAGCAGTCCGGAATCACCGCGCCGTTGTTGTCGCGGGCCTCGTCATTGCCCCAGCGCGACAGGTAGTACGCCGAGACGTACGCGCCGCGCCCGTTCTTGCCCGCGTACACCGTGTCCAGGTCGGTCTTCAGCCACCAGTGGTTGTAGCTGGAACCCGAACCGACCTGGGCTCCCCACGCCTTGCAGTAGACGTAGTTCGTACCCGCGTTGAGGACGCCCTGCGCGTCGGCCGTGTTGGGGGCCGCGTAGCCCGTGGCGTTGGCGAAGGTGTCCACCCAGTACTTGCCGGTGCCCCCGCCCCCGCAGCCGTTGTCGCTGGTCAGGTACTTGCTGTTGTACGAGCCGGGATACGGGGCCAGGGAACGGCCGTTGATCGCGATGGTCTGCCCGACACCGTTGTAGAGCTGCTCGTAGTGGATGTGGGCGCCGCTGCTGTTGCCGGTGGAACCGGTGACGCCGATCTGCTGCCCCTGCGACACGGAGGCGCCGTCGGCGACGGAGTACGAGGCGAGGTGGAAGTAGTAGGTCTTCCAGCCGCCGCCGTGGTCGATGGCGATGTAGTTGCCCGCCCCGCCGGGCTGGGAGTAGCGGTAGGCGGTCCCGCCGGACGAGGCGAGGACGGGGGTGCCGGCCGTGGCGCCGCCGTCGGTGCGTATGAAGTCGAGGGCCTGCCTGACCTCCGCCGAGTGGTGGCCGTAGGTCCAGGTCTGGCCGCAGGGGAACGGTGCCTTGAAGTTGGGGGCCGCCGCCGCGGGTGTCGCGGTGAACAGGCCCGCGATCAGGGCCATCAGGCCCAGCAGGGCGATACGTGTCGAGCGCGTACGCATGCGTGGACTTCCTCCGAGTCGGGATCCGGACGTGGGGGGTGGCGTCGATCCGGTGGGACGAGGCAAGCGTGCCGGAAGTCCTGGTTCCGCAGTAGACCCACCGGGCCCAGCCCAGGGCCCAAAGTGGGCCCTGGGGCCCGCAGCGGTGGCCCACGGAATTCGGCCTCGCGGTATCGACCAGTTCCTGACTCTTGAGTAATCTTACTTTGGAGTAAATCCACAGCGGGGCAAGGAGTGGCATGACTCTTCTGCGGGCGGCTCTCACCTCCCCGTTCAAGAGGGGCGGCGGCAGACCCGGCGCGGCACTGCCCGCCGAGCGGGCCATCCGCCCGCCCGCGCCCGTCGCACCCGGCCCGCTCGCCGCGTACCGCCGGATCTGCGGGTTCCCCGACACGGACGAACTGCCCCTCACCTACCCGCACGTGCTCGGATTCCCCCTGGCCCTGCGGCTGATGACCGCCCGACGGTTCCCGCTGCCGGTCGTGGGGCTCGTGCACACCTGGATCGAGATCACCTGCCACCGGGCACCGCACCCGGCCGATCCGCTCGAACTCACGGTGTACGCCGAGGGTCTGTCCCCGCACCGGCGCGGCACGGAGGTCACGGTGGTCACCGAGGCGCGCCGCGCGGGCGAGCTGATCTGGGAGTCCCGCAGCGGTTACCTCTCCCGCCACTCCACGAACACCCGCCGCGCTGCGAGCACCAGCCACGACACGAGCACGCGTCACACGAGGCACGCGCCGAACGCGTCCGACGTGGCGGACGCGCCGGACACAGCAGGCACACGGACCACATCCAGCGGGCCCACCGCGGCCGTCCCCGACGTCACTGGTACCGCCGATGCCCCCGGCCCTTCCGTCGTCGCCGAGTGGCGGCTCCCCGCCGATCTCGGACGCCGCTACGGCGCCGTGTCGGGCGACCGGAACCCCATCCACCTGTACCCGCTGACGGCCCGGCTCCTCGGCTTTCCCCGGCCCATCGCCCACGGCATGTGGACCGTGGCCCGCTGCCTGGCCGAGGCGCCGACGTCCGGCACGATCCGACGGGTGCGGGCCGACTTCAGGGCCCCCGTGCCACTGCCCGCCACGGTCACCTACGCGGCCGACGTCACAGGCTTCCGGCTGCGCGGCGCGGACCGTGTCCACCTCACCGGGACGACCGACGGCCCGCCCGGCCCGCCTTCTGCTCCGGCGCCTGCCACGGACGGCCTCCCATGAGGTTCTCCAGCCCGGCCCAGGCGAAGTTCATCAGGGTGGCCGCGGCCTCCTTCGCCGAGACGTCCGGGGTCTCGTTCGCCCAGTCGGCGAGCGACTCCGCGGCCCCTACGAGCGCCCGTGCCAGCCCCGCCACGTCCCGGTCGGGGAGCTCCGGATCGCGATGCGTCTCGCGGGCCGCCGCCGCGATCAGCCCCGTCACGAACGCGACGATCTCGTCCCGCATCGCCGTCACCTCCGCGGCGAACGGCTCCCCGTGCGTCCGCGCCTGGCGGTGGAGCACCGCCCAGCCGTCCGGATGCCCCGCCGTGTGCGTGAAGAACGCGCACAGCCCCGCCCACAGCTGCCGGTCGGCCGGCAGTCCCGGCTCCACCCCCGCCCGCACCGCGTCGACGAGCGCCTTCGCCTCGCGTCGTATGCAGGCGGTGAACAGCTCCTCCTTGGAGTTGAGGTACAGGTAGACCAACGGCTTGGAGACCCCGGCCAGTTCGGCGATCTCGTCCATCGAGGCGGCGCGGTATCCGCGTTGCCCGAAGGTCCGTACGGCGGCGTCCAGCATCTGCCGCTCCCGCACGGCGCGCGGCATCCGCCTGCCCTTCACCGCACCCACGTCGACTCCCTCCCGCCCGCTGCGCCACTCCCCCGGCAAGGGTACGGCGCGGGGCGGGCCCCGCCGTACGCGACGGCGCCCTTCGGCCGCGTGGCCGAAATGGCCGTCATCCCCAGGTCGGAGCGTCGACCTCAGGGTGGGACGCTCTTTCCGGGCCGGGCCGTCATCCCCTGGTTGAGACGGGATCAGGCCCTGGTGCCACACGGAATCAGGCCCTGGGGCGATCCGCCCGCGGCACCCGCCCGCCTAGCGTGTGGACGCATGTTGACGACCTCATTCCGGCGGCGGACCCTTGCCGTGGCCCTCGCCGTGACCGCGCTGCTCGCCGCGCCCGCCACCGCCGTCGCGACCCCCGCCGCACCGGACGCCCCGTCCGCCACCGCGGCCACCCGTGCGCCCCAACTGCCCCGCCCCACGGGCCCGTACGCCGTCGGGACCGAGGTGCTGCACCTCACCGACCGCTCCCGCACCGACCCGTGGGTGCCGGAGGCCGGCCCCAGGGAACTGATGGTGACGATGCACCATCCCGCCCGACCCGGTGGCAGCGGCCCCGCGCCGTACATGACCACCGAGGAGGCCCGGCTGATGCTGGTGGCACGCGGGCTGGAGGACGTCATCCCGGCCTCCACCGTCGCCCGCCTCGGCACCCATGCCCGCACCGACGCACCGGCCGCGCGGGGCCGGTTCCCGCTGGTGCTGCTCTCCCCCGGCTTCGGCACCCCGCGGGCCACCTTGACCTCGCTCGCCACGGACCTGGCCGGCCGGGGCTACGTCGTGGCGACCATCGACCACGCCTACGAATCGACCGGCGTCTCCCTCCCCGACGGCCGGACGCTCACCTGCGTGGCCTGCGACCGGCTCGAATCCGCGCCGAACGAAGAGGCCCAGCGGAAACTTCTGACCGCCGTCTCCACCGGACGGGCCGCCGACTTCTCCTTCGTGCTCGACCGGCTGACCGGCAACCGTCCCGCCTGGCGCCACGCCCGCATGATCGACGCCTCGCGGGTCGCCGTCGCCGGCCACTCCATCGGCGGGAGCGCGGCGGCCTCCGCCCTGCTCTCCGACGGGCGCTTCGACGCCGGGGTCAACATGGACGGCGGGTTCCAGGAGCGGATCCCCGCCGAGGGCATCGGTCGGAAGCCGTTCATGATGCTCGGCACCGACGACATCCACCGCCCCGGGGGCGGCGACACGTCCTGGGACGAGGGCTGGCCGCGACTGGACGGCTGGAAGCGCTGGCTGAGCGTCAAGGGCTCCGGGCACTTCACCTTCACGGACCTCCCGGCCCTCGCCGAACAGTTCGGCCTGCCCGCGGATCCCGACGCCCCGCTCTCCGGGGACCGCTCGGTCCGGATCACCCGTGACTACGTCGCGGCCTTCCTCGACCTGCACCTGAAGGGCCGGCACCAGCCGCTGCTGAGCGGCCCCACGCCCGCCAACCCGGAGGTCGTCTTCCAGCGGCCCTGACCGCCGCACCCGCCCCGGAACGCACCGTGGGCCCCTCCCCCGGAGACCGGAGGAGGGGCCCACGCGCGGCGGGCTGCCGTCGGCTACGCGGTGACCGGCACGCGCTGCGGCTCGGCGTCGCGCGCCTCGGAGTCGTCGGACCTGTCGGAACCGTCGGAGCCGTCGACCGGGGAGGACGAGGCCGTGGCGTACGCCTCGTGGTCGAGGATCTTCTCGCGCGCCGAGACGATCACCGGGACCAGCGCCTGACCGGCCACGTTCGTGGCCGTCCGCATCATGTCCAGGATCGGGTCGATCGCCATGAGCAGACCGACGCCCTCCAGCGGGAGGCCCAGCGTCGACAGCGTCAGGGTCAGCATGACCGTCGCGCCGGTGAGACCGGCGGTGGCCGCCGAACCGATCACCGAGACGAACGCGATCAGGACGTAGTCACCGACGTTCAGCTGCACGTCGAAGATCTGCGCGATGAAGATCGCCGCGAGCGCGGGGTAGATCGCGGCGCAGCCGTCCATCTTGGTGGTCGCGCCGAACGGGACCGAGAAGGACGCGTACTCCTTCGGGACGCCGAGGCGCTCGGTGACCTTCTGGGTGACCGGCATCGTGCCGACCGAGGAGCGGGAGACGAAGGCCAGCTGGATCGCCGGCCAGGCACCCCTGAAGAACTGGATCGGGCTGAGCTTGGCGACCGTGGCCAGCAGCAGCGGGTACACCCCGAACAGCACCAGGGCGCAGCCGATGTAGACATCGGCGGTGAACGTCGCGTACTTGCCGATCAGGTCCCAGCCGTAGTCGGCGATCGCGTAGCCGATGAGGCCGACGGTGCCGATCGGGGCGAGCCGGATGACCCACCACAGCGCCTTCTGGAGGAGTTCCAGGACGGACTCGCTGAGCGTGAGGATCGGCTGGGCCTTCTCACCGAGCTTGAGCGCGGCGATACCGGCGACGGCGGCCATGAACACGATCTGGAGCACGTTCAGTTCGGTGAACGGGGTGATCACGTCGTTCGGGATGATGCCGGTGAGGAAGTCGAGCCAGGATCCGGCGTGCTGCGGCAGCTTGCCGTCCTTCGGCGTGAGGCCGGTCCCGGCACCCGGGTTGGTCACCAGGCCGATCGCGAGACCGATGGCGACCGCGATCAGCGAGGTGATCATGAACCAGAGCAGGGTGCGGGTGGCCAGCCGGGCAGCGTTGTTGACCTTGCGCAGGTTGGTGATCGACACCAGGATCGCGAAGAAGACGAGCGGTGCGACAGCCAGCTTCAGCAGCTGGACGAAGATGTGGCCGACCTTGTCGAGCGTGGTGTGGAGCCAGCCGATGTCGTAGCTGCGGGCGATCCACCCGAGGACGACACCGAGGACGAGACCGGCGACTATCTGGGCCCAGAACGGGACCTTCGGTATGCGGAAGCCGGAGCCTGACGGGCTGTCGGTGGCGGCGGTGGACGCGGGGGTCGCGGACACGGACACACTCCAGATGTGACGCATCGGGGCGCACGAGGACGCCGTGCGGGAGGACGTTGTACGGGGACGGGGGGGTGCGGCGCCCGCGTCGGGGCGGCGCCGCTGCATGGTGCCGGTTCGAACGCTGCTCAGAGGCTGCGGCAACGAACCGCGTTCATGCGCGGCCGACAGACCGCGGACATGCAGCGGCAGAGATCGACATGCAGGCGCGCCACGAGCGGGACGCTCGCGGCTTCGTGAGGGCGCGCCGCTGTCTTCATGCCCATCACGTTAACACTTGAACTTTGAGGACCTCAAAGGTCTTCTTTGGGTGCGGGCGCCGGACCGGGGTCCGCCCGCGCACACGAACAACCGCCCCGCGCGCGCGAACACCCGGCGCACGCAGGCGGGAACGACGAAGCCCCGGTGCCGGAGCAGTTGCTCCGGCACCGGGGTTCCGTAAAAGGTGTGAGGAACCTTACGCGGCCCGCGCGGACGGACTCACGCCGCTCCAAGCGCCTCGTCACGGCCCTCGCGGGCCGACGTGGCCCACGCGGCACTCGTCACGGTCCCGCGGTCCTCACGGGGCGACGTGGTCCTCGCGGGTGCGGTTCTCCTCGAGGCGCTGCTTGGCCCGCTCGATCCTGGGCGCGATCTGGGCGGACATCTCGTCACGCTGCTTGCGCAGCAGCACGTAGCTGAGCGGCGCGGACAGGACCAGCGAGAGGAGGATCACCCAGAAGAAGTTGGAGTCGCGCGCCCCGGAGGGAGCCAGGCCGAAGTGGACGGCGATGGCTGCGACGACGAAGCAGCCGACGAAGATGCTGAGGCGCATCGCGGTGTACCGAATGGTCGCGCTCGGCCTGGCAGCGGACACAGTTGGCCCCTTTCTCGACGTACGACGGTCCTGCAATCCTGCCCGACCAGTGAAGCATGCCCCGGAATCGAGCACTTCGGAGGGCCGTGCCAAAAGGGCGCGGGCCCCGTTCCGAGGCCGCGCGGGGCGGCGCGGCCCGCGTCCTTCAGCCCAGCGGCAGCAGCATGACGATCTCGTCGCGGTCGTCCCCGTCGGCGACCCGGATCGCGTCCGGCACCCTTCCGACCTCCTTGTATCCACAGGAGGCGTAGAACCGGTCGACGCCGGTGCCGCCGCGGCAGGTGAGCCGTATCGCCTCGATACCCGCCGTCCCGCGGGCGGCCTCGGCTGCGGCGTCCATCAGGTCGCGCCCGTACCCCTTGCCCTGGTGACGCGGGTGGACCATCACCGTGTAGAGCCAGAGCCAGTGCTCCATCAGGCGGTGGGTGTTGAGCGACAGGAAGGCCGTGGCGGCCACGGCACCGTCCTCGTCGCGGCCGACCAGCAGCCGGGTGCGCCCCTCGGCCGCGGCGGCGAGGTGCTTGGCCAGCTCCGGCCGGATGTCGTCGGCGGAGACGGGAGGCACGAAGCCCACCGCACCGCCCGCGTTGGAGACGTCGGTCCACAGCTCGGTGATGCCGTCCCGGAGGGTGCCGTCGACCTGGGGATCCAACGCGAAGGTAAGTGCCATAAGTAAAGATTAATCATTACTTCGCGCCCGCCTCAAACCGCGTCGTCGCACGACGGCGCCGCCCGGTACGCGAGAGAGCCCCGGCCGGTCGGCCGGGGCTCTCCCCTCGCTCATCGGAACCGGTACGCCGGAAGGGGCACCGGGAGCCGTCAGACGCGCATCGGCTGCGGCGACTCGCGCCGCTCGGCGTCCGGGCCCGGGTACTCGCGGAGGATCTCGTACCGGGTGTTGCGCTCGACGGGCCGGAAGCCCGCGTCGCGGATCAGGTCGAGCAGGTCCTCGCGGCTGAGCTTGTTCGGCGTGCCGTAGTTGTCCGCGTCGTGCGTGATCTTGTACTCGACGACCGAGCCGTCCATGTCGTCCGCGCCGTGCTGGAGCGCGAGCTGAGCGGTCTGCACGCCGTGCATCACCCAGAAGACCTTGACGTGCGGGACGTTGTCGAACAGGAGCCGCGAGACCGCGAAGGTCTTCAGCGCCTCGGCACCGGTCGCCATCGTCGTGCGCGCCTGGAGCTTGTTGCGGATCTTGCCGTCCTTCATGTCCACGAAGTCGTGCTGGTAACGCAGCGGGATGAAGACCTGGAAGCCGCCGGTCTCGTCCTGGAGCTCACGCAGCCGCAGCACGTGGTCGACGCGGTGCCGGGGCTCCTCGATGTGCCCGTACAGCATGGTCGCCGGGGTCTTGAGCCCCTTCTCGTGCGCCAGGCGGTGGATGCGCGACCAGTCCTCCCAGTGGGTGTCGTGGTCCACGATGTGCCGGCGGACCTCCCAGTCGAAGATCTCCGCGCCGCCGCCGGTCAGCGACTCCAGACCGGCCTCGATCAGCTCGTCGAGGATCTCGGAGGCGGAGAGCTTGGAGATGGTCTCGAAGTGGTGGATCTCGGTGGCGGTGAACGCCTTGAGGGAGACCTGCGGCAAGGCCTCCTTCAGCGCGCCGAGCGAGCGCGGGTAGTAGCGCCACGGCAGGGTGGGGTGCAGCCCGTTGACGATGTGCAGCTCGGTGAGGTTCTCGCCCTCCATCGCCTTCGCGAGCCGGACCGCCTCCTCGATGCGCATGGTGTACGCGTCCTTCTCGCCCGGCTTGCGCTGGAACGAGCAGTAGGCGCACGAGGCCGTGCACACATTCGTCATGTTCAGGTGCCGGTTGACGTTGAAGTGGACCACGTCACCGTTCTTGCGGGTGCGCACCTCGTGGGCGAGGCCGCCGAGCCAGGCCAGGTCGTCCGACTCGTAGAGGGCGATGCCGTCCTCACGGGTCAGCCGCTCCCCCGCGCGGACCTTCTCCTCCAGTTCGCGCTTGAGCCCGACGTCCATGCGGCTGCCTCCCAGTTGTCGACGTGCTGTGCCTCGTCCCGGCGCCTACCGGGCGAAACCCCCGGCCGGCCGGGGGTTCCACCACGTTACGCCCAGCGCCGCTCACGGCAACGCCCGCCCCGTCTCACCGCCCGGCACACGCACTCGCGGCGTTGACCGAAAGCCCACGCAGCACCGCTACGAGATCTTCCGGCCGCCTTGCGGTCGCGCGCACCGGACGACGCTCCTTCCGGGCAGGGATCGCCGCTCCCGGGACTACACCTCCTCGGGGAGTTCCCCGACCCGGTTCTCCCACTTGGTGGAGAGCACGATCGTGGTACGGGTGCGCGAGACACCCTTCGTGCCGCTGAGCCGGCGGATGGTCCGCTCCAGCCCGTCCACATCACCGACCCGCACCTTGAGCATGTACGAGTCGTCGCCCGCGATGAACCACGCGTCCTCGATCTCCGCGAGGTCCTTCAGCCGGCGCGCCACGTCCTCGTGATCGGCCGCGTCGGAGAGCGAGATGCCGATCAGGGCCGTGACGCCGAGCCCCAGGGCCGCGGCGTCGACGGTGGCGCGGTACCCGGTGATGACCCCGGCGGATTCCAGCCGGTTGATGCGGTCGGTGACGCTGGGCCCGGAGAGCCCCACCAGCCGCCCCAGCTCGGCGTACGAGGCCCTGCCGTTCTCCCTCAGTGCCTGGATGAGCTGCCTGTCCACCGCGTCCATGTGACTGAAACCTTCCATTGTTCAGCAGTATCGCGAGTTTACGTGTAGAATCTAAGGCATGCAGGCTTCATCGCCTGCAAAACTTCTCGTACATCCAAAAAACGCTTTCGAATCTTCAGGAGTGAGAACACCGTGTACTCGATCGAGATGGCCTACGCCCGTATGCGCGAGCTGCAGGACCTGGCCAACCGCTCGCGTGCCCACCAACCCGCCGCCGCGCGTCGCATCGACCGCGCCCGTACCGCGCGCGCCCCGAAGAAGCGCTGACCACGGGCCCGACGGCCCCGTACTCGTACTCGCACCCACACTCGCCGGGCTCCGCGGGCCGGTCCTACACGCCGCGGGAGCCACCACCGAGTTCTCCCTCCCACCGGCGGTACAGGTCGTGCGGCACCCCCGCCGCGTCCAGTACCCGCCCCGCGACGAAGTCCACCAGATCCTGGATGTGCGTCGCCCCCGCGTAGAAGCCCGGAGAGGCGGGCAGCACCACGGCGCCCGCCTCGTCCAGGCTCACCAGGTGCTTCAGCGTCTGCCCGTTCAACGGGGTCTCCCGCACGGCGACGACCAGCTTGCGCCGCTCCTTGAGCGTCACGCTCGCGGCCCGCTGGAGCAGATCCTTCGACAGTCCGAGCGCCACCCCGGCCACGCACGCCGTCGAGGCCGGCACGATGAGCATCCCCTTGGCCGGGTACGACCCCGAGGACGGCCCCGCGCCGAGGTCACCGGCCGCCCAGTGCCGTACCCGCTCGATCTCCGCCCCGCCCACCTCGAAGGTGTGCGGCTTCCCGTCCGCCCCGCGCGCCAGCCAGGTCCGCAGGTCCTCGCGCCAGTGCGCGTCGCGGAACGCGATCCCGGTCTCGTCCAGCAGCGTCAGCCGCGACGCCCGGCTCACCACCAGATCCACGTTCTCGCCCGCGGCCAGCAGACCGCGCAGCACGGCGGCGGCGAAAGGGGTGCCCGAAGCGCCGGAAACCCCCACGATCCAAGGCTGTCGCCGCTGCTGACTCACTGAAATCCCGGATTCCACGCCCCCGAGCCTATCCGGCCCCACGGCACCGGAACCGAGCAAGGGGCGTCGGGCGTTCTGACTGACGGAAGACGGTTGAAGGACGGACCGAATCGGCGACGACACCGGACGCAGGGGACCACGATGACCGCATGGCCGAATCGCAGTGCCGGCCCGGGCCGGGCGCCGACGTGGGGCCGGGCCGACCGGGCGAAGGCCGCGGCCAAGCTGATGCTGGGGTGGGTGGCGTTCCTCTGGGTGCTCGAAGCCGTCGACGTGTCGACGGGCCACGCGCTGGACACGTACGGGATCGAGCCACGCCACCCCGCCGAACTGCTGGACATCGTGCCCGCGGCCTTCATCCACTTCGGCTTCGGCCACGTCGCGTCCAACAGCGTGCCGCTGCTTGTCTTCGGCTTCCTGGCCGCACTGGGCGGCATCCGCCGTTTCGCGGCCGTCGCCGCGCTGATCATCGTGGTGGACGGCCTCGGCGTCTGGCTGGTCTCCCCCGCCCACTCCAACACGGCGGGCGCCTCCGGGCTCGTCTTCGGCCTCTTCGGCTATCTGCTGGTCCGCGGCTTCGTCGACCGCAGACCGCTCGACATCGGGATCGGCCTGTTGATCGGCGCGATATGGGGCTCGTCGATCCTGCTGGGGATATCCCCCACCAACACCTCGGTCAGCTGGCAGGGCCACCTGTTCGGGCTGGCGGCGGGCGTCGTGGCGGCGTTCGTCTTCCGCCGCCGCGCCGGCCGCACCGCCGGTACCGGCCGCGGGGGCGACCCGACGGCCACCCCGTTCCTGCCCTGACCGAGGCCCTGACCGGCGCGTGCCCGCGCGCCCGGCCAGTGGCGCGAGGAGGCTGTGACGCGTGCCGCGGCCCGATCGGGCCGCGGCGACGGGAAGCACGGACGTGCCGGTCCTCGGCACACCGACCGGGGGGACGGCCCGGCGCTCCGTACCCGACCGTGTCCCGACCCGCTCGGCGCCCCGCCTACACCGTCAGGCCGCGCACCACCAGGTCCAGCAGGGCACACACGAACAGCGCTATCCCGATGAAGCCGTTGACGGAGAAGAACGCCCGGTTCAGCCGGGACAGGTCGTGCGGACGCACCACCCGGTGCTCGTACACGAAGGCGACGGCGACGACCGCCATGCCGATCCAGTACAGCACCCCCGCCTCGGTGGCCAGGCCGAACCAGACCAGCAGCACCGTCGTCATCACGTGGGAGACCCGCGCGCCCCACAGCGCCGCCGGGATCCCGAACCGGGCCGGCACCGACCGCACCCCGTGCGCCCGGTCCGCCTGCACGTCCTGGCAGGCGAAGATCAGGTCGAAACCGCCGATCCAGATCCCGACCGCGAGACCGAGGATCAGCGCCTCCCACGACCAGCTTCCGGTCACCGCCAGCCAGGCGCCGACCGGGCCCATGGCCTGCGCGATGCCGAGGATGGCGTGCGGGTAGGTGGTGAACCGCTTGCCGTACGGGTACACCACCATCGGCACGACGGCGACCGGCGCCAACGCCAGGCAGAGCGGGTTCAGCAGGGCGGCGGCGCCCAGGAAGACCACGAGGGCGACGAGCGCCCCCGTCCACGCCGAGCGCACGGACACCGCGCCGGTGACCAGTTCCCGATTCGCGGTGCGCGGATTGCGGGCGTCGATCTCCCGGTCGATGATCCGGTTGCAGGCCATGGCGAACGTCCGCAGCCCCACCATCGCGACGGTGACGAGCAGCAGCTCGACCCAGTGGACCGTCTTGTCGGCCCGGAACATCGCGGTCAGCGCGGCGATGTACGCGAAGGGCAGCGCGAAGACCGAGTGCTCGATCATCACGAGCCGCAGGAACGCCTTGACCCTGCTGTTGTTCGGCCGTACGGGCTCCGAGCCCAGTGCTGCGTCGGCGGCGCTCACAGTCCGTATTCCTTCCACCGGCGGTCGACCTTCGCCGCCGTCCCGGGGTCCGACTCGACCATCTCCGGCCAGCCCCCGTCCCGGGTGTATCCCTCCTCGGGCCACTTCCGGGTCGCGTCGATGCCCGCCTTGCCACCCCAGAACTGCTGGTAGGAGGCATGGTCCAGGTGGTCGACCGGCCCCTCGGTGACGGTCAGGTCGCGCGCGTAGTCCGTGTTGCCCAGCGCCCGCCACGCCACCTCGTGCAGATCGTGGACGTCGCAGTCGGAGTCCACGACCACGATCAGCTTGGTCAGCGACATCATGTGCGCCCCCCAGATGGCGCTCATCACCTTCTGGGCGTGCTTCGGGTACTTCTTGTCGATCGATACGATCGCGCAGTTGTGGAACCCGCCCGCCTCCGGCAGGTGGTAGTCCACGATGTCCGGCACGATGATCTTGAGGAGCGGCAGGAAGAACCGCTCGGTGGCCCGTCCCAGCGGCCCGTCCTCGGTCGGCGGCCGGCCCACCACGATCGACTGGAGCAGCGGACGCCGCCGCATGGTCACGCAGTCGATGGTCAGCGCGGGGAACGGCTCCTGCGGGGTGTAGAAGCCGGTGTGGTCCCCGAACGGCCCCTCGGGCAGCATCTCCCCGGGCTCCAGCCAGCCCTCCAGGACGACCTCCGCCTGTGCCGGGACCTGGAGCGGCACGGTCTTGCAGTCGACCATCTCGATCCGCTTGCCCTGGAGGAACCCGGCGAACAGGTACTCGTCGATGTCCCCCGGCAGCGGGGCGGTGGAGGCGTACGTCACCGCGGGCGGCGCCCCGAACGCGATCGCGACCGGCAGCCGCTCCCCGCGCCGGGCGGCGACCTGGTAGTGGTTGCGGCTGTCCTTGTGGATCTGCCAGTGCATGCCGATGGTGCGCCGGTCGTGCCGCTGGAGCCGGTAGAGGCCCAGGTTCCGGACGCCGCTCTCCGGGTCCTTGGTGTGGGTGAGCCCCAGGTTGAAGAACGAGCCGCCGTCCCCGGGCCAGGTGAAGAGCGCGGGCAACCGGTCCAGGTCCACGTCGTCGCCGGTCAGCACCACTTCCTGGACGGGGGCGCTCTCCGCCTTCACCTTCTTCGGCGGCACGTGCACCATCGAGCCGAGCTTCCCGAACGCCTCGCGCACCCCGACGAAGCCGTGCGGCAGCTCCGGCTTGAGCAGCCCGCCGATCTTGTCGCCGATGTCCGCGTACGACTTCAGCCCGAGCGCCTTGAGCAGCCGCCGGTCGGTCCCGAAGACGTTCATGGCCAGGGGCATCGAGGACCCCTTGACGTTCTCGAAGAGCAGGGCCGGACCGCCCGCCTTGTTCACCCGGTCGACGATCTCGCCGACCTCCAGGTAGGGGTCGACCTCGGCCTTGATGCGCTTGAGGTCGCCCTCGCGCTCCAGCGCCCGGAGCAGGGAACGAAGATCGTCATAAGCCATGCCGTCCAGTTTGTCATCACCGCCGCCGCCCGCCGGGGGTGGCCCGGTCCCGGCGGGCGCACGGCGCCCGGTGCGGGTGCTCGGCTCCACGCCGGGCCGTCGGCGGCACCGGTTACCCTGGGCCCACACCGGGGCGGACAAGCCCCCGCCAACTCTCCTCAGGGGGACCTTCCATCATGTTCCGGGCCTTGATGTATCTCCTGCCTCTGGCTCTGACGATCTACGCGTTCATCGACTGCCTGAACACCCCCGAGGACGAGGCCAAGCATCTGCCGAAGATCGCCTGGATCTTCATCATCCTGCTGTTCTGGATCGTCGGCCCGATCGTGTGGCTGGCGGCGGGCAAGATGCGTCACGCGCCCGCCGGGGGCCGCACGCCGTCCGAATGGCACCGCACCCACC
Source organism: Streptomyces sp. CB01580 (assembly GCF_001905795.1). GTDB lineage: Bacteria > Actinomycetota > Actinomycetes > Streptomycetales > Streptomycetaceae > Streptomyces. The sequence continues at coordinate 113,935 of NZ_LIXJ01000014.1, forward strand.
GCACGCAGTGGGTGGCCCCGGACGACAATCCGGAGTTCCTGAAGACGCTGCGCGAGGAGAACAAGAAGGACGAGTCGCTCCTCAAGGACTGGGAGGCGGATCTGCGCCGCCGCGAGGAGGAGCTGAAGCGCCGCGAGAACGAGACCGGGCCCGAGGGTTCGACGCCGCCCGCGTCCTGACCGCGCAGGGACCGCCGCCCGCGGCCCGACCGACCATGACGGCCACCGTGTGCCACCCGGCACGCGGTGGCCGTCGCCGTTCCGCCTGCCAGGGTCCCAGGGCCCATGCCCGGCTGCTTCGCGCGCCGGGCTCCTTCACGTGCCGGTCACTTCGTACACCGGACTCGCCGATCCTTCGAAAATCCTCTCCTCACCCCAACACCCTCCCGATACCCTGTTGTTGACGACGTGACAGATCGGAGTGGGCGACGGCGCTGGGGGTGCTGTGGACAGAGAGCTGTACGGACGTGAGGCGATCCTCGGCGCCGACGGACTCGCCGCGCGCCTGACCGGTCTCGCCCCGATCGGCTCCGCCCGGGTCGCCTACGAGCACCGCGACGATCCGCCGGTCGCCGTGCTCACCGGCGGGCGCGGCATGGGCAAGACGGCCGTGCTGAAGCAGTTGCGCAGGCTGTACCGGGAGGTCACCCCGGTCGCCCTGGTCGACTGCGAGGCGGTCGTGCCGCCCGCGGACCCGGGGCCGGGCTGGACCCCGGTCACCGGTGCGCTGCCGGAGCTCGCCGCCCAGTTGACGGCGCGGGTGCGGGCCGCGCGACCGGTGCCCTTCCCCCGGCTGAGCCTGGGGCTGGTGGCGGTCGCCTCGATCTCCTGGACGCGGGAGGACGAGACGCGGGCGCAGCGGGACCTCCAGGCGCTGGGCCCGGTGCTGGCGACCGTCGACACCCGGGGCGACGCGGCGACGGGCTGGGTGACCAAGGTGCTGACGAAGCTGGCCGCCGGCGCCTTCGACGCGATGGCCCCGCTGGCCGGGCTGGTCGCGGAGGCCACGGTCGAGACGGTGCTGGAGGAGTCGTTCGGCCGGTTCCAGCGGCGCACCGCGGACTGGTACGGGAGCTATCCGCACGCGGGCGGCAACGGCCGGATCGGACTGCGGCAGCTGGCGGTCGACTTCGAACGCGGCGGTGATCTGCGCCGCCGGGCCGAGGACCATCTGGTGCTGGCGCTGGTCACGGATCTGGTCCGGGCGTACGAGGGCCTGGCACGCGGGGCCAGGCGGGGGCGTCCGGTGCTGCTGCTGGACAACGCGCACACGGAGCTGGGCCGCAGGCTGGTTGAACCGCTGCTGCGGCGGCGGGCCGCCGGGGTGCGGGACCGGATCGCCGTGTTCGCCACCTCCCGGACCCATGACCACGAGGGGCTGAGCCATGCGACGCGCAGGCGGCTGCCCGAGGTGGCGCACGGTTCGCACTGGGCGCGAGGTTCGGAGGTGACCTCGGGGATCCTGGCCGTGGAGCTGACGGCGCTGGCCCCGGCGGACGTGCAGACGGCGTTCGACCGGCAGGATCCGGCGGGCCGCGCCCCGGCCGGGCTGGCGCGCGGGGTGCACCGGCTGACGGGCGGGCTCCCGCTGGGCGTGGCGCTGCTGGCGCAGGCGACGGGCGAGGCGCTGGCGCGGGCGGCGGGGACCGGCCCGGGGCGGCCGGACCGGGCCGCGGGGGCGGACCTGGTGCCGGGGGCGCTGCTGGACCACACCGTGGAACTGCGCGAGGACCGGCCCCCGGTGCGGGTGGCGGACGAACTGCTGGCGCGGCTGGTGCCCGGACAGCAGCTCGACATGCTGTGCGTGCTGGCCGCCGCGCACGGCGAGGAGTCGGCGCGGCTGCTGGCCACGGCCCGGCTGCGCGACCGGTCGCTGGAGGGCGACGTGGCGTTGCGGGTGCGCGACGCGCTGCGGGCGCAGGGCTGGCCGGTCGGTCCCGAGTTCTTCGTCGCCGATCCGCTGCTGCGGGCGCTGCTGCTGCACCGGCTGCGCTTCCAGGACGACGACCATCCGTACTACGCGGTGTGGCGCGCGGTGCACGAGACGCTGCGTACGGCCTACGCGCCCGGGGGCCGGCTGCCGAGCGTCCGGCACCGGCTGCACCAGGAGCTGGTGCTGGGCAGGACCAGGGACTGCGTGACGCATCTTCGGGAGCGGTTCGCCGACGCGGAGGTGACGGACTGGCTCGACTCGCTGCGGTTCATCGCCTCGGCGCCGTACCCGCGGGCACCCGGCCGTCCGGGGCCCGACCCGCGGCGGGCGGTGGCTCTCGGCCGGGAGGCGACCGACGCGCTGCCGGACGACGAGACGGGGCTCGGGGAGCTGGGCGAGCGGGCCGTGGAGCTCCAGTTGCGGCTGCGCAGGCTGCTGCACGCGGTGTGGCTGCTGTCCGATCCGCTGGTCCTGCCGGACGAGGAGGTGGTCGAGAAGATGGCGCACGAACTGCGGCAGCTGTCCGGCGTCCATCCGTCGGGCAACAGCGTGCTGTGGGACGCGGCGACGCACTGGCCCCGGGACATCAGGGCCTGGCGGCCGTTGTCCATGCCGCCGGGGGCGCCCGCCGGGTCTTCGGGCGGAGCGGGCGGCACGACGGGCACGAACGGCACGCGACGCGGGGAGGGTGGCTCGGATGCGTAATCCACTGCGGTACCGCCTCTGGTACACGGCGCGGCAGAAGGTCGTCACCTCGGTGGTGGCGGGCGCCCTGGTCGTCACGTCCGGCTGGTACGGCATCGGCCGGCTCACCGCCCCCGAGAACCGCGCCTGCGTGCCGGGCGTCGAGCGTCCGCCGGGCAGCGACGAGTGCGTGGGGGTCTCCGGTGACGGCTACGACTTCGGGCGGCCGAAGCTCACCGAGATCGCCGGGGCCATCGCCCGGGAGAACGCCACGCTGAAGCCCGGCCGGTACGCGACGGTCGCCCTGCTGCTGCCGCTCACGTCGAAGGACGAGGCGATGCAGACGAAGATGCAGCGCGAACTGCAGGGCGCGTTCGCCGCGCAGTACCGGGCCAACCACCTGTCGAACGGCCAGGTGCCCGGGATCCGGCTGGTGCTCGCCAACACCGGGAACAACAACCTGCTGTGGCGGCCGACGGTGGAACGGCTGAAGGCGATGACCGGGGCGCCCGACCACCTGCGCGCGGTGTCGGGGGTGGCGACCAGTAGTACCCAGGTCAGGAACGCGGTCAAGGAGCTGACCACCGCGCACATCGCGGTCGTCGGCACCACGATCACCGCGGACGACATCGCCAACGGTCCGGACGGCGACCCGTTCCCGGGCCTGGCGCGGGTCTCGCCGACCAACCGCGACGAGGCGCGGGCGCTGGCGCACTTCGGGCAGGTGAAGGCCGACAAGGCGCTGCTGGTGCAGGACACCCGGACCGGGGACCACTACACGGACACGCTGCGGGCGGCGTTCACCTCGCTGGTGAAGGGCACCCGTTACGAGCCTCAGCTGTTCACCTCGCGCAGCGACCCGAACGACGAGGGCACCACGGCCAACACGTTCCAGCAGATCACGCACCTGATCTGCGACACGGACGCGGACACGGTGTTCTTCGCCGGACGCCACACCCAGCTGCGGCAGTTCATCAACGCGCTCGGGTCCCGGGGCTGCCAGAGGCGCCCGTTCACGATCCTGACCGGCGACGAGGGCTCGTACCTCGGCAGCGACGAGAAGCTCGACCGGGGCGCGCTGCGCCGCGGGGTGACGGTGCGCTACGCGTCCCTGGCGCATCCGGACACCTGGACGACCACGGAACAGAAGGGAAAAGGGAAGTCGCTCACTGGCGGCTCCCCGGCGGACTACCGGAACTTCCTGGACCTGCTGGCCGCGGTGGCGCGCAGGCCCGTGGGCCCGATCGGGCCGACCGGGCACCAGGACCTGACGGACGGGCAGGTCATCATCGCGTACGACGCGCTGTCGCTGGCGGTGCGCGGCATCCGGCAGGCGACCCCGGAGGGCAAGCTGCTGCCCCGGCCCGCGGACGTGGGCGAGCAGTGGCCGCGGGTGAAGGGATCGTTGCGAGTGCCGGGGGCCGGCGGCTGGATCTGCCTGGACAACCACGGGAACCCGTACAACAAGGCGGTGCCGGTGGTGGAGCTGGCGCCGGAGGACGCCCGTCAGCGGTTCGTGGCGATCGCCTGGCCGGAGGGGACGCCTCCGGGCCCGAGCTGCCTGCCGCCGTCCTCGGGGCCGTGAGCCGCGTACGGCCGTGCGCCGCGTCGGGCCCCGCACGACGCGGACCCGCCGCCCACGCCCGCCTCACGCCCCGGCCGCGTACTCCTCGCGCAGTCCCGCCCAGCGCACCGGCGTCCATCTCGACCAGTCGGCGGGGCAGCCGTCCAGCGCGTCCGTGAGATAGCGGAAGTGGTCGTGCCAGCCGGCGAGGCAGTCCAGGCGCAGCGCGTCGTCGCCCCGGATCTCGTTGGTGAAGCGCAGCAGCACATGGTCGCCGCGCGGCGGTTCCAGATGGAAGCGGACGCGGCCGTGCGGTCCTTCGAGGGTGTATTCGGCGACCCGCTCGACGTCCCAGGCGGTGACGGTGCCCGAGGCGACGGTGGCGCTCCCGTCGGGGCCGGTGTTCAGCCAGCGCAGCGTGATCGCCCCGCCGACGCGTGGTTCGAACGTGTCGGCGGCGGCCAGCCAGCCGGGCAGCCCCTCGGCGCTGGCGACGGCCGTCCACACCTTGGGGACGGGGTGGGGCAGCCGGAGCAGGAAATGCAGGACGTGCAGGTCGCCGTGGGTCTCGCTGGTGCCGTGCTCGATGACGGGGGTCGCATCGGTCATGGTTCCAGCGTGGCCCGCAGGTGCGCGATCCGCACCCGTGCACGAACGAGGACCGGCCCCGCCGTCCCCGTGCGGGGACGACGGGGCCGGTCCTCTGACGGCCGCGCGGGTGCGTCGTCAGACGCCCGCGTAGGAGTGCTTGCCGTTGACGAAGATGTTCACGCCGTAGTAGTTGAACAGCCAGCAGCCGAAGGCGAGGAGTGCCAGGTAGGCGGCCTTGCGGCCCTTCCACCCGGCCGTGGCGCGGGCGTGCAGGTAGCTGGCGTACGCGACCCAGGTGATGAAGGACCAGACCTCCTTGGGGTCCCAGCCCCAGTAGCGGCCCCACGCGTCACCGGCCCAGATGGCGCCCGCGATGATCGTGAACGTCCACAGCGGGAACACCGCGGCGTTGATGCGGTACGAGAACTTGTCGAGCGAACCGGCGGCCGGCAGCCGGGAGAGCACGGACCGGGCGAACGCCCCCGGCTTCCCGCCGGCCGCCAGCTTGGCCTCGTAGCTGTCGCGGAAGAGGTAGAGCAGGGTGGCGACCGCGCCGATGTAGAAGACGGCACCGCAGAGGATGGCGGTGGAGACGTGGATCCACAGCCAGTACGAGTGCAGCGCGGGCACCAGCTGGTCGCTGGCCGTGTAGAGCAGCGTGGTCGCGACGCCGAGGTCCAGCAGGACGGTGGTGACCAGGAGCAGCCCCATCCAGCGGACGTTCTTCCCCAGCGCGAGGAGGACCAGGTACGTGCCGACCGCCACCGTGGAGAAGGTGATGGAGAACTCGTACATGTTGCCCCAGGGGGCGCGCTGCACGGACATCGCGCGGGCGACGACGCCGCCCGCCTGGACGAGGAAGGCGACGATGGTCAGGGAGATCGCGATGCGCCCGTACAGGTCGCCCTTGAACGTGCCGCCGGCCGCGCCGGGCCCGTCCGGGACGTCCCGGGAGCCCGCGGCGGCGCGCGTGACGATCTTCGGGCGGTCGAGCACGGCGGTGCCGCCGCCCTGCTGGGCGACCCGCACCTGCACTGCGGCACCCGCACCCGCACCGGCGCCCTCGGCCCCTGCCTGTGCCCCGGTCAGGGCGGCGGCGGTGCGGCCGACCTTGCTGCGGCTGCCGAACACCCATTCCGCGATGTGCGCGAAGAAGGCCAGGGTGTAGACGGCCATCGACGAATAGATCAGCACATTGCTGGTGTTCGCCAGGCTCTCGTTGGTTGCGGCGGCGAGATTCACTTCCCAGCCCCTTCGGCAGGTTCTTCGGAGGATTCTTCGACGGAGTCGGGGCCCGGCCCGCCGGGCCGCCCCTCGTCCGTGTCCGGGTCGGGCGCGTCGCCGTCGGAACCGGTGGGCGCCGGGTCGGGCGCGGTGGGCGCCCGGTCGTGGAGCGTGAGGGCGAGATCGGCCAGTTCCTCGGAGAGCCTGGCGGACTCGCTGCGGCCGAGGCCGCCCATCTCGACGACGGTGACGCCGTCGGCGCCGCGCACGGCCCGCACCCAGACCCGTCGCCGCTGGATGAACAGCGAGGCGGCGAGCCCGGCGATCGCGGCGGCCGAACCGCCGAGGGCCCAGCCGCTGGCGGGCTGCTCGGAGATCTGGAAGCTGGCCCACTCCTCGACGCCCACGAAGGTGATCGAGGCCGCGCCGTCGGGCAGCTTCATCGTGTCGCCGACCGCGAGGCGCTGCTTGAGGTCGCCGTTCTCGCCGTCCTTGAACGGCTTCATCTTCGTCTTGTCCAGCTGGTACACGTTCTGCGCCAGTCCGGAGTCGGGTCCGAGGTAGCCGTGGTAGGCGTTGAGCGCGAGCACGGGCATGTCCGCGGCCGGGAACTGGGAGAACATCGTGCCCTTGCCGTCACCCGCGAAGGTCGGCACGAAGAACGCCTGGAAGCCCAGCTGGGTCTTCTTGCCGCTCTTGTCCCGGTAGCCGTCCAGCACCTTGATCGCGCCGGTCGAGGTGATGTTGTTGTCGATCGGCAGCAGCGGCACGGCGTTCCGGTAGACCTCCTTGCCGGAGGCGTCCTTGACGGAGACGACCGGCGCGTAGCCGTGCGCGTTCAGATAGACCTTGGTGCCGTCGACGACGAGCGGCTCGTTGACCCTGATGACGGTCTTCCGCGGCTTGCCGTACGCGCCCTTCTCGTACGTCACACGGGCCTCGAAGGTCCGCGCCGTACCCTTCTGCGGGCCGCTGCGCTCGTACGTGCCGACGAAGTCGTCGAGCTTGAAGCTGAACGGGGCGAGCCCGTCGTAGTCGAACAGCGACCCGGACTTGAAGTCGTCGTACTGGGTCAGCGTGTTGGAGAAGCCGTCGCCCTCGACGATCAGCTTGGCGCCCTCGGACTTGAAGAGCTGGCCGTAGCCGAACGCCACCAGCATCACGATCAGGGAGACGTGGAAGAGCAGGTTCCCGGCCTCGCGCAGGTACCCCTTCTCCGCGGCGACCGCGTCCCCCACCACGTGGGCCCGGAAGCGGCGCCCGCGCAGCGTGGCGAGCGCGGCCTCGCGGACCTGCTCGGGCTCGGCCTCGGTGCGCCAGGTGGTGTACGCGGGCAGCCGGGTCAGGCGCTTGGGGGCGCCCGGCGGACGGCTGCGCAGCTGGCCGATGAACTGGCCGGTGCGCGGCACGATGCAGCCGATGAGCGAGATGAACAGCAGGATGTAGATCGCGGAGAACCACACCGAGCTGTAGACGTCGAAGAACTGGAGCTTCTCGTAGATCGGCGTGAGGGTGGTGTGGGCCTCCTTGAAGGCCTGCACCTTCAGCTCGTCAACGCTGTTCTGCGGGATCAGCGAGCCGGGGACGGCACCGAGCGACAGCAGGAAGAGCAGGATCAGCGCGACCCGCATGGAGGTGAGCTGGCGCCAGAACCAGCGGGCCCAGCCGATGACCCCCATGGCCGGCAGAGCTGCCGCGCTCTCCTCCCGGGGCGCGGTGGAGAGCTGGGAGCCGGCCGCGCCGAGTTCGGGGGCGCTCTCGTCGCGCCCCTTCTCCTCGTGCTCGCCGCTCGCGTTGGTCTTGGTCTTGCCCATGGAACCTCAGATCCCCACCGTGAAGCCGTCGGACCAGCCCTGCATCATCTGCATCAGGTCGGCCCACAGACCGGTCAGCAGGAGCAGACCGGTCACGATCATCATCGCGCCGCCGATCCGCATGACCCATGCGTAGTGGCGCTTGACCCAGCCGAACGCACCGAGCGCCTTGCGGAAGGCGACCGCGGCGAGCACGAAGGGCACGCCCAGCCCCAGGCAGTACGCGACGGTCAGGAGCGCCCCGCGTCCGGCGGTGCCCTGCTCCATCGCGAGGATGCTCACCGAGCTGAGCGTGGGCCCGAGACAGGGCGTCCAGCCGATCCCGAAGAGGGCGCCCAGCAAGGGCGCCCCGGCCAGTCCGCTCACCGGCCGTTTGTGGATACGGAACTCGCGCTGGGTCATCCAGGGCATCAGCCCCATGAAGAAGATCCCCATCAGGATCATCAGCACGCCGAGGATCTTGGAGAGGACCTCGCTGTGCTCCTGGAGGGTCTGGCCGAAGAAGCCGAAGAGTGCGCCGCCGGAGACGAACACGGCGGTGAAGCCGAGCACGAACAGCGAGGCGCCCGCGACCATGCGGCCCCGCCTGGCCTGAGCCAGGTCGGTGCCGCTGACGCCGGTGACGTACGAGAGGTAGCCGGGGACCAGGGGCAGGACGCACGGCGAGAAGAACGAGACGAGCCCGCCGAGCACCGCGAGGGGCAGGGCGACGATCAGCGCCCCGCTCATCACGGTCTCGTTCTGTGCCGGAAGCGCGGCGAGGGTGAGCACGGAGTCACTTCTCCGCGATCAGCGGGTCGATCATCTCGTGCAGCTTCTCGGCGTCGAGCGCGACCAGGGAACGGGCGGCGATCCTCCCGTCCCGGTCCAGGACCACGGTCGAGGGGATGGCCTGCGGGTTCAGCGTGCCCTTGGGGAAGCGGAGCATCAGCTTACCGGTCGGGTCGAAGAAGCTCGGGTACGGGACGCCGTAGTCCTTCTCAAAGCTCACCGCGGGACCCTTCTGCGCGTCCCGCGTGTTGATCCCGACGAACTCGACGCCCTTGTCCTTCGTCTCCTTCGCCACCCGGGAGAAGTACTGGGCCTCCAGCCGGCAGGGACCGCACCAGGAGCCCCATACGTTCAGCACGACGACCTTGCCCTTGAAATCGGCGACGTCGAGCTGCTTGCCGTCGAGGGTCTCCCCGTCGAGCTTCGGGGCGGGCTTGCGGTCCCCCTTGTCGACGGTGGAGATCCCGCCGCTGCCCGTGACGAAGTTCGTGCTGCCCCCACCGCCGACCTTTTCGTCGTTCCCGCCGCACGCGGTCAGCGTGAGGGCGAGTGCGACGGTCGCCGCGGGGGCGGCGAGCAGGATGAAGCGGCGTCGAGATGCCCGGCCATAGCTCATGTGAAAAGTTTCGCATGGCGGTTCCGGCGATCTCGGGCACCCCCCTCAGTGCCCGTAACGCCCCTTGTCAGGCTTTTTTAAAGAAGGCGTTCCAGCCGCCTTCGGGCGCCTGTCCGACACCCAGCGTGCGGAGCTTGTCGAGCACGGCCGGGGTCTGTACGTCGAGCCAGTCGACGAACTGCTTGAAGGAGACCAGCCGTACATCCGGCTTGTCGGCGATCTTCTTGATCGTTTCCTCGACCGCGTCCATGTAGATGCCGCCGTTCCACTCCTCGAAGTGGTTTCCGATGTAGAACGGAGCGCGATTCGTCGTGTACGCGCGGTCGAATCCCGCGAGATAGGACCCGGTGGCCTGTTTGCGCCATCCCGGATAACGGGACGGCATCCCCTTGGTCGAATTCTGCGACTGGTTGGCGAGGATGTTGTAGTCCATCGAGAGGACCTCGAAGCTGTGCCCGGGGAAGGGCATGGCCTGCAGCGGCAGGTCCCAGATGCCCTGCCGCTTCTGCGGCCACACCTGCGTCCCGCCGGGGGAACTGGCGTCGTAGCGCCAGCCCATCTTCTTGGCCGTGGGCAGCAGGTTGTCCTGACCGAGCAGACAGGGGGTACGGGCGCCGACCAGTTCCTTGCGGTAGTCGAAGGGCAGCGGATCGAGATCGGTCCAGCCGGTATTGGTGCGCCATTGGGTGACGAAGGAGATCGCCTGGTCGATTTCGCTCTGCCACTGGGCGGGTGTCCAGTTCGCGACCGATCCGGAACCGGCACAGAAATGCCCGTTGAAGTGAGTGCCGATCTCGTGTCCGTCGAACCACGCCTGACGGACGTACTTCATCGTCTCCTTGATGTGGTCATCGGTGAGGTAACCGATGTCGGAGGCGCCGACCGCGTTGTTGGGCGGCCGGTACTTGGACTTCTTCGACTCGGGCAGCAGATAGAGACCGGAGAGGAAGAAGGTCATCGCCGCGTCATGGTTCTTGGCGAGTTCCAGAAAACGCGGGAAGAGCCCGTTGCCGACCTCGCCCGCCCCGTCCCAGGAAAAGATCACGAACTGCGGCGGCGTCTGTCCGGGTTCGAGCGGGACCGGCGCCGGGGGCTGGTGCGGCTGCTTGCCGGTGTCCGCGGTGGAACCATCCCCGATCAGCCGGACGTCCTTCTTCGCGGGACCGGTCCCCCGGCCGCGCCCGTCGGTGCCCTTCCCCTCCGTGGCCCCGGCCTGCTCCGTCCCGGAGGAGCTGCATCCCGCCAGACCGATGGCGGCGGCGGCCCCAAGTCCGGCTCCGAGCAAACCCCTTCGGCTGATCTCGCGCATGCGTTCCCCATCTGCGGTCGTTTTGCCTGAAGTCCATACAAACTGGCGAAGGCTTAGATGGCGGAAACAGCACGGGGGTTCCGCGATTTAGCACAAAGTTCATTGCGGCACCAGAGCCCGAAGGTGATCGAACACACAGTCCAAGAACTGTCCCGTCATCCGTGGCGGATCAGCGCGCGGCGTGGCGTCGGACGTGGTGCGTCGCAGGACGCACGAGCGCCCGCGTACGAAACGGGGCGCAGCGCGTACGGGAGGCGGCAGGGCACCACCGCGGGCGCGGCGCGGGCATCGTCGAACGGGACGGGACGCAGCGCGTACGGGACGGGGCGGAGCACCACGGGAGCGCGGGCATCGTCGAACGGGACGGGGCGGGTACCGGACCCACCGGTCCAGAACCCGCCCCGTCCACGCCGTCCCGAGCCCGCGCCCGGACGCCGGCTCAGGCACCGAACGCCTTCGACCTCCCCTTCACCGGCTTCGCCCCGGCCCGCAGATGCGGCGGCACCAGGTCCCGGGCCGGCTCGCTGTACCCGACCGACACGATCTTGTCGCCCTGGTAGGTGAAGCTGGTCAGCGACGCGAGCGTGCACTGACGCTTGCGCGGGTCGTGCCACAGCCGCCGCCGCTCCACGAAGCTCCGCACGATCCAGATCGGCAGCTGGTGGCTGACGCACACCGCCTCGTGGCCACGCGCCGCGTCCCGGGCGGCGTCCAGGGCGCGCATCATCCGTACGACCTGCTCGATATACGGCTCGCCCCAGGACGGCCGGAACGGGTTCGTCAGGTGCTTCCAGTTGTCCGGCTTGCGCAGTGCCCCGTCGCCGACGCCAAAGGTCTTGCCCTCGAAGACGTTGGCGGCCTCGATGAGCCGCTCGTCGGTGGCGATCTCCAGACCGTGCGACGCGGCGATCGGCGCGGCCGTCTCCTGGGCGCGCTCCAGCGGGGAGGCGACGACGTGGGTGATGTCGCGGCCCTTCAGGTGCCCGGCGACCCGGTCGGCCATCTCCCGGCCCAGCTCGGAGAGGTGGTAGCCGGGGCGGCGCCCGTAGAGCACGCCCTCCGGGTTGTGCACCTCGCCGTGCCGCATCAGGTGGACGACGGTGATGTCCTTGCCGCCCTCGCGGCTCGTGTTCTCGCTCATGCCGTGGCCTCCGATGCCGCGCGGGCGGCGGCGGGCAGGGCGGCGGCGATGCGCTCGACGGCCCGCGTGTCGTGGGCGGTCGAGACGAACCAGGACTCGAAGGCGGACGGCGGCAGGTAGACGCCCTGCGACAGCAGCGAGTGGAAGAAGGCGGTGAAGCGGAAAGCTTCCTGCCGCTTCGCGTCCTCGTAGTTCCGCACCGGCTGGTCGGTGAAGAAGACGGAGAACATGTTGCTCGCGGACTGCACGGTGTGCGCCACGCCCTCCTTGGTCAGCGCGTCGCCGACCAGGCCGCGGATCTCCGCGGAGACCGCGTCCACCTTCGCGTACGCCGCGTCGTCGAGCAGCCGCAGCTGGGCGAGCCCGGCGGCGGTGGCGATCGGGTTCCCGGAGAGGGTGCCCGCCTGGTAGACGGGGCCGGCGGGGGCGAGGTACGCCATCACGTCCGCCCGGCCGCCGAAGGCCGCGGCCGGGAAGCCGCCGCCCATCACCTTGCCGAAGGTCATCAGGTCGGGGCGCACCCCGTCGACCCCGAACCAGCCCGCCTTCGAAGTACGGAACCCGGTCATGACCTCGTCGGAGATGTAGAGGGCGCCGTCGGCGGCGCAGATCTCCTTGAGCCCGGCGTTGAAGCCGTCCACCGGCGGCACGACGCCCATGTTGCCCGGCGACGCCTCGGTGATCACACAGGCGATCTCGCCGGGGTGCGCGGCGAACGCGGCCCGCACGGCGTCCAGGTCGTTGTACGGCAGCACGATCGTGTCGCCCGCCTGCGCGCCGGTCACCCCCGGGGTGTCCGGGAGCCCGAAGGTCGCGACCCCGGAACCGGCGGCGGCGAGCAGCGCGTCGACGTGGCCGTGGTAGCAGCCCGCGAACTTCACCACCTTGGCGCGGCCGGTGAAGCCGCGGGCGAGACGGATCGCGGACATGGTCGCCTCGGTGCCGGAGGACACCAGCCGCACCTGCTCCACGGGCTCGACCCGGGCCACGATCTCCTCGGCGAGCGCGACCTCGCCCTCACCGGGCGTCCCGAACGAGGTGCCGCGTGCGACGGCCTCCTGCACCGCGGCGATCACCTCGGGGTGGGAATGGCCGAGAATCATCGGCCCCCACGAGCACACGAGGTCGACGTACTCACGACCATCGGCATCGGTGAGGTACGGACCGGTACCGGACACCATGAAGCGGGGCGTACCGCCCACGGCCCGGAAGGCCCGCACGGGAGAGTTCACGCCACCGGGCGTCACGAGGGACGCGCGGTCGAAGAGCGTCTGGGAAACGGGGGCTTGATATGAATACGCCACTTTGGTCCTGATCTGCGATTCGAGGGTCGGTGGGCCGGGCCGGAAATCCTGACCGCGGCGAGCGGGGAACGTGTTCTCCTCGTGTGAACGTGTTCTCCTCTTGTGAGGGAAGGGCTCAGCCCCCTCGCGTCTGCGAGACTGGGGCGTGATGGGGGAAGCTCACACAAGCCATGGTGTCAGAGGCGCACACGGTCTTGCGGGACAGGTGTTTCACCGCACGCCCGCGGGGGAGGTCACTGACACGATGATCGGGTTGCACGGCGGGGGCCGTGTCTCCTCAGTAGTAGTCGGGTGGATGAGATATGCATCGCGGTGGCGGAGTGGGCGAAGGGACCGACGGCCTGGGGCCCGAGCCTGCCCGACGGGGTCGGCACCGGCGTGATGGGGAGCGCCGCCGGAGCGCGCGGCCCGGTGGTGCACAGGGCGGCGGGGCCGGGAGCAGGAGTGGTGGCCGGGTGGGGGTGACGTACAAGTACTTCGGCGCCCCGGACGGGGCGACCGCGGCACGCGTGCCCATTTCGATGCGCCCCGAGGAACTCGGCGGCGACGAGCTGGGCATGGGCGGCATGTTCACCAAGATCAAGCCGGAGACGGTGGCGGCGATGGTCCTCACCGGCATCCAGGGCATACCCCTGCACCGGGTCCCCCCGCTGGAACTGGTCGTCCTCCACCCCGACTACGCGGTGGTCAAGCTCCCGATGACGGTCGTCGACCCGCTGCGCGGCGTCGGCGAGGAGTCGGTCGGCGCCGCGGCCTTCATCTGGTCCACGGTCCCCGACCGCGGCGGCCCGCGCGACGCGTTCAACGTCTACCGACTGCTGCACGAGTGGCAGGACTTCAGCCACCGCCTGCACGACGCCGGGCATCAGGCGTACTGCCTGGTGTGGCCCTGACCCGAGGTTTCACGGATTCGAGGCTTCTCGGACCTGTAGTTTCTCGGACCCGAGGTTTCTCGCTCATGCGGGGCCGGGCGGCGAGGCGTCCGGGAGGTCCGAGGAGACCGGAGGCTCCAGGGGTTCCGGGGAATCCCGGGGCAGGTCCAGCCTTCGGGACGTGCCGGGTGCGATCACATGGGTATGGCCGCCGAGAACGACCCGGACCGCCGGATGCTGCGAGCCCGGTACGGCGATCCGTACGTGTCCGTCCCTGAACCGCAGGTCCACGTCCCAGTGCCGGCGGAAGCGGATGCGCATCGCGAACTCCGAGAGCTCGGGCAGCGCGGCCGGGTCGAGCCATAACGCGTCGTCACGGGTCTCCAGCCCGGTCATTCCGCGCTGCACGAAGTCGAGGGTGCCCGCCATCGCGCCCAGGTGGATCCCCTCCTCGGTGGTGCCGCCCTGGACGTCGGCCACGTCCCCGACCAACGCCTCCTGGCAGTACGCCCATGCCTCGTCGCGGCACACCCGGGCCAGCACCCAGGCGTGGACCAGCGAGCTGAGCGTGGATCCGTGGCTGGTGCGCGCGAGGTAGTAGTCGACGGTGGCCCGCCAGACGTCGTCGTCCAGCGGGTGCCCGAGCCGCCGGAAGAGGCCGGCGAGCTCCTGCGGCGAGAAGAGGTAGCCGAGCATCAGCACGTCGGCCTGCTTGGACGCCTGGTACCGGTTGACGGTGTCGCCCTCCGCCTCCAGGATCCGGTCCAGCCGCCGGATGTCTCCGTACCGCTTCCGGTACCGCTCCCAGTCGAGCTCGGCCAGCTCCCCGTAACCGACGAACTGGCTGATGACGCCCCCGTGGTACGGCACGTGCAGACGATGGGAGATGTCCTCCCAGCATTCCGGTTCGTCGGGTTCGAGCCGGAACCGGTCGTGCAACCGCCCCCGCATGCCCGCGGGGAGGTCGCGGTACAGCTCAGTCGCACGCGACAGGACCCAGGCCGCCGTCACGTTGGTGTACGCGTTGTCGTCGAGCCCGGCCGTCCCGGACCCCGGATAGGCGTCGTGGTACTCGTCCGGGCCGACGACACCGAGGATGCGGTACCGGCCCAGGGAGCCGTCCCACGCGGCGCTCGCCGCCCAGAACCTGGCGATCTGCAGCAGCATCTCCGCGCCCTTGGAGTGCAGATAGTCCACGTCCCCGGTCGCCTGGCAGTACTGCCACACGTTGTACGCGACGGCCGAGCCGACGTGGTGCTGGAGCCGGGAGCGGTCGGGCAGCCAGCGCCCCGAATGCGGGTTGAGGTGGAGTTCCTGTGTCTCCTCGCGTCCCGTGTCGGCGCTCTGCCAGGGGTACATCGCCCCGGCCCTGCCGGCCTCGCGTGCCGCCCGGCACGCTGCGGGCAACCGCCGATGGCGGTAGTCGAGGAGACCTCGGGAGACCTCCGGAAGGTGCAGGTTCAGGAACGGAAGGACGAACAGCTCGTCCCAGAAGACATGACCCCGGTACGCCTCACCGTGCAGCCCTCGCGCCGGAACCCCCACGTCGAGGTCGGCGGTGTGCGGCGAGAGCGTCTGCAGTACGTGGAAGAGGTGCAGCCGCAGAATGCGTCCCGACTCGCCGGGAACCTCCAGCCGGACCTGCCGCCACAGATCGGCCCAGGCCCGTCGGTGCGACGCCAGCAGGCGCGGGAAGCCGGGAGCCGCACGGACGGCGGCCGACGCCGCCCTCGACGGGCCGCCGATCGCGGGGTCGCGCGTGGTGTGCAGGGCGACCGTCTTGTCGACGACGGTGTCGGCCCCCGGGTCGAGCGGCAGCACCAACCGCCGGAAGACCGACGTAGGCGTCTGCCGGAACTGCGGGACGGGGGTGGTCGCGATGTCGAAGGCGGTTACGGGGGCGAGGACGGCTACCGGGCCGGGGGTCGCTACCGGGCCGGAAGCGGTTACCGGGCCGGAGGCGTTTGTGGCGTCGGGACCGGGGACGGGTGTGGTCGCGGGGCCGGGGCCGGACCTGGCGTCGGGGCCGGGATCGGATGCGGTCGCGGGGCCGGACCTGGCGTCGGATCCGGCATCGGGGGCGGCTGCGGTCGCGGGGCCGGGACCAGGGGTGCGGGCCGCCCCGTGCCCGGCCCAGGTGCGGGCCGCCAGCGCGATCCCGATGTCCGACTCCACCGTGCGGCACCGCAGCGAGACCACGCCGTCGTCGTGCGTGCCGGTCACCCAGCCGGTGAGGTGCCGGTTCGACAGGTCCCGGTATCTCTCCACCCCGGCGTTGCGGACGTCGCCGTCGATCCCCGACTCCACCTCGATCTCGCCCGCCCACCCCTCGGCCCGGAACACCATGCGCAGCGCGGCGAGGTGCGGGTCCCCCATGTGCACCAGTCGGCACTGTTCGACGCACAGGCGTCGTCCTGCCCCGTCCTCGTACACGGACCGACGCGTCAGCGTGCCCCCGCTCAGGTCGAGCCACTGGCCGTGCTCCACGAGCTGCTCGTGGTCCGGGGTGAGCCACGGCCCCGGCGCGGCGTCCTCGGGGCGGATGCGGTAGCGCAGCGGCAGCCAGTTCGGCAGGTTGACCAGGTCCTCGTTCTCCACTCTGCGGCCCCGCACCGAGGAGGTCAGCCGGTTGTAGCAGCCCGCCGCGTAGGTGCCGGGGTAGTGCGAGGGGCCCTCGGACGTCTCGGGCGCGGCGCCCCGGGTGGCGAAGTAGCCGTTGCCGAGGGTGCACAGCGCCTCGCGGAGCCGTTCCTCCCTCGGGTCGTATCCCTCGTACGACCAGGTCCAGGCATCGCTCATCGGTCTTCCCCGGCGCCCGGTGCCGCAGCACCCGCTTCCCCGACGGCCATGTCCCTTTCCCCGGCAGTGGCCTTCCCTGCGGCCGCTCCCGTGGTCAGCAGATCACCGGGATCGGACACCACGGGGTCGGCGCCGTGACGACGCAGCGCGGCGGCGCTGTCGGGCCCGCCGGTACGGTCCACGCCGATCACAGTTCCGAAACCGCCGCGCCGCCCGGCCTCGACACCGGCCGGCGCGTCATCCACAGCGTCGAAGGGCCGCTGTCCCTCGATGCCGGAGAGGACGGCGTCGAACGCCTTCTTCCAGGCTGCGGCGTGGCTACGGGCGAAGTCGGCGATCACTCCGTCGGTGTCGAGGACGACGGCCCGTGCAAAGCGCATGGGCGGCATCAGGGACAGGGCGGCTGCCATGAGCGGACGCTCCCTTCGTCACTCCCTCGGTCCCTCGGTCAGCCCTTGCGCCGGCCCCCCTTCTTCGGTCCCCTCGCCGGTCCTTCCGGGGTGCCTTCACCGGTTCCTTCGGGGTCCTTTCGCCGGTCCTTCCGGGGGTCTCTTCGCCGGGGCTCCTCCCATGGCACCACGGTTCCGGCGCACGGGCACCACGGCTCCGGCCCGGCCCGCGACCTCCGTACGGGCAAAGCACGCACCGGGTCGTCCCGGCGGGTGGGGCCCGGCCGTCGGGCGTGGGGTCGCCGCAGCAGGCACGGGGCCGTCCGAGGCGTGGGATCGCCCCGGACGTGGGAGAGTTCGTAACAGAAGAGCAGAAAATACTTATAACGGATTAACGGAGCACTCATCCTGAACCGGACGTGGGGCCTCCGTCTTCCGCGCGAACAGAGGAGCGAACGGATGGACGAAACGCATCCGTCATCCGCCCCACCGCGCGGCGAGTGCTCCACACCGCGACAGCACCGACCGAACCTCTCGACCGTTCCGGATACCCGGGAGTCACGATGCCCAGGTCACTCGACGACGCGACGCTGACCGGCCTCGTCGCCGATGCAACCGCCGCCCCGTCCATGCACAACGCCCAGCCCTGGCAATTCCGCTACACGCGCGCGGGCCACACGCTCACCCTCCTCGCGGACCTCGACCGCGCGCTGCCGGAGGAGGACCCGGCGACCCGCGCGCTGCACGTGGGCTGCGGTGCCGCCCTGCTCAACCTGCGGGTGTCCGCCGCCCACCACGGCCTGGAAGCGGTCACCACGCTGCTGCCCGAACCGTCGGCGCCCGCCGTACTGGCCTCCGTACGACTCGGCGTCCGCGCTGTCGCCCGACCGGCCCACGAGAACGAGGCGCGGGGTGGGGGCGAGGCGCGGGGTGGGGGCGAGGCGACGGCCGAAGACGAAGCGCGGGCCGGGGGCGAGGCGCGGGGTGAGGGCGAGGCACCGACCGGGAGCGAGGCACCGACCGGGGGCGCGCTCACCGAGAACGAGGCACTCGCCGCCCTCCATCCCGCGATCGAGCAGCGGCACACGAGCCGCTACCCATTCGACGACGCGCTGGTCCCGGAGGACGTCCGCGCGCTTCTCGTCGCGGCGGCCCGCGCCGAGGGCGCCGACTTCTCGTTCCTGGCCTCGCCGCATCTGGAGACCGTGCTGGGGCTGATCCGGGACGCCGAGGGGTACGACCGCGGGGATCCCGGACGGGAGGCGGAGCAGCACCGCTGGACCCGGGACACGAAGACCGAGGCGCCCGTCGACGGGATCCCGGACTATGCCTTCGGCCCCCGCGACGCCCATGAGCAGGCGACCACCCGCGACTTCGTGGGCACCGGCGTACTGCCCGGCCGGGCCCGTGTGCCGTTCGAGAAGCGGCCGCAGCTGGCCCTGCTGACCACGTCGAGCGACCACTCCGTCGACTGGCTGCGCGCCGGTCAGGCCCTGGAACGGGTCCTGCTCCTGGCCACCCTCCACGGCGTGTCCACGTCGTTCTCGACCCAACCCATCGAGTGGCCGGACCTGCGCTGGGTCCTGCGCGATCCGGTCTTCGGCTCGGGGCACGCGCAGATGATCATCCGTCTGGGATACGGGCCCACGGCACCGCGTACGCCCCGGCGCCCGACGAATCAGGTGCTGACGATCGAACCGTAGGACCGGGCACGCCGACGAACGACCGGACGAGAACGAGCGGGAGGTCGAACAGGCAGGCGAAAAACAGGCAACGGAAGAGCGGTAGAAACAGAACCAGACTCTTCAGCAAAAGGGACAGAAGAGGCGGAAGAGAGACGAGAGAGGGACGGAAGGCCGTGGAAGCGATGCGACGCCCCGTAGTCGTCGGAGTGGACGGGTCGGAGGGCAGTCTCCGCGCCCTCGACTGGGCGGCGGCGGAGGCGACGAGCGCGGGGCTTCCCCTGCGCGTCGTGCACGCCTCGCTGTGGGAACACTACGAAGGGACACACGCCGCCTCCGACCCCGAGCGTCCCGCCGACGAGATCCTGGCCGAGCATCTCGTCGCCGAGGCCCAGGAACGCGCGCGACGGCTCGGCCCCGAGGTGGACGTGGAAGCCGATGTGCTGCCCGAGGACCCGGTGGCGGCACTCGTCGCGGAGAGCCACGATGCCGCCGTGGTGGTCGTCGGCTCCCGCGGCCGGGGCCGGATCGCCGAAATGCTCCTGGGGTCCGTCAGCCTCGCGCTCGCCAACCGGTCCCGCTGCCCGGTCGTGGTGGTCCCGGCGCGGGCGCCGGACACACCACCACGGCCCGGTCGCGTCGTCGTCGGGATCAGCGACGCCGAGGAACCGACGTCGGCCGCCTTCTTCGCACTCGCCCACGCGACGGCCCGGCACGGCGAACTGGTCGCCGTACGGTCCTGGCGCGCCCCCGCCCACGAGGTCAGGAGCCATCCGCTGCTCTTCGGCTCCCCCGCCGCCACCCTCCGTCGGCAGGCCGAGGAACACCTGGAAGCCGTGCTCGCGAAGCTGGACCCGACCGGCGCCTGCGGTGTCGTCGTTCAGCGGTCGGTGGTGCGGGGGCCGACGCACCAGAAGCTGCTGGAGGCCGCCGAAGGCGCGGAACTCCTGGTCGTCGGCGCGAGCCGGACCGGCGGACGGCACGGACACCACACACCCCACGCACAACACCTCGGCACGGTGAACCACGCGATGCTGCATTACGCGCCCTGCCCGGTCGCCGTCGTCCCGAATGCGTACCCCTACGGCGGCTGACACCTCGGTCGAGCCCCGAACTGTCAGTCCCCGGCTGTACGGTTCGCCTCGTACCACGGCACCAATGCCCGACGCGTCACAGGCGTCAGCGCGCAGACCTGCCGACGCACCGCAGCACCGCCGCACGAGAGGGCCGTCCCATGGCCGAAGTCGCCGCCCGTCCTGTCGTCACGCTGGCCGCGCCGCTCGGCCGCGGCCGGGACGGGGCAGGTGCCCCGCGGCTCCTGCGTCGGGCCGGCAAGCACCTGCTCGTCCAGCGAGGCGACGCCGAGCTGGTCGCCGTCGACCCGGGCACCACCCGTCCAGACCCCGTCGGTCCGAACTCCGTCGATCCGGACTCTGCCCGTCCCTGCCCTGCCGACCCCTGCCCTGCCGGTCCGGACACCGCCGGTGCGGACTCCGAGGACGCCGCCGTGATCCGTTTCCCCGCGCCCTGGCCCAGCCGCTACGGCACCTGCGCGGTGGCGCCGGACGGCAATCTCGCGGTCTTCGCCGGGGTACACGCGCTGCGCGCCGTGGATCCGGCGGGCGAGGTGCGCTGGGAGATCCGGCACGGCTGCTGGGACGACGCCTGCCACACGCTCCACACCACGTACGACGAGTACGCGTCGGACCATTCGCACGGGTACGCGGACAAGGGCTCCGCCGTGTTCTCGGCGGACGGCACGCTCGTGTGGGCCCACATACGCGGCCCCCTCGCGGCGACCGGTCCCGATCCCGAGGCGCAGGACGAGTGGCTGGTCGTCGACGCCGCCGACGGCCGGGTGCTCGGCCGCGTCGACGCGGAGACCGCGGCCGTCGGTTCGGAACACGTCCCGCACCCCGACCCCGCTCGTATGGGGCTGTGCGTCGGCGAGGGCCAGGACGGCGTGCCGATGCTGTGGGGCCGGTGGGACGGGCAACGGCTCTCCGTCGAGCGGTTCTGCGACGACGAGCGGATCCTGATGGCGGTGAGCCCCTCGGGCGACCGGTTCCTGACGGTCACCCACTGCGAGGAGACGCTCGCCGTGCACCGTACCGAGGACGGTTCCGTGCTCTGCGAACTCGACGCCCAGGACGGCGTCGCTCGCCACCCCGAGGCCGATCCCGACGACCTCGACGCCGACGTGGCCCTCTGGGACTACACGGGTGGCTTCCTCGACGAGGAGACCGTCGTCGCGGGAACGTCGGAACGGGACTGGGAGTACGGCGAGCAGCGCCACTGGCTGGTGAGCGCGGACGCGGCGGGGATGCGGGTGAGCGCGCGGATCACGTACCCGTTCCCTGTGTCCGGCGGTGCCACGGCCCTCGGCGACGGCACCTGGTACACGGTCTCGGAAACCGGCGACGCCCTGCACGTGTGGAGCCGTTGACCGCGTCGCCCACGCCCCCACCCGCATGCCCCGGACACGCCACCCGGCCCCGGCACACCACCCCGGCACACAGGGTCCGCCCCGTACACCCCGCTCACCGGGCACGCCCCCGTACGCCCGGCCGTACGCCCGCCCAACCGGCATCCACCGGCCGGCACTCACCGGCCGGGCACGCGCCGCGCTGTCCGCCGGTGCCGACGTCACGCGCCGGGCGGCGTCCACCCCGGGTCCCGGCCGGTCAGCGCCAGCACCCGCTCGAACGGACCGGCCCCTTCCGGTACCGGGTGCGGCTCGCCGAACACCTTCATCTCCCGGGCCATCGGCGCCATCGCGGCCAGTGCCGGGCCGATCTCGTCCAGCACGGACTCGTCCGGGACGAACTCCTGGCCGGTGGCCCGCGCCAGGTCCCAGGCGTGGACGGTCAGATCGCCCAGCACCATGTTCCCGACGGTCCTGGCCGGGAGCGCCATGCGCCCCGTCGTGCCTTCCTCGGCACCGGGCGCGGCCCACGCCGCGGCCAGCTTCACGGTCTCCTCACGGAAACGGGCCCGCCAGTCGCCCGTCACCGCCTCCGGCACCTCTCCGAAGTCCGTCTCCCCCTTGGCCGCCAGGGCCTGGAAATTGACGACGACCTGGAAGAGGTGGTTGATCAAGGCCCGCACGTCGTACTCCGCACACGGCGTGGGGTCCCCGAGACCTGTGTCGGTGATCCCGTCCATCACGGGAACGGCCCGGTCGGCGGCCGCTTCGAGCAACTCGCTGATCTTCTTCATGCGTCGAGCCTGCACGCCACGACGGCCCGACGCTTGAAAAAACACGACACCCGCGGCCCCGGCCCGCCGCGGCCGTAGGATCGCCGACATGGCCGGTCCTCGACGCGACACCAGAGGCATCGTCGACGCCACCGAACTCTTCACGCGGGTACGTTTCCGGCGCCGCGAGCCCGCGCCCGCCCTGCGGCCGTACCTGGAGCACTACTGGCTCATCGACTGGGACCTGGCGAAGCCGTACGCCTCCCATCTGGTGCCGCACCCGTCCGTGAACGTGGTCTTCCAGCGCTACGCGGCGCCTCCGGCGCACGGCAACGGATACGCCGAGGTCTCCGGCATCGCTCCGGGGCTCTTCGTACAGAAGCTGGAGGGACGGGGCCGGGTCTGCGGCGTGCAGTTCAGACCCGGCGGGTTCCGCCCGTTCGCACCGGACCGGCCGGTCTCCGACTGGACGGGGCGGCGTCTTGCCGTCGACGAGGTGTTCGTCCCGCCCGTCCCGCCGCCGGCCGTCCTGGACCCCGCCGACGAGGACGCCCGGGTCGCGGCGCTCGACGCGTACCTGCTGGCGCTCGGCCCGGAGCCGGACCCGCAGGCGGACCGGGCGATGGCCCTGGTCGACCTGGTACGCACGGATCGCACGGTGCGCCGGGTCGACGAACTCGCCCGAGCCGAGGGTGTGTCGCCGCGCTCGCTGCAACGGCTCTTCGCCGCGTACGTCGGCGTCGGCCCCAAGTGGGTCATCCTCCGCTACCGCATCCACGAGGCGCTGGAACGGGCCGAGTCGGACCCGGCCGTGGACTGGGCGGCACTCGCGGCGGAGCTCGGATACAGCGACCAGGCCCATCTGATCAGGGATTTCACGGCGACGGTCGGCGTCTCCCCGACGGCCTTCGCCCAAACCGCCGTCCCGACGTCCTAGCCCCCACCCGTCGCACGGGGCGCGACCAGCCGGCGGGTCACGCATCGTTCCTGGACACGGACCGCCTCTGAGCACGGACACCCCTTGGGCACGGACCGCCCTCGGCCACGGACGGCCCCTGGGCGCACATCGCTCCTGACCACGGACGGCCCTTGGGCGCTCGTGGCCCTGTATCCCGGTGTCCGGGTATCCCGCCCCACAATCACTCACTCGCCCACGCCCACCCACGTCGTCCGGCTGCGCGCCGGCTCCTGTTCCTCCCGGCGCCTCGGCTTCCTCCTGACGCCTCAGCCCGCCTCCACCGCCTTGTCGAAGTGGAACGCGACGATGTCCAGCCGTTCCCGCAGGTAGAAACGGTGAGCATCGGTACGGTGCGTGCCCGAGTCGAGGTTGAGGTGCAGGCAACCGGCCTGCTTCGCCCGCTCCTCAAGATATGCGAGAAGCTCTCGGCCGACACCGGTCGAGCGGGCGTGCCCGGCGGTGACCAGATCGTCCACGTACAGCATGCGGATCAGGCTGGTGTTGTCGACGACGCGCCAGCCGGCCGCGCCCACGCAGACGCCCTCGTCGTCATAGGCGGCGCTGAATCGCAGCCCCTGCGCGTATCCCTTCTCGTACACCTCCTCGAAGAGTTCCGCGGTGAGGTGCGGCCGGAGTTCGCGCAGGACCGGAAGCAGGTCGTCACGCAGCCGCGCATCATCGGGGCCGAGGTCGAGGATCTTCACACGGGGATTCGCATGCGCAGTCGCCGAAGTCATGGGGGCACTGTAGGCAACGGGGCCCGCCCACGCAGCCGCGTCGGCACCCGCGAGAACCTGCCCCGGTACGGTTCCGCCACCCTGCGGCCACTGCGGTCACCGGTTCACGGCACCCGCTGGATCCCGGCGCCGAATTCCCTGGCTGTGGTGCCGGGTCCGATGACATCCTGACGAGGTGAACGGACCCGAGATCCAATTCGAAGTCGCCCCCGAGCTGCGCCCCTTCGTCTCGCCTGATCGCCGCCGGGGACGCTCGACCGTGGCCACCGACGGCTCCTCCACCCTCGGCCATGTCGTGGAGTCGCTCGGCATCCCGCTCACCGAAGCCGGGCAGATCCTGGTCGACGGCCGTCCGGTGTCCGTCTCGCACATCCCTGGCGCGGGCGAATCGGTCCAGGTACGCGCCGTGGAACGCCCCCAGCGCGTCCCCGGGGCGCCTCTGCGCTTCCTTCTCGACGTCCACCTCGGCACGCTCGCCCGGCGGCTGCGGCTGCTGGGGGTCGACGCCGCGTACGAGAGCGAGGACATCGGCGACGCCGCGCTGGCCGCCCGGTCGGCGGACGAGCGCCGCGTACTGCTCTCCCGGGACCGAGGGCTCCTGCACCGGCGGGAGATCTGGGCCGGGGCATACGTGTACAGCGACCGACCGGAGGACCAACTGCGCGATGTGCTGGAACGGTTCGCCCCGCGCCTGGCCCCCTGGACCAGGTGCACGGCCTGCAACGGACCGCTGAAGCAGGCCGACAAGGACTCCGTCAGCGACCTACTGGAGCATGGCACCCGACGCTCCTACGACGTCTTCGCGCAGTGCACGGAATGCGACCGCGTCTACTGGCGAGGGGCCCACCACTCCCACCTCGACGCGATCGTCGCGAAGGCACTCCGCGACTTCGCGCCCGCGGCCCCGGACGACGACCGGGAGGGCGACGCGGGACCCGACGGGGGGAACGGCCAAAGGAGCGCCCCGGGGGACGACGCCCCGCAGGACGAGGACAGCGCGCCGTCGGCCCCGTCCGAGGTCTCCAAAACCCCCGGAGCCACCGGCTGACAGCCCCGTCCCCACATCCCCCTGCCGCTGACCTGCCTCTGCCTCTGACTCTGCCCCACCTTCGCCACTCGGCTCCTCACCTCGACCCCTTCCGGCGCCAGGACCTGTCGTCGAAGTGCCGTCGTTCGGCCGGAGGTCGGGCCGTACGGCGTCCGTCCGGTGCGGGCGATCGCGAGGTGGAGAATCGTCCTCGCATCGGACACACGAGGACGACTCCGACAACACCGCGAGCGTGCATGACAGGCGTTGCATGACGGGCGTCACGCGGTAGGTGTCGCACGGCAGGCGGCAGTTCGACGACGGGGCCTACGGCTGCTCGGCGGTCAGGTAGCGCTGAATGGTGGGCGCGAGCCAGGCGATCACTTCTTCGCGCGACATCGCGACGGCGGGCTCGATCCGCAGGACATAGCGCGTGAGGGCCATGCCCAGGATCTGCGAGGCGGCGAGAGCCGCCCGGCGCGGGGCATCGGCCGGGTCGGGGCACACGCCGGCGGCTATCGGGCCGATCTGCTCGGCGAAGACCTCTCTCATCCGCTCGGCCCCCGCGTCATTGGTGACGGCGACCCTGAGCAGGGCGGTGAGCACGTCATCGCCCTCCCACCGGTCCAGGAAATGCGTCACGAGCACGGCACCGACGTGCTTGCCCGGCAGCGCTCCCAGCTCGGGAACGAGCAGATCGATCTCGGAGGCAGCCGCGAACAGCCTCTCCTTGTTCCCGTAGTAGCGCATCACCATCGACGGGTCGATGTTCGCGTCGCGGGCGATGGCCCGGATGGTGGCGCGCTCGTAGCCGTCGGCGGCGAACCGCTCGCGCGCGGCTTCGAGAATCGCGGCCTTGGTGGCGTCCGAACGGCGGGGGGCGGTGGGCTTACTGTTCACACCAACAACTGTAGGCCAACAACCGTTGACACTCCAGCCCCGACGGGGCTACCGTTGCCAACAAGTGTTGACCAACGCACGTTGGCATCAAGGTGACCACTCACGGCCGGGCCCAGGAGGCAGCCATGACCACCACCCCGAGCACCTCACCCGACACTGTCGACGTACTCGTCGTGGGCGCCGGCCCCACCGGCCTGCTGCTCGCGGGCGACCTGGCCGCCCAGGGCCTCTCCGTCACGCTCGTGGAGCGCCGCCCGCACGGGATCAGCAACGTGACGCGGGCATTCGCCGTGCACGCCCGCACGCTCGAACTGCTCGACGCCCGCGGCCTGGCCGACGAACTCGTCGGCGCGGGCACACCCCTCTCCTCCATACGCTTCTTCGGCAGGCTCTCGCTCGATCTCTCCGGGCTGCGCACGCGCTTCCCCTTCGTGCTGATCGCCCCGCAGTACGAGGTGGAACGCCTGCTGGAGCGCCGCGCCCGTACCGCGGGCGTCCGCTTCCGTCACGAGACGCGGCTGACCTCGCTCCACCAGAGCCCCGCGTCGGACACGGTCACCGCCGGACTGCGCGAGGCCGACGGCGGCACGAGCACGATCGACGCCCGCTATCTCGTCGGCACCGACGGTGTGCGCAGCCAGGTCCGTGAGGTGCTCGGTCTGCCGTTCCCCGGCGTTTCCGTGATCCGGTCGCTCGTCCTCGCGGACGTCCGGCTCGCAAAGGAGCCTCCCGGTGTCCTGACCGTCGACGGGGACGGGGACGCCTTCGCCTTCATCGCCCCCTTCGGCGACGGCTGGTTCCGCGTGATGGGCTGGGACCGCGGGCACCAGTCCGCCGACAGCACCCCCGCAGACCTGGAAGAACTGCGCGGGGTCGCCCGCCGCGCCCTCGGCACCGACTACGGCATGCACGACGCGCGCTGGATCTCGCGTTTCCACAGCGACGAACGCCAGGTGCCCGCCTACCGCACGGGCCGGGTCTTCCTCGCCGGGGACGCCGCCCACGTCCACTCGCCCGCGGGCGGCCAGGGCATGAACACAGGCCTTCAGGACGCCGCGAACCTCTCCTGGAAGCTCGCCGCGGTCCTGCGAGGACACACGGCCTCCCCGGAGGCGCTCCTCGACAGCTACCACGAGGAACGCCACCCGGTCGGCGCACAGGTGCTTCGCTCCAGCGGAGCACTCATCCGTCTCGCCATGGCCAAAGGCCCGCTCCAGCGTGCGGCCCGGACGGCCGCCACGACGCTGCTGTCCCACGTCCGGCCGGCCTCCGGCAAGGTCATCGGCATGGTGTCCGGGCTCGCGATCTCCTACGCCGCCCCGCGCGGGACCCACCCCCTGACCTTGCGACGAGCCCCCGACCTGAGCCTGCGGGAGGGCCGCCTCCACCAGTTGCTCCGCGGCGGCACCTTCACCCTCGTCACGCCCGCCGACACCCCGACTCCGGCCACGCCCACCCCGCTGGCGCACGCCCACTGGAAGGACGGCCGCACCACCACCCTGCTCATCCGGCCCGACGGCTACATCGCCTGGGCGAGCGAGCGCCCCGACCCGGCGGCGCTACAGGCCGCACTCACCCGATGACCCCACCCCGCCCCCGACGGCACCAGCACCGCACACACCCGCCCGACTCTCCCACGCCCCAGCGCGCCCCTGACCAGGCATCAGAACGCGTACTCGTCCCCAGTGGCCGGAGCCAGCACCTCGTACTCGTTGTTGTCCGGATTCCGGTCGGTCGCCCCTCCGTTCCACAGGGTGTCGATTCGCACGACGACCTCGTCCGGCCGCCCGGCCAGCTGGAGTTCCAGAGCCAGTTGCCGCCCGTCCCGGGCATCGGCGCGCAGCGCGGCCGTCCGGCACAGCACGGTCCGCCGGTCGGCCTGGAGGCAGCCCTCCGACAGTTCCTGCCGTCCGGAGAGTGCTACGGATGTGCGTACCCGCAGGGTCACGCCGTCCAGGTCGGAGGGACCGTGGTTCCGGCTCTGCACCCAGACCCCGAGCCCCGTTCCCCACAACGAGACGTGCCCGTGATGCGACACGTCCGCCTCGGGCGCGATACCACCAGCCACGGGCCCACCCACCGGTTTCGTCGCCGGATCCACCACCGATACACCCGCACGCCCGGCAGCGGCCGCGCGCCCCGTTCCCAATACCACGGCCACGGCCAGAGCCACGACCACGGCCACACCGACGCCGGACACCATGGGCGCGGCTCTACGTGTCATTGCCATGCACTGAAGATACCGATTGCCCGAAATTATCCTTATTTACCCACTAGTTCGGCGTGCCTCCCTGCCGGCCTCTCCCCCCCTTCGCCCCCTTCCCCTCCCTCGTGACACGCTGACGCCCATGTCCGTAGCCCGTTCTGTCGTCCTCTTCGTCATCGCCGCGCTCTTCGAGATCGGCGGTGCGTGGCTCGTCTGGCAAGGCGTGCGCGAGCACCGGGGCTGGATCTGGATCGGCGCGGGCGTCATCGCGCTCGGCGTCTACGGCTTCGCCGCCACACTCCAGCCGGAAGGGGAGTTCGGCCGCATCCTCGCCGCGTACGGCGGTGTCTTCGTGGCGGGCTCGATCGCCTGGGGCATGGTCGCCGACGGCTACCGCCCCGACCGCTGGGACGTGATCGGCGCGCTGATCTGCCTGGCCGGCATGGCCGTGATCATGTACGCCCCCCGCAGCCACTGACCACACGCGACAGCGACCATCGACCAGGCAAGGCGGCCGACCGGGTACGAGCGCCCACCAAGTACGAGCACCGACCGGGCAGGACCACCGACCACACGCAACCGCCGCCCCGGCGCCTGCCTATCCTGGCCCGGTACCGATCAGCTGCCCGAGGAGACCGTCATGGCCGCCACCCCGATCGCCGTCGTCACCGGAGCGAGCAGCGGCATCGGTGCCGCGACCGCCCGGCAGCTGGCCGCCGCCGGCTACCGCGTGGTTCTGACCGCCCGCCGCAAGGACCGCATCGAGGCTCTCGCCGCCGAGCTCAACGCGGCGGGCCACCAGGCGACGGCCTACGCCCTGGACGTCACCGACCGTGCCGCGGTGGACGAGTTCGCCACCGCGTTCCGCCGCCTCGCCGTCCTCGTCAACAACGCGGGCGGCGCGCTCGGCGCCGACCCCGTCGCAACCGGCGACCCCGACGACTGGCGCCAGATGTACGAGACGAACGTCATCGGCACGCTCAACGTCACCCAGGCCCTGCTGCCCGCGCTCACCGAGAGCGGCGACGGCACGATCGTGATCCTCTCCTCCACCGCGGGCCACGCCACCTACGAGGGCGGCGGCGGTTACGTGGCCGCCAAGCACGGCGAACACGTCCTGGCCGAGACCCTCCGCCTGGAGATCGTCGGCACCCCGGTCCGCGTCATCGAGGTGGCCCCCGGCATGGTCAAGACGGAGGAGTTCGCCACCACCCGTTTCCGCGGCGACACCGAGAAGGCGGACAAGGTGTACGCGGGCGTCGAGGCCCCGCTGACCGCCGACGACGTGGCCGACACCATCACCTGGGCCGTCACCCGCCCCAGCCACGTCAACATCGACCTCCTGGTGGTCCGCCCCCGCGCCCAGGCATCCAACACCAAGGTCCACCGCACCGCCTGAGCCCGCACCGGTCCCCGGCCCGAACCGCGAACGACGGTCGGGCAGACCCTCGGCCGGAAGGACGAAGGGCCCCGGCATGTCACCCGCGCCCGGGACCCGACGTTCAAAGCCCCACCCGCACATACCGAAGCCCGCCGCTCCCCCGTGGCGGCGGGCTTCGGTGTGCGGTCCGGGGGTCAGCCCTTCACGCACACCACCTGCTTGAGCTTGGCGACGACCTCGACCAGGTCCCGCTGCTGCTCGATGACCTGCTCGATCGGCTTGTACGCCGCCGGGATCTCGTCCACGACGCCGGAGTCCTTGCGGCACTCCACGCCCCGCGTCTGGTCCTCCAGGTCGCGCGTCGAGAAGCGTCGCTTCGCGGCGTTCCGGCTCATCTTGCGGCCGGCGCCGTGCGAGGCCGAGTTGAAGGACTTCTCGTTCCCGAGGCCCTTCACGATGTACGAACCGGTCCCCATCGAGCCCGGGATGATTCCATAGTCGCCGGAGCCCGCGCGGATCGCGCCCTTTCGGGTGACCAGCAGGTCCATGCCGTCGTACCGCTCCTCCGCCACGTAGTTGTGGTGACAGGAGATGACCGGTTCGAACGTGACCTTGGCCTTCTTGAATTCCTTGCGGACCACGTTCTGGAAGAGCGCCATCATGATGGCGCGATTGTGCTTCGCGTACTCCTGCGCCCAGAACAGGTCGTTCCGGTAGGCCGCCATCTGCGGGGTGTCGGCGATGAACACCGCCAGGTCACGGTCGATCAGGTCCTGGTTGTGTGGCAGCTTCTGCGCCTGCCCGATGTGGAAGTCGGCCAGTTCCTTGCCGATGTTCCGCGAGCCGGAGTGCAGCATCAGCCAGACCGAGCCCGACTCGTCCAGACAGAACTCGATGAAGTGGTTGCCCGAACCGAGCGTCCCCATCTGCTTCGTGGCACGTTCCTGACGGAACCGGACCGCTTCGGCGACCCCGTCGAACCGCGCCCAGAAGTCGTCCCAGCCCGGTGCGCGGAAGCCGTACAGCCCGTCGGGCGCCACGGCGTCGTCATGCATCGCGCGCCCCACCGGAATGGCCTGCTCGATCTTCGAGCGCAGCCGGGACAGGTCGCCGGGCAGGTCATTGGCCGTCAGAGAGGTCTTCACCGCGGACATTCCGCAGCCGATGTCCACCCCCACCGCCGCCGGGCAGACCGCACCGTGCATCGCGATCACCGAGCCGACCGTCGCGCCCTTGCCGAAATGGACGTCCGGCATGACGGCGAGCCCCTTGACCCAGGGCAGGGTGGCCACGTTGCGCAGCTGTCGCATCGCGACGTCCTCGACCGACGCGGGATCGGCCCACATGCGTATCGGGACCTCGGCGCCCGGCACCTCTACATACGACATAAGTTCCTCTAATCCCCCGAAAAGCCTGAAAGAGCAAAACCGGCGCCAAGGTCGGCAAATGAGTCGCTCGACCGGCGTTCACAGCGGCGTGTGCGATACACATTGTCTCCAGTGGCCGCCGTAGAGCGGCAACAGTTTTTCGCGCGAAGGGAGCCCAGGACCGTGCGGCGAATGGCGTACGTACCCGGCACCGCACTGCTGGCAGCGCTTGTCGTCGGCTGCAGTGCAGGCACCGGAACCGGTGGCTCGGCCGCCGACAGCAAGCCCGGCGAGGCGACCGCCACCACGGCGGCCCCCGGCAAGTACCGCACGCTTCTCGACGCTTGCCGCGCCGTCTCCTCGTCCTCGCTGAAGGACCTGCTCCCGGGCGCTGCCGAACTGCCCGAGGACCAGCAGAAGAAGGCGTACAAGGGCACGGCCGACGTCACGTACGACACGGACCGCCGGGTCGGCTGCCGGTGGAAGGCCGAGGCCCCCGGCTCCTCTCACACCCTCTCCGTCGACTTCGAGCGCGTCGTGTCCTACGACCCCTCGGTGAGCGACGACGACCGCGCCCGCGAGGTGTACGCGAAGAAGGTGACCGCCACCGGCCTCACCGCGCCGTCCGCCACGCCCGGTGGCACGGAGCAGCAGACCCCGCCCCCTTCGGGCACCGTCCCGCACACCGCGTCCAGCTCGTCCCCCACGAGCGACAGCAGCGGGACCGACACGGGTGACGAGGGCGAGAACGGCGACGGCACGGATGACAGCCTGTTGCCGCGCACCCTCGACGGCCTCGGGGACAGCGCGTTCCTGGACGACCGTCTCGTCCGCGCCGGTTCCACCGCCCAGAACCGTGTGGTGAGCGTGGTCTTTCGCACATCGAACGTCATCGTGACCGTCGACTACACCGAGCAGCCGACCGTCCCCAGCGTGGTCCCCGACAGCAAGGAACTGCAGGACAGAGCCCGATCGGTGGCCCGGCAGCTGGTGGAGAAGTTCAGCGAGTAGCCGCGCCCGCCGCGCCCCGCCACGCCGCCGACCGCACTCCCGAGATCCCCGTCCGGGGCCACGTCCGAACCCCGTCCGTCGTACGGTGGCCGTCCGGAACGCCTTCCGGAACCCCGCCGGGCACCCGCCCGGCAACCGCCGACCGACCGTGCACGGCCACCCGGCAGACCGCGCCCGAACCCCGGCGCGGCCCCTGCCCGCCGCGCCACCGAGTGAAGGAACCATGCACCGTTCAGCCCCGCGACTCACCCGCATACTCGCCTGCGCCGCCGTTCCGGTGATGCTCGTCGTCGCCGGCTGCTCGTCGGACTCCGGCGACAAGGACACCAAGGACTCGGGTTCGCCGTCGTCGTCCACGGCATCGGCCGCGCCCAAGTCGGAACCGACCGTCGAGCCGGCGAAGTTCGCCCAGCTGCCCGACCCGTGCACGTCGATCGGCAAGAAGACGATCACCTCCCTGGTTCCCGAGGCGAAGCCCAAGAACGGCACGGCGGCCAAGTCCAGCGACACCTCCTACCGCGCGGGCTGCTCCTGGAACGGTCTCGACGACAAGGGCGTGAAGGGGTCCCAGTACCGCTGGCTCGACGTCGGCTTCATCCGCTTCGACTCGGACCAGACCCTGGGCAGCGGCGCCGAGCGCGCGCAGCAGGACTTCACGAAGCAGGTCACCAAGGCCAAGGCGACCGAGGGTGCGAAGAAGGTCGCCGAGGCGCCCGTCACCGGCATCGGCGAGCAGGCGTCCAGGATCACGTACGACCTCACCAAGACGAGCGAGGACTTCAAGTACGCGACGGTCATCGCGCGTACGGGGAACGTCGTCGTCACCCTCACCTACAACGGCGCCGGTTACGCGGGTTCGAAGACGCCGTCCGCCGAGGACATCCTGAAGGGCGCCGAAAAGGCCGCCAAGGAGGCCGTGGCGACGGTCGCCGCCACTGACGCGAAGCAGAACGCAACGACCGCACCGGAAAAAACCGGTGAACCGGACACGAAGCCGGGGTCCGGGAAGTCGGTCGAGCCCGGCGAGAAGGACACGGCCACGAAGCCGAGCCAGTGAAGCGGAGCCGGTAGAACCGGGCGTCGGTGAAGCCGACGGGTGGGCGGGCGTACAGCACGGCTCCCACCCGACCGGCCATGAGGCCCGGCAGGCCATGAGCCCCGCCCGGCCATGAGGCCCGGCAGGCCATGGGGCCCGCTCGGTCATGGGGCCCGCTCGGTCATACGGCCCGCCCGAACACGGCCGGGTCACAGGAGGGGCGGTCTCGCTTCACTGGGGAAACGGCCCCCGGTCGCGGGGCTGAACGGCCCCGTTCACAGGTCTGGTCCCTGGGGCGGCATCAAGGCCGACACCGAGGTCGCGCACCGGGAACCACCCCCGGCTCCTGACCACGCTCCGCGGTGCCCGCCCCACGCCCTCTCGCACGCGTGTGCCAGGCTGTCGCTCTCAACAAACGAGCAGGGAGGGGAACGCGGGTGGCCGCGATGCAGCTGACACGTACCCACCGGGTACTCATCGGGCTCGTGATCGCCGGTGCGGTGCTCATCGCCGGGATCGGCTTCGCGGGTTCGTACGCGGCGGTGCGCGAGCTGGCCGTGCAGAAGGGCTTCGGCGACTTCTCGCTGGTCTTCCCGATCGGCATCGACGCGGGCATCTGTGTGCTGCTCGCCCTGGACCTGCTGCTGACCTGGCTTCGCATCCCGTTCCCGCTGCTGCGCCAGACGGCCTGGCTGCTGACCGCCGCGACGATCGCCTTCAACGGCGCCGCCGCCTGGCCCGACCCGCTCGGCGTCGGCATGCACGCGGTCATCCCGGTGCTGTTCGTGGTCTCCGTCGAGGCCGCCCGGCACGCCGTGGGCCGGATCGCCGACATCACGGCGGACAAGCACATGGAGGGGGTGCGCCTCACCCGCTGGCTGCTCTCCCCGGTGCCGACGTTCCGGCTGTGGCGGCGGATGAAGCTCTGGGAGCTCCGCTCGTACGAACAGGTCATCAAGCTCGAACAGGACCGGCTGATCTACCAGGCACGGCTCCAGGCCCGCTTCGGCCGCAACTGGCGCCGCAAGGCGCCCGTCGAGTCCCTGATGCCGCTGCGCCTGGCGAAGTACGGCGTTCCGCTGGCCGAGACCGCCGGGGCCGGGCTGGCCGCGGCGGGCATCGAACCGGCACTCCTGCCCCCGGCGCCCGCCCTGTCCGCGGCCGGGCCGGACGAGTTCCCGCCCGAGCTGCCGTACGCCGGGCCGCCGACGCAGCCCCGGTCTCAGGCGCACCCGCAGGCGCTCGCGCCTCAGCAGCACCAAGAGCAGCAGGGGCACCAGGAACACCCGGAGCAACAGCAACAGCAGGCGTACGGGCAGCAGCCCGGGCACCCGCAGCAGTACGAGCAGCAGCAACAACCGCAGCACGCTCGCCCCGACGACATGGCGGCGGCCGACGAGCGGCCCCAGGACGGCCCGGGCTCGCACGAGAGCCCGTGGTTCGCGGCGTCCCCGGTCCCGAACGACGCGCACCGGAGCGCGTACGACCCGACGTACGTCGAGGGCCTGGAGCCGATGCCGGTCCAGGTCCCGCTGGGCCCCGGCGGCCGGACCCGTCCGCTGGGCAACGTGGGGACGATCGGCGCCGTGCCCGAGCCGCGCACCGTGGCCCCCCGTCCGATGCCGCAGGCCGAGCACGACGAGCAGGCACAGCAGGTCCAACACACGCAGCAGACCTACCAGACCCAGCAGACCCAGCAGACCCAGCAGGCCCAGCAAGCTCAACAGCCTCACCAAGCTCAGCAGGCCCACCAAGCACAGCAGGCTCAGCAGACCCAGCAGTCCGACCAAGCACAGCAGGCTCAGCCGGATCCCCAGCCCGCACCGGCCCCGGAAGAGCAGCAGGCACCGGCCCAAGCGCAGCAGGAGGGACCCGTACCCGAATCCGGGCCCGCGGTCGAGTCCGGGCCTGAGACCGCATCCGGGTCCGCGGCCGAGGTCGAGTCCGGCTCCGAGGTCGAGTCCGAAGTCGAGTTCGGGACGGTCGCGTACCAGGTCTTCGCCGAGTACACCCGCACGCACCAGGCCCACCCCAGTGCCGAGGTCCTCGACATACACCTCTCGGACGTGCACAACATCCATCACCCCCGCGGCGCGGCCCTGCTCCGCCGTATGCTGCCGGGCTTCAAGCAGCGCTTCGACAACGAGATGGCCGAGAACCACATCGCTTGACACCCTCCCCGGCCCGAGGCCGGGGGCTCCCGGCTGCTCCCCTCGGAGGGGTGAGGGCTTCGGGTGGGTCCCGTTTCGCCGCGCGGCTCCGGGACGCGTGCTCGGTTCTCACGGATCAGCCGGCTGAACGCGGATCGCCGGGTGCTGAATCCTCAGCACCCGGCGATCCGCGTTCAGCGATACCCCGAAACCGTTACGCGCCCAGCAGCCTGCGCACCCGGTCCGCGCCCACGGCCAGCAGCAGCGTGGGCAGCCGCGGCCCGGTGTCCCGACTGACCAGCAGCCGGTACAGGAGCGCGAAGAACGACCGCTGCGCGACCTTCAGCTCGGGCGTCGGCTTGGCGTCCGGCTCCAGACCCGCCAGCACCTTCGGCACGCCGTAGACGAGCGTGGTGAGACCGTCCAGCGACCAGTGCGAGTCCAGTCCCTCCAGGAGCAGCCGCAGCGACTCCCGGCCCTGGTCGTCCAGCGAGCCGAGCAGTTCCTTGTCCGGCTCGTCCCGGACGATGGTGCGGGCCTCGGCCGGGACCTGCGTGGTGATCCAGTTCTCGGCGCGGTCGAGACGCGGCCGGACCTCGTCCAGCGAGGTCAGCGGGTTCTCCGGGTCCAGCTCGCTCAGGATGCGCAGCGTCTGCTCGTCGTGCCCGGCCGTGATGTCGACGACCGACGCGAGCGTGCGGTACGACAGCGGGCGCGGCGTGCGCGGCAGTTCACCGGCGGCCGTGCCCACGGCCCGGCTGTACGCGGCGGCGTCGGCGGGGAGCACGGAGCCGTCGGCCACCTTGCGCACCAACGAGTCCCACTCGTCGTAGAGCCGCTGGATCTCCTGGTCGAAGGCGATCTTGAAGGACTGGTTCGGCTTGCGGCGCGCGTACAGCCAGCGCAGCAGCGGCGCCTCCATGATCTTCAGCGCGTCGGCCGGGGTCGGCACGCCGCCCTTGCTGGAGGACATCTTCGCCATGCCGGAGATGCCGACGAAGGCGTACATCGGGCCGATCGGCTGCGCTCCGCCGAAGACCTCGCGGACGATCTGGCCGCCGACGACGAACGACGAGCCCGGCGAGGAGTGGTCCACGCCGCTCGGCTCGAAGACCACGCCCTCGTAGGCCCAGCGCATCGGCCAGTCGACCTTCCAGACCAGCTTGCCGCGGTTGAACTCGTTCAGCCGGACGGTCTCGGCGAAGCCGCAGGACGTGCAGGTGTAGTTCAGCTCGGTGCTGTCGTCGTCGTACGACGTGACGGTCGTGAGGTCCTTCTCGCAGTTGCCGCAGTAGGGCTTGTACGGGAAGTAGCCGGCCGAGCCGCCGCTGCCGTCGTCCTCGCTGGCCGCGCCGGAACCCGCCTCGGCCGCCAGTTCCGCCTCGTCGACCTTCTTCTGCTGCTGCGGCTTCTTGCCGCCCTTGCCGCCCTTGGCCGCCGCGTCCGCCGGGTCCTTCTTCGTCCGGTAGCGGTCGAGCACGGCGTCGATGTCGGCGCGGTGCTTCATGGCGTGCAGGATCTGCTCGCGGTACGCCCCCGAGGTGTACTTCTCGGTCTGGCTGATGCCCTCGAACTCGACGCCCAGCTCGCCCAGCGCGGCGGTCATGGCGGCCTTGAAGTGCTCGGCCCAGTTCGGGTACGCGGACCCGGCCGGGGCGGGCACCGAGGTCAGCGGCTTGCCGATGTGCTCCGCCCAGGACTCGTCGGTGCCGGGGACGCCGTTCGGGACCTTGCGGTAGCGGTCGTAGTCGTCCCAGGAGATCAGGTGCCGCACGGTGTACCCGCGGCGGCGGATCTCGTCGGCGACCAGGTGCGGGGTCATGACCTCGCGGAGGTTGCCCAGGTGGATCGGGCCCGACGGGGAGAGACCGGACGCGACGACGACCGGTTTGCCAGGCGCACGACGCTCCGATTCGGCGATGACATCGTCCGCGAAGCGGGAGACCCAGTCGGCCTCGGTGCTGCTCTGACTCTGAGCCACGGTCTGCACGTCCTTCTCTCTTGTGGGACTCGTAGGGACAAAACCCTCTGTGGAACCTGTCGGGGACCCTGGTGGGGGACCTGTCGGGACTTGCCAAGGTCTGCTGGGGCCGGTCGGTACCAGCAGACCCGCCAGTACCCGTGACCTGTCAGTACCGGCCGGAGCCATTCGGAACCGGTCGGCACGGACGGGACCGGTCGGGGACCGGAAGGCCCTGTCGAACCGGTACGGGACGTCCACCATTCTCCCAGGTCCCACCGGTAGCACGAAAACGGCTTTGCCGACGCCCGGCCCCGAGCCGGAACACGGGCCTGTCCGGCGCCCGACCGGCGCCGGAGGACGGCTCTGTCCGGCGCCCGACCGGGCGCCGGACCGGTGACCGATGGCGCACGGGCGACGACGTCCGGCCGCGACGCCGGAAAACGGGTTTACCCACCGTGGAATACTGGTGTGATACTTCGCAGCCGTCGTGCCGCGTCACTGTGCCCCTGTACCCCTACGGAAACGGCATCCAAGCCCATGGCCTCGGTCAATTCCCTCGCTTCCACGCTCCGGCAGCAGCTCGCGGACGCCCTGACGGCAGCACTGCCGGACGCCGGCACCGCGGACCCGCTGCTGCGACGAAGCGACCGGGCCGACTTCCAGGCCAACGGCATCCTCGCCCTGGCCAAGAAGCTCAAGGGCAACCCGCGCGAGCTGGCCGCCCAGGTCACCGCGGCCGTTCCGGCGGGCGGCCCGGTCAAGGAGATCGAGGTCTCCGGCCCCGGCTTCCTCAACATCACGCTCAGCGACCGGGCGATCATCGAGACCCTCGCCGCGCGCGACGCGGACGACGAGGACCGCCTCGGTGTCCCGTACAACAGCGCCGCGGGCACCACGGTCATCGACTACGCCCAGCCGAACGTGGCCAAGGAGATGCACGTCGGTCACCTCCGCTCCGCGGTGATCGGTGACGCGATGGCGCAGATCCTGGAGTTCACGGGCGAGACGGTGGTCCGCAGGCACCACATCGGTGACTGGGGCACCCAGTTCGGCATGCTCATCCAGTACCTGATCGAGCACCCGGGCGAGCTGAACCACGAGGGCGGCGAGGGCGACGGCGAGGCCGCCATGTCCTCCCTGAACCGCCTCTACAAGGCGTCCCGCGCGCTCTTCGACTCCGACGAGGAGTTCAAGGCCCGCTCCCGGGACCGCGTCGTCGCGCTCCAGGCCGGTGACGAGGAGACCCTCGCCATGTGGCAGCGCTTCGTCGACGAGTCGAAGATCTACTTCTACTCGGTCTTCAACAAGCTCGACATGGAGATCCGCGACGCCGACATCGTCGGTGAGTCCGGCTACAACGACATGCTGGCGGAGACCTGCCGCCTGCTGGAGGAGTCGGGCGTCGCCGTCCGCTCCGAGGGCGCGCTCTGCGTGTTCTTCGACGACGTGAAGGGCACCGACGGCGAGCCGGTGCCGCTGATCGTGCAGAAGTCCAACGGCGGCTTCGGCTACGCGGCCACCGACCTCTCCGCGATCCGCGACCGGGTCCAGAACCTCAAGGCGTCCACCCTGCTGTACGTGGTGGACGCGCGGCAGGCCCTGCACTTCAAGATGGTCTTCGAGACGGCCCGCCGGGCGGGCTGGCTGAACGAGGACGTCCAGGCCGTGCACCTCGCCTTCGGCACGGTGCTCGGCAAGGACGGCAAGCCGTTCAAGACGCGTGAGGGCGAGACGGTCCGGCTGGCGGACCTGCTGGACGAGGCGATCGACCGGGCGTCGGCCGTCGTGCGCGAGAAGGCCCAGGACCTCACCGAGGAGGAGATCGCGGAGCGTGCCGCGCAGGTCGGCATCGGCGCGGTGAAGTACGCGGACCTGTCCACGTCGGCCGCCCGCGACTACAAGTTCGACCTGGACCAGATGGTGTCGCTGAACGGCGACACCAGCGTGTACATCCAGTACGCGCACGCCCGTTCCTGCTCCATCAAGCGCAAGGCGGGCGAGCTGAAGCCGCAGCCGCACCCGGAGCTGGAGCTGGCCCCGGCCGAGCGCGCGCTGGGCCTGCACCTGGACCAGTTCGGCGAGGTCGTGGCCGAGGTCGCCGCAGCGTACGAGCCGCACCGCCTGGCCGCGTACCTCTACCAGCTGTCGTCCCTGTTCACGACGTTCTACGACCAGTGCCCGGTGCTGAAGTCCGACGTCCCGCAGGACGTGGCCGAGAACCGCCTCTTCCTCTCGGACCTCACCGCCGGCACTCTGCGTCAGGGCATGGAACTGCTCGGCATCAGGACCCCCGAGCGCCTCTGACGCGTCTCCGCGTACTGACGCGTCGCTCGCGGCGTCTCCGAGTACTTCCGGCGCGTTTCTGAGCACCTTCGACGCGTCTTTGAGTGCTTCTGAGCGTCTTCGAGTGTTCCTGGCGCGGATTCTCAGTACGGCTGAACGAATCGCCTCGCGGCCGCCCACCAGCCCGGTGGGCGGCCGCGGTGGTTCATTCGGTCGCCCACTGGACCGTGTCGTACCGGTATTTGTACAGCGGCCGGGTCTCGATGGCGCTCGTACGGAACGGCTCCCCGCCGTCGTCGATGCGCAGGGTCCCCTTGCGGCCGCCGCTGCTCCAGTCCAGCTCCAGGTACCAGCTGACGTCGTGGGCCTCGACATGGACGTCGAGGTCGAAGACCTCCACGTCGGTGGACGTCACACGGAACGGGAAGTCCTTGGGAGGCACCGGCTTGCCGGCCTTCTCCCCCGCGACCGGCCTGAGCACCGGCCGGGCGTCGTCGAGATCGATGTCGAAGGTCTGCGGGGTGATGCCGCTCCCGCACCCGTCCCCCATCGAGTACGCCGACCACGGCAGCGGAGCCTTCCTCGCGACTTGCCGCACATGCAGGTCGCGCAGCACCACCGCGTCGGCCGACTTCCCCTGCAGGACCAGTTCGAGCTGCATGTGCCCGCCGTCCACCCCGCCGAGCGCCCTCGCCCAACCGCGGGTGTCCTGCGGCGAGGGGGGCGGGGGCACGTTCTCCGGCTCCCGGTCCAGGACGTAGTACTGCCCACAGGGGGCCGCCCAGTTGTACGAGCTGATCGTGGCGCTCACGGGTGGGCCCCCGCCCGTCCGCGTACCACCGGCCCCGGCCCCCCTGCCGCTCCCGGCCGACGCGGAGCCGGAAGACCCGCCCCCGGGCTTCAGGGACGGGGTCCGTGTGGCCCCGGACGTGGCCGACGCACTCGGCGTACCCGGTGACGCGGTCGTCCCCTTCCTGTCCTCCACCGCGGGCGGCGCGGACATGTCGTTCTCCACCCCGTCCACCATGGGGGCGTTGCTCAACGCGCTGTCGCCCGTCCCGGAGAGCTTGCTGACGACCATCGTGGTCGGCACGGTGAGCGCGACCACGGCCGCCGCGGCGAGCAGGACGCGCATGCGCGGCGAGGACCGGAACCGCCGGGACCGGGCCGCCGTGCCGGTACCGGTCACAGCCCCGGCCCCGGTCGCGGCCATGTCGCTCCCGTCGTCCCCCGCACTGCCGCCGTCCCGGTCACCCCTCTCGTCGGGCCCCGCGTCGGTCCTCTCGGCCGAAGCCGTACCACCGACCACCGGAACATCACGCTCCGGAACGGTCCCCGGCGCGGAAGCGGACCCGGAAGCAGGCCCGGGAACAGAGGTCGGATCAGGAGCAGCAGCGGAAACCGCCCCGGAGTCCGAGGCGGAGGCGGCGGCAGGGGCCGAGGCGGAAGCGGACTCGGCCGCCGGCGCCGGGCGCCGTCTCGCCGCATCGGCGACGATCCACCGCCGGTGCAGCTCCACCAGTTCGTCCGGCTTCGCCCCGCACAGACGCCCCAGCCGCTCCACCGGCGCGTAATCGTTGGGCACGGCGTCCCCGTTGCAGTACCGGTGCAGCGTCGACGTGCTGACGTGCAGTCTTCCGGCGAGCACCCCGTAGCTGAGCCCCGACCGTCCCTTCAGTTCCTTCAGCAGGGCCGCGAAATCCTCGGCCTCCGGCGTCGCCACTGCGGCCTTCCCCCTCCTCGTCCGTCCCGGAACGCCGTTCCAGGGACGCGGAATCTGCCCAGGTCAGCGTACGCGCAGGCATTCCAGCTTCCCCAATGGCCCGTTCGGCGTTGCGGCCGGAATCCGACGTCCCGCAGTCTGTGACCACACCGCAGAAACCACCGGGACGACGCAATGCGAACCCCCTTCCGCATCGAACCCATCGATGCCGTGGCCATCGGCGTATTGATCGTGGCGACCGCGATCGTGGTGTACCTGAGCTGCCGTCACTGAGCGGCCTCACCGCCACGCCGCACACGGCCTCAGCGCACATACAGACCTCAACTCGACTCTGCTCGAACCAACTCATACGGGGAGTACCTTCACCATGCGCAGCAACCGCTTCCGCACCACCGCCCTCGCCGCCACCGCGCTCCTGGCCGCCCTGTCCCTCACCGCCTGCACCGGCGACGACGACGCCGCGGCCGAAAAGGCGGGCGCCGCCGCTCCGGTGGCGAGCAGCAGCGACCAGCAGTCCTCGACGACCGGCACGGACACCGGCAAGACCGCCGACGACAACGCGAAGGACGCGGGCAGCAAGCCCGACGCCCCCGCCGAGAACGCCGCCGGCGCCTCCAAGGGCTCCAGCTCCGGCAGCGGCACGAGCAACGGCGGCACGAGCAGCGGCAACAAGGGCAACACCAACCGCACCCCCGTCACCTGCACCGGCGACAACACCAAGGTCACCGTCAGCAAGGTGAGCCGTCCCATCAACCACCTGCTGCTCACCGCGACCAACACGGGCAACCGCCCCTGCTACGCGTATCACGCGCCGGGTCTCCGCTTCGACGACGCCCAGGCCGCCTTCCCGGTCCTCCGCGACAGCATGCCGCAGGCCGTGGTCACCCTTGAGCCGGGCCAGTCCGCCTACGCCTCCGTCGGGCTGTTCGGTGAGTCCGACGGCACCGACCTGAACAAGAGCACGCACCTGACGGTGTACTTCACCGGGAAGAGCGACTCGGGCTCCACGGGCTCCCCGGCGGAACTGAAGCTCCCGGCCGAGACGGTCTGGGGCAACAACGGCTTCGTCACCTACTGGCAGAGCGACATGGCCGACGCCCTCGCCTACTGAGCAGACACTCGCCTGCGGTGCTTCCGCTCGCCTGCGGAGCAGCCGCCCACCTCCTGAGCAGCCCTCGCACAACGGGCCGAAAATCGTAGGGCCGGACCGAGAACTCACCACTCCCCCAAGGGCAGTAGATCCTAAGATCCGAGGATCGAGACCCGAGGGGGATGGTGTGCATACAGGAACGGGCAACGGACTGGTGGCGTCGCGCCATAGGCGCGCCACGAAGGCCACTTCGATCGCGGCAGCCGCGGTGGTGACCATGTCTCTGGCGCTTCTCACCGGCTGTGGCAAGGCCACCGGGTACCACGACGCCACAGGCGGCGAGTCCGGCAGCCCGACGCCCAGCCCCAGTCCCAGTCCCAGCGTGAATCCGTCCTACGGCACGCTGTACCTCGACGACGAGGAGTGCGCGGCCCCCGAGGGCAAGGGGTCGGAAACGTACCGCGAGGTCCCGTGCGACGCCCCCGAGGCCACCGCGCAGGTCACCCTCCGGCTGGAGAGCGGCAACGCCTTGCCCTTCTCGGAGACGGTCTGCGCCCGGAACACCGACTTCGTGATCGACGTACCGATCAGCCTCGCCGCACTGGAGCACACGCGGCCGACCGGCGAGGGGTACGCCTGCATGCGCAACCTGAAGCCGCCGCACCCCGGGGACCCGGGCGGAGGCGGCGGCCCC
Source organism: Streptomyces sp. CB01580 (assembly GCF_001905795.1). Classification (GTDB taxonomy): domain Bacteria; phylum Actinomycetota; class Actinomycetes; order Streptomycetales; family Streptomycetaceae; genus Streptomyces. Next base: position 156,351 of record NZ_LIXJ01000014.1, read on the forward strand.
AGGATCGAGATCGGCGACTGCGTGCACAGCGACCCGAAGAAGGGGGACGCGGTCACGGAGGTCGCGTGCCGGACCAAGGGCCGGAAGGACGGCGCCACCCACAAGATCATCGAGATCCTCAAGGACCGGATCCTGGGCGGTTTCAGCGATCCGTGCGACTACAAGGCCGACGCCGTGTTCACCGAGAATCCGATCTTCGACTCCGACAAGTTGAAGAACGACCGCGTCCTGTGCGGCAAGAAGCTGTAGGACCGGGAAACGAACGCCCCGCGGGCGGCACCCGAGAGGTGCCACCCGCCGTGTCACTCAGCCGGGCCCGGACGGCCAGGTCGGACCCCGGACCTGGAGGTGCCTCGACACCCCCAGGTCCGGCTGCGGACACTGACGGGCCGCCCCGTTCCGCCGCTTCTCGTTCTCGGAACGGTGGAACGGGCCCCTCAGAACGCTCCCCGCACGGCGGACAGCTCCGAGGCGTCCAGACCGTGGGCGACGAGGTACCGGTGGACCGAACCGTGATGGCTCCGGATCCACAGCATGGCCCGTTCCAGATGCGCGGCGGCCACGGGCAGGGACCCATGGGCCACCGTCGCCCCGGCGGCCGGAGGGCCTGCGACCAGGCCGAGTTCCGTGTTCGAGCGCAGGAAGCCCTGGAGAACCTCCTCCTCGGAGGCGCCCATCAGGGTCTGCACGACCGCGACGACGACCCCCGTCCGGTCCTTGCCCGAGGCGCAATGGACCAGCACCGGGGCGCCGTCGCCCGCGAGCAGTTGCCGCACGACCGCCACCGCCGCCTTCCCGGCGCGCTCGGCCATCAGCGGATAGAGCTCCCTCTGGTCCGCAGGCCAACGCCGCTCCTCGAAGACGGGTACGTGCAGGTACCTCGCGTACCCCCCACGCACCACTTCGACGGCGTCCGGCCGCTCCGCCACCTCCGGGTTGCTGCGCAGGTCCACGATCGTCCGCAGCCCCAGCCGCCGCAGAGCGCCCTCGTCCTCCGGGGCGAGAGCGTGCAGCGCGGCGGAGCGGAACAGCACGCCCGTGGACAACGTGCCCATGCCCCCGGCGTCACGGAAGTTCCTCACGCCGAGCGGAACCTTCCGCTCCCGCTCCCACTCCCGCGTCCGCCCGGATTCCGTCATGGGTTCATCGATGCTGGTCACGCCTCACTGTATGCGGCTGCCCCGAGCGTTCCGCTGCCTGGACCGGGCCCCTCCCCACACGCCCCGAACTCGCACCACACGACCTTGCCCGGGTCCCGCTCCCCCACTCCCCACCGGTCGGCCACCGCCGCGACGATCAGCAGCCCCCGCCCCGACTCCCTTGCCGGTCCGGGCCCCGGCTCCCGCACCGCGGGCTCTCCGCTCCCGCTGTCATGCACTTCCACCCGCAGGGCCGCCCCGCCCTCCCTCAGCAACAGACGCACCAAGTACCCACGCCCGGGGGACACTCCGTGCATCAGCGCATTGGTGGCCAGCTCGCTCACGCACAGCAGTACGTCGTCCAGCCGCGCCCCGAACCCCCAGTCGGCCACGGCGGCTCGCACGAACTCCCGGGCTGCGGGGACCGATCGGCGCTCACGCCGACAGAACCGCTCGCGCAGCAACGAGAGTTGCATCGTCTCATTCATGGAACGAGAGTCACACTCTGTGACTACGCTGCCACAGTATGCGCATCCGTACTCCTTCGTTGTACGGGTCGTGCGCGCGTGACGTACGCACAACGGTGGGAGTTCGGTTCATATGCACCCCAGGAAGCGGCAGCGCAAGAACGCGTCGGCAATGAAACTCGTGGGCAAGCTCGTCGGCCTGTACCGCATCGCGAACGGCCTGACCCAAGCCCAACTCGCGGACCGTGTGGGCCATCAGGTCGACACGATCGCCTCCATCGAGCAGGGCAGGCGCTCGCTCCTGCCCGATCTGGCAAGCCACCTCGACCAGTTGCTCGGCACCAAGGGCGCGCTGGAGATGGCGGTGGGCAACCTGCCGGAGGTGGACCTGATCCCGGCATGGGCCGAGCAGTACCTGGATCTGGAGCATGACGCGCTCGCGCTGTCCTGGTACGACAACCAGGTGCTGCCGGGGCTGCTCCAGACAGCCCCGTACGCCGAAGCGGTCTTCCGCAACCGCGTCCCGGTCTTCAGCGAGGAGGAGATCGCGAACCAGACGGAGGCCCGCCTCCAGCGCCAGGAAATCCTGCGCCGCTCCTCGCCCCCGACCATCAGCTTCGTCGTCTGGGAACCGGTCCTGACGCTCCAACTCGTCGACGACGAGGCGCACATGGAACAGCTCCGCCATCTGCGGGCCTGTGCCGGGCTCCCCGGCATCTGCTTCCAGGTGCTGCCACTGAACAGCCGTACCCACGCGGGCCTCAACGGCCCCTTCACCCTGCTGGAGACTCCGGACTTCCAGCACATCGCCTACTCCGAGACCCAGCGCGGCAGTCTGCTCGTCTCCGACCCCGACGAGACCAGCATCCTCGCTCAGAAATATGCGATGCTGCGAGCCCAGGCCCTCAGCCCCAAAGACACCGTGGGCCTGTTGGACCGTCTGCTGGGAGAGCGATGAGCAGCACACTTGAGTGGTTCAAGTCCAGCTACAGCGGCGACGAGGGGGGCGCCTGCCTCGAAGTCGCCTACGACTGGCGCAAGTCGAGCTACAGCGGCGACGAGGGCGGGCAGTGCGTCGAGGTGGCCGCCCACCCCGCCGCCATCCACATCCGCGACTCCAAGAACCCCGAAGGCCCCATCCTCACCATCACCCCCACCACCTGGGCAGCCTTCGCCGGCTTCGCCGCCGACCGGCGAACCGACTGACCCCACGGGAGAGGCCCCAACGGCCATGGCATTCATCCACCGCACCACACTGACGCCCACCAAGCTGGAACTCCTCACCACCTGGCTGCCCGCCCAGCCCTGGTACCGAGGCAAGGGCCGGCCCGAACTGGTGAAGTCCGGCGGGTTCCGGCTGGACGACCCCGACGGGGAGGTCGGCATCGAGTTCATGGCCGTCACCGACACCTCGGAGGATGAACCCGTCACGTACCAGGTGCCGTTCAGCTATCACGGCGCCCCGATCGCGGGCGCCGACGAAGCCCTGATCGGCACCACCGAGCACGGTGAGCTGGGAACTCGGTGGGTGTACGACGGCACGCGTGATCCGGTACTCGTCGCGCAACTGTTCGCGCTCGTCATCGGCGAGGCCGAACCGCAGATGCAGAGCATCAGCCACACCCCCGACCCCTCGGTCACCGCCTCGTTCGCCGAGTCGGTCGTCACATCCGCGATCACCTCCACGACCGTGTCCGACGACCCGGACGGCACGGATCTCCTCGTGGAAACGGCGGCCGACGACGAGGCGGCGGCCGACGGCCGTCAGCTGGCCATCCACATCAACCGCGTGCTGCGGCCGGGCCAGGAGACCGACGAACGGGCGGCCCTGGGCCAGGTCACCGCGGGCTGGCCACTGCCCGACGGCACGGCGGCGCGCGCGGTGTTCGCCCTCGTGCGCGACGCGCGCCCGTAGACCGCACGCCGAACGCTCATGTGCCGGACCGGACGCGCCCCGAGCCGGCGGCACCCGGACCGGACGCACACCGCCCCGGCCCTCGCGGTCGCGCGGCGTGCTCCGGAACCGCGTACCACCGTCGATGTCAGTGGCCACCCGTACGCTCGGCACCATGGCGACGCTCCCGAACCCGCTCCCGTCCCTGGCCGCTTCAGGGCTCCAGCTCCCGCCCGGCTCGCTGGTGGATGCCACGATCGACGGCACCTGGCACGAACCGCTGCTCTGGTACACCGACGCGCCCGTGGTCCCCGGGGACTGGTCCCGGCTGCGCGCGGCCGGGCGGCCCCTCGGGCTGCTGCCCGTGCTGATCGACGGCGGGCGGCGCGACGCGTGGCCCGAGGACTGGGACCTCGTCCCGGAGGACACCTCGTACCCGGGCGATCACGACGCCGACGAGGTGCTGGCCAATTACTGGGCCGAGTGCGCGCCCGAAGAACTCGACGCCGCACACGCCGAATGGCCGGGCCTGGCCCCCGCCCCTGGCGCCCCCTCCGCCCAGTCCCCCGATGGCCTGGCCGCCGAGATGGCCGACATGTGCACCGGCCCGGAGGGCTGGTTCCCGAGCGTACGGGCGGCGCTCGTCCCGGCCCGGCGCAGCGCGGACATCCTCGCGGCGATCGGCTGGTCGGGCCCGCTCAACTACGAGAACGACGTGGCCAGGCTCAGCGCGGTGCTCCGCTCCTGGGAGGACCGCTACGACATACGGGTCCTGATGCTCGGCTTCGACACCCTCACCGTCACCGTCGGCCGCCCGCCCACCACTCTGGACGAGGCGCGGGCGCTCGCCGCCGAGCACTTCGCGTTCTGCCCGGACAACATCAACCAGAACCCGCCCTACGACCTCGACGACTACGCCAGGAGCAACCTGCTCGACCAGTCCACCTGGTCGTTCTGGTGGGACTGACCCGGCCGGCCCGCCCACGCCCACCCGTAGACCCACCCGCGCCCGCCCGGGACGGAGCCCGCTCCGACCCGGGCGATGTCACACCGCGTCGGCCGCGTCGGCCACGTCGAAGGCGGCCCGCAGCACCGGAAGCACCCGCCCCGGGCCGCCTCCCGGGCGCCGATGCGCTCGGTTCCCATGCGCGGACAGAACCCTTCGACATGTGGGTCGGGCTCCACGGTCAAGCTGCGGAATCCGGCGCTCTGCGCCGAGGCGGCGGCGTGTTCCCGACTGTGGCCAGACCAATGGCCGTGACCAGCTCACCGCCAGTCACAGCCATTGATCTTCTTGGGAGTTGCCGACCGCACCCCTGACTAGCAGTAGGTGTCGTAGCTGGTCCGGTACGCGAGCGAGTACGCGTCCCTGTACTCCTCCGTCGCCTTCGCCGGAGCGTACGAGTGGCGATAGTCGCACTTGTCGGTGAGACCGTCGCGCTTGCCGTCCCTCGCGCCCTTGGCCTGACCCTCGGCGGCGTCGTTGACCCCCGGAGGCGGCGTGGTGGGCGCCTCATCGCTGCAGTAGGTGTCGTAGTTGGTCCGGTACGCGAGCGAGTACGCGTCCCTGTACTCCTCCGTCGCCTTCGCCGGAGCGTACGAGTGGCGATAGTCGCACTTGTCGGTGAGACCGTCGCGCTTGCCGTCCGTCGCGCCCTTGGCCTGGCCCTCGGAGGCATCGTCCATGGAAAAACGCTCGATGTCGGAGGCTGTCGTTGCCGAGGTGTCCGTGGTGGCGGCCGCGGCCTGCGACATCGCCGCCGGCGAGAGGGCCACGGCTGCTGCGACGAGGGGGCTCGCCAGAGCGATGATGTGCTTTGCACGCATAGCTATCCCCTTTCTCGAGGTCAATACGCGTGGATGGCGCCTTGGACCTGGCCGGACGCAGATGCATGCGTCGCGAGCCAGGGAATGGATTCTGCACTGGGTGTTGTGCGCTGGGCACCATGAGAGGGCCGGTGGATTCCGGCTTCCGAACGCCAATTGCGCTGCATGCCTGCAACTGCGCAGCTTTGACGCCTTCTACTCGAAGGTAGCGAGCCAGGTCCCATATGTCCACCTATGCGGCAATATGCCCAGGATCCGTTGGGGCCGGGGCATGGACGGCCCGCACTGCGACGAGTGTGGGCCGACCAAGGATCTCACGTTCGATGGCACAGCAATCGACCCGATGCCACCGGGGCAGTAGGAGGCATCCGCGCAGGTCAGCATGGATGGCTCTGGCTGCGCGAGCCAGTCCGTGGGGAAGCTGCCAAGGGAGCGCCGACGGCAACTTCCCCGGCCGCACCCCGGCCCGAGAGCCGCTCACCGGATGGCTTCTTGCCGCCCCACTCCCGCCACAGGGGCAACAAAAGAAAGAAATCGCCCTCAGGTTTCCGGCATTCGATTCGGGCGAGAAAAACCTCACCGAATTTCGCGTTTCGCTTCTTCTTCGCCTTCCCGCGCGGGGTTGTCGCCCGGCGGATACGGACCTGACGCGGGGGGCGCGGCGGACCCCGGCCCGCACTCCCCGGCCCGCGCTTTCTGCCTGCGCATCCCGTCCGTTCCCCCGGCGCCGCGCTGAGTACGCGCACTCATGTACCCCACGAGGAAGCCGCGTTGACTCGTACGCATGACCGAGAATCTCATGGACGACATCACCGCGCCCCGCCCGCCGCGCACCTGGATCGCCTCGCTGCTCTCCACGGTCGTGACGCTTCCGCTGGCGTGCGTGGCACTGATGTACGCCGGGTTCTCGCCCATGGCCTGCGACCCCTGCAACGGAGCCGAGGCCCACCGGTTCGACGCGAGCTTCAAGCCTGCGTGGACGGTGTTCACCTGCGGTCTGGTGCTGGCTCTGATCACCCTGGTGGCGAGTTGGGTCCTCTGGCGGCGCAGGCCGCCCGCCGGTCTCGCCCTCGCAGTCGCCGCCCCCGGTGTCGTGCTCCTCGCGACGCTGGTGTTCACGGCCATGGTCGACTGGCCCTGACCAAGACGGATTCCCGAAGCCCGGAAGGACCCCGCCCCATGCCGCAGCCCGCGAGCGATCTCCACCGCCTCGTCGAGGAGTTCCGCGCCCTGCCCGCGGACGACGACCGCCGACGGGCGATCGTCGCAGAACTGGGCACCGACGACACCGCCGTCCAGGCCGCGCCCTTCCTCGCATCCGTCGTCGCCGACCCGCACGAGTACGACCTGGCCCGGGTGGAGGCCGCCACGATCCTGCGCCTGTGGTCCCCGTCCGATCCCGTCACCGCCCGGACGGTCGCCCGGGCCCTGCTGGCCGCGCTCGACGACCTGGACGAGGACCTGGTCCGCCAGTACGCGGCTCACGCGCTCGGCTCCTACGCCGACGACCCGGCCGTGCACAAGACCCTGGCCGCCGCCGTGCTGGACAGCGGCACAGGCGACGACGGCGAAGACGTCCTGGTCCGCCACAACGCCCTCGCCGCCCTCGAAGAGGCGGGCCCGAGCGACGCCCGCGCCGACGTGCTGCGCGCCCTCGCCGAGGACCCCGAGCTCGGCAGAGCCGCGACCCGCGTCCTCACCGGCTGGAACGCGGGGCCCGGGGGCCCCGCGTAGACAGCGGGATCAGCGACCGCCCAGCCGCTGCGCGACCTCCGTCGCCCAGTACGTCAGGATCATCTGGGCACCGGCCCTGCGGATGCCGGTCAGGCTCTCCAGGATCGCCGCGTCCCGGTCGATCCAGCCCTTCTCGGCGGCGGCCTCGATCATCGCGTACTCGCCGCTGATCTGGTACGCGGCGACCGGCACGTCCACCGCGTCGGCGACCTTCGCGAGGATGTCGAGGTACGGACCGGCCGGCTTGACCATGACCATGTCGGCGCCCTCTTCGAGGTCGAGCGCCAGCTCGCGCAGGGACTCGCGGGCGTTCGCCGGGTCCTGCTGGTACGTCTTGCGGTCGCCCTTCAGCGACGAGCCGACCGCCTCGCGGAACGGCCCGTAGAACGCCGAGGAGTACTTCGCGGTGTACGCGAGGATCGACACGTCCTCGTGGCCCGTCCGGTCCAGCGCGTCCCGGATCACCCCGACCTGGCCGTCCATCATGCCGCTGGGGCCGACCACGTGGGCGCCCGCGTCGGCCTGGACCTGGGCCATCTCCGCGTACCGCTCCAGCGTCGCGTCGTTGTCGACCCGGCCGTCGGCGGTCAGCACACCGCAGTGACCGTGGTCGGTGTACTCGTCCAGGCACAGGTCCGACATGACGACGAGGTCGTCACCGACCTCCTCGCGCACCGCCCGCAGACCGGCCTGGAGGATGCCGTTCGGGTCGGTGCCCGCCGTGCCCCGGGCGTCCTTCTTCTCGTCCGCCGGAACGCCGAAGAGCATGATCCCGGAGACGCCCGCCGACACCGCCTCGGCGGCGGCCTTCCGCAGCGTGTCCAGGGTGTGCTGGTACACCCCCGGCATGGCCGAGATCGGGACGGGCGCGTCGACGCCCTCGCGTACGAACGCGGGCAGGATCAGGTCCGCCGCGTCGAGCCGTGTCTCGGCGACCATGCGCCGCATCGCCGGGGTCGTCCGCAGCCGCCGGGGGCGGGAGCCGGGGAAGTTTCCGTACACAGTCATGCTTCGAGACTAGACCCGTACACATCACCGGTTTACCGACACCTGTACCGGAAAAACCGGTGGCGTCGCCGCCGGGCGGAGCGCCCCGGAAACGCCGCGAACGCAGGGAACGGCGACGGGCGGCCCGGCCGCCGAAGCAGCCGGACCGCCCGGTCCGTGCACCTGCCGCGCCATCGCGAGAGGCGTTCTCGTACGTGTCGGCGCGAAAGCGGGTACTCGTACGCGTCAGGTCGTCGTCGAACGGCGCCGCCGCGCCCCCGGACGCCGCTCGCTCGGCCGCGTCACCGGGTCACCGGCCTCCTTCGCCGCCTCCCGGCGCCGCGCGCCGAACTCGGCGAGGGCCTCGGCCAGCTTGTGCACCGAGGGTTCCGGCGACAGCACGTCGACGCGGAGCCCGTGCTCCTCCGCGGTCTTCGCCGTCGCCGGGCCGATGCACGCGATGACCGTGACGTTGTGCGGCTTGCCCGCGATGCCGACGAGGTTCCGGACGGTCGACGACGAGGTGAACAGGACCGCGTCGAACCCGCCGCCCTTGATCGCCTCACGTGTCTCGGCCGGCGGCGGCGAGGCACGGACCGTGCGGTACGCGGTGACGTCGTCGACCTCCCAGCCCAGCTCGATGAGGCCCGCCACCAGCGTCTCGGTGGCGATGTCGGCGCGCGGCAGGAAGACCCGGTCGATCGGATCGAAGACGGGGTCGTACGGCGGCCAGTCCTCCAGCAGACCCGCGGCGGACTGCTCACCGGAGGGCATCAGGTCCGGCTTCACACCGAAATCGACGAGCGCGGCGGCGGTCTGCTCGCCGACGGCCGCGACCTTGATCCCGGCGAAGGCACGGGCGTCGAGCCCGTACTCCTCGAACTTCTCCCGGACGGCCTTCACGGCGTTGACGCTGGTGAAGGCGATCCACTCGTACCGGCCCGTGACCAGGCCCTTGACCGCGCGCTCCATCTGCTGCGGGGTGCGCGGCGGCTCGACGGCGATCGTCGGGACCTCGTGCGGCACGGCACCGTACGAACGAAGCTGGTCGGAGAGCGACGCCGCCTGCTCCCTGGTCCGCGGGACGAGCACCTTCCAGCCGAACAGCGGCTTGGACTCGAACCACGCGAGCTGGTCGCGCTGGGCGGCGGAGCTGCGCTCACCGACCACGGCTATGACGGGGCGATGCCCCTCCGGCGACGGCAACACCTTCGCCTGCTTCAGAACCTGCGCGATCGTGCCGAGGGTCGCCGTCCAGGTGCGCTGGCGGGTCGTCGTACCGGCCACGGTCACGGTCAGCGGGGTGTCGGGCTTGCGGCCCGCCGCGACCAGCTCACCGGCGGCCGCGGCCACCGAGTCGAGCGTCGTCGAGATGACGGCCGTGGCGTCGCTCGCGCCGACCTCGCCCCAGCAGCGGTCCGAGGCGGTACGGGCGTCCACGAACCGGACGTCCGCGCCCTGCGCGTCCCGAAGCGGCACACCGGCGTACGCGGGCACACCCACGACCTCGGCGATGCCCGGCACGACCTCGAAGGGGATACCGGCGGCGGCGCAGGCCAGCATCTCGGCACCGGCGTCCGCGTCCAGCCCCGGGTCTCCCGGGACCGCACGGACCACCCGCTTGCCGCCCTTCGCTGCCTCCATGACAAGATTGACCGCATCCCTGAGAACGGGGACACCGGCGGCGGTTGACTGTGCGTCAATGACCGTCAGCTCGGGTGTGCTCACGCCTGCCCGTGCATGGCAGCGAACGACACCGAGAACGTCCGGCTCGGCGACAAGAACGTCCGCGCTCGCAAGCGCCTCGACGGCGCGCAGGGTCAGCAGTCCCGGATCGCCGGGACCAGCACCCAGGAAGGTGACGTGCCCGTGGGCGGACACGGCCGGAAAGTCGGATGCGGCGGGGCCGGTGGGGCTCAAAGTGCTCGCTCCCCGATAAGACCGGCCGCACCCTTGGCGAGCATCTCGGCCGCGAGCTCGCGACCGAGGGCCGCCGCGTCGTCCTGCGACGTGGGAACGGGACCGGTGGTGGACATCTGCACCAGCGAGGAACCGTCGGTGGAACCGACGACACCGCGCAGGCGCAGTTCGTTGACAGCCTGTCCGTCGGCCTGGAGGTCCGCCAGCGCACCCACGGGTGCGGAGCAGCCGGCCTCCAGGGCGGCGAGCAGGGCACGCTCGGCGGTCACGGCGGCCCGGGTGTACGGGTCGTCGAGCTCTCCGAGCGCGGCGACGAGGTCGGCGCTGCCGGCAGCGCACTCGATCGCCAGTGCTCCCTGGCCGGGAGCGGGCAGAAGGGTGTCGGGCGACAGGAAGTCGGTCGCCTCACCGGTCCGGCCGAGGCGGCTGAGCCCGGCCGCGGCGAGTACCACCGCGTCCAGCTCCCCGCTTCGTACAAATCCGATACGCGTGTCGACGTTGCCCCGGATCGGCACCGTCTCGATGTCGAGGCCGTGGCTGCGGGCGTACGCGTTGAGCTGCGCCATGCGGCGCGGCGAGCCGGTGCCGATGCGGGCACCGGACGGCAGCTGCCCGAGGGTCAGCCCGTCCCGCGCCACCAGTACGTCGCGCGGGTCCTCGCGCACCGGTACGGCGGCCAGGACGAGGCCCTCGTGCGGGGTGGTCGGCAGGTCCTTGAGCGAGTGGACGGCGAAGTCCACGTCGCCGCGCAGCAGCGCCTCGCGCAGCGCGGCGACGAACACGCCGGTGCCGCCGATCTGCGAGAGGTGCTCGCGGGAGACGTCGCCGTACGTGGTGACCTCGACGAGCTCGACGGCCCGCCCGGTCACCTCGCTGACCGCGTCGGCGACCAGGCCGGACTGCGCCATGGCGAGCTTGCTGCGCCGGGTGCCCAGCCTCAGCGGCTTGGCGGCATCCGTGCCCAGGGGTGAGTTGTCGGTCATGACCGCCCTCGATTCGGGTCGTTCAGGTCTGCCCGGGAGACGGCGGCGACCGTCTGCGGGTCGAGGTCGAAGAGTTCTCGGAGCGCGTCGGCGTACCCGGCGCCGCCGGGCTCGCTGGCGAGCTGCTTGACCCGCACGGTGGGCGCGTGCAGGAGCTTGTCGACGACGCGGCGCACGGTCTGCGTGATCTCGGCGCGCTGCTTCGTGTCCAGACCGGGGAGGCGCCCGTCGAGCCGGGCGATCTCGCCCGCGACCACGTCGGCGGCCATCGCGCGCAGCGCGACGACGGTCGGGGTGATGTGGGCGGCCCGCTGGGCGGCACCGAAAGCGGCCACCTCGTCGGCGACGATGGTGCGCACCTGGTCCACGTCGGAGGCCATCGGGGCGTCCGCGGACGCCTCGGCGAGCGACTCGATGTCGACGAGGCGCACCCCGTCGAGGTGGCCGGCGGCGCCGTCGATGTCGCGCGGCATGGCGAGGTCGAGCAGGGCGAGGCGGACGGGGCCGTCGTTCCCGGCGGGCGCGGTCTTCCCGGCGGACGCCGCGCGGACCGGCTCGTGGGGCAGGCCGAGCGCCCCGGCGACGACCTCGGCGGTCAGCACCAGGCCCGTCGCACCGGTGCACGAGACGACGATGTCGGCACGTGTCAGTTCGCCGGGGACCGCGGCCATCTCCACGGCGCGGGCGGCCACTCCGGTGCCGCCGGGCTGGCCCAGGATCTCGACGAGCCGCTCGGCACGGGCCCGGGTCCGGTTGGCGACGGCGATCTCGGCGACACCGGCACGGGCCAGGGTGGCGGCGGCCAGCGAGGACATCGATCCGGCGCCGATCACCAGGGCGCGCTTGCCCCGGGCCCACTCGGCGACGTCCTCGCCCGCCGCGAGCTGTTCGAGACCGAAGGTGACGAGCGACTGCCCGGCCCGGTCGATCCCGGTCTCGCTGTGGGCGCGCTTGCCGACCCGCAGCGCCTGCTGGAACAGGTCGTTCAGCAGCCGTCCCGCGGTGTGGAGCTGCTGGCCCCGTGCCAGCGCGTCCTTGATCTGTCCGAGGATCTGGCCCTCGCCGACGACCATCGAGTCCAGCCCGCACGCCACCGAGAAGAGGTGGTGGACGGCCCGGTCCTCGTAGTGCACATAGAGATACGGAGTGAGCTCGTCCAGACCCACGCCGCTGTGCTGGGCGAGGAGGGTGGACAGCTCGGCGACGCCCGCGTGGAACTTGTCCACGTCGGCGTACAGCTCGATGCGGTTGCAGGTGGCCAGCGCGGCGGCCTCGGCCGCGGGCTCGGCGGCGAGCGCGTCCTGGAGGAGCTTGGCCTGCGTCCCACCCGCCAGCGAGGCCCGCTCCAGTACGGAGACGGGGGCGCTGCGGTGGCTCAGCCCTACGACGAGAAGACTCATGCCGGCATCACGGCGGGCATGTCCCCGTCAGGTCCCTTACGGCCTTCGGCGACCGGACGCACCGGCGCCTCCTCCGCGTCCGGCACGGCCGGCACGGACACGTCCTGGGCGACCCCGGCGGTGCTCTGGCCGACTCCGGCCTCGCCGGTGTCCTCGACCGACTTGCGCTGCTCGTGGAAGGCGAGGATCTGGAGCTCGATGGAGAGGTCCACCTTGCGGACGTCGACGCCGTCGGGCACGGAGAGCACCGTCGGCGCGAAGTTCAGGATGGAGGTGACGCCCGCGGCGACGAGCCGGTCGCAGACCTGCTGGGCGGCACCGGCCGGGGTCGAGATGACACCGATCGACACCCCGTTGTCCCGGACGATCGTCTCCAGGTCGTCGGCGTGCTGCACGGGAATCCCGGCGACCGGCGTCCCGGCCATCGCGGGATCGGCGTCGATCAGGGCGGCGACCCGGAAACCGCGGGAGGCGAAACCGCCGTAGTTGGCGAGCGCCGCGCCGAGGTTACCGATACCGACGATCACGACCGGCCAGTCCTGGGTCAGCCCGAGCTCGCGGGAGATCTGGTAGACGAGATACTCGACGTCGTACCCGACCCCGCGCGTCCCGTAGGAGCCGAGGTAGCTGAAATCCTTGCGCAGCTTGGCGGAGTTGACCCCCGCCGCCGCGGCGAGTTCCTCGGACGAGACCGTGGGCACCGAGCGCTCGGAGAGCGCGGTCAACGCGCGCAGATACAGCGGAAGCCGGGCGACGGTGGCCTCGGGAATCCCTCGGCTACGGGTCGCCGGTCGGTGAGTTCGGCCAGTTGCCACGGTGCTCCTGCGGTATGAGCGGGGCTGCAGGCGGCCGTATTTCGCATGACCGCCCCGTCGAATGCAGGCTATGTCTTTGTGAACGTGTGCACAAAGATTGTGTCCGTTTTGTCCGGTCAACGTGACCGGGGTCACGCGCTTTCGTCGCGTAATCCCGGAACCGGGGACCGCGTCAAACCGTTGCAGACCCGAAGGGGGCAAAGCGGCACACACTCCTCACTACCACTCCCCCGAGACCACTCAAAACGCCCATGATGGTAACCGGGTTTCACTCACGAGCCCAGCGCGTCGCGCAGCCTCCCCGGGTCCACCCGCCAGAACGTGTGCTGCTCGCCGTCGATCAGGACGACCGGGATCTGCTCCCAGTACGCACGGTGCAGCGCCTCGTCCTGCGTGATGTCCTTCTCCTCCCAGGAAGCGCCGGTCTGCGCGCACACCTCCCGCACCACCTCCCTCGCGTCGTCGCAGAGGTGACACCCCGGCTTGCCCACGAGGGTCACCGTCCGGTCGGCGGGGTTCTTCTTCGTACGTCGGAACATGGCGCTCATGCCCTCATTCTGCGCCGCACCACGACGCGCTCCCGCCCGGCATGCCGTCCGGCGCCCTCTCCCTGTCCCGCCCGCGAGACCTCCGGAGCGCCGACCACACCCCCTCCCGGCTCCTTCACCTCTTCGTCCCTCCTTCGACAAAGCAACGACCAAGAGTTCACGGCGCGGCATCCCGGCAGGTCGGGAAGGGCCCGAGCACATGGCTATGCTCACGACATGGCCGCTCTTGGATGGCTCACACCCCGTAGACGCCCCGCGACAGCACGGAGCGTGCTGGCAGGCGAGGCCGCAGCCGAGGCTGCGCGGAAGTCCGCCCTGCGCAGCGAACACCCCGTCGCCGGTGACGACCGGCCCTCCGCAACCGCCGCCCGCGAAGCCGCCGAGGCCCCCGAAGCCGCGGAGGTTCCCGAGGCCCGGGAAACCGGCCGCACGAAGACGGCGAAACCCACGAAGAACGCGAAGGCCACCGAGCCGAAGAAGGACGCGGAGAGGGACAAGGGGAAGGAAAAGGAGAAAGGGGCGGGCAAGGAGAAGAAGTCCGAGGAACCCCCCTTCCCCGTCGCCGGTGACGACCGGGCCGCCGCCTTCTTCGACCTGGACAACACCGTCATGCAGGGCGCGGCCCTGTTCCACTTCGGCCGCGGCCTGTACAAGCGCAAGTTCTTCCAGCGCCGCGAACTGACCCGCTTCGCCTGGCAGCAGACATGGTTCAGGCTGGCCGGCGTCGAGGACCCGGACCACATGCAGGACGCCCGCGACAGCGCCCTGTCCATCGTCAAGGGCCACCGCGTCTCCGAGCTGATGGCGATCGGCGAGGAGATCTACGACGAATACATGGCCGACCGCATCTGGCCCGGCACCCGCGCCCTCGCCCAGGCCCATCTGGACGCCGGCCAACGGGTCTGGCTGGTCACCGCCGCCCCCGTCGAGACGGCCACGATCATCGCCCGCCGCCTCGGCCTGACCGGCGCGCTCGGCACGGTCGCCGAGTCCGTCGACGGCGTCTACACCGGCCGCCTGGTAGGCGAACCGCTGCACGGACCCGCGAAGGCCGAGGCGGTCCGCGCCCTGGCCGCCGCCGAGGGCCTCGACCTCGACCGCTGCGCCGCGTACAGCGACTCGCACAACGACATCCCGATGCTGTCCCTGGTCGGCCACCCGTACGCGATCAATCCCGACGCCAAGCTCCGCAAGTACGCCCGCGCCCACGACTGGCGGCTGCGGGACTACCGGACGGGCCGCAAGGCGGCCAGGGTCGGCATCCCCGCCGCGGCCGGGGTCGGCGCCCTCGCGGGCGGCACGGCCGCCGCCGTCGCGCTGCACCGTCGCCGCCGCTGACACACCGACACGCCCGGTCGGCCGCACAGCCGTTCGTCACTCGTCGAGCCGACACCGCCCGTCGGGCGGCGCCCGGCCGCGCCCGGACACGGCACGATCGGAACTCCCTACCCACCGGCTGCCTCGGCCAGACGACACGCCCCCACTCGGCCACAACCGGTTCCCCCCGCAGACAAATCACGAAGTAATCCGATCAATAACCGGTCACGATGTGCTACTTGATACGTCGATTAGTCGCTACAGAAGCGACGTAATCGATGATTTGAGCAACTGGGTGTAGCACTGTCTGTACGAAGCGTTATTCTCCTCAGACGCATTCCGGAACCCCTGACTCACTACGACGAGTGAGGGTTTCGCACTGCACGTGATGGAAGCTCTGCCTCTGGGAGTCCCGTGTACCCACACGTCGGGGTTGACGCCTCGGGCCTGGCTACGCTGCGCGCATCGGTCGCCAACCGCTTGCGCGGCTTCGTCCCCACCGCGTACGCCGTACCCGCATTCGCCACCCCTGCGCCAGTCGGCCCCTGCTACGCCATGGCCGAACGCGGTGCGGCGGTCGGAAGACGCGGCAGCCGCGGCGCAACAACCACGTCCACCGTCCGCCGTCCCACCGCCGACAGCGACAGCGCGCGCATGATGGAGCTCGTCGAGCGCGCGCAGGCCGGCGAGGCCGAAGCCTTCGGCCGCCTCTACGACCAGTACAGCGACACCGTCTACCGCTACATCTACTACCGCGTGGGCGGCAAGGCCACGGCGGAGGACCTCACCAGTGAGACCTTCCTGCGCGCCCTGCGCCGCATCTCGACGTTCACCTGGCAGGGCCGCGACTTCGGCGCGTGGCTGGTCACGATCGCCCGCAACCTCGTCGCCGACCACTTCAAGTCCAGCCGCTTCCGCCTGGAGGTGACCACCGGCGAGATGCTCGACGCGAACGAGGTCGAGCGCAGCCCGGAGGACTCCGTCCTGGAATCCCTCTCCAACGCCGCACTGCTCCAGGCCGTACGGCGGCTCAACCCTCAACAGCAGGAGTGCGTGACCCTGCGCTTCCTCCAGGGCCTCTCGGTCGCCGAGACCGCCCGTGTCATGGGGAAGAACGAGGGCGCGATCAAGACCCTGCAGTATCGCGCCGTCCGCACCCTGGCCCGGCTCCTGCCGGACGACGCCCGCTGACCCCCCTCCCGAAGCCCGCCGTCCGACCACCCGGGCCCGACCGAGCCGTCCCACCGCACCACAACGGCCCCGCCGTCCCGCACGAAGCCTCCCGGTCACGCCCCCGATCAACGACTCGCCCCACCCGGCCGGTCCCGGCCCGATCAGCCCCTCGTCCGGCCGCGCGCCCGGCTCGGCCGACCCGCCGACGTCACGCCAGGCGATGCCCTCCTCACACAAAGTCCGGTCACTCTTCTTGCGTAACCCAAGTGCCGCGCCCCTCGTTGTGTCGGTTGCAGGCCCCCTGTCGTCACCCATGTCCGCCGACACTCACTCATTCGTGTGAAAGCGCTCAAGGTGTACAACCTTCCTGACACCCAGGGGAGTCGACCGTCATGACGAGAGGAGGTGCCGCCAGTGATCGCAAACGTTTCGGCGCACCGGCGGGCGAACGCCTTCGCCCAGGCCCTGGAGGAGCAGCCGCCCCGCGACGAGGCGGCCGCACAGCCCGAGGAAGCGGCCGAACAGGCCGACCACGGGCCGCTGTTGGCCCTGGCGAACGGCCTCGGTGAGCTACCGCGGCCGGAATTGGATCCCGAAGTCAAAGTGGTGCAGCGAGCCCAGCTCGTCGCCGCCATGGAGGCCATGTTCGCCGAGGGCGGCGCGTCCGCGGGCCCTACGGTGCCCGAGCAGCGCACGAAGGGTGCCCATCGGGCCTCCGCGCTCCGGAAACTGCGCCCGCGTTCGCGCTGGTCGAAGGGGCTCGCGGCCGGCGGGCTCACCGTCGGTGTCGCGGCGGGGGCCTTCGGCGGAGTGGCCGCTGCCAGTTCCGACGCCCTGCCGGGTGATTCGCTGTACGGGCTCAAGCGCGGCATGGAGGACATCCATCTCGGGCTGACCAGCGGCGACACCGACCGCGGCGAGGTCTACCTCGACCAGGCGTCGACCCGGCTGAGCGAAGCCCGCCGTCTGATGGAGCGCGCCCGTTCCGGCGACCTCGACCACGAACAGCTCGGTGAGATCCGACGCACGCTCAACGGCATGACGCACGACGCCACCGAGGGCCACCGCCTGCTCCGCTCGGCCTATCAACGGGACGGCGCCATCGGCCCGATCCAGACCCTGGATTCCTTCTCCCGCTCGCACCGCGGGAGCTGGAGCAGCCTGCGCGACCGGCTGCCACTGCAGCTGACCGATGTCGGCAACCAGGTCAGCTCGGTGTTCGACGCCATAGACGAGGAAGTCGGGCCACTGCAGTCGCTGCTGCCCCGCGGCCCGGACCGGAGCGACGACGCGAAGCGGTCCGACACCAGGGAACGGGACACGGCCCCGTCCCGTACGGACGGGACCACGCCCTCCGCGCCGGACGTCCCCCACGCCCGAACGAGCGACGGCGCCACGCCACGCCCGTCCGACGGTTCCGGCAGCGCCACCTCCGAGGGCCTGCTCTCCGGTGGCACGGACGGACTGTTCGGCACCCAGCCCCCGCGCACCGACCCGTCCATCGGCGGCCGGATCAGCCCGCCGCCGGCCCCGGACGTGACGCTGCCCCCGCTCCTTCCCGGGCTGCTCCCGGGCCTGGGCATCGACAGCGAGCACGTGGACGAGTGACCCGTCCCTCACCCCTCGATCGCCGGCCGTTCCGAGCCGGTCCGGAGATCGAGGGGTGAGCCGCCGAAAAGACCCTTCGACAGGATCCGGCGAAGGCAACCTGTCGAAGGACCGGGCGGGAGAGCCCGTCAGAAGAACACCGACCTCCGCTGCACCAGCAGCCTGTACAGGGTGTGCTGGATCTGCTCGCGCACCTGATCGGTCAGGTTGAACATCAGCATCGGATCGTCCGCCGCCTCCATCGGATACCCGCTCGTGGAGATCGGTTTTCCGAACTGGATCGTCCACTTCGTCGGCAGCGGCACCGCTCCCAGCGGGCCCAGCCAGGGGAACGTCGGCGTGATCGGGAAGTACGGGAAGCCGAGCAGCCGGGCCAGCGTCCGGGAGTTGCCGATCATCGGATAGATCTCCTCCGCGCCCACGATCGAGCACGGAATGATCGGCACCCCCGCCCGCAACGCCGTGGAGACGAAACCGCCCCGGCCGAAGCGCTGAAGCTTGTACCGCTCGCCGAACGGCTTGCCGATGCCCTTGAAACCTTCCGGCATCACCCCGACGATCTCGCCCCGGCCCAGCAGCCGCTCCGCGTCCTCCGTGCACGCCAGCGTGTGACCGGCCTTGCGGGCCAGCTCGCTCACCACGGGCAGCACGAAGACGAGATCGGCGGCGAGCAGCCGCAGATGCCGCCCCGCCGGGTGGTTGTCGTGCACGGCCACCTGGAGCATCAGCGCGTCGAGCGGCAGCGTGCCGGAGTGGTTGGACACGATGAGCGCGCCCCCGTCCGACGGGATGTTCTCGATGCCCCGCACCTCGACGCGGAAGTACTTCTCGTACAACGGCCGCAGCATCGACATGAGGACCTGGTCGGTCAGCTCCTCGTCGTACCCGAACTCGTCGACCTCGTACTCGCCGGTGACCCGCCGCCGCAGGAACGCGAGCCCGGCGGCGACCTGCCGCTCCCAGCCGTCTCCGGGCTCCGGAGCCTGCCCGGATCCGTCGGGCTCCTCCCTCGGCGACTCGGCGTCCTGCTGCCCCGGAAGGGCACTGACGGCCGCGGTGCCGACCCCGGGGCCCGCGGTGGACCTGCGCCGCGCGGAGCGCGGCGGGCCGCCCGCCCGCGAACGGTCGTCGTCGAACGGAATGACCTTGGCGTCCGCCATCGTCGATGCGCTCCTCTGTTGCCTGCCGGTACCGGGGGTTCTACTGCCTGCCGGCGCCGGGGGCCGGGGATGTGCCGTCGGCCCCGGTGATCCGCGACGCTCCGCCCGCCGCCCCGATGAACGGTGCGGCGGCCAGCCTGTCGACCGCTCGTCCCACCACCTCCGGCGGCAGCAGACCGGGGCCCTGACCGCGCGCGAACTCCGCGAACGTCTCCGCGGTGGTGAACGCCGGGTGGAACCCCAGGGTCTCCCGCATCTGGACAGTCGACACCACCCGCCCGTGGGTCAGCAGCCGGATCTGCTCCGGCGAGAAGTCCGTCATGCCGGCCCGGCGCAGCGCCTGGCCGACCCAGGTGACAGCGGGCAGCAGCAGCGGCATCGTCGGCCGTCCGAGCCGCCGCGCGCACTGCGAGAGCAGCAGCACCCCGTCCCCGGCGATGTTGAAGGTACCGCTGTTCAACGTCCCGCGCCTCGGCTCGCGCGAGGCGATGCCCAGGACGTCGAGGACATCGTCCTCGTGCACGAACTGAAGTCTCGGGTCGTACCCGAACACCGTCGGCAGGACGGGCAGCGACAGATAGTCGGCGAGCGGCGAATCCGCCTCCGGCCCGAGGATGTTCGCGAACCTGAGCACGCACACGGCGACGTCCGGCCGACGGCGCGCGAAGCCCCGTACGTACCCCTCGACCTCCACCACGTCCTTCGCGAACCCGCCGCTGGGCAGCGACTTGGGCGGGGTCGTCTCGCCGAAGACGGCCGGATCGCGGGGCGCGGAACCGTACACGTTCGTACTGGACTTGACCACCAGCCGCCGCACGCGCGGGGCCTTCTGGCAGGCCCCCAGCAGCTGCATCGTGCCGATGACGTTGATCTCCTTGACCGCGGTCCGGCCTCCCGTACCGGCCGACTTCGCGGAGACGTCCAGATGGACGACCGTGTCGACCGCGTGCTCCGCGAGCACCCTCGCGATGGTGGGCCGACGGATGTCCGCCACCACGAACCGGGCGTCGCCCAGCGAGTGCCCGGGCGCGACGGCATCGACGGCGATCACCCGGTCCACCTCCGGGTCACCCTGGATGCGCCGCACGAAACGGCCGCCCAGCTGCCGGGCCGCTCCCGTGACCAGCACGACCTTCCCCAAGATCAGCGCCTTCCGTCGAAAGGTTCTACCTGGCCGTCACGGTAGCGGGTGGACGTCGCCCCGCGACGACCTCGCGGCGGGCTTCCTCCGACTCTTGGCCCGAATGCGGGTACCTCTCCACAACGCGCCGCAGCCCTCCCGCCATTTCGGCGGGAGGGCTGCGGAATCACGAACCGCGTTCGCTTACTTCTTGTTGCGACGCTGAACGCGCGTGCGCTTGAGCAGCTTGCGGTGCTTCTTCTTGGCCATCCGCTTACGCCGCTTCTTGATAACAGAGCCCACGACTACCCTCGCTCACTTCTCGGAACATCCCCACGCCAGCGGGGATCGGTGCGGGGCGTCTGGGCCCACACGACCTACGTCGGCCTAGCCTACCCGCCACCGCGTGAGGGACGTAATCCGAGGCGAATATCAGGTGGACTCCGCCCCGGTATCAGGCGGATTCCACCCCCACGAAGGACTCGCGGAGATACTCGTGAACCGCTTGCTCCGGAACCCGGAAGGACCTGCCCACCCGGATTGCCGGCAGATGACCGCTGTGCACCAAACGGTACACGGTCATCTTCGACACCCTCATGACCGAGGCGACTTCCGCCACGGTCAGAAACTTGACCTCGTTGAGAGGCCTTTCGCTGCCAGCAGCCATGACCCACCTGTACCTTCCGCACGAGACGCGCACCGGCTTCCCCTCCGGTGACTCTTCGTCGTTGTGCGCTCACTCCCCAGATTAGGGGCGGGTGATGCGAGTGGGGAAGAGGAGAGGTGACCGGCCGCCTACTGTGACAGACACGCCCGATTGAGTACATAGCGAGTGAGCGGCAGGTAGGAGGCGGACCCTACGGCGTCGTCGAGCGGCACGGCGACCGACACCCGCCCCTCGGCCTCCCCGACGAACAGCGCGGGGTCGTCCGTGTCAGCCAGCCCGATCGCCTCGATGCCCAGCTGACCTGCTCCGCAGACCCATCCGTGGTCCCCCACGACCAGCCCGGGAAGCCGCCCACTGCCCACCGCCGCCGCCTCCAGGGCGACCCGCACCGGCAGCGGCGAGTGGGTGTGTGCGCCGGTGTCGTCGCCGGGACTCCGTGCGCCCGGCTCGCGCACCATCGCGACCCCTCGTACGTAATCGAGGCGGCACGTACGTACGCCGAACCGGGTCGTTATGTCGATACATCGCCCCTGCGCAGGGGTGAGGACGGGACATCCCGCCGCCGACACGGCGTCTGCCAGCGCTGCGTAGAAACCGAGCAGCCGATGCGGGTGCCCGGTCCCGAACAACACCGGCGACCGTCGCGACGCGGCCTCCGACAGCCGCCCGGCGAACGCCTCCAGCCCTGCCAGGGTCCGCTCGGGATCGATCACGTCGGGGCCCGAGACGAAGGCCGGGTCGTCACAGACCCCGCACTTGTCGGCCATCAGACGAAGAAGCTCGGGCTCGCCCCAGTCCCCCTCGGGAGCGAGGCCGAGCGTCATGCGCGGATCACGGGCCGCGAAGAGCCGATAGCTCCGCAGGCTCGCCTCCCGCGTCGTGGCCACGGGACCGGCCAGCCGGGCCCTCAGCAGATGCGCACGCAGCGCTCCGGTGCTCAACACCCCGCCGATGCTTCCCCCAACCACCCGAACGGAGGGCCAAAAGCCGGGTGATGCCCCACGGTCGGCGTAACGGACCTCGACGCGTACGAGAGAACTCCCGTGTCCACGACACGGAACGACGGGGTCTCAGGCCAGCAGCCCCCGCAGCGGGAACGCCGCCCGCCGGGTCGCCAGCACCGCCTGGTCGAGCCGGTCCGCGGGGTCGTACCCCTCCTCCCACGGCTTCCAGGACGGAGCGCGCCCGTCCGTCATCCGGGCGGGCCCCAACCGCCGTGTCCGCGCGTAGACCTCGTCCCGCCACGAGGACGGGATCACCGACTCGGGATCCACCGGCGTGTGCGCGGCGATCCCCACCAGATGCGCCCAGGACCGCGGCACCACGTCGACCACCTCGTACCCGCCACCGCCGAGCGCGATCCAGCGCCCGCCCTCCGCATGGGCGTGGGCGAGGTCGTGACAGGCCGTCATCACGGCGCGCTGAGCGTCCAACGACACCGCGAAGTGGGCGAGCGGGTCCTCGAAGTGCGTGTCGGCCCCGTGCTGCGTGACCAGGACCTGCGGCCGGAAGTCCGCCAGCAGTTCCGGCACCACCGCGTGGAACGCCCGCAGCCACCCCGCGTCGCCCGTGCCGGCGGGCAGCGCCACGTTCACCGCGCTGCCCTCGCCCGCCCCGACGCCGGTCTCCTGAGGCCAGCCGGTCTGAGGGAAGAGGGTGCGGGGGTGCTCGTGCAGCGACACGGTCAGGACCCTCGGATCCTCCCCGAACGCCGCCTGCACCCCGTCGCCGTGGTGCACGTCGACGTCGACGTACGCGATCCGCTCGGCGCCCAGTTCCAGCATCCGCGCGATGGCGAGCGCCGCGTCGTTGTAGACGCAGAACCCGGCCGCACCGCCCGGCATGGCGTGGTGCAGCCCGCCGGTGAAGTTCACCGCGTGCGCGGTGTCGCCGCGCCACACCGCCTCGGCCGCGGCCACCGACTGCCCGGCGATCAGCGCCGACGCCTCGTGCATCCCCCGGAACGCGGGGTCGTCGACCGTCCCGAGTCCATAGCGCTGATCGGCCCGCTCCGGATCGGCGGAGGCCGCGCGCACGGCCGCCACGTAGTCCTCACGGTGCACCAGGCGCAGGGTCGAGTCCCCGGCGGGCCTGCCCGCCACCACGTCCACGGCGCGGTCGAGTCCCAACGCCCGCACCAGCCCCATCGTCAGGGCGAGTCGCACGGGGTCCATCGGGTGGCCTTCCCCGAAGTCGTATCCCGTGACTGCGTCATCCCACATCAGCTGTGTGCGGCCGCTCATGCCCGCCACCGTATCGGGCGGGCGGCGCGTCGAACGACTTGGCGTACGCGAGCGTCGCGAGCACCAGCACCATCGGCACCAGCATCGCCCCGCGGTAGCTCCACGCGTCCCCCAGCACCCCCACGAGCGGCGAACCGATCAGGAAGCCCACATAGTTGAAGACGTTGAGCCGAGCGATGGCCGTGTCGCTCGCGCCGGGGAACATCCGCCCGGCGGCGACGAACGTCTGCGGCATGACCACGCACAGCCCGAACCCCAGCATCGTGAACCCGAGCATCCCGACCCACGCCCCGCCGGCAGCCGAGACCACGGCGAACCCGGCGGCCGCCAGCACGCTCCCGAACCGCACCACGGCCACGGCCCCGAACCGCCGCACCCCGAAGTCCCCGACGGTCCTCCCCAGCAGCGTCGTCACCATGTAGACGTTGTACGGGACGGTCGACAGCTGCTCCGAACTCCCCAGCACGTCATGGAGGTACTTCGCGCTCCAGTTGGAGACCGTCGAGTCCCCGATGTACGCGAAGCTCATGACGAGACAGAGCGGCATCAGCAGCTTGAAGGAGACCGAGGCAGTGTCCTTGGCCCCTTCCTCCCCCGGTCCCTCGGCCGCCGCCCTGCCCTCGGCATACCACCGGCTGCCGACGAACGCGGCGGGCAGCAGCACGACGACGGCCGGGAGGTACGACATCAGCAGCGAGAGGTCCCAGTGCGCCCCGGCCCACGCCATCGACGCCCCGGCGATCCCGCCCAGGCTGTACGCGGCGTGGAACCCGAGCATGATGGAACGCCTGTACGCCCGCTGAAGGCTCACCCCGATCATGTTCATGGAGGCGTCGAGCGCCCCGACGGCGAGCCCGAACGCCCCGAGCGCGAGCGCCGCTTCCCACAGCGCGTCACCGGCTCCGGCGGCGACCAGCGCGAGCATCACCACGGGCTGCGCCCACCTGAGTACGACGCCCGGCCGCACCCGCGCGACCACCTTCTCGGTGATCACGCTGCCCACACCGGCGAGAATCGGCACCGCGGCCAGAAACGCCGGCAGCAGTCCATCGGATATCCCGTACCGGTCCTGGATCGCGGGTATCCGTGTCACGAGCAGAGCGAACGTCACTCCCTGCGCGAAGAAGCTCAGCGTGAGGGAGGCCCTGCCGTTCCGCAGGCGCGCATCTGTCATGGCCACAGTCATGGCGGCGAGCGTAGGGCCAGTTTCTACCCGTGGGTAGAGAGATCACGCGAGCATTTCCCGCAGTTGGCTCATGTCGGAGAAGAGGCCCGTCACCCCGGTGAGCCGGTCCGCCGGCATCATCGACGTGAACCCGTACACGTCCATCCCCGCGGCCTTCGCCGCCTGCACACCGAGCGGGCTGTCCTCGATGACGACGCACCGCTCGGGGGCGACGCCCATCCGTTCTGCGGCATACAGGAACAGGTCCGGCGCCGGCTTGCCGCGCCCGACGTCGTCCACGCTGAAGATCCATTCTTCTTCGAACCACTGGTCCAGCCCGGTCTTGAGGTGCCCGACCCGGATCCGCTCATGGCTCCCGGACGACGCCACGCAGTAGGCCACCCCGTCGGCGACGAGCCCCGCCAGCACGTCCTCGACGCCCGGCACCGGCACCAACTCCTGGCGGAACGCCGCGAAAACGCGCGAGTGAAACGTCTCGTCGAAGTCGTCGGGCAGCTTCCCGCCCGTTCTTTCCTCGACGAGATCGTGCACGCGGTGCACGGCGGCCCCCATGTAGTCCCGGAGGCTTTCCTGGTACGAGGTGGGGTGGCCGAGTTCGGTGAGGTACTCGGCCAGGATCGTGTTGGAGATCGGCTCGCTGTCCACGAGCACCCCGTCGTTGTCGAAGATGACCAGTTCGTAGCGCATGGTCCGAGACTAGACGCTCTGAACGCGAGAAAGCCCCGCA
>NZ_LIXJ01000015.1 GCF_001905795.1 Streptomyces sp. CB01580
CCCCTACCGCACCGAACTGCCCCTGCGGGTGCTGACCGAGCCGGACTGGGACCCCTTTCTCGACGCGGTCGCCGCCCGCCCCGGTCACCTGGCCGCGCTGCGGTTGCCGGGGGTGCTCGGTGATGCCGGTCGAGCAGGTCGCGATTCTGGCGACGTTCGGTGTGGTGTGGGCGGTGCTTTCGGTTGGCCACAATCTGGCGGATCACGTGTTCGGGCAGAGCGACCACCAGGCCGCGAACAAGGGAGCCCCGTCAGCGGCTGAGGTTGCCGACGGAGTGAGCCCGCGACGAGGCTGGGGCTCCTGCCTGGCGCACGTTGCCCAGTACCACCTGGTCATGGCGGTACTGGTTGCGCTGGCGTGGCTGGCCCTCCCGCTGTCCCTGTCCTGGACTGGGCTGGTGGCCGGGCTGATCGTCTCGGCGGTGACGCACGCGTTCTTCGACCGGCGGTGGCCGGTGCGCTGGTTGTTGCAGCACACCGGCTCGCCGGACTTCGCGGAGCTGAGGGCGGCCGGGATGAACGGGATGTACTTGACCGATCAGGCCCTGCATCAGAGTGCGCTTCTGGTGTCCGCGCTGCTGATCACCCGTCTGTGACCTGTGGATTCTGATGAGGAACCACAGGAATGCCGAGCGAGACGGGGCTGGTCCGCTGGATGCGTCGGGCCTGGTCCCGCTTGCTTCGCAGGAAGGTGAGGGTGAGGTCGAGTCCCTCGACCTCACCCCGCCAGTCCTCGTCGATCGCTCGACGGCGGCGAGTGACGAGGTCCTCCTCCAGCTCATCGAGCCGGGGCAGCATCTTCGGGTTGATGCTCAGCATCGGGCAGCGGACGCACGCGTGTTCGTGAGCGCAAGGGGTGCCGTAGGGCCGACCGCAGGAGCCCAGCTCGACGCGCCGCTTGTCGAAGTGGTCCTGGAAGTCGTCCCACTCGGTGGGGGTGGGCTCGCGGTATTCGTCTGCGGGCCGCTCGGCCCGGCGCTGGGCAAGGAACTGCTGGTAGTGGCTGATCACGTCTTCTTCGAAGACCGCGACGTAGCCGCGGGTGGTCTGGATGTTCAGGTGACCGAGGAGTGCGGCGCCGATATGAATGGGAAGCCCGTTGTTGACCAGCTCGGTCGCGAACAGTCTGCGGAAGTCCTGGGGCGAGAACTTGATGTCCGCGAACTCCGGGTGAGTGGTGGACGCGAGTTCCTCGGTGGCCCGGCGGATCATGCGCCAGACGCTGGTGGTCGACATGCCGCGCTGAGTGCCGCTGTGAAGGGTCTGGAACAGGAACGGCATCTTCTCGCTCCAGACGCATTCGTGCAGGTCGTAGCGCTGGCAGACCGGGACGGTGCCGTTCTCGTCGCGGTGGCGGCGGATGACCTGGGCCAGGACGTGGAACAGCTCGGCCGACATCGGGATGACGCGTTCGCGGTCGCTCTTGGAGGGGCTGACGACCAGCAGGGCCACGACCTCGCCGCTGGGCCGCTGGTATTGCCGGATGCTCAGGTGGGTCAGCTCGACCAGTTCCTCGGCTCTCAGGCCGGCCAGCCGCAGGGTCTCGATGATCGCCCACTGCCAGAACGCGAGGTTCTCCAGGACGGAGATCCTCATCAGTTCGCCGGTTGTGCGGTTGACGGCCCGGACCGGGGGGCGGGCGTGCTTCTCCTGGGTGGAGACCCGCAGCCAGGTCGTGCCCTCGAAGGTGAACTCCTCGCCCTCCGGGACGTTCTTCGCGGTCGTCATCATGTCCCGCAGCCGGTGCCAGGTGTCGTTGACGTGCTGGGACAGGATCGGCAGCAGCGGCTGGCGGGCCCGGGTCCGGCCGGCGGTCCGTTCCTGGATCTTGCGTCTGCGCAGGTGGAACCAGCGCAGGTCAGAATCCCGGACCGGGTTCGGCGCCACCCAGACCGCCCAGCGTTCCGGCTCGGCGACCGCCCAGGTGTGAAGGTCCAGATAGAGGGCTCGGACGGCCAGCAGGGGGGCATCGACGGCCAGGCGGGGCTTGCCGTTGGGCAGCACCATCAGCCATTCCTTCCACTGCTGGAAGGTCTCCTCCGAGAGGTGCAGGTCCGTCTGGTCTGGGTTGATCTCCTCGATCTGCTTCCACCACAGCTTCGCCAGGTTGTGAATGACGTTCCGGCGGGTGGAGTAGTCCTGTCCGACGCATCGGCGGTGGAGGTAGTCGACCAGGAGGTCCCGGACGGCCTGGTTGCGCAGGCGGAGGCGGTCCACGAGTTCCTCGGTCGTCTGCTGTCCGCGGGTGACCGCCCCGCGCAGGGTGCGGGGAACGGACTCGGGGAAGTGGCCCATGTCGTGCAGGATCGGCCAGGCCAGCGTCCCGGAGAAGGACCCCGACCGGATGTCCTCGCCGGCCAGGCCGTGGGTGCGGCATTCGACGGCGTAGTGCAGCAGGGCCTCGGCCGTCAGGTCGCGGAACTCGATCCCGAACACGGTCAGCGCGGAGACGACGTCGAGCCGGGCCTTGGCCTGGCGGGGCACCGAGACGGGAACGGCCTCGGTGCGACGGGCGAACTCTTCCAGCTTCGGGTCCGCGGCCAGGCTGCGGAACCAGATCGCGTAGCGGGGGAACTTGTAGGACTTCAGGCCGAACAGGCTCGGCCGGACGACTCGCGCGGCGAAGAGCAGGGCGACCCCGGCAAGGACGATCTGCCTGAACGAGTTCGACCGGCCTTCGGCGATCACGGTGGCCGGGCGGTCCCGCTCGTTGAAGCCTGCTGCCTCCCATCGCTCCTGCCAGGTCTGGCCGGGGAAGGTGTCCAGGTGGGCGAGGAGGTGTCCGACCCCGCGGCGGAAGTCACTGACCCGCGAGGGGCCGACGTCTCGCTCGAAGTGGCGGCAGATGGCGTCGACGACGTCCTGGGCCGAGGCACGGGACAGGTCTCCGAGCGGCTGCGGCGGGCGGGCCGGGATGGGCGGTGGCGCCGGGAGGATCGCCGTGGGCGCGAGGACGATCCGTTCCTCGGGCGCCGTCTCGGCGGTGTGCCGGTGGACCCGGTTGGTCGTCGGGCCCTTGATGCGGAAGCTGTTGCCGACCTTACTTCCCGGCACCGAACACCGCCTCGACGTCATCGGAGGCGTACTTCTGCGTCCAGGCGGTGGGCTGCGGCGGGCGGCTGTAGTGCTCGGCGAGCTTGTCGATCAGGTCGTCCAGGCCGACCGTCGTGTAGAGGGCGGTGGTGGTGATATGCGCATGTCGCAGGATCGACTGCACTTCCACCAGCGTCAGCTTCGGGTCCCTGGCCATCCGCGTCGCGGCAGTGTGCCGCAGATCGTGGAGGGTCCAGTTCAGCCCGAGTTTCTCGTCTGCCCGCTGGATGATCCGCCGGGCCGCCCAGTAGGTCAGCGGCCTGGACTCACCTCGTCGGGTCCGCCAGATCACACCGCCCGCATCCGGCAGGCCGCCTTCCTCCAGGTAGACGGCGAGGTAGGCCAGGGCCTCCGGGGAGACCGGAACTGGCTGCCGTTCCCGGGTGCCTTTGGAGATCACCCAGAGCTGTCCCTTGGTCCAGTCGATGTCGCCGAGCTGGACGCCCAGCAGTTCCGAAGCGCGGGCGCCGGAGGTGACGTAGCAGGCGAGCAGAGCGCGGTCCCGGGCGCATCGCATCTGGCTGAAGAGGTCGTTCCACTGCTGGTCAGGGATCGCCTTCGGCCTACGGACCGGAACTTTCGGCCGGAGCCGGCCACGGCGGAACTGGCCCCGGATCTCGTCCGGTGCCCGGTGGGCGAGCGAGGCCCGGCGGGCTCGGTTCTCCGGGACCGGATTGATCGCGGGCCCGCGGCCGTAGTGCAGGTGGAAGGCGTAGAAGCCGTGGATCACCGACAGGTTGTGCGCGATCGTCGCCGGTGCGTAGCCCGAGCGGAGCGTCTGTTTGCCGGTCTTCGGGTTCACCGTCCCCGCCGCGTACTGGCCTTGACGCCGCTGGCGCTGCGGATTGCCCGCAGACCTGAGCCAGCCCACCAGAACCGCGGCCTCCGACTCGGTGGCTTGCTCCCACCCGGTGTCCACGGCCCACAGCACGCGAAACCAGCGAAGCAGATCGTACGCGTAGCTCCGGCAGGTCAGCGGGCTGACGTCGCCCAGCATCCGGTCCAGCAGATAGCTGCTGACCGATGGGATCGGCCGGTCAGCCCCGTCGATCACCACCCACGGAAGCGAATCTCTCTCCCCGGCGACCACCACCCCGATCTGGGGCAGCCGTACACGCCCATCCATTACGTCCCTATGAACCCTGGAGGTCTCATGTCGCATCACGCCGCGATCTTCGACAGCCCCCATCGCCAAGTCGATTCGATCACCAACCGGACATCGACGCCCGGTTCGAGCGGCTCTACGGCTACCTCAACGACGACCTCACCCGACGAAGGCCGACCATCGGCCTGGCACTCGAACTCTGCGGGCTGCCCGCCGCGAGCTCCGGCCGCTTCCGGTTCTCGTCGTCCGCCCCGCNCCGGCAGGTCAGCGGGCTGACGTCGCCCAGCATCCGGTCCAGCAGATAGCTGCTGACCGATGGGATCGGCCGGTCAGCCCCGTCGATCACCACCCACGGAAGCGAATCTCTCTCCCCGGCGACCACCACCCCGATCTGGGGCAGCCGTACACGCCCATCCATTACGTCCCTATGAACCCTGGAGGTCTCATGTCGCATCACGCCGCGATCTTCGACAGCCCCCATCGCCAAGTCGATTCGATCACCAAGTTGGTGCAGTCAATTGACCAGTCCTGGCATCTGCTGTGGCTCGGTGTCGCCGCGCTCCTGATCGCAACCGTCTAACCCACTCCACCGCTGGAAGGAACCCCATGAAGATCTTCGGATTCGTCCAGGACAAGACGACCGGCACCACCCACCGCGCTCCCCTGCCCGACGACGTCCAGGAGCGGGCCGAGACGGTCACCCTCAGCGGCGGCCAGTCCTGGACCGACGCCAAGGGCCGCACCTACACGACCGGGTCTGACGAGGACTGACCCCCGGGCACGACCTCTCCGCGGCTCACTGCTGCGGCCGGTTGCCTCCCCTGCCCGTCCAGCCCTCTCGTGGCTGTACGGGCGGGGCCGAGGGGAGCCGGACTCCCGGACGACTCCATTGCTGTGGACAGGTACCGCACGGCGGGTCCGGTGTTGCAGCGCCGGACCCGCACCCCACACACCCCATAACGGCCGCAGCCCCGGTGCTGGAACACCGGGGCTGCTCTTCGGGCCGTTCCTCTCTGGAAGGAACACACCCAATGAAGCACATCGTCACACTTCAGGCCGCTGTTACGGTCCCTCCGCCCGGCGGCGGGCCGTCGGCTGCTGATCTGGCTGCGATCGAGCGGGAGATGCCGCTCATCTCGGCGGAGGTCGAGTTGCTGGACGTGCAGATCGCGTTGCTGGACCGGGCTCCGTCCGAGCTGGACGAGCGCCGCATCCGCCGGGCCCGGAACCGGGTCATGGCGGCCCGTCGGGACCTGACCAACCGCGCCGAGCCGCTGATGGGCGGTGCCGCATGAACCTGATCGCTTTCTGGTTCCTGGCCCTGGTCTGCATCGCCGTAGAGGTCCTGGGCCTGGTCATCGGCCGTCAGGACGTCCACTACGCCGGGGCCCTGGCTGCGGCCGGTGTGGTCGCCGTGCACCTCCTCCTCACCCGTGCGGAGGGACGTCATGAGTAACACCGGTCTGGATGAGGCGGTCAGGGATCTGCTGGCCGCTGTCGTCGCCGCCCTGGATCTGCCCCTGCCGACGATCGACGCGGCGGACGAGCGTGCTCACCACCGTCTCCTTGAGCTGCGTGCTCTGGACGTGCGCGTCGTGCTCGACGTGCTGGCCCGCTCCCCGCACTACCCGGGGGCTGTCGCGGATAGCGCGGCGGAGGTTCGGCGCCGCACCGAGAGGGAGCCCATCGACTACGCCCCGTTCGTGCTCCGCGAGGAAGAGGCGACGGGATGAGTACCTACGCCGAGGAGATGCGCGCGGCCCGGGCCGCCGATGCCGAGCAGCGCCGTATCGACCTGACCGCCGCCGACAACCGCCGTATCGAGCGGGAGAAAGCGGCAGACGAGCGTGCGGCACGGCTCCGCGCTGAGAAGCGGGCTGAGAAGGACCGGGCCAGGCAGGACCGGGCCGCGCGGCGAGCGGCCCGCGGCGCGGCACTGACCGCGGGCAACGTGTACCGCAAGGGCACCCTCGCCCTGGTCACCGCGTCCGCGCTGGGATCCCTGCCCGCGCAGGTACTGCACTTCGTCAGCATCTCCCCGATGCTGCTCCCGCTCCCGTTGGCGATCGAGGGAGCGGCGTGGGTGATGGCGGCCGGTGTCGCCTACGCCGACGAACGTCATCTGCCGGGCTGGGTGCGCTGGTTCCTGCGGGCCCTCGTGGTCGCCGCGGCCGGGTTCGCCGCGTCCGTCAACTACGACTACGGCACGCACCTTCCGGGCCTGTCCGAGGCGAACGCGCGGGCCGCAGGCGTCGGGCTAGCGGCGGTGACCCTGCTCGGCCCGGTCCTGTTCGAGATCCGGCAGTGGGTGACCACCCTCTCGGCGGCCTCCGGTGACGCCGAGGACAGGGCGCGGCGCAAGCACGAGCGCACGCGCCGCCGCCAGCAC
The DNA here is from genome assembly GCF_001905795.1 of Streptomyces sp. CB01580. Lineage (GTDB taxonomy): Bacteria > Actinomycetota > Actinomycetes > Streptomycetales > Streptomycetaceae > Streptomyces. The sequence continues at coordinate 6,588 of NZ_LIXJ01000015.1, forward strand.
CGCTCGGTTGCCCGGCTGGCTGACCGGCTGGTGTCCGCCGCGCCGTTCGGCGAGGTGTCGTTCGAGGACGCGTTCACCCGCGCGTGGGAGATCGAGACGGGCACGGCCACCCCTGGCATGACCCCCGCGCTTCACCGGCGCGCGGCCCGGTCGAACGCCGCTCTCGCGCAGGCCCGGCACCCGTCCGCGGGGCGGTCCCGGGCGGGAGCGTGGTGGGGGGGCCGGTGGCGGGGCACCCCGGTGCCGGTGCCCGCCCTGGTGTCGCACCCTGCCGAGGGTGCCCCGGATGCCGCTCCGGAGGTGACCGAGCCCCCGGCCCCGGCCGAGGTCCCGTCTCCTGCCCCCGAAGCGGTATCCACGCTGGTCATCTGCGGTGACCGGCAGGTGTGGCCCCTGGTGGTCCCCCCGCTGGACACCGATGAGGGGGTGCCCGATGACAAGGGCGGGAGGTTGCCGACCGACGCGGCAGCGTCCGTGATCCGTGCCTGCTGGATGACGGGCACCCCGGTTCCGGAAACCGCCCGCCAGGCCACCCGCAGCACCTCGTACGTGAAGAGGGTGTTCAAGCGCCTGGAGACCGACAGGGGCCCGCGGCCCTCACCCGGCCAACTCGCCCTCGTCCCCTCGGAGGAGTCCGCGTGAGCAACCTGCGCATCGGGTCGGTCTGCAGCGGCTACCGAGGCTTGGACATGGCCGTCGAAGCCGTCTTCGGCGGGACCACCGCATGGGTCTCCGACATCGACCCCGGCGCGAACCGCATCCTCGCCCACCACTGGCCGGACGTCCCGAACCTCGGCGACATCACCACCACCGACTGGTCCGCCGTCGAACCGGTGGACATCTTCTGCGGCGGCTACCCCTGCCAGCCGTTCAGCCTCGCTGGCCACCTGAAAGGAACGGATGATGAACGACACATCTGGCCCCACATTGCCCGTGCCCTTGGGGTTCTACGACCCCGACTCGCAATCTTTGAGAACGTCGCAAACCACCTTCGACTTGGGTTTGCCGACGTCCTCGCCGACCTTGCCCGCCTCGGGTTCGATGCGGAGTGGCGCCTTGTACGTGCGTCGGAGGTCGGCGCTGCCCACCAACGCAATCGGCTCATCGTCCTTGCCTGGTCTACCGACGCCGCGAGCTCGGGACGGAAAAGGGAAGGGCTACCCGGATGGCCTGCCGTCCGTGGTGTCGCTACTGCCGACACCGACAGTGTCCGAAGCAACAGGTCCAGGGCATGCGGCGGATGGCGGAATGAACCTGAGGCACGTCATCTCGCTCCTGCCCACGCCGCGGGCGTCGGAGAACGAGAACCGACAAACGAAGCGGACTCCGTCACAGATCGCGGGGACGCACGGCAAGTGCCTGGCGGCCGAGGTCTGCGAACTCCTGCCGACACCGGTCGTGGCGGACGCACGGGACACGGCGAACTTCAGGCCGGACGGGACGCCGTACGGCCAGGGGTACGGCAAGACGCTGACGGATGCCGCACGGCTCCTGCCGACGCCGACAGCGACGCCGTACGGGAACAACCAGTCGGACAGCCCCGGCGCAGCGGTACGGCCATCGCTGAACTCCCTTGCTCCGTCGCTTCTGGCCACGCCGCGGGCGACGGACGGGGAGAAGGGCGGGCCGAACCAGCGTGGGAGCAAGGGCGATCTGACGTTGCCCTTGGCGGCGCACCGAATTGGGGCGGGTACGGCCCGGCGATCGCCCGGTGGGAGCACGTCCTCGGACGCCCCGCACCGAGCCCAACTAACGATCTGGGACGCCTGAACCCAGTCTTCGTCGAATGGCTCATGGGTCTGCCCACCGGCCACGTCACCGCCGTCCCCGACCTGTCCCGAACCGCACAGCTCAAAGCCCTGGGCAACGGCGTCGTCCCGCAGCAAGCAGTGGCCGCACTACGGCAGTTGGCTGCCCGCCAGGAGCCCGAAACCCGGCTGCCCGAGGCCGCCTGACTCCTACAGCCCCGGAACACGCCGTGAGGGCGCCGGATCGAATCCGGCCCGGGGCACTCACCAGCACAGCCCGCGCCGACGCCGCTTCCCGCCGTCGGCGGCTCATCCCTGCCCGCATCCGAGGAGACCTTTGTCCCGCGACCGTGACAACGAGTTCATCGCCTACATGCAGGCGTTCGAGGCGTCCACGACGCACCTCGGAGCCTGCACCGCCTGCCAGGACGACCAGCCCTGTGACGTAGGCGAGCCGGTCCACTCCGAGTTCATCGCCCGTCAGGACGCCTGGACCAACCGCGTCCGGGCCGAAAGGAAGCAGCCGTGAACAACCTCCCCATCCCCGAGCCGGTCCGGGTGGTGCAGCTCCCGGACGGCACCTACACCTACACCGACCACCTGCCCGCCCCGCAGGTGCCGCCGCAGCAGATCGTGCAGCACATCCACCACGCCCCGCCCGACCGCACCGTTCAGCGCGTCGCGCTCGGGTCCGGAGTCGGGGCCGGCGCGGTAGCCGCGGGCGTGTACTTCGGCCCGCTCCTCGTCGGCGCCCTGACCGCCATCGCCGCCAACCTCGCGTTGCTGGCGTTCCTGGCCGTGGCCCTGGCCTGGGGCGTCGTGACCGTCGTGAAGTCGGTCGGCGGCACGGACGGCCAGGCCGCCGCCAAGTCCCTCACCAAGACGCGCCGCTGACCGGAAGGAATCCCGCATGTTCAAGGCAGGCGACAAGGTGCTGATCGTCGCGTGTGACGACGACCCGCGTGCGATCGGCAGGACCGGCCGCATCGTCGACGAGATCCCGCCCGGTCCGCTGACCGAGGGGCGATGGACGGTGGACCGGATCAGTTGGCTGATCGCTCCCGTGCTGTGCCACACCCACGAACTGCGGCTCGCCTGACGGTTCCCTGTCCGCCCCGGTCACCCCGGGGCGGGCGGGGAGCCGGACAGTCCGGCCCGCCCGAGGAGGACACCGTGGAGAGCTACACCCGAGCCGAGAAGCGCGAGCGTGCCCGCCTGTTCCGCAAGGGCTTCCGGCAGGCCCTCGCGGACTGCGTCGACCCGAAGGTCGAGAAGGCGATCGAGCGGATCGACCAGCGGGCCGCCGAGCGTGGCGCCCAGGAGTTCGCCGCGCTGCTGAAGGTCCAGGCCGACGCCCGTCAGGCCGTCGCGAACGCCAAGGCCACCGAGCGGACCGCCACCCGTGAGGACCGGGCCGCCGCCCGCCAGGCCCGCAAGACCGCCGAGGACCACTTGCGCCGCGCCGAGCGGGCCGTGGCCCGTGCGGAGAGCTGAAGACACCACCCCCGCGCCCGTGTCGTCGGGGCGGCCGGACCCGGCCAAGGAAACCGGCCGCCCCTCACCTCAACCCAGACAACGGAGAGGCACGTTCATCATGACCGAGACCGTCGAGACCATCCGCTACACCGCCGACGTCGTGTGCATCCGGGGGCGCGACGTGCTGCTGATCGAGCGGGGTTGGGACCCGCACGCCGGGATGCTCGCTCTCCCGGGCGGGCACGTCGACCCCGGTGAGACCTCCCGTGCCGCCGCGGCTCGTGAGCTGCTGGAGGAGACCGGGGTGCGCGTCGACGCGGACGGCCTGGTGCAGGTCGGCGTGTGGGACGAGCCGGACCGTGACCCCCGGGGCCGGTACATCACCGCCGCCTACGCGATCGTCGTCCCGGACGACACGACTGCCCAGGCCGGGGACGATGCCGTCGACGCGCGATGGGTACCGCTGGACGCCCTTCCGCAGCTGGCTTTCGACCACGGAGCGATCGTGACGGCCGCGTGGCGGCAGCAGATCGCCGCCGGGTACGCCCGCCAGGTTGAGGCGGAGACCAGCGAGGGCCGGTGCCCCGCCGCGCACCCGTCCGACCCGAGCGCCTGCCCCGGACCGGTCGCCGTCACGGTCGTCGACCGGACCGGGGCAGGGGTGGACGGGTGCGAGCACCACGCCGCGCGCATGCTCGCCAGCCTCACCGGCGCCCGCGTCTACCCCCTGACCCCCGCCGACGGCGACGCGGCCATCCGCACCCACACGGCTGCCGCCGCCCTCCCGCCCTACGCCTGGCGGCAGCCCATCACCCGCTAACCCACCCGATCCAGGCAGGAGTACACCCGATGACCGAACTCGCCGTGGGGGCCGACATGGGCACCCTGCACCACCTCGACGACCACCGCCCCGCCCAGCCGTCCACCGCCACGCCGGTGTCGCTGGTCAAGAACACCCCGGACACCGCGACCGCCCCGGCCGAGCACAAGGTGGAGGCGGTGGACCGGGCGGACAACCCGCTCGCGGACTGGCTGACCGTCCCCGACGTGCCGGTCCTGCCGGTGTGGGCCCGGTCCGCGGCGTCCGTGAAGGCGAACGCCGCCGCCCTGGTCCGGCTGTCGTGGTGGCACGCCCGCTACCACGGTCTGCGGACCCCGAAGTACCTGGTGAAGACCGTGCTGCTGGCGGCCCGTGGTTTCTTCCGTGCCACTGTCGGCCTGTGGCCGACCCTGTCCGCCCAGGACCACAGTGCGGCGGTCAAGGCCCTGCGCGCCCAGGTCAAGACCCGGCCGGAAGACGTCGAGCTGGCGACCCGGTTGCAGATGGCCCACGCGGAACGGACCCGCACCCGCCGTTGGCGGTTCGGGGCCGCCGCCGTCGGGGTGGCCTCGGCCGCGATCGGCTTCATGCTGGTCGACCCCGCGGTCCAGGCCGGAATGGCCACCGCCGTCGTCACCCCGCTCGCCTACCTGGGCCGGGGCAAGGAAACCCGCCTCTTGGACCAGGCCGTCCCGCCCCTGCGGATCGACATGTCCGCCCAGCAGCTCAACGACGCGCTCCGCGCCGCCGGTCTCCTCAAGAGCGGCAAGGGCGACGAGGAAGGACCGCGCGTTTCCTGCTCGATGGGCCCGGTCCGTGACGGCCGCGGCTGGGCCGTGATCTTCGACCTCCCCCGGGGCGGCGGCAAAACCGCCTCCGACGTCCTGGCCAAGCGTGAGGTCATCGCCCAGGAACTCGGGGTGGACGAGATCCAGGTCATCATGTCCCGCGTCCGCGCCGCCAAGGGCGGCAACGCCGGCCGCGTCTCGATGTGGGTCGCGGACGATGACCCCTACCTCGGCACGCCGAACCCGTCCCCCTTCGAGACGGCAGAGCGGTTCTCCATCTGGGAGCCGGTCCCGTTCGGCCAGGACGCCCGCGGCGTCCGCGTGAACATCCCCGTCATGTGGCAGTCGATGTTCTTCGGCGGACTCCCGCGCCGCGGCAAGACGTTCTCCCAGCGACTGCTCACCGCCGCCGGGCTCCTCGACGCGTACGTGCGGCACTACGTCGCCGACGGCAAGGGCGGCGCGGACTGGATGCCCATGAAGGCCGTCGCACACCGCCTGGTCATGGGCGCCGAGGACGACGCGATCGAAGCCCTCAAGGCCATGCTCGCCGAACTCCTCACCGAGATGGAGCGCCGGTTCGCCCTGCTGCGGGATCTGCCTACGTCGGTCTGCCCCGAGGGCAAGCTGACCCCGGACATCGTCGCCAAGTACAACCTGCCGGTCATCTTCGTCACCATCGACGAGTTGCAGGAGTACTTCACCGCGATGGAGAAGGAGGATCGCGAGCAGGTCATCAACGACCTGTGCCGCATCGCCCGCCGCGGCCCGGCCGCCGGGTTCATCAGCAACTTCGCGAGTCAGCGGCCCGACGCCGACAGCGTTCCGACGAAGCTGCGGGAGATCATCACCATCCGCTACTCGACCCAGGTCGTCGACCGGGCCAGCAGTGACATGGTGCTCGGCAAGGGAAAGGCCGCCCAGGGCGCCGACGCCTCCGTCCTGTCCGAGGAGCACAAGGGCGTCGGCGTCCTCGTCACCGGTCCGGCCTCGTACGTGACCGTGCGGGCGGACTACCTCGACGGGCCAAGCTTCGCCGCCCTGTGCCGCAAGGGCCGCACCCTGCGCGAGGCGGCCGGACAGCTCACCGGGGAAGCCGCCGGCGACGTCACCGCCGCCGCCGACGCCGCCGGGATCACCGTGCCCGCGATCGTGTCCGACGCGCTGGAGGTGATGCGGCACAGCCCGCGCATGTTCACCACCGACCTGATCAACGGACTCGTCAACCTCGACGAAGACGTCTACGGCGACTTCAACGCCGAACAGCTCGCCGCCGAGCTGGAGGCCGCCGGAGTGAAGCGCACCAGCAAGCAAGTCAAGATCAGCGGAGCCAACGGAGCCGGGTACCAGCGGCGCGACATCGAAGCCGCCGTCCCCGCCGAAATCCTCCTCAGCACCGGCAGGTAAAGGGCACCCCCACTACCCGGACCCCACCGAACAACCCCTCCACCACCCGTTCCGCAGCCTCCGTGAGGGGCTGCGGAGTAGAGGGGGCCCTTTACCCCGGTCATGGGGCAGGTAAGGGCCCCTGACCTGCAAGGTAAGGCCGGTAAAGGGGGGTGCCCGCCACCCGCCCGCACCCCTCCACAGGCCGGAATCCAGCACCCACACCCCTGAAGGAATCCCATGCCCTACACCCCTGAGCCCGAGTCGATGCCGTGCGGTGAGTCCGGCTGCTACTGCCACGGCGCCGGCCCCGAACACGACCAGTGCGCGTGCGGCTGCGACTGCCCCCGCTGCTGGGACTGCCTCCAGAAGTCCGACAACTGCGACTGCTGACCACCCCGACGCACCAAGGGCGGCCCCCATCTCACGCCAATGAACCGGGGCCGCCCTCATCCAGCACAACTCAGAACTGGAGACCCCAGCATGACTCAACCCACCCCGATCCGGCGAGACCATCGCCGGTCCGCCCTCGACCTGGCGGCAGCCGACGTGCCCGTCCTGCCCCTCCGCGCGGGCAAGCGCCCGGTCGGCAACTGCCCCGACTGCACCGGGAACGCGTGCGGCGGGCGCCCGAACATGAAGGCGCCGGGCTCCTGCCAGTGCCCGCGGCCGTGTCACGGCTGGGCCGCTGCCACCACCAACCCAGCCGTCCTCCGGTCCGCTGCGTGGGCCGAGGCGTGGCGGGAGGCGCACGCGGTCGCCTACCACCCCGGCGGCGCCCGGCTCACCGTCGTCGACCTCGACAACGCCGACGCGATCACCTGGGCCCGCCAGGCACTGCCCGCCACCCGGACCGTGCCCACCACCCGCGGGGAGCACTGGATCTACCTGGGTGCGATGCAGTCCGCGAACGCGGTCCGGCCCAGCGTCGACATCAAGTCCTGTATGCAGTACGCCCGGTGGCTCGGGCCCGGCACCGGCACCATGACCCACCTGCCGGACGCCGTGCGCGCGCTGGTCGTCAAAGAGCCGTCTCCGGTCCGGGCCGCATCGCACGCCGTCACGGCGCCCGTGCCGGCCGGTGGCGGGGAGTGCCGTCACCGCACACCCACCTACCTGGACCGGGGCATCGCCATGGCCGAGCAGCGCATCACCGAGGCCCGCAGCGCGGTGCACAGCACCGTGTACCGGACGTTCCTCGCCGTACTGTCCGCCCACGGCCGGTGCGGCTGCCTCACCGAGGCGCACATGGACCGCCTGTTCGCCGCCGCTCAGGCCAAGGGCGAGGGCCCCCGGCACTGCGCGGTTGCCTGGTCCAACGCCCGCGCCGCGCTGGGGATGTGAGCCATGTCCGAGGACGAGAAGACCCCGGCCCGCGAAGTCATCACCGACTACGCGCAGGCCCATTTTAGGTACTTCCGCACCATCGACGGGGCCGTCTACGCCCAGCGCAACGGCCACCCCGTCGCCCGCCCCATCCGCTCCCAGGGCACGACCGGTAGCCACCGCCAGGAACTCATGGTCGGCCTGTTCAAGGACGGGCTTGGCGTCTTCAACGGAACCGCCTTGAAGGAGGCACTCGACTTGATCGAAGCACTCGCGCTCACCGAGGATGTCCAGCCCGTCCACATTCGCGTCGCCCCCGGGTTCGACGGCGCGACGTGGCTTGACCTGGGCCGCGACGACGGCAAGTCCGTCCGCATCCACCCCACCGGCTGGGACATCCTCACCCCCGACCCCCGCGAGGTCTGCTGGCGCCGCACCCAGCTCACCGGCGAACTCCCCCTTCCGGCCAAGGACACCGACGGCAAGGGCATCGATCTGCTGATGCGGCTGTGCAACTTTACCGATGCCCGCGCCGAGAGTCTCGCCCTGGCCTGGCTGATCGGCTGCCTCGGCCCCGACGTGCCGGTCCCCGCTCCCTTCCTCACCGGCCCGCAGGGCGCGGGCAAGTCCACCGCTGGCAAGATGCTCGTCCGGATCATCGAGGGCATGAGCGGCGACCTCCGTCGGGCCCCGAAGGACGAGGAGAACCTGATCACGGCTGTGGCCGCCGGATGGGTCACCGGCCTGGATAACCTCTCCCACCTCGGCCCGGACCTGTCCGACCTCATGTGCTGCATCGTCACCGGCGCCGAGAACATCAAGCGCGCCCTGTTCACCGATGGCGACGTCGTCCGCGCCCGCTACCGTCGGCCGATGCTGCTGACCGGCATTGACGTCGGCGTCATCCGCCCCGACCTCGCCGAACGCCTCCTCCCCCTCCGCCTGGAACGCCCCCGGGTGCGGCGGACCGAGGCGGAGCTGTGGGCCGACTTCGCCAGGAACCTGCCCGTGATCCTCGGGTCCGTGCTCGACCTGGCCGTCAAGGTCCGCGCGACCGAGGCCGACATCCCCACCGACCTGCGCATGGCCGACTTCGCCCACCTGTGCGCGCAGCTCGACGCCGCCGCCAGCATGGGCGCGCTGGACGCCTACCGCGCCAGCCTGGACGACCTCAACGACGACGTCATCGAAGGCGACCTCCTCGCTCAGACCGTCCTCAAGCACGCCGCCGACATCGACCCGGGCGTGGAGGTCCGGATGACCTCCGCCGAGTGGCTGCACGGCCTCACCCAGCTCTACACCGGTGAGGACTTCCGTCCCCTGCCCAAGGGGTGGCCCACCACCGGCAAGGTCCTCTCCGACCGCCTCAAGCGCCTCCAGCCCGTCCTGGCCGCCCGAGGCGTCCTTGTCGACTGGGGCCGCACCAAGCTCGCCCGCTACATCGAAATGACCCGGCCCAAGCCCCCGCAGGACGAACAGCGCCAGGTGTTCTAGCCCCCGCGCCACGCGGCCCGCCGCACAAGCAAGAGGAGCACCCCTCCCCGGCGCGGGAGGCGGTGCTCCTCTTGTTGTTCGGCGGACGCCGCCCAAAGAACGCGCCGCGACGCGACTCCGCATTCACGCCTTCCAACGCACTACCACAACAGACACCCCTCTCTTTTTTCCTAAGAAAGGGAACGCTGCGTCACCTGCGTCACCAGACGGCCCGAAACACTCCCTGAGCTGCTGCAACGAGGGTGACGCAGAACAACTTCGCCTGCGTCATCCTGCGTCACCTGCGTCACCACGCGCGTCACCGATGACGTATGCCTGCGTCACCGATGACGTACCCCCACGCCTCTGCGTCACCGCAAATCCGCAGCTCAGCACCCGCGAATGACGCAGATGACGCGGTGACGCAGAAATCCGCACCTCGGACAGGCGCGGCCCGGACCACCCCCAAAAGACTCGCCCCTGGAGGCCGCAGTGAGTTCTGCCCTGCCCACCACTCACCGAGCACTCACTGTCCCGGAAGTTATGGACGCGCTCGCCCTCAGCCGGTTCAAGGTCTACGACCTCATCCGCTCACGTCAGCTCAAGAGCATCAAGATCGGCCGATGCCGCAGGGTGCCCGCTGACGCGCTCCGAACCTTTATCGACCACCAGTTGGAGGACGCTGCCTGATGGCACGCAAGAGGAATCCGAACGGCGCCGGCAGCATCTGGCAGCGCAAAGACGGGCGATACGAAGCCCGGGTGTACGTTCCCCAGCCCGACGGCACGCGCAAGCGCAAAACCGTCTACGGGTCCACTTGGGATGAGTGCGACGCCAAGCGACAGGAGTTGGTCCTGCGGGACCGCCAAGGCGTCCCCACCCCCACCCGCTCGGCCAAGCTCTCCGAGTGGTTGCCGTACTGGCTGGACGAGTTCGTCAAGAACGACCGCAAGAAGACGACGTACGCCAAGTACGAGACGCACGTCCGCCGCTACCTGATCCCGCACATCGGCCCCAAGCGCCTGGAGACCCTGGGTGCAGCCGACGTGCGCCGCATGCTCACAGCAGTAACAGCACAGGCGTCGGCAGCCACAGCCAAGGAGTCGCACCGCGTCCTACGCAGCGCGCTCACGGCCGCATGCCGAGAGGAGCTGATCAGCCGGAACGTGGTCAAGCTCGTTCCTGCCCCTCGGGTGCAGTCTCGGGAGCTCAAGCCGTGGGATCTGGACCAGACGACAACCTTCTTGGAGGCTGCGAGGAAGGACCCGCTGTACGCGGCGTTCGTGCTGGCTGTGGCTCTCGGACTGCGGCGAGGAGAGGTCCTGGGGCTGCGCTGGTCAGACATCGATCTGGAGCGTCGCACTCTCACCGTGCGCAACCAGATCCAGCGGGTCCAGAAGGAGCTCTATGCGGACTCCACGAAGAACCGGCGTACCCGTGCCATCCCCGTCCCGCTCATGTGCGTGGCCCCATTGCGTTGGCAGCGCCTACGACAAGCCGCACAGCGCCTCGCGGCAGGGCAGGCGTGGCATGACAGCGATTACGTGTTCACGACTCGCACCGGTCGCACGATCGAGCCGAGAAACCTCAGCCGTTCGTTCGAGCGCATCACAGAGGACGCAGGGCTCCCCCGCATCAGGCTCCACGACGCCCGGCACGGATGCGCCACACTCCTATTCGCCGCAGGTGTACCGGCGCGCGTCGTGATGGAGATTCTGGGTCACTCACAGATCGCCGTCACGATGAACATCTACACCCACGTCTCCGACGACAATCGAAGAGAGGCGATGGGTCACATGGACCGCCTGTTGCGGCGTCGTCGCCCGTCCGACTGAGCGACTGCCGTCAAGAACTACCGTCAACGCCCCCGCAGCGGCTCGCTGCGGGGGCGTTCTGGCTGGTGGGCGCGGACGGTTTCGAACCGCCGACATCTGCTTTGTAAGAGCAGCGCTCTACCCCTGAGCTACGCACCCGTGGATGAACCAACAGGGTACATGGCCGATCGACCACGGTCACAAGCGGTCCCGAGCCGACCGGACGCGGGGCCTGAGCGGTCGTCCCGTCGGCAGTGGCGGCGCGGGGGACGGCAAGTGAGGCTTCGGGCCGGGGCCGGGGCCGGGGCCGAGGCCGGGGCCAGGGCCGGGGCCGGGGCCGGGGCCGGGGCCCAGGTGGTGGGGGGGTTATCCCCACCCCGATCATGGTGGCCGACCGGATTCCGGCGGGTGGGGTCGCCTACGTACGGTGAGGTCACACCGTTGGGGACCACCCGGCGTAACCATGGGGGATGGAACATCGTGACAGTCCGCACTCGTGCTCTCATCGCGTCCGGTGGGGCCCTGCTCCTGGGGCTCGCCGTCAGTGGCTGCGGAAGCTCGGATCCCGGTGACGCGCCCGCCGAGCACAAGTCGTTCGCCCTCGGAGGGGCAACTGGAAAGGCGCTGACCATCGACGCCACCAACACGACGCTGGAACTCACGCCCGCCGATGTGCGCGAGGTAGAGGTGACCCGGCGCGTCGACGGCTGGGTGTTCGCCGGGAGCGGGCCCGAAGCGCAGTGGGGGCTGCGGGACGGCACACTGACCCTCCGGGTGAAGTGCCGGGCCCTGATCAGCGACTGCTCCTCGCGTCACCAGGTGAAGGTGCCGCGTGGCGTGGCGGTGACCGTCGAGGGCGGCAACGGGAAGATCACCGCGTCCGGCTTCGACACGCCCCTCAAGCTGCGCAACAACAACGGCACCGTCACCGTCCGGGACTCCAGCGGGCCGCTCTCGTTGGAGAGCCACAACGGAACCGTCGACGCGGAAGGGATCTCGGCGGCGTCCGTCTCGGCGCAGTGCGACAACGGCAGGATCCGGCTCGGCTTCGCCTCCGCCCCGGACCTCGTCAAGGCCCGCAGCCACAACGGGAGCATCACCATCGGGCTGCCGGGCGGTTCCGTGAAGTACGCGGTGAGCGCCACCGCCCACAACGGAAGGACCTCGGTGGACGTGCCGCGCAGCGACGACAGCTCTCATGTGGTGGAGGCTCGGAGCAACAATGGCCGGATCACGGTTCGAACCGCGAACTGATCGGCCCGTGTGTTCGTCCATACCTGGTGGGACAATGTACCGGGCAGGGCGGAACGGCACGGGAGAGGGATGTGACGGCGACACACGCGCGGCCGCTGGCGAGAGCGGGTGGGGATTCCGCCGTCGGTGACACCACCACCAAGGGCACCACCGCCCGGCGTTCGAACTCCAGGAGTTCCGCCGCCGCACGTTCCGGGGGCAGGGCTCCCGGAACGCTCAGGGACGTTCTCGCGCTGGCTCTGCTCCCGGTACCGCTGCTCGCGGCGGCCCTGCCTGCCGCGTTCGCCGGCGGGGGCACGAGGCGTTGGTTCGGCGGGCGCGGCGGGAACCAGCGCGCCGACGCGCAGGCCGCGAAGGACGCCGCGGCCGCCGCCTTCTACGAGCTGGACACGGCCCAGCGCGATCTGCGGATCTCGATCGAGACGATCACCGCCGTCGACAGTTCGCCCGACGCGCGCAAGGCCGTCGACGACTTCGACGCCCTCGGTCGGCGGATCGACGAGGTCAGCCACCGGTACATCACCGCGGTCGACGCACACGATCTCGACCGGGACGATCTGGAGCCGGCCGTCGCCGCCAGGGCCAGGACGGAACTGACCGCGGCGAAGGACGACCTGGTCCGGGTCAAGGGCGAGCTGGACCGGTTCGCGCGGGGCCTCGGGCCGCTCCTGGGCAAGGCGGAGACGCAGCTCGCCCGGCTCGCGCCGGCCGTGGAGCGGGCACGGCAGGCGCTCCTCGGTGCGAGCAACGCTCTCGACGCGGTGCGGGCGTCCGCGCTGCGAGCGGACGACCTCGCCGCACGGCTGGCGGCCCTCGCCCCCGAGCTGACCAGGCTCAACGAGGGCGCCGGGCGACACGGTGTCCAGGAGACCCTGCAACGCGCCGACCGGGTGATGCGTGATGCCGAGGCGGTACGTGCCGACGCGGACCGGTTGCCCGCACGGGCCGCGGAGATCGACCACCGGCTGGTGTCGCTGCGTACGCGCGCCCAGGCGCTGACGACCCGGGCGGCCTCGGTGGAGCCGGTGCTGAGCGAATTGCGGCGGCGTTTCTCGGCCGCGTGCTGGCAGGACCTCCAACCGGTCCCCGAGCAGGCGGCGGGCAACGTGCGGCAGGCCGAGGAGAAGCTGAAGGAGGCCACCCGGGCGCGGGACGAACAGCGGTGGGCCGACGCCACCTCCCGCCTGAGCACGGCACGCGCACTGCTGAACGCCACGGACGAGGCGGTGTCCATGGCCGGCGACCGGCTGAACCGGCTGAACGACGTGGCCAAGGATCCGCAGCAGGAGATCCAGCGGACCAGGTTCACGATCAGGGACGCCCAGCGTCTGGCCATGGCCGGACGCAACACCCCCGATCCCCGGCACGCCCGCCCGCTGGACGACGCGGTGGCCCGGCTGGAGCGCGCCGTCGCCGGACTCGACGAGCACCACCCGGACTACTGGCACTTCCTCACCGAGACCGAGGCGGTACGGCGCACGGCCGCGCGGGTGGTCTCGGAGATCCGCGAGGAGCGCGGCGCGGGCGCCTGATCCGGACCATCGGAGAGGCGCCTCCCCCGTCCAGCCCGTCCGGCCCGTCCGACCGTGGTTCCCGTCCGCCCAGGGCTCCGTTCAACCGGGGCCCGGTGGTCCGACGGGGTCCGGTGCGCGCGCCGCCTCACGCCCTGGCGCCCTCCCTCGCGCCCCCGTGGCCTCCGGGGGCATACGTGCCCTTCTGGATGCGCACCCGTGCTGATGTACACCTGTGCTGATGTGCACCCGCGCCACCCTCGGCGGATCCTGGGAGTACGTCTGAAGGAGGCACCCAAGGAGGCCGACATGGCCACCCACGCACTGCACGCCACCGGACGCCGGAATCCTCGACGCCGCCGCCCGGGAACCACCCGGTTCGACAAGCACCTCCCGGTCGATTACCGGCTCAACCGCGTCTACCGGGTCGGGGCCGGGCTGATGGGACTGGTGCTGCTCGCCTTCGGGATCCTCGGGCTGATGGACAGGATCGGCTTCTTCAACACCGGAGGCGCCACCGTCGCGGGCCTCAACACGAACGGGGCGCTCAGCGTCCTGTCCATCTGCGTCGGTCTGCTGCTCTTCGCCGGAATGGTCGTCGGCGGCAACTTCGCCTCGACGCTCAACATGATCCTGGGCGTGGCCTTCATCCTCAGCGGCTTCGTCAACCTCGCACTGCTCGACACCCGCTTCAACTTCCTCGCCTTCCACCTCCAGAACGTGCTGTTCAGCTTCGTGGTCGGCCTGATGCTGATGATCTTCGGGATGTACGGGCGGGTCAGCGGCGGGCTCCCTCACAACAACCCGTACTGGCGGGCCCGCCACCCGGAGGAGGTCGAGCGCGAGCTGCGGGAGAGCCGGAGAACGGCGACGATGCCAAGCGTCCACCGCCCCTGACGCACACCCGCACGCCCTTCCGCTCGCTTTTCCGCACGCCTCTCCGTGTGCCCCGTACGCCTGCCCGTGCACCCGCGCCCGCCACCGTCACGGGCCGGAGCCGAGTCCGACCGCCGTCGGCGGGTGCCGGATAGCCTGGGGGCATGCCTCGTTACGAGTACCGCTGCCGCTCCTGCGGAGACACGTTCGAACTCAGCCGTCCAATGGCCCAGTCCTCGGACCCGGCCTCCTGCCCCGCCGGGCACTCCGACACCGTGAAGCTGCTCTCCACCGTCGCCGTGGGAGGGTCGTCCGCCAGGTCGGCAGCACCTGCCGCCCCGTCGGCGGGCGCCGGGGGCGGAGGCTGCTGCGGGGGCGGCTGCTGCGGCTGAGCGCGCTTCGGCGATGCGGTGACACAGCGACGGGGCGGGGGCGCGTGGTACAGCCCCCGCCCCGGATCCGCCCCAGGCCCCCGTTCTCCCGCGTCCGCCCCGGCCCCTAGCGCCTGCGGGAGAGGCTCAGCCCGTCGGACACGGTCAGCATGACGCTGTCCATCCGGGGATCGGCGGCCACGTGATCGTTGAACGCCTGGATCGCCGCCGCACTGCCGGTTGCCCGCGGATCGGTCACCAGACCGTGGAAGAGCACGTTGTCCGCGACGAGGAGGCCACCCGGCCGCATCCGGGGCACCAACTCCTCCCAGTACGCGATGTAGTTGCCCTTGTCCGCGTCCAGGTAGGCGAGGTCGATGTGCGGCTCGGCCGGCATCGCCCGCAGCGTGTCGAGCGCGGGGGCGATACGGAGGTCGATGCGGTCGGCGACTCCGGCCCGCTCCCACGCCTCACGGCCGTAGGCGGTCCACTCCTCCGAGATGTCGCAGGCGATCAGCAGCCCGTCGGCGGGCAGTGCGCGCGCCATCGCCAGGGCGGAGAAGCCGGTGAACGTGCCGACCTCCACGATGTGCCGGGCCCCGGTCAGCCGGACGAGGAAGGCGAGCAGCGGGGCCTGCTCCTCGGCGGACTGCATGCCCGCCTGCTCGGGCAGACGGGCGTACGTGGTCTCGACCAGTTCCCGCTGCACCGCGTCGAGCGGCGGGTTGTGGGCCAGCATGTACGCGTACAGCTCGTCCGTGATCTTGGTCTCGTTGCCCTTGGTCATCACGCGCTCCTGTTCGGTCCCACTGTTCGGCCCCCCGGGTCCTGGGCCTCCCGGACCCCGGACCCCGCCCCCGAGGCTCTTCCGGGCTCCCGGAACTCCCCCGGGCCTGATTCTCCCCGGGCTGCGGATCTTGCCAGGGCCCGTGTGTCCTCCGGGCCCGGCTCTCCGGATCTCCGTGTCCCCCGCGCCGTGCCCCCCGACCGGCGCAGCGCACAAGCGGTGCCGACGCACGCCCCGATACCAGCGCACGCCCCGGAACGCACGCCCGGTTCAGCATGCCCGGGTGCCGGTGCACGCCCCGGCTCGATGCTCGCCCGGCGTCAGCGCACGCCCCGGTTCAGCGCATCCGCTCCGGACGGGGCCCCGGGAGGAGGTCCGGGCCCGAGGCCCTCAGGAGATGCCGCAGGATCGCCTCGCCCGCGGCCACCCCGTCCTCGGCCGTCACCTGGACGTGCGGGGCATTCCAGCCGGCTTCGGCGAGTTCTCCGTGGGCCGGACGCCAGGCGTGGTCGGCGGCCAGGAGCAGATCGGCGTCGAGGAGGCTGTCACCGGCCGCGAGGGTGCGCGTGGCAGCCGTGCGCCGGGCGACCTCGCGCATGGCGGCGCTCTTGGTGAGCGGGGCAGGTACGGCGTAGATCTTGCGGCCCTGGAGAGAGACCGTCCAGCCGCGGCTCCCCGCCCACTCCCCCAGCTCTTCGACCCAGCCGTCGGGCAGCAGCGAGCGTTCCACGACGAGATACGCGAAGAGGTCCTCGGCCACGCGTTCCTTGAGCACCCACGCGGGGTCGGCCGCGGCCAGGAGACGGGCGCGGACCTCGGCGAGCGAGGCCGACTCGGCGGCGAGCCTGCGGGAGACCCGGGCCTGCCAGTCGCGGTCGGACTCTCCGTCGACGAGAAGGTGCCCGCCGTTGGCACAGATCGCGAACCGGGGTGCGGGGCCGGGGAGGCGGACGCGCCCGTACTGCTCACGGGTACGGGTGGTCGTGGGGACGAAGACCGTGGTGCGGGCCAGCTCGTCGAGCAGCGCCGCGGCCGTCTCGGTCAGGTAGGAGAGGGGCTTGCGCTCGTACACCTCCACGCAGAGCAGGCGGGGGGCCTCGGCGTCCGGCACGGCGAGCCGGAGCGCCGCCGCGGAGTAGATCAGGGTGCGGTCGAGATCGCTGGCGACCAGTGTCGTGGCGGCGCGGGACGTGTCCGGTGCGGTCACTTCGGCTCCACCGCCCTGCCGTTCGCGCCCGTCGCGCCCCGCGTGTACTTCGGGTGGATCAACCCGACGCAGGTGTACGGGAGTTCGTCGACCTCCTCGATCGGCACCCCGCGCTGCCGCGCCAGCAGCCGGATGTGGTCGAGGTCCGCACCCGCGCCGCGCCTGGCGAGGATCTTCCACGGGACCCGGCGCAGTAGCACGCGGGTGGTCTCGCCGACGCCCGGCTTGACCAGGTTCACGTCATGGATGCCGTGCTCCTCGCTGATGCGTTCCACCGCGGCCCAGCCCTCCCAGGTGGGGGTCCGGTCGGCGGCCGGCAGCGCCGCGACCTCCGCGTCCACGGCGTCGGCGACCTCGTCGAAGCACGCGGTGACGGTGTCGAGGAAGTGGCCGGACACATCGCTGTCCGCGAGTTCCCGGTAGAACTTCGCGCCGTGGAATTCGTCGGGACCGACCAGGTCGGAGCGGAGGACCGTACGCGAGACCAGCCCGGAAACAGTGGAGTTGAGGCAGGCCGACGGGATCAGGAAGTCCTCGCGGGTGCCGTAGGTGCGCACGCAGCCACCCGGGTCGGCCAGGACCGCGATCTCCGGGTCGAAGCCCCCGGAGCCACCGGCCCGCACGACGCCCTCGGCCTCCTCCGGCCCCTTCGTTCCGTCGAACTCGGCCAGGGCCTCGGCGAGTTCGCGGGTGATCGCCCCCTTGCCGGTCCAGCCGTCGACGAAGACGACGTCGGCCGGGTCGTGGTGGGCGGCCAGCCAGCGCAGGGCGTTGGCGTCGATGCCTCGGCCGCGCACGATGGAGACGGCGTAGTGCGGCAGGTCGAGGCCGTGGCGATGGCGGGCCCAGCGGCGCATGAGGATGCCGACCGGGGTGCCGGCCCTGACGAGCGAGACCAGGACGGGGCGCGGGGTGCGCTCGGCGAGGACGGTCTCGGTGACGGTACCGACGGCACGGGCGACACGGGCGGCCGACACCTCCAGCGCCGCCTTGAACAGGCTCTGGTACTGGTCGGACGGCTGGTACTCGACGGGCAGCGACTCGGCGTAGTGCGCGCCACCGCTCTGTATCGCCTCCTCGCGTTCCTCGACCGGCGCCTCCAGTTCCACATGCGAGAGGTCCTGGAGCAGCCAGCCGACCTCGTCCGGCGCGTAGGAGGAGAACGCGGGGCCGCGGAGGGGCTCGGGCAGCACGGTGGGGGGCTCCTGCCGTTCGGAGACGTGTGGGTCGGACACGTACGGGTCGGGTGAATCGGGCACGTACGAGTCGGGGGCGCCCGGGTCGAAAACGTGCGGGTCGGGGGCGTGCGCAGGGGTGCACGGCCGGGCGTACGAGGGGACGTACGACGGGACGACGGCGAGCAGGACACGGTCGGTGTGGGCGGCGAGCCGCGCCAACAGGCCGTCGGGGGCGTGGAGTTCGGGTGTGTCGGCGGCGGAGTCGACGGTCACGACCACGGCGTCGAACCCGGCGCCCGCGACGTTGTACGCGTACCGGTCGCCGGGCCCGTCGGCCGGGTTGTCGTGGGCCGGGAAGACCAGTCGGCTGCGTATCGCGTAGCCCGGATCGTCCACGGCGAGGACGGGGGAACGCGTGGTCGTCGAGTAACGCGTCTCGGCGTCCGTGCGCTCCTCCAGCGCCGCGGCCAGTCGGAGAGGCGCGTACATCAGCTCCTCGAAGCCCAGGACCAATACGCGTCGGGCTCCGCCCAGTGCGGCTGCGACACGGTCGGCCATGGCCGGGAGCGCCCGTTCCAGGGCGGCCCGGTGGGCGGGGGTGAATCCATGGCGCCCGCCGTCGGGCACACCGGCCGGCCACCGGAGGTCGACCCGGGTGCACGTGCGGCGCTCCGTCCCGACGACCGCCGCCGGACCGGGAGAATCCGCCTCCGGACCGGGAGAATCCGGCTTCGGACCGAGGGATCCCGCCGCCGGACCAGGAGAATCCGAGTCCCGGTGGAGGGAGTCCGCCTCCGGACCTGAGGATTCCGCTTCCAGGCCGGGAGACTCCGCCTCCCGGCCGCCGGAACCGGCCTGCTCCTGCGCGGCGACCAGCGCACGGCCCTTCTCCAGGACACCGTCCGGGAGCGTGACCGTGCCCGAGCACCGCGCCACCAGGTCGACGCGCGCGCCGATCTCCGCGGCGAACGCGGCCAGCCGTACCCGGTCGGCGGGTGAGCGCATGTCCACCAGGGCCACGACGACGTACCGTCCGCGCGGGTACCGCTCGTGCAGGGCGCGGATGGTGTTGAGCACGGTGTTGCCGGTGGAGAACTCGTCGTCCACCAGCACCAGCGGCGCATCGGCGACCGCACTCGACTGCTCCGCGACCGCGTCCGGCGCATCGGCGACCGCACCCGGTGCCTCGCCGTCGCCCCGGCCGCCCGCCAGCAGGGCGGGGTCCTCCGGGAGCAGCAGATGCGAGGTGGCGTGCGAGTGCGACTCCTCGAAGCCGCCCGCCCGCGCCACTCCGTCGACCGGTCGGCGCGTCGAGTGGAGGTACGGAGCCACGCCCAGCCCGTCCGCGACCGCGTGCCCGAGGCCGGTGGCCGTCTCCGCGTAACCGAGCACGACGGCCCGGCGCGCCTCGGCCTCGCCGAGAAGTGCGCGCACCCGTCGGCCCAGCTCGAATCCGGCGCCGTACACCACGGAGGGCTTCTGCGGCACGTGCTTGCCGAGCACGTTCGACACGAGCAGATGGGCCCGCTTGGGGTTGCGGCGCAGGGCGAGGCCCAGCAGTTCCCGCAGTTCCCGGTCGCCGTCGGGCCTCCCGTCACCGATCAGTTCGACGCCCAGTCGTTCCGTCACCCAGCTGCCCGACCACACCATGTCCGTCGTCCGCTCCTCGCCCGCGGCCCTCATTCCACGACCCCCGCGGCCAGCAGCTCCACGAAGCCGACGTCCTCTCTTGCCACGCCGAAGACCTCCGCGCGCAGCAGGGTCCGCTCGGCCCAGGCGCGGTGCGGCTTCACCTCGTTCATCTTGTTCGTGTACGCGGAGCGCATGACGCCGCCGCCGTCGCGTTCCGGCCGCAGGATGTCCTGGGCGTCGCTGAACTCCTCGTGACTGACCACCGACAGCGCGTGCACGGGCGCGACGTGCGACGGATGGATGCAGGTCTTGCCGAGGAGGCCGTTGGCCCGGTCCAGCTCGATCTCACGCAACAGACCGTCCAGGTCGTGCTCGATCAGCGCGGTGCGCAGCTCCTCGGCGCGGCCCTCCAGGAAGGGGCTGCGGCGCAGCTGTGGTTTGAACATGCGCTCCTGGAGCCGGAAGTACTCCCACACCGGTCCGGTGATCGTGAAGCCCGTGCCGTCCGCCCGGCCCAGCACGTTGACGACGTCGGCGATGACGGCGCCGACGATCTGTACGTCGTAGGCCGTCATGTCGGGCGGTCTGCGCAGCCCGTACGCCGAGCAGAAGTCGGTGACGCCGAGCCGCAGCGCGAGCACGCGTTCGCGGTACTTGTCGACGGTGCGGGCTATTCCCCGCAGTGTTTCCCGACGCGTCTCCAGGTGCAGCAGCTCGGGCGATTCGAGAACGGGCATCGCGAACAGCCGCCGCCCGCATGCCTTTTCGGCCTGGAATACGGCCTCCATGAAGGGCGCGCCACGCTCTTCCGTGAACTTTGGAAGTACAAATCCAGACAACAACCGGACGGCGCTGCCGAGCCGGCGCACCAGGTCGACGACCTGGCCCGGTTCCCGGACCCGGATGAAGAGCAGGGGCAGCTCGGCGCCTCGCGCCTCAAGGTCGGCGAACTGCCTGACCAGGTTCTCCTCGGCATCGACGACCTCGGAGTCGTCGATCGAGTCCTCCAGGCAGAGCACCATCGACACGACTCCGCGCGCGACCTGCTTGATGATGTCGTCGGCGAGCCTCGGTCTAGTGGCGGGGCTGTACAGAGTCGCCCCGAGAGCGGCCGAAAGCACATGGGCGGGCGAATCCGCCCCGAAGACGCAGGGCTCCCGGAAGAACAGCCTCTCTCGGACCGCGGGCGCAACGTGCCCGAAATGACGCATTTATTTCCCCCGTACTGCCTGACCGGCCGAAGAACACATGGCCGGTAATAGTACGTACGGACGAGTGTCAAGAGTTCCCCGTGGGCATGAACTCCAGGTAACTCGTCCATATACCGACCACGCGGCGTACGGCGAACGGCCTGGTTCCGGGCCGCCCCGCAGACACCCGGTGCGACCCCCGCGTTGTCCGCGCGGGCAGCCAGAAGGCAGGATGACGGGCATGACGCACGCGATGGTGAAAGGCTCGAACGTCCCTCTGGACGCCATGGCCGTACGGGCCGTGCTGCGCTGGACACCGGGCACCGGGGTTCCGGACGTGGACGCCTCGGCCCTGCTGCTGGGAACCGACGGACGCGTGCGCTCGGACGAGGACTTCGTCTTCTACAACCAGCCCCGCCACCCCTCCGGCCTGGTTCGACGGCTGCCGAAGCGCAGTGTGCCCGAGGGGCTCACGGACAGTATCGAGGCCGATCTCACCGCGCTCGACCGCTCGGTGGACCAGGTGATCATCGCCGCGTCCTCCGACGGCGCCACCTTCGCCCAGGTGCGCGATCTGCGCATCCTGCTGTACGACACGGCGGGCACCGGCGAGGAGCCGCTCGCCGTGTTCGACGTGCGCCCGGAGACCGGCGAGGAGACGGCGATCATCTGCGGGGAGCTGTACCGGCGCGGCGATGGCTGGAAGTTCCGGGCCGTGGCGCAGGGCTATCCGACCGGACTGGTCGGCCTGGCGACCGCTTTCGGCATCTCGGTCGACGAGACGGAACCCGCCCCGGCCCCCTCGGTGTCCGCGGTCACGTCCCCGGCGCCCTCCCCGATAGTGGCGTCCCCGCCCATGGCCCCGCCCGTTCCCGCTCCCGCGTTCCCGCCGCCCGTGCCCGCGTTCCCGCCCGCCCCGGCGCCCGGCCCCGACGCGCAGGTCACGGTCCAGCACCAGCAGCCCGGATACGGCTATCCACAGCCCTCGATGGCCCACCCGGCCCCGCAGCCGGTCGTCCCTCCACCCGCCTACGGGTATCCGCAGGCGGGTGCGGCCCAGGCCGCCCACGGCTATCCGCAGCCCGCCCCGGCCGCGGCGCCCGCTCCCGACCCGCACTTCGTGCTGCCCCCGCAGGGACCGCAGTTCGTACGGCAGTGACACGGCGCTGGAGCGCCGCGCACCCGGCACCAAAACACCCGGCGCCGGGATGTCCCGTCACGGACCGGTCGCGCCGCCCCGGTACGGACCGGCCATGGTCCGGCATCTGTGCTCGGGTCCAGGACGTGCAGCCGCGCACGGCTCTAGTGCCGTGACCGGCAAGGTTTGCCCGGAAGGAGCGGCGTCCGGTGCGTGCGATCGCAAGGCGGCCGAAAGCCCTCGGATGGGGTCTCCCCTGCTCGAACGAAGTCGAGAGCTTGGGGAAGGGCTACGTGGGCTCTCGGCCAACGCCGCGAGCGTGCGTGCCGGGCGGTGCGACGGGGCAAACGTTGCCGGGAGCGGCACTAGGGTCCTGGGCCGCGGGCGTGTGCCGCTCTCAGGTCCGGGACTTGTAGCCGCGCCCCCACTGCATGCCCCAGCCGTACATGCGGTCCAGCTCCGACTGGAAGCCGTACACGAACTTCACCTCGCGCCGCACGACGAACTCGTCCTTGGAGTTGTCGACCGTGAACACCGCGCAGGAGCGCGCCTCCGGGGCGTGCTCGTCGAGTTCGATCTCGATCTGCGGCCCGTTGCCGGGGTAGAGCGTCACCTTGGCGTGCGTGCGGTCGAAGGCCGGCGTCTGGTCGTAGATGTAGACGAAGAACAGCAGCCGCTTGAAGTGCTCGCGCTGGTCGAGATTGACGTAGACGGTCTCGCCGGACGGCGCCCCGAAGCGGTCGTCCCCGCTGAGCCGTATGTACGGCGGTGCGTTCAGGTCGCCCAGGAGGTCGCCCAGAGGCTGGACCACTCCCCTGGTGCCGTCCTTCAGCTCGTACATGCAGCCCAGGTCCAGGTCCACGTTGACCATCCCCTGGGTGTGCGCCTGGACGACATCGGGCTGGAACATCTTCAGGGGGCGCAGCAGCCTGCCGCTCTGCCGCGATCTGCCTTCTATGTCGGACGTGCGCATCCGCCAGGAGAGGTTGACCCGCAGATTGCCGTTCAGCGCGCCGTTCTTGGTCAGCGAGACCGTGGCGTTCCGCTTGGAAAGCACGATCGAGCTGGTCAGCGCGTTGCCCGACTCGAACTGCGGCTGCCGCCCCGGCCATAGATTGTCCAGGAACCCCATCCCCAACCCCCACGTCTCTCGGTTCTCTCGATCGGAAGTGCCCCGGCCCGTGCCCCGGCCCGATGGTGATGGCCGTCCCATGCCGCGCACGGTCCGCACATCACCGCGGGGCGGGCCGCCGGGCCGGCTCCGGATGTCTCCGGAGAACCGTCGCCACGCGGACCGCCCCGCTGAAAGCGTTCCTCATTCCCCACCGGGTCACACCCCGGATTTCCCCACCGGGTCACGCCCGGCCGGGAATTCCCCACCGGATCGCACCCGGACTCCCCGGCGGATCGCACCGGGGCGGGGCTCCCCGCCCCGGTCGCGCCGGAGCGGGGGCTCCCCTTGAGGTCACACGCCGGACGGGACTTCCGTCCTGGATCCGGCCTCGTCACTCCCGCCCGCGGCCGCCAGCGCCTTGTTGCGCCGGACCGAGGACCAGAAGGACCAGCCGATCAGCAGGACACCGACCAGACCGGTGATGAGCTCGTGGATCTGGTACTGGATGGTGACGAGGAGGATGACGGCCAGCGCGCCGATGGCGTAGTGGGCGCCGTGCTCCAGGTAGACGTAGTCGTCGAGGGTGCCCTGACGGACGAGGTAGACCGTGAGCGAACGGACGTACATGGCGCCGATGCCGAGGCCCAGGGCCATCAGCACGATCTCGTTGGAGATGGCGAAGGCGCCGATGACACCGTCGAACGAGAAGGACGCGTCGAGCACCTCCAGGTAGAGGAACATGAAGAACGCGGCCTTGCCGGAGAGCGCGATCGCGGAAACCTTCTTCCCGCTCTTCCGTGCCTCCTCCTCGGCCTCGTGCTCCCGCTCCTCCTCTTCCTCCAGCCGGTTCTCGAAGAAGCCCGAGAGACCGCCGACGATGAGGTACGTGATCAGACCGGCGACCCCGGCGAGCAGGACGGTCTCCGCCTTGTCGGCATGACCGCCGCCGTGCTGGTGCGCGTTGGTCGCGAAGGTCATGGCCGAGATCAGCAGCACGATCAGCGCGATGCAGACCGACAGCATGTCGACCTTGCCCAGCTTCGCGAGCGGGCGCTCGATCCAGCGCAGCCACTGGATGTCACGCTCCTCGAAGATGAAGTCGAGGAAGATCATCAGCAGGAACATGCCACCGAACGCGGCGATCGCCGGGTGGGCGTCCGTGACCAGTTCCTGATAGCGCTCGGGCTGGCTGAACGAAAGGTCGACCGCCTCGATGGGACCCATCTTGGCGGTGACGGCCACGATCACGACGGGGAACACCAGTCGCATACCGAAGACGGCGATGAGCACACCGATCGTGAGGAAGATCTTTTGCCAGAAGGCATTCATCTTCTTCAGGATTCCCGCGTTGACCACCGCGTTGTCGAAGGACAGCGAGATCTCCAGGATGGACAGGATCGCCACCACACCGAAGGCTTCCCACCCCCCGTAGAACACCGCTGCGACCAGGCCGAGCGCGGTGACCGCGAACGACCAGCCGAAGGTTTTCAGAAGCACTGGCTACCCCATCGTGTGTGAAACGGGTCTCCCCCGGCTTGAACGGGGCTCCCCCGCGCCGTGCGCGGCTTTACGAAACGTTGACCCCAAAGTCTAGAGCGATCCCACGCAACCCGGACGCGTACCCCTGACCTACGGCACGGAACTTCCATTCGCCGTTGTACCGGTACAGCTCGCCGAAGATCATCGCGGTTTCCGTCGACGCGTCCTCGGTGAGGTCGTAACGCGCGAGTTCCTGACCGTCCGCCTGGTTGACCACGCGGATGTACGCATTGCCGACCTGTCCGAAGGTCTGCCCCCGGCTGTCCGCCTCATGAATGGAGACCGGGAAAATGATCTTGTCGCAGTGCGCCGGGACCTGGGTGAGATTCACGATGACCGACTCGTCGTCGCCATCGCCCTCGCCCGTGAGATTGTCACCGGTGTGCTCCACGGAGCCGTCGGGGCTCTTGAGGTTGTTGTAGAACACGAACCATTCGTCGCCGAGCACCCGGCCCGACTGGCACAGCAGCGCGCTGGCGTCGAGGTCGAAGTCGGCGCCGGTGGTGGAACGCGCGTCCCAGCCGAGCCCGACCAGCACCTGGGTGAGGTTGGGTGCGGCCTTGGAGAGGGAGACGTTGCCTCCCTTGGCGAGCGTGACGCCCATGGTGTGGTCCTCCCCGAGTCGATGAGTCGATGAAACCGTCTGTTGAACCTGAATCGACTGCTGAGCCCGTCCGGCGCCGCACCGCGTGCGGCGCCGGACGGGCTGCGTGCCTGGGTGAACCGGGCCGCTCCCGGCGGACCGACCCGGTCTCGTGCCTGTTCGACCGCCGCGCCTCGAACATCCGAGCCCTCACCTCGGACGCCGAGAACCCGGAGGCCGGACGTCGGCACCCCCGGTGTCCGGGGCCTCGGACGACGAGGCCCCGGATCCCGGGATCTCAGACGTTGACGCCGAAGTCCTGCGCGATGCCGCGCAGCCCCGAGGCATACCCCTGGCCGATGGCGCGGAACTTCCACTCCGCCCCGTGGCGGTACAGCTCACCGAAGACCATGGCGGTCTCCGTGGACGCGTCCTCGCTCAGGTCGTAGCGCGCCAGCTCGCTGTTGTCGGCCTGGTTGACCACGCGGATGTACGCGTTACGCACCTGGCCGAAGCTCTGCTGGCGGGTCTCTGCCTCGTAGATCGAGACCGGGAAGACGATCTTGTCGACATCGGCCGGAACGGCGGACAGGTTGACCTTGATGACCTCGTCATCACCCTCGCCCTCACCGGTGAGGTTGTCACCGGTGTGCTCGACGGAGCCGTCGGGGCTCTTGAGGTTGTTGAAGAAGACGAAGTTGCTGTCGTTGCTGACCTTGCCCTGGGCATTCGTCAGCAGGGCGCTGGCGTCGAGGTCGAAGTCACCACCGGTGGTGGTGCGGGCATCCCAGCCCAGACCGACGATCACGGCGGTCAGGTTGGGCGCGGCCTTGGTCAGCGAGACGTTGCCGCCCTTGCTGAGGCTGACTCCCACGAGTCCTCCCATTGGTTTCCTTGGGGGCCGGCGGGCGCCGGCGCCTCCACGTTGCTTGGCATCCGATCAACGAGTGGATCCTAGTGACCGGTTCCCGGCCGGAGCAGGCTTTTGGCCGGGTTGGAGCGGATCCACCGGTCGCCGGTCGGGCGGACCGGAGCGCTCCGGTGGATCGCGGTGCTGCGGTGCATGGGACGCCCCGGTGGCCCGGAGCACCCGTGGGATCAGAGCGCGTCGAGCGCCTTGATGTAGTCGTCGAGGTCACGCGCGTCGGGCAGGGCGTTGACCACGGTCCAGCGCACCACGCCCTCCTTGTCGATGATGAAGGTGCCGCGCACCGCGCAGCCCTTCTCCTCGTCGAAGACGCCGTACGCACGCGAGGTCTCGCCGTGCGGCCAGAAGTCCGAGACCAGCGGGTATTCGAGACCCTCCTGCTCGGCGAAGACCCGCAGGGTGTGGATGGAGTCGTTGGAGACGGCGAGCAGCTGCGTGTCGTCGTTCACGAACTTCGGCAGCTCGTCGCGGAGCGCGCAGAGCTCACCCGTGCAGACGCCGGTGAAGGCGAACGGGTAGAAGAGCAGCACGACGTTCTTCTCGCCGCGGAAGTCGGAGAGCTTCACGGTCCGGCCGTGGTTGTCCTTCAGCTCGAAATCCGGGGCCTGGGTGCCGACCTCGATCGCCATGAGACGCGTCCCTTTCGCTACGTTCACCGGGCTGGGCTGTCCGGGTGACCCCAGCCTACGCAGACCTCGCGCCGCCCCGTGCACGACCGGATAAGGCAGTCGTACGACGTGGCCGTACGACGAAGGTCCCCCCTGCGGCCGCTGCCGGTGGGGGGACCTTCATGGTTCGGGCGCGTCGAGCGCCGTTCAGCGCTTGCCGCGGGCCGCCTTCGGCGTGACCAGACGGCTGCCCGTCCAGTCCTTGCCCACGCTGATGCTCTTGGTCTGGGAGAGACCGGCGGTCTGCGCGGCCTCGTTGATGTCGCTCGGTTCGATGTAGCCGTCACGGCCGGTCTTCGGCGTCATCAGCCAGACCGTGCCGCCGTCCTCGATCAGACCAATGGCATCCACCAGCGCGTCCGTAAGGTCGCCGTCCTCGTCGCGGAACCACAGCAGAACGGCGTCGGCGACGTCGTCGTAGTCCTCGTCGACCAGATCCTGACCGATCGCGGCCTCAATGCCCTCACGGAGCTCCTGCTCGACGTCGTCGTCGTAGCCGATCTCCTGGACCACCTGTCCGGGCTCGAACCCCAGGCGTGCTGCCGGGTTGGTCCGCTCCTCCGCGTGGTCCGCGGTCGCGCTCACGGGTTGCCTCCTGATCATGTTTCGGAAAATGCTTCGGCCACGCACGTGCGCGAGGCATTGGCCGTAGTCCACACGGGAGTGGCGGATCGCGCAAGTACCCAGCGTGCGAGACCGCCTAAACGAGGACGTTCCCTGCCACGTCCCCGCGGTGTCGGCGGCCTCCCTGCGGGGCCCGGCGCTACCGTCCACACCCTTTACGTCCTTCCACAGCTTATGCCGTTTCGGTCCGCCATTCGGATTCGAACATCCTTTGGGAACGCTTAGGCGGCTTGGGCGTATGGTTTCCGTTTGCGGCGACCCGTCCCCCGCCATGGGCGCGATGTCTCGTGAACACAAGGGGTTACCCCTCGGTAGAGATGACGTTTGCGCCCTTGCGGTACACGATGGTGATGGCGTACTGGCACCACCTCCCGGGGGCACGTTCTCCCGTGACCGGCCCCGTAGAGCAGCACCGAACAGCGAAGGAACAGCGTGGCTTCCGGATCCGATCGCAACCCGATCATCATTGGCGGCCTGCCGAGCCAGGTCCCGGACTTCGATCCCGAAGAGACCCAGGAGTGGCTCGACTCGCTCGACGCCGCCGTCGACGAGCGAGGCCGTGAGCGGGCCCGTTATCTGATGCTTCGGCTCATCGAGCGCGCGCGAGAGAAGCGTGTCGCCGTGCCGGAGATGCGCAGCACGGACTACGTGAACACGATCGCCACGAAGGACGAGCCGTTCTTCCCCGGCGACGAGGAGATCGAGCGCAAGATCCTCAACGCGACCCGCTGGAACGCGGCCGTGATGGTGTCGCGCGCCCAGCGCCCGGGCATCGGGGTCGGCGGCCACATCGCCACCTTCGCCTCCTCCGCCTCGCTCTACGACGTGGGCTTCAACCACTTCTTCCGGGGCAAGGACGACGGCCTGGGCGGCGACCAGATCTTCTTCCAGGGCCACGCGTCCCCGGGCATCTACGCCCGCGCCTTCCTGCTCGACCGGCTGAACGAGGCGCAGCTCGACGCGTTCCGCCAGGAGAAGTCGAAGGCGCCCAACGGTCTGTCCAGCTACCCGCACCCGCGGCTGATGCCGGACTTCTGGGAGTTCCCGACCGTCTCGATGGGCCTCGGTCCGCTCTCCGCGATCTACCAGGCGCGGATGAACCGGTACATGGAGGCGCGCGGCATCGCCGACACCTCCCGGTCGCACGTGTGGGCGTACCTGGGCGACGGCGAGATGGACGAGCCGGAGTCGCTGGGCCAGCTCTCCCTCGCCGCCCGCGAGGGCCTGGACAACCTGACCTTCGTGGTCAACTGCAACCTGCAGCGGCTCGACGGCCCGGTGCGCGGCAACGGCAAGATCATCCAGGAGCTGGAGTCGCAGTTCCGCGGCGCCGGATGGAACGTCATCAAGCTGGTCTGGGACCGCTCCTGGGACCCGCTGCTCGCGCAGGACCGCACCGGCATCCTGGTCAACAGGCTGAACACCACGCCGGACGGGCAGTTCCAGACGTACGCCACCGAGTCCGGCGCGTACATCCGCGAGCACTTCTTCGGGGACGACCCGCGGCTGCGCGAGATGGTCAAGGACATGTCCGACGACCAGATCCTGCACCTGGGGCGCGGCGGTCACGACCACCGCAAGGTGTACGCGGCGTACGCGGCGGCCAAGGCCCACAAGGGCCAGCCGACGGTGATCCTGGCGCAGACGGTCAAGGGCTGGACGCTGGGGCCGAACTTCGAGGGCCGCAACGCCACCCACCAGATGAAGAAGCTCACGGTCGAGGACCTCAAGCGGTTCCGCGACCGGCTGCACCTCCCGATCAGCGACAAGCAGCTGGACGAGGGCTACCCGCCCTACTACCACCCGGGCCGCGACTCGGAGGAGATCCAGTACATGCACGACCGCCGCAGCAGTCTGGGCGGTTACGTCCCGACGCGTGTGGTGCGTGCGAAGCCGCTGGCCCTGCCCGGGGACAAGACGTACGCGACCGCGAAGAAGGGTTCGGGTCAGCAGTCGATCGCCACGACCATGGCGTTCGTCCGCATCCTGAAGGACCTCATGCGGGACAAGGAGATCGGCAATCGTTTCGTGCTGATCGCGCCCGACGAGTACCGCACCTTCGGCATGGACGCCTTCTTCCCGAGCGCGAAGATCTACAACCCGCTGGGTCAGCAGTACGAGTCGGTGGACCGCGATCTGCTGCTCGCGTACAAGGAGTCGCCGCAGGGCCAGATGCTGCACGACGGCATCTCGGAGGCCGGTTGCACGGCGTCGCTGATCGCCGCCGGGTCGGCGTACGCCACGCACGGCGAGCCGCTGATCCCGGTGTACGTCTTCTACTCGATGTTCGGCTTCCAGCGCACCGGCGACCAGTTCTGGCAGATGGCCGACCAGCTCGCACGCGGCTTCGTGCTGGGCGCGACCGCCGGTCGTACGACGCTGACCGGTGAGGGTCTCCAGCACGCCGACGGCCACTCCCAGCTGCTGGCCTCGACCAACCCGGCGTGCGTGGCGTACGACCCGGCGTTCGGCTACGAGATCGCGCACATCGTCAAGGACGGTCTGCGCCGGATGTACGGCGGGACCCCTGAGGAGAACGAGGACGTCTTCTACTACCTCACCGTCTACAACGAGCCGATCCAGCACCCGGCCGAGCCGGAGAACGTCGACGCGGAGGGCATCCTCAAGGGTGTCTACCGCTTCAAGGCGGCCGAGCGGGGCGAGATCCCGGCCCAGATCCTGGCGTCCGGCGTGGCCGTGCCGTGGGCGGTCGAGGCGCAGCGGATCCTCGCCGAGGAGTGGAACGTCCGGGCGGACGTCTGGTCGGCGACCTCCTGGAACGAGCTGCGCCGCGAGGCCGTGGAGACGGAGCGGCACAACCTGCTGCACCCGGAGGAGGAGCAGCGCGTCCCGTACGTGACGCGGAAGCTCTCCGGCTCCGAGGGACCGTTCGTGGCGGTCTCGGACTGGATGCGTTCGGTGCCGGACCAGATCGCGCGCTGGGTGCCCGGTGCGTACCAGTCGCTGGGCGCGGACGGCTTCGGCTTCGCCGACACGCGTGGTGCGGCCCGCCGGTTCTTCCACATCGACGCGCAGTCGATCGTGCTCGCGGTACTGACGGAGCTTGCGAAGCAGGGCCGGATCGACCGGTCGCTGCTGAAGCAGGCGATCGACCGGTACGACCTGCTGGACGTGACCGCGGCCGACCCGGGCGCGGCCGGCGGCGACGCGTAGGCGCGACGGAGGTCGGGCCGAGAGCGACCGAGGGGCGGCGGGGACCGGACGGGTCCGCGCCGCCCCTCGGCGTGTCGGGCCGTGGCGGGTCATGTCCGGTCAGTTCTCCCAGACCTTGAACGCCCGGACCTGGTACGGGGACCGGGGCACCCAGGTGCCGCCGCCCGGGTAGGTCTCGAACTCCCCGGTCTCGGCGCATTCCGCCGACTGGTACGTGGTGACCGGGCGGCCCGTGCGGTTGACGAGCGCCTGGATCCTGGCGCCTGCCCGCAGCGGGACGCAGCTCTCGATGTCGACGGTGGACAGCTCGTGGATCTGCCGGGCTCCGGTGAAGTCCGGTTTCTCCCAGAGGCAGAGCTGGCCGCTGTCGCAGGTCCCGAGCCGGACGGGCGCGGAGCGGGCGACGGGCCGTGAGTCCGGCGCGTGCGCGACGGCGGCCTGCGGGATCAGTGCGGCAGCGGCGAGAGCGGTGGCAAGAGCGGTCGTACGCATCGTGCGTGTCGTACGCATGGAAATCGACCCCCGTGGTCGTGCGATTCGTTTGTACGCACCCTGACCTGCGGGGTGAGGCCCGGGAAAGAGGCCGCGGGGCACACCACCCGGATAGGCGACAGCCCCGCCGGAACGGTCCGACGGGGCTGTTGTACGCGGTGTGTTGACGGTGCCGGGCCTGTCGGCCCGCCGACGCGTCGGGGGACGGTACGGGCGGTCAGATGTGGCCCACGCCCGCACCCGCCTCGGCGTTCTGACCTCGCTTGGCGAGCGTGGCG
This sequence comes from Streptomyces sp. CB01580, assembly GCF_001905795.1. Taxonomy (GTDB): domain Bacteria; phylum Actinomycetota; class Actinomycetes; order Streptomycetales; family Streptomycetaceae; genus Streptomyces. The sequence goes on from NZ_LIXJ01000015.1 coordinate 37,963, forward strand.
ACCAGTGCGGCGGCCACGGCGACGACGCCGGCGACCGTGAATGCCGTGCTCATGCCCGACACGAACGTGTCATGGGCGACATCGGTGATCTTCTGCGCGATCTCCGGCGGCATGTTGCCGGACACCGGCGGGATGCCGACCTCGACGGCCGCGGACGCCTGGTCCAGCTGCTGCTGGCTGAGCGGCGGAAGCTGCGCGGCCTTCCAGTTGTCGCCCAGGTTGGAGTCGACCTGCGAGGCCATGACCGCGCCCAGCACCGCCGTACCGAGGCTGCCGCCGACCTGCATGGCGGACTGCTGGAGACCACCGGCGACGCCGGACAGCTCCATCGGGGCGTTGCCCACGATGACCTCGGTGGCGCCCACCATCACCGGGGCGAGGCCGAGACCGAGCAGACCGAACCAGATCGACATGGTCAGGGTGCCGGTGCCGACATCCAGGCGGGACATCCCGAACATGGCGACCGCCGTGCACACCATGCCGCCGACCAGCGGAACCCGCGGGCCGAACTTGGTGATCATCGCGCCCGCGACCGGAGAGGCGACGATCATCATGCCGGTCAGCGGCAGCAGGTGCAGACCGCTGTCGACGGGGCTCAGACCGTGCACGTTCTGGAGGTAGAACGTGACGAAAAACAGCCCGCCCATGAAGGCGAAGGCCATCAGCACCATCAGGACCGTGCCCGCGGACAGCGGCAGCGACCGGAACATCGCCAGCGGGATCAGCGGCTCCCTGACGTTCTTCTGGGAGATGGCGAAGACCACGAACAGAGCCACGGCACCGCCCAGGAAGCCGAGGGTCTTGTAGTCGCCCCAGCCCCACTCGGAGCCCTTGATGAGCGCCCAGATCAGGCAGAACATCGCCTGCGACAGCAGCACGATGCCGCCGATGTCGAACGAGCGCGGGGCGTTCTCGGCGCGGTGGTCCTTGAGGATCACCAGGCCCAGCAGGAGCGCTATCACCCCGACCGGCACGTTGATGAAGAAGACGGACTGCCAGTTGACGTGCTCGACGAGCACGCCGCCGAGGATCGGACCGCCCGCGGTCGAGGCGCCGATCACCATGCCCCAGATGCCGATCGCCATGTTCAGCTTCTCGGCCGGGAAGGTGGCCCGCAGCAGGCCGAGCGCGGCGGGCATCAGCAGGGCGCCGAAGAGGCCCTGGAGCACCCGGAACACGATCACCAGGGCGACGCTGTCGGAGAGTCCGATGGCTCCCGATGCCGCGGCGAAGCCCACGACGCCGATCAGGAAGGTCTGGCGGTGACCGAACCGGTCACCGAGCTTGCCCGCGGTGATCAGGGACACCGCGAGGGCCAGCATGTAGCCGTTGGTGATCCACTGGACGTCGGCGAGCGAGGCTTTCAGGTCGTGCTGGATGGCCGGGTTGGCGATCGCGACGATCGTGCCGTCGAGCGCGACCATCATCACGCCGATGGCCACGGAGAAGAGCGTCAGCCAGGGGTGGCCGCGCAGCCCCTTGGCAGGTGCGGGACCGGCGGTGTCCCGCGGCTCCCGCGACGCTTTTTCGACGGTGGTCTGACTAGTCATGCCGGGGACACTAGTGTCAGCCTCTGACAGTTGACAAACCATTTCACTAGTCGGTAACTGTCACGTAGCTCACAGGTAGGCTGAGCTGGCCAAAAGCAGGAGAAAGAGGACCACTTCAGTGACCGAGGGGCAGCGGGCGGCGCGCCCTGCCGAGCCGCGCGAGAGTCCGGCGCACGGGCCGCGCGAGCACCCGGCCGGGCGGAACGGGACACCGACCGGGCGGGGGCGGCCCCCGGAGGGACCGGGCGAGCGCCCGGCCGGGCTGCGCGAACGGAAGAAGCGCCGCACCCGGGACGCCCTGCTGCACGCCGCACTCGACCTCTTCACCACGCAGGGGTACGAACAGACGACCGTCGACGAGATCGTCGATGCCGTCGAGGTCTCCCAGCGCACCTTCTTCCGCTACTTCGCCAGCAAGGAGGAGGTCGCCTTCGCCATCCAGGAGATGGTGGAGTCGCACTTCCTCTCGGAGCTGCGCCGACGGCCCGCTTCGGAGGCGCCGTTCGAGGCCATACGGCGCGCGGTCCTCTGCGCCTGGAACAGCCTCGGTGACACGATCGAGGCGATCATCACGGTCGAACTCCACATGCGCACGTACCGGATGATCGAGTCGACACCGTCGCTGCTCGCGGCCCACCTGCGGCGCAGCATCGACCTGGAGAACCAGATAGCGCTGCTGATCGCCGAGCGCGAGGGCCTCGACGTGGAGAAGGACCCCCGGCCCAGGGTGGCCGTCGCGGCGTTCTGCGGGGTCATGCGGGTGACGGGCCAGCTCTGGGGCCGGGGACGGGACGCCAGCGTGGAGTCGCTGCGCGTGCTGACGGAGCGGTACCTGGACCAGCTCGGTCCGGCGTTGGCGGGGAACTGGCGATCGGGTGCGGGCACGCGCACGGGGGCTGAGGCGGGAACCGGTACCGGTCGCACATCCGGCTGACGGCACGTCCGCACGGAATCCGGCCCCTGGCCCGCCCCTGCTCCCGTCGGCACCATGAGCTCCCGCCCGCTGCCCGAGTCCTGATGCCCCGGTGCCTCGACGCGCCGACGCGCCGACGTCCTGATGCCCCGACGCGCCGACGTCCTGGCGCGCCGATGTGCCGTACGTCTCGGCGCACCGCATGACCGACTTCACAACGGCCCCGCCCCGACGGTCACGTGCGACGCCCCGGAGCCGCTTCCCGGGCCCCTCGCGCACCTGAGCGTGTGCGAGGGGCCAACGCAGCGTGAGGCGGGCGGACTTGAATTCCCGACAGTCGGGTGATGTGCGTCACCCTCTGCACGGGCGCCGTGGCACGTCTCCTAATGTGGGCAGGAGTGACTTCCTTCGACTCCTCTCCCCCCCTCGCCACCTGGCGTGCGCTGCTCGCCGTCGCGGTGGTGTTCGTGATGCTGGCGACCACGGGCTGGACCGCCGTGCGCCACCAGAGCCCCGACGAGCCCCGCGCGGCCGCGCTCGCCGCCTGGGCCCGGGGCCGCCTCGCGGGACACCCCCTGCCGGACGCCGACGCATCGCCGCACCGCGTGGCCCGGTTCTTCGCCGCGCTCACGGCCGAGCAGCGCACCGCCCTCGCCGACAGATACCCGCTGGTCGTGGGCAATCTGAATGGCGTCCCGGTCACCCTGCGCTACCACGCCAACCGGCGGGCCCTGACCGAGGCGCGAGCGGTCGAGGGCAAGCGCGTGCACGACGTCCGGCTCTCCCCCGACGGCCGGGCCGAGGCGCTCCGCCGGATGGACCGCTTCCGGTCGATGCTCGCGGGCGGCCGGCACATCCTTGCCTTCGACCCGTCCGGGAAGGGGCGTGCGGCGGAGGTCTTCGGCGACCTCGACCGGGCCGAGCGGATCTCCGTGGTCGTCCCCGGCGTCGACACCAACCTGCTGACCCTGGAACGGCCCGCGCCCAAGGTGAACGCCGCCCCGGTCGGCATGGCGAAGTCGCTGTACGCGGCGGAACGCGCCGCCCGCCCCGGCACCCGTACCGCCGTCATCGCCTGGGCCGACTACACCGCGCCCGCGGGCATCGGCGTGGACGCGGCCCTGGGCAACCTCGCCGAACGCGGTGCGGTGCGGCTGAAGTCGCTGGTGGACGCGCTGCCCGGCGGGTCCCCCGTCTCGCTGTTCTGCCACAGCTACGGCTCGGTGCTGTGCGGTGTCGCGGCGCACGAACTGCCCGCCAGGGTCACGGACATCGCCGTCGCCGGCAGCCCCGGCATGCGGGTGGAACGCGCCGCCCAGCTGCGTACGGGGGCCAGGGTGTGGGCGACGCGGGACCACGGCGACTGGATCGAGGACGTGCCGAACCTGGAGTTCGGCGGGCTCGGACACGGAGCCGACCCGGTCGAACCCTCGTTCGGTGCGCGGGTCGTCGCAGCGGGCGACGCGGTCGGGCACAGCGGCTATTTCGAGCCGGGCACCGAGAGCCTGGACAACTTCGCGGCCATCGGCGTGGGCGCCTACGGTTCGGTGAGCTGCGCGGCTTCCGACCGCACCTGCCAGGCCGACGTCGCCCACGACCGGGCGGCCTGACAGGGATCCGACGGGCGCATCGCACCGTATCCGGCCACATATCGGGGCTTGCTCCAGGGGGGACGTGAGGGGCAAGTGCCGCATACGATGAGGCACATGGGTGATGTGCTGGCCGGAATTCATGCCACCTGGGAGTTCGACGACGACTCCGTGCTCATCCGCTTCGAACGGGGGATCCGCACACCGAAGCTCTTCCAGAGCCTGCGCGAGCGGCGTGTACCGCACGCGGCACTGTCTTCGGTGACGCTGGCCCCCGGCAAGCGGGGCACGGTGGTCCTGCGCGCGACGCCGAGACCGGGTGCCGACCCGCTGCTGGAGGCCGCCGCCGGGCAGCTGAAGGACAGCCACGACCCGTACCGGCTGGTGCTCCCCGCCGAGCGCGAGATGCTCGCCGAGTACTACGCGGACGAGCTGCGCGCCCGACTCGGCCCGGACGCCTCGGAGCCCGCCGACCGATTCCTGGTCGCGGCCCCGGAGGCGCCGATGCAGTTCAAGGCGTACGACGGCCGGGCCGGCTTCGACGGCGAGCGGGTCTGCTTCCGCTGGTTCTGGACGGGTGCCTCCACGGCGAAGTGGAAGGCCGGCGACCAGACGTTCCCGGTGGCGGAGCTGAGCGGCGTCGAGTGGCGTTCGCCGGACGTCTTCGACGGATATCTGCGGCTGCTGCCGCGCGGGGCGAAGGGCGCGGTCGCGGTGCCCGGCCCCGCCATGAGCACCCCCATGGGCGCGGTCACGGCCTCGGACGCGGGTGCGGATGCCGAGCCGGTGGCCGGTCCGTGTACGGCGTCCGGCGGCGCCCTGCCGACGGCCGCCGCCCGTCCCGCCCGCGCCGATCAGGACCCGGCCGCGGTGGTGTTCGGCCTCGGCTACGGTCCGGTGCACGAGTCGCTGCCGTTCGCCGCGGCGGTGCTGGAGTCGGTACGCCGGACGCAGCCCGCGCACCCGGCCCCGGACCCCGTCCTGGTCGGGGCGGGCCGGCGCGACCCGGCGGACATCGCGGAACGGATCCGCCATCTCGGGGAGCTGCATCAGGCGGGTCTGGTGACGGACGACGAGTTCAGCGCGAAGAAGGCCCAACTGCTCGCGGAGCTCTGAACGGACCGGGCGGCTCTCCCGTCGCCCCCGGAGGGGCGGGGCGCGGACGCGGGGAGGTACGGAGGCCGGCTCGCCCGTCTCGTTCTCCCTCTGTCATGCTCTCCGTGCGTCCCGCCCGTCATACCCTCGTACGAGACGGGGTGGCGGCGGATCGAAACCCCGGTATGACGCCATCGGGCGGGTCCGCTGCCTACGCTGATGCGGCCATGACCACTCCCCCGCCCCACGTCGAATCCGAAGCGCGCCACGGCCTGTCCGAGGCCCCGCGCGTCCCGTCCGAAGCGCCGCCCACCGTCGACGGCCTGGTGAGTGCCGCGCGCCGCAATCTGCGGCGGGTCGTCCATGACCTCGGTCATCCGTCCTCTCCCCCGGCACCCCTTCTGGCGAAGGCGCCCAGGCGTTGGCAGCGGCTGCTGCCCCACGCGGGCGTCCTCGTCCTCTTCGCGATCCTCTTCTCGGTCACGATCAGGGTGCTGACCGACGACTACGGGGTGGACGGCGGGCTCACCGGATTCCTGGCCGTCGCCCAGGCGGGGCCGCTCCTGATGCTGGCGCACCGGCCGTTGCAGGCATGGTGGATCATCCTGCCCGCCGACGTCCTGGGGGCGCTGATCCTGCTCCAGGAGCCGCCCGCCTCGTTCGACGTCTGGCCGTGGCCTCCCCCCACCCTGCTCGGCCATCTCTTCCTGCTGCTGGCGGTGGCCCTGCGCGAACCCCTGCGGACCGCGGCCTCGGTCTGGTCGGTGACGTCGGTGGCGGGCCTGGTGCTGCATCTGATCGCCCCGGGGCGCGACAACGGCAGCGCGGTGCTGCTGTCGATCCTCGGCGCGGTGTTCGCGGTGCTCGGCGCGGTGATTCGGGAACGGGGCGTCGCGCGGCAGCGGCTGGTCGAGCAGGAGATCATCAGCGAGGCGGAACGGGCGCGGCGGACCCTGCTGGAGGAACGCGCCCGGATCGCCCGCGAACTGCACGACGTGGTCGCGCACCACATGTCCGTGATCACGGTCCAGGCCGACTCCGCGCCCTACCGCGTCCAGGGGCTGTCCGAGGAGGCGCGCGAGGAGTTCGGCGCGATCGCGGCGAGCGCACGGGAGTCGCTGACGGAGATGCGGCGGCTGCTGGCGGTGCTGCGCAGTGACGGCACCGACGGCGAGCGGGCGCCGCAACCGGGGCTCGACCGGGTGCAGCAGCTGGTCGAGGCGACGGTACGGGCAGGGCTTCCGGTCGAACTGTCGCTGGCCGCCGTCCTGCCGGAGCTGCCGCAGGCGGTGGATCTGTCGGCGTACCGGATCGTGCAGGAGGCCCTGGCCAATATCGTGCGGCACGCGCCCGGCGCGCGGACCCGGGTGTCGGTCACGTCCGACGGCGGGCACCTGACCGTCCTGGTGGTCAACGGCCCAGCGGGGCAGGCGGGTTCGCCGCTGGAGACCAACGGCACCGGGCACGGGCTGGTCGGCATGCGCGAACGCGTACGGTTGACCGGCGGCTCGCTGGACACCGGTCCGCTGCCCGACGGCGGTTACCGGGTAGCCGCCCGCCTGCCGCTGAAGCACTCGGGTGAGCTGACGCCCACCACACCCTGACTCCGCCCTCGGAGGAACCTTGACCATCCGCGTGATCATCGTCGACGACCAGGCCATGGTGCGAGCGGGGTTCGCGGCGCTGCTCGCGGCGCAGAGCGACATCGAGGTGGTCGGCGAGGCGCCGGACGGGCGCCGGGCCGTCGACGTCAGCCGGGAGGTGAGCCCGGACGTGGTCCTGATGGACGTCCGGATGCCCGAGATGGACGGCCTGGCGGCGGCCCGCGAGCTGCTGAACCCGCCCGCGGGGGTGGAGCACCGGCCGAAGGTGCTGATGCTCACCACGTTCGACGTGGACGACTACGTGTACGAGGCGCTGCGCGCCGGGGCGTCCGGGTTCCTGTTGAAGGACGCACCGCCCTCGGACCTGATCGCGGCGGTACGGGTGGTGGCGTCCGGCGAGGCGCTGCTCGCGCCGTCCGTGACGCGGCGCCTGATCGCGGACTTCGCCCGGCAGGGCCCCTCCGGCGCGACCCGGAGCGGGCAGGCGCTGCGGCTGAAGGGGCTGACCCCGCGCGAGACGGAGGTGCTGGAGCTGATCGCGCGGGGGCTGTCCAACCAGGAGATCGCGGCACGGCTGGTGCTGGCCGAGCAGACGGTCAAGACCCACATCGGGCGCATCCTGGCCAAGCTGGACCTGCGGGACCGCGCACAGGCGGTGATCTTCGCGTACGAGGCGGGGCTGGTGGTGCCGGGCGAGGCATGAGGCCCCGGGGCCGGCGCGCCGGGCCGGGCTCCGGGGGCCCGGACCGACCACGGCTGTCCGGACCGGGTCCCGGGGTCCCCGGCCGCCCAGGGATTGCGGGACAGCCCTCAGCCCCAGGTGAGCGGGTCGAGATGGAGGTAGAAGCGCAGGCGGTCGTGGTCGAGGGTGATTCCGTACCGCTCGGCGAACGCCGCGTCCGCGGCCCGCGCCTCCTCCTCGTCGGCCCAGGTCTCCCGCGCGTTGGCGAGCAGCAGCGACAGGTCGGCGTAGCGGTCGGCCAGGCCGAGGCGGCCCAGATCGATGAAGCCCGACACGTCCAGGGTCCGGGGGTCGAGAACGATGTTGGGCAGGCACAGGTCCCCGTGGCAGACGACCGTGTCGGCGGCCTCCTGCTCGCGCCGCAGGTCGGTCTGCGGGACGAGGCGGTCCAGCAACTCCGCTGCGGGCGTGCGCTGTTGCTCGACGGGCAGGAACTCCGGGTGCACCGCGCCACGGGCCACGACGTCGCGTGCCCGGGCGATCATCCCGTCGAGGTCCCGGCGGAACGGGCACCGCCGTGCGGGCATCGCGTGCAGCGCGCGGACCGCGTCCGCGATGCGGTCCCAGGCGGCCCGCAGCTCGGCGGCGGACAGCCGGTCGGCGGATACGCCGGGAACGGTGCTGGTCACCAGGCAGGCGCCCGCGTCGCCGGAGCGCCAGTCCAGCACCCGTGGCCCCGGAATGCCCTGGTCGCCCAGCCAGGCGATCCGGTCGCGCTCCGCTCCCAGGTCGGCCGCCTCCGCGACGGCCACGCACTTGGCGTACCGGCCGCCGTCCGCGCTGCGGAACACGCCCGCTCCCGATTCTCCGGTGTCGACGGGAAGCCAGTCGTCCTCGCCGCCGCCCGGCGTCTTCGGCAACAGGGTTCGGGGGCCGGGGACTTCGCTCATGCCGACCACCTTAGGGCGGCCTCCCCGGCCCGCCCGGCCGAGCGGCTGCCCGGCCCGCCGTGCGCGGACCCGCCCCCCGGATCCCGAGCCCTCACCCGAGAGCTGTCCCGTTGGCCGGAGTGCTCAGCTCCTGCCTTTGGTCGCCGCGTAACTGACCATGAGGTTGCGGTAGTTCGGAATGTGCTCGGCGAGCAGGTTGCCCAGGCCCTCGATGTCGCGCCGCCAGTCGCGCTGGAGTTCGCAGGCGACGCCGAACCAGTTCATCAGCTGGGCTCCCGCGTGCGCCATGCGGATCAGGGCCGCGTCGCGCACCTGGCCGGTGAAGGTTCCCGAGGCGTCGGTCACCACGAAGACCTCGTAACCGGCCTCGAGCGCGGAGAGAACGGGGAAGGTCACGCAGACGTCCGTGACGACACCGGAGACGATCAGCTGGCGGCGCCCGGTCTGCTCGACCGCCCGGACGAAGTCCTGGTTGTCCCAGGCGTTGATGTTCCCCGGCCGGGGGACGTACGCGGCGTCGGGCAGGATCTCGCGCAGTTCCGAGACCAGCGGGCCGTTGGGCCCGTCCTCGAAGCTCGTGGTCAGCACCGACGGCAGGCCGAAGTACTTGGCGCAGTCCGCGAGCGCGAGGACGTTGTTCTTGAACCGGTCCGGCCCGAAGTCCTGGACGAGGGAGACCAGGCCGGTCTGATGGTCGATGAAGAGGGCGGCGGCATCGTCGATGGAGAGCCGCCTATAGGTGAAGCCGTTCTGGGCCGACATGGGGGCACTCAACTCCTGGGGAGGTGACCGTGCCGCACGACGGCACCGTGCGGCACGGCCACTCACGGTTCGAGAAGCCCGGTCCGGGTCGGACCCGGTCCCGGGCACCTGGCGGTCTCGCTCGACGACCAGTAGAGGGCGCCGGTCGGCCCCCTGCAACCGGAGGACCGGCGCTCTCCGCCTCCGCCCGCGCCCACCGGGACGGGCCCCGCGCCCCGCCGACGCCCCGTGCGGGCCCCGCCGGAGCGGCCCCGGGGCCCTACCTTCCCGCCTGTGCGAACGGGCCTCGGGCCGTCCCGTACCGGCTACCGCTCGCGGGCCGTGGCCGTGTTGCTCATGTCCGGGTAGCGGTCGCCCGCCACCTGTCCGGCGATCGGCTCCAGCAGCGCCAGTTCCTGGTCCGTCAGTGTGATCCGGGTGGCTCCCACGTTCTCCAGCAGACGGCTGCTCCTGCGGGTGCCGGGGATCGGGACGACGCTCAGGCCGTGCACCTGGGCACGCTGCTGCACCCAGGCGAGGGCGATCTGCGCGGGCGTGGCCCCGTGCACCTGGGCGATCTCGCGCACGGGCGCCAGCAGCGCGGCGTTCGCCTTCGCGTTGTTGCCGGTGAAGCGCGGCTGGTGCCGGCGGAAGTCGCCGTCCGGCAGGTCCTTGGCCGCGTCCGTGAACGCCCCGGTGAGGAACCCGCGACCGAGCGGCGAGTACGGCACGAGGGCCACCCCCAGCTCGACGGCGGCGGGCACGGCGCTGCGCTCCACGTCCCGGCTGAAGAGCGACCACTCCGACTGGAGTGCGGCGATCGGGTGCACCGCGTGCGCCTCGCGCAGCTCGGGCCCGGTGACCTCGCTCAGTCCGAGGTGCTTGACCTTGCCCTGCCGGACCAGTTCTGCCATCGCTCCGACGGACTCGGCCAGTGGGACGAGGGGATCGCGGCGGTGCATGTAGTAGAGGTCGATGACGTCGGTGCCGAGCCTGCGCAGGCTGTTCTCGACGGCCTGCCGGATGTACGCGGGGTCGTTGCGCACGCCCCGGTAGTTCGGGTCGTCGTCCCTCCGCTCGATGGCGAACTTCGTGGCGAGGGTGATCTCGTCCCGGTGCGCCGCGACGAACGGGGCCAGGAACTCCTCGTTGGCACCGCTCCCGTAGACGTCGGCGGTGTCGAACAGCGTGACGCCCGCCCCCAGCGCCGTCTCCAGCGTCTCGCGCGCGGCAGCCAGGTCGGTGTCCCCGTAGAACTCACTCATCCCCATGCAGCCGAGTCCCTGCACGCCGACCCGCGGGCCGCCGTCGCCGAGCTCCACCGTGGCGATCTTGTCGTCAGTCATCAGGCACAGGGCCTTTCCGGCGCCCGTCGGGCACCCGCGTAGAAATCGATCTTGTGGTCGAGGACGGCGAGCGTGTCCTGGAGTTCCGCGATCCGCGCCTTCACGTCGCGGCGGGTCGCCTCCAGCAGCTCCTGCCGTTCCTCGAAGGTGTGCTCGCCCTCGCGCAGCAGCTCCGCGTACCGGACCATGTCGGCGACCGGCATCCCGGTCAGTCGCAGCTTGCCGACGAACGCCAGCCAGTCCAGGTCCCGGTTGGTGAACCGGCGCTGCCCGGTGTGCGACCGGTCGACATGCGTCATCAGCCCGATCCGCTCGTACCAGCGCAGGGTGTGGGCGGTGAGCCCGGTGAAGGCGGCGACCTCGCCGATGGTGTAGCGGTCCTGCCCGTCGGGGCGCGGGTAGGCCTTGGGGGCCGACGCGCGGACGTCCGTCCTCGTGGAAGTGGTCTCCATCGCCGTCATGCCCTCCACGCTAAAACCCTGGAGTGCACTCGAAGCAAGCGCGGTACGGGGACGGGTTGCGGCGGCGGTGCGGGCCTGCTCCGGGCCGCCGCGGCCTTCCTTCCCCGCTTCCCTCGCCGGCGCCGGGGACCACGGCCCCGCACAGGCTCCGAACGCCCGCCCATTACGCTCGTAGGCATGCAGAGCCTGGCGATGACCGACAACTGGCCCGTCCCCACCGCGGCGGCTGCCGTCGTACGAGCGGACGGCACCGTCGTCGGTACGCACGGCCCGACCGCGCACCGCTTCCCGCTCGCCTCGGTCACCAAGCCGATCGCGGCGTACGCGGCGCTCGTGGCGTACGAGGAGGGCGCGGTCGAGCTGGACGAACCGGCCGGGCCCGAGGGGTCGACCGTACGGCACCTGCTCGCGCACACCAGCGGGCTCGCGTTCGACGAGCACCGGACCATGGCCGCGCCCGGCACACGCCGGCTCTACTCCAACGCGGGCTTCGAGGTGCTGGGCGACCACATCGCCAAGGCCGCCGACATCCCGTTCCCGGAGTACGTGCGCGAGGCGGTGCTGGAGCCGCTGAGGATGACATCGACGACGGTGGACGGCTCACCCGCGAAGGACGGCGTCTCGACCGTCGACGACCTCGTACGGTTCGCGGCGGAGCTCCAGGCGCCCCGGCTGCTCGACCCGCGCACGGTGCTGGACGCGCAGAGCGTGCAGCACCCCGGCCTGAAGGGCGTGCTGCCCGGCTACGGGCACCAGAACCCCAACGACTGGGGGCTCGGCTTCGAGATCCGGGCCCACAAGTCGCCGCACTGGACGGGTGGTTCGTCCTCGCCCGCGACCTTCGGGCACTTCGGGCAGTCCGGCACCTTCCTGTGGGTCGACCCGGTCGCGGGCGTGGCGTGCGTCGCCCTCACCGACCGGGCCTTCGGCCCGTGGGCGGTGGACGTGTGGCCGGCGTTCACGGACGCGGTGCTCGCGGAGCTGCGTGCCGGTCGCTGAGGGACGGGCGATCTCCGGTGGCGGCGGTGTGGAGGCGGGCGGCACGGTCGTCGGCACGACTTTCCCGCCCGGCTCCGTCCTCGGCCTCGACCGGGCGAGGAGCCGGCCGTCTTCGAGTCCTTCACGGCCGTCACGGACCACCCGCACCGGAATAGTCGTGAACCACTCCCGCTCGTGGATCGGATGACCGACCATCGATTCATGCGCACACACGATCGACAGGGTGACGCCGCCCGTCCCGCCCGCACGACCACTGCCCCGGTACCGGCGACCGGTCCCGCAGTCGCCACCGCCCCGGTCGCCACCGCACCGATCACGGCCGCCCCGGTCGCCGCGTACGGTGACGCACACGGTGTTGCCCACCCGGACTTAACCGGCCCGCCCACCGCCCTCCCGCTCGACGTGCTGCAACGTTCCCTCGGGAACGCCGCCGTGGCACAGATGCTGGAGGCGCGGCGCCGTGCCCGGGAGGGAGCGGCCGGGGAGCAGGAGCCCGCCGCGGTGCAGCGCTCCTCGGTGCCGGACGTGCTGCGCTCGCCCGGGAAGCCGCTGGCCGGGGCGGTCCGCGCGGACATGGAGGCGCGGCTGGGCGCCGACTTCTCGGACGTACGGCTGCACACCGGCGCCGCCGCACAACGCTCCGCGGCGGAGGTCGGCGCCCGCGCGTACACCTCCGGCAGCCATGTCGTCCTCGGTGCCGGAGGCGCCGACCGGCACACCCTGGCCCATGAGCTGACCCATGTGATCCAGCAGCGCCAGGGTCCGGTCCTGGGCACCGACAACGGCTCCGGGCTCAGCGTTTCCGACCCGTCGGACCGCTTCGAGCGCGCCGCGGAGGCCAACGCCCGACGGGTCCTGTCCGGCCCAGCCCCCGCCGTGGAGGCGGTCCCAGCGGAGACGGCCCACGTACAGACGGCGCCCGTGCAGCGGGTGCCCGCCCGGACGCACGCCCACGGGCAGGTCGCCGTGCAGCGCGCCGAGGGCGGCGAGGCCCTCTTCGACCACGCGCAGTACTACGCGAAGGCCGGATGGCAGGACTCGGCCGAGGAGTTCGAGAAGCGGCTCGGCGCGTACGCCTTCCGTGACGCTCGGGCGCTCGCCGCCGCCCGGACGACCGTGGCACGGCTCAAGAAGCTGCTCATCGCCTACGCCCGCACGGCGCACAAGTCCACGGCCCTGGCCAACAAGTCGTTCTTCCTCAGCGACACGACCAGTGGCGGCCAGGTGGGCGAGAGCATGACCACCGACCAGATCAACGCCTTCTTCTCCCGTGACGGCAACCTCCGCGAGCTGATGACGGCCCTGTACAACGCCGCGTACTACAACACGACGGCCCCGGACGGGGGCGCGGGCAAGCTGTCGCTCAAGGAGATCCTGAACGGCATCATCGGGCCCACTCCACAACTGGCGTCCACGCTCGGCATGAACGAGGAGGAGCTGAAGAAGCACTCGGCGTTCCTCAACAGCTCGACCCGGGCGCTGATGGAGGCGGCGGCGAACGTCAAGGGCAAGGGCTACAACTACGCCAAGGACCCGTACGCCTTGGGCAACATCCTGGCGCAGTCCGAGTCGGAGACCTTCGCCGGTGACACCCTGGAAATGATCAACAGCCAGGCTCCCCGGCAGAAGCGCGACGACGCCGACCGGGACGCCCACCGCAAGACCCCCCGCGACTACGAGGACCGGGGCGCACCGCTCAGCACCCGTGAGCTGGAGTTCGCGGGCAAGCCGGGACCGGACGACAAACTCCCCTGGATCGAGGGCACCGCCTACTACGAGATCAACCAGGCGTCGAGTTGGGCCAAGTCGAGCGCCGCGCGCGGCATTCCGGTCGTCGCGGGCATGTCGGGCACCACGACCCGGATGATCAAGACCTTCCAGTGGATGGACGTGCCCGGGGTGGACGCCTTCGACTACCGGATGGCCGTGATGGGCTGGATGCTGCCGTCCTGGGACCACTCGCTCTACGAGATCCTGCGCGGTTCCTGGGCGGCCGGGGTCAAGGGCCCCAAGGAGTCGGTGCTGCGGGCCGAGAGGGGCGCCGCGCTGATGTACCAGAACATCGCGCCGTTCACGGAAGAGGAACTGCGCCAACACGTGTGCGTCGGCGGGCACTTCCCGCACGAGCTGATGTACGTCACCGAGGCCGGCAGGCCCCGGGACGTGGACCCGGCGGCCGGCGGCTTCATGGAACCGGGCGTGAACGCGGCCCAGGACGCCCAGCAGAAGTACCGGACCTTCGACGAGGCCGACACCCACCCCGATCCGCGCATCGACCAGTGGAAGCTGAACAACGGCGTCACCTCCGTCAAGGACGTCACCAAGACGTTCAAACCCGCCCACGCCACGGCCCTGATGACGTACACCGGCGGGGCACACGCGATGATCAACGCGGCGGTGCGCAGCCGGCTGCTGCCCGAGGGATACGCGCCCTACGGCACCGCCGGATTGCTCACGTCCGGCGCCGAGTCGTTCTCCCTCGCGCAGATCAAGAGCAAGCTGCGGTGGGCCGCCACGAATCCGGACGAGAACGTGCCGACGGTCACCGAGGACCCGGTGATCGAACCGCAGCTCGCGGCGGCGCAGGGCACGGACGCGGCCGCCAAGAAGGCGGCGATGGCCGTCATCGACGCGCGGATCGACGTCATCGCGCCGCCGCTCTTCGAGGAGCTGAAGGCGCACGCCGACATGACGATGGAGGCCCTGAACCGGCTGCCGCCCGTCACCGGCACGGTCTACCGGGGCGACTGGAACATCGGCGGCGACGGAGCGGTCACCCAGCTCGGCAAGTACGCGGCGGTCAACTACCGTCCGGGAACCATCTTCACGACCTCCTTCGACAGCACCAGCAGGGAGGCGGACGTGGGGATGGACTTCATGCGCGACCAGCGGGTGGACGGCGCGGCGCGCCACCGGATCTTCCTCGAACTGACGCTCACCGGCAAGTACGGCCGCGACATCGACCCGTTCCACCAGTACCAGGGCACCGAGGCCGAGGTCCTGCTCATGCCGGGCGCGCGCTTCAAGGTCACCAGCAGCGAGTGGGAGCACGACCCCGACCACCGGACGGACCGGGGCGGCAGCGACTGGTACGAGCACGTCAAGGCGACGGAGGTGTGAGAACCGGGGCGGTCGCCTTCGCCGCACGCACGGAAAGGCACTCGAACCACACCGTCTTCCCCGCGCCGTCGCGGCGCGACTCCGCGCCCCAGCGGTCGGTGACGGCGTCGACGAGGACCATCCCCCGCCCGTCCTCGGCGAGCGCCTCACCGACCGTCACGCACGGCAGTTCGGCGCACTCGTCCGCGACCTCGACGCGCACGCCCCCGTCCGGGAGCAGGAAGATGAACGTCTGACAGATGCTGCCGGGCACGTGCCGTACGACGTTGGCGATCAGCTCGGTGAGCGCCAACTCCGCCGCGTCGGCCACGTCGAGAAGCCCCCAGTTGGTGAGGTACAGGCGCAGGATCTGGCGCAGATGCCGGGCGGAGTGCTCGCTCATCGCGAACGCGGCGCGGTAGGTCGGCTCCAGCGGGTCCCCGGTTCGGGGGTCGGTTGCGTGATTCACGTCACCAGAGTGCAGTGGTGTGACTACGGTCGGCCACGTACGGAAACGAACGCCGCGAGGCGTTGAACGCCGGAGGAGCCGCCCGCCGTGGCCAACATCCAGAAACTCGACCCCTGCGCTTCCCCGTTGGACTACTACGGCTCGGAGTTGCGCCGCCTGAGAGAGGCCAACAACCTCAAACAGGGGCAGCTCGGCGACATCATCTTCTGCACGGGTTCGCTGATCGGCCAGATCGAGACGACGAAGAAGGTCCCCACCCGCGACTTCTCGGAACGGGTGGACGCGGCGCTCGGCACGGACGGGGTGTTCTCCCGGCTGATCGGACTGGTCCTGCGCAGCCAACTGCCCACCTGGTTCCAGCCGTACGCCGAGATGGAGTCGTGCGCGTCCTACATCTCCACGTACCAGGCGCAGTTGGTGTACGGGCTGTTGCAGACAGGGGATTACGCGCAGGCCGTACTGGCCACCGGCATGCCGAACGACCTCGACAACCAGGTGGCGGCCCGACTGGAGCGCCAGCGCATCCTGGAACGGGAACGGCCGCCGCTCACCTGGGTCGTGCTCGACGAGGCCGTGCTGCACCGGCCGATAGGAGGCCGTGAAGTGATGCGGAAGCAACTCCAGCGACTGTTGGACCTCGCTCACCACCGTTGGGTGCGGATCCAGGTGCTGCCCTTCGCGGCCGGTGAACACGCTAGCCTGGACGGCTCGTTCACCACGATGCGCTTCGACGACGACCCCGACGTCGTCTACACGGAGGACATCGTCTCCGGCCATATGACCGCCAACCCTGACACCGTCAGGGAGGCCGCGCGCCGTTACGCTCACTTGCAGGCCGCAGCCCTCTCCGTCGAGGCTTCGGCGGCCCTGATCGCCCGCGTGATGGAGGAGCGTTATGGAGACCCGGCCCGACTTGAGGAACGCGCGATGGCGTAAGTCCAGCTACAGCGGAAGCACCGGCGGCGAATGCGTCGAGTGCACCGTCGTGGGCGGTGCGACCTGGCGCAAGTCCAGCTACAGCGGCACGAACGGCGGCGAATGCGTGGAGGTGGCAGACGGCCTCCCCTGCGCCGTACCCGTCCGCGACAGCAAGAACCCCGACGGCCCCGTCCTCACCATCGGAGCCGGTGCCTGGCAGTACTTCGTCGACAGCCTCCGCTGAACACATCGCAAGCGCGCGACGGAAGGGGCTCGGGTGACCAGCGGTCACCCGAGCCCCTTTCTCGCAAGGGCAGTGACTGATCATTTCGGAACGAGGCTTGAAGCCGCCTCAAGCGGATGAGGCCGCAGGCGAGTTGGGGCAGACCGAAGTGAAGGCCGACGCGTATCTCATAGCGGGTCCGCAGTCGTTTGACTCGGCGGAGTCAGACGAAGTCGGCTCGACGACCCAGCGGTCTTTTCCAGGCCGGAACCGTGGGCGATGCCCTTGCGGGCGCTCTTGGGACCGCAGATGCATTCCACCGCCCCACCCACAGCCAAGCTCTCACCGAAATCATTCTAAAATGATCAGCTATAGAAACGGCCTGACATGGAGAACCGGATAGGATTCGCACGCGGCGCCGATTCGAATAAGTACCACAAGAAGAAACAAGAAGAAGGGGACACCCCGTAGGGCGTCCCCTATTCAGCAGACTTCACCCTCGGCGAACTCAGTGAATCCGGACCGAAATGACCTTGTGGACATGCCCGGGGTTCCACACGTTCCACTTCTGAAGGGTGACGGTGTCGAGCCTCGGGTTGTTCATGTCCTTCTGGTACTGGAGGGTCACGACGTTGTTCCCTGATTCGACCCAGTTGACGCCGTAAATGGCGACGGGCATGGATCCGGCGTTGGCGAAACAGAGCGTGTCACGGCCGTCGTTATTGTGGATCGCCAGGTAGCCACGCTCGTTGCAGGCCGTACGGTTGATCAAGGCGCCGACGCCCGAGGAAGGCGCGGCCGCGACGGGAACGGCTGTGGCGACCAGCGCAGCCACAGAGGCGGCAGCGACACCGACGAAACGACGCACGGACAGCTTCATTTCTTCCCTTTCTCCTACGGTTCAGGAGCCCCTACTCTCGCACGCGCAGCGGCCACCCGGGAGTGCGCCTCTCAGCCAATTTCACGTGCCAACGACCCCTTTTTCGGCCTCCGGTCGAATCTTGGCAGTCGGTGGCACCGCAGCGGGTCCTCCAAGAAACGAAATTTCGACCAAGGGAACCGTTTCCCCAGACTTTTCGAGCACTTGTTCAACTGGCCGATATTGACGTGTCCGGTTCCGGCCTTTGCTCCCTCACCTCCCCCCTACGGCAGCACGCCGGGAGATCGGTTCTCGCCCGTGGCACCATCTGCTTGAGGCTTCGCGCATTGGAGGATCGCTATGCGGACCAGTCACGGCCTGACCGGAGCACGGTGGCGGAAGTCGACGTACAGCGGCACCAGCGGTGGCGACTGCATCGAGTGCACCGTCACCGGCGGTGCGGCCTGGCGCAAGTCGACGTACAGCGGAAACACCGGCGGCGACTGCGTGGAGGTGGCCGACGGCCTCCCCTGCGCCGTCCCCGTCCGCGACAGCAAGAACCCCGACGGCCCCACCCTCACCATCGGAGCCGACGCCTGGCGGCACTTCGTCGACAGCCTCCGCTGACCTCTCGCACAGGCACAAGTGCCGCTCCCGGCACGAGGGGAGATGAGTGTCCGTCGACTAACACCCGAACTCCGCCTACCAGGATCTTGCGCTGTCCGCTGTCGCCCCCGTACGCCCGTAAGCTGCGGCGGTCCGGTAAGTGTGCGCGGGAGGGGTTCGTCGTGGTGCAGCCGTTGGAGCAAGGGGATCCGAGCTTCCTGGGTGACTACCGGGTGGTGGGTCGCCTGGGTGAAGGCGGGATGGGGCGGGTCTTCCTGGGGCGTTCACCGAGCGGGCGGTCCGTGGCGATCAAGATGGTGCACGCGTCGCTGGTACACGAGCCCGAGTTCCGGGCCCGGTTCCGTAGCGAGGTTCAGGCGTCGCGAGTGGTCGGGGGAGCCTTCACCGCCCCGGTGATCGACGCCGACACGGAGGCCGAACAACCCTGGATGGTCTCCAGCTACATCGCCGGTCCTTCGCTCCACCAGGCGATCGCCGACCAGGGGGTCCTGCCGCCGGTGACACTGGCCGCGCTGGCCGCGGGCCTGGCCGAAGCCCTGGTCTCCATCCACCGGGCCGGGCTGGTGCACCGTGACCTGAAGCCCTCCAACGTGCTGCTCGCCGACGACGGCCCGCGCGTCATCGACTTCGGTATCGCCCGGGCGTTCGACGCCACCAGCCTCACCAGGACCGGGGTCACCATCGGCTCGGCGGGCTTCATGTCCCCCGAGCAGGTCAACGGCGGCCAGATCACCGCGGCCAGCGATGTCTTCTCCCTGGGAGCGGTGCTGGCCTTCGCGGCCATCGGCGTTGGCCCGTTCGGCGTGGGGTCGGCGCCCGTCATGCTCTACCGCATCGTGCACGAGGCCCCGGACCTGGAGGCCGTCCCGGACCCCGCGCTGCGTACCCTGCTGGCCGACTGTCTGGCCAAGGAACCGGCGCTCCGCCCCACTCCGCAGCAGATCCTCCGGCGGGTGACCTCGGCTGCTCCCTGGGCCGGTCACATACCGGCGGCCGACCACTCGGCCGCCGACGGACAGGCCGGCGTGCCCACGCGGCGCGCCACCCTCGCGGAGATGTTCACCCAGTACAGCGGGATGCGGCTCTCCTCGTCGGTGGCGTCCGGCGGGCAGTCACCCGCGCCGGGTGACCCCCGCTGGTCCGTACGCCGCGACGCGACGGCCCCGGCCGCCGCCGGGATCGCGGAGGCGGTGGTACCGGCCGCCTCCCAGGTCCCGGGCAGCGCTGCCGGAGCCTACGAGAAGGCGGCGGCCCCCGTGGCTCCGTCCCCCACGTCCGGGTCCGGGCCGGTGCCTGGGCCCGCGCCGGTGCCTGCGGGGTCCGCGCCCTGGTACGAGTTCGAGCCCGCACTCAGGTCCGTGCCCGGGGCCGGCTCCGGGCCGGTGCCCGCGGGGCCTCGCCCCGTCGGGGCCTGGCGGCTCGACGAACGTTCCGGAGTACGGGCGATGGACATCACCGGACGCCACCACGCCACGGCCACGGCGGTCAGGTGGGGTACGAGCCACGGTGAGGGCGCCGAGTTCAACGGGTTCAGCAGTGAAGTGGCCACCGATTCCGCGGTGATCGACACCGCGCGCGGCAGCTTCACCGTCAGCGCATGGGTCCGGCTCGTTGTGATCCCCCCGCACTTCGTCACCGCGGTCAGCCAGGACGGTGAGGAGACCAGCGGCTTCTACCTCCAGTACTCCTCCGACGAAGGCCGCTGGGCCTTCGCCCGCCCGGATCTGCGCGTCGCTTCGAGGACCGAGCCGGTCGCCGGTGAATGGACCCACCTGACCGGTGTCTGCGACAGCTTCGCCGGGGAGCTGCGTCTCTTCGTGAACGGCGTCCAGGAGGGTTCGGTCCGCGACAGGATCCTGATCGTGTCCGAGGGGCCCTTCGTCATCGGCCGCGCCCGATACGGCAGGAGGCCGGTCGATCACTTCCCGGGCGGCATCAAGGACGTCATGGTCTTCGACCGTGCCCTCACCGAGGCGGAGATCAGCGGCCTGCTCCGGCCGTGATCCGGCTGGAGCCCCGGCACCGGCGCGCAGGCGCTCGCGTCGGGATGGCTGGGCGGGGACGGCTCCGGGTGATCGGCCTGACCTCCTGACCGGCCCGGGGATTCAGGCGGGCAGTTCCCAGATCAGCACCTCGGCCGGTTCCTCCTCGGTCGGGCCCGCCGTCGCCGTCAGCCCCAGACCCGTCTCGCCCGTGATCCGCGCCGCGTCGCCGACGGTGCCCCGCTTCCCCAGGAGCTGCCAGCATTCGAGGGTGGCCATGGCGCGTTCGCCGAGGCTGCAAATCTTGGTGTGATCTTGGTTGTGACGACGGCGTCAGCCGCGCTGATTCTCGCCCCGAAACGGACGCGGCCAGCAGGACCCGCGCCCTGATACGCCTTGTCCACCCAGCACGCCTGACCACGGCCATTACCAGGGTCGCACCATGTCATCTGTTGTCGTAAATGTTTCCGGCGAACGTGAAAACGCCCCGGGAGGCGGGGCAATTATGGCACTTGGTTGCGCGCGTCCCGAGAGGCTGAAAACAGCTGGATATCAGAACCGTTCTCCGGACACCTGTGGGGTCTGGCTCTACGATGGCGCCAATGTCACCTTGACGCAGGGGGATTGAGCATGAGTGAGGATCCGGGAACGGTCGCAGTGACGGCGGGCGTCAATGCTCTTGTCGCGCTTGTCAGCGGCCTGCCTTGGTCGGAGATGGGAAGCCGCATCAGGGGAGTGCTCAGCCGTCGTGGACGTGATGTTCAACCTGCTCTCGCACAGGCTCTGGACGAGGACCGGGACGGGGACGGGGACGGCCGGGCGCACCGGCTGGTCGGCGAACTGAGGCAGCTGCAGGCGGACGATCTGACCGCCGTGGTGGACGAGTTGGAATCCCTGAGGAATCGAACGACGATCAACGTCAGCGGTGGCAACAACGCCATCAACAGCGGCTCCGGTGACCAAAATGTCACGTTCGGCTGATCGCGAGAAGGGGGAGGACGCCCCGTCCCGGCATCAGACGCAGATTGAGGTGAAGAGCGGGAGTAACGCCTTCCATACTGGTCCAGGGGACCAGTATGTGAAATTCGGCGGCGTGTGGGCGCAGGCGGTGGCACTGATAGCGGGGGTGGCCGGAGCCTCGGTGGCGATTGCCATGGCTCCTGAGGCGTCCGACACCCAGTACGCCCTGTATTGCGTGCTGGTGATCTTCTGTGCGACGACTTCCGTGGTGTGTCTCTGGTCTGCCTGCGACGGGGTCAGGAAAAAACTCACTACGTTTACCGCGCTGGTGGCAATTGCTGTTGCAGGAACCGCGCTCGCAACCGGTTCGTACAAGCTGTTGGCCGACCACGGTGACGTGGAGTTGCACATCCCCGTTCGGAGTGACGGTCCGCTGAAGAACAAGGGAGAGGTCCTCGTGGCCTTCAAGGCCCCCTCTCCCCGGTCGCACCTCAGGGTGAAGATGTTCATCGAGGATGAAATTCGCGGATTGACCTGCCACGCTCACTCGGTGGTCTCCCTGATGCCGATAGTGAACGGTGAGGAGCTAAAAGGCGAAATGGTCAGGTTGATGGACGGTCAGACAGGCGAAATCCCTCTCCCCGGCAGGCCCGAAAACGTCGAGCTGCGGGCTGTGGTCGATACGTCCGCCGGTGGGGCGGGATGTCAGGTGAACCTACGTTTCGAATCTGCTGTGCTGCACGACAATGAATGGTGGTTGTTGTGACGAGCAAACTGTCGCGGGTGGCGCTGGCGTGCTGCGGGACACTTCTCCTCGCAACATCGACCGGCTGCGGCTCGGATGAGTGGCCGCAGGGAAAGAAGGTCCGCATCTCGGTGAAGGCGGATCAGCCTGGGACCGGCTATCAGGAAGGGAAGTACGGGGCGCGCACAGGCTTCGACATCGACATCGCGGGCGTAGCGGCCGAAGCGCTCGGCAAGGAACCCGACTTCAGTAATGTGGCATCCGACAAGCGGGATGTGGCTATCGGTGAGGGTGACGCCGATCTGGTCGTTGCTACGTTCTCGATCAACGACGACCGCTTGTCGGGGAAGTACGGGCCCGCTGTTGATTTTGTGGGCCCCTACGCCAAGACCTCCTCGTCCATCCTTGTGCGCGAGGAGGACTATTCCGATGTCCAGAAAACGGATGATTTGGAGGGGAAAAAAGTTTGTACGTGGCCCGGGACGACCTCGGGCGTCGTGGCGTCCGAAAATCTTCCCACCCATGAATCGATCGAGGGAACTGACGCCGGGGACTGCGTGAACAAGCTGAACCAAGGGTACGTGGATGCCGTGTTCACGGACGCCTTACTGCTCCACGGATTCACAAAGATGTATCCAAATCTGCAAGTTGTAGATCTGGATTCCGGGAATTTTCAGTACTATGGGATCGCCCTGCCCAAAGGACACCGGGACGTATGTGAAAAAATCAAGACAGAGCTCAAGAAGTATGTGGGATCGCATGATTGGGCTCAGGCTTTCAGAGAATCACTGCCTGGCGACCCGGTGACTTATCAACCTGCTCCTGGGGACATCGATAAATATTCATGCAGGGACGAGGTCGGGCGTTGACAGTGAGGCTTTTCCACCATCGGCCCGAGCCGGCCAGATGCAGGGCGAGGACGACCTGAACGAGGGCGGTGACTCGGGCGGTGGAGCCACCGCAGCTTGCGGCGGAGTCGCCAGGGCTGGAGGGTGGCCACGGCCTGCTCGACGAGTGCGCGGATCTTCACGCGGGACCGGTTCACCGCTTTTTGACCGGTGGAAAGGGTCTCCCACCGTCCCCAGCACGGGATGCGAACCGTGCCGCCGGCGCCCCGGTAGCCCTTGTCGGCCCGGCACTTGACATCGACCTGGTGACATAGCGGTACGCGGTCGTGGTTCCGACGCCGAATCCGGTGGCGAGCTGGGCCTAAGGGCTGGCGAGAGATGACTCGGCATACGTCGGCGCCGACGCTGATCGGCTTCTTCGCAGCGTAAGGCTGGGGGGCGGGACCGTCCATCCCGCAGGACCGCCCTGCAAGCCTCAGCCCGACGCGCCGACCTTCGGTGAGGGCGTAGGAACGACTGCTTCAGCGGACCAGAAGTCGGAGCGCACGTTGGGCGCAGGAATCTCGCCCAAGGGGTACTCAAGGCCATTGGGCTTGGTCTTGGGATCGGAAACCTCAGACTTCTGCACGCACGGAGTGGCAACCTCGAAAGTGGCCTGTCCCTGGTTCCCGAAGACCAGACTGATCCCGAACCCATCACGCGACTGAGCGAAGATGGCCGGGCGCTCCTTGCTCTGCCTCACCGCAGTGATCTTGTAACCGCTCTTCTTCCAGAAGCGTTCGATCACGCCCAGAAAGTTGCCACGCCGCTGTTCGGAAATGATCGTCACGACCTTCCGGCGGCGGGACACGTCGCAGCTGCCGACAGTCGTGACGTAATGAGCCCACTGGATCTCGGGCACGACAGCCTTGATTGTCGCGTCCAGCATTGCATCCGCACGGTCAGCCGCACTCTGCATGTCCATGACTACCGTATCTCTCCCACCCTCTCGCGCGCCCTTCAGGATTCCGCACCCGGTCAGCAGCACACCGGCCAGCGCTGCCGAAAGCAATGCCCGAACAGCGCGCCTCACGTGCTTCACCTGCACTCTTCCTTGATCACGTCTTCGGGTTTCCCTGCGACGATCGCCGCAATACTCGCCGCGGACACCATGTCTTTCTCCGGCCACACAGAAATCCTGTGGGACAGCCCTTTGTCGCAGCCGAGGACGCGCCGCGGCTCAGGCCGGCAGCTCCCAGATCAGCAGCTCGGCCGGGCCCTCCCCGGCCGGGCCCGTCGCCGTCAGCTCCAGACCCGCCTCGCCCGTGATCCGCGCCGCGTCGCCGGGGCGCAGCGTCTCGCCGCCGATCCGGACCGTTCCGGCCACCACGTGGACGTACACCCGTGGCGCGTCCGGGACCGGCGTGCGCTCGCCGGGGGCCGGTCGGCGCACGTGCAGCACGGCGCCCGCCGCCGGGAGGGCGTGCGGGGTGTCGGCGGCGAGCTCCGGGACGGAGGCGTACGCGGGGTCGCCGCCGGGTTCCAGCGGGGTCAGCCACATCTGGATGAACGTCAGTGGTCCGGGGCCGTCGTTGCGTTCGACGTGGCGGACGCCCGCCGCGGCGCTCAGGTGCTGGAGGCCGCCGGGCCGTACCACCGTGGCGCGGCCGGTCGAGTCGCGGTGGGTCAGTTCGCCCTCGACGACCCAGGTGACGATCTCCGTATGGCTGTGCGGGTGTTCGTCGAAGCCCGCACCGGGAGCGAGCCGTTCCTCGTTGCAGGCCACGACCGGGCCGAAGCGCAGGTTGTCGGGGTCGTAGAAGGTGCCGAAGGAGAAGGCGTGCCGTGTCTCGATACCGGCCGCCTCGTCCCCGCCCCGGAACCGGTCCTCGGAACGCTGTACGGAGATCACCTGCCCACGGTAGCCCCCGCCGGTACGGGACCGCGGACCGCGCCCGCCCGCACGGACCTGCGGCCCCGCCGTTCGACCCGCCACCGCCCCGGGCCTCCGAGCACGTGGCCGGATAAGGCAGTCTTGTGTGCGTGTCCCGACCCGATCCTGAGCAGCCCGCTGCGCACGACGCCCACCTGCACGCCGCGACCCTGAAGCGGCTGGAGCAGTCCTCCGGCCGCCTGGCCGCCAACGCGATCGCCCGCATGGACGAGACGCTGCCGTGGTATCGGGCGATGCCCCCGGAGAACCGGTCCTGGATCGGCCTGGTGGCCCAGGCCGGGATCGCGGCGTTCACCGAGTGGTTCCGGCATCCGGAGACCCCGCAGGCGATCTCCACCGATGTGTTCGGCACCGCGCCGCGTGAGCTGACCCGGGCGATCACCCTGCGGCAGACCGTCGAGATGGTGCGCACCACGATCGAGGTCATGGAGGCCGCGATCGAGGAGGTCGCCGCGCCCGGTGACGAGTCGGCGCTGCGCGAGGCGCTGCTCGTGTACGCGCGGGAGATCGCCTTCGCCACCGCCCAGGTGTACGCGCAGGCCGCGGAGGCCCGTGGCGCCTGGGACGCGCGGCTGGAATCGCTCGTCGTGAACGCGGTGCTGTCCGGCGAGGCCGACGAGGGCGCCGTGTCGCGTGCCGCGGCGCTCGGCTGGAACTCGCCGGAGCACGTCTGCGTGGTCCTCGGCACGGCCCCGGACGGGGACAGCGAGCTGACCGTGGAGGCCATCCGGCGGGCCGCCCGGCACGCCAAGCTCCAGGTCCTGACCGGGGTGCTGGGCAACCGCCTGGTGGTCATCGCGGGCGGCAGCGACAACCCGTTGCAGGTCGCGAAGGCGCTGATCGGGCCGTACGCGGCGGGACCGGTCGTCGCCGGTCCGGTGGTCCCGGACCTGCTGGCGGCCACCCGGTCCGCGCAGGCGGCGGCGGCCGGGCTGAAGGCGTGCCGGGCCTGGCAGGACGCGCCGCGCCCGGTGCTCGCCGACGATCTGCTGCCGGAGCGCGCGATGGCGGGCGACCCCGCCGCGCGGGACCAACTGGTGGAGGAGATCTACAGACCGCTGGAGGAAGCGGGGTCCGCCCTGCTGGAGACGCTGAGTGTGTATCTGGAGCAGGCGAGCAGTCTGGAGGGCGCGGCACGCATGCTGTTCGTCCACCCCAACACCGTGCGCTACCGGCTCCGACGTGTGACTGACGTCACCGGATGGTCGCCATCGGATGTCCGCTCGGCGTTCACTCTGCGAATCGCCCTGATCCTGGGGCGCCTGGCCGCTGGGGATATGCAGACCTAGACTTTTGTCGGACGTCAACAATTCCCCCTACGGTTCTTCGTCCCTGTCCTCACGGGCGCGGCGAACCGTTCACAAGAGAGAGTGTGAGGGTGCTCGTACTCGTCGCTCCCGGCCAAGGCGCTCAGACGCCCGGCTTCCTGACTCCCTGGCTCGATCTCCCCGGTGCCGCCGACCGCATCGCGGCCTGGTCCGAGGCCATCGGGCTCGACCTCGTCCACTACGGCACGAAGGCCGACGCGGAGGAGATCCGCGACACCGCGGTGGCGCAGCCGCTGCTGGTCGCCGCCGGTCTGCTCTCCGCCGCCGCGCTCGACGCCTCGCCCGACATCGTCGCTGGTCACAGCGTGGGTGAGATCACCGCCGCGGCCCTCGCCGGGGTCATCGGCGACGAGGCCGCGCTCCGTCTCGTACGGGCCCGCGGGCTCGCCATGGCCGACGCCGCCGCGATCACCGAGACCGGTATGGCGGCGCTGCTCGGCGGCGAGCCGGAGGTCACGGTCCCGCACCTGGAGAAGCTCGGGCTGACCGCGGCGAACGTCAACGGGGGCGGCCAGATCGTCGCCGCCGGCACCGCGGAGCAACTGGCCGCGCTGGCCGAGGACAAGCCGGAGGGGGTGCGCCGGGTGGTGCCCCTCAAGGTCGCCGGTGCCTTCCACACGCGCCACATGGCTCCCGCCGTCGAGCGGCTGCGCGAGGCGTCGCTGGAGCTGAAGATCAGCGACCCGACCGTGACGTACGTGTCGAACGCCGACGGCAGGTCCGTGGCGACCGGCGACGAGGTCGTCTCCCGGCTGGTCGGCCAGGTCGCGAACCCGGTCCGCTGGGACCTGTGCATGGAGACCTTCAGGGAGATGGGTGTCACGGCGCTCATCGAGGCGTGCCCCGGCGGCACACTCACGGGTCTCGCCAAGCGCGCCCTGCCCGGTGTGCAGACGCTCGCGCTGAAGACCCCCGACGACCTCGAAGCGGCTCGCGCGCTCCTCATCGAGCACGCGGGCGCCTAAGGAGCCCGAGAGCATGTCGAAGATCAAGCCCGCCCAGGGCGCCCCGTACGCGCGGATCATGGGCGTCGGCGGCTACCGGCCGACCCGTGTCGTGCCCAACGAGGTGATCCTCGAGAAGATCGACTCGTCCGACGAGTGGATCCGCTCGCGTTCCGGCATCGTCACCCGCCACTGGGCGAACGACGAGGAGACCGTCTCGGCGATGTCCGTGGAGGCGGCCGGCAAGGCCCTCGCGGACGCCGGCATCAGCCCGGACCAGGTCGGTGCCGTGGTCGTCTCCACCGTCTCGCACTTCGCGCAGACGCCCGCGATCGCCACCGAGATCGCCGACAAGCTGGGCACCGACAAGGCTGCCGCGTTCGACATCTCGGCGGGCTGCGCCGGCTTCGGCTACGGCCTGACGCTCGCCAAGGGCATGGTCGTCGAGGGCTCGGCGGAGTACGTCGTCGTCATCGGCGTGGAGCGGCTGAGCGACCTGACCGACCTGGAGGACCGGGCGACGGCCTTCCTGTTCGGTGACGGCGCGGGCGCCGTCGTCGTCGGCCCGTCCAAGGAGCCCGCGATCGGCCCGACCGTGTGGGGCTCCGAGGGCGACAAGGCCGGCACGATCAAGCAGACCGTGCCGTGGGACAAGTTCCACACCGGCGACGTCTCCCAGCTGCCGCTCGACTCCCAGGGCAACATCAAGTTCCCGGCCATCACGCAGGAGGGCCAGGCGGTCTTCCGCTGGGCCGTCTTCGAGATGGCGAAGGTCGCCCAGCAGGCGCTGGACGCGGCCGGGATCAGCCCGGAAGACCTGGACGTCTTCATTCCGCACCAGGCCAACATGCGGATCATCGACTCGATGGTGAAGACCCTCAAGCTGCCGGAGCACGTCACGGTCGCCCGTGACGTGGAGACCACCGGCAACACGTCCGCCGCCTCGATTCCGCTCGCGATGGAGCGGCTTCTGGCGACCGGTCAGGCCAAGAGCGGCGACACCGCGCTCATCATCGGCTTCGGGGCGGGTCTCGTGTACGCCGCGACGGTCGTTACCCTCCCCTAGACACACCAGGCCATTCGGCCCGGACGTCCGAACCCTGCAGAAACATGTGAAGGAGCGCCAACATGGCCGCCACCCAGGAAGAGATCGTCAAGGGTCTCGCCGAGATCGTCAACGAGATCGCCGGTATCCCGGTCGAGGACGTCCAGCTGGACAAGTCCTTCACCGATGACCTGGACGTCGACTCGCTGTCCATGGTCGAGGTCGTCGTCGCCGCCGAGGAGCGCTTCGACGTGAAGATCCCCGACGAGGACGTCAAGAACCTCAAGACGGTCGGTGACGCTGCCGACTACATCCTCAAGCACCAGGGCTGACGGGCCCGGTACCTGTGTCGCCACCCGGCGGTGGCGCCGCTGATTCACGACCCTCTACACGTGGAGAAGATTTTCCAGTGAGCTCGACCAATCGCACCGTGGTCGTCACCGGTATCGGCGCAACCACTCCGCTGGGTGGCGACTCGGCGTCGACCTGGGAAGGTCTGATGGCCGGTCGTTCCGGCGTCAAGCCTCTTGAGGGCGAACGTTTCGCTGAACTGCCCGTCCGGATCGCGGCCGTCGCGGCCGTGGACCCGGGCGACGTCCTGCCCCGCCCGCTCGCCCGCAAGTTGGACCGCTCGGCGCAGTTCGCGCTGATCGCGGCCCGTGAGGCGTGGGCGGACGCCGGCTTCACCGGCAAGGCCGGTGAGGACGGCCCGGTCCGGCCCGAGCGGCTGGGCGCGGTCGTCGCCTCCGGCATCGGTGGCGTGACCACCCTGCTCGACCAGTACGACGTGCTGAAGGAGAAGGGCGTACGCCGCGTCTCCCCGCACACCGTGCCCATGCTCATGCCGAACGGCCCGGCGGCCAACGTCGGCCTGGAGGTCAACGCCCAGGCCGGTGTGCACACTCCGGTCTCCGCCTGCGCCTCCGGCGCCGAGGCGGTCGGGTACGCCATCGAGATGATCCGTACCGGCCGTGCCGACGTGGTCCTCGCCGGTGGCACCGAGGCCGCGATCCACCCGCTGCCGATCGCCGCGTTCGCCAACATGATGGCGATGTCCAAGAACAACGACGAGCCGCAGAAGGCGTCGCGTCCGTACGACACCGGCCGTGACGGTTTCGTGCTCGGCGAGGGTGCCGGCGTCGTCGTCCTGGAGTCCGCGGAGCACGCCGCCGCGCGCGGCGCCAAGGTCTACTGCGAGGTGCTGGGACAGGGCCTGTCCGCGGACGCCCACCACATCGCGCAGCCCGAGCCGAGCGGTCGCGGCATCGCCGCCGCGCTGCAGAACCTGCTGGACCAGTCGGACCTCAAGCCGTCCGAGGTCGTGCACCTCAACGCGCACGCCACGTCGACGCCGCAGGGCGACATCGCGGAGCTGAAGGCGCTGCGCAAGATCCTCGGCGACGACCTCGACCATGTCGCGATCTCCGCGACGAAGTCGATGACCGGTCACCTCCTCGGTGGCGCGGGCGGTGTCGAGACCGTGGCCACGGTCCTGGCGCTGCACCACCGCACGGCTCCCCCGACGATCAACGTGGACCACCTCGACGAGGAGGTGGAGGCGGACATCGTGCGCGACGAGCCGCGACCGCTGCCCGAGGGGTCCATCGCCGCGATCAACAACTCGTTCGGGTTCGGCGGCCACAACGTCGTCCTGGCGTTCCGCAGCGTCTGACCCGCGACGGTGTCCGGCCCCGGCCGGGACATACGACGAAGCCCGCCTCCCTCTGTGGGAGGCGGGCTCTCGCGTTGTACGGGTGTCCGGAGGAACCCGCACCGTCACGGACTTCCGGAGGGGCCCGTCACGGGCGTGCGCAGGGACCGTCCGGTCGGGGGCGTCCGGAGCAGCCGTCCCGCCACGGGCTTTCGGAGGAACCGCCTCCGGGTCACGCGGCCGTCACACCACCTGGTGCAGCCACCGCACCGGCGCGCCCTCGCCCGCGTGCCGGAAGGGTTCCAGCTCGTCGTCCCACGGCTTGCCGAGCAGCTTGGCGATCTCTTCCTGCAGATCGCTCTCGCCCCGCATGGACCGCGCCAGCGCCGCGCGCAGCCGGTCCTCGGGCACCAGGATGTCGCCGTGCATGCCGGTGACGGCGTGGAAGATGCCCAGCTCGGGCGTGGAGCTGTAGCGCTCGCCCTCGGTCTTGGGGCTCGGCTCCGCCGTCACCTCGAAGCGCAGCATGTCCCAGCCGCGCAACGCGGAGGCCAGCTTCGACGCGGTGCCCGGCCGGGCCTGCCAGGAGAACTCGGACCGCCAGGTGCCGGGCGCGGCCGGTTGTCGGATCCAGTCCAGCTGCACGCGTACACCGAGGACACCGGCCACCGCCCATTCGACATGGGGACAGAGCGCGCGCGGTGCGGAGTGAACGTACAGGACTCCACGTGTCGTCACCGGGACCTCCAGTGTGGGACGAAGTTCGCCTTCCCCAGCGGCCTCACGTCCGTACCGTCGCTTCTCGGCCGGATCCCGAGGTTGTCATCAGTAAACAGCATCGGGGTGAATCTCCTGAAAAGGGACAGTATGTGACGTGATGTGATTTACGGAAAGCCACCCGAGTGGAGCCGGGCGTGGGAACGCGCCGCTGGTTCGACGAGGAAAAGCTACCGCGACACGGCGCCCGGGGTGTGACGTACGGTCGGTCCGGGCACATCATTCGCCCGGCCTTCGTCCCGCGGGGCACCCGGGCCCGCCACCCGGTGCCACCAGGGAATGCCGGGGGCACGACCGAGGGGACCACAGCATGCAGGACCGTTCCGCCCGTCGCCGCCCGCGGATCGCGACCGCCGTCCTGGCGGCGGTCGCGGTGCTGGGCTCCGCCGTGCTGTCGGGCTGCGACTCCGACGGGGACGGCACGGCGGAGGGGGCGGCGGCCGGGAAACGGAAGCCGCCCGCGGCCGGTCCGGTCTGGGACCGCAGCCCGAAGTCGCTGGCCGCCGTCGGGGATTCCATCACCCGCGGCTTCGACGCCTGTTCGGTGCTGACGGACTGTCCGGAGGTGTCCTGGGCCACCGGCACGGACAACATGGTGCGCAGTCTCGCGGTGCGGCTGCTCGGTGAGCCGGGGGCCGCCGCGCGCAGTTGGAACCACGCCCGGACGGGGGCCAGGATCGCGGAGCTGCCGGAGCAGATGGCGCTGGCCGCGAAGGAGAAGCCGGAGCTGGTGACGGTGATGATCGGCGCCAACGACGCCTGCCGGGACACGGTCCGGTACATGACGCCGGTGGCCGATTTTCGTTCTTCTTTCGAGACTGCGATGCGCCAGTTGCGCGCCGGGGCGCCCAAGGCGCAGGTGTACGTGTCGAGCGTGCCGGATCTCATGCGGCTCTGGGAGACGGGGCGGGACAAGGAGCTGGTCAAGCGGATCTGGAGCCTGGGGGTCTGCCGGTCGATGCTGAGCGACCCGGACGACATGGGCGCGGAGGCCGCGGCCAGGCGGGCCTCGGTGCAGAAGCGCGTCGTGGCGTACAACGAGGTGCTGCGGGACGTGTGCGCGAAGGACACGCGGTGCCGCCACGACGGCGGGGCGGTCTTCGCGTACCCGTTCACCGGGGCGCAGCTGAGCCAGTGGGACTGGTTCCATCCCGGGCGCGACGGGCAGGCCCGGCTGGCGGAGATCGCGTACCGGAACGTCACGGCGGAGCAGCCTCCAGCCTGAGCCCGGCGAAGGGCGCGGGGCCGGACGGGTGCTCGGGAGGGCGTGCGGGGCGGGCACGTGCGCCGGGCGGGCGCGCGGGCGGCGGTCTTCGCGCCGGGCCCTCTAAGGTTGGCGATCATGGACACGAGTTCGGGCACGGTGGTCCGTGCGGAGGAGTTCGGCACCCTGGCGGACGGCGCCGTCGTGCACCGCTGGACGCTGGAGCGGGACGGCACACGGGTGCGCGTGCTGACGTACGGCGGCATCGTGCAGTCGGTGGAGGTGCCCGACCGGGACGGGGTGCGGGCAAAGGTGGCGCTCGGGCTGCCGGACCCCGCCGGGTACGAGGCGTTCCCCGGTCCGTACATGGGTGCGCTGGTCGGGCGGTACGCGAACCGGATCGGCGGGGCGTGTTTCGAACTGGACGGGCGCACGCACCGGCTCACGCGCAACGAGGGGCGCAATCATGTGCACGGCGGCGCCAGGGGCTTCGACAAGCGCGTATGGCGGGCGCGGGAGGTCGCCGGGGGTGTGGAGCTGTCCCTGGTCTCGGAGGACGGCGAGGAGGGCTTCCCGGGGCGCCTGACGGTCTCGGCGGCGTACACCCTGGACGAGGGCGGGGCGCTGCGGATCGCGTACCGGGCGACGACGGACGCCCCGACCGTGCTGAACCTGACGAATCACACGTACTGGAACCTCGCGGGCGTCGGCCCGGCCTCGGTCACGGAGGCGGGCACGGACGCCGAGGGCGGCGGCGCCGGGAGCGGCGACGCGCTGGGGCAGGTGCTGCGGATCGCGGCCGGGCGGATCACGCCCGTGGACGGCGAGTCGCTGCCGACGGGCGAGTTCCTGCCGGTGGACGGGACGCGGTTCGACTTCCGCGAGCCGAAGGCGCTCGGGCCCGGCTACGACCACAACTTCGTGCTGGACGGGCCCGGCGCGGACGGATCCGGCGCGGGTCCGGCGGCCGAGCTGTACGACCCGGGGTCGGGCCGCTTCCTGACCGTCACCACGACGGAGCCGGGGCTCCAGCTGTACACGGCCGACCACTTCGACGGGCGGCCGTTCGGGCCGTGCGCCGGGATCGCGCTGGAGACGCAGCACTTCCCGGACTCCCCGAACCGGCCCGGGTTCCCGAGCACGGTGCTGCGGCCCGGCGAGGAGTTCGTGTCGACGACGGTGTACGGGTTCGGGGTGCGCTGAGGGCCTGTCGGGTGGCCTTCGACCGGGCGGGCCACGCCTGTCGGAGGCCACCCGGCAGGCCCTCAGCCCCGCAGCGGGACCGGGTGCGGCTCCGGGGCCCGTCGTCGCGCCGACGGGAGCGGCCCGGCACGCCCGCACACCGGAACCTCCGGGGCGCGGGCGTGCCGGAACGGTTCCGCTACGCGTCGATGTCCACGGCGGCCGTCAGGCGTACGTCGTCGAGGGAGTGGGCCGCCCGCACCTCGTACCTGCCGGGGACGAAGTGCCAGTCGTACGCCTCCTCGTCCCAGATCTCGTACGCGCGCCGGTCGACCGGGATCACCACCTCGACCGACTCGCCCGGCGCGGCCTCGGCACGTGCGAAACCGGCGAGCCGGCGGGCGGGGCGGTCGGCGGTGCGGCGGTGCGGGGCTACGTAGACCTGGACGGTCTCGGCGCCGGGGCGGGTGCCGGTGTTGCGGAGGCGGACGGTGACGCGCTCCGGGGCGGCTGTCAGGCCCTCGTACTCCCAGGTGGTGTAGCCGAGCCCGTGACCGAACGGGTACGCGGGCGCGGTCCCGGCCCGGTCCCAGGCCCGGTAGCCGACGAAGACGCCCTCGTCGTAGTGGAGTTCGCCGTCGGTGGGGGTGGTGTTCGAGACCGGGACGTCGGCGAGCTCGACGGGCCAGGTGGTGGGCAGGCGCCCGCCCGGCTCCTCGGCGCCGAGCAGCACGTCGGCCAGGGCATGGCCGGCCTCCTGGCCGGGGAACCAGCCGAGCAGCACCGCGGCGACCTCGTCGCGCCACGGGAGCTCGACCGGGGAACCCGAGTTGACGATCACGACCGTGTGCGGGTTGACCGCGGCCACGGCCCTGACCAGGTCGTCCTGGTGGCCGGGGAGCTTCAGGGAGGTGCGGTCGAAGCCCTCGGACTCGACGCGTTCGGTGGTGCCGACGACGACGACCGCCGCGTCCGCCGTACGGGCCGCCTCGACGGCCTCGGCGATCAGTTCGGCCGGTTCGCGGCGCGGGCCGAGGTGGCAGAAGGAGAACGAGACGCCGGGGATGGCCGCGTCGTCGCCCAGGGTGTCGGGGACCTGCCGCAGCGAGATCTCGACGGGCTCGCCCGCGGTGAGGACGGTCCGGCCGCGCTCCAGCGGGTTGCCGAAGAACGCCTCGCCGGGGTCGGCGGAGCCGGTGACCTGGTGGACCTCGTCGTACAGGGTCTCGCCCGCGACGGTGAGGCGGAACGCCCCGGTGCCGCGGGTGCCGAAGACGTGCTCGCCGCTGTCGCGCGGGACGAAGGTGCCGGTGATCTCGACGCTGTGCAGCGTCTCGCGGGTGACGCCCCGGGGCAGGTCGTCGCCGATCCACTGCACGGTGCCGTCGTGCAGCGGGGCCGCGGCGAGGACGGTGCCGGAGGCGTCGTAACACACGGCCCTGAGCTCGAAACCCTTCTCGGCGGGGACGAGTTCGTCGTTCGGGTCCGCGCCGACGCGGTAGTCGAGGACGCCCTCGGGAAGGGCGGCGGCGAGGCCGTCCAGCGGTGGGACGACATGGTGCGGGAAGACCTGGGCGGAGCCGCCGCCGAGGACCCGGGCGTCCCGGGCGAGCGCCCCGCTGAGCGCCACCTTGCGGACGGCCGCCGGGTCGAGGGGCAGCGCGGCGCGGCCGGTGCTCGCGACGGGCTCGTTGCGCACCAGGACGAAGGAGCGGCGGGCGATCTCGCGGGCCAGCGCGTCCCCGTCGACGGGCTCGGGCCGGTCGTCCGGGCCGACGGCGGGCGGCGCGCCGTCCAGGACGCCGACGCGGGCGGCGAGCCGCAGTACGTTGCGCACCGCCCCGTCGACGACGGACTCCTCGACCTCCCCCGCCCGTACGGCGTCGGCCAGCGCCTTGCCGTACACGGTCTTCGGCCCGGGCATGGCGACGTCGAGTCCGCCACGGACGGCGGCGACGGTGGAGCGAGCGGCCAGCCAGTCGGAGACGATGTAGCCGTCGAAGCCCCATTCGCCGCGCAGCACCGCGTTCTGGAGGTAGCGGTGCTCGGTCATGGTGGAGCCGTTGACCTGGTTGTAGGCGGACATGATGCCCCACGGGTGGGCGTTCTTGACGATGCGTTCGAACGGGGCGAGGTAGATCTCGCGCAGGGCGCGCGGGGAGACGACGTTGTCGACGGTGAAGCGGTCGGTCTCGGCGTCGTTGGCGACGAAGTGCTTGACGGTGGTGCCGACGCCGCCGTCCTGCACGCCGCGCACATAACCGGTGCCGGTCTCGCCGGTGAGGTACGGGTCCTCGCTGTACGCCTCGAAGTGGCGCCCGCCGAGCGGGGACCGGTGGAGGTTCACGGTCGGGGCGAGGAGGACGTGCACCCCCTTGCGGTGGGCTTCCTGGGCGAGCAGCCGGCCGGCCCGGCGGGCGAGGTCCGGGTCCCAGGTCGCGGCGAGCGCGGTGGGCGAGGGCAGCGCGACGGACGGGTCGTCGGCGCTCCAGGCGACCCCCCGGACGCCGATGGGCCCGTCGGACATCACCAGGGAGCGCAGTCCGACGGCGGGGAGCGCGGGCAGCGACCACATGTCCTGTCCGGCCAGCAGCCGGGTCTTGTCGTCGAGGCCGAGGGCGGCCAGCGCCTTCTCGACCGCGGCCTCCCGGGCCGCGTCGGGGTGGATGGGAGCGGACGCGTCTGCCACGGCCGTACCTCTCGTCGATGTCCTGATAGTGCCGTTTTCCATCCTGACCCCCCGACCGGTTGAGCAGTAGGTTTCGTTACTTTTCCGTAATGTACGGGAATGGCGTACGGTCCTCGGGACGGGACCGGCGCACCGGGGCGGACATATCGGCACGGATATCCGCAAAGGGCGCCGGGGACGGACGCAGCACCGAAAGGGGCCGGGGCGATGGCGCGGGCCAGGAGCGCGAAGCGACGGGCGGAGATTCTCCGTGCCGCGTTCGAGGCGATCGCCGAACGCGGATACCGCGGCGCCTCACTGAACGCCGTCGCCGAGCGGGTCGGCCTCAGCCAACAGGGGCTGCTGCACTACTTCCCGACCAAGGAGGCGCTGCTCATCGCCGTGCTGGAGGAGCGCGACCAGTGGGACCCCGGCGGCACCACCCGCAACGACGGCACCTGGCGGACCGAACTGCTGGACTCGCTCGTGGAGTACAACGCGATGCGGCCCGGGATCGTCCAGACGTTCTCGGCACTGCTCGGCGAGAGCGTGACGGAGGGCCACCCGGCCCGGGAGTTCTTCACCGTCCGCTACACGCAGGCCCGCGCGACCATGGCGGCGATACTGCGCGCGGAGTTCGGCGAGCGGCTGCCGGGCGGGCTGACGCCCGAGCGCGCGGCGCCGCTGCTGGTGGCGGTGATGGACGGGCTCCAGTACCAGTGGCTGCTGGATCCGGACACGGTGGACATGCCCGCCGCGTTCCGGGACTTCCTGGCGCTGCTGCGTCCGAGGAGACCGGGCGGGAAGGAGGGCACCCGACCGCCGCACCCCTCCCGGCACCAGCCCCCTTCCCCGCAATAGCATGAAGCTTCAAGTCGCCGCTAGCTCACGGGAGTTGAGCCACACCGCCGGGTGATTTCCCGGACGGTCTACGCGTGTTCGGACGAGGGCCGGGCCGTGGGCGGACCAGGGTGGGCGCATGACTTCCGCATCCACCGGTCCCTCCTGCGGCCTGCCCACCGGGCGCGCCTGCGACCCGCCGTCCGAGCCGCCCTCCCGCCGCCGCGTGATCGCGGGTGCCGCGGCCGGCGCCGCCGCGCTCGCCGCGGCCGCCGGTCCCGCGAGTGCCGCCGCTCCCGCCGCCGTGGACGCCGCGTCCGCCGTCGACGCCGCGTCCGGCACCGCGCTCGCGCCCGCGGCGGCCGGATCGGACTGGGCCACCTGCCTGGACGTCGCCCGCGCCATCCTGGTGCGGGGCGAGGACGACGGGTCGCTGATCCCGCACTACAAGGACGTCCTGCTGTCCAAGGGCCTGCCGCGCGGTCGCAGGCCCCCCAAGAAGGTGCTGGTCGTCGGCGCAGGCCCGGCCGGTCTGACCGCCGCCCGGCTGCTCCGCGAGGCCGGGCACGCCGTCACCGTGATCGAGGCGAACGGCAACCGCGTCGGCGGCCGTGTCAAAACGTTCCGCCGGGGCGGCCACGAGCACGCGAGGGCACCGTTCGCCGACCCGAAGCAGTACGCCGAGGCCGGCGCGATGCGGATCCCGGACAGCCACCCGCTGGTCACGGGGCTCATCGACGGGTTCGGGCTGAAGCGCCGCCGCTTCCATCTGATCGACGTCGACGCCGGGGGCCGCCCGGTCAACCACACCTGGATCAGCGTCAACGGCATCCGGATGCGCAAGGCGGACTACGCGGCCCGGCCGCGCGCGATCAACCGCTCGTTCGGCGTCCCGGCACCCTTCGAGGACAAGCCCGCCGCCACGATCCTGCGGGAGGCGTTCGCGCCCGTACGGAAGGAGTTCGAGGGCAAGGAGGGCCGCGCCCTCGTCGAGGGCTGGGCGCGGGTCGTCCAGCGCTACGGGCACTGGTCGATGTTCCGCTTCCTGACCGAGGCGGCCAAGCTCGACGAGCGCACCGTCGACCTCGTCGGAACGGTCGAGAACCTCACCTCGCGCCTCCACCTCTCCTTCGTGCACAGCTTCATCGGGGCGTCGCTGATCAGCCCGGACACGGCGTTCTTCGAACTGCCGGGCGGCACCGGCACGCTCGCCGACGCGATGTACGAGAAGGTCAGGGACCTGGTGCGGCTGGACCGCCGGGCCACCCGGATCAGCCACGGGAAGAACGGCGTCCGGATCGAGACGATCTCCGAGGGCCGCGACGGCAGGCCGCTGGTGCGCGAGACGTTCACCGGCGACCGGGCCATCGTCACCGTGCCGTTCTCCGGGCTGCGCCACATCCCCGTCAGCCCTCTGCTGTCGTACGGGAAGCGGCGCGCGATCACCGAGATCCACTACGACGCGGCGACCAAGGTGCTGCTCGAATTCAGCCGCCGCTGGTGGGAGTTCGAGGAGAAGGACTGGAAGAGGGAACTGGACCGGATCAGGCCCGGTCTGTACGACGCCTACCGGCTGGGGAGGGCACCGGCCGACGGCTCGCTGCTGGGCGCCCACCCGTCGGTTCCCTCCGGCCACCTCCCGCCCGATCAGAAGGTGCACTACGCGGCGTACCGGGCCACCGCCCGCAACCAGCCCGAGGCGGCGCACGTCATCGGCGGCGGATCGGTCACCGACAACCCCAACCGCTTCGTCTTCCAGCCGTCGCACCCGGTCGAGGGCAGCGCGGGCGGCGTGGTCCTCGCCTCGTACAGCTGGGCCGACGACGCGCTGAAGTGGGACTCCCTGGACGACGACGAGCGCTACCCGCACGCGCTGGGCGGCGTCCAGGACGTCTACGGGCAGCGCGTCGAGGTCTTCTACACAGGCGTCGGTGCCACCCAGTCGTGGATGCGCGACCCGTACGCGTACGGCGAGGCGTCGGTGCTGCTCCCGGGCCAGCACACCGAACTGCTCTCCCACGTACGGTCCGTCGAGGGGCCGCTGCACTTCGCGGGCTGCCACACCTCGGTGAAGCCCGCCTGGATCGAGGGGGCCCTGGAGTCCGCGGTCAGGACCGCGCTGGAGGTGCACACCGCCTGACCGGCCCGGAACGGCGGCCCGGCCGCCCCGGGGCGTCCCTGCCCCGTCAGCCCCGGCCGGGGGTGTACGGGGCGGGGGCCGCCCCCGCGGCGCCGGGGGCCGCGCCCCCGCCCTCGTTCCTCTCCTCGTACGCGCCACCCTTGCCGTCGCCGTCGCCCTCGGGCGCCACCAGGTCCCGCACCAGCAGGGTGGCCCCGGCGACGGCGCCCGGCATCAGGAACACGGCGACGAACGGGACGAGGAAGGCCAGACCCAGCGGTACGCCGAAGCCGAGAACCAGCATGCGGCGGCCGCGCAGCAGGACGAGCCGGTCCTTCAGGACCATGCCGCGCCGCTGGAGCGCGACGGACGTGAGCTCCTCGGAGAGGAAGTAACCGGTGACGCAGAAGCCGATCACCGGGACCACGGTCTGCCCGATCACCGGCACGAACCCGAGGGCGAACAGCAACAGCGAGTACAGCCCCACCCGCACCAGGATCCGGACGCTGTCGACGGTGGATATCCACAGGTCCCGCCACAGCGGCAGCCCGGACTCGGGGACGTCACCGCCCTCCGTGCGGTCGACCTCCTCGGACAGGGACTCGTAGAAGGGCTGGCCGATCAGCAGCGTCACGGCGGTGAACGTGATCACGGCGAGGAAGAGGCCGAGGGCGAAGACCAGCACGGTCAGGGTGTTGCGGAGCAGCCCGAGCAACGGCGAGGACCAGTCGTCGGCGAACGGGGTCGCCCATGCCACCAGGTCGTCGGCGCCGTAGCCGAGACCGACCAGGGCCGCCGCGTACAGGACGAGGGTGATGAGTCCGGGCAGCAGTCCGAACCCGAACCAGCGGCCGTGCCGGCCGACCCATCGCTGCCCCGCCACCAAGTAACCGAAACCCGCCCCGAGATCACGCATGCCGTCAGCGTACTGGTGGCCGAACGGGCCGCACCCCCGGCCGGAAGTGCGGCCCGTCCGTCGTCCCGGCCGTCACGCACGGCCGTTCGGCGGGGTCAGGCGACCGACAGGTCCACCTTGATGTTGCCGCGCGTCGCGTTCGAGTACGGGCACACCTGGTGGGCCTTCTCGACGAGCGAACGCGCCGTCGCCGCATCGACGTTGGGGATGGAAGCGCTGATCGCGACCTCCAGGCCGAAGCCGCCCTCGGCAGTCTTGCCGATGGACACCGCGGCGGTCACCGTTGAGCCGGAGATGTCGGCCTTCTCCTGACGGGCCACGACGCCGAGCGCGCCCTGGAAGCAGGCGCTGTAACCGGCGGCGAAGAGCTGCTCCGGGTTGGTGCCCGCGCCGCTCCCGCCCATGGACCTGGGCGGGTTGACGACGACGTCGAGGTTGCCGTCGTCGGACGAGACCCGGCCGTCACGGCCGTTCTCGGCGGTGGCGACGGCGGTATAGAGAACGTCGATGTCGTGCATGGTCATTCCGAGGATTCCTTCTGCTGTGCGCCGCGACTCGCGCCCACGGTCGCGGCGGTCCGGATCGATCCCGATGCCCTCATGGCATGGCCCGTACCTGCCGGGTGCGCCGGAGCGCCCGTCAGACGAGGGAGACGATCATCTTTCCGGTGTTCTCGCCGCGCAGCAGGCCGAGGAAGGCGTCGAAGCCGTTCTCGATGCCCTCGACGACGGTCTCGCGGTACTTCAGTTCGCCCGAGGCCAGCCACCCGGCGACGTCCTCGACGAACCGCGGCTGGAGCTCGTCGTGGTCGCTCACGAGCATGCCCTGGATGCGCAGCCGCTTGCCGATGATCAGGGCGAGGTTGCGCGGGGCGGGGGTCGGCTCGGTGGCGTTGTACTGGGAGATCATGCCGCAGGCGGTGACCCGGCCGTGCACGTGGAGGGAGGAGATCGCCGCCTCCAGGTGCTCGCCGCCGACGTTGTCGAAGTAGACGTCGATGCCGTCGGGAGCGGCCCGGCGCAGCTGTTCGTCGACCGGGCCGTCCTTGTAGTTGAAGGCCACGTCGAAGCCGTACTCCTCCACGAGAAGCCGGACCTTCTCGTCGGAACCGGCCGAGCCGATGACCCGCGAGGCGCCCTTGATCCGCGCCATCTGCCCGACCTGGCTGCCCACCGCGCCGGCCGCGCCGGACACGAACACGGCGTCGCCCGGCTTGAACGAGGCGACCTCGAAGAGTCCCGCGTACGCGGTGAAGCCGGGCATGCCGAGCACGCCCAGGTAGGCGGAGAGCGGCGCGAGCGACGGGTCGACCTTCACCGCGTGCTTCGCCGGGACCTCCGCGTACTCCCGCCAGCCGAGGCCGTGCAGCACGTGGTCGCCGACCGCGAAGCCCGGCGCGTCCGAGGCGATGACCTCGCCGACCGCACCGCCGTCCATGGGGCGGTCGAGCGCGAAGGGCGGGGTGTACGACTTCACGTCGTTCATCCGTCCCCTCATGTACGGGTCGACCGAGAAGTACAGGTTGCGGACGAGGACGCGGCCCTCGCCGGGAGCGGCGACCGGGGCCTCCCGCAGCGCGAGGTCCTCGGCCTTCGGCCAGCCGTGCGGACGGGCGACGAGGTGCCATTCACGGCCGGTCGTGGGAAGTGCTGCGGACATGGGCTCGGGTTCTCCTCAATGCCTCACGGGATGGGGAAGGCTTCGTCCCGGGGCCGGTGGGCCACGGGAGCGAAATTACTTCAGAACGTGAAACAACGATGCTCCTGAATATTTCATGTTGTCAAGTAACCGGCTATCCTGGCCCCATGGCCACCACCCGTTCAGACCCTCTGACCCTCGAAGTCGTCGAGCTCATCGGCACCGTCGTGGCGCGCTACTACGAGGAGTACGACGAGGCCGCGGCGGCCCACTCGCTCACCGGCGCCCAGGCGCGCGTCCTCGGGCTGCTCGCCCTGGAGCCGATGCCGATGCGCCGGATCGCCCAGAAGCTGAAGTGCGAGCCGTCGAACGTCACCGGGATCGTCGACCGGCTGGAGTCGCGCGGTCTGGTGGAGCGCCGTCCGGATCCGGCCGACCGCCGGGTGAAACTGGCCGCACCGACGGAGCGGGGCACACGCACGGCACGGGAGCTGCGCGACTCGCTCACCTTCGCGCGGGAGCCGCTGGCCGAGCTTTCGGACGCGGACCGGACGATGCTGCGGGACCTGCTGCGGCGGATGCTGGGCGAGACGGGCCCCGCGACCGTGGCACCGCCGTCGGCCCCGTGAACACGCCGACCCCGTTCGGTCCCCGTGAGTTCCAGCTCGTCCTGTTGCGCCGGATGGCCGACCATCAGCCCGGTCTCGTCGAGGAGGCCCGGCGGGAGCTGGGCGCCTCGACCGCCGAGATGCGGGAGGCGAACCGCCGTTGGCAGGCCATGGTGCGGGCGCCCCGGGGCCGGGGCGCGCTGCGCCGTTACCGTTCGGTGCTGGGCGAGCCCGAGTCGGCGGCGCGCCGCCGGATCGGCGATCTGGAGTGCGACGCGCTGAGGTGGCCGGTGCCGCTCTGGCCGGAGCTGCGGTTCGAGGTGATGGTCGCGCCGAACGGGGCCGTGTGGAACGAGTGGCTGGTCAGGGCAGCGGGGGCGGCGGGCCCCGAGCTGCGCGCGGTCGAGGATCTGCGTCCCTGGTCGGCCACGGTGGACGAGGTGGCGCGAGCCTTCCCGCCTGCTCGTCCGATGGAGGGCGGGGCGCCGACCCGGTGGGCGCTCGCGATCACCGCGCCGGGGACGGGCGAACGCCATGTCGCCGAATTCACCTGGGGACTGTTCCAGCGGCTGCTGCCCGGGTGAGCCCGGCCCGGGGGCGCCCGGGAGGGGGTGGGCACACCCGGCGCACGGTGCCTTCCGGCCGCCCCGCCCCGTCACTCCACCGGCCCCGTACCCCCTACGGCTCACCCGGCGCGCGGCATGACTCCGAACGGCGCACGATGCGAGGAGGGCCGGCTGCCGCCGGCACCCCCACACCGTGCTCCCGGGAGAAGCCGCCGTGACCGTCAGCCTTGAGCAGTTGCGCCGTTGCCATGTCGCCGTCGACCTCGGAGCGGCCCGGACCCGCGTGTACGTCAAGGGGCTGGGGCTCGTCGTCGACGAACCGAGTGCCGCCGCCGTGAACACCCGTACCGGCTCGCTCATCGCGGTCGGCGAGCTCGCCGAGCAGATGACGGGCCGCACACCCGACTACATCCGGGTGGCCCGTCCGGTCACCGGCGGCACCGTCATCGACATCGAGATGGCCCAGCGGATGCTCCGCCAGCTGCTCGGCGAGAAGCTCCGC
Source organism: Streptomyces sp. CB01580 (assembly GCF_001905795.1). Lineage (GTDB taxonomy): Bacteria > Actinomycetota > Actinomycetes > Streptomycetales > Streptomycetaceae > Streptomyces. The sequence continues at coordinate 80,544 of NZ_LIXJ01000015.1, forward strand.
CGCCAGTTGCGCCGCAAGCCCCGGCTGCGGGCCGCCGCCTGCACCCCGCACGACAGCGATCCGCTCGCCCAGCGGGCCACCGTGGAGACCCTGGTCGGGCTGGGCGCGCGACGGGTGGAGCTGGTCGACACCCTGATCTCGGCGGCCGTCGGCTGCGGGCTCCCCGTCGAGCAGCCGACCGCCACCATGATCATGGTGTGCGGAGCGGCGACGACCCAGATCGCGGTGCTCTCGCTGGGGTCGATCGTGACCGCCGTACGCGTACCGATCGGTGGCGACGCCATCGATCACGCGGTGATCCAGCACCTGCGGCAGCATCACGAGCTGATGCTGCCGAGCCAGTCCGTGCGACCGCTCCAACTGGCGCTCAGCGGCGCCGGACTGGCCGCGCGGGGCTCCTCGGTGACCGAGATCCACGGCCGGGACGTGGCGACCGGGCTGGCCCGTTCGGTGCGGGTGGACACGACCTCCATCCGGGAGGCGATCCACGCCCCGCTGACCTCGGTGCTCGACGGTCTCGGCAAGGTGCTGCGCGAGTGCCCGCCCGATCTGGTGGCCGACCTCACCGAATGCGGGATCATGATGGTCGGCGGCAGCGCGCTGCTGCCCGGCCTCGACCAGATGCTGCGGCAGGCTACGGGCGTGCCCGTGCACATCGCGGAGCGGCCCGACGTGTGCTCCGTCCTGGGGCTGGGTGCGATGCTGGACGGGAAGATCGAACCGTTGGTTCTCGACCCGATCGCCTGCTGATCAGCGCAGGGGGGCGCCCGCATGACCGAGAAATCAGCGAAACCGGAGTACGCGACCGGCCGGGACACGACCGGCCCGGGAGCCGCGGACCCGACGGGCCCGTCCGCGACCGGTCCGGACACGGGAGCGCCGGGCAAGGGGCCGGACGCGCCCTCGCCCGGCCTCGGACCGAGGGCGGCGGACGGCCCTTCGGACGGTTCGCCGTCCCCGTTGCCGACGCTCCTGGAAGCGGTGCTGAGCATCGGCGACGACCTCGAACTGCGCGCCACCCTCCAGCAGATAGTGGACACGGCGACCGCCCTGACCGGCGCCCGGTACGGCGCGCTCGGCGTGCTCGACCCCGGATCCGGCACTATCGGCGAGCTGTTCACCTCGGGCATCGACGACGCCGGGCGCCGCCGCATCGGCGCCTTCCCGGACGGTCGCACGGGGATGCTCGGCGCCCTCGTCGCCGACCCGCGACCGCTGCGCTCCGACGACCTGCCCGCCGACCCGCGCTCCAGCGGCGTACCGCCTGGCCATCCGGTGATGCGCACCTTCCTCGGGGCGCCGCTGCGCGTCCAGGACCGGGTCTTCGGCAATCTCTACCTCGCCGAGAAGCGCGACGGCCGCTTCACCGACACGGACATGGCGCTGCTGCGGGTGCTGGCCTCGCGCGCCGGGACCGCGATCGGCAACGCGCGGCTGTACGAGGAGGCCCGGCAGCGGGAACGCTGGATCGAGGGGGCGGCCGCCGTCACCACCACCCTGCTGACCGGAGGCAACGCGGCCGACGCGCTGATGACCGTCGCCGAGGCGGCCCGGACGCTCGCCGACGCCAACGCCGGGGTGATCCTCCAGCCGACCGAGGAGGGCGGCATGGAGATCGTCACCGCGTCCACGCGCGACGACCCGGCCGGGATCGTCGGCGCGACCATCGAGCCCGGCTCCCCCGTACTGGTCCAACTGCTGGGCGGAGAGCCGGTGTTCATCGACGACTCGGCGACCGACCCGCGGATGACGACGCATGTGCGGTCGCGGTTCGGGCCCAGCATGATGCTTCCGTTGCAGAGCGGCGGGCGGCTGATCGGCACCCTCGCCCTGCCCCGGCGGCGCGGCGGCCCCCCGTACACGCCCCTGGACCGCCGGCTGGCCACGCAGTTCGCCTCGCAGGCCGCGCTCGCCCTGGTCCTGGCGGACGCGCAGCACAACCGGGAACAGCTCGCGGTGTACGAGGACCGGGACCGGATCGCCCGCGATCTGCACGACCTCGTCGTCCAGCGGCTGTTCGCGACCGAGATGATGCTGGAGTCGACCCGCCGCAGGGCTCCTTCGCCGGAGACGGACGAACTGCTCGACCAGGCCGTGGACGAACTGGACTCCACCATCCAGGAGGTGCGGACGGCGATCTTCGCCCTCCAGCAGCCACCGGCGGAGGCCCCCACCACCTTCCGCGGCCGGGTGCTGCGGGAGACCGGGGGCGCCGCCGCCGTCCTCGGCTTCCAGCCGTCGGTGCACTTCGACGGTGCCGTCGACGCGCTGGTGCGGGAGACGGTGGAGCGAGAGCTGCTCGCCGCGCTGCGGAGCGCGCTCGCCGCCGCGCACCGGCGTACGGGGGTGTCGACGATCGAGGTCGAGGTGGACGCGACGGTCGTGGGAGCGGACGGGCGGCCCGCGGTGCGGCTGGTGGTGGCCGACGACGGCCGCGAGGAGGACGGCTTGCGCTCGTCGACCGTCACCTGGCAGGCACCGCTCTGAGGGGAACCGTCACCGGCGGTGGCCGCTCCGAGCGGACCGTCACCGGGCGGACGCCGGTCCGGGCAGCCGCACCGGCCGGCGGACGGGATCCGGACGGCGACCTCAGCGGGCGGGCGCCGCCCTGAGCGCGACCCGGGTGTTGGAGTGCGCGACGCCGGCCTCCCGCTTGAGCCTGCGCAGCAGACCGTCCAGGGCGGCGGTGTCGGCGACGGTGGCCCGGACGAGGTAGTCGTGGCCGCCGGTCACGTGCACCACCTCGGTGATGCCGGGAAGGGCGAGCACGGCCCGTTCGAACGTCTCGTTCGTCGTGTCGATCCGCAGCGTCACGTCGATGAACACGACCAGGCCCGTGCGGGTGTCGGCGGCCGGATCGATGATCACGGTGAATCCGCGGATCACGCCGTCGCGGCGCAGCCTGCGCACCCGGTCCGCGGCGGCGTTGGCGCTGAGCCCGACCCGAACGCCCAGATCGCGGTACGAGATCCGGGCGTCCTCCTGGAGGATGCCGAGGATTTCCCTGTCCAGACGGTCCATACCGCGATTGTCCCAGGATTCGGCCTGTTTGAGCCCTTGTGGATTGTTTCGGATGAATAGCCGGGATTTTGCAGGCCGCTTCGATCGCCCGACGCACCCGGTCGCCGTTCCGGAGCGTCGTCGCCACGTGCCGTTGCGCGGTGCCGTTGCAGGTCGGTTCGCTGGGCCGGATCCCGGTGGGCGCGCTCACCGACAAGTACGGGGCACGACTGATGTTCCCGCTGGTCTCGGCGCTCACGGTGGTTCCCGTCCTGCTGCTGATCCCGGCGAAGGACTCGTACGGTGCGATGCTCGTCGTGGGGTTTCTGCTGGGCCTGGGCGGCACGACGTTCGCGATCGGCATCCCGCTGGTCAACTCGTGGTTCCCGGCCGCCGAGCGGGGGCTCGCGCTCGGGGTGTTCGGCATGGGGATGGGCGGGGTCGCCCTGTCCGGGTACTTCACCCCGCGGATCGCCGCGCACGGCGCGGACCTGCCGTTCCTGGTGGTCGCCGCGGCGCTCGTGGTCCACGCGGCACTGGCCGCCGTACTGATCCGGGACCGCCCCGACCGGCCGGTGCCGACCACCTCCCTGGCCCACCGGCTGGGCACGGCGACGCGGCTGCGGGTCACCTGGGAGCTGTCGGCGCTGTACGCGATCGGCTTCGGCGGCATCGTCGCGTTCGGGGCAGCACTAGCCCGCCCCGCGTCGCCCTCCAGGTCGTTAGGGTCGGCCGGATGACGCCTCTTCTGCCGCTGCCCGCCGACGCCTCCGTACGCGAGGCCGTCCGGTTCGGCGCACATTCGCTGACGTACGAACGGCTGGACGCCGCCTCCGCCCGGCTCGCCGCGCGGCTCGCCGGAGCCGGGCGGGTCGCCGTCTGGGCCACCCCCACGCCACGGACCGTGGTCGCCGTCGTGGCGGCGCTGCGGGCCGGGGTGCCCGCCGTGCCGCTCAACCCGAGGACGGGGACGCGCGAACTCGGGCACATCGTGGCCGACAGCGAGCCCGGCGTGGTGCTGGCCGGGGCGGACGACACGCTGCCGCCCGTCCTGGACGCGCCGGTCCGTATCGACGTCGGCATCGAGCCGTACGGCGACGACGACGCGGCACCCGGCGGCGAGGGCGGCGGCGCCGCGACCCCGTTGCCGGAACCGTCCCCCGAGTCCCCCGCGCTGATCGTCTACACCTCCGGCACCACGGGCCCGCCCAAGGGCGCGGTCCTGCCCCGGCGGGCGATCGCCGCCTCGCTGGACGCGCTGGCGGACGCCTGGCAGTGGACCGGCGACGACGTGCTCGTCCACGCCCTGCCGCTGTTCCACGTCCACGGGCTGATCCTGGGCGTGCTCGGGCCGCTGCGCCGCGGCGGATCGGTGCGGCATCTGGGGAGGTTCTCCACCGACGGGGTGGCCCGGGAACTGTCGTCCGGCGGCACGATGCTGTTCGGCGTGCCGACGATGTACCACCGGCTGGCCGAGGCCCTGGACGGCTCCGGCCCGGAGGCGGCCGGGCTGGCGAAGGCACTGGCCGGGGCCCGGCTGCTGGTGTCCGGTTCGGCGGCGCTGCCGGTGCACGACCACGAGCGGATCGCGGCGGCGACCGGCCGCCGGGTGATCGAGCGCTACGGCATGACGGAGACCCTGATGAACACCGGGGTCCGGGCCGACGGCGAGCCGCGCCCCGGCACGGTCGGCGCGCCCCTGGCCGGTGTCGGACTGCGCCTGGTCGACGAGGACGGCACCGTCCTCACCGGCAGCGGCCCGGAGACCATCGGCGAGATCCAGGTGCGCGGCCCGAACCTCTTCACCGGCTACCTCAACCGCCCCGACGCCACGGCCGCCGCGCTCACCGCCGACGGCTGGTTCCGCACCGGCGACATGGCCACCCGGGACGCCGACGGCTATGTGCGGATCGTCGGCCGCAAGGCCACCGACCTGATCAAGAGCGGCGGCTACAAGATCGGCGCGGGCGAGATCGAGAACGCGCTCCTGGACCACCCCGGTGTCCGCGAGGCCGCCGTCACCGGGGAGCCGGACCCGGATCTGGGCGAGCGGATCGTCGCGTGGGTGGTGCCGGCCGACCCCGCCGCTCCCCCGGCAAAGGGCGAGCTCGCGGACCATGTCGCCGCGCAGCTGGCCCCGCACAAGCGCCCGCGCACGGTGCGCTATCTGGAGGCGCTGCCCCGCAACGACCTGGGCAAGATCATGAAGCGGTCGCTGCGTCCCTGACCGGCGGCCGACGGGGGCCGCGTCCGCCCGTGCGGGGGCCGCGTCCGACGGTCCCCGCCGGCGCGCCGGGGCCGTACCCACGGCCGGGACGGGGGCCGGTGTCACGGCCGGGGGTCCTTCGCGTCGTACCGGGCGAATCCGCGCCACCGCAGCCCCAGCAGCGACACGGCGAGGACACAGGCGATCCCGCCCCCGGTCACGGCCACACCGGGCGAGGCCAGGTCGGAGACCGAACCGGCCAGGAAGTCGCCGAGGCGGGGACCGCCCGCCACGACGACGATGAACACGCCCTGGAGCCGTCCGCGCATCTCGTCCGGCACCGCCGCCTGGAGCATGGTGTTCCGGAAGACCATCGAGGTGGTGTCCGCGCATCCGGCGAGCGCCAGGAAGAGCAGCCCGAGCCAGAGCTGACGGGTCAGCCCGAACAGCGCGATCGCCGTGCCCCAGGAGGCGACGGCGAGGAGCACGGCGAGGCCGTGGCGGCGGATGCGTCCCAGCCACCCCGAGAACACCCCGCCGAGCAGTGCCCCCAGCGCCGGGGCCGCGACCAGCAGGCCGGTGGTCCTCGCGTCGCCGCCGTACCAGGCCACGGCGACGACGGGGAACAGGGCCCGGGGATGGGCCAGCACCATGGCGCACAGGTCGGTGAGGAACGTCATCCGCAGATTGGGCCTGGCCCCCAGGAACCGCAGCCCGTCCGCGACGGAGGCCCTGCCCGGGCCGTCCTCCCCGTTCTGCGCGACCGGGCGGTCCGGCAGCATCGAGGGCAGCCGCCACATCGCGTACAGCGAGGCGGTGAAGGTGACGGCGTCGACGGTGTACGCGGCCCGGTAGCCCCACCAGCCGACGAGGAGCCCGCCGAGCATCGGCCCGATCAGGGTGCCGGTGGTGCTGGTGATGGAACTGAGGGCGTTGGCGGCGGGCAGCTGCTCGGCCGGCAGCAGCCGGGCGATCATCGAGCTGCGGGCCGGTGAGTTGATCGCGAAACAGGCCGCCTGGAGCGCGACGACCGCGTACAGCAGCCCCACCTGTTCCACCCCCGCGACGGCGGCGGCGACCAGCACGAGGGAGAGCACGAACGACCCCGCCGCACTGGCCAGCCCCAGCTTGCGCCGGTCGAGGGTGTCGGCGACGGCGCCTCCGTACAGTCCGAAGACCACCAGCGGCACGAACGAGCAGAAGCCGATGAGTCCGACCGAGAAGGCGGACCCGGTGATGTCGTAGACCTGGAGCGACACGGCGAGCGCCGTCATCCCCTGCCCGATCCAGGAGACCGTGTTGCCGAACCAGAGCCGCCGGTAGTCGGGAGAGGTGCGCAGGGGCGTGAGGTCGGCGAGTATGCGGCGGCGGGCGGGCTCGTCGGCCGCCTCCTCGTCCTTCGGGGCTGTTTCGGTCACACAGGATGGTAACGACTGTCATGCACCCGTCGATCGGGGTTTCTCCTCGCGCTCGTGTGCGTGGTGCCGGAAGAGCGTGGTGTAGAGCCCGTCGTGGCCGAGGAGCTGGGGGTGGGTGCCCGATTCGACCAGGCGTCCCTCGTCGAGGACGAGGATGCGGTCGGCGTCGGGGGCGAGGGCGAGGTCGTGGGTGATGACGAGCGTGGTGCGGCCGTGGGCGAGGCGCTTGAGGGGGGTGATGATGCGTCGCGCGGCGAGGGTGTCGAGGCCGGTGGTGGGTTCGTCGAGGAGGAGGACAGGGGCGTCGCGGAGCATGGCGCGGGCGATGGCGATGCGCTGGAGCTGGCCGCCGGAGAGGCGGGAGGTGCCGGGCGAGATGACGGTGTCGTAGCCGTCGGGCAGGGCGCGGATGAACCGGTCGGCGTCGGCGGCCCGCGCGGCCTCGACGACGTCGTCGTGGTGAGGTGCGCGGTCGCGTCCGCAGGCGATGTTCCTCTCGATGGTGTCGTGCAGGACGAGGGTTTCCTGGGGCAGCAGGGTGACGTTGGCGCGCAGCCGGGCCAGGGGCATGCGGTCGACGGGGATGCCGTCGAGGCGGATGGTGCCGGTGTCGGGGTCGTAGAAGCGCAGGAGGAGCGCGGCGAGGGTCGATTTGCCCGCACCGCTGGGGCCGGTGATGACGACGAGTTCGCCGGGGCTCGCGGTGAACGAGAGGTCCCGCAGCACGGGTTCGCTGCCTCCGGGGTAACGGAACCGGACGCGGGACACCTCCACCTCGCCCCGCGCCCGGCCCGCGGGCAGGGGGCAGTCGGGGCCGACGACGGGGTCGGTGACGGTGGGCGGGGTGTCGAGGATCTCCAGGAGGCGTTCGGCCCCGGCGGTCGCGGCGGTGGCGGTCAGACCGAGCTGCCCCAGGGAACGGATGGGCGGGTAGAGGTAGCCGATGAACGCGGCGAACGCCAGCAGCTGTCCCAGGGTCATCCGCCCCTCGGAGATCTCCCACGCGCCCAGGCCGATGATGGTCAGGACGCACAACGTCTCCAGGACCTCGACGAGTTGTTCGTAGAACTCGGTCAGCCGCACCGCCCGCACGGACGTCCGCAGCCGGATGAGCGCCCTGCCGAGCAGCCGTTCCTCCTCGGCACGCTGCCGGTTGTACGCCTGTGTCATGACGACGTTGACCAGGGTCTCCTCGACCACCGCGGTGATCGCCCCGTCCGCCGCGCGTCCGCGCCGCGACACCGCCCGCAGCGGCCCGGCGAACCGGCGGGTGGTGAACCAGAACAGCGGGACCATGAGGAAGGTGGCCAGGGCCAGGTCCCAGCGCAGCCACAACGCTGCCGCCGCGTAGAAGACGGTGCTGAAGAGGGCCGAGGCCGCCCCCACGATCCCGGTCACCACCAGCGCCTCGATCGCCTCGACATCGCCCGTCAGCCGTTCGACCAGGTCACCGCGCCGGTTCGCCTGGTAGAAGTGGGGCGGCAGCGTCTGCAGATGGCCGAAGACCCGTGCCCGCAGCCGGAGTACGAAGCGCTCCGCGGTCCACGCCGCCAGCGAATTGCCCAGATACCCCGTCACGGCTCCCGCGACCGCCACCACCAGCCACAACCCCGCGGGGCGCCAGAACGCGCTGACCGACCCCTGTCCCAGCGCCGTATCGGTCAGTTCCGCGAACAGCAGCACCGTCACCGTCTCCGCGACGGCGGACAGCACCGCGCACACGAAGACCAGCACCAGCCACCAGCGATCCCTCCGCGTCAACGGCCAGAAACGCCGGAACGCCTTCCAGACACCGATCGGATCGGTACGGACCGGGACGTCCGACACCGCGTCCCCGCGGCCGCCCGCGCCCGCGCCCGCGCGGAGACGATCGTCGAGGGAGGGTCCGTCGCCGGGAAAGGGGCCGTCGGCGGGCACCGAACGGCCCGCGGAACCACGCAGCACCATGAGCGTCACGTCACGTCGCACGAACACTGGGGCTATGGACCGGCTCCATAGACACGGACCCAAAAAACGGGAGGCCGACCCGCGCCGGAGCACGAGCCGCCTCGAATCGGGGACGAAGGTCAGAGATGAGGGTCGGTGACCCTAGCGGCGTCCGCCATGCCTGCGGTAGCCACCGTGGTCACGGTATCCGCGCCCGCGGCCCCGACCGCGCCCATAGCCGTCGCCATGACCGTCGCCGTGACCGTGCTCCCTGACCCTGTGGTCGAAGATGCTACGAACCTTCATCTTCGCCTCCTTCGGAGGACTTGTCGCACCGCTCCTTGCTTCTGCAGCGGCACTACCGACACTACGACGACCCCTCACGACCAACAAGTCATAAAAGCCACTATTCGGCTAAAGGCACTAAATGCCGCACATCGCCTGACCGTTGCCCCAGGTCACAGCCCGCGAACGCGCCGGACCCGCGCGCCGACGGCCTTTCAGACACCTCGCCCTCACCCAGGGCACCATTCACCTTTGCCCAGGACAACGTTCCGGCCGGCCCCTCGCGACCACACCCGCCCCGCCCGGACCCTCCGGCCGCCGGAATACCCCCTCCCCGTACCATGGGGGCGGGTCCGGCAGCCGCAGAGCCGGACGGGGAACGGAGACCGACGTGACAGCGTGCCGAAAGCCCGCGACATGGCTGGGCCGGTGCGTGCTCGCCGTCGCGCTGCTCTTCGGCATCGTGCTGATGCACGCGCTCGGCCACCCCGGCGAACACGCGGTCACGAAACTCTCCGGCGGTCACATCACGACCGCGTCCCACGTGTCCGCCGGGCCGGCGCACCACCCGGCCGTCGCCGAGCCCCTCCGCACCACGGATCCCGCGCCCGCGCACGGGGCGGGGGTCACCACGACGGTGTGCCTCGCCGTGCTCGGTGCGGGCATCGGTGCCCTGCTGGTCGCACGCGCCGTACTCGGCCGGCCCGCCCGCGCCGCCGGAACGGCGGTGACGCGGCGGTTCGGGTACGCGCTCCTCGCGATCCCGCCGCCCGCCCCGCCCGGATCCCTCCTGAGCCGATTGTCGCTGCTGCGCATATAGGAAGCCCGGCCGCTCCTCGCCATGAGCAAAGCACCGTCTTCCTGATGTTCTTCACGCAACGACTCCTCAAGGGGTTTCACAGACATGACCGGACTCACCCGTCGTACCGTCCTCGGCGCCGGATTCGCCGCCGCCGGTACCGGCCTGCTGACCGCCTGTTCGGATTCGACGAGCGGCATGGACCACTCCTCCGGCGCGAACGGCACGTCACCAACCACCGACTACCTCGCCCCCGACGGCAAGGAGGTCGCGGCGGCCGAGGCCCGCCGCACGCCCGGCCGCGACCGGAAGGTGAGGCTCACCGCCGTCGAGACCCGGCTGGACCTCGGCGGCGGACGCACGGTCCGCTCCTGGGCGTACGGGGACGACCTCCCCGGCAAGGAAATCCGGGTCACCGCAGGCGACACCCTCGCGCTCACCCTCGCCAACAACCTGCCCGAGGCCACGAGCGTCCACTGGCACGGGCTCGCCCTGCGCAACGACATGGACGGGGTGCCGGGCCTCACCCAGCGCGGCATCGCGGCCGGTTCCTCCTTCGACTACCGCTTCGCCGTCACCCACCCCGGCACCTACTGGCTCCACCCTCACTCCGGCGTCCAGCAGGACCGCGGCCTGTACGCCCCGCTCGTCGTCGAGGACCCCAAGGAGCCGCTGGCCTACGACAAGGAGTGGGTGATCGTCCTCGATGACTGGGTCGACGGCGTCGACGGCTCCACCCCCGACGCCGTGCTCGCCGAACTCGCCAAGGGCATGGGCGGCATGGACCACGGCGGCTCCGAGGGCATGGACCACGGCGATTCGGGCAGCATGGAGGGCCACGACATGTCACACATGTCGCACACCTCGATGACGACGAGGAAGGCGAAGGCCACACCGCCCCCGCCCCCCTCCGGCCCCTCCCGGATGCTGATGGGCGCGAGCAGCGATCTGCTGGGCGGTGACGCCGGGGACGTCGGCTATCCGCACTACCTGATCAACGGCCGTACACCGCAAGCACCTTCGACCTTCACCGCGAAGCCGGGCGACCGGATCAGGCTCCGCATCATCAACGCCGGTGGCGACACCGCGTTCCGGATCGCGCTCGGCGGACACCGGTTCACCGTCACCCACGCCGACGGCTTCCCCGTCCGGCACACGCGGGCCGACGCGCTGCTGCTCGGCATGGGCGAGCGGATCGACGCCCTCGTCACCGCCGGGAACGGCACCTTCCCGCTCACGGCACTCGCCGAGGGCAAGAACCGCACCGCCCTCGCCGTCCTGCGCACCGGCGGCGGCGCCGCACCCACCGCCTCCGTACGCCCCGCGGAACTGCAGCGCCGGGTCCTCCACGGCGGTCAGTTGAAGGCGGACGACTCCGTACGGCTGGACGCCAAGCGCCCCGACCGCACGATCGAGTTCAGGCTCACCGGCTCGATGGCGAAGTACGACTGGGCCATCAACGGCAGGAAGTACGACCCCGCGCGGCGCCATCCGGTCCGCTCCGGCGAACGCGTCCGGCTGTCGTTCGTGAACGGCACGACGATGTGGCACCCCATGCACCTGCACGGCCACACCTTCGCGCTCGCCGACGGCGGCGCCCGCAAGGACACCTCGATCGTGCTGCCGGGCAAGCGGCTCGACGTCGACTTCGACGCCGACAACCCCGGGTTGTGGATGGTCCACTGCCACAACGTGTACCACGCCGAGTCCGGGATGATGACCGTCCTCGGCTATCTGAAGAAGTAACGTCCTCGCCCACGATCGGCAGTGGGAGAAGGAGCAGCGCCTGGGGCCTTCGAATCCAAGGCGGAGGAAGGAGTCGGATGGGGTCTCCCCTGCTCGAAAGCAGCTGAGAGCTCGGGGAAGGAGCGTCGGCACCTGACGACAACGCCGGAGGCGGAGGTCCCGGGCGCTGCGACGCCGCTGAGCATCGTGGGCGAGGCCGTAACCGCGGCCCGGAGCCGACGACCCGCCGCAGGGCGGGTGTGTCCCGGCCGGGGATTCCCGGGCGGGACACACCCGTCGGTCGGACAGTGCCGATCGGGCGGTCAGGCTGTCAGTGGCCGTGCACCGGCCCCGGCCGGTGGCGCGGCGAGGCGGCCCGCCCTGTGCAGTCGGCGCAGTGCGGCGGCGCACACCAGGCCGAGCGCGGTGAGCGCGGCCCAGGGCAGGGCCGGCACCCCCGCCTCGCGGGCGGCGTCGAGCGCCGCTCCGGTCAGGAGGTTGCCGACGGTGATGCCGACCCCGCAGACGGTGTTGTAGAGGCCGTAGTGCGTGGCGACGAGGCGGTCGCCCGAGAGCCGCACGACGGTGTCCATCTCGAAGGGGTAGGCGATCATCGTGCCGACGGCGAGGAGCAGCGCGGACAGGGTCGGGGGCACCGCGGCCAGGAGCCACAGGCCGATCCCTCCGGCCGGTACGGGAACGGTCGTGGCGGCGAGGAGCGGCAGGAACGCCGCGGCCATCGTGAGCAGGCCCCGGACGAGGGCGCGGCCCGGTTCCATGCGGGCCCTGCACCAGGCGGTCACCCTGGTCTGGTACAGGATCGTGCCGAGTCCGGAGACGGCGAACAGGGCGGCCACGGCCGCCGTGCCGAAGGCGCCCTCCCCGCCGAGCCGCCGCACTTCCAGCGGAAGCGCCAGGTAGACCTGGAACGACATCACGTACGAGCCGGTCATGGCCACCGAGAACAGCAGGAACGGACGGTTCGCGAGCATGCCCCGCCACTCGGTGAGGAACCTCCGCCCGGCCGTCCCCCCGGCCTCCGCCGCCCGGCGGGCCGGCAGGGCGCGGACCTGCACCGCGCCCAGCACGGCGAAGGTGACCGCCGCGACGAGGCAGGTGACCCGGAAACCGACGCCGGTCAGCACCATGCCCACCAGGGGGCCGAGCAGTACCCCCGCCTGGTAGAAGACGTTGAACAGGGCGAACGCCTCCACCCGGCGCTCCCCCGCGTCGAGGGCGAGATACGCGCGGGTGGCCGGGTTGAACAGGGCTCCGGCCAGCCCCGTCGCCGCGGAGGCGGCGATCAGCGCGGGCACGGAGTCCACCAGGCCCAGGGTCGCGAAGCCCGCGGTGCGCAGCACGAGTCCGGTGATGATCACGGGCTTGTAGCCGAGCCGGTCCGCGAGCGTGCCGCCGACGAGGAACATGCCCTGCTGGCTGAAGTTGCGGACGCCGAGGATGAGTCCGACCAGCCAGCCCGCGAGTCCGAGGGACCCGGCGAGGTGGGACGCGAGATAGGGCATCAGCATGTAGAAGCCGAGGTTGATGGTGAACTGATTCACCATCAACAGCCGCACGCCGCTCTCGTACGAGCGGAACCGGGCGAGGGTCCCCCTCATCGGACCCGCTCCTCGGACGCGTCGGCGGATCCGGCGGCGTCGAACACGCCGGCGGGGTCGGTGCCCTCGACCGTGCCCGCGGAACGGGCGTCACCGGCCGCCGGTTCCTCCTCGGTGAGCGTGAGCGGGTCGACCACGCAGGCGCACCGCGTCCAGCGGGTGACCTCCTTCTCGCCCAGCCGTCCGATCACGTCCGGTTCGGGTGCGGGTGGACCGGCGAGGAGACCGTGGGCGGCGCAGTAGTCGTCGTCGTACACCGTGCCCAGGTAGCGCTGCGGACCGTCGGGGAAGACGGCCGCGATCCTGGCCTCCCCGGGGAGCGTGCGGGCGAGCCAGCCCGCGACCAGGGCGACGGCACCGACGCTCCAGCCACCGGTGGCGTAGTGGGAGGAGGCGAGCCGGCGGCAGGTCCACACGGCCTCGCCCGGGGCCACCCAGTGCACCTCGTCGAACTGGTCGTACGCGACGTTGCGGGGGTGGATGCTCGATCCGAGTCCTCGCATGAGGCGGGTCCGGGCGGGCTGGCCGAAGATCGTCGAGCCGATGGTGTCGACTCCGACCAGGGTCAGGTCGGGGTACAGCCGACGCAGGACACGGGAGACGCCCGCCGAGTGCCCGCCGGTGCCCACGCTGCACACCAGGACGTCGATGTGCCCCAGCTCGGTGGCGAGTTCGAGGGCGAGCGGCGTGTACGCGGCGGTGTTGTCCGGATTGTTGTACTGGTCCGGGCACCAGGAACCGGGGTGCCGCGCGAGGAGCCGTGCGACCCGGTCGCGGCGGGCCTGCTGCCAGCCGCCGGTCGGATGTGGTTCGGCGACCACGTCGACCTGGGCCCCGTACGCGGACAGCAGCCGCGTCATGGACGACTCCAGTCCGGGATCGGTGACCAGGGTGACGGGGTGGCCGTACACCATGCCCGCTAGGGCGAGACCGAGGCCGAGCGTGCCGCTGGTGGACTCGATGATGCGGGCGCCGGGGCGAAGTTCGCCGCGGACACGGGCCCGTTCGACCATGTGCAGGGCGGGGCGGTCCTTGATGCCGCCGGGGTTGAAGCCTTCCAGTTTGGCCCAGAAGCCGTGGCCCGCCGGGGCGAGCGGCTCCGGGACCCGGAGCAGAGGAGTGTTGCCCACCAGCCCGGACAGGGCGGAGCCGGCGGCTCGGACGGTGCCGGTGAGAAGGGTGACGTCGGTGGTCGAGGAATGCATGGTCGGCTCTCGTTTCGGTGATGCGCGTCAGAGGGTCGTCCGTGGGCAGCCGGGAAGCACACGGCTGCGGGTGGACGGCCTAGATGCGCCACCGGCAGACCTTGATCCGCGTCGAGCGGCCGGAACCGGCTATGTCCCCGCATGCCCCGGCCGGGGCGGGGAACCGGAGGACGGCGTACGGTGCCGAAGACTCGACACGGGACACGACCGGTACGGCGGAGTCGACCACGTGCCGGGCGAGGCCGAGTTCGGAACCGAGACGGGGCGACGCGCACCCGGCCCTGTGTTCGTGGTGGGGGTGGCCGGGGGCCTGGTCCTCGGCGTGATCGAGGCCGGTCGTCATGGCCGCCGGGCCCGTCGGGGTCGCTCTGGCGATGTGCCGGTGCGCGGTGTCGCCGAGCGGCGGGAAGCAGTGGGCCACCGCCAGCAGGACGACGCCGACGACGGCGACGAGTAAGCGGCTGTGGGAGTGGCGGGGCACAGGTCCTCCGGGCGGGCTGTCCTGTTTCGGCCGCATCTCGGGAGTCCAGGGGCGGAGCTCGTCCCCCTCGCCCGCACCCGGGGAGTGCGCCGACCGGCCGCTTTCACGCGGAAAGGCGGGCTACGCGGGCGTGACGGAGCCGTGATCGCGTCATCATCTTAAGCGCATATTCGCAAAGGGCCGGAATATCGTGGCACAGGGCGCGAGGAGTCGCACGAAGAATCGATCAGCCGCTCGAATCAAATGTTCGATCGCGTGTCCTTGTCGGGGAATCAACACATGCATCCACGATGTGACCACACCTCAACTGCCTGGTCCGGGCCGTGTCGAGCGAGGGACGGCGCCTTGGAAGGGCTTCGGTGCGCGTCGCGTATCCGCCACGCGTGCCGCACCGGATCCCCGTCCTCTCGAATGCCGGACGGGGAATTCCCGGCGGAAAGAATAAATCCCGCCGCGGCACTCGCGAAATCGTCTACGGAATTCCGGGCGCGCCCGGCCGGGCATCGCGCCGACGCGGCGGTCCGGCCGTACGAATGGGCCGTACGACGGGGGCGTTCACCGCTGGTCCGGCCGCTCGCGCGGAGGACCGGAGGGGGTGGCCGGCTCCCGGCCCGGTTTCCCACCGGCGACGGCCCCGCGGCCGTGGGACTGCCACGGCCGGCGGCCCTCGATCTCGACGATGAGTGCCGTGCTCAGGAACGTTCTGATGAGCACGATGAGTGCCAGGACGCCGACGCCCGCGAACGTGGGCGACACGGCGACCGACCGGATGATGTCCCCGGCGACGAGGAACTCCAGGCCGAGCAGGATCGTGCGGCCCAGCCGCTGCCGTACGAGCTGGTAGTCGTCGAGGGAGTTTCTCCTTCTGACGGTTCCCATCAGGTACGGCACCAGCGCGACGCAGCTCCCGACGGCGATGACGGCCACTCCGATGCCCTCGGCTACCGTGCCGAGCACCTCGACGAGGTCTCTGTAGAACATGGCGTCCTCTCGTCACCGGCGATCGCGACGCACGTCCGTCACGGGCGCCGCACCGCTCCGTCGGCGGTCACCTCGCATCGTTCGCCTACTCGTTCCGGTCCGGCCGGGCTCCGGCCGGAACCCGCGGATCGCGCCGGGCATCCGCGTGCACCGCGCCGTCGGCCGGCGCCGGACGGACCGCGGCCGGGACCGGGCCCGCCGGGTCCGCCGGGTCCGGCGTGGCCGAGGCGCCGAACGTGCGCAGCACGACCGCGAGGGCGGCGAGGCCGATCAGCGCGGCCACCCCGGCGATGAACGCGCCGGCGACCACGAGCTCCATCGTCTGCGACAGGAGCCCGATCAGCACCACGGGAGCGGCCATGCCGAGGTAGGCGGCCACGAAGAACATCGAGATCACGGAGGCCCGGCGGGCAGGGGCGACGACCCGGTAGGTCTCGCCCGGACCACCCCGGAAGACCAGCCCCACCGCGGCACCGCCGAGGACGGTGCCGACCAGGAACAGCCACAGGACCTCGGTGAACAGGGCGAGCGGCAGCGGCAGCGGCGCGAACGGAGCGACCGCGCGCCGCACCCCCGGGCGACTGTGCACGCCGCGCATCCGGACGGCCCAATACGCGCGTCTGTGCGAGTGAGCCGCCCGCGTGCCTCGCCGGCGAGGCCGGCGCGTCGGGCGAGCATGGGGCGAGCCATTGGGCTGAGGAACACGAAAAGGCCCCCGCATCAACGGGGGCCTCCACGTTTCGCCAGTTCAGGAGTGGAAGGTTTCTCCAGACACCTGTGGGGCGGGTGGGACTCGAACCCACGGCCGACGGATTATGAGTCCGCTGCTCTAACCGGCTGAGCTACCGCCCCTCTTCGGCGTGGCGCGTACAAGTGTGCGCGCCGTCTGCCGCAGCATAGCCGGTCATACGATCTCTCGCTCCGGATGGTCGGCTTCGCGTGACCAGGAAGACTCCCCCGCCTCCCCACCCGGTTCCGGATGGCACGAAGTACACGCGAAAGAGTCACGTGTGTCCCAGCCGCATCACCGGAACCGGTGACACGCCCGGACCCGGGCGACCGCCGACACGAACGGCCGTCTGCACGAACGGGCCGCCGCCCACGGGCACGAGCAGTCACCGGCACGGACGGGCGCGCGGTCCGGGACGTGCGGTCGCGTGACGCGACCACGGAAACACGAAAAAGGACCCCGCAGGGTCCTCCTCCGATCAGCTCCCCCGACTGGACTCGAACCAGTAACCCTCCGGTTAACAGCCGAATGCTCTGCCAATTGAGCTACAGGGGATCGCGCTCCCCCGACTGGACTCGAACCAGTAACCTGCCGGTTAACAGCCGGCTGCTCTGCCAATTGAGCTACAGGGGATTGCTGCGTCTGCACCGAGCCCTGCCCACCTGGCTGCTGCCGGGCGGCGCGTGCTCGCTGCGACACATACATTAGCGCAAGCAGGGGGGTGCTTTGCCAATCGGTATCGCCCGGGGTGATCTCGGGTGCCTACGGGTAGGCGGGCAGCACACGTCGCGCCGAGCGGCGCACTGAGCCAGGAAGGGTGGCAGCCATGCGGTACCGGCTCACGTTCATCGCCGGACTCGCCATCGGATACGTGATCGGGACACGGGCCGGGCGCGAGCGTTACGAGCAGATGAAGAAGTCCGCACGCGAGTTCGCCCGGAACCCCGCCGTACGCAACACCGCCGAGTCCGCGGCGCAGACCGGCCGCGATCTGGCGGGCCGGGCCTATCACTCGGTGAGCGACAAGGTCGGCGAGAAGGTGCCCGCCTCGGTGACCGCCCGGGTGCGCTCGCTGCGGGACCGGAACGGGGGACGGAACGGCGAGGACGACTGGGGCACCTCCAACACGTGATCGGGCGCGTCGACGCCTGATCGGGCCCGTCGACACGTGATCGAGCGCGTCAGCACGTGACCGCCGCCGACGGGGCACCGGCCGGGCCCGCCCGGTGCCCCTCGCGCGCCTGCCCGGCATCCCCGTACGCCCGGCCCGCTCCGCGCGGCCGGGCCGCCCGTGTGCCGCCGCGCCGTACGGTACGGAAACGCTCCGGCGGTGCGGCAGAATCTTGGGCATGGGGATAGTCGCCGGCTTGGACAGCTCTTCCGCCTTCACTCACATCGTCGTCTGCGACACGGACACGGGCGCCGTGCTGCGCCGGGGTTACGCCGCCCACCCCGTCGAACCGAAGGCCACCGAGGTCGACCCGCAGGCATGGTTGCTCTCGCTGGGCGAGGCGGCCGGCGGGGGCCTACTCGAAGGCGTACAGGCCATCGGCGTCTCCGCGCAGCAGCACGGGCTGGTGCCGCTGGACCACCAGGGCGGCGTCGTACGCCCGGCGCTGCTCGGCAACGACAAGCGGGCGCAGGCCGCCGCGGCCGACCTGATCGACGGGCTGGGCGGGCGCCAGGCATGGGCCGAGGCGGTCGGGTCGGTCCCGCAGGCCGCGCAGCCGGTGGCGAAGCTGCGCTGGCTGGCCCGCAACGAGCCGGAGGCGGCCCAGCGGGTGGCCGAGGTGCTCCAGCCGCACGACTGGCTGGTGTGGCAGCTGCTGGGCCGGCCGGCCCGGCGGACCACCGACCGGGGCGCCGCGTCCGGCACCGGCTACTGGTCGGCGGGCACCGGTGCGTACCGGCCCGATCTGGTGGAGCTCGCGCTGGGGCATCCGGTGGCGCTGCCCGAGGTGCTCGGCCCCTGCGACACTGCCGGGGCGACGCCCGAGGGGCTGCTGATCTCCGCGGGGACGGGCGAGACGATGGCGGCGGCGTTCGGGCTCGGGCTCGGGGCCGGTGACGCGGTGGTGTCGCTGGGCGCCTCGGGGTCGGTGATGGCGGTGCACCACGAGGCGCTGTCCGACCCGAGCGGGACGATCACGTCGCTCGCGGACGCGACCGGCATGCATCTGCCGGTGGTGTACACGTCGAACGCGGTACGGGCCTTGCGCGGGACCGCCGAGATGCTGGCCGCGGAGAACCTGGAGGAGTTGTCCGCGCTGGCGCTGAAGTCGACGCCGGGTGCCTCCGGGCTGGTGCTCCTGCCGTACCTGGAGGGCGAGCGCACCCCGCACCTGCCGCACACGGCGGGGACGCTGTGCGGGCTGCGGCGCGAGTCGATGAAGCCGGAGCACCTGGCGCGGGCCGCGTTCGAGGGGATGCTGTGCTCGCTGGCCGACGCGCTCGACGTGCTGCGCGGCCGGGGTGTCGAGGTGCGGCGGGTGTTCCTGCTGGGCGCGGCGGCCGAGCTGCCGGCCGTGCAGGCGATCGCGCCCGCGCTGTTCGGCACGCAGGTGGTCGTCCCGCAGCCGGCCGAGTACGCGGCCCTGGGCGCGGCCCGGCAGGCGGCCTGGGCGCTGGGCGTCTCGCAGGGGACGGCCGATCCTCACACTCCCCCGGCCTGGCAGGGCGCGGCGGCGCAGGTGCTGGAGCCCGGCGAGGAGCTGGCGGCGGGTCAGGCGATCCGCCAGCAGTACGTGGCGACGCGGGACCAAATCCACCCGGGGGCGTTCACCGCGGCACTCTGATCCGGTCCGCGCGCGACGGCGCACGGCGCTCCGATCCGATCCGCGCGGCACACGACGGCGCACGGCGCTCCGACCGGGTCCGCGCGGCACACGACAGCGCGCGGTCGGGGCACGGAACGGCGCGGCCGAGTACATGCGACGGAGGTCAACCCTCCGCCACATGTACTCGGTCTGTTTTTTTACCCGGTCTTGAGTAAAAACGTTCGCGGCCCTCGCACGGGGTACCGGAAAATGGGTCGCCTCCCGACCTCCGCCGACTCCGAGAGACACGCGTGCTCATAAAACTCCTGCGGGCCCATCTCGGTCCGTACAAGAAACCCATCCTGCTGCTGGTCCTGCTCCAGTTCCTGCAGACCTGCGCCACCCTCTATCTGCCGACCCTGAACGCCGACATCATCGACAACGGTGTCGTGAAGGGGGACACGGGCTACATCCTGGAGTTCGGCGGCATCATGATCGCCGTCAGCATCGCCCAGGTCGCCTGCAACGTCGGTGCCGTCTACCACGGTTCCCGCACCGCGTCCGCGCTCGGCCGCGACGTCCGGGCGGCGGTCTTCGACCGGGTCCAGTCGTTCTCCGCGCGGGAGGTCGGGCGGTTCGGCGCGCCCTCGCTGATCACGCGCACGACCAATGACGTCCAGCAGATCCAGATGCTGGTGCTGATGACGTTCACGCTGATGGTGTCGGCGCCGATCATGTGCGTCGGCGGTATCGTCCTGGCTCTCGGCCAGGACGTCCCGCTGTCGTCGGTGCTGCTCGCGGTGGTGCCGGTCCTCGGCATCGCGGTGGGCCTGATCGTGAAGCGGATGCGCCCGCTGTTCCGCACCATGCAGGAGCGGGTCGACACCGTGAACCGGGTGCTGCGGGAGCAGATCACCGGCAACCGGGTCATCCGCGCGTTCGTCCGCGACGGCTACGAGACGAAACGCTTCGGCGTCGCCAACGACGAGCTGACCGACGTCTCGCTGTCCACCGGG
The DNA here is from genome assembly GCF_001905795.1 of Streptomyces sp. CB01580. Classification (GTDB taxonomy): domain Bacteria; phylum Actinomycetota; class Actinomycetes; order Streptomycetales; family Streptomycetaceae; genus Streptomyces. The sequence goes on from NZ_LIXJ01000015.1 coordinate 100,691, forward strand.
CGGCTGATGGCGCTGATGTTCCCGACCGTGATGACGGTGGTGAACGTGTCGTCGATCGCCGTGGTCTGGTTCGGTGCCCACCGCATCGACAGCGGCGGCATGGAGATCGGTGCGCTGACCGCGTTCCTCGCCTACCTCATGCAGATCGTCATGTCGGTAATGATGGCCACCTTCATGTTCATGATGGTGCCGCGCGCCGAGGTGTGCGCCGAGCGCATCCAGGAGGTCCTGGAGACCGAGTCCAGCGTGGTCCCGCCCGTCGCCCCGGTCCGGGAGCTGCGTGCCCACGGCCATCTGGAGATCCGGGGCGCGGACTTCCGCTACCCGGGCGCCGAGGAACCGGTGCTGCGGTCGGTGGACCTGGTGGCCCGCCCCGGCGAGACCACCGCGATCATCGGGTCGACGGGCAGCGGGAAGTCGACGCTGCTCGGACTCGTACCGCGCCTGTTCGACGTGACGGACGGCCAGGTGCTGGTCGACGGCACGGACGTGCGGACGCTGGACCCGGAGCTGCTGGCGAGGACCGTGAGTCTCGTCCCGCAGAAGCCGTACCTGTTCTCCGGGACGGTCGCGAGCAACCTGAGGTACGGGAACCCGGACGCGACGGACGAGGAGCTGTGGCACGCGCTGGAGGTCGCGCAGGCCAAGGAGTTCGTCGAGGCGCTGGAGCACGGCCTGGAGGCCCCGATCGCGCAGGGCGGCACCAATGTCTCGGGCGGGCAGCGGCAGCGGCTGGCGATCGCCAGGACGCTGGTGCGGCAGCCGGAGATCTACCTGTTCGACGACTCGTTCTCGGCTCTCGACTACGCCACCGACGCCGCCCTGCGCGCGGCGCTGACGCGGGAGACGGCCGGGGCGACCGTGGTGATCGTGGCGCAGCGGGTGTCCACCATCCGCGACGCGGACCGGATCCTGGTGCTCGACGAGGGCCGGGTCGTGGGCCGCGGCACCCACCACGAACTGATGGACGGCAATGAGACGTACCGGGAGATCGTGCTCTCCCAGCTGACGGAAGCGGAGGCCGCGTAATGGCCGGGCCTGGCGGACGGATGATGGCGGGCGGCGCGCCGACCGACCGGTCCATGGACTTCAAGGGGTCGTCGAAGCGGCTGCTGAAGCGCTTCGGGACGGAGAAGTCCTCGCTGTACGCGATGCTGGCGGCCGGGGCGCTGAGCGTCGGCCTGTCGGTGGTCGGACCGAAGATCCTCGGCCGCGCGACGGACCTGGTGTTCGCCGGGGTCATCGGCCGGCGGATGCCCGAGGGCGCCACGAAGGAGCAGGTCGTCGAGAACCTGCACAAGTCCGACAGCGGGCTGGCCGACATGCTGTCCGGGGTGGACTTCGTCCCCGGTCACGGCATCGACTTCGGCGCCGTCGGCGACGTACTGCTGCTCGCGCTGGCGGTCTACGTCGTGGCCGGACTGCTGATGCTCGTATCGTCCCGGCTGTCGATCCGGATCATCAACCGGGTCGTGTTCCGGCTGCGTGAGGACATCCAGGCGAAGCTGTCCCGGCTGCCGTTGTCGTACTTCGACCAGGCCAAGCGCGGCGAGGTGCTCAGCCGGGCGACGAACGACATCGACAACATCTCGCAGACGATGCAGCAGACGATGGGCCAGCTCGTCAACTCCCTGCTCACCATCGTCGGCGTGCTGATCATGATGTTCTGGATCTCGCCGCTGCTGGCACTGGTCGCGCTGGTGACGGTGCCGCTCTCGGTGGTCGTGGCGACGAAGGTCGGCAAGCGCTCGCAACCTCAGTTCGTCCAGCAGTGGAAGGTGACCGGCAAGCTCAACGCCCACGTCGAGGAGATGTACACCGGGCACACCCTGGTGAAGGTCTTCGGGCGGCAGGAGGAGTCCGCGAAGGACTTCGCCGAGCAGAACGAGGCCCTGTACGAGGCGGGGTTCAAGGCGCAGTTCAACAGCGGGATCATGCAGCCGCTGATGATGTTCGTGTCGAACCTGAACTATGTGCTGATCGCCGTCGTCGGCGGTCTGCGGGTCGCCTCGGGTTCGCTGTCCATCGGTGACGTGCAGGCGTTCATCCAGTACTCGCGGCAGTTCTCGATGCCGCTGACCCAGGTCGCCTCGATGGCGAACCTGGTGCAGTCGGGCGTCGCGTCGGCCGAGCGGATCTTCGAGCTGCTGGACGCCGAGGAGCAGGGCGCCGATCCGGCACCCGGCGAGGCCGAGCGGCCGAAGGAGCTGCGCGGCAGCGTCGCGCTGGAGAAGGTGTCGTTCCGCTACGACCCGGACAAGCCGCTCATCGAGGACCTGTCGCTGAACGTCGAGCCGGGGCACACGGTCGCCATCGTCGGCCCCACCGGCGCCGGCAAGACCACCCTCGTCAATCTGCTGATGCGGTTCTACGAGGTGACCGGCGGACGGATCACCCTCGACGGCGTCGACGTGGTGAAGATGTCGCGCGACGAGCTGCGCGCGGGCATCGGCATGGTCCTCCAGGACACCTGGCTGTTCGGCGGCACGATCGCGGACAACATCGCGTACGGCGCTTCGCGCGAGGTCACCCGGGAGGAGATCGAGGAGGCAGCCCGGGCGGCCCACGCCGACCGCTTCATCCGTACCCTGCCGGACGGTTACGACACGGTGATCGACGACGAGGGCTCCGGCGTCAGCGCGGGCGAGAAGCAGCTGATCACCATCGCGCGGGCATTCCTGTCCGACCCTGTGATCCTGGTGCTCGACGAGGCGACGAGCTCCGTCGACACCCGTACCGAGGTGCTGATCCAGAAGGCGATGGCGCGCCTGGCGCACGGGCGCACCAGCTTCGTGATCGCGCACCGGCTCTCCACCATCCGGGACGCCGACGTCATCCTGGTGATGGAGAACGGCTCGATCGTCGAACAGGGCACGCACGAGGAGCTGTTGGCGGCCGGTGGGGCGTACGCCCGGCTGTACTCGGCGCAGTTCGCGCAGGCGGTGGCCGAGGTCGACTAGTGCCGCTCCCGGCAACGTTTGCCCCGTCGCACCGTCCGGGCAAACCTTGGCGGTCACGGCACTAGGCGGGTGATGGAGCCGGTCGGTCCGCGGGGGGACCGACCGGCTCTGCCGTTCCTCGCCGGTCCCGTCGGTGCCGTCGGTGCCGTCGGTGCCGTCGGTGCCGTCGTGGCCGTCGGTGCCGTCGGTGCCGTCGGTCAGTCGAGATAGCCGCGGAGCTGGTCGGCGAAGGTGTGGTCGCGCAGTTTGCCGAGGGTCTTGGACTCGATCTGCCGGATGCGTTCGCGCGTCACACCGAAGATCCGGCCGATCTCCTCAAGCGTGCGGGGCCGCCCGTCGACCAGCCCGTAGCGCAGCTGGACCACTTTCCGCTCGCGCTCCCCGAGCGTGGACAGCACCGCCTCCAGGTGCTCGCGCAGCAGCAGGAAGGCGGCGGACTCGACGGGGGACGCGGCGTCCCCGTCCTCGATCAGGTCGCCGAGGGCGAGGTCCTCCTCCTCGCCGACGGGAGCGTGCAGCGACACGGGTTCCTGGGCCAGCCGCAGGATCTCGCCGACCCGTTCCGGGGTGAGGTCGAGCTGGTCGGCGACCTCCTCGGGCGTCGGCTCCTGGCCGTGCTCCTGGAGCATCCGCCGCTGGACGCGTACCACCCGGTTGATCAGTTCGACGACGTGGACCGGGACCCGGATGGTCCGCGCCTGGTCGGCGAGGGCGCGGGACATGGCCTGGCGGATCCACCAGGTGGCGTACGTGGAGAACTTGTAGCCCCGGGTGTAGTCGAACTTCTCGACCGCCCTGATCAGTCCGAGGTTCCCCTCCTGGACCAGATCGAGCATGGTCAGCCCGCGGCCGATGTAGCGCTTGGCGACGGAGACGACGAGGCGGAGGTTGGCCTCGATCAGGCGGCGCTTCGCCATCCGTCCCATGACCACCAGCCGGTCGAGGTCGACGGCCAGCCGGGTGTCCGGGTCCGGGGTGCTCGCGAGCCGTTCCTCCGCGAAGAGCCCGGCCTCGATCCGGCGGGCCAGCTCCACCTCGTCGGCGGCGGTGAGCAGCGGGATGCGGCCGATCTCCCGCAGGTACTGGCGGAAGAGGTCGGCGGACGGTCCGCCGGCCTCCGGACGGCCGCGCGGCTCCGGGGCCTCGGGAGCCGCCGGCGACGGCTCCTTGGCGAAGCCCTCGGCCAGGCCGGCTGCCTCGGTCGTCTCAGCGGTCTCGGTCGCCCCGGGCCCCTCGGGTGGCCCGGACGCGCCGGGGGGTTCGCGCAAGGCGGGTGCCTCGGGCGGAATCTGCGGCTCCACCGCACCCTCGGGGTGGCGCACGGCCCGGTTCTGCGCGGGGATGGCCGAGACGGGCTCGGGTTGGGTCACGGTCCGGGTCTGCACGGGGGCGACCTCCAGGTGATCGCTGCCGGACCGCGGGGACGGAACCACCACAGGGTGGACCAGCCGCGCTCCGATGACTCAGGCACCGCTCCCAGTGTGGGGGAAGACACATCACTGTCACGAGGGGCGTGCGAGGACTTTCTGAGTCCGTTCCGTGACCGACCGGTTACGCGGACGTACGGGCCCGAGCGGATGCGCGCCCGCGTGAACCGCGCGCGCCCGGGCGCCGCCGCGGGGGCGGCCGGCCCGGGTCAGAGCGCGTCGGCGCCGTGGTTGCGCAGGGACTCGGCGTACTGCTGGAGGACCCAGACCTCGTTCTGCGCCGCCGCCAGCTGCTCCGGGGGCACATGGCTGCCGAGGCGGGCCAGGCTGCCCTGGACCTCACCGATCCGGCGGTCGACGGCGCGCAGCCGGACCTGGACGAGTTGCACCCCGGCGTAGGTCTCGTCGATGGTCTTGCCGTGGAAGACCTCCACCGCCAGCTCGGTCACGAGGTTGCGCACCGTGTCGTCGGGGGCCACGTCCAGCACCCGGGCCAGGTAGTCGCGGGGCTCCGGGAGGCCCGTCTCGGCACCGCCCGCGTCCGCGACGCACTGCCGGACCGCGGCGTACGGCGGGGCGGTGAACTCGTCGACCCCGTAGGCGTCGAAGGCCGGTGAGACCAGGGCGGGCTTCTGGAGGGCGAGCTTCAGCAGTTCGCGTTCGGTGCGGTGGGCGGGGCTGCGCAGGTGCAGGGCGGGACCCGAGGGGGCGGCGGTTGTCCGGACCTGCTCGTGCCGGAGGCCGCCGGGAGCACCGGCGCCGCCGCGGGACGAGGCCGGGGCGGGACCGCGCCGGTCGCCCCGCTCGCGGGCCCAGCGGGCGAGCTGGGCGACCCGCTTGACCACGAACTGGGTGTCCAGGATGCCGAGCATCCCGGCCAGCTGGACGGCGACCTCGTGCTGCGAGGAGCTGTTCTTGATCCGGGCGACGACGGGGGCCGCCTCGTCGAGCGCGGCGCCGCGCCCCGCCGGGGTCTCCAGGTCGTACCGCCCCACGATCTGGCGCAGCGCGAACTCGAAGAGCGGGGTGCGCGGTTCGACCAGGTCGCGGACGGCCTCGTCGCCCTTGGCCAGGCGCAGATCGCAGGGGTCCATGTTGTCCGGCGCGATCGCGATGTACGTCTCGGCGGCGAATTTCTGGTCGTCCTCGAAGGCGCGCAGCGCGGCCTTCTGCCCGGCGGCGTCGCCGTCGAAGGTGAAGATCACCCGGGCGCTGCCGTTGTCCATCAACAGGCGGCGCAGGATCTTGATGTGGTCCCCGCCGAAGGCCGTGCCGCAGGTGGCGATGGCGGTGGTGACCCCGGCGAGATGGCAGGCCATGACGTCGGTGTAGCCCTCGACGACGACGGCGCGGCTGCTCTTCGCGATGTCCTTCTTCGCCAGGTCGATGCCGTAGAGCACCTGGGACTTCTTGTAGATCGCGGTCTCGGGGGTGTTGAGGTACTTCGGCCCGTTGTCGTCGTCGCGCAGCTTGCGGGCGCCGAAGCCGACGACATCGCCGGAGGTGTCGCTGATCGGCCACATGAGCCGGCCGCGGAAGCGGTCGATGGGGCCGCGCCTGCCGTCCTGGGAGAGGCCGGAGGCGATCAGCTCCCTGTCGCTGAAGCCCTTGCCGCGCAGATAGCGGGTGAGGTGGTCCCAGCCCGCCGGGCTGTAACCGATGCCGAAGTGGACGGCGGCGTCCTGGTCGAAGCCGCGCTCGGCCAGGAACTTCCGGCCGATCTCGGCCTCGGGGCCGTCCAGCTGCTCGCGGTAGAAGTCGGCGGCCACCTTGTGCGCCTCGACCAGCCGGATGCGCTCACCGCGCTGGTGGGAGGGGTTGTACCCGCCCTCCTCGTACCGCAGGGTGATGCCCGCCTTGGCGGCGAGCCGTTCGACCGTCTCGGAGAACGAGAGATGGTCGATCTTCATCACGAAGGCGATCGTGTCGCCGCCCTCCTGGCAGCCGAAGCAGTGGAACAGGCCCTTGCTCGGGCTGACCTGGAAGGAGGGGGACTTCTCGTCGTGGAATGGGCAGAGACCCTTGAGGTTGCCGCCGCCCGCATTGCGCAGCTGGAGATACTCGGAAACGACGGCGTCGATCGGGACCGCGTCCCGTACCGCCTTCACGTCCTCGTCATTGATCCTGCCTGCCACGGGTGAATTCTACGGGCGGGGTACGACACCTCTGTCGACCGCCACTGTGATCCCGGGTACCCGGGCCGTGCCCCGCCCGTGCCCCCGGCCGGACACCCCGGCCGCCCAGGCCCGGAAAGGCGCTCGCCCCGGCTCGGGAACGTCCCCGCCTCAGCTCAGCGAGGTCAGCGGCACCGACGGATCGGCCAGTGCGTCCGGGTCGATCTGCCGGCCGGACCGGACCAGCTCCTGCACGCTCTCGGTGACGTCCCACACGTTGACGTTCATCCCGGCCAGCACCCGCTGGTCCTTCAGCCAGAAGGAGATGAACTCGCGCTTGCCCGCGTCGCCCCGGATGACCACCTGGTCGTAGCTGCCCGGCGGCGCCCACCCCGAGTATTCGAGGCCGAGGTCGTACTGGTCGGAGAAGAAGTACGGCACCCGGTCGTAGCTCACGTCCTGGCCGAGCATGGCCCGGGCCGCGGCCGGGCCGCTGTTCAGCGCGTTCGCCCAGTGCTCCACGCGCAGCCGGGCGCCGAGCAGCGGATGGGCCACGTTGGCAACGTCCCCCGCCGCGAAGATGTGCGGGTCGCTGGTGCGCAGGGAGGCGTCGACGGCGATGCCGCCGCCGTCCTTGCGCGCGGCCATGGCGAGGCCGGCGGTCTCGGCGAGGGCGGTACGCGGGGCGGCGCCGATCGCGGCGAGCACGTCGTGGGCGGGGTGCTCCTCGCCGTCGTCGGTGCGCACGGCGAGGACGACGCCGTCCTGGCCGACGATCTCGGTGAGACGGACGCCGAAGTGGAAACGCACCCCGTGGTCCTGGTGCAGCTGGGTGAAGATCTGCCCGAGCTCGGGGCCGACCACATGGTGCAACGGCGTCGGTTCCGGCTCGATGATGGTGACCTCGGCCCCGTATCCGCGCGCCGCCGCCGCGACCTCCAGACCGATCCAGCCGGCCCCGGCGATCACCAGATGGCCGTTGTCGCGGCCGAGGGAGGTCAGCACCTTGCGCAGCCGGTCGGCGTGGGCGAGGCGGCGCAGGTGGTGGACGCCGGCCAGGTCCGTGCCCGGGACGGGCAGGCGGCGCGGCTCGGCCCCGGTGGCGAGCAGCAGCTTGTCGTAGTGCACGACCGTGCCGTCGCCGAGCCGTACGGAGCGGTCCACCCGGTCGAGGGCGGTGACGGGCTGGCCCAGGTGGAGTTCGATCTCGGCACCCGCGTACCAGGCGGTCTCATGGACGAAGACGCTGTCCCGCTCCTCCTTGCCGGACAGATAGCCCTTGGACAGCGGAGGCCGTTCGTAGGGATGGTCGCGTTCGTCGCCGAGAAGGATCACCCGGCCGCTGAAACCCTCCGCCCGGAGCGTCTCGGCCGCCTTCGCTCCTGCCAGTCCTCCACCGACGACGACGAAGGTCTGATGTGCGTCGACCACTTGTTGCCTCCTCGATGCTCGCTGCGCGGGGCCCGACTGCGAGCGTCCCGCACGCAGCGTGATGGCGAAAGGGGGTGTACCCCGATCAGGTCATGCCCGTCTCGGGCCGGGGCGCATACGGGCGGTGTACGCGGGCGGAGCCGGTCAGCGGCCCGGTGCGGTGAGCACCGCGTGCAGGGAGCGCGCCGAGGCGTCGGTCAGGGCGGCGATCTGGTCGACGAGGACCCGCTTGCGGGCCCGGTCGTCGGGGGCGGCGTCGAACAGGGCCCGGAACTGCGGCTCCAGCCCCTCGGGGGCGCGCGCGGTGAGCGCTGCGGCCAGTTCGGCGATGACGATGCGCTGGTCGGCGCGGATCGCCTCCTGTTCGGCGCGCTGCATGACGTAACGGTCCGCGACCGCCTTGAGCACGGCGCACTCGTTGCGCGCCTCGCGGGGGACGACGAGCGCGGCCGCGTACCGGCCGAGCCGGCCGGTGCCGTACGCCTGCCGGGTGGCGCTCTCGGCGGCCAGGCAGAACCGGCCGATCAGCTGGCTCGTCGCGTCCTTCAGCCGGGCCTGGGCGACGGCGGACCCGTCGTAGCCGTGCGGCCACCAGTCCTGGGCGATGAGCCGGTCCAGGGCCTCGGCCATTTCGTCCGGAGCGGTGTCCGCCGGGACGTAGCGGCCGATGGCGACCGCCCAGATCTCGTCGCGCTCGGGCTCGGCGTACAGGCAGTTGGGGTCGATGTGCCCGGCGTGCAGCCCGTCCTCGAAGTCGTGCACCGAGTACGCGACGTCGTCGGACCAGTCCATGACCTGGGCCTCGAAGCAGGTGCGGTTCGCCGGGGCGTCGCGGCGCACCCACTCGAAAACCGGCAGGTCGTCCGTGTACACCCCGAACTTCGGCGTGTCGGGGTCGCCGGGCCGGCCGCCGCGCGGCCACGGGTACTTGGTGGCGGCGTCCAGGGAGGCACGGGTCAGGTTGAGTCCGACGCTGACCAGCGCCCCGGTCCGGGTGTCGGGCACGAACCGCTTCGGTTCCAGCCTGGTGAGCAGGCGCAGCGACTGGGCGTTGCCCTCGAAGCCGCCGCAGTCCGAGGCGAAGTCGTTGAGCGCCTGCTCGCCGTTGTGGCCGAACGGCGGGTGGCCGAGGTCATGGGCGAGACAGGCCGTCTCGACCAGATCGGGGTCGCAGCCGAGGGCCGCCCCGAGCTCGCGGCCGACCTGGGCGCATTCCAGGGAGTGCGTGAGCCGGGTCCGGGGGCTGGCGTCCCAGGCCCGGCTGCGGGTGCCGGGGGTGACGACCTGGGTCTTCCCGGCGAGCCTGCGCAGCGCGGCGGAGTGCAGCACCCGGGCGCGGTCGCGTTGGAAGGCGGTGCGGCCGGGACGTTTGTCCGGCTCGGCGTCCCAGCGCTCGGCGTCGGCCGCGCGGTACGGGGTCGGGCCCCGGCCGTGTGCGCCCGTGCCGGTGCCCGGGGGTTCCCACGCGCTGTCCGGGCAGTCGGGGCGGTCCGCATCGGCCTCGCGCTCCGTACGGTTCTCGGCGTCCGTACGGTCTTCCGCGTCCGTACAGTCCGGGGCGTCCGCGCGGTCCGGGGCGTCGTCACGGTCCGGCCCGTCCGTGCCGGGTGTGCTCTCCGTACGGTCCATGCCGTCCATGCCGTCCATGTGTCCGACAGTAGACGGCCGGGCCGACACGATCGGAAACAGTGACGAAGTCGACGGAACCGGGCAGTGCTGAACCATTTCCCCCCGCTTCTCGTCCGATCATGCGAGACATCAGCGACGGGGCACGGACTTGAGGAGACACCGATGGGGGAACGACGACCGGGACGGCCGGCGCGGTGGCTCGGGCGCGTGCGGCCCGTCCGGCTCGGCCGGCCGTGGCCGCGCACCCGGCGGGGGCAGCGGCGCCTCGTCCAGGCGGTGATGCTGACGTGCGTGGCCGCGCTGGCCCCCGCGACCTGGATGCACACCGCCGCCGACGGCCGGGTGAGGACCACCGCGGACGTGCCCGCGCGGCAGGTCGCCGTGGTCTTCGGGGCCGGGCTGTGGGAGGGCAGACCGACGCCGTACCTGGCGCACCGGCTGGACGCCGCCATCGAGCTGTACCGGGCCGGGAAGGTGAAGGTCGTGCTCGTGACCGGCGACAACAGCCGCGAGGAGTACGACGAGCCGGACGCCATGCGCACATACCTGCGCGCGCACGGGGTGCCGGACGGGCGGATCGTGAGCGACTTCGCCGGTTTCGACACCTGGGACTCGTGCGTACGGGCCAAGAAGATCTTCGGGGTCGACCGTGCGGTGCTGGTGACCCAGGGGTTCCACATCCACCGGGCGATCACGCTGTGCCGGAGCGCCGGCATCGACGCGTACGGGGTCGGCGTCGACGCCGTGCACGACGCGACCTGGTACTACGGCGGGGCACGAGAGGTGTTCGCGGCGGGGAAGGCGGCGCTGGAAGCCACCTTCGAGCCGCAACCGCGCTTCCTGGGCCCGCAGGAGCCCGGGGTCGCGCGGGCGCTGGCGGCGGACGACTGGTAGGACGTCAGGTCCCGTACGGGCGCACGGCCCTGGCGTCGCGCAGGGCGCGCCCCCACCAGACCAGCTGGTCGAGAAGCGCCGTGGCCGCTGCGTCGGCGTCGGCGGGGTCCCGGTGCCTGCCCTCGTCGTCGAACTGGGCGCCCGCGTAGGCCATCGACACCGTTTCGCGGATGCCGACGGCGTGCAGTTCCGCGAAGACCTGCCGCAGGTGCTCGACCGCCCGCAGCCCGCCGGACACCCCGCCGTACGAGACGAATCCGACGGGCTTGGCCTGCCACTCGTCGCGGTACCAGTCGATGAGGTTCTTCAGTGGAGCCGGGTACGAGTGGTTGTACTCGGGGGTGATGACGACAAAGGCGTCGGCCGCCGCGAGCCTGGCGGAAACGGCCGCCAGACGGGCCTGCGCGTCGGCGTCGGGCCGGTACGAGAGGGCGACGGGGAGGTCGAGTTCCGCGACGTCGATCAGGTCCGTCCCGATGTCCGGATGTCCGGCGGCGCGTGAGAGGAACCAGTCGGCGACGACGGGGGCGAACCGTCCCTCCCGGTTGCTGGCGAGGAGGACGGCGGCCTTGAGCGGCTCGGTGGCGGTGTCCGCGGACGCCGTGGGCGAGGGTGCTGCGGTGAGATCCATGCGACGAGGCTCGTAGATCAACCAAGGTTGAGGTCAAGCCGCGCGCCCTCGTCGGTCTTCGGCGGCTCGACCGTGGTTCTTCTTCGACGGGTTCCCGACGCTTTTCGGCGGTCCTTCGGCCACCTTTCGGCGGTCGTTCGGCGACTTCCCGGCGGCTCTTCGTCGCCCCCCTCGGCATACGGTGAACGCATGACGACTCCCACTCCCTTCCCCTACGCCGAGTTCGACGGGCATCCGGCGACCGAGGCGGATCTGCGGATTCCGGCTTTCCTCGACTACGGGCACTTCACGGCCATGCAGGTCAGGGACGGGAAGGTACGCGGTCTCGCGCTGCACCTGGCCCGGCTGGACTCCGCCAACCGGGAGCTGTTCGAGCGCCCGCTGGACGGGGACCGGGTCCGCGGGCTGATCCGGCACGCGCTGGACGGCGCCGGGGTACGGGACGCGTCGGTCCGGGTGCAGGGCTTCCTGCCGACGGAGGGCGAGGAGACGACCGTCATGGTCACGGTGCGCGGACCGGCCCGGAAGCCGACGGAACCGCACCGCCTGATGTCCGTTCCGTACGTCCGGACCGTGCCGCACATCAAGCGGCCCGGCGAGTTCGGCCAGACGTACTACGCGAGGCTCGCCGCACGTTCGGGTTGCGACGAGGCGCTGCTGACCACGCCGGACGGCACGGTGACGGAGGCGGCGATCCACAACATCGGATTCTGGGACGGGACTTCGGTCGTCTGGCCCGACGCCCCCGCCCTGCTCGGCATCACCATGGCCCTGCTGGAACGGGACCTGCCCGGCGCGGGGCTGGAGTCCGTACGACGTCCGGTGGCGCTGGACGGGCTGGGCGCGTTCCGGTCCGCGTTCCTCACCAACTCGCAGGGCATCGCACCGGTCCGACGCATCGACGACGTCGAGTTCACGGTGGACGAGGACCTGATGGAACGGATCGGGCGGGTGTACGACGCCGTGCCCTGGGACAGCGTCCGAGACGTCTGAGATCCGAGACGTCCGAGACCGGACGGGTACGGGCCCGGCCCCCTGCACCGGCCCGCCCCCGGGCCGGGGGTCCGGCGCGGGGCGAGGGCCTGACGCGGGGCTCGGCCCCCGTTCCCGGCTCGGTGCGGACACGGAACCGCCCCGCCTGCCCGGAGGGGCGAGCCCGGTGGACCGGCGGGGCGGGGGGCGGTCGTATGCGCCGTCCCGTGGGGGGTGACTGACATGTGCCCGGCGCCCACGAGGTCATGCGTGTGATGTGCGCCACTTTCGCGACGGTGGCGTCACCCATTCGGCACCGATTTCCGCGAAACCGCCGCCATCCTGCCCGATCACCCCCGCGACCTGCGCGGACGTGGTTTGGCAAGGGGGCCACGCCGTGCTGTTCGGGTGGAAGCTGACTTGGTGTCAGCAGGCATGGGAGGCGCACCCCCCGTTAGCTCGGAGTCAGAACACAGCCGCTCGCGAAACAGCTGCTCAGCCGCCCGGCTGTTCGACCGTTCGCGGGACGGCCGCTCGCGCACATCGCCGGAGGAACCCCATGCGTCCTGCTCGCCCAGTGACCGCTGCCACCACCATCACCATTCCCATAGCCGCGCTCGCCCTCTTCGCCACAGGGCAGCCCGCGTACGCGGGTGCCACCGGTACGGCACGGACCGGCTCGGCCGCCACGGCGCCCGTCGACGATGCCCTGCGGGAGCGCGGGTTCCTCCTGGAACCCGCGCTCCCGCAGGAACAGGGCGGCGGGGACGGATCGACGGGGACCGGACGCGACACCCCCTTCGGAGGCCTCAACGTCCCCTCGCTGCTCGACTCCGTCGGCGGGCTGAACGCCGTCTCCGGGCTCGGGACCGCCAGGAACAACGAGGGCTCGAACGAGGGCGGCAACCGGAACTCGTCCGAGGGCGGCGGCTCGTCCCGCCGCGAGGACTCGTCCGGACGCGACGATTCCTCAGGGCGCGACAACGGATCCGGACGCGGCAACTCGTCGGGGTCCGACGCTCCGCGCGGGGGCGTCAGAACTGGCGTCGGCGGCAGTGTCCGTTCCGACACCACCCAGATCGCGGCGGGAGCCGGCGTAGTCGCCGGAGCCGCCGCCGGCGGAGCCTGGCTCCTGCGTCGTCGGGCGAGCGGCACGCGGGCAGCCGGCTGACGGAGACGGATTCACGTCTCCGTACCCGCCTGGTTCCCGTCCCGGTGGTCGCGCGCCACCGGGACGGGACCGCACCTGTTTCCGCGCCCGTCCCCTGGACGTGCCGGAACCGGTGCCCGCGCCGGGCCCGGATCCATGCGTGTGCCCGCGTCCCTACCGGATCCCTTGTTCATGCCGGAGCCCGGATACGTGCCGGTGCCCGTATCCGTACCGGCGCCTCTCCCCCGTCCCCGTACCCGTCTTCGTTCCGTCACCCGGAGGACGACCGTGTCCCAGAAGGGCAAGGGCTGGCTGCTGGCCATCGCCGCGCTGGCAGGTGTCTGGCTGATCCGCCATGGCGCCGACGCACAGCTGACGCCACCCCAGCCGACCACCGCGCAGGCGTTCGCCGGTGCCCCGGCGCCGCTGCCCGGATCACCCGTCGCCGAACCGTTGAAGCCCTCGGCCCCCGTGCGCATCCGGATCCCGAGCATCCGCGTCGACGCCCCGATGATGCGGCTCGGGCTCGGCACCGACGGAAGTCTCGACGTGCCACCGGCCGAGGACCGCAACGTCGTGGGCTGGTACCGGGGCGGCACTCCCCCGGGCTCCAAGGGCAGCGCGATCGTCGCCGGTCACGTCGACAACGCGCAGGGACGCTCGGTCTTCTACGACCTGGGCGCCCTGCGGAGGGGGAGCACGGTGGAGGTGGTCCGCCGGGACGGCCGCACCGCCGTCTTCTCGCTCGACGCGATCGAGGTCTACGGCAGTGACGACTTCCCCGACGAACGGGTGTACGGCGACTCGCCCTACGCCTCGCTCCGGCTGATCACCTGCGGCGGCGGGTTCTCGAAGAAGACCGGCTATCAGGGCAACGTGGTGGCGTACGCGCACCTCACCGAAGTGCGCTGAGAGCACTCTCACGACGGCCGCCCGCCAACGGGCACTCACGTCCGGCCGCCCGTGAACGACCGCCCACGATCGAGCGCTCACGCCACCCACTGGTCGAACGCCAGCTTCGCGACCAGCGAGAACACAACGACCAGCAGCACACCGCGGACGAAGCCGCTGCCCCTGCTGAGCGCCATCCGCGCGCCGACGAGGCCGCCCACCAGGTTGAACACCGCCATCAGCGCACCCAGTTGCCACATGACGTTGCCCTGGTACGCGAACATCGCCAGCGCCCCGCCATTGGTGCAGACGTTGACGATCTTGGCGTTGGCGGACGCCGTCACCAGGTCGAGGTGGAGCACCGCGGTCAGGGCCAGCACCAGAAACGTTCCGGTGCCCGGGCCGAACAGTCCGTCGTAGAAGCCGATGCCACCGCCGACCAGCAGGATCGCGGCCACGATACGGGCGCGGGTGACCTCCGGCCGCGCGCCGTCTTCCTCCGCCGCCCTTCCGAACGAGGGCCGCAGCATCACGAACGCCGCGACCGCCAGCAGCACCACCATGATCACGGGGCGCAGCACGGCGCTGCTGATGCCCGCGGCGAAGAACGCGCCGGCCATCGATCCGGCCAGGGCCGCCAGCCCGATCCGCAGGGCCGTCCAGAGCCTGACCGGCGCCTTGCGCAGGTAGGTCACGGCGGCGCCCGTGGTGCCGACGATCGCGACCGCCTTGTTGGTGCCGAGGACCTGCGCGGCGGGGACTTGCGGGAGCCCCAGCAACAGTGCGGGCAGCAGGAGCAGTCCGCCGCCGCCGACCACCGCGTCGATCCAGCCCGCAGCCGCTGCGGCGAGACAGAGGACGACCAGTGTGGTGAGTGCTATGTCGGACATGACCACGACACTAAGGACGTGATCACGCACCCGTCCAACCACTCGGGCCGGTTCGCGGAAAAGCTGAGCAGGATCTGAGCTTCCCCGTCCCCGGGCCCCGGACCGGGGCTCCCCGCGGGCTCCCCGGTCTCCGGTCCCGGTCCCGGCTTCCCGGCGGGCGGCCGGGGCTCAGCCCTGCTGCTCCGCGACGGCGGCCGGGTCCATCCACATGACCTCCCAGATGTGACCGTCCGGGTCCTGGAAGGAACGGCCGTACATGTGGCCGAAGTCCATCGTCTCGCCGGCGGGCGATCCACCGGAGGCGAGGGCGGTGTCGGCCATCTCGTCGACCTTCTCGCGGCTCTCCGCGCTCAGCGCGAGGATCACCTCGGTGGTCCTGGAGGTGTCCGCGATCTCCTTCTTGGTGAAGTCCTTGAATCGGGACTCCGTAAGGAGCATGGCGAAAATGGTGTCGCTGATGACGAGACAGGCGGCGTTCTCGTCGCTGAACTGCGGGTTGCAGGAGTAGCCGAGCTTGCCGAAGAACGCCTTGGCCGCTTCGAGGTTCTTGACCGGCAGGTTCACGAAGATCATCTGAGACATGTTCGTTCCGCTCCATCTGATGTTCGAATGCTTTACGACAGGTAGACCGCGCGACCGCGCGGAACTCATCGGTGTCCGCGAAAAAAGTTCTTTCCCCGTCGCGAGGCCCGCTGAACGGCCCACCCGCGAGGCCCGGCGAACGGCCCTCCCACGAGGCTCGGCGAGCGGCCACCGGAGCCATGGCGCGGCCGGCCAGGCAGGCGGGTGGGCGAGCAGGCGGGCGAGGCGGCGGTCAGGACATGGCGAGCGGCGCGCCACCCCGGAGCAGCGATCCGCCCAGCGGGGTCAGCGTGTGCAGGACCGAGCTGCCGTGCCGCAGCGTGTGGATCAGACCGGCCTCGCGCAGCACACAGGCGTGCTGGCTCGCGGAGGCGAGCGATATCCCGGCGCGGAGGGCGAGTTCGCTGGTCGTGCAACCATTGCCGATGACCCGCAGCACGGTCGAGCGGGTGTTCCCGAGGAGCCGGCCGAGCCAGGGGCCCGGTTCGGCGAAGACCGGGGCGCGGGAGTGCGTGACCGGGTAGACGAGGACGGGCGGGAGCCGCTGGTCCCGGTAGACGACCGGGGTGACTCGGCAGAAATAGGACGGCTGGAGCAGCAGTCCCCTGTCGTTCAGATGGATCTCGCGGTCGAAGGGATAGTCGGCCTCCAGCACGGGCGGGCGCCAGCGGATCATGGGCGGGAGGGAGGCGAGCAGCTCCTCGGTCCCGCCGTCCAGGAGGGCGCGGCCACGGACGGCGCGGTCGGCCTCGACGCTGGACCGGATGTGCGGCCAGTAGGGTTCGATCGCGGCGCGGTGATAGGCGCGCAGGGCGTCGGCGAGTCGACCGAGCGGCTCGACCCGCCCGTCCAGGACCCGGCCCGACATGCGACGTCCGGCGTCCAGCAGGGCCAGTTCGTCGCGTATCCGGCCGGGCGGGGTGTCGCGCAGCGCCTCTATTCCGGTGTCGATGGTGTACGGATCGCCGCTTTCCTGAGAAGGTGTCAGGAAGTCCGGGAAATAGCCACGCGGTGGAATCACGGCAGCCAACAGGCGTACTTCATTGTTCAACCGTGGCCGGGTTTCTTTACGCCATTCCCCGAACACCGTCGAACCGCGCCGGTCCCGCAGCCGGTGGAAACTCAAAATGGTTTCCCACAGCGCGTCCGGCCGAGTGGCCATCCGCACCTTGGACAGGTCCACTCCGGACATGTGGATACGCAGCACCGGGCCCCCACCTGTTGCACGTGCAATTACCCCCACCCAAGGGTATGCGACCCATAACAGCACGTCACCACGGGGTTTCGGCCAGAGGTGAAACGTCTCGCCTCCGCACGTCGCCACCGGAAAGCTGTACGGCGTCGGGTGCGTATCCGGAGCCACCGGAAGAGCGAGTGAAGGCCGTGGGGGGTTTTGCTCGTTCGGCGGCGGTCGGCGACGGTGCGGCTCCGCACCCGACGGGGGTAAGCCGGGGTGCGGTCCGTGGGTGGGGATCCACGGGCCGTATCCCGGTCCGTTACGGGTACCCCGCTCGCCGCGGCACCGTGGCCCTTTCGGCCCTGCCGCCGCGTTACCGCATCGGTTACGGGATCCCGATCCGATACCGGCCCATATCTTTCTGCATTGAACAAACTTCTTGCATTGAAGAACAAAGAAATGGCACAGAATCGCACAGCCATTTCACCGCCCCTAGCCGGAGCGACGGCGCAGGCGCGCGAGCACCCAGGCGGACAGGCACGCAGGGACTCGGGCACGCAGGGACTCGGATGGAAGCAGCCGGAAGGCGGCACACGGCCGGGGCGGAACGAGGCGGCGGCCCCTGTGCGGGGGCCGCCGCCTCGAGAGTTCCGGCTCCGGAGGTCCGGTGCCGGAATTCCCGGTACCGGAAGTTCCGGGGCCGCCGCCGGGGCCGCTGAGGGGTACGAACCGGCGGGCGGCGGCCCCGGAAGTCGGGGGACGGACCGCGTCAGCGGCTGTCGCTGCCGACGGACTCCGCCGCCGCCCGGCCCGCTTCGAGGCGGGCGACGGGGATGCGGAACGGGGAGCAGGACACGTAGTCCAGGCCCACCTCGTGGAAGAAGTGCACCGAATCCGGGTCGCCGCCGTGCTCGCCGCAGACGCCCAGCTTCAGGTCCGGGCGGGTGGCCCGGCCGGCCTCGACGGCGCTGCGGACCAGCGAGCCGACACCGTCCCTGTCGATCGTCTCGAACGGCGACACCCCGAAGATGCCCTTCTCCAGGTACGCGGTGAAGAACGATGCCTCCACGTCGTCGCGGGAGAACCCCCACACCGTCTGGGTCAGGTCGTTCGTGCCGAAGGAGAAGAACTGCGCGGCCTCGGCGATCTGCCCGGCGGTCAGCGCGGCACGCGGCAGCTCGATCATGGTGCCGATGGACAGCTTCAGCTGGGTGCCGGTGGCCGCCTCGACCTCGGCGATGACCTGGTCGGCCTCGTCGCGGACGATCTCCAGCTCCTGCACCGTACCGACGAGCGGGATCATGATCTCGGCACGCGGGTCGCCCTTGGCGTTCTTGCGCTCGGCCGCGGCCTCGGCGATCGCCCGTACCTGCATGGCGAACAGTCCGGGAATGACGAGGCCGAGACGGACGCCGCGCAGGCCGAGCATGGGGTTCTGCTCGTGCAGCTTGTGCACCGCCTGGAGCAGACGCAGGTCGTTCTCGTTGGCGTCCTGGCGGGCCTCGGCGAGCGCGACCCGCACCGAGAGCTCGGTGATGTCGGGCAGGAACTCGTGCAGCGGCGGGTCCAGCAGCCGCACGGTGACGGGCAGTCCGTCCATCGCCTCGAACAGCTCGATGAAGTCGGCCTTCTGGAGCGGGAGCAGCTCCGCCAGCGCGGCTTCGCGCTCGTCGTCGGTGTCCGCCAGGATCAGCTTCTCGACCAGCCCGCGCCGCTCGCCGAGGAACATGTGCTCGGTGCGGCACAGGCCGATGCCCTGGGCGCCGAAGCGGCGGGCCCGCAGCGCGTCCTCGGCGTTGTCGGCGTTGGCGCGTACCCTCAGCCGGCGCACCCGGTCCGCGTACGCCATGATCCGGTGCACGGCGGAGACCAGTTCGTCGGCGTCGTCGGCGCCCGCGTGCATCCGGCCCTCGAAGTACTCGACCACCGGGGACGGCACGACGGGCACCTCGCCCAGGTACACCTTGCCGGTGGAGCCGTCGATGGAGACGACGTCCCCCTCCTCGACGACCCGGCCGCCCACCGTCATCCGGCGGCGCTTGGTGTCGACCTCCAGCTCCTCGGCACCGCAGACGCAGGTCTTGCCCATGCCGCGGGCGACGACGGCGGCGTGCGAGGTCTTGCCGCCGCGCGAGGTCAGGATGCCCTCGGCCGCGATCATGCCGTCGAGGTCGTCGGGGTTGGTCTCGCGGCGGATCAGGATGACCTTCTCGCCGGAGCGGGACCACTTCACGGCGGTGTACGAGTCGAACACGGCCTTGCCGACCGCGGCGCCGGGCGAGGCCGCGATGCCCCGGCCGAGCAGCTCGGTGTCCGCCTCCTCGTCGAAGCGCGGGAACATCAGCTGCGCGAGCTGGGCCCCGTTGACCCGCTGGAGTGCCTCGGCCTCGTCGATCAGGCCCTGGTCGACGAGCTGGGTCGCGATCCGGAAGGCGGCACCTGCGGTGCGCTTGCCGACCCGGGTCTGCAGCATCCACAGCCGGCCGCGCTCGATGGTGAACTCGATGTCGCACAGGTCCTTGTAGTGCGTTTCGAGCTTCCCCATGATCTGCATCAGCTGGTCGTACGACTTCTTGTCGATCGACTCCAGGTCGGCGAGCGGCACCGTGTTGCGGATACCGGCGACGACGTCCTCGCCCTGCGCGTTCTGCAGGTAGTCGCCGTAGACGCCCTGGTGGCCGCTGGCCGGGTCGCGGGTGAACGCGACGCCCGTGCCGGAGTCGGGACCGAGGTTGCCGAAGACCATCGAGCAGACGTTGACGGCGGTGCCGAGGTCGCCGGGGATACGCTCCTGGCGGCGGTACAGCTTGGCCCGGTCGGTGTTCCACGAGTCGAAGACCGCCTTTATGGCCAGGTCCATCTGCTCGCGCGGGTCCTGCGGGAAGTCGCGTCCGGCCTCGCTCGAAACGATCTTCTTGAACTGCTTGACCAGCTTCTTCAGGTCGGCCGCGTCGAGATCCACGTCGACCGTGACGCCCTTGGTCTCCTTCGCCGCCTCCAGCGCCTCCTCGAAGAGGTCGCCGTCGACGCCGAGCACGGTCTTGCCGAACATCTGGATGAGGCGCCGGTAGGAGTCCCATGCGAACCGCTCGTCGCCCGCCTGCGTGGCGAGACCGGCCACGGACTTGTCGGACAGACCGATGTTGAGGACCGTGTCCATCATGCCGGGCATCGAGAACTTCGCGCCGGAACGGACCGAGACCAGCAGCGGGTCGTCCACCTGGCCGAGCTTCTTGCCCATCCGCGCCTCAAGGGCGTCGAGGTGCGCGCTGACCTCGTCGCGCAGCTCCGCCGGCTCCGCTCCGCTCTCCAGGTAGACCTTGCACGCCTCGGTGGTGATGGTGAAGCCCGGGGGAACGGGCAGACCGAGGTTGGTCATCTCGGCGAGGTTCGCGCCCTTCCCACCGAGGAGGTCCTTCAGATCCTTGTTGCCCTCGGTGAAGTCGTAAACGAACTTCTGCCCCTGGGACTCCGGGGATTCCGGGTTGGATACGTGGGGATCTTTGTTTTCCGACACGGGTCTCGACTCCTCGAAGACGCGGTGGCTGCCCTGACGGCGAGGAACATACCCAGATCGAAGGTGTCTGGGTACGTCCACTTGCGCGTCATGGGGGCGCAGCCACTCGTCCGCCAGCAGATCGAAAGTGACGCAGCCCGTCCTCCCACCGAAGAAAAGCGTTCACCTCTTGAACACATCACCACTCGCCGCAGTCAATAATCTCCCTTTCGACCACTCTGCGCAACGGAAGCGTCGATCGATCAAAATACGAGCCACTGGCACCGAGTGCCATCATTTGAGAAATGCACCCCTCAAAATTGCGCTCATCTGAGCGGGTCGACTCTCAGGGTGGCGAGAATCACTCTACGAGCGGCGCTCAGATGTCACCATCTGGACACGTGAAAAGCGCTCGCCGGTCACGCACAGATCAATAAGGACTAGCTCAGCGTGAGCAAAGCCGCTTCGCGGCATGCGCCACGGGTGCATTCGCATGCCCACCCGGCCGAATATCGCCGAATCTGGCCGAATCCAACGCTCAGATGAGTACGCCATCTGTAGCGGCACGCGGTGCCTCATGTGCGGGAGGGGCGCAGGCGTCGGGAGGGGCGCGGGACGCCGGGCCGCGGAAAGGTCGAGGGCCCGCCGGGGAGTACGTTCCCGGCGGGCCCTCGGCGCCGTCGCAGGCCCTTGGAGGCCGTCCGCGACCAGCACTCAGCCGCCCGATGTGTCCAGTTCCGCGTCCGCGCTCACGCCCGCGCAGTCGTAGGGGTCCTTCAGCCAGCCGTCCGGCAGCACCACGCGGTTGTTCCCCGAGGTGCGCCCGCGCGGCCCGTCGGCGCCGTCCGGCCACGGCTGGTCCAGGTCGAGCTCGTTCAGCTGCGAGCCCAGCTCGTCCAGCGAGGAGGTGACCGCCAGCTTCTTGCGCATCTCCGAGCCGACCGAGAAGCCCTTGAGGTACCAGGCGACGTGCTTGCGGAAGTCGATCACGCCCCGCGCCTCGTCGCCGAGCCACTCCCCCAGCAGCGTCGCGTGCCGCAGCATCACGTCGGCGACCTCGCGCAGCCGGGGCTCCCGCCTCGTACCCGTGCCCTCGAACGCGCTCACCAGGTCGCCGAACAGCCAGGGACGGCCCAGGCAGCCGCGCCCGACGACCACGCCGTCGCAGCCGGTCTCGCGCATCATCCGCTGCGCGTCGTCCGCGCACCAGATGTCGCCGTTGCCGAGCACCGGAATCTCCGGGACGTGCTCCTTGAGCCGGGCGATGGCGTCCCAGTCGGCGGTGCCGCCGTAGTGCTGGGCGGTCGTCCTGCCGTGCAGGGCGACCGCCTTGACGCCCTCCTCGACGGCTATCCGGCCGGCGTCGAGGTAGGTGAGGTGGTCGTCGTCGATGCCCTTGCGCATCTTGATGGTGACCGGCAGATCGCCCGCGTTGGAGACCGCCTGGTCGAGGATCGCGCGCAGCAGCGGCCGCTTGTACGGGAGCGCGGAGCCACCGCCCTTGCGGGTCACCTTGGGGACCGGGCAGCCGAAGTTCAGATCGATGTGGTCGGCGAGGTCCTCGTCGACGATCATGCGGACGGCCTTGCCGACGGTGACCGGGTCCACCCCGTACAGCTGGATCGAGCGCGGGGTCTCGCTCGCGTCGAAGTGGATCAGCTGCATGGTCTTCTCGTTGCGCTCGACCAGCGCCCTGGTGGTGATCATCTCGCTGACGAACAGACCCTTGCCCCCGGAGAACTCCCGGCACAGGGTGCGGAACGGGGCGTTGGTGATGCCGGCCATGGGGGCGAGCACCACCGGCGGCTGCACCGTGTGCGGGCCGATCCGGAGCTGCGGGAGCGAGGGGGCGAGCGTGGTCATTGCTCCATTGTCGCGTACGGCGCGGAACGGTCCGCCTCGGTCCGTGGCATGAAGTACCCCGTCCGGCCCCGCCCGGTCGGCAGGGTTCATTAGTTAACCGTACTATCGATGTATGCCCGAGCTCAGTCACCGCCGACGGCAACTGGTGCTGGCGATCTGCTGCATGAGTCTGCTGATCGTCAGTCTCGACAACACGGTCCTGAACGTCGCCCTTCCCTCCATCCAGAAGGAACTGCACGCCACCGTCGCGGGCATGCAATGGACGATCGACGCCTACACCCTGGTGCTGGCCTCGCTGCTGATGCTCGCGGGGTCCACCGCCGACCGGATCGGACGTCGCCGGGTGTTCCAAACCGGGCTGGTCCTCTTCACCCTCGGCTCGCTGCTCTGCTCCCTGGCACCGAACCTGGAGTCGCTGGTGGCGTTCCGGATGGTGCAGGCGGTGGGCGGTTCGATGCTGAACCCGGTCGCGATGTCGATCATCACCAACACCTTCACCGACCCGCGCGAACGGGCGCGTGCCATCGGGGTGTGGGGCGGCGTGGTCGGCATCTCGATGGCAGCGGGTCCGCTGGTCGGCGGGCTGCTGGTGGACTCGGTCGGCTGGCGCTCGATCTTCTGGGTCAATCTGCCCGTCGGCCTCCTCGCGCTGCTGCTCACCTGGCGCTACGTCCCCGAGTCCCGCGCCCCGAAGCCGCGCCGCCCGGACCCGGTGGGGCAACTGCTGGTGATGGCGCTGCTCGGCTCGCTGACGTACGTGATCATCGAGACGCCGACGGTGGGCTGGACCGCGCCGCATGTCCTGGGACTCGCCGTGCTCGCCGTCGCAGCTCTCGCCGGGCTGTTGCTGTACGAGCCGCGGCGCACCGAACCCCTCATCGACCTGCGGTTCTTCCGCAGCGCCCCGTTCAGCGGGGCCACCGCCATAGCGGTCTGCGCGTTCGCCGCGCTGAGCGGGTTCCTGTTCCTCAACACGCTCTACCTGCAGAACGTGCGCGGACTGAGCGCACTGCACGCCGGTCTGTACATGCTGCCGATGGCGGCCCTGACCTTCGTCTGCGCCCCGCTGTCCGGACGGCTCGTCGGTGGCCGGGGGCCGCGGCTGCCCCTGCTCGTGGCCGGGACGGCCATGACGGCGTGCGGGCTGATGTTCGCCGCGTTCGAGGCGGAGACGGACAACGTCCTGCTGTTCACCGGGTACGTGCTGTTCGGCATCGGCTTCGGCATGGTGAACGCGCCGATCACCAACACGGCCGTCTCCGGGATGCCCCGCGCCCAGGCCGGGGTGGCCGCGGCCGTCGCCTCGACCAGCCGTCAGGTCGGCGGGACGCTCGGGGTCGCCGTGATCGGCGCGGTGCTCGCGGCGGGCGTGGCCGGGACCGGATCGCCGCGCGGCTCCGCGTACGCGGCCGCCTTCGTGGACGCGGGCAGGCCCGCCTGGTGGATCATCACCGGATGCGGGCTGTGCGTCTTGCTGGTGGGGGCGCTGACGAGCGGGCGCTGGGCACGGGAGACGGCGCGCCGGACCGCCGTACGCCTGGAGGCCCGGACGGCCGCCCATGTCGGGAAGCAGCCCTCGGCGAGCTCCCGGGCCTGAAGCCGCTCCGGCCCCGCTCCGGCCGCCGGGCGGGGCGGCGCCACCGAGTGGCACCACTTGGCACCATCTGGCACCACCCCGCACACCCACAGGCGCATGAGCAGGCGTGGCGCCACCACGACTCACCCCGCCCCCATCACGTTTTCGCAGGTCAGAGCGATCACCCTCGCACCATCCCCGCATGCGACACCATCAGGGCTTGCACATGGCACCACAATGATGCCACCATGACGCCATGGACCTCACCCCGTATGTCGACACCCTGCGCCGCGAACTCACGGTGGCCGCCGAAGCCGGCGGGGAAGACGCCCGCGAGCTGGCCGAGCGGCTCACCGCTCCTCTGGAGTCGGCGACCCGTCTGACCATGCTCAATGTCCTCTCCGCCGCGATGGACGAGATCACCCGCGAGCTCGCCCCCGGCTCGGTCGACGTGCGGCTGCGCGGGCTGGACCCCGACTTCGTGGTGACGCCACCACCCGGCGGCGGCGTCACGGAAGCGGCCGTCGCACCCGTCGAACCGGTCAGGGCGCAGGCGCCCGCCGACAGCGACGAAGGCGGCACCGCCCGCGTCAATCTGCGTCTGCCGGCACACCTCAAGGCGCGGGCCGAGGAGGCCGCGAGCCGCGAGGGCCTGTCGGTCAACGCGTGGCTGGTGCGGGCCGTGTCGGCCGCGGTCGACGGCGGCGCGCGAGCGCGCACCCCGCAGAAGTCCCGCACCACCGGACAGAGCTTCACGGGCTGGGTGCGCTAGTGCTGCGACCGGAAACGTTCACCGGCAAACCTTTCCGGCCACAGCACTAGCCGCGCCCGCGCCCGCGCCCGCTCCACTTCACCCACACCACGTCCCACCAGCGGGGACGCCCCAAGGACTCATGAGGACGGTACAGCCATGCCTTCTTTCGACACTCCCGAACCGATTTTGGTCACCGCACACGTCGGCGCCGGCTCGATCCGGTTCACCGCGAGCGACCGCCTCGACACGGTCGTCGAGGTGCGGCCCGCCGGCCCGAAGCAGAGCAAGGACGTGCGGGCCGCCGAGCAGACCGAGGTGGTGTACGCGAGCGGCGTCCTGACCATCAGGACGAAGCAGCGCTACTTGATCGGCCCCACCGGCGCCGTCGACGTGTCGGTCGAGTTGCCCGCGGGCTCGCGCGTCGACCTGACCGGCTCCTGGACCCAGGTGGTGGGCGAGGGCCGCCTGGGCGAGGTCCAGGTGAAGACCTCGGGCGGAAACGTCCGCCTCGACATGACCGGGCCGCTCCAGCTGAACGCCTCCCACAGCTCGGTCTTCATCGACCGGATCGAGGGTACGGCGGGGATCACCACCAGCTCCGGCAACCTGCGCGTCGGCATCGTCGACGGTTCCGCCGTCCTGAAGAACTCGCACGGCAACACGACCGTCGCCGCCGTGACCGGCGACCTCCGGGTGAGCGGCGCCCACGGCGACATCGACATCGAGCGTGCCGAGGGCTCGGTCACCGCCACCACCGCCCACGGCGCCCTGCGCGTCGCCGAGGTCACCGGTGGGGTCGTCCACCTGGAGACCGCCTACGGCGGCATCGAAGTCGGCGTCCGCGAGGGCACCGCAGCCTGGCTCGACGTCAGCTCCGAGCGCGGGCAGGTGCACAACGCACTCGCCGACTCCGCCCCGCCGACGGAGACCGAGAACACCGTCGAGGTCCGTGCCCGGACCCGCTGGGGCAACATCGACATCCGCCGCGCCCGGGCCTGAGCACCGGCCCGCGGACTCGCCCGCTCCCCCATCACCTCAGCCCTCGAACGGGAGGACCCCATGCCCTCTTCTGTCATGCCCACACCAAGGACGGCCGGTTCGCGACCGCCCGCCGCCGTCTCCACCGTCGGTCTGCGTAAGTCGTACGGCGCCAAGACCGTGCTCGACGGCATCGATCTGCACATCCCGGCCGGGTCCGTGTTCGCGCTGCTCGGACCGAACGGCGCCGGCAAGACCACCACCGTGCAGATCCTGTCCACGCTCGTCGCCGCCGACGGCGGGCAGGCCCTGGTCACGGGCCACGACATCGCCACGTCACCGGACGAGGTGCGCGCCGCGATCGGCGTCACCGGGCAGTTCGCCGCCCTCGACGACCTGCTCACCGCCGAGGAGAACCTGCTCCTCATGGCCGACCTGCTGCGCCTCGGCAAGCACGAAGGCCGGTCCCGTACCCGGGAACTGCTTCAGCGGTTCGACATCGCGGACGTCGCGCACAAGCGGGCTGCCACCTTCTCCGGCGGTATGCGGCGCCGGCTCGACATCGCCATGACGCTGGTCGGCGACCCCCAGGTGATCTTCCTGGACGAGCCGACGACCGGGCTCGACCCGCGCAGCCGCCGCACCATGTGGGACACGGTGCGCTCGCTGGTCGCGGGCGGCACCTCCGTCTTCCTCACCACCCAGTACCTGGAGGAGGCCGACCACCTCGCCGACCGGATCGCCGTGCTCGACGGCGGCCGGATCATCGCCGAGGGCACCGCGGACGAGCTCAAGGCGCGGATCCCCGGCAGTCACGTACGGCTGCGGTTCACCGACCCCGCCGAGTACGAGCGCGCGGCCGCCGCCTTCCCCGGCGCGGCCCGCGACGACGAGAACCTCGCCCTGCGCGTGGCGGGCGACGGCGGCATCGACGCGCTGCGCGCCCTGCTCGACCGGCTCGACGCCGTCGGCATCCGGGCCGCCGACTTCTCCGTGCACACCCCCGACCTCGACGACGTGTTCCTCGCCCTGACCGGCGACGGCGCCACCGGCACCGGTACCACCTCCGCGCTTCACATCAAGGAGACCCTGCGATGAGCACCCTCGCCTACGCCGCGCACGACTCGATGACGATGCTGCGGCGCAACCTCAAGCACGCGATCCGATATCCGAGCGTGGGGTTCGGCAGCGCCATGACGCCGATCCTGATGCTGCTGCTGTTCGTGTACGCCTTCGGTGACTCGATCGGCGCCGGCATGGGCGGCGGCCGGGACGCGTATCTGAACTATCTGACCCCGGGCATCATCGTCATGGGGGTGGCCGCCGGCTCGATGTCGACCTCGATCGCGGTCTGCTCCGACATGACCGAGGGCATCATCAACCGCTTCCGCACCATGAGCATCACGCGCTCGTCGTTCATGACGGGCCATGTCATCGGCAGCGTCATCCAGACGATGGTGTGCACCGTGCTGGTCGTGGGCGTGGCGCTCGCCGTCGGCTTCCGCTCGGGGGCGAGCCCGCTGGAGTGGCTGGCCGCGGCCGGTCTGCTCGCGGCGATCGCGTTCGCCGTCACCTGGCTGTCGGTGGCACTCGGTCTGATCTCCAAGACCGTCGAGTCCGCGAGCAACAAGCCGCTGCTGATCCAGTTCCTGCCGTTCCTCGGCTCCGCCTTCGTGCCGGCCGACTCGATGTCCCCGGGCCTGCGCTGGTTCGCCCAGAACCAGCCGTTCACACCGATGACCGAGACCCTGCGCGGCCTGCTCTCGGGCTCGGAGATCGGGAACAACGCCTGGATCTCGCTCGCCTGGTGCGTCGGCATCGCCCTGGTCGGCTACGTCTGGTCGCGCTCGCTGTTCAACAGCACCACCAAGCACTGAGAGCCTGTCAGCACCACCAAGCGCTGAGAGCCCGTCAGCACCACCACGTGCTGAGAGCCCGTCCCGCCCCTGCGATCGACCCCGAAAACGCGCCACGGCGGAGGCCCCGATCCACTCGGGCCCTCCGCCGTGGCGTTCCGGTATCCGCCTCCTGACGCCCCGTCGGCAGACGGGGCGTCCTCACGCGTCCCGGCCGACGCCGTCGGCGAACAGCGCGCGTTCGTACGGGGGTCGGGGAGCGGTCAGCTCTGCGCCGGGCCGTCTTGCTCGGTCATGTCCGGCTGCGACGAGCCGTCCGACGACTCCTCCCGCGCAAGGTCCGGAGCCGACTGCGTACGCTCGCGCATCCTGCGCAGCAGTTCCTGCTTCTGGTCGTCGGCCGCCTTGCGGTCGGCCTGGCGTGCGGGGTCCATGCCCTGCTGGTCGGCGCGGGACAGCTTCTTGCGCTGTCCGCCCACGCCGAGGAGGCTGTTGCGGCTCTTGGCCACGGTGTTCTCCCATTCATGGTGAAGGGCGAGAGGGGGGAAGGAGGCCCGAGTCGGCCTCTGATCGATCCGGTGGGCGGCGGGTGCTCGGACCCGCCGCGCTCTCACTCGTAGATCTGGAAGAACGAAGAAGACATGGCGGCACCGTACTGCGCCCCGTCCGCCACCGCACCCGCTTTTCCCGCGCGTCGGCCCGGAACCGCGCACTGCGGCATACGACGGAGCCCCCGGCTCCTCCGCGCGGGGTGCGGGGAACCGGGGGCTCCGGCCGATGCCACGGACCGGGCCGCCGCTGCGGACCAAGCGGTGCGAGCAGGCGTCAGCAGCCGAGCAGGCGGGCGCCGAGGTAGGCCTGGATCTGGTCCAGGGAGACGCGCTCCTGCTTCATGGTGTCGCGCTCGCGCACGGTCACCGCGTTGTCGTCCAGGGTGTCGAAGTCGACGGTGACGCAGAACGGCGTACCGATCTCGTCCTGGCGACGGTAGCGGCGGCCGATGGCGCCCGCGTCGTCGAATTCGATGTTCCAGTTCTGCCGCAGGTCGGCGGCGAGGCCCTTGGCCTTCGGCGACAGCTGCGGGTTGCGGGACAGCGGCAGCACGGCGACCTTGACCGGCGCGAGGCGCGGGTCAAGGCGCATCACGGTGCGCTTCTCCATGACGCCCTTGGCGTTGGGTGCCTCGTCCTCGATGTAGGCGTCGAGGAGGAAGGCGAGCATCGCGCGGCCGACACCGGCTGCCGGCTCGATGACGAACGGGGTCCAGCGCTCGCCGGCCTCCTGGTCGAAGAACGACAGGTCGGTGCCGGACGCCTTGGAGTGCGCCTTGAGGTCGTAGTCCGTGCGGTTGGCGACGCCCTCCAGCTCACCCCACTCGCTGCCGCCGAAGCGGAAGCGGTACTCGATGTCGGCGGTGCGCTTGGAGTAGTGCGAGAGCTTCTCCTGCGGGTGCTCGAACCACCGCATGTTCTCCTCGCGCAGGCCCAGGCCGGTGTACCAGCTCCAGCGCTGCTCCATCCAGTACTCGTGCCACTTCTCGTCCTCGCCCGGCTTGACGAAGAACTCCATCTCCATCTGCTCGAACTCACGGGTGCGGAAGATGAAGTTGCCCGGGGTGATCTCGTTGCGGAAGGACTTGCCCATCTGGGCGATGCCGAACGGCGGCTTCCGGCGCGAGGTCTGCTGGACCTGGGCGAAGTTGGTGAAGATGCCCTGGGCGGTCTCGGGGCGCAGGTAGGCGACCGAGCCGGAGTCCTGGGTCGGGCCGAGGTGGGTGGAGAGCAGACCGGAGAACTGCTTGGGCTCGGTGAACGTGCCCTTGTTGCCGCAGTTGGGGCAGTTGAGGTCGGTCAGGCCGTTCGCGGGGAGGTGGCCGTGCTTCTCCTCGTACGCCTCCTCCAGGTGGTCGGCGCGGAAGCGCTTGTGGCAGGAGGTGCACTCGGTCAGCGGGTCGGTGAACGTGGCGATGTGGCCGGAGGCGGCCCACACCTCGGAGGCCAGGATGACCGACGAGTCGATTCCGACCACGTCCTCGCGGGAGGTGACCATGTAGCGCCACCACTGGCGCTTGAGGTTCTCCTTCAGCTCGACGCCCAGCGGCCCGTAGTCCCAGGCGGCCCGCTGACCACCGTAGATCTCACTGCAGGGATAGACGAAGCCACGGCGCTTGCTCAGGCTGACGATGGAGTCGATCTTGTCGGCGGCCACGGTGCTCTCTTCATTACGAGGACGAACGTCGAATGCTACAGATTACCGGCGGGCCCGCCCCTCGGATCAAATCGGTGGCGGTCCGGTCGGCCGCATGACCATCTCATCATCCTTGTTGACAATCGTTTCCAATTTCATTGAAAATGAGTGTCATGAACGTCAGCCGCCTCATACCCACCATCACCCTCGCCGGAGCGGTCACCCTCGGCCTCACCGCCCTCACCGCCTGCTCCGCCTCGGACGCCGCCGATCACAAGAACGGCGACAAGCTCGACGTGGTGGCCTCGTTCTATCCGATGCAGTACCTGGCCGAGCAGATCGGCGGAAAGCACGTCTCGGTCACCACACTGACCAAGCCGGGCGTCGAGCCGCACGACCTGGAGCTCAGCCCGAGGCAGATCGGCGGGCTGAGCGACGCCGACTACGTCCTCTACCTCAAGGGCATCCAGCCCGCCGTCGACGACGCCATCAAGCAGTCCGGCGTCAAGAACGCCGTCGACGCCTCGAAGCTCACGAAGCTGGAGGAACACGGCACCGAGGCCGGCGACGACCACGACCACGCCGGGAGCGACGAGCACGGCCACGAGCACCACGGCGACGAGACCGGGGCAGACCCCCACATCTGGCTGGACCCGGTGAAGTACGCCGAGGTCGCCGAGGGCGTCGGGAAGTCGTTGGAGAAGGCCGACCCCGACCACGCCGCCGACTACCGCAGGAACACGGAAGCGCTGGTCGGCAAGATCGACGCGCTGAACACGGCGTACGAGACGGGCCTGAAGTCCACCGCGACCAGGACCTTCATCACCACCCACTCCGCCTTCGGCTACCTCGCCGAGCGCTACGGCCTCACCCAGGAGGGCATCGCCGGCGTCGACCCCGAGGCCGAGCCCAGCCCCGCCCGGATCAACGAGATCCACGCCATCGCGAAGAAGAACAAGGTCACCACCGTGTTCTTCGAGACCCTCGCCAGCGACAGGACCGCGAAGACCCTCGCCCGGGACACCGGTCTGAGGACGGACGTCCTGGACCCGCTGGAGGGAATCACCGACAAGTCCAAGGGCGACGACTACATCGAGGTCATGCGGTCCAACCTCGCCGCGCTGCAGAAGGCGCTCGGCGCGAAGTGACCCGGACGACCCCCACGGCCCATGCGCCCCGCACGGCGCACGCCGCCCACACGGCAGAAGCGGCGACCGCGACCCACGCGACAACCGCCACAGCAGCATCGGAGGCGCTCATGCCCGAGTACGGGAGCACCACCAAGGACCCCGTCATAGCCCTCAGGGGCGCCACGGCCACGCTCGGCGCACGTGCGGTGCTGCGCGGCATCGACCTGACGGTCCAGCGCGGCGAGGTCGTCGCACTGCTCGGCGCCAACGGCTCGGGCAAGTCGACCGCCGTGCGCTCCGTCATCGGCCAGGTCCCGCTCACCGGCGGCTCCGTCGAACTGTTCGGCACCCCACTGCGCCGCTTCCGCGCCTGGTCCCGCGTCGGCTACGTGCCCCAGCGCACCACCGCCTCGGGCGGCGTGCCCGCCACGATCCGCGAGGTCGTCTCGTCCGGGCGGCTCTCCCGTACGCGGCTGGGCCCGCTCCGCAAGGCGGACCGGGCCGCCGTCGACCGGGCCATCGAACTGGTCGGCCTGAGCGACCGGGCCGGGGACTCGGTGAACGCGCTCTCCGGCGGACAGCACCAGCGCGTGCTGATCGCCCGGGCGCTGGCCGCCGAACCGGAGTTGCTGATCATGGACGAGCCGATGGCCGGCGTCGACCTGGGCAGCCAGGAGATCCTCGCCACGACGCTCCGCGAACAGGTCGCCACCGGCGCCACCGTGCTGCTGGTGCTGCACGAACTCGGCCCGCTGGAGCCGCTGATCGACCGCGCGGTCGTGCTGCGCGACGGCTGCGTGACGCACGACGGGACGCCCCCGAAGGCCGTGGGCCAGCACGCCCTGCCGGGACACGACCATGTACACCCCCACGCGGCCACCGAGCCCGTCCGGACCGGACTGCTGAGCTGATCATGGAATTCCTCGATCCCCCCTTCATGCAGCGGGCCCTGCTCGCCGCCGTCCTGGTCGGCGTCATCGCCCCTTCCGTCGGCGTCTACCTCGTCCAGCGCCGCCAGGCCCTGATGGGCGACGGCATCGGTCACATCGCGATGACCGGCGTCGGCCTCGGCTTCCTGCTGTCCACCAGCCCGGTGTGGATGGCCACGGCGGTCGCCGTCGCCGGCTCGGTGGTGATGGAGCTGATCCGCTGGTACGGACGCACCCGCGGCGACATCGCCCTGGCCATGCTGTTCTACGGCGGCATGGCGGGCGGCGTCCTGCTGATCAACCTCTCCGACACCGGTTCCAACGCCAACCTCACCTCGTACCTCTTCGGCTCGCTCGCCACCGTCTCCACCGAGGACATCACCGCGATCTGCCTGCTGGCCGCCTTCGTCCTGCTGGTGACGCTGGGGCTGCGGCGACAGCTGTTCGCGGTCAGTCAGGACGAGGAGTTCGCCCGCGTCACCGGGCTGCCGGTGCGCGCGCTGAACCTGCTGGTCGCCGTGACCGCGGCGGTGACCGTCACCGTGGCGATGCGGGTCGTCGGGCTGCTGCTGGTCAGTGCCCTGATGGTGGTGCCGGTCGCGGCGGCGCAGCAGATCTCCCGGTCGTTCCGGCTGACGTTCGTGCTGTCGGTCGTCATCGGTACGGCGGTGACCCTGGCCGGCACCGTCACCTCGTACTACCAGGACGTACCGCCCGGTGCGACGATCGTCCTGCTGGCCATCGTGGTCTTCGTCGCCCTGACGCTGCTCGCGACCCCGCTGGCCCGGCGGCGGGCCCGCCGGAGCGAGGAGGCGTCCGGCGAGTGCACCCTTGAAGCAGGGGCCGGCAGCCCCGTGGAGGACGAACTCCGGGTGTGACCACGAGGGCCGGGCAGACTGGCACAATGGCCCGACACAGGTACGGGCGACACGAGGAGGCGGCTGTGGCAACGGCGCCGATCAGTGGAACGAACGCGGCCCCGGTACGTGGCCGGTCGACCCGGCAGCGGGCGGCGGTGGCGGCGGCGCTCGACGAGGTGGACGAGTTCCGCAGTGCCCAGGAGTTGCACGACGTGCTCAAGCATCGCGGCGACTCGGTCGGGCTGACCACCGTCTACCGCACCCTCCAGTCCCTCGCCGACGCGGGCGAGGTGGACGTGCTGCGCACCACGGACGGCGAGTCCGTGTACCGCCGCTGCTCGACCGGCGAACACCACCACCACCTGGTGTGCCGGATGTGCGGCAAGGCCGTCGAGGTCGAGGGTCCCGCCGTGGAACAGTGGGCGGAGTCGATCGCCACGCAGCACGGATACGTGAACGTGGCGCACACGGTGGAGATCTTCGGCACCTGCGCGGAGTGCGCCGGGCGCGCCGACGAGAAGGAGTGAGGGCCCGGGCGGCGGGGCCGGCGATGTGTGCCGGCCCCGCCGTCCGCTCAGCCCTTCGGCGCGGGGGCCGTCTCCACGGCGCCGCCGAACCGCCGGTCCCGCTGGGCGTACTCCAGACAGGCCCGCCACAGGTCGCGGCGGTCGAAGTCCGGCCACAGCACGTCCTGGAAGACCATCTCGGCGTAGGCGCTCTGCCAGATCAGGTAGTTGGACGTGCGCTGCTCACCGCTGGGGCGGACGAACAGGTCGACGTCCGGCATGTCCGGGTAGTAGATGTACTTCGCGAACGTCTTCTCGTTGACCTTGGACGGGTCCAGCTTCCCGGCCGCGACGTCCTGCGCGATGCGCTGCGCGGCGTCGGCGATCTCGGCCCGGCCGCCGTAGTTGACGCAGAAGTACAGCGTCATCCGGTCGTTGTCCTTCGTCTGTTCCTGGGCGACCTGGAGCTCCTGGACCACGGACTTCCACAGCTTCGGCATGCGCCCCACCCAACGGATGCGGATGCCCAGCTCGTCCATCTCGTCGCGGCGGCGGCGGATCACGTCCCGGTTGAAGTTCATCAGGAACTTCACCTCCTCCGGGGACCGCTTCCAGTTCTCCGTGGAGAACGCGTACAGCGAGAGGTTCTTGACGCCCATCTCGATGCAGCCCTTGAGGACGTCCATGACGACGCCTTCGCCGACCTTGTGCCCCTCGGTGCGCGGCAGGCCGCGTTCCTTGGCCCAGCGGCCGTTGCCGTCCATCACGATGGCCACGTGCTTGGGCACCAGCTCGCCGGGAATCCTCGGGGGCGTGGCACCGGAGGGGTGCGGCTCCGGGGTCTTGTAGTCGCGTCGGTTACGGCCGCCCAGTATCCCGCGTACTGCCATGAACTGTCTCGCTCCCTGTGCCTGATCCATGCCGGATCCGTACCTGATCCGCCTGTGTCACTTCTCTACGTACCGCAGTGAGCGCAGCCCGCGCTCCAGATGCCAGTGGAGATAGGCGGACACCAGTCCGCTCCCCTCCCTGACATGACGCGCCTCGCACGCGTCCGCCGTCTCCCAGTCGCCGGTGAGCAGCGCACTCAGCAGACCGACGGCCTCGGTCGAGGGTACGACGCTGCCGGGCACCCGGCAGTCGCCGCATACGATGCCGCCCGCCGCGACGGAGAAGAACCGGTTCGGCCCGGGCATGCCGCACTTCGCGCAGTCCTCGAAGCTGGGCGCGTAGCCGTTGACGGCGAGCGAGCGCAGCAGGAAGGCGTCGAGGACGAGATGTGGTTCGTGCTCGCCGCGGGCGAGGGTGCGCAGCCCTCCGACGAGCAGCAGGTACTGCTGGACCGCGGGCTCGCCCTCGTGGTCGGTGAACCGCTCGGCGGTCTCCAGCATCGCGGTGCCGGCGGTGTAGCGGGCGTAGTCGGTGACGATGCCGCCACCGTACGGGGCGATCGTCTCGCTCTGCGTGCAGAGCGGCAGCCCCCGGCCGACCAGCTCGCTGCCCCGGGCGAAGAACTGCACGTCGACGTGGGAGAAGGGTTCCAGCCGGGCGCCGAACTTGGACTTCGTGCGCCGCACCCCGCGCGCGACGGCCCGTACCCGGCCGTGGCCGCGGGTGAGGATCGTGATGATCCGGTCGGCCTCGCCCAGCTTCTGCGTGCGCAGCACCACGCCGTCGTCCCGGAACAAGCTCATGCGTCCATTGTCCGGTACGGGGACGGGGCCTCTCACCCGCACTCCCGGGGGCGAGCGGGCAGGAGCGGTCAGGAAGGGGTGCGGGCCGCCGCGGCCAGCAGCCGGGCGGTGTCCTCGGCGCAGATCCGCAGCGCCCCGCCCACCGTGGTCAGCACCTCGCGCTCGGACGGGCCGTAGGGGCCGTCGGCGAGGGCGATCCTGGCGCCCTGGAGGAGGATCGCCTCGCGTCCGGCGGGGGCCAGGTGCGGGGCGAGGGGCTCCAGCGCCTCGTGCAGTTCGATGGCGAGGGCGGCGCCGCACGCCTCGGCCGCCGGGTCGAAGGCTGAGCCGTGGCCGATGTCGGCGGAGAGGACCTCGACGACGATGGAGAGCTGTTCCTCCGTGCAGTCGTCGAAACCGGCACCGCGCACGGTGGCGGCGGCGGTCCGCAGGACCGTGCGGGAGGTGGTGCCGCCGGCCGCGAGGACGCCGAGGGCGACCGTGTGGACGGCGTCCCGGAGCATCGCGGAGAGCCGGGTGGTGGTGGGGTGGTCGAGCACATCGGTGTCGAAGCGACTCCGACAGGCGGCGCATTCGACGACGGGTCCGGTGGTGCCGCGGCGCAGCATCGGCACGCCGAGCACGGCGAAGCGGCGGCGTCCGGTGAGCCTGCGGTAGTTGCGGTCGCCGCCGCAGCCGGGGCAGAAGAACTCGCCGTCGCCGACGGCGTCCCAGACGGTGCGGATGCCGCAGATGCGCAGCTTCATGGCGCGTTGTCCCAGGGCTGACCGCACGTCGCACACCTCCGTAACTCCCCCGTGGCCCTCAGGGCACGGGAGGCGCCCCCTCCGGCAACATTGCCGCGTGGACGTGATGTTAACCACAGTCGTGAGGTGCCGTCAGTACCCCGATCGTCACAACCCCGGAGATGGCCGAACCCCACCCCCGGCCGGAGCGGGGGCGGGGTCCTGGGCCGTGCGGTCGCGGACGCCGTCGGGCGGGCCGGGTCAGCGGCCGGCGCGGTTGACCGCGGAGACGACCGCCTTCAGCGAGGCGCGCGTGGTATTGGCGTCGATGCCGATGCCCCACAGCACCCGTCCGTCGATGGCGCACTCGATGTACGAGGCGGCCTGGGAGCTGGCGCCCTCGCTCATGGTGTGCTCGGTGTAGTCGAGGAGACGGGCGTCGATGCCGATGGCCTGCAGCGCTTCGAAGAACGCGGAGATCGGACCGTTGCCGGTGCCGGTCAGCACGGTGTCGGTGCCGTCCACCGTCGCCTCGACGGTGATGGTGTCCCGGCCGTCGGAGCCGGTCGTGGACTGGCCCGAGCGGATCTGTACACGACCCCATTGGGCCGCGGCGTTCTCGGGGTTGGGCAGGTACTCGTCCTGGAACACGGACCAGATCTGCGCCGGGGTGACCTCGCCGCCCTCGGCATCGGTCTTGGCCTGAATGATCCGGGAGAACTCGATCTGCATCCGGCGCGGCAGGTCGAGCTTGTGGTCGTTCTTCAGGACGTAGGCGATGCCGCCCTTGCCGGACTGCGAGTTGACCCGGATGACGGCCTCGTAGCTGCGGCCGACGTCCTTCGGGTCGATCGGCAGGTACGGCACGGCCCACTCGATCTCGTCGACGGTCGTGCCCCGGGCGGCCGCGTCGGCCTCCATGGCGTCGAAGCCCTTCTTGATGGCGTCCTGGTGGGAGCCGGAGAAGGCGGTGTAGACGAGGTCGCCCGCGTAGGGGTGGCGCGGGTGGACCTCCATCTGGTTGCAGTACTCGCTGGTGCGGCGGATCTCGTCGATCTGCGAGAAGTCGATCTGCGGGTCGACCCCCTGCGAGAAGAGGTTCATGCCCAGGGTGACCAGGTCGACGTTGCCGGTGCGCTCGCCCTGGCCGAACAGGCAGCCCTCGATCCGGTCCGCGCCGGCCATGAGGGCCAGTTCGGCGGCGGCGACGGCGGTGCCGCGGTCGTTGTGCGGGTGGACGGACAGGCAGATGTGCTCGCGACGGGTCAGGTTCCGCGACATCCACTCGAAGCGGTCCGCGTGCGTGGACGGGGTCGACCGCTCCACGGTGGCGGGCAGGTTGAGGATGATCTCGCGCCCCTCCTCCGGCTGCCAGACGTCGCAGACCGCCTCGCAGACCTCCAGGGCGAAGTCCAGCTCGGTGTCGGTGAAGATCTCCGGGCTGTACTGGTAGCCGAAGATCGTCTCCGGGCCCAGCAGCTTCTCCGCGTACTCCATGACCAGCCGGGTGCCGTCGACGGCGATCTGCTTGATGTCGTCCTTGGAACCGCGGAAGACGACCCGGCGGAAGGTGGGGGCCGTGGCGTTGTACAGGTGCACGGTGGCACGGCGGGCGCCGACCAGGGACTCGATGGTCCGCTCGATCAGGTCCTCACGGGCCTGCGTCAGGACGGAGATCGTCACGTCCTCGGGGATCGCGCCCTCCTCGATGATCGAGCGGACGAACCCGAAGTCGGTCTCTCCGGAGGACGGGAAGCCGACCTCGATCTCCTTGTAGCCCATGCGGACGAGCAGGTCGAACATCTCGCGCTTGCGGGCCGGCGACATCGGGTCGATCAGGGCCTGGTTGCCGTCGCGCAGGTCGGTGGAGAGCCAGCGGGGCGCCACGGTGATCCGCTTGTCCGGCCAGGTGCGGTCGGGGATGTCGACGGCCTCGTACCGGCCGTACTTGTGGATCGGCATCCCGGACGGCTTCTGCATCCCGGTGGCGTTGGTGATCGGCGTCGGACGTCCGACAGCGGTCGTGGCAGGCATCGGGGCGTGGCGGTCGGTGGTCATGGCGTGCGGCTCCTCGGGGTCCAACCAATGGGACGGCCGACGTGTCGCTGCACCACCAGACTCCGCGGGGAGGGGGTCGGCCTACGACTACAGGCCCTCGCCGCGGCAGCTAAGAAGAAGCAGCCCGAAACGCATGATGCGACGAGAGTAACCGAGACACGTCTGATGCGTCCGACCCGTATCACTATGCGGAATCGCGACCGCCGTACGGGATCGGAATCAGCGTGCGGCATCGAGGCCGCACGGGCCAAAACCGCTTTGCGCGGTCGGGCACTCGAAACACCCGGGCGCGGCCGGTCACTCCATCTGACCAACCGCCGTCGCAACCAGCGACAAGCCGGTTACGTGCTGCCACAGTCGGGTGTATGCAGCCTCACTCCCGGAACGGGTTCCGCCCCGTCTTCTGCACCATCGTGCCGCCCCATGTCCTCGACAAGCTCTCCCGCTCGGACAACCCCGATCTCGCCGGGCGCGCCCGGCGCACGCTGGAGAGCGATGCCGCCCGCCGCACCCGCCGCCATCTGGCGACGGTCACCGCCCCGTCCGCGACCCGTCCGGCCGGGGCCGAGCCGTCCGACACGCCCGACCGGACGCTGTACGACTGCCGGAACGGCACCGCGCTGCCCGGTACCAAGGTCCGCGCCGAGGGCGAGGAGCCGACGCAGGACGCGAGCGTCAACCGCGCGTACGCGGGGCTCGGCGCCACCTTCGACCTCCTGTTCAAGGTGTACGGCCGCCGTTCGATCGACGACAACGGACTGCCGCTGATCGGTTCCGTGCACTACGACGAGAAGTACAACAACGCCTTCTTCGACGGCGAGCAGATGGTGTTCGGCGACGGCGACGGCGAGATCTTTCTGGACTTCACCCTCCCGATCGATGTGATCGCCCACGAGCTGACGCACGGTCTGACCCAGTACACCGCCAATCTGAGCTATTACGGCCAGTCCGGCGCGCTCAACGAGTCGGTGTCCGACGTCTTCGGCTCGCTGGTGAAGCAGTACACGCTGGGCCAGAGCGCGGACCGGGCGGACTGGCTGATCGGCGCCGGTCTGCTGGCCCCCGACGTCCAGGGCGTCGCGCTGCGCTCGATGAAGGAGCCGGGCACGGCGTACGACGACGACATGCTCGGCAAGGACCCGCAGCCGGGGAAGATGGAGGACTACGTCCACACCGGTCAGGACAACGGCGGGGTGCACCTCAACTCCGGCATTCCGAACCGCGCGTTCTACGTGCTGGCGACGGCGCTCGGCGGCAACGCGTGGGAACGGGCCGGGCAGATCTGGTTCGATGTGCTCACGGGCGGGCGGCTGGCCGTGGACGCGGACTTCGCGGACTTCGCTCGTCTGACGGTGGACGCCGCCCGTGGCCGCTTCGGGGAGGGCGACGAGACCGAAGCGGTGCTGAAGGCGTGGTCGGAGGTGGGCGTTCCGACCGCTTAGCAGGACCGGGCCGGGCGCGCAGGACGATCGGACCCGTGCTCCGGTCCGTCCGGCGATGACGACAGGGCCCGTGCCCCGGCCCGTCCGGCGATGAAGGACAACCGCATGCGGATTCAGGTCAGCAGGACCGGCGGCTTCGCCGGTATCGCACGCAACGGCGAGGTCGACACCTCCGGACGGGCCGATGCCGCGGAGTGGGAGGCGCTGGCCGAATCAGCGCTCGCCGCGGGCCAGGGCTCCCCGCCCCGGGGCGTGCCGGACGGCTTCCAGTACCGGATCACGGTGGACGGCCGCTCGGTGCACTGCGCGGACCCCCGGCTGACCGACGCGCAGCGCGCCCTGATCTCACGCGTCCTGAAGGAGGGCGCGTGAGGCGGCCGGGAGGGGACCTGGCGTACGACTGACCGGGCGCCCGGCCGACGGCTCGTGCGGCGTCGGCCCGGGCCCTCGGCCCAGCGGGGTCAGAAGCCCAGCTTCCGCAGCTGCTTGGGGTCGCGCTGCCAGTCCTTGGCGACCTTCACGTGCAGGTCCAGGAAGACGGGCGTGCCGAGCAGCGCCTCGATGTGCTTACGGGACTTCGTACCGACTTCCTTCAGCCGCCTGCCCTTCGGGCCGATGATGATGCCCTTCTGGCTGGGACGTTCGATGTAGACGTTGGCATGGATGTCGAGCAGCGGCCGGTCCGCCGGGCGGCCCTCGCGGGGCAACATCTCCTCGACGACGACGGCGATGGAGTGCGGCAGCTCGTCGCGCACGCCTTCGAGCGCGGCCTCCCGGATGAGCTCCGCGACCATGACCATCTCGGGCTCGTCGGTGAGGTCGCCCTCCGGGTAGAGCGGGGGGCTCTCCGGGAGCAGCGGGGCGATCAGATCGGCCAGCAGACCGACCTGGTTGTCCTTGACCGCCGAGACCGGGACGATCTCGGCCCATTCGAAGCCGAGTTCCTCGGCGAGACGGGAGACGGCGAGGAGCTGTTCGGCGAGCTGCTTGGAGTCGACCAGGTCGGTCTTGGTGACGATGGCGATCTTCGGGGTCTTCCTGATGCCCGCGAGTTCCTTGGCGATGAACCGGTCGCCGGGGCCGAGCTTCTGATCGGCGGGCAGGCAGAAGCCGATGACGTCGACCTCGGCCCAGGTGGTCCGCACGACGTCGTTGAGCCGCTCGCCCAGCAGCGTGCGCGGCTTGTGGA
The DNA here is from genome assembly GCF_001905795.1 of Streptomyces sp. CB01580. Lineage (GTDB taxonomy): Bacteria > Actinomycetota > Actinomycetes > Streptomycetales > Streptomycetaceae > Streptomyces. The sequence goes on from NZ_LIXJ01000015.1 coordinate 140,682, forward strand.
GGCCGGGCGTGTCGACCAGGACCAGCTGCGCGTCCTCGCGGTGCACGATGCCGCGCACGGTGTGCCGGGTGGTCTGGGGCCGGTTGGAGGTGATCGCCACCTTCCGGCCGACCAGAGCGTTCGTGAGGGTGGACTTGCCCGCGTTGGGGCGGCCCACGAAGCAGGCGAAACCGGCCCGGTGGGGTGCGTGATCCGCGCCCTGCTGTGCGGCGGCTTCTGTGTCAGGTCGAACGCTCATGGCGCCCATTGTCCCCGATCCCGGCGGTCCCGCCGTACCGAGGGCCGCGGCGCGCCCGCCGGGGCCCGGCTCAGGTGCTTCGCGCGCGCCTGCGGCGGATCCGCAGCCGGATCCCCACGACCCCGGCGGCGACGACCGCCAGCAGGACCCCGGCCATCAGCCAGGGCAGCGCGATGTACGGGACGGAGGCGGACTCGCGGGTGCCTCGGGCGCTCGCGGTCAGCTCGATCTCACCCCATTCCAGCTCGGGCGCGTCGGCCCACCGCTCGGTCAGCCGGACCCGCTGGCGGGGCAGCAGTTCGGACGGGATCCGCTTCAGGTCGCGGGCGAGCAGGGTGCGGCCGAAGAGTCCCTCGGCCCGGAGGGCGACCTTGGGTTCGAGGGTGACGTTGCCCCGGTTGTGGAGGGTGTACGAGATGACGGCGCTGCTCCGGCCGGTGCCCGGGACCAGCGGCCGGGTGTGCTCGACCTCGATGTCGTCCACGGAGAGCGCGGGCAGCGTCGGCCCGTTCACCCGCAGGTGGATCCGGGCGCCGACCGCTTGCCGGATGCCGACGGCGACGGCTCCCCCGGCTGCGGGTTCGACGCGGTCGTCGAGGGCGACGAGGGCCCCGGGGTGGTCCCCCGGCTCGGCGTCGCGGGGAACGGTGATGGTGACCGGGACGCCGACCGACCCGTGCGGGGGCACGGTGACCAGGTCGCGGCCGGGTCTCGCCCAGGCGCCGACCGAACGCTGCCGCTCGTCCCGCGAGCGGACGGCGAACCCGCCGTCGCGGGCGGTGTTGTAGGCGTCGGCGGCGTACAGCCGGAAGGTCCGCGACCGGTCCGTCTTGTTGGCGACGGTGACCGTGTCGTGGAGAGTGGCCCCTGGGTCGGCGGAGAGGTAGAAGTACGGGCGCCGGCCGCTCTGCGCGGCGGCCGGGTAGACCGACCAGCTGCCGTTGTCCGCGGCGTGGGCGGCGGGGGCGCCGGTGAGCAGGAGGGCGCCGGCCAGGAGGGGGGCGTACAGCTTGCGCACGGTGCGGAGCCTCCGGATCGGTCGGGGGCGGGTGCCGGGGCGGTGAGTGCCGGCCGGCCGGGCAGGGGGCGGGCCGGGGCCGGTGGACCCGGGCGGGTGCGCGCCCCAGGGCCACCGGCCGGACCCCCTCAGGTGAGGGTGAGGGTGAGCACGCCGGAGTACGCGCCGGGTGCGGTGTACGCCGGTACGTCCAGGGCGAGTCGCGCGTCGACGGTGAACTCGCCGCCGGTGGCCGTCCCGTTCGGCGTGGACGCCAGGGTGGCGCCCGCGCTGCCGACCGGTCCCGCCGAACCGGCCGCGCAGGTGCTGGGGCTGCCGGGCTTCGTCGCGCAGGCCGGGGTCCAGCGCAGCGCGGACGCGCCGACGACCGCGCCGCCGGGGCCGGTGAAGTCGGTGACCTTTCCGGTCAGGGACCAGCCGGCGGGTCCGCCGCGGTAGTCCTCTACCGTCACCGTGCGCAGCGAGCCCCGGGCCGCTCCGCCGCGCCCGAAGTCGACCGCCGACAGGTCGACGGTGTCCCCGTCCTGGACCATGGACAGGGTGCCCGCCCTGACGGAGGCGGTGAGCCGCTGGCTCCCGTCCGGGACCTCGCCGCCCCCGGTGACGGTGTACGCCTGCGGGCCCGCGCCCCTGGCGGCGTCCCAGGCATCGCCCTCGTAGGCGACGATCCCGGTGGTCGCCGGGTCGTCGACGGTGATCCGGCCGCTGAAGCCGCCGGTGGCGTCCGCCGTGACGGTGGCGGTGTCGGCGGTCTGGCGGTCGCCCGCCCGGCCCGCGAGCGTGACGGCCGCGCCCGGGGTGAACTTCGCCCCGGTCACGGTGACCGCGTCGCCCGCCGCGCCGGACGCGGCCCCGAGCCGGATGGAGCGCTCGTTGACCTGTCCGCCACCGTCCGTGGCGATGATCGTCTCGGAGACGGGGGCGGGCGGATCCGTCACCGTGCACGGGGTGTCCAGCTCCATGATGTAGCTGGTGTGGATGTTGTAGTCGCCGGGCGACAGGGTGATCCGGCCGGGCGCGGTGACCGTGAAGGTGCCGGTCATCGAGAACGACGGGAAGGCGCCCTTGCCCGGCACCGGCGCGTTCTTCTTCGGCCCGGTGACGGTGACGCTCGCGCTCTGGGCTCCGCCGACGGCGACCCGGCCGGTGGGCGTCATGATGTCGGCGGGCAGCGGCAGGTCGACCGGGTTGCCCGCGGCCGGCTGGACGACGGTGTACGTGACCGTGACCGTGTCTCCCACCTCCGGCACGGCGTTGTCGACGGTGATCTCGGCCTTCGTCGTCCCGTCGATCGGCGGGATGCCCGCGATGTCCGGCGGGATGCAGTGGGTGGGGAAGTCGACCGGCACGGAGGCCGTCACCGTGGCCTGGGCGGGCGTCGCGAGCCCGCCTCCCCCGGCGACGACGAGCGCGCCCACGCCCAGCGCGGCGGCCCAGCGGCGTCCGCGGCCGGAGCGTCTTCCAGCGGCGGATCTTCGGATGGTCGGATGCGTGATCGGACGCATGGGGCCCCCTCCTGCGGGACGCGGCGCAGCGGCTCCTCCGCGCCGACGGGGGCTCATTGACGGCTCCGGCCGAGAAGAAGTCAAGGACGACGGAACACCCCGACTGATGGCCCATCAGATACTGTCGAGGTCCCTGCGCCTCAGGGACCTCGACCGGCCCCGGCGTCAGCCCGCCGTCATGCTGACCCGCAGTGTGCCGTCGGGTCCTGCGAGCAGCACGGGGGTCTCCGGGCCGCCCAGGTCCCGCACCGCGGCCCGGTCCTCGTCCGACGGGGTTTCGGCCTCGGAGACGACCGCCGCCGCCTCCAGCGAGGTGGCGCCGCTGGCCACGGCCATGGCCACGGCGGTCCGGAGCGCGCTGAGCCTCAGCGACTCCAGCCGCACGGTGCCCGCGACATACGTGCGCCCGGTCTCGTCCCGGACGGCCGCGCCCTCCGGCACGCCGTTGCGGGCGCGGGCGCTGCGCGCCAGCGTGACGATCTTGCGGTCCTCGGGGCCGAGTTCGGTGCTCTCAGTCATGTGCCGAGCATACGAGCCCCGGCGCACGCCCCTCCCCTGCGATCCCCGGTGCTGCGCCCGGAAGGGTCTGCCGGGAGGCTCGCGGCGTCCGGTGCGGTGCAGCGCGAGGCGGAGGAGCGCCCGGATGCCGGGCGCATGCGGGCGTTCCGACGGCGCGGCGAGGTGCCGCGGCCGTCGTCGCGCGTCCGCCGGGGACGGCGGGACGGCCCTCAGGCCCGGTCCAGCTGCAGCCGCTGGGTCCTGGGCAGTCCCGCCACCACCAGGTCGTAGGAGTCCTCGATCAGTTCGCGGAGCAGCCGGTCCGGCACCCCGGAGACCGTCACGGTGTTCCAGTGGCGCTTGTTCATGTGCCAGCCCGGCACCACTGCTTCGTACTCCTCCCGCAGCCGCGCCGCGTCGTCGGGGTCGCACTTGAGGTTCACCGTGAGCGGGCGCGCGTCCAGCGTGCTGAGCGCGAACATCTTGCCGAGCACCTTGAAGACGGAGATCTCCGGGCCGAAGGGGAACTCCTCCACGCTCGCGTTGAACTCCAGGCAGAAATCCCTCAGCTGCTGCGGAGTCACTCCTTCTCCTCCCCCTCCGGATCCACGGGCTCCACCAGCACCGTGACGATCTTGTTGCGGCGGCCCGCCGTGGACTCGGCGGTCAGCCGGATCCGCCGCCCGTCGGGTAGGTCGACCACCGCGGAGGCACCGGCGATCGGCACCCGCCCGAGCGCCTTGGCCAGCAGTCCGCCGACCGTCTCCACGTCCTCGTCGTCGTACTCACCGAGGTCGAACAGCTCCCCCAGGTCGCCGATGTCGAGGCGGGCGGTCACCCGGTAGCAGCCGTTCTCCAGCTTCTGGACGGGCGGGAGTTCCCGGTCGTACTCGTCGGTGATCTCGCCGACGATCTCCTCCAGGATGTCCTCGATGGTGACGATGCCCGCCGTGCCGCCGTACTCGTCGATCACGACGGCGACGTGGCTGCGCTCCTGCTGCATCTCGCGCAGCAGATCGCCGGCGTTCTTCGTGTCGGGCACGAACGCCGCCGGGCGCATCGCCGTGGAGACGAGGTCGGCCTCCGACTCGCGGTTGATGTGCGTCTTGCGGACCAGGTCCTTGAGGTAGACGATGCCGACGATGTCGTCCTCGTTCTCCCCGGTGACGGGGATGCGGGAGAAGCCGGAGCGCAGGGCCAGGGTCAGCGCCTGCCGGATCGTCTTGTAGCGCTCGATGCAGACCAGGTCGGTGCGCGGCACCATGACCTCGCGCACGAGCGTGTCGCCGAGTTCGAAGACGGAGTGCACCATGCGGCGCTCCTCGTCCTCGATCAGCGACTCCGCCTCGGCGAGGTCGACCATCGCCCGCAGTTCCGCCTCGCTGGCGAACGGTCCCTTGCGGAACCCCTTGCCCGGGGTCAGGGCGTTCCCGATGAGGATCAGCAGCTGCGGGATCGGGCCCATCACCCTGGCCAGCGGCAGCAGCACGTACGCGGAGGCCGTCGCGGTGTTCAGCGGGTGCTGGCGGCCGATGGTGCGCGGCGAGACGCCGATGGCGACGTAGGAGACGAGGACCATCACGGCCATGGCGACGGCCAGCGCCTCCCAGGTCCTCGGGAACTCCTGGAGGCAGGCGTACGTGACGAGGACGGCGGCCGACATCTCGCAGGCGACCCGCACCAGCAGGGCGACGTTGAGATAACGGGTCGGATCCGCCGCGACCTGCGCCAGCTTCTGGGCGCCGCGCCGCCCGGAGCGGACCGCCTCGGCGGCCCGGAAGCTCGACACGCGGGCGATGCCCGCCTCCGCGCAGGCCGCCAGCCAGCCGACGACGACCAGCAGGACGGCGCCCAGGACGAGGGGAACGCTCACGAGATCGTGGGGGCGGGCGAGGGACCGGTGAGACCCCGCTCGGCGCGCCAGCCGTCGACGATCGCGGCCTGCAGGCCGAACATCTCGGCCTTCTCGTCCGGCTCCTCGTGGTCGTACCCGAGGAGGTGCAGCACGCCGTGGACGGTGAGCAGCTGGAGCTCCTCGTCCATGGAGTGCCGGGTCTCCGCCTCCTCGCCCTGCTTCTTCGCGACCTCGGGGCAGAGCACGATGTCGCCGAGGAGCCCCTGCGGGGGCTCCTCGCTGTCCTTGGACGGCGGGCGCAGTTCGTCCATCGGGAAGGACATGACGTCCGTCGGGCCCGGCAGGTCCATCCACTGGATGTGGAGCTGCTCCATGGCGTCGGAGTCCACCACGATCACCGAGAGTTCGGAGAGGGGGTGGATCCGCATCCGCGCGAGCGCGTAGCGGGCGATGTCGAGGATCGCCCGCTCGTCGACCTCGGTTCCGGACTCGTTGTTGACGTCGATCGACATGGCGTGCTGCGACTACTTCCCGTGGTGGCTGTTTCGGCTGTCGTACTTCTCGTACGCGTCGACGATACGGCCGACGAGCCTGTGCCGGACCACGTCGTGGGAGGTGAGCCAGGAGAAATGCACGTCCTCGACGCCTTCCAGGATGTCCTGCACCTGGCGCAGACCGCTCTTGGTCCCGTTCGGCAGGTCGACCTGGGTGACGTCACCGGTGATGACGATCTTCGAATCGAAGCCGAGGCGGGTGAGGAACATCTTCATCTGCTCGGGATTGGTGTTCTGGGCCTCGTCGAGAATGATGAAGGCGTCGTTGAGCGTCCGGCCACGCATATAGGCCAGCGGCGCGACCTCGATCGTGCCCGCAGCCATGAGCCGGGGGATCGAGTCGGGGTCGAGCATGTCGTGCAGCGCGTCGTACAGCGGGCGCAGATACGGGTCGATCTTCTCGTAGAGGGTGCCCGGCAGGAAGCCGAGGCGTTCGCCCGCCTCGACCGCGGGCCGGGTCAGGATGATCCGGTTGACCTGCTTGGACTGGAGTGCCTGGACCGCCTTCGCCATGGCGAGGTAGGTCTTTCCGGTGCCCGCCGGGCCGATGCCGAAGACGACCGTGTGCTTGTCGATGGCGTCGACGTACCGCTTCTGGTTGAGCGTCTTGGGGCGGATCGTGCGACCGCGGCTGGAGAGGATGTTCTGGGTGAGCACCTCGGCCGGCGTCTCCTCCCCCTCACCGCTCTCGCTCGCCCTGAGCATGGCGATCGAACGTTCCACTGCGTCCTCCGTCATCGGCTGACCGGTGCGGAGCACCAGCATCATTTCGTTGAACAGGCGCTGGATGAGGGCGACTTCCGTCGCCTCTCCGGCCGCGCTGACCTCATTGCCCCGGACGTGGATGTCGGCCGCGGGGAAGGCTTTCTCGATCACGCGCAACAGGGAATCGCCGGAGCCCAGTACGGTCACCATCGGATGCTTGGCCGGGACGGTGAACTGGGCTCGCGCCTGCCCGGGCGCGGGGGTCTGGGCTATGGGTGTCTGCGTCATGGGCCGGCCCTGTGGCCTGCACATACCTCCCGTTGCAGGGTTCTCGCCGATCGACAACCTCTCGATTACCAAGCCTACGACTCGCCGCGGACAACACCGAGAGCTTTTTCGTACCCGCCACGAACACGCGTGCCGCCGGTCACGCCGGATGGCGGAAGCCGATCGTCGGCACGGCCCGGCGCAGCGGCCACGGCCGGGCGGTGGCGGGCAGCAGATTCTCCAGGAACGCGTACCGCCGCAGCGCCGCCGGGTCCTGGTCGGGGAAGGTGCGCACCCGCTGCCACCAGGCGGCGATCTCGTCCCAGTCCGGGGCCGACAGCGACCCGCCGAACTCCTGCACCGAGAGCGCGGCGGTCAGTCCGGCGAAGGCCAGCCGGTCGGCCAGCGGCCAGTCCGCCAGGGTGCCGGTGACGAATCCGGCGACGAAGACGTCACCGGCGCCGGTCGGGTCCAGGGCCTCGACCTCGATGGCGGGCACCTCTGCGCTCGCCCCGGTCGCCGCGTCCACCGCGTACGCGCCCTCCGCGCCGAGGGTGACCACGGCGAGCGGCACCCGCTCGGCCAGGGCGTGGGCGGCGGCGCGGGGGCAGTCGGTGCGGGTGTAGCGCATGGCCTCCTCCGCGTTGGGCAGGAACGCCTGGCAGTACTCCAGGTCGACGAGGGCGTCCAGGTCCCAGCGGCCGGTCTCGTCCCAGCCGATGTCGGCGAAGATCCTGGCCCCGTTGCGGGCCGCGGCGGCGACCCACGGCTCGCCGTGTCCGGGGGTGAGCGAGGCGATGGCGGCGCGGGCACGGGGCGGGCAGCACGGGAACGCGGTTCCCGCGTCGGGCGGCGCGGCGCCGACGGCGGGGCCGGCACTTCCCGCGCCTCCCCCGGCCCGGGAAGTGCCCGGGACGAACGCGGGGGGCGGGGCCTCGTGGCCGTGCGAGACCATCGTGCGCTCGCCCTCGTACGCCATCGACACGGTCACCGGCGAGTGCCAGCCGGGAACGGTGTGCGACATGGACAGGTCGATGCCCTCGCCGTGCTCCAGGGCGTCCCAGCAGTACTCCCCGTAGTGGTCGTCGCCGAACGCCGCGGCCAGGGAGGTGTGCAGGCCCAGCCGGGCCAGGGCGGTGGCCATGTTGGCGACCCCGCCGGGGCTGGAGCCCATGCCGCGCGCCCAGGACTCGGTGCCGCGCACCGGGGCGCTGTCCAGGCCGGTGAAGATGATGTCGAGGAAGACCGTTCCGGTGAGGAAGACGTCGCAGTCGGGGTCCTGCGGGGCACGCAGCCCGTCCAGCGGGTCGATCCCGTCCGACGGGGCGGTGCCACCGCGCGGGGCGGCCTCGTCCAGCGGGGCGATATCCGGATGGTCCGCGCTCACCTTGCACTCCCCGGTCGTGGCAGATCTGGCCAGTCTGCCCGATCCCGGCCATCAAGCGGAGGGGTCCGCGCCACTTCTCCCTCGGAGACCGCACCATCACCAGGGCTCCGACCTGCGAAAACAACAGTGTCTACCCGGCCGACCGAAACACAAACCAATTTGTGACTCGGATCACACCAGGGCGACTTCCTGGGAGCCGGACCCAGTTGATACAAATTGGGCCGCGAGCCCGGTTGGCGACTCTTGCCGACGCGTGCCCCTTATCTCCCCCGCACCACCATCCCCCTGTCTCCCTGCCGTCCTCGGCATGCCCTCGTGTCCTCAGGAACGCCCATGTCCCCGCGCCCGCGCGCCGCGTGGCCCCTGGTCGCCGTCTTCACCGCCGGCTACCTCGCCGCCTACCTGCTCCCCACCGTCGTCGGGCGGCTCTCCGTCCATCTGGGCCTGGGCCCGGCCCGGGCCGGTCTGGTGGGCAGCGCCCTGCTGCTGAGTTCGGCGGTCGCCGGATTCACGCTGGCGGGCCGGGTCGAGTCGTTCGGCCCGCGCAGGGCCGCCCGGACCGGGCTGGTGCTCGCCGCGGCGGGATACGGCTGCGCGGCGCTGGCGGACTCCGTGCCGCTGGTGGTCGCCGGTGCGATGGTCGGCGGACTCGGTTCCGGTACGGCGACCGCGGTGGCCGCGGCGGGCATCGCCGCACGGCAGGACCCGCACCGGACCTCGTCGCTCGGTCTGCTGAGCGTCTCCGCGACCGCCGGCGCCCTCTATCTGACGATCCCGCACCTCGGCGGCGGCCACCGGCTGCCGTTCGCGTCGATCGCCCTGGTCGCGCTGCTCGTCTGGCCCGCCACCGCCCGGCTCGGCGGGGCCACGCGGGGCGGGACCGCCGCCCCGGTCGCCCGTCCGCTGCCGCACCGCCGCTCCGGGATGGTGCTGGCGGGCGGCATGCTCGTCTGGTCCATGGCGCAGAACGCGCTGTGGGGCGTCAGCGGCCGGATCGGCACGGTGCAGGTCGGGCTCTCCGAGGTCACCGTCGGGGCGGTGTTCGCCGCCGCGCTCGGTGCGGGCCTGCTCGGGGTGTCGGGCGCCGGGGTGCTGGGAGGCCGGCTCGGCCGGGCGGTGCCGGTCGGCCTGGGCACGGTGGTCATCGCGGCGAGCATCGTGCTCAGCTCGTCGGCCGGGGACCTCGGCTCGTTCGCGACCGGCGAGATCCTGTGGAACACCTTCTACCCGGTGGTCCTGTCGTACCTGATCGGTCTGGCCGCGTCCTTGGACGTGCGCGGGCGGTGGGCGGTCCTCGCGGGCTCCGCCTCGTCCGTCGGCGTGGCCTGCGGGCCGGTGCTCGGCAGCGTGCTGTCCGAGCGGACCGGGTATCCGGTCATGGGCCTGCTGCTCGGCTCCCTCACGCTCCTGGTCGCCGTCCCGTTCACGGCCGTCGCCCTGCACACCGGCGGTCGGCCGCTGCTGCCGGGCGCGGTGCGCCGCAGGGGCGGTGCCCCGGCCGCGCTGCTCGCCGCCAGCAGCGGCGCGGTGCCCGGCCCGGTGCCCGAACTGGGCGCGCCGGAGCAGGCCGTCGCGGAGATCAGCCCGCCCGCGCTGCGCGCCGGTCGTCCGGACCGGGACGCGTTCCGGACGGCCGGCCCGTCGGCCGGGGCCGCTCAGAGCCTGTCGGGCACCCCCTGACCGGGCGGCCACGCCCTGGCGCGCACGCTTCCGGCGCTGCCGGAGTGCCCTGGCGGCTCCGCTGCGAGAACGTCCCGGCGCCTCGGCATCACACGGACCGTGCCGCGTCGGCCTACGACCTCGCCCACGATTGGCGCCGCGGCGCCGCTGACAATCGTGGGCGAGGTCGTTACTGATCGAAGGTCATCCGACAGGCTCTCAGTCGAACACGTACGCCTCGACCTCGGCCAGGTAGCGGGCCCTGCGCTCCTCGTCGTGGTCGAGGAAGGCGGCCTCGAAGGAGTTGCGGGCCAGGGTGCGCAGCTGCTCACGGTCCAGGCCGAGGGCCTCGTGGACGGCGTGGAAGGTGTCGGCCACGTAGCCGCCGAAATAGGCCGGGTCGTCCGAGTTCACCGTGCAGAGCAGCCCGGCGGCCATCATCTCCCGCAGCGGGTGCCGCTCCAGGGTGTCGATGGCACGCAGCCGCACGTTGGACAGCGGGCAGAGGGTGAGCGGAACGCGCTCCGCGACCAGCCGCTCCACCAGCTCCGGGTCCTCCATGCAGCGCAGTCCGTGGTCGATGCGCTCGACGCCGAGGACGTCCAGGCTCTCCCGGATGTACGCGGCGGGGCCCTCCTCGCCGGCGTGGGCGACCTTGCGCAGCCCGAGCGCCCCGGCCGCCTCGTACACCTCGCGGAACTTGACGGGCGGGTGCCCGGCCTCCGCCGAGTCGAGGCCGACGGCGCTGATCCGGTGCAGATACGGCTTCGCGGACTCCAGGGTCTCCATGGCCGACTCGGCGGACTGGTCGCGCAGGAAGCACATGATCAGCTGGGTGGAGATGCCGTGCCTCTCCTCGCTGCGCTCCAGCGCCCGGCCGAGCCCCTCCACGACGGTGCCGATCGGGACGCCGCGAGCGGTGTGCGCCTGCGGGTCGAAGAAGATCTCCGCGTGCCGGACGCCCTGGGTGGCGGCGCGGGCGAGATAGGCGTCGGCGAGTTCCTCGAAGTCCCGCTCGGTCCGTAGCACCGCCATCAGCGCGTAGTACAGGTCGAGGAAGCTCTGCAGGTCCTCGAAGCGGTAGGCGGCGCGGAGCTCCTCGGTGTCCGCGTAGGGCAGCCGCACGCCGTTGCGCTCGGCGAGAGCGAAGGCCAGCTCGGGTTCGAGGGTCCCCTCGATGTGGAGGTGGAGTTCGGCCTTGGGGAGGTGGTGCACGGGATTCTCGCTCACAGGGGCTGGTGCTCGTGGGGCCGCGACTGCCGGTTCACGGCAGGCGGTGCCGGGTCACCACCAGGCTATCGACCTGGGGCGACGGGGCGCGGTTCAGGGAGCGCCGCCCGATCGCCCCGGGTGCGCCGGGTCACGGAGCGGCCGACGGGTGGTGCCGGGTGGGCACAGGGATCCGGTCGAGGTCGCGGGCGATGGTCAGCCCGCCCTCGAACCCCGCGGCGCGGGCCTGGGCCTCGAAGACGGCCGGGTCGTCGTACCGCTGGGAGAAGTGGGTCAGCACGAGGTGCCGCACGCCCGCGTCCCGGGCGGCCCGGGCGGCCTGTCCGGCGGTCAGATGCCCGTGGTCGGCGGCGAGCCGCTCGTCCTCGTCGAGGAAGGTCGACTCGATGACCAGCAGGTCGCACCCCTCGGCGAGGACGTGGACGCCGTCGCAGAGCCGGGTGTCCATGATGAACGCGAACCGCTGGCCGGGCCGGTGCTCGGAGACGTCGTCGAGCGTGACGCCGCCGAGGGCGCCCTCGCGCTGGATCCGTCCGATGTCGGGTCCCCCGATGCCGTGCGCGGCGAGCCGGTCGGGCAGCATGCGGCGCCCGTCGGGTTCGACGAGCCGGTAGCCGTACGACTCGACGGGGTGCGAGAGGCGGTGGGCGCTGAGCGTGTACGCGTCCGTGACGGCGAGCACGCCGTCGGCGGCGACCGGCGCCTCGGTCAGTTCGACGGACTCGCGGTAGGCGGTGGCGTACCGCAGCCGTTCGAAGAAGCGCCGGCCGCTCGCCGGGTAGTGCGCGGTGACCGGGTGCGGCACCTGGTCGAGGTTGATCCGCTGGATCACCCCGGCCAGGCCGAGCGAGTGGTCGCCGTGGAAGTGCGTCACGCAGATCCGGTCGATGTCGTGCGCGGCGACACCGGCGCGCAGCATCTGGCGCTGGGTGCCCTCACCGGGGTCGAAGAGGATGCCCTCGCCGTCCCAGCGCAGCAGATAGCCGTTGTGGTTGCGGTGTCGGGTCGGGACCTGGCTGGCGGTGCCGAGGGCCACGAATTCGCGTACGGACATGGTGTGTTCTCGCTCGTTCCCGTGTTTCCCGGTGCCGGGAGCGTCAGCCGGGAGGCCACTGCATGCCGCGGCCGCCCAGGATGTGGGCGTGCGCGTGGAACACGGTCTGTCCTGCGCCGGAGCCGGTGTTGAAGACGACGCGGTAGCCGGTCTCCACGAGCTTCTCGTCCGCGGCGACGTTCCCCGCCTCGCGGAGTATGTCGGCGGCGACCTCCGGCGCTGCGGCGGCGAGCGAGGCGGCATCCGGGTGGTGGAGACGCGGGATGACGAGAACGTGGGTGGGGGCCTGCGGGTTTATGTCCCGGAAGGCCACGGTGGTCTCGGTCTCCCGGACGATGGTCGCCGGGACGTCACCCGAAACGATCTTGCAGAACAGGCAGTCGGGCTGCGGTTCTCCCGCCATGGGCTCGGCTCCTCGGTCGGTGCTGGTCGCTGTGGGGTGGTGATCGTTGTACGGCATGGTATCCGGGCGGCCGACACCGCCCGCGAGCCCGGGTGGGGGCACGGGAGGTCGCCGCCCGGAACGGGTCGGGGCGACCGGGCGGTCCGGACCCAAGCTGCGGTCCGGACCGCCCGGGGAGGCGCTACGCCCCCGGCCGCTGCGGCGCGCGCTTGGCCGGGGTCTCGGCCAGCGAGGCCAGCGCGATCCTGATCGCCTCGTCCAGCTGCGGGTCGCGCCCCGCCGCGTGGTCCTGCGGGGTCGTCACGACCTCGATGTCGGGGTCGACCCCGTGGTTCTCCACGCCCCAGCCGTGGGTCTCGAACCAGAACGCGTACTTGGGCTGGGTGACCAGCGTCCCGTCGACGAGGGAGTAACGGCTGTCGATGCCGACCACACCGCCCCAGGTACGGGTGCCGACCACCGGGCCGATGCCCAGCGCCTTGATCGCGGCGTTCACGATGTCGCCGTCCGATCCGGAGAACTCGTCGGCGACGGCGACGACCGGGCCGCGCGGCGCGTCCTGCGGGTAGCTGGTGGGCCGCATGCCGCGCGGCACGTCCCAGCCGACGATGCGCCGGCCGAGCTTCTCCACGACCAGCTGCGAGGTGTGGCCGCCGCGGTTCTCCCGCACGTCCACGACCAGGCCCTCGCGGGCCACCTCGACGCGCAGGTCGCGGTGGAGCTGCGCCCAGCCGGAGCCGACCATGTCGGGGACGTGGAGGTAGCCCAGGCGTCCGCCGGACCGCTCGTGGACGTACGCCCGGCGGTCGGCGACCCAGGCGTGGTAGCGCAGCGCCTCCTCGTCGGCGACGGGAACGACGACGACATGGCGCGGGTCGCCGCCGTCCACGGGCGAGATGGTCAGTTCGACCGGCTTTCCGGCCGAGCCGGTGAGCAGCGGTCCGGGTCCGGCGACCGGGTCGACGGGATGTCCGTCGACGGCCAGGATCGTGTCCCCGACGCGCGCCGCCACCCCCGGCGCCGCGAGCGGCGAGCGGGCTTCGGGGTCGGAGGTCTCGGACGGCAGGATGCGGTCGATGCGCCAGGCGCCCTCGTCCGTACGGGAGATGTCCGCGCCGAGCAGTCCCTGGCGGGCGTTCTCGTCTCGCCACCAGGCCGGGGGCCGCACATAGGCGTGCGAGGTGCCGAGTTCGCCCTGCACCTCCCACAGCAGGTCGACCAGGTCGTCATGGGTGGCGACGCGGTCCAGCACCGGGCGGTAGCGGTCCAGGACCGCGTCCCAGTCGACGCCGCCCATGTCGGGGCGCCAGAAGTTGTCCCGCATGACGCGCCCGGCCTCGTCGTACATCTGGCGCCATTCGGCGGCCGGGTCGAGGGTGCGGCGGATCCTGGTGAGGTCGACGGTGACGCTCGTGTCGCCGTCGTGGTCGTCGTCCCCGGCCGGGACCCGGCTGTCGGACGGTACGACGCGCAGCTTGCCCCGGGTGTGCAGGACCAGACGCCTGCCGTCGCCGCTGACCGCGAAGGCGCCGACGTCGGAGGCGAGTTCCTCGCAGCGCAGCTTCTCCAGGTCGTACCGCTCCAGGACGGTCTCGGGCTCGCGGGAGTCGGGGGTGGCGCCGCTGGTGCCGAGCACCCCGGTCACCGGGTGGCACAGCCACAGCAGCCCGTCCTTCGCGGCGCGCAGCGCGGAGTACCTGGCGGCCTCGACGGGCACCGGCACGATCCGGTCGGCGAGCCCTTCGAGGTCGATGCGGGTGACGGGCAGCGCGGTCGGGTTGTCCTCGCCGTCCCCGCCGCCCTTCTCCTTCTCGGTCGGGCGGCCGTGGCGCTGCGGCCCGAACGGCGAGGGCGTGGTGGCGGCGAGCGTCAGCAAGTGCGGGCGGCAGGCGCCGATGAACGCCAGGTCGAAGACGTGGGTGTCGTAGATCGGGTCGAAGGACCGCTCGGAGAGGAACGCGAGGTGCTTGCCGTCGGTGGTGAACGCGGGGGCGAAGTCCCGGAAGCGCAGCGGGGTCGCCTCGGCCACCGACAGGTCGGCGAGGTGCGCCAGCTTGAGCTGGCGGAGCGGTTCGGGCCCGGGGTGCGACCAGGCGAGCCATGCGGAGTCCGGCGAGAAGACCAGACCGGAGACGTCGCCGTGTTCGCTGCGGTCCACCTCGTGGACCTCGCCGCTCTCCCGCTCGACGAGCAGCACCCGCCCGTCGTGGGCGGCGACGGCGAACCTGCTGCCGTCCGGCGCCGCGGCGAGGCCGAGCACCCGGCCCAGGCGTCCCGCGGCGAGGCGGCGCGGCACGGCGCCCGGCGCGATGCCGGTGGCGGGGGCGCACTCCAGGGCGTCGTCGCCCTCGGCGTCGGTGACCCAGACGACGTGCTGGTCGCCGTCGGCCTGGAAGGTTCGGGGGAGCCTGGCCCGTACGCCGGGTTCGGCGGCGAGCGCGCGGACCGGGCCGTCGCGATGGGTGACCCAGTGGACGGCGCCGCGCGTGGCGACCGCGCTGCCGCGGCCGGTGCGGTCCGGGGAGGCGCTCTCCAGGTGGCCGCCCGCGTGCAGGGGATGCGGCTGGAGGTCGGCGCGCTGGCCGCCGAGCCGGATGTTCAGACGGCGGGGCTCGGCCCCGTCGAGGTCGTCCAGCAGCCACAGTTCACCGGCCGACGCGTAGCAGACGCGGGTGCCGTCGGTGGTCGCGTGCCGGGCGTAGAAGCCTTCGATGCCGGTGTGGCGGCGCAGGTCGGAACCGTCGGGGAGGGAGGAGTAGACCGCGCCGACGCCTTCGTGGTCGGAGAGGAACGCGATACGTCCCCAAGCTCTCGGCTCCGCTCGAAGAGGGGAGACCCCACCGCCCACCCACATCGGGGCCTCGATGTTGCCGTCGAGGTCCTCGTGGATGCGTATGAACTCCGCGGCCCCGTCGGCGGATTCCGGTCGCTCCTCCCGCTCGAGCCACAACTTGCCCGCGGTGCCGCCCCGGTAGCGCTTCCATGCGGCGGCCTCGCGCCCCATGGTGGCCGAGAGCAGCAGGACCCGTCCGCCGGGGCCGTACGCGACGGAGCCGACCGGCCCGTACGGAAGGGTCCGCGCGGGCCCGCCGTCGACCGGGACGGCCCTGGCCCAACGCCGTCTCAACGACGCCTGGTCGTGGGCGCTGATGGCCAGTACGTCGCCCTCCGGCGTCCAGCCGCGTACGGAGGTGGTGGCGTCGCCCCAGTGGGTGAGCCGCCGGGACGGGCCGCCGTCGACGGGTGCGACGTGCACCTCGGGTGCCCCGTCCCGGGTGGACGTCCAGGCGACCCGCGTCCCGTCGGGGGATATCCGCGGGTGGGTGACGGGCCGGTTGTCGGCGCTGACGCGCCAGGCCCGGCCGCCGTCCAGCGGTGCCAGCCAGACGTCGTCCTCGGCGGTGAAGGCGATCAGATCGCCCTGGACATGGGGGTATCGGAGGTAGGCAGACTGCGTCACACCGATCACCCTAGGCCGCGGACGTGCCCGGCGGTACCGGGTTGGCCGGAGTGCGTCGGGGCCCACAGCCGCGCACCGCGCCGGTCACCGGGCCCTGCCGCCGAACTGCCGTCGTCCGGCCGGGGGCCGGGCCGGGCGGCGTCCGACCGGTGCGTGCGAGCGCGAGGCGGATGATCGTCCGCGTACCGGACCTACGAGGAAGCCCCCGACAACACCGCGAGCAATGGGGTCTCCCCCGCTCGAGCGGAGCCGAGAGCCCGGGGAAGTGCCAGGCGTCGCACAGCAGACGCAGTTCGAGGAAGGGGCCTAGCCCCAATACCGGTGACTTGGCGCGTCGTTGACGGCTCTGACGTGTGAAAACGCCGCACAGAGGCTCTGTCAGGCGCCAAAGTCAACGGTATTGGGCCTAGTGCCGCTCCCGGCAACGTTTGCCCCGTCGCACCGCCCGGCACGCACGCTCGCGGCGTTGGCCGAAAGCCCACGTAGCCCGCTACGAGGGCTTTCGGCCGCCTTGCGATCGCACGCACCGGACGCCGCTCCTTCCGGGCAAACCTTGCCGGTCACGGCACTAGCCCCAGGGTGCGCCGGTCACCGTGACCGTCACGGTCGCCGCGGGCCGGACGCCGCCCTGGCCGCTGTTCCCGGGCGGGTACACCGCGCCGAACGTCGGTCTGGCGTCGCAGTCTCCGAGCACGTCCGTCCGGAACACGTCCCTGCCGTCGGCGCGCGCGGTCAGGTCTCCCCGCACGCACCGCCCGTCGAGGGCCTGGGTCACCTTGCCGCTGATCGAGATGTCCTGTCCGCTCCTGGTCCTTCCGGTGCACTCGACGTGCCCGGTCCGGGGCAGGGAGGCGGCCGGCGAACCGTTCACCGCCCCGCCCCCGTCCAGGCGGTCGACACCGGCCGAGCAGCTCAGCCAGCGCACGTCGACCCCGTTGCGCTGCAGGGCGCTGGTGCCGGTCCGGTCGGTGGTCACGGCGATGGACGCGGAGTTCAGACCACCCGCCGGGTCACAGGCGACGAGCCCCGCGACCGCCGCGCCCGTGAGCGCGGACGCGGCCAGAAATCGACGGATTCCGCTACACCACCATGCCCTTGTTGTCCCCATACGGGCAGCTTCCCACCGTTCGATCGCGAGACGGTAGACGGCTCGCGGCCTCATCGGGGGTGGCACCGGCGCGCGGGAGGGCGCTCACGACCAGCGGCCGGTGCGCCCCATCAGCAGGGCCGTCGCCGCCGTTCCGGCCGTGGAGGTGCGCAGCACGCTCGCACCGAGACGACAGGTGCGGGCGCCGGCTTCGGCGAAGACGGCCAGTTCGTCCGGGGACACGCCCCCTTCGGGACCGACGACGAGCACGATCTCGCCCTGGGCGGGGAGTTGGACGGTGGCCAACGGTTCGCTGTCGTGGTCGCGGTCCTCGTGCAGGACGGCGGCGAAGTCCGCCGCGCCCAGGAGCGCGGCGACCTGTTTGGTCGTCAGCATGTCCGCCACCTCGGGGAATCGCACCCGGCGCGACTGCTTGCCCGCCTCGCGGGCGGTGTTGCGCCATTTCGCCAGGGACTTGAGGCCGCGCTCGCCCTTCCACTGGGTGATGCAGCGTGATGCCTGCCAGGGCACGATCGCGTCGACGCCGGTCTCCGTCATCGTCTCCACGGCGACCTCGCCCCGGTCGCCCTTGGGCAGCGCCTGAACGACGGTGATCCGGGGGGCGGGTGGCGGCTCCTCGTGAATCGCCGTCAGGTCCATGACCACGAGCCGGTCCTTGCCCTCGGCGGCCCTGACGACGCCCTCCGTCCAGCGGCCCGCGCCGTCCGTCAGCACGACGTCCTCGCCGGGGCGCAGCC
Source organism: Streptomyces sp. CB01580 (assembly GCF_001905795.1). Classification (GTDB taxonomy): domain Bacteria; phylum Actinomycetota; class Actinomycetes; order Streptomycetales; family Streptomycetaceae; genus Streptomyces. Next base: position 158,360 of record NZ_LIXJ01000015.1, read on the forward strand.
GCTTCACCGAGACGGCGTGCCGCCCTTCGGGCCCTTCCAGCACGAACTCCGGCCCGTCGGGGACCTCTTCGACGACGAAGACCGGTGCGGTCATCGCGTGCCCCCCGCGTTCAGTGCCGCCCGCGCGGCGTCCAGTTCCTCGACGAGGAGGCCGACCAGCCGGCCGGCGGGCACCTCGCGTGCCATCCGGTGTCCCTGCCCCGCCCACAGGGCCATGCCCTGGGCGTCCCCGGACGTGGCCGCCGCCTTGCGCAGTCCGGCGGTCAGGTAGTGGATCTGGGGGTAGGCGGCGGGGGCGTACGGACCGTGCTCGCGCATGAAGCGGTTGATCAGCCCGCGGGCGGGACGCCCGGAGAACGCCCGGGTCAGGGCGGTTCCCGCGAACAGCGGATTGGTCAGCGCCTGCTTGTGCAGCGGGTTCGCGCCGGACTCGGGGCAGACGAGGAACGCCGTGCCGAGCTGCGCCGCCTGGGCGCCCGCGGCGAGCACCGCGGCGATCTGGGAGCCGCGCATCAGTCCGCCCGCGGCGACGATCGGCATCTCCACGGTCTCGCGGACCTGGGCGACCAGGGAGAGCAGGCCGATGCCGGTGCCGTCGTTCAGCGGGTCGTCGCGGTGGGTGGACTGGTGGCCGCCCGCCTCCACGCCCTGCGCGCAGACCGCGTCGGCGCCCGCCCACTGGGCCGCCTGGGCCTCCTCGGGCGTGGTCACCGTCACGACGGTGTACGTGCCGACGTTCGCGAGCGCGTCGAGGGTGTCGCGGCTCGGGCATCCGAAGGCGAACGAGACGGCCGGGACGGGATCCTCCAGGAGGACGGCGAGCTTGGCCTCGTAGCCGTCGTCGCCCCCGCCGGCGTCCGGGTCGCCGAGCGGGGTCTCGTACCAGGCCCCCTCACCCGCGAGCTGATGCCGGTACACGTCGACGGCGCTCGGGTCGGCGAGGTCGGGCTGCGGCATGAAGAGATTGACGCCGAAGGGCCGGCCGGTGAGCGTGCGCAGCCGCTTGATCTCGTTGTACATGCCGTCGGCCGTCTTGTACCCGGCGGCGAGAAAGCCCAGCCCGCCCGCTTCCGAGACGGCTGCGGCGAGCTCCGGACGGGACGTACCGCCCGCCATGGGGGCCTGCACGATCGGATACCGGCAGAGATCGGTCAACACGGATGACATGACCGCATCGTGTCACGTCCGGCGCGCCCCGGCGTGCGCGGGACGCGACCGTGCGCCGTTCCCCGTCGGACGGAGAACGGCGCACGAGGTCCGCAGAAGCCCGCGCGGGGCCCGTCAGCGGCCGTTGAAGGCATCCTTCAGCCGGGAGAACAGCCCCTGCTGACCGGGCTGGAACTGGCCGGTGGGCCGCTCCTCGCCCCGCATCTTCGCCAGTTCGCGCAGCAGTCGTTCCTGCTCCGGGTCGAGCTTCGTCGGGGTCATCACCTCGACGTGCACGACCAGGTCGCCCCTTCCGCCGCCCCTCAGATGGGTGATGCCGCGTCCGTGCAGCGGGACCGACTGGCCGGACTGGGTGCCGGGCCTGATGTCGACCTCCTCCAGGCCGTCGAGCGTCTCCAACGGCACCTTCGTGCCGAGCGCGCCCGCCGTCATGGGGATCGTGACGGTGCAGTGCAGGTCGTCGCCGCGGCGCTGGAACACCGGGTGCGACAGTTCGTGGATCTCCACGTACAGGTCGCCGGCCGGGCCGCCGCCGGGGCCGACCTCGCCCTCGCCCGCGAGCTGGATGCGGGTGCCGTTGTCGACACCCGCCGGGATCTTCACGGTGAGCGTGCGACGCGACCGGACACGGCCGTCCCCGGCGCACTCCGGGCACGGGGTCGGCACGACCGTGCCGAAGCCCTGGCACTGCGGGCAGGGCCTCGAGGTCATGACCTGGCCCAGGAAGGACCGGGTGACCTGGGAGACCTCGCCGCGTCCGCGGCACATGTCACAGGTCTGGGCGGAGGTGCCGGGAGCGGCGCCCTCGCCGCTGCACGTGGTGCAGACGACGGCCGTGTCGACCTGGATGTCCTTGGTGGTGCCGAACGCCGCCTCGGCGAGATCGACCTCCAGCCGGATCATCGCGTCCTGGCCGCGCCGGGTGCGCGAGCGGGGCCCGCGCTGCGACGACGTACCGAAGAACGCGTCCATGATGTCGGAGAAGTTGCCGAAGCCGCCCTGTCCGAAGCCGCCCGCGCCGCCACCGCCGCCGGAGGCGGACAGCGGGTCGCCGCCGAGGTCGTAGACCTGCTTCTTCTGCGGGTCCGACAGCACCTCGTAGGCGGCGTTGATCTCCTTGAACCGCTCCTGGGTCTTCGGATCGGGATTCACATCCGGGTGCAGCTCGCGGGCGAGCCTCCGGAATGCCTTCTTGATCTCGTCCTGGGAGGCGTCGCGGCGCACGCCGAGTACGGCGTAGTAGTCCGTGGCCACTTACGACTCCGCCAGGATCTGTCCGACGTAACGTGCCACTGCGCGTACCGCTCCCATCGTTCCGGGGTAGTCCATGCGGGTCGGTCCGACCACGCCGAGTTTGGCGACTGCCTCGCCGCCCGAACCGTAGCCGACTGCGACGACGGACGTGGAGTTCAGTCCCTCGTGGGCGTTCTCGTGCCCGATGCGTACGGTCATGCCCGAGTCCTTGGCCTCACCGAGCAGCTTCAGCAGCACGACCTGCTCCTCCAGCGCCTCCAGCACCGGCCGGATCATCACGGGGAAGTCGTGTCCGAAGCGGGTGAGGTTGGAGGTGCCGCCGATCATCAGGCGCTCCTCCGTGTCCTCGACCAGGGTTTCGAGCAGGGTGGAGAGCACGGTGGACACGGTCCCCCGGTCCTCGCTCTCGAAGGATTCCGGCAGGTCCTGCACCAGCTGCGGGACGTCCGAGAACCGGCGCCCGACGACCCGGCTGTTGAGACGGGCCCGCAGATCGGCCAGCGAGGTCTCGCCCATCGGGGCGGGGCAGTCGATCATGCGCTGTTCGACCCGGCCGGTGTCCGTGATCAGCACGAGCATCAGCCGGGCGGGGGCCAGCGACAGCAGTTCCACGTGCCGCACCGTCGACCGGGTCAGCGAGGGGTACTGCACGATGGCGACCTGCCGGGTCAGCTGCGCGAGCAGCCGGACGGTGCGGCTCACGACGTCGTCGAGGTCGACCGCGCCGTCGAGGAAATTGTGGATGGCGCGGCGCTCCGGCGACGAGAGGGGCTTGACGCCCGCGAGCCTGTCGACGAAGAGCCGGTAACCCTTGTCCGTCGGGATACGCCCGGCACTGGTGTGGGGCTGGGCGATGAAGCCCTCGTCCTCCAGCACCGCCATGTCGTTGCGGACGGTGGCCGGGGAGACCCCCAGCTTGTGCCGCTCGGTGAGCGCCTTGGAGCCGACCGGCTCCTCGGTGCCCACGTAGTCCTGAACGATGGCGCGCAGCACTTCGAGTCTGCGTTCGCTGAGCATCGCGCGCACCTCCAGGTAGCTGGTTCAGCGGTGGTTCCCGGGCCGTACCCGATTTCTTTCCCCAGGGATCCGCCTGGCACTCTGTCGGCGCGAGTGCCAGCCATCCCCCGGTCAGTGTACGGCGGCCGACTGGGGACCTAGCAAGGGCGACCGGCCACATGATCGCGAGACCGTACCGGTCCGCTGCCGATAGCGTCCCGGTATGGACACCTCTTGGGAAGAGTTCGGCTGGGAGCGGATCGGTCACGGTACGGGACGGCGCCGCCTGCCCGGCTGGGACGCGACGACCGCGCTGGTGGCCGGAGCAGAAGGTGTGCTGCTCGTCGACACCGGGTCCACGCTCCGCGAGGGGGCCGGGATCCGGGACGGGGCACGGGCCCTGCTCGGCCGGGAGGTGACGCATATCGCACTCACCCACCCCCATTTCGATCACGTTCTGGGCACCGCGGCGTTCCCGGGTGTCCGGGCGGCCTCGGACGGCCCGGGCTCCGGGGACGTCCGGGTGTACGGGGCGGCCGGTACGGCGGACCTGCTGAGGAGCGGAAGCGGGGCGGCGGATCTGTGCTCCGACGCGGTACGCCACGGGGTGCCCGAGCACGAGGCGGCCAGGGCCGTCGCCGCGCTGGTGGCGCCGGATCACGAGGTGCGCGACGAGCGGACAATCGATCTGGGCGGCGGCCGGCGGGTGCTGCTGGCGAATCTGGGCCCCGCGCACAGCGGCCACGATCTGGTGGCGGTCGTGCCGGGCTCCCCCGCCGTGGTGTTCTGCGGCGATCTGGTCGAGGAGTCCGGTGAACCTCAGGCGGGCCCGGACGCGGCCCTGGCCCGCTGGCCGGCCGCGCTGGACCGGCTGCTGGCGCTGGGAGGCGAGGACGCGGTGTACGTCCCCGGGCACGGGGCGGTGGTGGACGCGCCGTTCGTCAGGGACCAGCGCGACCGGCTGGCGGCGCTGCACGGGGGACGCACGGGCCCCTGAGGACGGCGGGAGGACGGGCCCTGTCGGCGTGCGAGGCGGGCACCCTCGGCGTGTCGTGGACCGTTCCCGTCCTATCGTCGTCCGATGCGCAGCTACCAACCGGACCTGACCCCGCCGTGGAAGAGGTCCGCCCCCGTTCCCGAGGTCCCCGCCGAAGCCGATCTGGTCGTGGAGGAGGTCTCCACCGGGTTCTGCGGTGCGGTGATCCGCTGCGAGAAGACGGCCCAGGGGCCGACGGTGACCCTGGAGGACCGTTTCGGCAAGCAGCGGGTGTTCCCGATGGAACCGCGCGGTTTCCTGTTGGAGGGCAAGGTGGTCACGCTGGTGCGGCCGTCGGCGGCTTCACCGGCGCGCCCCGCGCGCACGGCCTCGGGCTCGATCGCGGTTCCGGGAGCGCGTGCCCGGGTCGCGCGGGCGGGGCGGATCTATGTGGAGGGCCGGCACGACGCGGAACTGGTCGAGCGGGTCTGGGGCGACGACCTGCGGATCGAGGGCGTGGTCGTCGAGTACCTGGAGGGCGTCGACGACCTTCCGGCCGTCGTGCGCGAGTTCTCCCCCGGCCCGGACGCCCGGCTCGGCGTCCTGGTGGACCACCTGGTCCCGGGGTCGAAGGAGTCCCGGATCGCGGAGCAGGTGTCGGACGCGAACGTGCTGGTGGTCGGCCATCCCTACATCGACGTGTGGGAGGCCGTGAAGCCGTCGTCCGTGGGCATCACCGGCTGGCCGGTGGTACCGCGCGGCCAGGACTGGAAGACGGGCGTGTGCCGGGCGCTGGGCTGGGAGGAGAACACCGGCGCCGCCTGGCAGCGCATTCTGTCCTCGGTGCGCTCGTACCGGGACCTGGAGTCGACACTCCTGGGCTCGGTGGAACACCTGATCGATTTCGTGACGGCGCCCGAATGAGTGTGTGACGGCCCCGGATCCGGTCCCTCCGGCAGGTGAGGAGGGGCCCCTCAGTCCACCAGGTCCCGCACCACCGCGTCGGCCAGCAGGCGTCCGCGCAGGGTGAGCACCGCCCTCCCCCGTCCGTACGGCTCCCGCTGCAACAGCCCGTCCTCGACCGCGCGGTCGGCCGCGGCCAGGCCCTCCGGCTTCAGCAGGGACAGCGGGCAGCCGTCCGCGAGGCGCAGTTCCAGCAGGATCCGCTCGACCCGCCGGTCCTCGGCGGAGAGGATCTCGCGCCCGGCGCCGGGCGAGCGTCCCTCGGCCAGCGCCTGCGCGTACGCCCCGGGGTGCTTCACGTTCCACCAGCGCACGCCTCCGACGTGGCTGTGCGCCCCCGGTCCGGCGCCCCACCAGTCGGCCCCGCGCCAGTACAGCTCGTTGTGCAGACAGCGGGCCTCGGGCGTGCGGGCCCAGTTCGACACCTCGTACCAGGAGAAGCCCGCCGCGGTCATCGCCTCGTCCGCGATCAGGTACCGGTCCGCGTGGGCGTCGTCGTCGGTCATCGGGATCTCGCCGCGCCGGATGCGCCGGGCCAGCCCGGTGCCCTCCTCGACGATCAGCGCGTACGCGGACACATGGTCCGGACCGGCCCCGATCGCCGCGTCCAGGGAGGCCCGCCAGTCGTCGTCGGACTCGCCGGGCGTGCCGTAGATCAGGTCGAGGTTGACGTGGTCGAAGCCCGCCGCGTGCGCCTCGGCGACACACGCCTGTGGCCGTCCGGGGGTGTGCGTGCGGTCCAGGACCTTCAGCACGTGCTGCCGGGCGCTCTGCATGCCGAACGAGATCCGGTTGAAGCCGCCCTCCCGCAGTTCGGCGAGATACGCCGGACCGACGGATTCCGGGTTCGCCTCGGTGGTGATCTCGGCGTCGTCCGCGAGACCGAACTCGTCGCGGATCGCCCCCAGCATCCGGACCAGGTCACCGGCGGCCAGCAAGGTCGGCGTCCCGCCGCCGACGAAGACCGTACGGACCCGGCGCGGGTCGTCGCCGAGGACCTCGCGGGCCCGGCGGACCTCGCCGGTCAGATGGGCGGCGTAGTTGTCCCGGGAGGCCAGGGCGCCGCCGGAGCCGCGCAGCTCGGTCGCGGTGTAGGTGTTGAAGTCGCAGTAGCCGCAGCGGGTCGCGCAATAGGGCACATGCAGGTAGAAGCCGAGCGGACGGTGGGCGGCGCCTTCCAGGGCATGGCGGGGCAGCGCCCCGTCGTCGGGCACGGGTTCACCATCGGGCAGTACGGAAGGCATACCGCCCATTGTCCCCCGTCGGGCGGCATCGCCCGGCCATGCCCATGACGCAAGCCCGAGACATGGCCGTGACGCACGACCGGAGGCATGCCAGTGACGCACGACCGTGACGGCGGGCGCCCACGCTCACCCCGCCTGGAGCACCAGCAGTGCCAGGTCGTCGTCCGGCGGGCGCTCGGCGAACTCGTGCACGGCCCGTTTGATCCGGTCCGCGATGCCGTCCGCCGACAGGCCCGTGCAGTCGGCCAGCGCCCGGGCCAGACCGTCCCCGTCGTCGAACATCAGCGTTCCGGACCGCCGCTCGGTCACCCCGTCCGTGACGCACAGCAGGCTGTCGCCCGGCACCAGGTCGAAGCTCTGGCTCTCGTACGCGACGTCGTCGAAGAGGCCGAGCAGCATCTGCGGCTCGGCGGCCGGGCGCACCTCGCCGTCGGGCCGCAGCAGCAACGGCAGCGGATGGCCGGCGCTGGCCAGGGTGCAGCGCACGCCGCCGTCCGGCAGCGGGACGAGCTCCCCGTACAGCAGGGAGAGGAAGCGGGACTGCCCGGTGTCCGCGGTCTGCTGGCCGCCCGCCGCGGCCACCATGAGGGCGGCCGCCTCGGCCGCCTCCATCGCGTCGTCGAGGAGCAGCCGGTTCAGCCGGTCCAGCACCTCGCCGACGCCGAAGCCCTCGCGGGCCAGCAGCCGCAGCCAGGGCCGGGCCAGGCCGGTGACGACGGCGGCCTCGGGGCCGCTGCCCTGGACGTCACCGAGGACGAAGCACCAGCGGTCGCCGGGGCACGGGAAGATGTCGTAGAAGTCGCCGCCGACCACCCCGTCGTCGCTGGGTTCGTAGACCAGCGCGCTGGTCACCCCGGGTATGTCGGCGACCTTGCCGGGCAGCAGCGCCCGTTGCAGGATGCGGCTGATCGTCGCCTGCCGGGTGTAGGCGCGGGCGGCGCCGACGGCGAGGCCGACCCGGCGGACGAAGTCCTCGATCAGGGCGGTCACTTCGTCGGGGACGCGCCCGGCGCCCTCCCGGCCGAGGAGCACGGCGCCGAGCGTGCGGCCGCCCGACGTGATGCGGTAGGCGAGGGCGGCGCGGGCGTGCGCCTCCGGCTCCTCCCCTCCCTTCCCTTCCTCCTCGCCCCAGGGCCAGGGCAGGCAGACGGGACCGGTGCCGACCCGCTCGGGCAGCCGGATGGGGTCCTGTTCGAGCACCGTGCGCAGCGACGCGGTCTCGGTCTCGTCCCGGTGCCAGACGCTGGCGAGCCGGGGCACGGCCACCGGGCCGCCGTTCTCCGGCTCCAGCCATATCGCGCACCAGTCGGCGAGCCTGGGCACCAGTAACTGTCCGGCGAGCGCCGCGACGATGTCCTCGTCGAGCTGACCGGCGAGCAGGTCCGAGGCTTCGGCGAGGAACGAGAGCGCGCCCCGGCCGGCCCAGTCCGCGTCGTCGCGCAGGGCGCGCCGGGCCGTGGGGGCGAGCAGTTCGGCGGCGCGCAACCCGTGCTGGAACCCGGTCTCGGCGGACGGTTCGGGGAAGGGGTTCCAGTCGTCGACGGGGAGCCGGGCCCAGACGGTCTTGAGACCGGTGCGGTACGTGATGCCCCAGCGCTCGGCGAGGGTGCCGACGAGTTGGAGGCCGCGGCCGTACTCTGCGGGATCGGTGGGCGCGGCGAAGCCGGTGGCGGCCGAGTCGTCCGCCGGGCCGCCGTCCTCCGGGCGTTCGCCGCGCACGGCGCGGGCGGGGTGGTGGTCGGAGACCTCCAGCACCAGGGCCGCGGCCTCGTCCTCGGTGGCCTCCTCCAGCCGGCACAGCAGCTCGACGTTGGTCCCGGCGTGCACCACCGCGTTGGTGACCAGTTCGCTGGCGACGACCGAGGCGTCGTCGGTCAGCCGCTCGCTGACACCCACGGCCGCGGCCAGTCCGCTCCCGGTCCACTCGGTGAGCGCGGCCCGCACGAACCGGCGGCCGGCGGAAGGGGCAAGGAGATTTCCGGGCAGAGATGTACGGGCCACCGGCCGCTCATCCGCACGGCCGACGGTGATACCGGGACGCTGAACGATGTCCCGCTGCAAGGGAATGGACCCCACGGCGCAGCTCCTGACCTGTTCTCGCTCTGGCTGTTCTCGTTGCTGTCTGTTCTCGCTGGACGCCTCCGACGACACCGACAGACTGACAGATGGACCAGGCCCATAAGCGGCGAGTTGCCGAAGTGAGGGCAGAAGAATACGGACCGGCCGCACGGCGCGGCCGGTCCGAAAGCCCCTGTCACCGCACCCCGCGGGCCCGGAAACCGGGCCTCACGGGGTGCGGTGAGGGGCCGTTGCGCCGGGCGCCCCGCGGATGCCGCCGCGCCCTGGCGAGATTGCGCGGTTACACCTCGCGGGCCCCCACGTACATGTCCTCGATGAGGTCCTTGTACTCGCGCTCGACGACGGGGCGCTTCAGCTTCAGACTCGGCGTCAGTTCGCCGTGCTCGATGTCCAGATCGCGGGGCAGCAGCCGGAACGTCTTGATGGTCTGCCAGCGTTGCAGCCCCTCGTTGAGCCGCCGCACATAGCCCTCGATGAGCTCGACGGCCTGCGCGGAGGCCACCACCTCGGCGTACGGCTTCCCGCCCAGGCCGTTCTCGGCGGCCCAGCCGAGGATGGTCGGCTCGTCGAGCGCGATGAGGGCGGTGCAGTAGTTGCGGTTCGCGCCGTGCACCAGGATGTTCGAGACGAACGGGCAGACCGCCTTGAACCGCCCCTCGACCTCCGCCGGGGCGATGTACTTGCCGCCGGACGTCTTGATCAGGTCCTTCTTGCGGTCGGTGATCCGGAGGTAGCCGTCCACGGACAGTTCGCCGATGTCCCCGGTGTGGAACCAGCCGTCCGCCTCCAGCACCTCGGCGGTCTTCTCCGGCTGCCCGTGGTAGCCCTGCATCACGCCGGGGCCGCGCAGCAGGATCTCGCCGTCGTCGGCGATCCGTACCTCGGTGCCGGGAAGCGGCTTGCCGACGGTGCCGGTGCGGTACGCCTCGCCCGGGTTGACGAAGGAGGCGGCGCTGGTCTCGGTGAGGCCGTAGCCCTCCAGGATGTGGATGCCGGCGCCCGCGAAGAAGTAGCCGATGTCGGGGGCGAGCGCCGCGGAACCGGAGATGCAGGCGCGCAGCCGGCCGCCGAAGGCCTCGCGGATCTTGGCGAAGACGAGGGTGTCGGCGATCTTGTGCCGGGCCCCGAGGGCGAACGGGACGGAGGACGCGCCGGTGCGCCGGAAGTTGTCCTGCGAGACCACCGCGTACTCGCGGGCGACCCCTGCCGCCCACTGGAAGATCTTGTACTTCGCCCCTCCACCGGCCCGCGCCTTGGCGGCGACACCGTTGTAGACCTTCTCGAAGATGCGGGGCACGGCCGCCATGTACGTCGGCTGGACCACCGGCAGGTTCTCGATGATCTTGTCGACCCGGCCGTCCACGGCGGTGACGTGACCGACTTCGATCTGACCGGAGGTGAGGACCTTGCCGAAGACGTGCGCGAGCGGCAGCCAGAGGTACTGGACGTCGTCCTTGGTGATCAGGCCGGTCGCCACGGTGGCCCTGGCCATGTACGACCAGCTGTCGTGCGGCAGCCGCACGCCCTTGGGGCGGCCGGTGGTGCCGGACGTGTAGATCAGGGTGGCCAGTTGGTCGGACGTGATGGAGGCGACCCGCTTCTCGACCGCGTCGGGGTGCTCGGCCAGGTACCGCGCGCCCCGGGCCTCCAGATCGGCGAGGGTGAGCACCCAGCCCTCGGGGTCGCCCTCGGCGGGTCCGGCGTCCTCGGGGTCGACGACGACCACATGGGCGAGGTTCGGCAGCCCTTCGCGGCGTTCGCGGGCCTTGGCCAGCTGCTCCGCGTCCTCCGCGATCAGCACCCGGCTCTCGGAGTCGGAGAGGATGAACGCCGACTCGTCCGCGTTGGTCGACGGATAGACCGTGGTGGTGGCGGCGCCCGCGCACATCACGCCGAGGTCGGCGAGGATCCACTCCACCCGGGTGCTGGAGGCGAGCGCGACCCGCTCCTCCGGCCGCACACCCAGGTCGATGAGTCCCGCCGCGATCGCGTACACCCGCTCGGCGGTCTCGGCCCAGCTCAGCGACTTCCAGTCATCGGGTCCCTCGCCGGTGGCCGAGGGGACCGGGTAGCGGTACGCCTCCCCGTTCGGAGTCGCCGCCACGCGGTCGATGAAGAGGTTCGCCACGGAGGGCGGTCGGTTCTCGATCTGGGTCTGTGTGTCGCTCACGACATCCTCCGGGCCTGCGGCAGTACTTCACGACCGGCTGCTGGTCGCTGCTGGTGGCTATGTGTGGCTGCTTGTTTCCTGCTGAGCTGTTCGTTTCCTGCTGGGCTGCTGTTTCCGTTCCCTCGGACCGGTACCGCGTTCCTTCGTGCGTCCGCGTGCCCGTCGTCCCGCCCGGACCGCGCGTGCACATGGGGCGCGCGTTCCGCGCGGGCCGGACGCGTTCCGCGCGGCCGCGACACCCGTCCCCCGCTGCTCACCCCGCGCCACCCGGTCCCACTTGTTTAACTGGCGAGTAACTACGAGGCAGTGATCAGGGTAGAGCGCCCGCGTCCGCCGCGTAAGAGGCAAGGGGCCGCCGCTTCATAACGAACGGGCCCCCGTGTCGCGCGGTGCGCCGCGACACGGGGGCCCGTCGGGGCCTCACGGGGTGCCACCCCCGGGCGGGTGGAAGGGCGGGGGCTACTTCTTGCTCTTGCTCTCCCCGCCGGACTCGTCCGTGGACAGCACCGCGATGAAGGCCTCCTGCGGCACCTCCACGCTGCCGACCATCTTCATCCGCTTCTTGCCTTCCTTCTGCTTCTCCAGCAGCTTCCGCTTACGGGAGATGTCACCGCCGTAGCACTTGGCGAGGACGTCCTTGCGGATGGCGCGGACGGTCTCACGGGCGATCACCCGGGAACCGATGGCCGCCTGGATCGGCACCTCGAAGTTCTGCCGCGGGATCAGCTCGCGCAGCTTGGCGACCAGCCGCACGCCGTACGCGTACGCCTTGTCCTTGTGCGTGACGGCGGAGAAAGCGTCGACCTTGTCGCCGTGCAGCAGGATGTCGACCTTGACGAGGTGGGCGGTCTGCTCGCCGGTGGGCTCGTAGTCGAGGGAGGCGTAGCCGCGCGTCTTGGACTTCAGCTGGTCGAAGAAGTCGAAGACGATCTCGGCCAGCGGCAGGGTGTAGCGGATCTCGACCCGGTCCTCGGAGAGGTAGTCCATGCCGAGCAGGGCGCCGCGCCGGCTCTGGCAGAGCTCCATGATCGCGCCGATGAACTCGCTGGGCGCGAGGATCGTGGCGCGCACGACGGGCTCGTGCACCCGGTCGATCTTGCCCTCGGGGAATTCGCTCGGGTTGGTGACGGTGTGCTCGGTGCCGTCCTCCATCTCGACGCGGTAGACCACGTTGGGCGCGGTGGCGATGAGTTCGAGACCGAACTCGCGCTCCAGGCGCTCGCGGATCACGTCGAGGTGGAGCAGCCCGAGGAAGCCGACGCGGAAACCGAAGCCGAGCGCGGCGGAGGTCTCCGGCTCGTACACGAGGGCGGCGTCGTTGAGCTGGAGCTTGTCGAGCGCCTCGCGCAGGTCCGGGTAGTCCGAGCCGTCCAGCGGGTACAGCCCCGAGAACACCATCGGCTTGGGGTCCTTGTAACCGCCCAGCGGCTCGTCCGCGCCCTTGCTCAGGGAGGTGATCGTGTCACCGACCTTGGACTGCCGGACGTCCTTCACACCGGTGATGAGGTATCCCACCTCACCGACGCCGAGGCCGTCGGCCGCGGTCATCTCCGGGGAGGAGACCCCGATCTCCAGCAGCTCGTGGGTGGCGCCGGTGGACATCATCCGGATCCGCTCGCGCTTGTTGAGCTGGCCGTCGACGACACGGACGTACGTGACCACGCCGCGGTACGAGTCGTAGACCGAGTCGAAGATCATCGCGCGGGCGGGGGCGTCGGCCCGGCCGACCGGGGCCGGGATGTCCTTGACCACCCGGTCGAGCAGCGCGTCCACGCCGACACCGGTCTTCGCGGAGACCTTGAGCACGTCCTCCGGCCGGCAGCCGATGAGGTTGGCCAGCTCCTCGGAGAACTTCTCCGGCTGCGCGGCCGGGAGGTCGATCTTGTTGAGCACCGGGACGATGGTGAGATCGTTCTCCATCGCCAGGTAGAGGTTGGCCAGCGTCTGGGCCTCGATCCCCTGCGCTGCGTCGACCAGCAGGATCGTGCCCTCGCAGGCGGCGAGCGAACGGGAGACCTCGTAGGTGAAGTCCACGTGGCCCGGGGTGTCGATCATGTTGAGGACGTGGGTGCGGCCCTGGTCCTCGCCCCTGGTCGGGGCCCAGGGCAGACGGACCGCCTGGGACTTGATGGTGATGCCGCGCTCGCGCTCGATGTCCATGCGGTCGAGGTACTGGGCGCGCATCTGCCGCTGGTCGACCACGCCCGTCAGCTGGAGCATCCGGTCGGCAAGGGTCGACTTGCCATGGTCGATGTGCGCGATGATGCAGAAGTTGCGGATCAGCGCCGGGTCGGTACGGCTCGGCTCGGGCACGTTGGTAGGAGTCGCGGGCACGCAGGGTCCTGATTCTTGAGACGCCGAACGCCGTGTCTCGGGTCGATGTCGGTTCGGTCGGATCGATACGTAGCTTCCATCGTCCCATGGTTGCGGGGCGGAGACCGGTTTGGGCCGGTCGGAGCGCGGCTGGTACCGTTGACAGCTGTGCTTCGCGACTCTCCCGGGCCACGGGGCACACATCGAAGATCCAACGAACCTGAAAAGGCTCTTTCGTGGCGAACATCAAGTCCCAGATCAAGCGGAACAAGACGAACGAGAAGGCGCGCCTGCGCAACAAGGCCGTCAAGTCCTCGCTCAAGACCGCTATCCGCAAGGCCCGTGAGGCCGTCGCCGCCGGTGACGTCGAGAAGGCCACCACGGCCGCTCGCGACGCCTCCCGTGCGCTCGACAAGGCCGTCTCGAAGGGTGTCATCCACAAGAACGCTGCCGCCAACAAGAAGTCGGCGCTGGCCTCCAAGGTTGCCTCCCTCCAGGGCTGAGCATTCTGATGTGATCGCCGGGACGGACCTCGCGGGCCCTCTCTCCCGTTCCTGACCGGCACCCCGCGCCGCACACCGAACCTGCGTTCGCCACGCGGGTGCGGCGCACCAAGCGTGAACCGAAGGCCCCGGTCTCAGCTCTCCCCAGAGCGAGACCGGGGCCTTCGGCGTACGCGTTACGGGGAGGCCGGGGCCTTCGGCGTAGGCGTTCGGGGGGCGGGGGCTTCGGCATAGGCGTTCCTGCGGGCCCTGAAGGCCCGGGGCCGCGGCCTGTCCGGCGGATCAGGGCCGAGGCCGGGGCCAGGGCTGTCCGGCGGATCAGGGCCGCGGTAGGGCGTGTCCGGCCCTGGTCCGCCGGACAGGCCCTACCGCCCCCGCCGCCCCTACAGCCGCTACCGCCCCGACCGCCCCGACCGCGCCGCCCGCGCGATCGCGACCACGGCCTTCTCCAGGGCGTACTCCGGATCGTCTCCGCCGCCCTTGACCCCCGCGTCGGCCTCCGCGACCGCCCGCAGGGCGAGGGCCACCCCGTCGGGTGTCCAGCCACGCATCTGCTGCCGCACCCGGTCGATCTTCCACGGCGGCATCCCCAGCTCACGGGCGAGGTCGGCGGGCCGCCCGCCGCGGGCCGAGGACAGCTTGCCGATCGCCCGTACGCCTTGCGCCAGCGCACTCGTGATCAGCACCGGCGCCACCCCGGTCGACAGCGACCAGCGCAAGGCCTCCAACGCCTCCGCCGCCCGGCCCTCCACCGCACGGTCGGCGACCGTGAAGCTCGACGCCTCGGCACGGCCCGTGTAGTAACGGGCGACGACCGCCTCGTCGATGGTGCCCTCGACATCCGCGACGAGCTGCGAGACCGCGCTCGCCAGCTCCCGCAGATCGCTGCCGATGGAGTCGACCAGCGCCTGGCACGCCTCGGGCGTAGCCGAGCGCCCCAGCGCCCGGAACTCGGACCGTACGAACGAGAGCCGCTCGGCCGGCTTGGTCGTCTTCGGGCAGGCGACCTCCCGTGCGCCCGCCTTGCGCGCCGCGTCCAGCAGGCCCTTGCCCTTGGCGCCGCCCGCGTGCAGGAGCACAAGGGTGATCTCCTCGACCGGATCGCCGAGATACGCCTTGACGTCCTTGACCGTGTCGGCGGAGAGGTCCTGCGCGTTGCGCACGATCACCACCTTGCGCTCCGCGAAGAGCGAGGGGCTCGTCAGCTCGGCCAGGGTGCCGGGCTGGAGCTGGTCGGAGGTGAGGTCGCGGACATCCGTGTCGGGGTCGGAGGCCCGGGCCGCCGCCACCACCTGCTGCACGGCGCGGTCGAGGAGCAGGTCCTCCTGGCCCACGGCGAGCGTGAGGGGGGCGAGCGGGTCGTCGGTGGAATTCCTTCTGGTGGCCATCGCCGTCCAGCATCCCATGCACCACTGACAGCTTCCGGACTCCCTCCCCCGCCCGCCCGGCTCTCCGCTCCCGCCGCTCGCCCCGGCCGGAAATTCGGCACATTGCTAGTGTCTCGTGATCTGGTT
>NZ_LIXJ01000016.1:0-1502 GCF_001905795.1 Streptomyces sp. CB01580
CACCGACGACATCGACGGCGCGTTCCTCGCCGCGCTCGCGGACAATCCGCACCTCGTCCCCGCCGAGCCCGCGCTCCCCGAGATCGACATCACCGGCGAGCGGATCGGCGCCCCCGTGGCCCGTCCCTCCGCGCTGCTCTGCATCGGCCAGAACTACGCGGCGCACGCGGCGGAGTCCGGCAGCGAGCCGCCCGAGCAGCCGATCCTCTTCTACAAGTCGCCGAACACGGTCGTCGGCCCGTACGACGACGTGCTGATCCCGCGCGGTTCGAAGAAGACCGACTGGGAGGTGGAGCTGGCCGTCGTCATCGGCCGCCGCGCCTCGTACCTGGACTCCCCCGCCGACGCCGCCGCGCACATCGCGGGCTACGCCGTCAGCAACGACGTGTCCGAACGCGCCTTCCAGCTGGAGGAGTCGGGCGGGCAGTGGTCCAAGGGCAAGAGCTGCGCCACGTTCAATCCGCTGGGCCCGGTGCTGGTGACGGCCGACGAGGTCGGCGACCCGCAGCGGCTGCGGCTGCGCAGCTTCGTCAACGGCGAGCCGCGGCAGGACTCCAGCACCGCGGACATGATCTTCAGTGTGGCGCACCTGGTGCACCACCTGTCGCAGTACCTGGTGCTGGAGCCGGGTGACATCGTCAACACAGGCACCCCGCAGGGCGTGGCGCTGTCCGGCCGCTTCCCGTACCTGGGGCCGGACGACGTGATGGAGGTCGAGATCTCGGGACTGGGACGCCAGCGCAGCGTCTGCCGCCCCGCCTGACCCCGATCGGCCGGGCGCGGCCCCGCCCCCCGTCGGATCGGGGCCGCGCCCTCCCCCCGGCGCCCGTCCCGGCCCGAACGCCCCTCAGTCCTCGGGGAGTTCGACCGGGGCGATGTCGTCGAATACGTCGCCGGGGCCGGGGTTGGTCGGGTCGGTCGCGCCGCCGAACCGGGCCATCACACCCCAGACGGCGTTGAGTGCGGTCTGCACGGCGCCCTCTGCCCATCCGGCCGTCCAGGAGATGTCGTCGCCCGCGAGGAAGATGCCGCGCCGGTCGGCGGGCAGCCGGTCCTGCATGAAGTGGGTGAACAGCCGTCGCTGGTACCGGTAGTGGCCCGGCAGGTTGGCCTTGAACGCGCCCATGAAGTACGGCTCGTTCTCCCACGAGACGGTCACCGGGTTGCCGATGATGTGCTTCCTGATGTCGACGTCCGGGTAGATCTCGCCGAGCGACTTCAGCATGACCTCCATGCGCTCGTTCGCGGAGAGCGGCAGCCACTTCAGGCTGTCGTCGCACCAGGTGTACGAGAGACAGATGACGGCGGGCCGGTCGGGGCCGTCGTCCAGGAGGTACGTCCCCCGGGTCATCCGGTCGGTGAGCGTCATCGACATGCGGTCCCGCCCGGTCGGCACCCCCTTGTCGTCGACGGCCTCGTCCCGCCAGAACGGCCGGTCGACGGGGACGAACAGCTTGGACGACTCCATGTAGTGGGTGCGCTCCATCGCCGTCCAGTGGTCG
>NZ_LIXJ01000016.1:1549-303386 GCF_001905795.1 Streptomyces sp. CB01580
GCGTCGTCGCAGTCGATCTTCGAGAGCAACAGCCAGGACTGTCCGGTGAAGATCACTGCCGGATAGGTGCGGATGTCGCCGGCGGCGTCGGTGACGGTGATCCGGTTGCCGGCGGTACGGTGCAGCCGGGTGACGGCGGGGCGCGGTTCGCCGCCGTGCAGCGAGGACAGCGAGGTGCCCAGCGGCCAGTGGACGATCTTGCGCGGTTCGCGTTCCCAGAGCCGCAGCGGGAGTTGCTGGCTGCCGCCGACGATGGAGCGGTGGTGGTCGTCCGCCTCGGTGTAGACGACGCGCAGGATCTCCAGGATGGAGTTGGGGAAGTCGGTGTCCCATCCTCCGGTGCCGAAACCGACCTGGCCGAAGATCTCCCGGTGCTTGAACGACCTGAAGGCGTCGGAGTCGCAGAGGAAGCCGTAGAAGGTCTGGTTGTCGAGCCGGTGGACGAGCCTCGACCAGAGCTCCCGGACGCGCGGCACGTCGCGTTCGCGCATCGCGCGGTTCATGTCCGAGAAGTCGGCCTCCTCCTCCAGGCACCGGTTCCAGGCGTCCATCACGTCCCGGTACACCTGCGGCAGGTCGTCGATGGTCCGCGCGTAGTGCGACTCGCCCTTGAGGTCGACGACGGTCGACGGGGTGGCCGGGGCGAGCGGGTTGGGGAACGGCCTGGTCTCCAGGCCGACCAGGTCGATGTAATGCTGGAGCGCGGTGGAGGAGGGCGGGAAGCGCATCGCGCCCATCTCCGCGGTGAGTTCCCCTCCTCCGCCCGCGGCGGAGCAGCCGTCGAAGCCGACGGTGCGCAGTCGGCCGCCGATCCGGTCGGCCTCGTACACGACGGGCCGCAGGCCCATCTTCATCAGCTCGTACGCGGCGACGATGCCGGACAGCCCGCCGCCGATGACGGCGACCTCGGTGCCGTGCTCGGTCGCCGGGATCTGCCCGAGCCCCGCGGGATGCGCCAGATAGTCGTCGTACGCGTACGGGAAGTCCGGCCCGAACATGGTGATGGGCTCGGCCGCCTCGGTGTGCTGGGCGGCGTTGGGCACCGTGGACGTCATGGGGTACGGACTCCTTGCGCGGGAACGAGAGCGGTGGAACGAGACGGTGGAACGGAAGGGGTGGCGGGCCCGGGCTCAGGCGAGGGAGCCGTACAGGCCGGGGCGGCGGTCGCGCAGATACGGGTTGGCCTCGCGCGACGCGCCCAGGAGCGCGGGGTCGACGTCGCCAATGATCAGTTCCTCGCCGCGTCCGGCGCGGGCGCGGACGGTGCCGTCGGGGCCGGCCAGACAGCTCAGCCCGACGAACTCGAACGCGCCCTCCGGGCCCGTGCGGTCGGCATAGGCCACGTACATCTGGCTCTCGAAGGCCCGTACCGGGACGAGCGATTCGGCGACGAACTGGTACGGGTGCATGAGCGCGGTGGGCACCAGCAGCAGCTCGGTGCCGGCGAGGGCGTGTGCGCGGACGTTCTCCGGGAACTCGACGTCGTAGCAGATCAGGATCCCGACGCGGACGCCGTCCAGTTCGGCCTGCACGACGGGGTGCTCGCCCGGGGTGAACCACTCCTGCTCGAAGTCGCCGAAGAGATGGGTCTTGCGGTAGTTCGCGAGCGCCGCCCCGTCCGGGCCGACGAGCCGTGCGGTGTTGAAGATCCGCTCGCCGTCGCGCTCCGGGCATCCGTACAGGACCGCGAGCCCGTGCCGGGCCGCGATCTTTGCGACGGCCCCGGCGGACGGCCCGTCGGCCGGTTCGGCCAGCCGGGCCACGTCGGCACCGATCGCGTACCCGGTCAGGAACAGTTCGGGGCAGACCATGAGCCGGGCCCCGGCGTCCGCCGCCCGCCGCGCCGCTTCGTCGAGCGCCGCGAGGTTCGTGTCCACGTGCCCGGGGCGTCCGGAGCTCTGGAGCAGGGCGGTGCGCAGCGACGGCATGTCTGACCTCGGGCGATGGGGGCGGGGCGGGACGTATCGACGGTACGGTCCGCCGCTCGGGGCGGACAAGGCGCGACCGTTGCGCATCCACCGTCGATCCATTGCGCGTCACGGGCCCGCTGCGGCGATTCATTGCGCCGGGCGTCGTCCCAGGTCAGAAGGGTGACGCAGGTCTCAGCCGGTCCGCCCGGGCGGGGTCGGCCCGGGTCCTCCCGGCGCACCGCGCCTACTGCGGCGGCCCCGACGTGTACCGGCGCAGCAATGGCGACAGCACCAGCACGGACTTGGTCCGCTCCACGTACGGCTCGCCCGCGATCCGTTCCAGCACCTGCTCGAAGTGACGCATGTCCGCGGCGAAGACCTGCACCAGCGCGTCGGCCTCGCCCGTCACCGTGGACGCCGACGCGACCTCCGGATAGCGCTCCAGCCCCTGCTTGATCGCCTCCGGGGAGGTGTTGCGGCTGCAGTAGATCTCGATGTAGCCCTCGGTCTGCCATCCCAGCGCCGCCGGGTCGACCCGCACCGTGAACCCGGTGATCGCCCCTTCGGCGCGCAGCCGGTCCACGCGGCGTTTCACCGCGGGGGCGGAGAGACCGACGAGCGCGCCGATGTCCGCGTAGGAGCGCCGGGCGTCTTCGGCGAGGGCGTGGACGATGCGTTCGTCGAGGTCGTTCAGGCGCACGTCGGGCGGTTCACTTCTCTGCGATGGCCGGTTCGGGGGCGGCGCGGGCCGCCCCCGAAGTAGAACACGCCACCGCCCCGCCGGGCGCACCCGGCGGGGCGGTGGGGAAGGGAACCGCGTCGCGGGCGCGACCCCGTCAGAAGGGGAAGCGCGAGCGGCCGTACTGCACCGAGATCCACTTCTGCGTGGTGAACGCCTCGACCATGGAGTCGCCGTTCAGCCGGCCGAGGCCGGAGCTCTTCTCACCGCCGAAGGGGACGATGGGCTCGTCGTGGACCGTGCCGTCGTTGATGTGGATCATTCCGGTGTGGATGCGCTGCCCGACGCGCACACCGCGCTCGATGTTGCCGGTGTGCACCGCGCCGCTGAGCCCGTACGGGGTGTCGTTGGCGATCCGCACCGCTTCGTCCTCGCCGTCGAACGGCACGACGAGCGCGACCGGTCCGAACAGTTCCTCGGACAGGACGGGGGCATCGGCGGGCAGGCCGGTCAGCACGGACGGGCTCACCAGGTTGCCCTCGGCCCGACCGTGCAGCAGGGCGGTGGCCCCGTCCTCCACCGCCTGG
Organism: Streptomyces sp. CB01580; assembly: GCF_001905795.1. Lineage (GTDB taxonomy): Bacteria > Actinomycetota > Actinomycetes > Streptomycetales > Streptomycetaceae > Streptomyces. The sequence goes on from NZ_LIXJ01000016.1 coordinate 4,726, forward strand.
TCGACGAGCGAGGTGATCGCCTCGGCCTGGGTGGCGTTGATCAGCGGGCCGATCACGGTGTCCGGCGCCGCGGGGTCACCGACCGGCAGCGACGCGACCTTGGCGACGAACTTCTCGGTGAACTCCTTCTCCACCGCCCGGTCGACCAGGATGCGGTTCGCGGCCATGCAGACCTGGCCCTGGTGCACGTAGCGGCTGAAGACGGCCGCGTCCACGGCGTAGTCCAGGTCGGCGTCGTCGAGGACGATCAGTGCGCTGTTCCCGCCGAGCTCCAGCACGGCCCGCTTGAGGTTGGCCGCGCACACCGTGGCGACGTGCCGCCCCACCTTGTCCGAGCCGGTGAAGGAGATGACCTGCGGAACGGGGTGCTCCAGCAGCGCGTCGCCGATCTCGGCGATATCGGTGATCACGACGTTGAGAAGCCCGGCCGGCAGCCCCGCGTCCTCGAACACCTTCGCCACCAGCGTGCCGCCGCAGACCGGGGTGTTCTGGTGCGGCTTGAGCACCACGGCGTTGCCGAGCGCCAGGGCCGGGGCGACCGACTTCAGCGACAGCAGGAACGGGAAGTTGAAGGGGCTGATCACGCCGACGACGCCGACCGGCACCCGGTAGACGCGGTTCTCCTTGCCCTCGGTCGGCGAGGGCAGGATCTGCCCGGCGGGCCGCAGCGCGAGCTGGATCGACTCGCGCAGGAACTCCTTGGCCAGATGCAGCTCGAACGCCGCCTTCAGCCGGGTGCCGCCGAGTTCCGCGACGATCGCGTCGCTGATCTCCTGTTCGCGCTCCTCGACGATGCGCAGTGCCCGCTCCAGCACCTGCCGCCGGGCGTACGGGTTGGTCTCGCCCCAGGCGTGCTGGGCGGTCTCGGCCGAGCGGTACGCCTGGTCCACCTCGTCGGCCGTGGCGACCGTGATCGAGGCGAGCTTCTCCCCGTTGTACGGGTTGAAGTCGATGATGTCCCAGGATCCCTTGCCCGGCCTCCACTCTCCGTCGATGTACTGATGGGCCAGGTCAGTGAAGAAGGACATGAGATCCCTTACCGCAGAGAGAGCCGGGCAGCTGATTGCCGTTCATACTACTGAGGCTCCGGGGAAGTTGGGCCGTGGCTCAGGCCACCCAGGCACCGTAATCGGACAACCGTGCCCCGTTCCCGGGCGGGAATGCGGTTGCCCCTCACGGCGCGAACGGCCGTGAGGGGCAAAGGTGTTGTGACGGGCGCGGGATCGGCTGCGGCATCACCGCGCCGGGCGGCGGGATCAACTCCCGCCGGTGAACCGCATCATGGCGGCAGCGGGATCAACTCCAGCTGGCGTGCAGCGGCTTGCCCTCGGCGTACCCGGCGGCGCTCTGCACCCCGACGACCGCCTTCTCGGTGAACTCCTCCAGCGACGCCGCACCGGCGTAGGTGCAGGAGGAACGGACGCCCGCGATGATCGAGTCGATCAGGTCCTCCACACCGGGCCGGGCCGCGTCGAGGAACATCCGCGAGGTGGAGATGCCCTCCTCGAAGAGCCCCTTGCGGGCCCGGTCGTACGCCGACTCGTCCGAGGTGCGGTTCTTCACGGCGCGCGCGGACGCCATGCCGAAGGACTCCTTGTAGAAGCGCCCGTCGGCGGACTGCTGGAGGTCGCCGGGCGACTCGTACGTACCGGCGAACCACGACCCGATCATCACGTTCGAGGCACCCGCCGCGAGCGCCATCGCGACATCGCGCGGGTGCCGGACGCCACCGTCGGCCCACACGTGCTTGCCGTACTTCTTCGCCTCGGCGGCACATTCGAGGACCGCGGAGAACTGCGGCCGGCCCACACCCGTCATCATCCGGGTGGTGCACATGGCGCCCGGTCCCACACCGACCTTGACGATGTCCGCACCCGCCTCGACGAGGTCGCGCACCCCCGCGGCGGCGACGACGTTGCCCGCGACGAGCGGCACCCTCGGGTCGAGCGCCCGGACCGCGCGGACGGCGCCGATCATGGACTCCTGATGGCCGTGCGCGGTGTCCACCACGAGCGTGTCGACGCCCGCGTCGAGCAACTGCTTGGCCTTGCCCGCGACATCGCCGTTGATCCCGACCGCGGCGGCGATCCGCAGCCGGCCCGCGGCGTCGGTGGCCGGGGTGTACAGCGTGGCGCGCAGCGCGCCCTTGCGGGTGAGGATGCCGACGAGCCGGCCGTCCGCGTCGACCGCGGGAGCCAACTTGCGGTGGGCACCGTCGAGTTCGTGGAACGCGTCGCGCGGCGCGATGTCCGCGTCGAGCAGCATCAGGTCCCTGGACATGACCTCGGAGAGCTGGGTGAAGCGGTCGACACCGCCCAGGTCGTGGTCGGTGACGACACCGACGGGCCGGTGATCCTCGTCCACGACGACGCCGGCGCCGTGCGCGCGCTTCGGCAGCAGGAACAGCGCGTCGGCCACCGTCTGGCCGGGCGTCAGCACGATCGGCGTGTCCAGCACCAGATGGCGCTTCTTCACCCAGGAGACGACATCGGTGACCACGTCGATCGGGATGTCCTGCGGGATGACGACGAGCCCGCCGCGGCGGGCGACCGTTTCGGCCATCCGGCGGCCCGCGATGGCCGTCATGTTCGCCACGACCAGTGGGATGGTGGTGCCGGTGCCGTCGGGCGAGGAGAGATCGACTCCCTGGCGGGAACCGACCGCCGAACGCCCCGGGACCATGAAGACGTCGTCGTACGTGAGGTCGTACGGAACCGAGGGGGACTCCGTGTAGCGACCGGTGCCGGGCTCAAGAAAGCGCATGATGCTCATTTTTTCATACGAAACGGCGCAGGTCGCGTTCACGAAGGCACAGCAAAAAGCACCGGCGCTCGTACGTTCCTCCAATGAGGACGCGCGGGAACCCCGGGCGAACGGACCCCTCCTCGGTCGCGCCACGCACCCGGCCGTCCTCGCATCATGCCCCGCGGCATTCGGAATCATTCACGATCATCATCCCTGGACCTGGCCACAAGCGGTCGGGTAGCTTCAAAACCCGCAGGTCCCGTGGGTCACCACGACGCCCGGAGGAGGATGCGGAGGAGTCACAACCTCCGTCAGAGGTACGACCGGAGAGGATCAAGGACCCACCGTGGACAGTGAACTGCCGGACATCTACTGCCCGTTCCCCCAGCGCACCAACCCGCACGTCCCACACACCCGGGTCCATCTCGACACCTGGATCCGCAACACCGGTCTGGTACACCGGGATTCGGCCAGGGAGCGCTTCGATCAGGCGGACTTCGGGGCCTTCGTCGGCATGGTGTATCCGACCGCCGACGCCGAGAGGCTCGACCTCGTCGCCGACTGGTTCGTGTGGCTGTTCCTCGTCGACGACCAGCTCGACGACGGCCACCTGGGCCGCAGCCCCGAGCGGGTGCGCGACGTGGTGGCCGTGATGAGGTCCGTGATCGAGGGCAAGGGCACGGGGACCGCGCCGGACGAGGAGCTTCCCGCCGCCGTGGTCGCCCTGGTCGACCTGTGGGAACGCACGACCCCGGATGCCGCCGCGCACTGGCGCGCCCGGTTCGGCTGGCACCTGACCGAGTACCTCATGACAACCACCACCTGGGAGGCCGGGAACCGCGCGGACGGTGTGGTGCCGTCCGAGGAGACGTACATCGCCAAGCGGCGCCACACGGGCGCGATCCACGTGTGCATGGATCTCATAGAGATCGTCGCCGGGATCGAGGCCCCCGAGTCGATCCACAACGACTCCCGGTTCATCACCGCCCTGGAAGCCTCGTGCAACGTCGTGTGCTGGGCCAACGACGTGTACTCGTACGAGAAGGAACAGGTCCTCGGCGAGATCCACAACCTCGTCCATCTGGTCCGGCACCACCGCGGATACGGAAAGCGGGAGGCGCTGGAGCACGTCTGCGCCGAGACCGACAGGGAGACCCGGCGGTTCCTCGCCGCCGAGGCCGAGCTGCTGAGCTCCTACCCGCAGCTGTCCGGGATGCTCCTGCCGTACCTGGACGGGATGCGGAGCTGGATGCGCGGCAATCTGGACTGGTCGCGCCAGACCCCCCGCTACAACCCGGCGGACGTGGGCCAGTACGAGGAACCGGAGGAATACCTGGAGGCGACGGTCCTGGGCGTCGCCCGGGACTGACACCTCGCACTCCGCCCGCGGACCGTCAGGACGGTCCGCGGCACGGACGCCGTTCCCGCGCGGCACGGACGCCGTTCCCGCCGTCGTACGGACGCCGCCGTTCATGACGCGGCACGGATGCGGCGGCCGGCCGCGGGCGGCGCGGACGGCCGTCGACACCGCCCGCGGCCGCCCGGCCGCACCGTTCCTGCCCCGTCCCCCGCTCAGGCCCCGTCCGGGTCGGCCCGTTCCAGGGCCGGGCGCCTCGGCGCCGCCGACTCGGTCAGCAGGTACTCGGCCGCCGCCGTGTCCGTCACCAGGCTGGTGACCAGACCGGACCGCAGCACCGCCCCGATCGCGGCGGCCTTGCGCCGGCCGCCCGCGATCGCGACCACTTCCGGGATCCGGCGCAGGCGGTCGGCCTCGACCGTGATGCACCGCTCCCCCAGGTCCCGGCCGACCCGGCGCCCCTCCGTGTCGAAGAGGTGCGCGGACATCTCCGCCGCGACACCGAGCGAGGCGTAGTGGGCGCGCTCCTCGTCCGTGAGCATGTCGTGGACCGTGGAGATGCCCGGCTCCCAGGAGCCGATGGACACCGCGGCGACCGTCACCTTGTCGAAGTAGTCGAAGGCGCGGGCGATGCCCGTCTGATGGCGCAGCGCGGCGGCCGTGGCCGAATCGGGGAGCAGCATCGGCGCATAGATGGGGTGGGCCTCGCCGCCCGCCACCTGGGCGGCGCGGCGGACCGCCTCGACCGAGCCGCGTTCGGCCGTCCCCGCGTCGTACACACCGGTGAGCTGCACGACGGTGCACGGGGGCAGCCGGTCGAGGGCGGCGGCCATGTGGATCGTGGACCGGCCCCAGGCGAGACCGAGCACATCGCCCTCGGTCACCAGTTCGCCGAGCAGATCGGCCGCGACCTCCCCCAGGTTCTCCGGGTCGGGTGCGTCGTCGGGCTCCTCCGCGGGCGATTCGACGACCACCGCGTGACGCAGCCCGTAACGGGCCCGGAGCGCGTCGGAACGCTCGGCGTCCAGCTCGGCGGGGACACGGATCTCGATGCGCACGAGGTCGCGTTCGAGCGCCGTCTCCAGGACCCGGGCCACCTTGAAGCGGCTGACACCGAACTCCTCGGCGATCTGGATCTTCGACTTTCCTTCGAGGTAGAAGCGGCGGGCCATGGCCGCCGCCTGCACCAGCTCCGCGGGCCCCATCCGCAGGGCGGACCGTCCCGCCGACATTGCAGACACCGCGATCTCCTCACTGCTGTTCACACTCTCGATACGCCGTTCATCCTGTCAGATCCGGCGATCCCTGATCGGTCCCGTCGGACCGCGTTCATCCGCCCTTGGTCGGGCCGACTTCCGTTCGGGGCCGGAGCGCGTTCCGGCCGTGGTTCGGTGTCAGTGGCGGCAGGCCCAGGCGGCCGAGGCGGTGGCCTCGTCGGCCTGGGCGCGCAGGGCGCGCACCGCCTCGGCGGGGTCCTCGGCCCCGTAGACCGCCGAGCCGGCGACGAAGACGTCCGCCCCGGCCTCGGCGCACTGCTCGATGGTGGACCCGGAGACGCCACCGTCGACCTGGAGCCAGAGTTCGAGCCCGTGCTTGGAGATCAGCTCACGGGTGCGGCGGATCTTCGGCAGCATGATGTCCAGGAACGCCTGGCCGCCGAAGCCCGGCTCCACCGTCATGATCAGCAGCATGTCGAGCTCGGGGAGCAGGTCCTCGTACGGCTCGATGGGCGTCGCGGGCTTGAGCGCCATGGAGGCGCGGGCGCCCTTGGCCCGGATCTCCCGCGCCAGCCGCACGGGGGCGGCGGCGGCCTCCGCGTGGAAGGTGACGGATCCGGCTCCCGCCTCGACGTACTGCGGCGCCCAGCGGTCCGCGTCCTCGATCATCAGATGGCAGTCCAGCGGGGTGCCCGTGGCCCGGCTGAGCGCTTCCACGATCGGCACACCGAGGGTCAGGTTGGGGACGAAGTGGTTGTCCATCACGTCGACGTGGAGCCAGTCGGCGCCTTCGACCGCCTTCGCCTCCTCGGCGAGGCGGGCGAAATCGGCGGACAGGATGCTGGGGTTGATCTGGGCCATGTGCCAAGCCTGCCATGCTCCGCACCGGTTCCCCGCCCCTGCGCGGGCCAAAGCCTCACGGGATCGTTACAGTTCGCGGGATCCGGGCCGCACCATCCGCCCGATCCGGACGTTTCGGCCGTCGCACGCGGACCCCGGGCGGCCCGTGAACGACGGCCGGTCGGCCGGGACGTCGCGCGGCGCTCCCTACGCCCGCTGCGTCGTCAGCCGGTGCGCCGCAGCAGCGCCAGGTACATCGCGTCCGTGCCGTGCAGATGCGGCCACAGCTGGACGTCGGGTCCGTCCCCGAGCGCGGGCACTCCCGGCATCAGCGGGCGGGCGTCGATCCATTCCGCCTCGGCCGGCCTGCCGCCGCGCCCCCTGAGCACGTCCTCGACGACGACCCGGGTCTCCGCGAGATGCGGCGAGCAGGTCGCGTAGCCGACGACGCCGCCGACCCGTACCGCCGCCAACGCCTCGCGCAGCAGACCGCGTTGCAGCGGCGCGAAACCCTCCAGGTCCTCCGGCCGACGCCGCCAGCGCGCCTCCGGACGGCGCCGCAGCGCGCCCAGTCCGGAGCACGGCACGTCCATCAGGATCCGGTCGAAGGTGCCCGGACGCCACGGCGGGCGGGTGCCGTCGGCGGTGACCACCTGGTACGGGCCGGGGTTGCCGGCCAGCGCGCGCTCGACCAGGCGGGCCCGGTGCGGCTGCTTCTCGGCGGCGAGCAGGGCGGCCCCGCGTCCGGCGGCCAGCGCAGCGAGCAGGGCGGCCTTGCCCCCCGGCCCCGCGCAGCCGTCGAGCCACCGGGAGTCACGGCCCTCCAGGGGGGCGTGGGCGAGGGCCGCGGCCACCAGCTGGCTGCCTTCGTCCTGGACCCCGGCGCGCCCTTCCCGCACCGCCTCCAGGACGCCGGGCTCGCCGCCCTCGGCCATCCGCACGGCGTAGGGCGACCAGCGGCCGGGCAGGCCGTTCTCCTCGCCGAGGGCGGTGAGGAGTTCCTCGGTCGTGGACCGGCCGGGGCGGGCGACGAGCGTGACCTCGGGCCGTTCGTTGTCCGCCTCCAGGAGGTTCTCGATCCCGGCCCGGCCGCCGCCCAGCGCGTCCCAGAGGGCGGAGACGACCCAGCGGGGATGCGAGTGCACGACCGCGAGGTGGTCCTCGGGGTCCTCGTCGTACGGCGGGGCGACACGCTCCAGCCAGCCGTCGAGGTCGTCCGCGGCGACCTTCCGCAGCACGGCGTTGACGAACTTGGCCCGCCCCTCGCCGAGCACCACCCGGGCCAGTTCCACACTGGCGGAGACCGCGGCGTGGGTGGGGATGCGGGTGCCGAGCAACTGGTGCACGCCCATGTCGAGCACGTCGAGGACCGGCGGGTCGACCTCGCGCAGCGGCCGGTCGATGCAGGCCGCGACGATCGCGTCGTACGTCCCCTGGCGGCGCAGCGTCCCGTAGACCAGCTCGGTCGCCAGCGCCGCGTCCCGGTTGTCGAAGTCACCCGCGGCGCGGGCCTTCTTCAGCAGCGGGGGCAGGACGAGGTTGGCGTACGCGTCGCGTTCGTCGACGGCCCTGAGCGCCTCGAAGGCGAGGAACCGGACGGGGTCCTTCTTCGGACGGCGATGCGGCTTGGCGGGACGGCGACGCTGCTGGTCGTTCACGTGAAAGGTGCTCCGCTGGTGGTGAGGGGACGAACCCCCCAAGCCTACGTCGCCGCGCCCGGCCCCCGGGGCCCTCGGGGGCGTCACCCGACGGGCTCTCAGGCCCCCAGCAGCTCGCCGTGGACGATCCGCACCCCGCGGGCCCAGTCCGCGGCCCTCATCGGCTTCTTGCCCTGCGGCTGGACCCAGAGCAGTTCGACGGCGTGCGACCCGGTGCCGACGTACACGTTGTTCTTCGCCGCCGACAGCTCGCCGGGCGCCAGGTCCGCGCGGTCCGTCACCGGGGTCACCTGGACCAGTTTCAGGCGTTCGCCGCGGAACACCGTCCACGCGCCGGGAGCGGGGGTGCAGCCGCGCACCACCCGGTCGACCCGCAGGGCGGGCTCGGACCACCGCACCCGGGCGTCCTCGGCGGTGATCTTCGGGGCGAGGGTCACGCCGTCGGCGGGCTGGGGCACCGCGTGCAGCGTGCCGTCCTCGATGCCGTCCATGGTCGCCACGAGCAGCCCCGACCCGGCGAACGCCAGGCGGGTGAGCAGGTCGCCGCTGGTGTCGGTGGGACGCACCTCCTCGGTGAGGACGCCGTACACCGGACCGGAGTCCAGCCCCTCCTCGATCAGGAAGGTCGACGCCCCGGTCACCTCGTCCCCGGCCATGACCGCGTGCTGGACGGGGGCCGCGCCGCGCCAGGCGGGCAGCAGCGAGAAGTGGAGGTTGACCCAGCCGTGGGCGGGCACGTCGAGCGCGGTCCTGGGCAGCAGCGCCCCGTAGGCGACGACCGGGCAGCAGTCCGGAGCGATCTCCCGCAGCCGCGCCAGGAAGTCCTCGTCGCGCGGCCTGGCGGGCTTGAGCACCTCGATCCCGGCCTCCTCGGCACGCTCCGCGACGGGGCTGGCGACCAGTCGGCGGCCCCGCCCGGCCGGTGCGTCGGGCCGGGTGACGACGGCCGCCACCTCGTGCCGGTCGGAGGCGATCAGGGCGTCCAGGGCGGGTACGGCAACCTCGGGGGTGCCTGCGAAGACGAGCTTCATGGGTGGCTGACTGCCTCTCGGGCCGGAACGTACGGTGAACTGCGACGCGGGGGGCCGACCGGCGCGGTGGGACGACGCCGCTCCGGTCCGCCGGTCGGCCCCCAAGTCTATGGGCCGGGTGCTCGGGGGGCGTACGCGTCACCGCGCGCCCCTCGGGGATGCGCTCGCGCCCCCGCACGTGACCAGATCACCGACTGTCGCGTTGGTCAAGAGAGATTGACCGAAGCGGGCCGCCACGGTGCGGCCCGATCCCTTTCAACGCCGGTTCGAGAGGCTTCTTCATGGCCGACCACGCAACCCACGACGCCCAAGCGCGGGCCAGCCTGCATCTGTTGGTGCGGGACATCGAGCGGGTCCGGCGGCAGGTGGACGCGCTGCGCACGCTCACCGCCCAACTGGGCAACGTCTACCGACCGCGCCGCTCCGGCCCGTCCACGGGCTTCGTCGTCTACGGCAGGGCCCCGGCCCCCACCGTCAGGCTGGCCCAGGAACTGCGCGACAGCGTAGAGACCCTGGTCACCGCGGCGGTGGACTTCGACCGTTCGCTGGGTTTCTCCTGGGACGCGGTGGGCTCCGCGCTCGGGGTCACCAAGCAGGCGGTCCACCGCCGCTACGGCGCACGCCGCAACGCCCGGCAGCCCGGAGCGGCCGAGCCGGCCGGGGAGGGCGCCGTGCCGCGCCCGATGCCCATGGCGCCCGGCTCCGGCGGCACCCCGCCCCTGCCGGCGGTGCCCGCCGCGCGCTCCATGCCCCCGCAGCACCCGGCGGACCGTCCGGCACTGCGCGAGGACCTGCGCCCCGGGGTCTTCCCCGGCCCGCGCAACGGCTGACCACCCCGTCCACTGCCCCGCCGCGCCCGACGCACGGCGGGGCAGCCGTGTGCCCGGCGCTCCGGGCCCGTCGTCCGTGGCGGTCGTCGGCGCGTCGGACGGGCCGACGGGCCGGGCACACGTGTGCCCGCGCACCCGACCGCCACGCCCCCGGGTGCGCGGGCGGCGACGGACGCGCCCGGCCCGCTCCGGACCCGGGCCGTCAGCCGATGTCCGGCGGGTCCACCCGGATCCGGACCTGGCCGCCGCCGCCCCGCGCGAGCCGCGCCGCCTGCGCCGCCTTCAGCGCGGACGCCAGGGCCGTGCCGCTCCCCGGCGGAACCCTCACCAGCGCCCGCTCCCAGGGCTCTCCCGGCGGCGCGTCCCCGGGCCTGCGCGGCCTGCCCGGTTCGGTGCGCGGGAACGGGACCGGGCCGAGCACCTCGGCCTCGGGCGGCAGCTCGGCGGCGGCGAAGAAAGCGGCGAGCGCGTCCGGCGAACCGGTCACCGACGCCATCCGCGACACCGGCGGAAAGCCCAGCTCCGCCCGTTCCGCCAGCTCGCGGCGGGCGTGCCCGACCGGGTCCCACCGCACCAGCGCCTGCACGGGCCGCAGGGTCGGCTCGGCGACGACCACCACCGTGCCGCCCTGCGCCCGGCCCCGTACCAGCGAGGCGGCGGCCGTCCAGCGCCGCAGCGCCTCCTCGCCGGCCCGCAGATCGGGACGCCCGACCAGCGCCCACCCGTCCAGCAGCAGCGCCGCCGCGTAGCCGCCCTCGGCCACGGGTTCGGCGCCGGGGGTGCTGACGACCAGCGCGGGCGCGTCCGGCACCGATTCCAGGACGTGGTCACGGCCCGAGGTGCGGACCGGTACGGCGGGGAACGCCCTGCCGAGCTCCTCGGCGGTCCGGCGCGCGCCGACGACCTGGGCCCGCAGCCGGACGGAGCCGCAGGCGGCGCAGTGCCAGTCGGTCTCGGCGCGTCCGCACCAGGCGCATTCGAGATCCCGCTGGTCCGGTGCCTGGAGCGGTCCCGCGCAGTGACGGCACCGGGCCTGTTCGCGGCAGCGCTCGCAGGCCAGCCGGGGCACGTATCCCCGGCGCGGCACCTGGACCAGCACGGGGCCCTCGCGCAGCCCGTCACGGACGGTCCGCCAGGCCAGGCTGGGAAGCCGGGCCGCCCGGGCGGCCCCGTCCCTCGCCAGTTCCCCGTCGCCCACGGTGCGCACCAGGGGCGCCGCGGTCCGCAGCTGCTCCCGGTCCGCGGCCAGCGGCAGCGCCCAGCCGCTCTCCACCAGCTGCGCGGCCTCCACCGTGCAGCTCGTGGCGCCGAGCAGGAACGCGCACCGCGCGTGCGCCGCCCTGAGTTCGAGCACTTCCCGCACGTGCGGGAAGGGGGCGTTGTCGTCGCTGTGGCTGGAGTCCCCGTCGTCCCAGACGGCCACCAGGCCCAGGTTCGCGACCGGCGCGAACATCGCGGCGCGCGTCCCCACCACCGCCCGCACCGAGCCGCGCCGCACGGCCAGCCACTCCCGGTAGCGCTTCTCCGGCCCGGAGTCGGCGGTCAGCAGGGCGTGGCGCCCCTCGCCGAGCAGTTCGGTGAGGGCCGCGTCCACCCGGCCCGCGGCCCGGCCGTCCGGTACGACGACGAGGGCGCCCCGGCCGGAGGCGAGCGTCGCGGCCACGGCCCCGGCGATCTCGCGCGGCCAGTGCGGTCCGGGCAGCGCCGTCCACACGGCCCGGGGCGCGCCGCCCTCGGCCAGGGCCCGCAGGAACGCGGGCCCCTGCGGGTACCGCTCCCAGCTGCCCGGCCGCGGCGGGGGCGGCGGGGGCAGGGGCGCGGGCGAGGGCTTGGACTCGGCCCTGCCGTTGCGGGGCGGCACGGCCAGTTGCAGCACGTCGGCGAGACTGCCCGCGTACCGGTCGGCGACGGCGCGCGCGAGCGCGAGCAGTTCCGGGCTCAGCACCGGCTCGGGCGACACGACGTAGGCGAGCGCGGCGAGCGCCCCCGGGTAGTCGGATTCGGCGAGCCGCTCGACGAGGAAGCCGTCGATCAGTCCCCCGCCCTCGCGCCGTCCGCCGCGCACGTGGCGGGAACCGGCGCCGAACCGCACGCGCACCCGCACCCCGGGCCGGGCGTCGGCGTCGAGCTCCTCGGGCACGGCATAGTCGAAGTACTGGTCGAGATGGAGCGCGCCCTTGTTGACCAGGACCCGGGCGACGGGCAGCTCCTCGGCGAGCGCGGCACCGCGCCAGGTCCGCGGCTTGGCCCGCGGCACCTTCGCCCCGCGCACCGTCTCCCGGATCAGCGCGAGCTGCTCCCCGGCCCCGGGCCCGGGGTCGCCGGATCGCTTGTCGTCGCTGCTCACAGCCACATTCCTACCAGACCCCGCGGACAGCGCCTCCCGAGTCGGAGCCCGCCCCGGGGCAGAGCGCCGGGAGCACGCGCCGGGGCCCGGACACCCTGTGCGGTGTCCGGGCCCCGGCGTACGGCTGAGGGCTGTTCCCCGGGTCGTTACAGACCGGCCGCCTTGCGCAGCGCCTCCACGCGGTCCGTGCGCTCCCAGGTGAAGTCGGGGAGCTCGCGGCCGAAGTGGCCGTAGGCCGCGGTCTGGGCGTAGATCGGACGCAGCAGGTTGAGGTCGCGGATGATCGCGGCCGGGCGGAGGTCGAAGACCTCGCCGATGGCGTGCTCGATCTTCTCGGTCTCGACGGTGGCGGTGCCGAAGGTCTCGACGAAGAGGCCGACCGGCTCGGCCTTGCCGATCGCGTACGCGACCTGCACCTCGCAGCGGGCGGCGAGACCCGCGGCGACGACGTTCTTGGCGACCCAGCGCATGGCGTAGGCGGCCGAGCGGTCGACCTTGGACGGGTCCTTGCCGGAGAAGGCTCCGCCGCCGTGGCGGGCCATGCCGCCGTACGTGTCGATGATGATCTTGCGGCCGGTCAGACCGGCGTCGCCCATCGGGCCGCCGATCTCGAAGCGGCCGGTCGGGTTGACCAGCAGCCGGTAGCCGTCGGTGTCCAGCTTGATGCCGTCCTCGACGAGCTGCGCCAGCACGTGCTCGACGACGAACTCGCGGATGTCGGGCGCGAGCAGCGAGTCGAGGTCGATGTCGCTGGCGTGCTGCGAGGAGACGACGACCGTGTCGAGGCGGACCGCCTTGTCGCCGTCGTACTCGATGGTGACCTGGGTCTTGCCGTCGGGGCGCAGGTAGGGGATGGTCCCGTTCTTGCGGACCTCGGAGAGCCTGCGCGAGAGCCGGTGCGCGAGGTGGATCGGGAGCGGCATGAGCTCGGGCGTCTCGTCGCACGCGTAGCCGAACATCAGGCCCTGGTCGCCGGCGCCCTGCTTGTCGAGGTCGTCGCCCTCGCCGCCCGCGGCGGAACCCTCGACCCGCGCCTCGTAGGCCGTGTCGACGCCCTGCGCGATGTCGGGCGACTGGGCGCCGATGGAGACCGAGACACCGCAGGAGGCGCCGTCGAAGCCCTTCTTGGAGGAGTCGTAGCCGATCTCCAGGACCTTGTTGCGCACGAGGGTCGGGATGTCGGCGTAGGCCTTGGTCGTGACCTCACCCGCAACGTGCACCAGACCGGTGGTGATCAGGGTCTCGACGGCGACGCGCGAGGTGGGGTCCTCGCGGAGCAGTGCGTCGAGGATCGTGTCGCTGATCTGGTCAGCGATCTTGTCGGGGTGACCCTCGGTGACGGACTCCGAGGTGAAGAGACGGCGGGACACATCGCTCCCTGGGGTTGCAGCGGCTGCTGGCTGATCATTTGGCGGACCGTCCGGGAGCTGCGCCCGGCACGATCCGCGGACAGTTTATCGGTCGCTTTCGTCCGGCGGACAGCGCGTCTCGCTCCTTGGGAGTCCCGAGGCCGCCGGACGGGCCCGTCAGGGCATGGAATCAGCCTCGCCGACATGCCCTGCGTGCCCGGTTTTCCGGGGGTTTCGCGGAGTGCCGGACCATGGAACGAGATCTTCATCCCAACCGCGGCGACACGAGGTCCCAGACCGTGTCGGCGAGGGCCTCCTTGGGTCCGTGGGGCACCGGTGTCTCGGTGCCGTCGGCGCCGAGCACCACCGCCTCGTTGTCCTCGGACCCGAAGGTCCTGCGCTCGCCGACCTCGTTGACGACGAGGAGATCACAGCCCTTGCGGCGGAGCTTCTCGCGGCCGTTGGCGAGGACGTCGTCGGTCTCGGCGGCGAAACCGACGACGATCTGGTCCGGCCGGGCGCGTCCGGCGGAGACCTCGGCGAGGATGTCCGGATTACGAACGAGCGCGACGGGCTCCGGCTCCTGCCCGTCCCTCTTCTTGATCTTGCCCGGCGCGTAGGCGGCGGGGCGGAAGTCGGCGACCGCGGCGGCCATCACGACCACGTCGGCGTCCGCGGCGGCCCTCAGCACCGCCTCGCGCAGCTGGACGGCGGTGCCGACGCTCACGACGTCGGCGCCCGCCGGGTCGGGCAGGCCGGTGTTGGCCTCGATCAGGGTGACCCGGGCGCCGCGGGCGACCGCGGTGCGCGCCAGGGCGTAGCCCTGCTTGCCGGAGGAGCGGTTGCCGAGGTAGCGCACCGGGTCGAGCGGCTCGCGCGTGCCTCCCGCGCTGATCACGACGTGCCGGCCCGCCAGGTCCGGTTCGGCCGCGCCGCGGGTCAGCACCCGGCGGCAGACCTCGAAGATCTCCCCGGGGTCGGGCAGCCGGCCCTTGCCGGTGTCGACGCCGGTGAGCCGGCCGACGGCGGGCTCGATGACGACGGCGCCGCGGCGGCGCAGCGTGGCGACGTTCTCGCGGGTGGCGGGGTGCTCCCACATCTCGGTGTGCATGGCGGGTGCGAAGACGACCGGACAGCGCGCCGTGAGGAGCGTGTTGGTGAGCAGGTCGTCGGCGAGGCCGTGAGCGGCCCGGGCGAGCGTGTCCGCGGTCGCGGGGGCGACGACGACGAGGTCCGCGCCCTGCCCGATCCGGACGTGCGGGACCTCGTGGACGTCGTTCCAGACCTCCGTGGCGACCGGGTGGCCCGAGAGCGCCGACCAGGTGGCCGCGCCCACGAAGTGCAGCGCCGACTCGGTCGGGACGACCCGTACGTCGTGACCGGACTCGGTCAACCGGCGCAGGAGCTCGCACGCCTTGTACGCGGCGATGCCCCCGCTGACCCCAAGAACGACCTTCGGCTTGTCCACTGCGTCTCCCCGCACTCGTATTCGGACTCCCCCATGCTGCCGCACCGCGCCGGGTGCGGCGCCGTCGCCCCCGGACGCACCACAGGCCCGGCGGTCGTGGCCGCCGGGCCTGTGGTGGAGGTGCGATTCCTGCCTACTGCGCGGGGCCCTCGACGGCCTCGGAGGTGAGCAGGCCCGCGTTGATCTCGCGGAGCGCGATCGAGAGCGGCTTCTCGTGCACGTGGGTGTCGACGAGCGGACCGACGTACTCCAGGAGGCCCTCGCCGAGCTGCGAGTAGTACGCATTGATCTGGCGCGCGCGCTTGGCGGCGTAGATCACGAGGCTGTACTTCGAGTCGGTGGCCTCGAGGAGCTCATCAATCGGCGGGTTGATGATGCCCTCGGGCGTGGTGATGGAAGAGGACACTCTCTGCCTTCCGAAGGGGGTGAGGATCAAAGAAACCTTTGACGGCGCGAGGCTCCGCGCTGGTGACGGTACCGACGTGTCCGTCTGTCGCACATGCCGCGTACACCGCACGTGCCCGGGTTGTTCAGTCGGTGCCGTCCGTGCCGTCGCTGCGGCCGGAAGCCTCCAGCATCAAGGCTAGCAGCTCGCGTGCCACGTCCTGGACGGAGGTGTTGACCAGCGTCGTATCGAACTCGGACTCGGCGGCCAGCTCGACCTTGGCGGCGGCGAGCCGACGCTCGATCACCTCGGCCGACTCGGTCCCGCGGCCGGTGAGCCGGCGGACCAGCTCCTCCCAGCTCGGCGGGGCCAGGAAGACGAGCCGGGCATCCGGCATGGACTGCCGTACCAGCCGGGCACCCTGGAGGTCGATCTCCAGCAGCACCGGCTCACCGGCATCCAGGCGTTCGAGCACGGCCCGGCGCGGCGTGCCGTAGCGGTTGCCGGCGAACTCGGCCCACTCCAGCAGCTCGCCGTTGGCGATCAGCTTGTCGAACTCGTCGTTGTCCACGAAGAAGTAGTGGACGCCGTCCTGCTCGCCGGGGCGCGGCTTGCGGGTCGTCGCCGACACCGAGAGCCACGCCTCGGGGTGGGCCTTGCGCATATGGGCGACGACCGTGCTCTTGCCGACCCCGGAGGGGCCGGAGAGCACGGTCAGCCGCGGACGTACGTCCGGGGGTACGGGGGACGTCCCCCGGGATGTTGCAGCCATGGAGCGATTATCCAGGTTCTCGGAGGTGCCCGAGAACGTCAGGCGGCGCTGCCGCCGAACTCGCGCTCCAGGGATGCGATCTGGTTGGAGCCGAGACCCCGGACCCGGCGGCTCTCGGAGATGCCGAGCCGCTCCATGATCTGCTTGGCGCGGACCTTGCCCACGCCGGGCAGGGACTCCAGGAGGGCGGAGACCTTCATCTTCCCGATGACGTCGTTCTCCTGGCCCTGCTTGATGACCTCGTGGAGGGAGGCGCCGGAGTGCTTGAGTCGATTCTTGACCTCGGCCCGCTCCCGGCGAGCCGCGGCGGCCTTTTCGAGCGCGGCTGCGCGCTGTTCGGGGGTAAGGGGCGGAAGAGCCACGCCTACGTCACCTCGGATGTCGATCTGTCGGATACGGACCGGTGAGGAAGCTGTGCGCCCCACACCAGGCGAGCGACGCGCCACTCGTGCACGTCGGCTCTCGACGGAGACTAGCGGCCCGGGCGGCCCGAGTCAGCGAGAACCAACGAAAAGTCCTGGTCAGCCTCCGCCGACCAGGACATTCCAGACATAACATCCGAGTTTTTCGTTCAGAATTCACTCAACGCAGTGACAACCTGCACGGTCATGCGCCCGCGACGGCCGTCCGGACCTCGTCCGTCAGCCGTTCGGCGGCGTCGCGCAGCCCCACCGCGTGCGGCCCCCGGCTCAGCACCCCGCGGCTCACGCTGGGCAGCACGTTGCCCACCGCGTCCCCGAAGACGCCGGGGAGATCCGCGGGGGTCGCCCCCTGGGCCCCGATGCCCGGCGCGAGCAGCGGACCGTTGACGGCGAGGTCCACGCCCGCGTCGCCGAGCGTGGCGCCGACCACCGCGCCGACCGAACCGAGCGGCCGGGCCCCCTCGTTCTCCGCGGCCAGGTGGTCGAGCATCACCTGGGCCAGCGAGCGGCCGTCGGCGGCGGTGGCGCGCTGCACCTCGGCCCCCTCGGGGTTGGAGGTGAGGGCGAGCACGAAGACGCCCGAGCCGGACAGGACCGCCGCGTCGAGCGCCGGACGCAGCGAGCCGAAGCCCAGGTACGGCGAGACGGTGACGGCGTCCGAGAACAGCGGGGAGCCGGGGTCCAGGTAGGTCGCCGCGTAGGCACCCATGGTCGAGCCGATGTCGCCGCGCTTGGCGTCCATCAGGACCAGCGCGCCGGCCGCCCGTGCCTCCTCGACGGCCTTCTCCAGGACCGCGATGCCGCGCGAGCCGAAGCGCTCGAAGAACGCCGACTGCGGCTTGAGGACCGCCACGCGGTCCGCCAGCGCCTCGACGACGGTGCGCGTGAACCGCTCCAGGCCCGCGATGTCGTCGCCCAGGCCCCAGGCGGTGAGCAGCGAGGCGTGCGGGTCGATACCGACGCAGAGCGGCCCGCGGGTGTCCATGGCGTGGCGCAGACGCGCGCCGAACGGTTCCGGGGTGGTCATGCGATGGCCTTCCTGGTCTCCGCGCCGACGGCCTCGGCGAGGGTGGCGTGCGGGGAGGCGGCCAGGCGGGCGGCCAGGCCCTTGTGGATCGCCCGGGCGTAGAACGGGCCCTCGTAGATGAAGGCGCTGTACCCCTGGACGAGCGTGGCGCCCGCGAGGATGCGCTGCCAGGCGTCCTCGGCGTTCTCGACGCCCCCGACGCCGACCAGGGTGATCCGGTCCCCGACCCGCGCGTACAGGCGGCTCAGGACCTCCAGGGAGCGCGCCTTGAGGGGCGCTCCGGACAGTCCGCCGGTCTCGCCGGTGAGGGCGCGCGGGGACTTCAGACCGAGACCGTCCCGGGCGATGGTGGTGTTGGTGGCGATGATGCCGTCGAGCCCCAGCTCGACCGCGAGGTCGGCGACCGCGTCGACGTCCTCGTCCGCGAGGTCCGGGGCGATCTTGACCAGCAGCGGGACGCGCCGTCCGGTGACGGTGCGGTCGGCCGCCTCGCGCACGGCGGCGAGCAGGGGGCGCAGCGCCTCGGTGGCCTGGAGGTTGCGCAGGCCGGGGGTGTTGGGCGAGGAGACGTTGACGACGAGGTAGTCGGCGTGGGCGGCGAGCCGTTCGGTGGACTTCACGTAGTCGCCGACCGCCTCGGCCTCCGGCACGACCTTCGTCTTGCCGATGTTGACCCCGACCGTGGTCCGGAGGACCGGGGTGCGGGCCGCGAGCCGTCGGGCCACCGCCGCGGAGCCCTCGTTGTTGAAGCCCATGCGGTTGATCAGCGCGCGGTCCGCGACGAGGCGGAAGAGGCGCTTCCTGGGGTTGCCGGGCTGCGGTTCGCCGGTGACCGTGCCGATCTCGACGTGGTCGAAGCCGAGCATCGCCATGCCGTCGATCCCGACGGCGTTCTTGTCGAAGCCGGCGGCGAGGCCGAACGGGCCGTGCATCCGCAGGCCGAACGCCTCCGTGCGCAGCTCCTTGTACCGGGGGGCGAGCACGGCGGCGACGAAGGTGCGCAGCACGGGGACGCGGGCCGCGAGGCGGATCCAGCCGAAGGCCAGGTGGTGCGCCCGCTCCGTGTCCATCCGTTTGAAGAACAGCTGGAAGAAGAGTTTGTACATCGGGGGTGTCCTCATGGAGAGGGGGACACCGTTTCCGGTGTCCCCCTTCGGCTAGTCGCGGGCGGCGATCAGGTGTTCCGCGTGTTCCTGGAGGGAGCGGACGCCGACGTCTCCGTGGGTGAGCGCGTCGATGCCCTGGACGGCGGCGGCGAGCGCCTGGACCGTCGTCAGGCACGGCACGGACCGGGCCACGGCGGCGGTGCGGATCTCGTAGCCGTCGAGCCGGCCACCGGTGCCGTACGGCGTGTTGACGATCAGGTCGACCTCGCCGTCGTGGATCAGCTGGACGATGGTGCGTTCGCCCTGCGGGCCGGTGCCCTCGGACTGCTTGCGCACGACGGTGGCGTTGATGCCGTTGCGCTTGAGGACCTCGGCGGTGCCGGAGGTGGCGAGCAGCTCGAAGCCGTGGGCGACGAGTTCGCGCGCCGGGAAGATCATCGAGCGCTTGTCGCGGTTGGCCACCGAGATGAACGCGCGGCCCTTGGTGGGCAGCGGCCCGTAGGCGCCGGACTGCGACTTGGCGTACGCCGTGCCGAAGGCCGAGTCGATGCCCATGACCTCGCCGGTGGAGCGCATCTCCGGGCCGAGGACGGTGTCGACGCCGCGGCCGTGGATGTCGCGGAAGCGCGACCACGGCAAGACGGCCTCCTTGACGGAGATCGGGGCGTCGAGCGGCAGGGTGCCGCCGTCGCCGTGCGCCGGGAGCAGGCCCTCCGCGCGCAGTTCGGCGATGGTCGCGCCCAGGGAGATCCGGGCGGCGGCCTTGGCGAGCGGGACGGCGGTCGCCTTCGAGGTGAAGGGGACCGTGCGCGAGGCGCGCGGGTTGGCCTCCAGGACGTACAGGATGTCGCCGGAGAGCGCGAACTGGATGTTGATCAGTCCGCGGACGCCGACGCCCTTGGCGATGCCCTCGGTGGAGGCGCGCAGCCGCTTGATGTCGAAGCCGCCGAGGGTGATCGGGGGCAGCGCGCAGGCCGAGTCGCCGGAGTGGATGCCGGCCTCCTCGATGTGCTCCATGACGCCGCCGAGGTAGAGCTCGGCGCCGTCGTAGAGCGCGTCGACGTCGATCTCGATCGCGTCGTCGAGGAAGCGGTCGACCAGGACCGGCCGGGTGGGGCTGATCTCGGTGGACTCGGCGATGTACGCGGAGAGCCGGGTCTCGTCGTAGACGATCTCCATGCCGCGCCCGCCGAGCACGTACGACGGGCGTACGAGGACGGGGTAGCCGATCTCGTCGGCGATGGCCTTGGCCTCGCCGAAGGTGGTGGCGGTGCCGTGCTTCGGCGCGGGCAGCCCGGCCTCGGCCAGGACACGGCCGAAGGCGCCGCGGTCCTCGGCGGCGTGGATGGCCTCCGGGGGCGTGCCGACGACGGGGACGCCGTTGTCCTTGAGCGCCTGCGACAGACCGAGCGGGGTCTGGCCGCCGAGCTGGACGACGACACCGGCGACCGGGCCCGCGAGCGTCTCCGCGTGCACGATCTCCAGCACGTCCTCCAGCGTCAGCGGCTCGAAGTACAGGCGGTCGGAGGTGTCGTAGTCGGTGGAGACGGTCTCCGGGTTGCAGTTGACCATCACGGTCTCGTAGCCCGCGTCGCTCAGTGCGAAGGAGGCGTGGACGCAGGAGTAGTCGAACTCGATGCCCTGACCGATGCGGTTCGGGCCGGAGCCGAGGATGATGACCGCGGGCTTCTCGCGCGGTGCGACCTCGTTCTCCTCGTCGTAGGACGAGTAGAAGTACGGCGTCCTCGCCGCGAACTCGGCGGCGCAGGTGTCGACCGTCTTGTACACCGGGCGCACGCCCAGCGCGTGCCGCACCTCGCGGACCACGTCCTCGCGCAGCCCGCGGATCTCGCCGATCTGCTGGTCGGAGAAGCCGTGCCGCTTGGCCTCCGCGAGCAGTTCGGGGACGAGTTCGTCGGCGGCGGCCAGCTCGTCGGCGATCTCCTTGATCAGGAAGAGCTGGTCGACGAACCAGGGGTCGATCCTGGTGGCCTCGAAGACCTCCTCCTGGGTGGCACCGGCCCGGATCGCGTCCATGACGGTGTTGATCCGGCCGTCGGTCGGGCGGACCGCCGCGGCGAGCAGTTCGTCCTTGTCGCCGGGGTCGCCGGTGAAGGAGAACTGCGAGCCCTTCTTCTCCAGGGAGCGCAGCGCCTTCTGGAGCGCCTCGGTGAAGTTGCGGCCGATCGCCATGGCCTCGCCGACCGACTTCATGGTGGTGGTGAGGGCGGAGTCGGCGGAGGGGAACTTCTCGAAGGCGAACCGGGGGGCCTTGACCACGACGTAGTCGAGCGTCGGCTCGAAGGAGGCCGGGGTCTGCTCGGTGATGTCGTTGGGGATCTCGTCGAGCGTGTAGCCGACGGCCAGCTTGGCGGCGATCTTGGCGATCGGGAAGCCGGTGGCCTTCGAGGCGAGCGCCGAGGAGCGGGAGACCCGCGGGTTCATCTCGATGACGATGATCCGGCCGTCGACCGGGTCGACGGCGAACTGGATGTTGCAGCCGCCGGTGTCGACGCCGACCTCGCGGATGATCGCGATGCCGATGTCGCGCAGCCGCTGGTACTCGCGGTCGGTGAGCGTCATCGCGGGGGCGACGGTGATCGAGTCACCGGTGTGGACGCCCATCGGGTCGAAGTTCTCGATGGAGCAGACGACCACGACGTTGTCGTTCCTGTCGCGCATCAGCTCCAGCTCGTACTCCTTCCAGCCGAGGATGGACTCCTCCAGGAGCACCTCGGTGGTCGGGGAGAGCGTCAGGCCCTGGCCGGCGATGCGGCGCAGCTCGTCCTCGTCGTGTGCGAAGCCGGAGCCGGCTCCGCCCATGGTGAAGGAGGGGCGCACGACCACGGGGTAGCCGCCGAGCGTGTCGACGCCCGCGAGCACCTCGTCCATGGAGTGGCAGATGACCGAGCGGGCGGACTCGCCGTGGCCGGTCTTGGCGCGGACCGCCTCGACGACGGCCTTGAAGAGGTCGCGGTCCTCGCCCTTGTGGATGGCCTCGACGTTGGCGCCGATCAGCTCGACGCCGTACTTCTCCAGGACACCGTTCTCGTGCATGGAGATCGCGGTGTTGAGCGCGGTCTGGCCGCCCAGGGTGGGCAGGAGCGCGTCGGGGCGCTCCTTGGCGATGATCTTCTCGACGAACTCGGGGGTGATCGGCTCGACGTACGTGGCGTCGGCGATCTCCGGGTCGGTCATGATCGTGGCCGGGTTGGAGTTGACCAGGACGACGCGCAGGCCCTCGGCCTTGAGCACGCGGCACGCCTGGGTACCGGAGTAGTCGAACTCGGCGGCCTGGCCGATGACGATCGGGCCGGAGCCGATGACCAGGACGGACTGGATGTCGGAGCGCTTAGGCACGCCGGCCCTCCATCAGGGAGACGAAACGGTCGAAGAGGTACGCGGCGTCGTGCGGGCCCGCGGCCGCCTCGGGGTGGTACTGGACGCTGAAGGCGGGCCGGTCGAGGAGCCGCAGCCCCTCGACGACCTGGTCGTTCAGGCAGACGTGGGAGACCTCGGCGCGGCCGAACTCCGTGTCGGTGACCCTGTCGAGCGGGGCGTCGACGGCGAAGCCGTGGTTGTGCGCGGTGACCTCGACCTTTCCGGTCGTACGGTCCTGCACGGGCTGGTTGATCCCGCGATGCCCGTACTTCAGCTTGTAGGTGCCGAAGCCGAGGGCGCGGCCCAGGATCTGGTTGCCGAAGCAGATCCCGAAGAGCGGGGTGCCGCGCTCCAGGACGCCCCGCATGACGGAGACCGGGTGGTCGGCGGTGGCCGGGTCACCGGGACCGTTGGAGAAGAACACGCCGTCGGGCTCGACCGCGTACACGTCCTCCAGCGTGGCGGTGGCGGGCAGTACGTGCACCTCGACGCCGCGCTCGGCCATCCGGTGCGGGGTCATGCCCTTGATGCCGAGGTCGACGGCGGCGACGGTGAACTTCTTGGCGCCGATCGCGGGGACGACGTACGCCTCCTTCGTGGCGACCTCGGCGGAGAGGTCGGCGCCCACCATCTGGGGCGCCTGCTGGACACGGGCCAGCAGCGTGGCCTCCTCGGCCAGCGCGTCGCCGGAGAAGATGCCGACGCGCATGGCGCCGCGCTCGCGCAGGTGGCGGGTGAGGGCGCGGGTGTCGACGCCGCTGATGCCGACGACGCCCTGGCTCTCCAGTTCGTCGTCGAGCGAGCGCCGGGCGCGCCAGTTGGAGGGCACCCGGGCGGGGTCGCGGACGACGTAGCCGGAGACCCAGATCCGCTTCGACTCGGGGTCCTCGTCGTTGACGCCGGTATTGCCGACGTGCGGGGCGGTCATCACGACGACCTGGCGGTGGTAGGAGGGGTCGGTCAGCGTCTCCTGGTAACCGGTCATGCCGGTGGAGAACACCGCTTCGCCGAAGGTCTCCCCCACGGCCCCGTAGGCACGGCCGCGGAAGGTGCGGCCGTCCTCCAGGACGAGTACGGCGGGAGCTCTGCCGGCTCCCCGGGCGGAGGTCGTCATCGTGCGGTGCCTTCCGTAGTGCTGGTGAGTTGTTCGATGGCCTCGACCCAGGCCGGGTGCTCGGCCGAGCGGTCGGAGCGGAACCCGGAGTCGATCAGCTTGTCGCCGTGCGCCCAGGTGATGATCAGCAGGCCGCCCTCGGGGAGGACCTTGCCCGCGATGCCCTTGTCGAGCCGGGCCCCGCGCAGCGCGGCGGCCGGGACGAAGAAGTCGGCCGCGCCGGGGCGCACGACGTCCAGGCCCTGGTCGGTCAGGGTGAGCTCGACCCGGCTGCGGGTGCCGAGGCCGTGGGCGACGATCCGGTCGAGCCACTGTCCGGCGGTCGTCGAGGCGTGGTACCGGCCGGTCAGCGTCAGCGGCTTCCCGCCGTCCGCGAACCCTTCCGGTGCGGTCGGGAGTTCCGGCAGATCGGACTGGAGGCTGCCGCGCCACTTCCATCCCTGGCGCATCAGCCAGTAGACGAAGGCGATGAACACGAGCAGTCCGACGACCCAGCTGATGCGGGCGGCCCAGTCGGTCACTTCGGCCGACTTCTGCTCGGCGGCGAGCTGGAGGTACAGGGGGGTGAGTGATGTCACGCGAGCTTCCCGTCGACGACCGTGGCACGGCCCCGCAGGAAGGTGTGAGTGACTCGGCCCGGCAGCTCGCGCCCCTCGTAGGGGGTGTTGCGGCTGCGGGAGGCGAAGCCCGCGGGGTCCACCACACCACGGTATGCCGGATCGACCAGGGTGAGGTTGGCGGGCTCACCGACCGAGACGGGCCGGCCGTGTCCGTCGAGCCGGCCGATGGCGGCCGGGCGGAACGACATCCGGTCCGCGACGCCCGCCCAGTCCAGCAGCCCGGTGTCCACCATGGTCTGCTGGACGACGGAGAGCGCGGTCTCCAGGCCCACCATGCCCATGGCGGCGGCGGCCCACTCGCAGTCCTTGTCCTCGTGCGGGTGCGGGGCGTGGTCGGTGGCGACGCAGTCGATGGTGCCGTCGGCCAGCGCCTCGCGCAGGGCCATGACGTCGGCCTCGGTGCGCAGCGGCGGGTTCACCTTGTAAACCGGGTCGTAGGTCCGTACGAGCTCGTCGGTCAGGAGCAGGTGGTGCGGGGTGACCTCGGCGGTGACGTCCCAGCCCTTGGACTTGGCCCAGCGGACGAGCTCGACGGACCCGGCGGTCGACAGGTGGCAGATGTGCACCCGGGAGCCGACATGGGCGGCGAGCAGGACGTCACGGGCGATGATCGACTCCTCCGCGACGGCGGGCCAGCCGCCGAGGCCGAGTTCCGCGGAGACGACGCCCTCGTTCATCTGGGCGCCCTCGGTGAGCCGGGGTTCCTGGGCGTGCTGGGCGACGACCCCGTCGAACGCCTTCACGTACTCCAGCGCGCGGCGCATGATCACCGCGTCGTCGACGCACTTGCCGTCGTCGGAGAAGACCTTCACCCCGGCGGCCGAGTCGTGCATGGCACCGAGCTCGGCGAGCTTCCTGCCCTCCAGGCCGACGGTGACGGCGCCGACGGGCTGCACGTCGCAGTAGCCGGACTCCCTGCCAAGCCGCCAGACCTGCTCGACGACGCCGGCGGTGTCGGCGACCGGGAAGGTGTTCGCCATGGCGTGCACGGCGGTGAAGCCGCCGACGGCCGCGGCCTTCGTGCCGGTGAGGACGGTCTCGGAGTCCTCGCGGCCGGGCTCGCGCAGGTGGGTGTGGAGGTCGACCAGGCCGGGCAGCAGGATCCGGCCGGCGGCGTCGACGACGGTCGCGTCCCCGGCGTCCAGACCGGTGCCGACTGCGGCGACGGTCTCGCCGTCGATCAGGACGTCCTGGGCCTCGCCGCCGAGGACCTTCGCACCGCGGATAAGGGTCTTGCTCATGGTCACTGGTTCTCCTCGGTACGGGCGGGGGCGGCGGGCGACGGGGTGGCCGGGGCGGCGGGCTCGGCGCCGCCCAGCAGCAGGTAGAGGACGGCCATGCGGATCGAGACGCCGTTGGCGACCTGCTCGACGGCCGTGCAGCGGTCGGAGTCGGCGACCTCCGCGGTGATCTCCATGCCCCGGACCATCGGGCCGGGGTGCATGACGACGGCGTGCCCGGGCATCCTCGCCATGCGGTCGGCGTCCAGGCCGTAGCGGCGGGAGTACTCGCGCTCGGTCGGGAAGTACGCGGCGTTCATCCGTTCGCGCTGCACCCTCAGCATCATCACCGCGTCGGACTTCGGCAGCACCTGGTCGAGGCCGTAGCTGACCTCGCACGGCCACTGCTCGACACCGACCGGGACGAGCGTCGGCGGGGCGACGAGCGTGACGTGCGCGCCGAGCGTGTTCAGCAGGTGGACGTTGGAGCGGGCGACCCGGCTGTGCAGGATGTCGCCGACGATCGTGATCCGGCGGCCCTCCAGGTCCCTGCCCAGGCCGCTGTCGGCGCCGACGAGGCGGCGACGCATCGTGAAGGCGTCCAGAAGGGCCTGGGTGGGGTGCTCGTGGGTGCCGTCGCCCGCGTTGACGACGGCACCGTCGATCCAGCCGGAGGTGGCGAGCCGGTACGGGGCGCCGGAGGCGCCGTGCCGGATGACGACGGCGTCGGCGCCCATCGCCTCCAGGGTCAGCGCGGTGTCCTTGAGCGACTCGCCCTTGGAGACGGACGAGCCCTTCGCGGAGAAGTTGATGACATCCGCGGAGAGGCGCTTGGCGGCGGCCTCGAAGGAGATGCGGGTACGCGTCGAGTCCTCGAAGAAGAGGTTGACGACGGTACGACCGCGCAGGGTGGGGAGCTTCTTGATCGGCCGGTCGGCGACCCGGGCCATCTCCTCGGCGGTGTCGAGGATCAGGACGGCGTCGTCGCGGGTGAGGTCGGCGGCCGAGATGAGGTGACGCTTCATCTGGGTGTTCTCCGAGAGAGGGAGGATTCGGGCATGCGGGCGTGCGGAAGCGGCCGCACGGGCTCGGGGTCCTCCGTACGGGTGAAGTGCGGCTACTGCTCGCCGGCCGGGACGGCCCGCTGGACACCGAGCAGCACGGCGTCACGGCCGTCCTCCTCGGAGAGCTGGACCTTGACCGTCTCCCGCAGCGACGTGGGGAGGTTCTTTCCGACGTAGTCGGCGCGGATCGGGAGTTCGCGGTGTCCCCGGTCGACGAGGACCGCGAGCTGCACGGCGCGGGGACGGCCGATGTCGCCCAGGGCGTCGAGCGCGGCGCGGATCGTGCGGCCCGAGAAGAGGACGTCGTCCACCAGGACCACCAGACGGCCCTCGATGCCCTCGCCGGGGATCTCGGTGCGGGCCAGGGCGCGCGCCGGGCGCAGCCGCAGGTCGTCGCGGTACATGGTGATGTCGAGGGAGCCGACCGGCATCTTCCGGCCAGTGATCTCCTGAAGCTTTTCGGCCAGTCGGCGGGCGATGAAGACGCCGCGCGTCGGGATGCCGAGGAGCACCACGTCGTCGGCGCCCTTGGCACGTTCGACGATCTCGTGGGCGATGCGGGTCAGTGCCCGGGAGATGTCGGGGGCCTCCAGAACGGGGCGTGCCGCATTGCCGGGGGGTTCATGCTGTGCGTCCATAAGAAACGGACCTCCTTCTCCGCCTCACGGGACGGACTTTAAAGGACGTCGAATTTGCGTCATCCACGGTAGCAGGGCTTGTGCCGGGCTCCGATCGCACCCCCGCGGGTGTCGGTCCGGACCGTTCGGCTTGACGCAGCCAAGTAACGCTGCGTAACCTCACAGTGAGTTACCAGCAACGCGGCGGAGCCGCGCATTGTTCCAGCGTCCGGGGAGCCTTATGTCCAGCGAATACGCAAAACAGCTCGGGGCCAAACTCCGCGCCATCCGCACCCAGCAGGGCCTCTCCCTCCACGGCGTGGAGGAGAAGTCGCAGGGCCGCTGGAAGGCCGTCGTGGTCGGTTCGTACGAGCGCGGTGACCGCGCCGTGACCGTGCAGCGACTCGCCGAGCTCGCGGACTTCTACGGGGTCCCGGTGCAGGAGCTCCTGCCCGGCACGACGCCCGGCGGAGCCGCCGAGCCGCCGCCGAAGCTCGTCCTGGACCTGGAGCGCCTCGCCCACGTCCCGCAGGAGAAGGCCGGACCGCTCCAGCGCTACGCCGCGACGATCCAGAGCCAGCGCGGTGACTACAACGGCAAGGTGCTCTCGATCCGCCAGGACGACCTGCGCACGCTGGCCGTGATCTACGACCAGTCGCCGTCCGTGCTCACGGAGCAGCTGATCAGCTGGGGTGTGCTCGACGCGGACGCGCGCCGTGCCGTCGCCCACGAGGAGGGCTGAGCCCCCTCCCCCGAAGAAACGTGTCGCCGTGCCGACGCGGGCATCCCCTTCCCGGGTGTCCGGTCGGCACGGCTTTTTCGTCCCGTGCGCGGCTCGTACGGCGGGCTCCCCCGGATCGCACCGACGGCTCCCCGACAGCCGCCGGCACGGGGCCGCAGTGGGCCTCCGTCGGGCCGCGGTCGGCCGCCGGACGCCGTGGAGCCCGCGGCCGGTCCGACCGCGGGCTCCACGACCGCCGAAGAACGTCGCGGGGCTACTGCGCCCGGCGGATGTTCGGCTTGAGGTCCTTGAAGCGGGCCAGCAGGCCGTTCACGAAGGACGGGGACTCGTCGGTGGAGAACTCCTTGGCGAGCTGGACCGCCTCGTCGATCGCCACCGCGTCCGGGGTCTCGTCGACCCATATCAGCTCGTACGCGCCGAGCCGCAGGATGTTCCGGTCGACGACCGGCATGCGGTCGATCTCCCAGTCCACCGCGTAGGTCACGATGAGTTCGTCGATGCGGTCCGCGTGCCGCGCGTACCCCTCGACGAGCTCCATCGTGTACTCGGTGACCGGCGGCTGGCGGTGGTCGGCCCGCGCGTGCCGCACCCAGTCCGCGAGGACGGTCTGCACGGATGTGCCGCGCTGGTCGGCCTCGAAGAGGATCTGGAAGGCGCGCTTGCGGGCCTTGGTCCGGGCAGCCACGGTCAGCTGTTCACCCGGCCGAGGTAGTCGCCCGTGCGGGTGTCGACCTTGATCTTCTCACCCGTGGTGATGAAGAGCGGGACACCGATCTCGTAGCCGGTCTCCAGGGTGGCGGGCTTGGTGCCACCGGTGGAGCGGTCGCCCTGGACGCCCGGCTCGGTGTGCTGGACGGTCAGCTCGACGGCGGCGGGCAGCTCGACGTAGAGCACCTCGCCCTCGTGCTGGGCGACGGTGGCGGTGAAGCCTTCGATCAGGTAGTTGGCGGCGTCGCCGACAGCCTTGCGGTCGACCATGAGCTGGTCGTACGTGTCCATGTCCATGAAGACGAAGTAGTCGCCGTCCATGTACGAGAACTGCATGTCGCTGCGGTCGATGGTGGCCGTCTCGACCTTCACGCCGGCGTTGAACGTCTTGTCGACGGTCTTGCCGGAGAGCACGTTCTTGAGCTTGGTGCGCACGAAGGCCGGGCCCTTGCCGGGCTTGACGTGCTGGAACTCGACGACGGACCAGAGCTGGCCTCCGTCGAGCTTGAGCACCAGGCCGTTCTTGAGGTCGTTCGTGGAAGCCACGGTTGCGGAATCTCCTGGACTGAAGCTGGTGGAACGACCAAGGAAACGCGTCAGAGCGCGAGCAGCTCCTTGGTCGTAATGGTGAGTAGCTCGGGTCCGCCGTCCGCCTCGGGGCGCACGACGAGCGTGTCATCGATCCGGACCCCGCCCCGGCCCGGGAGGTGGACCCCCGGTTCGACGGTGACCGGCACGCAAGCGTCCAGTTTACCCATGGCCGCGGGTGCCAGCTGCGGGTCCTCGTCGATTTCCAGTCCCACACCGTGCCCGGTGCAGGGCGCGAGGCTGCCGCCGTGGCCCGCCGAGTCCAGGAGACAGCGGGCCGCGCGGTCCACGTCCCGGTAGGCGGCGCCGGGGACGAGGGCCTCCCGCCCGGCCCGCTGGGCGGCGAAGACCAGGTCGTACAGCTCGATCTGCCAGTCGGCGGGCGCCGTGCCGATCACGAACGTGCGGCCGATCTCGCAGCGGTAGCCGCGGTAGTTGGCGCCGAGGCAGACGGAGAGGAAGTCCCCCTCCTCCACCCGCCGGTCCGTGGGGCGGTGGCGGCCCCGGCCGGAGTTGGGCCCGGTGGCCACGGAGGTGGGGAAGGCCGGGCCGTCGGCCCCGTGGTCCACCAGCCGGCGTTCCAGCTCCAGGGCGAGATGCCGCTCGGTGCGGCCGACCAGGATGGATTCGAGGAGTTCGCCCAGGGCCTGGTCGGTGATCTCGGCGGCGATCCGCAGACACGCGATCTCCTCCTCGTCCTTGACCACCCGGAGCTGTTCGACGGTGGGGCCGAGATCGGCCAGCCGGACCCGCGGGACCACCGATCCCATGGCGCGGTGGCGCGAGACCGTCAGATGGTGCTCCTCGACGGCCAGGGACTCCGCGCCCGACGAGGCGGCCAGTTCGGCGGCGGCGACCACCGGATCCCCGTCGGCGGCCGACAGGGACGCCACCCGCAGCCGGTCGTCGGTCCGCCCGTCCCCGGGTTCGCCGACCGTGTCACGGGGGCGCAGCAGCACGTCCTCGCCGGGACCGAGCAGCAGCACGGCGCCGGGGGGCGCCCCGCCCGCGAGGTAGCGGACGTTGGCGGGACGGGAGACCAGCGCGGCCGCGGACCCGACGGCTGCGCACCGGTCGCGGAGCAGCCCGCGACGGACGGCGTACACGTCTGACATGTCACGAGCCTACGAGGACCGGCCCGGGCGTGCTCGGTCAGCGCGTCCGACCGGGGCCGCGGACGGGCCGTCCCCGGCCCCGGCACGGCGCCCGCGAGCGCCTTGCCGGCGCGCCGTCCGGACGCGGCTCACCGGCCGCTCACCAGGCGGGCGGGCTCGTTATGGAACGGGCGAGCACGTCGTCCAGGACCCGCGCGGTGGTCTCCACGTCGTACGTCGAGTTGTCGATGATCGGCAGGCCGGAGCCGTACCAGCCCGCCATCCGGCCGTGGATGCGGGCGACCTCCTCGTCGGAGAGGCGGCGGTTCCCGCTGCGGGCGGCGTTGCGCTCCAGTACCACCTCAAGGCCGGGCAGCAGGACGACGGGCAGCAGCCCGGGACCGACGTGGCGCTTCCAGCCGCCGAGGCCGACGACGGGCCGGTCGGGGAAGACGGCGTCGTCCAGGATGCAGGAGATGCCGTTGGCGAGGAAGTTGCGAGCGGCGAAGCCACAGGTGCGGCGGGCGAGGCGGTACTGCGCCTCGGAGTGCTCGTTCCACCCCGACTGCGGGTCGGCGAAGCCGGAGCAGACCCATTCACGGACGTCGTCGAGGCTGACGTGGGCCGTGGGGACGCGGCGGCGGCCGGCCCAGAGCCGGGCCACGGTGGTCTTGCCCGCTCCCGCCGGGCCGATCAGCAGGACGGCGAGCGTCGCGGTGCCGGTACCGGCACCGGCCGGCGGCGCGGGCAGCGGGACGGGCCCGCCGGGTGGCAGTGGGACGTGCCCGGTGACCTCTCTGGCGGGAGGTCCGGGGGCGTGCTGCGGGGCCGGGCCGCCCCAGCCCCCTCCGGTGGGCGCGGCGGGGGGCGGCGGGCCCGGGGGGCCGGGGTGGCCTGGGTGCCGTGCCTGGTGCGGCCCGTTCGCCGGGCCCTGGGGCGGTGGCAGCGGGGCCCCCACTGCGTGCTGCATCCGGTGCCACTCCGTCTCGTACAGGCGACTGGGACTGGGACGGCAACCGTACCGTCCCCGGCCGCCGCAGGATGAACGGACGGGGACGGCCGACAGTGCCCGGCCGGCCGTCGGATGTGCCGGTCCGTCAGCCGGTCGCCTCGTCCGCGAGGGCACGCAGGGCGAGGCGGTAGGAACCGATGCCGAATCCGGCCACGGTCCCGGTGGCGACCGCCGCGACCACGGAGGTGTGGCGGAATTCCTCCCGCGCGTACGGGTTCGAGATGTGCACCTCGATCAGCGGGGCGGTGCGCTGGGCCGCCGCGTCCCGCATCCCGTACGAGTAGTGGGTGAAGGCGCCCGGGTTGAGGACGACCGGGACCGAACCGTCGGCGGCCTCGTGGAGCCAACGGATCAGCTCCCCCTCGTCGTTGGTCTCGCGGACCTCGACGTCCATGCCGAGCTCCTCGCCGACGGCCCGGCAGGTCTCGACGAGTCCGGCGTACGAGGTGGCCCCGTACACGTCGGGTTCGCGGGACCCGAGCCGGCCGAGGTTCGGCCCGTTGAGGACGAGGACCCGACGGCTCACGCCGACACCTCCCCGTACGCGGCGAGCAGGACGGCCGGGTCGGGGCCCTCCAGCACGGTCGGCTTGCCGAGACCGTCGAGGACGATGAAGCGCAGCAGGTCGCCGCGGGACTTCTTGTCGACCTTCATGGTCTCCAGCAGCCTGGGCCACTGGTCGCCGCGGTAGGTCAGGGGCAGTCCGACGGACTCCAGGACGGCGCGGTGCCGGTCGGCGGTGGCGTCGTCGAGACGTCCGGCCAGTCGTCCGAGCTCGGCGGCGAAGACCATGCCGACCGAGACGGCCGCGCCGTGCCGCCACTTGTAGCGCTCGTTCTTCTCGATGGCGTGGGCCAGGGTGTGGCCGTAGTTGAGGATCTCGCGCCGTCCGGACTCCTTGAGGTCGCCGGAGACGACCTCGGCCTTGACCCGGATGGAACGTTCGATCAGCTCGGCGGTGTGCGGTCCGGTGGGCGTACGGGCGCTCTCGGGGTCCGCCTCGATCAGGTCGAGGATCGCGGGGTCGGCGATGAATCCGGCCTTGATGATCTCGGCCAGGCCACTGACGTAGTCGTGGACAGGCAGCGAGTCCAGGGCGGCGAGGTCGCACAGGACCCCGGCGGGCGGGTGGAAGGCGCCGACGAGGTTCTTGCCCTCGGCGGTGTTGATGCCCGTCTTGCCGCCGACCGCCGCGTCGACCATGGCGAGCACGGTCGTCGGCACGGCGATCCAGCGCACCCCGCGCAGCCAGGTCGCGGCGACGAATCCGGCCAGGTCCGTGGTGGCTCCGCCGCCGATGCCGACGATGACGTCGGAACGCGTGAAGTGGGACTGGCCCAGGGCCTTCCAGCAGTACGCGGCGACTTCTGCGGTCTTGGCCTCCTCCGCGTTGGGCACCTGGACGGCGATGGCCTCGTAGCCCTGCTCGGCGAGGTCCTGGCGGACCGCGTCACCGGTCTCGGCGAGCGCCTCGGGGTGCAGGACCGCGACGCGCCTGGCCCGGTCGCCGATGAGCGTGGGCAGCTCGCCGAGGAGCTGCCGGCCGATCAGCACGTCGTACGGGTCGGTGCCCGCGCTGCCCGCGACGTGGATGCGGGTCACTGCGTCCGCCATGTCTCCTTCTTCAACTCCATTGCGTCGAGGACCGCCTGGGCGACCTCGTCGGGGGTGCGGCCGTCGGTGGCGACGACCACCCGGGCGACCTCGGTGTACAGGGGGCGGCGGGCCTCCATCAGCTCGCGCCACTGCTTGCGCGGGTTGACGGCCAGCAGCGGGCGGGCGACGTTGAGGCCGGTGCGCCTGACCGCCTCCTCGACGTCCATCGAGAGGTAGACGACGGGCAGCGAGGACAGCAGTTCCCGCGTGCCCGCGTCGAGGACCGCGCCGCCGCCGAGGGCGAGGACGCCCTCGTGCTCGGCGGCCGCGGTCCGTACGGCGGCCCGCTCCAGCTCACGGAAACGGGGCTCGCCGTCGTCGACGAAGATGTCCGAGATCTCCCGGCCCTCGGCCGCCACGATGTCCGCGTCGGTGTCCCGGTAAGTGGTGCCGAGCCGTTCGGCGAGCAGCTGCCCGACGGTGGACTTGCCGACGCCCATCGGTCCGACGAGGACGATCAGCGGGCCGCTCATCGGATCCTCAGGTGGTCGAGGTACGAGCGCACGTTGCGGCGGGTCTCGGTGACGCTGTCGCCGCCGAACTTCTCCGCGACGGCGTCGGCCAGGACCAGGGCGACCATCGCCTCGGCGACGATGCCCGCGGCCGGGACGGCGCAGACGTCGGAGCGCTGGTGGTGGGCCTTGGCGGCCTCGCCGGTGGCGACGTCGACGGTCGCGAGCGCGCGCGGCACCGTCGCGATGGGCTTCATCGCGGCACGGACCCGCAGCGGCTCGCCGGTGCTCAGACCGCCCTCGGTGCCGCCCGAGCGGCCGGAGGCGCGCCTGATCCCGTCCTCGGTGACCAGGATCTCGTCGTGCGCCCGGGAGCCGGGGACGCGGGCCAGGTCGAAGCCGTCACCGACCTCGACGCCCTTGATGGCCTGAATGCCCATCAGCGCGGCGGCGAGCCGGGCGTCGAGGCGGCGGTCCCAGTGGACGTGCGAGCCGAGGCCGACGGGCACCCCGTACGCGAGCACCTCGACCACGCCGCCGAGGGTGTCGCCGTCCTTGTGGGCCTGGTCGATCTCCGCGACCATCGCCTCGCTCGCGTCGGGGTCCAGACAGCGCACGGGGTCGGCGTCGAGCCGTTCGACGTCGGCCGGGGTCGGAAGGACGCCGCGGGGCGCCTTGGCGGCAGCCAGCTCGACCACGTGGCTGACGATCTCGATGCCGGCCGTCTCCTTGAGGTACGACCGGGCGACGGTGCCGAGCGCGACCCTGGCCGCGGTCTCCCGGGCGCTGGCGCGCTCCAGGATCGGCCGGGCCTCGTCGAAGTCGTACTTCTGCATGCCCGCGAGGTCGGCGTGGCCGGGGCGCGGGCGGGTGAGCGGAGCGTTGCGGGCCAGTTCGGCCAGCGCCTCGGGGTCGACCGGGTCGGCCGACATGACCTGCTCCCACTTGGGCCACTCGGTGTTGCCCACCATCACGGCGACCGGGGAACCCATGGTGAGGCCGTGGCGGACCCCGCCGAGGAAGGTGACCTCGTCCTTCTCGAACTTCATCCGCGCCCCGCGGCCGTATCCGAGCCGCCGCCGCGCGAGCGCGTCCGCCACCATCCCAGTGGTGATCGGGACACCGGCGGGAAGACCCTCCAGCGTCGCCACGAGTGCGGGGCCGTGCGACTCCCCCGCGGTCAGCCAGCGCAACCTGCTCAACGGTGCTCCTCATGCTCGCGCCTCGAACTGCGACGGCGCGACCGGGTGCGCGGCCCTGGCCCGCCGCCCTCGATCCTCCCACGTCCGGGGGCGTGGACCGGTCGCCGGTCCAGCAGGCGGACGTCTCCCGGCGGCCGGAACACGGGGTCAGCGGGGAGCGAGCGCCGCTTCCCCGGCCTGTCGCATGGCAGCGAGGGGCGCGGGCGCACGGCCGGTCATCTGCTCGACCTGGAGCACCGCCTGGTGCACCAGGAGGTCGAGACCTCCGATGACTGTGCCGTTCCGGGCCGCCCACGAGGCGGCGAGTCCGGTCGGCCAGGGCTCGTACAGCACGTCGAAGAGCGTGCCGGGCCGCTCGGGCACGTCGCCGGTCAGCGCGTCGGTGGCACCGGCCGGGGTGGTGGCGACGACCAGGGGGGCGCGCAGCGCCTCGGCGGCCCGTGACCAGTCGCAGGTCCTGACGTCGATGCCGAGCCGTTCGCCCCAGCCGCGCATCTCCCGGCCGCGTTCCGCGCTGCGCACATACGCCGTGACCGGCCCCGCGCAGATCCCGGACAGTGCGGCGAGCGCCGAGGACGCGGTCGCCCCGGCGCCGAGCACGGCGGCCGATTCGACCTTCTCGACGCCGCGTTCCCTCAGGGCGGCGATCATGCCGGGGACGTCGGTGTTGTCACCGGTCCGTCGGCCGTCCCGGGTGAACACGACCGTGTTGACGGCCTCCACCGACGAGGCGGTCTCGCTGACGGCGTCCAGCAGCGGGATGACCGCGCGCTTGAGCGGCATGGTCAGGGACAGTCCGGCCCAGGAGGCGTCGAGGCCCTCCAGGAAGGCGGGCAGGCCCGCCTCGTCGACCTCGAAGCGGTCGTACGACCAGCCGGTCAGGCCGAGTTCGGCGTACGCGGCCCGGTGCAGGACCGGGGAGAGCGAGTGCGCGATGGGCGAGCCGAGGACGGCTGCGCGGTGGCGCCGGTCATCCGAGGCCATGGATTTCCTTGAATTTCTTGTTGAGCTTCTCGTGCTCGGCGGACGTCTTGGTGAACTGGGTCTTCTTGCCGTCGAGCGAGATGAAGAACATCCACCCGTCACCGGTGGGATTGAGCGTGGCGCGCAGGGCGTCATCGCCCGGATTGCTGATCGGCCCCGGCGGGAGACCCGCATGGTAATAGGTGTTGTAGGGGTCCGGATTGTTATGGATCTCGCTCGAACCGATCTTGATCTTGCTCTGATTCTTGAGGTAGTTGAAAGCCGAGTCGAATTGGAGTTTGCGATTCGTGGTCACATTGTCCGGCTTCAAGCGGTTGTAGACGACCTCGCTCATCTTGCGGAAGTCGTCGTGCGTGAGGCCCTCCGCCTGGACGAGGCTCGCGACGGTGAGAACCTGCCAAGGGCCGTCGAGGTCGTGCTCCTTGGCCGTCTTCTCGAGATCGAGCTTGTTGTATTCCTCGTTGGCCCGGGAGACCATCGTCCTGAGAATGGCTTCCGGTTTGGCCCCCTTGGCGACCGGATACGCGGACGGATAGAGGAATCCTTCCAGCGGGTCCTTGATGTCCTTGTTGTCGGCGGCCCACTCGGGCAGACCGAGAGCGGACGCCTTGGACGCAGCGACTTCCTTGGTCGTTCCCTTCTTGAGGCCCAGCCGTTTGTCGATCATCTCGTAGACATCGAAATTGCGGGTGCCCTCGGGGATGACCAGCGAATTCTGGTTCTTCGGGTCGACCAGCATCTTCACGGCCTCGGCCGCGGACATCTTCTCGTGGAGCAGATAGACCCCGGCCTGGATCTGTCCGCCCTTGGGGTTCTCCTTCTGCGCGGCGACGAACGCGTCGACGCTCTTGACGACACCCTTCTCCTTCAGGATGTTGCCGATGTCGTAGCCGTAGAGGCCCTTCTTGATCTCGATCTCGACCTGGCCGGTCCCCTGTCCGGAGTAGTCCGGCGGCGCGCCGAACTTGTCCTGCCAGAACGAATAGCCGAGATACCCGACCCCACCGAGACCGCCGACCAGGACCACCGCGACGCCCAGACAGGCGCAGCCGTTGCGGCTCTTCTTCTTGCCCTTGCTCTTGCCCCGGCGCTCCCCGCCGCCGCGTGCGGCCCGGCGCGAGGCGGGCGGGTCGTCGTGCTCGTCGTCCTCGTCGCCGTGGTCGTCCTTGCCGCCCGGGGCGTCGGCGCCGGTGAAGAAGGGGTGGGTCTCCTCCGGTTCGGTCTCCGGGTCCCAGTCGGGGTTCTTCGCGGGGGCCGGTCCGGGAGCGGTGTCACGGCCGGCCGGGGGCTGCGGCGGCGGGTAGGCGTCCGGCGTGCCGTACTGGTCGGGCATCTCGCCCTGGCCCGCCGGCCGACCACCGTACGGATCGGCCGCGTGGGCGTCGTACGGCTCGGCCGGCTGCTGCCCCGGGTCCCAGCCGCCGGTGTGGTAGACGGGCTGCTGGGGTTGCTGCGGCTGGTATTCCTGCGGCTGCTGCTGCGCGTACGGATCCTGCGGGGTTCCGTACGCGGGCTGCTGGTGGTACTGCTGCCCGTACGGATCGGACGCCTGCGGGTGCTGCGCGTACGGGTCCTGCGGCTGCTGCGCGTAGCCGCCCTGGCCGTACGGGTCCTGGTGGTACGCGTCCTGGTGGTACGGGTCCTGCGCATAGGGGTCCTGGGGATGGGGCTGCTGCTGCCCGCCGCCGTACTGGCCCCCACCGTGGGCGGACTGCTGTCCTCCCCATCCCTGGTCCCCGTACAAGGGGTCCTCGGGATGCCACGGTTCGGAGCCGGGGCCCCGGCCATACTCAGTCATCGATCCCCTAGAGCCGCGAGGCGACGTTCCGCCTCTTCGCTGTGCGGTGCTTGTTCGAACACCGCCGCATCGCGCGGAACGTTACCGTATCGCGATCAGCCCTCCGCCGCGACGCCTTCACCGGGTGCTCTGCCCGACCGCCGTTCGGACTCGAGGGCGTTCTGGAGGATCACCACGGCCGCAGCCTGGTCGATGACGGAGCGGCCCTTCTTCGACTTCACTCCCGAGGCGCGCAGTCCCTGACTGGCCGTCACCGTCGTCATCCGCTCGTCGACCAGCCGCACCGGAAGGGGTGACACCGAGCGGGCCATCTCCCGTGCGAAGAGCCGGATCTTGGCGGCCGCGGGTCCTTCGCCACCGCCGAGGGAACGCGGCAGACCGATGATGATCTCGATCGGCTCGTACTCCTCGACGATCTGCCTCAGCCGCCGGTGGGCCGCCGGGACGTCACGCCCCGGCACGGTCTCCACCGGTGTGGCGAGGATCCCGTCGGGGTCGCACGAGGCGACCCCGATCCGGGCGTCCCCGACATCGATCGCGAGACGGCGGCCCCGGCGCATCCCCGTCGCTCCCGTCACGTCCGCCGTCATGCCGTCTCGGTGACGAGGCGTTCGACCGCGGCCATGGCCTCGCCGATGGCCTCGGGGTTCTGGCCGCCGCCCTGCGCGACGTCCGGCTTGCCGCCGCCACCGCCGCCCAGGGTCTTGGCGGCCGTGCGGACCAGGTCGCCGGCCTTGAGACCGCGCTCGCGAGCGGCCTCGTTGGTGGCGATCACGGTCAGCGGGCGCCCGTTCGCCGTGGTGAACAGGGCCACGACGGCCGGGCGGCCGCCCTGGATGCGCCCGCGCACGTCGAGGACCAGCTTGCGCAGGTCGTCGGCGGAGGTGCCGTCCGGGACCTGCCCGGTGACGAGGGCGACGCCGCGTACGTCCTTGGCGGACTCGGCGAGCCCGGCGGCGGCCTGGAGGACCTTCTCCGCGCGGAACTTCTCGATCTCCTTCTCGGCGTCCTTCAGCTTGCCGAGCATTCCGGCGATCTTCTCCGGAAGCTCCTCGGGACGGCCCTTGACCAGCTCCTGGAGCTGGGCGACGACCGTGTGCTCCCGGGCCAGGAAGTTGTACGCGTCGACACCGACGAGGGCCTCGATGCGGCGCACGCCGGAACCGATGGACGATTCGCCGAGCAGCTTCACCAGACCCAGCTGGGCGGTGTTGTGGACGTGCGTACCGCCGCACAGCTCCTTGGAGAAGTCCCCGATGGTGACGACCCGGACCTGCTCGCCGTACTTCTCGCCGAACTCGGCGATGGCACCCTGCTTCTTGGCCTCGTCGATCGGCATGACCTCGGCGTGGACGTCGAGGTCGCGGGCGAGGACCTCGTTGATCTTCTGCTCGACGTCGGTGAGGACCGTGCCCGGCACGGCGGACGGCGAACCGAAGTCGAAGCGGAAGCGGCCCGGCGAGTTCTCCGAACCGGCCTGGGCGGCCGTGGGGCCCAGCGCGTCGCGCAGCGCCTGGTGCGTGAGGTGGGTGGCGCTGTGGGCGCGGGCGATGGCACGGCGGCGGGTGGTGTCGATGACGGCGTACGCGGAGGCGCCCACCGTGACCTCGCCGACCTGGACC
Source organism: Streptomyces sp. CB01580 (assembly GCF_001905795.1). Classification (GTDB taxonomy): domain Bacteria; phylum Actinomycetota; class Actinomycetes; order Streptomycetales; family Streptomycetaceae; genus Streptomyces. The sequence goes on from NZ_LIXJ01000016.1 coordinate 43,154, forward strand.
GAACCCTTGTGCACGGAGACGCCGGGGACGGGCTGCTGGACGTCGCGGACCTGGATGACGGCACCGCTGCCCAGCCGGATCCGGCCCTGGTCTGCGAGCTGGCCGCCGCCCTCGGCGTAGAACGGGGTGCGGTCGAGGACGACCTCGACCTCGTCGCCCTCGGAGGCGGCGGGCGAGGGCACGCCGTCGACGAGCAGGCCGACGACGGTCGACTCGCCCTCGGTGGCGGTGTAGCCGGTGAACTCGGTGGTGCCGGAATCGTCAGCGACCGCGCGGTAGGCGGACAGGTCGGCGTGACCGGTCTTCTTGGCCTTGGCGTCGGCCTTGGCCCGCTCCCGCTGCTCCTTCATCAGACGGCGGAAGCCGTCCTCGTCCACGGACAGGCCCTGCTCGGCGGCCATCTCCAGGGTGAGGTCGATCGGGAAGCCCCAGGTGTCGTGGAGCAGGAACGCCTTCTCGCCGGGCAGGACCTTGCCGCCCGCGGCCTTGGTCTCGGTGACGGCGGTGTCGAGGATGTTGGTGCCGCCCTTGAGGGCCTTGAGGAAGGCGGCCTCCTCGGCGAGGGCGACGCTCTCGATGCGCTTGCGGTCGGTGGCCAGCTCCGGGTACTGCTGCCCCATCGTGTCGACCACGACGTCGACCAGGTCCCTGACGACCGGCCCGGTGGCGCCCAGCAGCCGCATGTTGCGGATGGCGCGGCGCATGATGCGGCGCAGCACGTAGCCGCGGCCCTCGTTGCCGGGGGTGACGCCGTCGCCGATGAGCATCACGGAGGTACGGATGTGGTCGGCGACCACGCGCAGCGAGACGTCGCTGCCGTGGGCCCTGCCGTAGGCGACGCCGGTGAGCTCGGTGGCCTTGTCGATGACGACCTTGAGCGTGTCCGTCTCGTACATGTTCTGCACGCCCTGCAGGATCATGGCGAGGCGTTCCAGGCCGAGGCCCGTGTCGATGTTCTTCGACGGCAGGTCGCCGAGGATCGGGAAGTCCTCCTTGCCGTCACCGGCGCCGCGCTCGTACTGCATGAAGACCAGGTTCCAGATCTCCACGTAGCGCTCGTCGTTGACGGCCGGGCCGCCCTCGGCGCCGAACTCGGGGCCGCGGTCGTAGTTGATCTCGGAGCAGGGGCCGCAGGGTCCGGGGACGCCCATGGACCAGAAGTTGTCCTTCTTGCCCAGGCGCTGGATGCGCTCGGCCGGCACGCCGATCTTGTCGCGCCAGATCTGCTCGGCCTCGTCGTCGTCGAGGTAGACCGTGATCCACAGCCGCTCGGGGTCGAGGCCGTAGCCGCCGTCCGCCACGGAGCCGGTGAGCAGCTCCCAGGCGAGCGTGATGGCGCCTTCCTTGAAGTAGTCCCCGAAGGAGAAGTTGCCGCACATCTGGAAGAACGTGCCGTGCCGGGTGGTCTTGCCGACCTCCTCGATGTCCGGCGTGCGGACGCACTTCTGCACGCTGGTGACGCGCGGGGCGGGCGGCTTGACCTCGCCGAGGAAGTACGGCTTGAAGGGCACCATGCCCGCGGGGACCAGCAGCAGAGTCGGGTCGTCCGCGATGAGCGACGCCGAAGGGACGACGGTGTGACCGCGCTCCTCGAAGAAGCTCAGCCAGCGGCGACGAATTTCAGCCGACTCCATCAGTGGTCCTCATTCCGGTTGTACGGGTTGTAGGTGTATGGGTTGCGGGGAGGCGTACGGCGGTCGCCGGCCGCGAGAGCCCTGTCCGGCCCGACGGGCTCGGCCGCCTCGACGACGGCGAAGCGGGGCCGCGCCGGCAGCTCGGGGTCGACCGGCGCCTCCAGCCCCAGGGCCTCGCCCAGCTCGGCCTCGCGCCGCACCATCGACTCACGGACGTCCAGGGCGAAGTCCTTGATCCGGTGGCCGGTCTCGACGGCCCGGTCCGCGGCCTGTGCCGCGAGGCTCTCGGGGGTCAGCTGCCTGAGCTTGCGGTTGACCTTGGTGGTGGCCCAGACACCGGCGGCTGCGCCGGCGGTGAACCAGAACGTGCGGCGGAACATCGCTGCGTCAGTCCTTCGGTCCGCGGGGGTTTCTGCCGGTGCGCTTCCCACCGCGCACGGGGGGCACGGTACGGCCGACGATCACCGTGCGCCGGGCCGCCCGGCGGGCGGGTTCCTGTTCGGCACCGGTCCGGCGGCCGATGGCCTGCCGGACCCCGTACCCGAACGCGGCGACCTTGACGAGCGGGCCGCCGAAGGCCGAGGCGACGGTGGTGGAGAGCGCCGAGGCGTTCGAGGTGACTTCCTGGACGTCCGTCGCGATCGCGTCGACCCGGTCGAGCTGGGTCTGCGCGGAGCGCACGGTCGCGGAGGCGTCCGCGAGCAGCGGGACGGCCTGTTCGGTCACGTCCGCCACGAGTTTGGTGGTCGCCCTGAGCGTCTGGGCCAGCCTCACCAGTACGACGGCGAGGAACGAAACCAGGATCGCCCAGAAGACGGCCACCAGGATCCCGGCCACCTCTCCACCGGACACTGTGTGCACCGCTCTCTGGATAGTCGCTGTCTCTGTGCTGTCTCTGCTCGGTACCGACGCCCTGCGCCGCGGGCAGCGGGACGTCGTCTACCGAGCCTATCGCGCCGGTGGTCGCGTCCCGTACCGCATTCTCTGCGGACAGGTATGCGATCCCATCAGGTGATTGTACGGAGAGCACTCGTACAAGTACTGTGCGTGTTTCATGCGACGCCCTCAGCTCCCCCACGATTCGAGCGCCCCCACCGCCGCCGGCGATCTCCCGGCGGAACTCAGTGGATTCGTGGGGCGGGAGGACGAACTGGCCTCCCTCGGCCGCGTGATGGACCGGGCGCGGCTGGTCACCGTCGTCGGCGTCGGCGGAGTGGGCAAGACCCGCTGCGCGCTCAAGATCGCGATGCGGCTGGAGAAACGGTACTGCGGCCATGTCCGGATGGTGGAGCTGTCCGCCGTCCACGATCCCGAACTGCTGGACCACACCGTGGTCGACGCCCTCGGCCTCACCGACCACACCGGCAGGCCGCCCCGCACGATCCTCCACGAACACCTCGCCGGACACCGGCTCCTCCTGGTGGTCGACGGCTTCGAGCATCTCGTGGACGCCTGCGCCGACCTGGTGGGCGAGCTGCTGCGCCGGCATCCGCGGCTGCGGGTGCTGGCCACCGGGCGGCTTCCGCTGGACGTCGACGGCGAGCACGTCTTCCCGCTCGCCCCAATGACGGACGAGGACGCGATACGACTGTTCGCCGAGCGCGCCGCCGCGGTACGACCGGATTTCCGGCTGACCGAGGAGAACCGGGCGGCCGCACGGGAGCTGTGCCGCCGTCTGGACGGGATCCCGCTCGCCCTGGAACTCGCCGCGGGACGGCTGCGCGTCCTGTCCACCGAGCAGGTGCTGCAACGCCTGGACGACCGGTTCCGGCTGCTGACCGGCTCCAGCCGCAGCGCGCTGCCCCGGCACCAGACGCTCCGGACGGCCATCGGCTGGAGCCACGAGCTCTGCACTCCGCAGCAGCGTCTGCTGTGGGCGAGGCTCTCGGTCTTGGCCGGGCAGTTCGACCTCGAGGCGGTCGAGTACATCTGCGGAGGCACCGGCCTGCCGGGCGACGCGGTGCTCGACGCGCTCTCCGGGCTGCTCGCGCAGTCGGTCGTGGTGCGCGAGGAAGCGGCGGTCGGCAGCCGGTACCGGATGCTGGACACGATGCGCGAGTACGGCGCCGAATGGCTGGTGGCCACCGGCGACACGGACCGGTTGCGCCGCCGCCACCGCGACTGGTTCCTGGGACTCGCCACCTGGTGCGAGCTGGACTGGTTCGGCCCCCGGCAGAGCCAGGTGGCCGCCCGGGCGGAGAGCGAACTGCCGAATCTGCGGCAGGCGATGGAGTATTCGCTGGAGATCCCGGGCGAGGCGCACCTCGCGCAGTACCTGGCGGGCACGCTCTGGTTCCTCTGGGTGGGCTGCGGGCGCCTCTCGGAGGGCAGACGCTGGCTGGACCACGTGCTGGAGGAGGAGACACCGTACGACCCCTCGCGGCTGAAGGCGCTGTGGGTGCTCGGGCACGTGGCCGTGCTGCAGGGCGACCCGATCGGCGCGAGCGCCGCGCTCCAGGAGTGCCAGGAGGAGGCGGACCGGGCCGACGACGCCACGGCGCTGGCGTACGCGGTGCACCGACTGGGGTGCCTGGCACTGGTCACGGACGACATGGCCAGGGCGCGGGAGCTGCTGACCGAGGCCCTCGCCCGCTACCGGGAACTCGGCGAACTGAACAGCAATGTGCTGATGGCTCGGATCGAGCTCGCGATGGCGGCCGGGTTCCACGGGGACGTCGACGCCGCGGTGGAGAGCTGCGAGGAGGTCAGGGAGATCTGCGAGGACCACGGGGAACGGTGGGCCCTCTCGTACGCCCTGTACGTCCTGGCCTACGCCGCGCTGCAGGAGGGCCGGCCGGGCCGGGCCCGGGAGCTGCTCAGGGAGTCCCTGACCATCGGGCACACCTTCCACGACCTGCTGGTCTCGGTGCTCGTCCTGGAACTGCTGGCCCTGGTCACGGCGGTCGAGGGCGACGCGGCGGAGGCCGCGCTGCTCCAAGGGGCCGCCGACCGGATCTGGCCGTCGGTGGGGCCGCCCCTGTTCGGCTCGGCGTACTTCGGCCATCCGCGGGTCCGGTGCGAGAAGCTGGCGCGGCGGGAGCTGGGCGACGGCCCGTACGAGGCGGAGCTGCGCGCGGGTGGCGCGCTGGATCCGGACGCGGTGGTGGCGCGGGTGCTGGCGGACGGGGCCGACGAGGAGCCGCAGGGTCCCGGTCGTCCCCGCGGACCGGTGCTCGGCCCCGGGAAAGCACTCGGGCCCGCACCGTTCCCCAGGACGGGAGCGGTCGGGCCCGAGCACGAACCGTGAGCGGCTACGCCTGGATCAGCGGGCGTAGTACTCGACGACGAGCTGCTCGTCGCAGATGACGGGGATTTCCTTGCGGTTCGGGTCCCGGTCGAGGCGGAAGGCCAGGGCCTTCAGGTTCACCTGCAGGTAGCGCGGGGTCTCGCCGTCCGTGGCGTAGCCACCCTCGCGGGCCACCTGGAAGGGGTACTTGTCGCGGCTGCGCTCGCGGACCGTCACGACCTGGTCGGGGCGGACGCGGAAGGACGGCTTGTCGACCTTGCGGCCGTCGACCTCGATGTGGCCGTGCACGACCATCTGACGGGCCTGGTAGATGGTGCGGGCGAGGCCCGAACGCAGCACCAGGGCGTCGAGACGGCGCTCCAGCTCGACGACGAGCGCCTCGCCCGTCTTGCCCTCGGCCTTCTTGGCGCGGTCGTAGGCACGCACCATCTGGCGCTCGCTGATGTCGTACTGGGCGCGCAGACGCTGCTTCTCCAGCAGACGGACCTTGTAGTCCGAGTTCTGCTTGCGGCCACGGCCGTGCTCGCCCGGCGGGTAGGGGCGGGCCTCGAAGTACTTGACGGCCTTCGGCGTCAGTGCGATGCCGAGCGCGCGGCTCTTCTTGACCTTGGGACGCGACTGGTTAGGCACGTTCTCCAGACCTCCGTTGTAGGTTAGGTTAGGCTCACCTTAGTTGAGGAGATCGCATGTCTCGCCCGGGGAACACCAGTCACATCACGGACAGCACTGACAATCTCGACACCTCACCGGGTGCCGACATGACGGAGGACCGATCAGATCGTGGTCAGCCGCGTCCCAGCGGGCCAGAAACCACTCGGATGCCGTCAGCAGCCGAGCGCACACGAACTCTCGTACAGAGTACCTGCTCGGCGGTGCTGCTCGCGCCCGGGCTGCGCACGGCCGGCTGGGACGAGCTGGTGACGTCCACCAGGAACGTGGGGCCCGAAGGCGACCTGTTCCTCGAACTGCCCACGGCCTCCCCCGTCGTACGGGCCGCGGCGCACGCCGGGGACGACGAGCTGGTAGCGGTGCTGGAGATCACGGACGTCGCCCCGGTCTCCGTGCCGCACCGCGTCCGGGCCCGCGCCCGGGTCTCGGGGTGGCTCACCATCGTGCCCGGACTGTCGGGCCCCGGCCGGACGACGCTGCGGCTGGAGACGGGCGAGGCGTACGTCGACGACCTGTGGGGTGCCGAGGCGGTCGAGCCCGACGCCTTCCGGGACGCGGTGCCCGATCCGCTCGCCGGTCATGAGACGGAGCTGCTCCAGCATCTGCACGCGGCCCACCGGGAGCGGCTGGGCGCGCTGTGCTCGCTGCTGGGCGGACGGACGTCCCGCCGCTGCGCGGCACACCGGCCCTCCGTCGTGCCGCTGGCACTGGACCGGTTCGGGCTGCGGGTACGCGTGTGCGAGGACCGCGACCGGTGCTTCGACGCTCGCTTCGAGTTCCCCGAGCCGGTGCGCGACGTCGTCGAGCTGCGGCACGCCATGCGCACGCTCTTCGAGGCGGCGGCGCGTTGAGACGGGTCGCGCTCCTCCCGGGGACGGGTCCCAGGAGGCTCGCGCCCCGCCGATACGAGCGCAGACCCGCCCCTGCCCGCCGCGCTCAGTCGCCGGACCGCGCCGCCTCGTCGTCGGGACCGGGCCGGCCGAGCCGCTCGCGCACCCGTTCCACCACGTCCGCGTAGCGCGCCTCCGCGCCGTAGCGCGTGGGGCGGTAGTACCGCCGGTCACGGACGGCGTCCGGGGCGTACTGCTGGGCGGCGATGCCGCCGGGGACGTCGTGGGGGTACACATAGCCCTGGGCATGGCCCAGCTTGGCGGCTCCCTTGTAGTGGCCGTCGCGCAGATGGGCCGGTACGGAGCCCGCGAGGCCCCCCCGCACATCCTCCTGCGCGGCGAAGATCGCGAGCGTCGCCGCGTTGGACTTGGGCGCCAGGGCCAGGGCGATCGTGGCGTGGCTCAGGGTGAGCGCGGCCTCCGGGAATCCGATCATGGCGACCGCCTGCGCCGCCGCGACGGCGGTGGGCAGCGCCGTGGGATCGGCGAGGCCGATGTCCTCGCTGGCCGAGATCATCAGCCGTCGGGCGATGAACCGGGGGTCCTCCCCCGCCTCGATCATCCGGGCCAGATAGTGCAGGGCGGCATCGACGTCGGAGCCGCGGATGGACTTGATGAGCGCGCTGGCCACGTCGTAGTGCTGGTCGCCGTCCCGGTCGTAGGTGACGGCGGCGCGATCGACGGTCTCCTCCAGGGTGCGGAGGGTGATCTCCTTCTCCTGCTTGTCCAGGGCCGCGCCGGCCGCCGCCTCCAGCGCCGTGAGCGCCCGGCGGGCGTCGCCGCCCGCGATGCGGAGCAGATGCCCCTCGGCGTCGCCCGGCAGAGTCACCGCGCCGCCCAGTCCGCGCTCGTCGCTCAGGGCGCGGCGGAGCAGACCGCGCAGGTCGTCGTCCGTGAGCGGTTCCAGGGTGAGGAGCAGCGAGCGCGACAGGAGCGGCGAGATGACGGAGAAGTAGGGGTTCTCCGTGGTCGCGGCGATCAGGGTCACCCAGCGGTTCTCCACGGCGGGGAGCAGCGAGTCCTGCTGGGCCTTGGAGAAGCGGTGGATCTCGTCGAGGAAGAGGACGGTCTCCTTGCCGTAGCCTCCGGTGGCGCGGCGGGCCCCGTCGATGACGGCCCGCACCTCCTTGACGCCCGCGGTGATCGCGGAGAGTTCGACGAAGCGCTTGTTGGTGGCCTTGCTGACCACGTAGGCCAGCGTCGTCTTCCCGATGCCGGGCGGACCCCACAGGAGCACGGACGACGGGCCCGCCGGGCCGCCGTTCCGCTCGCCGACGAGACGGCGCAGGGGCGAGCCCGGCTTGAGCAGATGCTGCTGTCCGACGACCTCGTCGAGAGTACGGGGGCGCATCCGGACAGCGAGGGGGCTGCTGGACGGGTCGTTCTCCTGGCGTTCCTCGGCGGCTGCGGTAAAGAGGTCGGGCTCCACGTACTGAAGCCTATGTCACGGCACCGACACCCCTGCTGGGCCGGCCGTCCGGCAGGGCCCGCGGCACGGGCCGCCGGGTCAGCTCGTCCAGAAGTCCCACCAGCGGGTCAGGATCAGCATGCCGATGATGCCGATCCACAGGACCGGCGGCACCCAGTGGAACTCCGTCAGTCCGTTGCGCAGCCAGTTCGGCGCGGGGATGATCCGGTGCTCGATGTTGTGCTTGGTGACGTAGCAGAACATGACGATGGTGGCGACCCAGGCCAGGCAGCACCACAGGCAGAGCGAGTTGATGTGGTACAGCGACTGGTACATGAGCCAGGTGCAGAAGCCGACGCCGAACAGCGTTCCGGCGTTCATCCCCAGCCAGTACCAGCTGCGGAAGCGGGCACCCGAGAGCAGCGCCAGGCCGATGCCGATGATCACCGAGTAGGCGGCCAGGCCGAGCATCGGGTTCGGGAACCCGAAGGCGGACGCCTGCTCGCTCTTCATGATGCTGCCGCAGGCGACGACCGGGTTGAGGCTGCACCCCGGCGTGAAGTTCGGGTCCTCCAGCAGCTTGAACTTGTCGATCGTGATGATCCAGGCCGCGAGGAGCCCGGCGGCGCCCGTGATCACCAGCAGCAGCGCGAACGCCCGGCCGGCGCCGAAGGACCTCTCCACCCCCTTCCCGTCCTGGTCGGAGGAGGGGCGGTCAACCGCTGCAGTCGTCATATCGCCGTTTCCATCAGTGAGTGGCCTGCTGGGCACGGTCATTGTGCCGCACCCCTCCAGCGCTCATCCGTTCGATGGACATAAACATGTCTGGCGGATTCCACGCGGAGCGAGTGCGCGACATGAGGGGTGCGGGCCCTCCGGGACCGGCGCGGGGGCGAGGAGAGGGCGGACCGCCCACCGGGGCACCGCCCCGGCCCGACCGTCCCGACCTGCGGATCCGGCGGGACAAAACCGCCCGGACGGATCGGGCCGGACGGTTCCCGGAGCGGGCCGGGGACGCACCCCCGCGGGTGCGCCGCCGCGGCGGGCGACGCCCACCGACGATGGCCGGAACGGATGCGACCCCGTGCCCCGCTCGCCAGGAATCCCCCGACAGGGTGAATTTCCCACTCATTGAATTGACGGCATATCCGGGAATCGACGGCATATCCGGCAGGGTCCGGGCAGGACGCCGACTCGGCTCCCGGCAGTGTCCGCAGCGCGCGAACACTGCCGGGAGAGGCGCCGGAGACCGTCCGCGGTCAGGCCAGGCGCTCGCGCACGGCCCCGACCACGTCCGCCAGCGCGACCGCCGTCTGCTCGCCGGACTCCATGTCCTTGAGCTGGACAACGCCCTCGGTCAGATCGCGTTCGCCCGCGACGATCGTGAGCCGCGCCCCCGACCGGTTCGCGCTCTTCATGGAGCCCTTGAGGCCGCGGTTGCCGTAGGCGAAGTCCGTCGCGACGCCCTCGCGGCGCAGCTGCGTGACGATCCCGAAGAGCACCCGCCGGGCCTCCTCGCCCAGCGGCACCGCGAAGACGCTGGTGGTCGCCGGGAGTTCGAGCTCGATGCCCTCGGCCTCCAGGGCGAGCACCGTACGGTCCACGCCGAGCGCCCAGCCGACCGACGGGAGCGCCGGGCCGCCGATCATCTCGGACAGGCCGTCGTAGCGGCCGCCGCCGCCCACCGCGGACTGCGAACCGAGTCCGTCGTGGACGAACTCGAACGTGGTGCGGGTGTAGTAGTCGAGCCCGCGGACGAGCTTCTCGTCGTCCTCGAACGCCACTCCCGCCGCGGAGAGCAGGTCGCGGACCTCCTCGTGGTACGCCTTGCAGGCGTCGCACAGGTAGTCGCGCAGCACCGGCACTCCGGCCAGCTGCTTCTGGACCTCGGGCCGCTTGTCGTCCAGGACCCGGAGCGGGTTGATCTCGATGCGGCGGCGGGTGTCCTCGTCCAGGTCGAGCCCGCGCAGGAAGCCCTGGAGCGCGTCCCGGTAGACGGGGCGGCACTCCCGGTCGCCCAGCGAGTTGAGCAGGATGCGGAAGTTCCGCAGGCCCAGCGTGCGGTACGCCTGGTCGGCCAGGATGATCAGCTCGGCGTCCAGCGCCGGGTCCTCGGCACCGATCGCCTCGGCGCCCACCTGGGAGAAGTGCCTGTAGCGACCCTTCTGCGGGCGCTCGTAGCGGTAGTACGAGCCGGAGTACCACAGCTTCACGGGGAGGTTGCCCGCCTTGTGGAGGTTGGCCTCCAGCGCGGCGCGCAGCACGGAGGCGGTGCCCTCGGGGCGCAGCGCCAGCTGGGAGCCGCCCTTGGTGGTGAGGGTGTACATCTCCTTGGTCACGATGTCGGTGGACTCACCGACTCCGCGCGAGAAGAGGGTGACGTCCTCGAAGCCGGGCGTCTCGATGTATCCGTAGCCGGAGTTCTTCAGGGGGGCGGCGATCGCCTCGCGCACGGCGAGGTACTTCGCGGAATCGGGCGGGATCAGGTCGTACGTGCCCTTGGGGGCCTTGAAGGTGCTCACGGTCTTTACTCTCGTCACATTCCTCGTCGGGGCGCGTCCGTCCCGTGCAGATACGGGTTCGTGGCGCGCTCGCGGCCGATGGTCGTCTGGGGGCCGTGGCCCGACAGCACCACGGTCGAGTCGTCGAGCGGCAGGCACACACGGGCCAGCGACTCGAGCAGCTCGGCGTGGTCGCCACCGGGCAGGTCGGTGCGTCCGACGGAGCCGGCGAAGATCAGGTCGCCCGAGAAGAGGATCTGCGGAACGTCCGCGGCCTCGGGCATCCGATACGTCACCGACCCCTTGGTATGGCCGGGCGCGTGAGCGACGTGGAACTCCAGACCGGCCAGCTTCAGCGGCACACCGTCGCTCAGCTCCTTGACGTCGTCCGGCTCCCCCACCGTCAGCTCACCCATGAGCGGCATGCCGATGGAGCGGCCGAGGGCCTTCTCCGGGTCGCTCATCATGTACCGGTCCTCGGGGTGGATCCAGGCGGGGATGTCGTGCGCGCCGCACACCGGGACGACCGAGGCGACGTGATCGATGTGTCCGTGGGTCAGGACGACGGCGACGGGCTTCAGCCGATGCTTCTTCAGCGCGTCCTCGACCCCGGCCGCGGCCCGATGGCCCGGATCGATGATCACGCACTCCTCGCCTGCGGCCGGGGCGACCAGGTAACAGTTGGTCCCCCAGGCCCCTGCGGGGAACCCGGCAATGAGCACGATCGTCCTTACTGGTCGTCCGACGGCGGATTCGCGACTGACGAAGGTCGCGGCAGTTCAGAGCCTACCGGCGCTCCTCATCACACAGCCAACCCATATACGGTACGGGCAATCCAGGCCCCACAAACGACCTACAAGGAGATCACCCGGTGGTCAGCAACGATCAGCGGCGGCGGCAGCTCGCCAGGGAGAAGTTCGAGCGGCAGCAGCGGCGCCGGGAGGAGGCCCGCCGCCGGTCGAAGCGGCTGGCCATCGCCGTCTCGGCGGCGGTGGCCGTGGTGGCGGTCGGCGGGGTGGGCACGTACCTCGTCCTCGACGGCGACGACAAGAAGGACAAGAGCGACGCGGCGGCGAGCGCCTCCCCCTCCCCGTCGACGAGCGAGAAGGCCGAGCCCGAGCCCGCGATGGCGATCGACAAGAAGGCGAAGTACACGATGTCGCTCAAAACCGGAGCGGGCGACATCGCGTTCACCATGGAGGCGGCGAAGACCCCGCACACCACGAACTCCTTCAAGGCGCTCGCCGACAAGGGCTTCTTCGACGGCACGAAGTGCCACCGGCTGACCACGCAGGGCATCTTCGTGCTGCAGTGCGGCGACCCCGAGGGCAACGGCTCGGGCGGCCCCGGCTACACGATCCCGGACGAGAACCTGACGGCGCTGGGCAAGGCGGGCGCGGACGGCACGGTGACCTATCCGGCGGGCACGGTGGCGATGGCCAACACCGGACAGCCGCACACCGGAGGCAGCCAGTTCTTCCTCGTGTACAAGGACAGCAAGCTGCCGCCGAGCTACACCCCGTTCGGCACCATGGACGCCGCCTCGCTGAAGACCGTCGAGAAGGTCGGCGCGGCGGGAGTGGCCGGTGGTGCGGGCGGCGACGGTGCGCCGAAGACGGCCGTGGACATCTCGAAGGCCGCCGTCGACAAGTCGTGAGGCGACCGGGCGACCGGCCCGGGCGGTCCGGTGGCGAGGGCCGCGGTGGGAGCGGAATATTTTCGGCCCCGCCGAGTGCGGACAGCCGGGCGGCCGGTCGCCTAGATTGGCGTTGTGCAGGGCGGGCGCTGCCCGCCCGAGGAAACTGTGGACGATGCCAGGGGGGCGAACCCTCTCGCGGGCATCAGGTGGAGGAGGCGCTGTGAGCAGCGACCCGTGGGGCCGCGTCGATGAGACGGGCACCGTGTACGTGCGTACGGCCGACGGCGAGAAGGTCGTCGGATCGTGGCAGGCGGGTTCCCCCGAGGAGGCTCTGGCCTACTTCGAGCGCAAGTACGAGGGCATGGTGGTCGAGATCGGCCTCCTCGAACGTCGGGTGAGGACCACCGACCTGTCGGCGAAGGACGCGACGACCGCCATCGAGCATCTGCGTCTGCAGGTGGACGAGCATCACGCCGTCGGCGACCTCGACGCCCTGCGCGTGCGGCTCGACGCCCTGGTGGCGAAGGTCGAGGCGCGGCGCGAGGAGCGCAAGGTCCAGAAGGCGCGTCAGTCCGACGAGGCGAGGCAGGCCAAGGAGGCTCTGGTCACCGAGGCGGAGGAGCTGGCGCGGAGCGAGCAGTGGCGCTCCGCGGGCGAGCGGCTGCGCGCGCTCGTCGACACGTGGAAGGGCCTGCCGCGGCTCGACCGCAAGTCCGACGACGAGCTGTGGCACCGCTTCTCGCACGCCCGCTCGGCGTTCTCCAAGCGCCGCAAGGCCCACTTCGCGTCGCTGGACGCCCAGCGCGAGGAGGCCCGCAAGGCGAAGGAGAAGCTGGTCGCGGAGGCCGAGTCGCTCTCCGGCTCCACGGACTGGGGGGCCACGGCCGCCCGTTACCGCGAGCTGATGACGGAGTGGAAGGCGGCGGGCCGCGCCCAGCGCGAGGCCGAGGACGGCCTGTGGAACCGCTTCCGCGGCGCCCAGGACGTCTTCTTCGCCGCCCGCGGCGAGGTCTTCGCCGAGCGGGACGCGGAACAGGGCGAGAACCTCAAGCTCAAGGAGGAGCTCGCGGCCGAGGCCGAGAAGCTGGTGCCGGTGAAGGACCTGAAGGCGGCCCGCGCCGCGTTCCGGGGCATCAACGAGCGCTGGGAGGCCATCGGCCATGTGCCGCGTGACGCCCGCCCTAAGGTCGAGGGGCGGATGCACGCGGTGGAGCGGGCGCTCCAGGAGGCCGAGGAGGCGGAGTGGCGCCGGACGAACCCTGAGGCACGTGCGCGTGCCGAGGGTCTGACCGGTCAGCTGCAGGCCGCCGTCGACAAGCTGCGCACCCAGATCGACACCGCCCGCGCGTCGGGGAACAACGTCCGCGCCGACAAGCTGGCCAAGGAGCTCGAAGGTCGTCAGGCGCTGCTGGACCAGGCGCTGAAGGGGCTGGAGGAGTTCGGCGGCTGATCCCCGCCGTAGTCGAGGCCCCCGTACGCGTCCCGAGGGACGTGTACGGGGGCCTCGGCCGTCGTGCGTACGAGCCGGGCCGGCGCGCGGATCCCGGCGGCCGGGTCAGGGCCTGCGGGCCGAGGTCACCCGGTAGACGTCGTAGACGCCCTCCACCCCGCGCACCGCCTTGAGCACGTGTCCGAGGTGCTTGGGGTCGCCCATCTCGAAGGTGAAGCGCGAGGTGGCCACCCGGTCCCGGGAAGTCTGCACGGCCGCCGACAGGATGTTGACGTGCTGGTCGGACAGGATCCGGGTGACGTCCGACAACAGCCGGGAGCGATCCAGGGCCTCGACCTGGATGGCGACCAGGAAGACCGAGGACTGGGTGGGAGCCCATTCGACGTCCAGGATGCGTTCCGGCTGCTGCGACAACGAGTCCACGTTGACGCAGTCGGCACGGTGCACGGAGACGCCGCTGCCGCGGGTGACGAACCCGATGATCGGGTCGCCGGGGACGGGTGTGCAGCAGCGGGCCAGCTTGACCCAGACGTCCTCGACACCCTTGACGACGACCCCGGGGTCTGCGTTGGAGCGGCGCTTGCCTCGGCCGCGCGAGGGCGGCGAGCTCTCGGCGATGTCCTCTTTGGCCGCGTCCTCGCCGCCGAGTGCCTGGACCAGCTTCTGCACGACCCCGGCCGCGACCACATGGCCCTCGCCGATCGCGGCGTACAGGGACGAGATGTCGGGGTAGCGCATCTCGTGCGCGAGGGTGACCAGCGAGTCGCCGGTCAGGATGCGCTGGATCGGCAGGTTCTGCTTGCGCATCGCGCGCGCGATGGCGTCCTTGCCCTGTTCGATCGCCTCGTCGCGGCGCTCCTTGGAGAACCAGGCGCGGATCTTGTTGCGGGCGCGGGGCGACTTGACGAAGCCCAGCCAGTCCCGGGAGGGCCCGGCGCCGGCCGCCTTGGAGGTGAAGACCTCCACCAGGTCGCCGTTGTCGAGGGTCGATTCGAGTGGTACGAGCCGCCCGTTGACCCGCGCCCCTATGGTCCGGTGGCCGACCTCCGTGTGCACCGCGTACGCGAAGTCGACGGGGGTCGCGCCCGCGGGGAGTGCTATGACGTCACCCTTGGGCGTGAAGACGAAGACCTCGTTGCGGGAGAGGTCGAAGCGCAGGGACTCCAGGAACTCGCCGGGGTCCTCGGTCTCCTTCTGCCAGTCCAGGAGCTGCCGCAGCCACGCCATGTCGTTGACGGTGTCCTGCCGCGCGCCCTTTCCGGTGCTCTTCGGGACGTCGGTGCGCACCTTGGAGGCGCCCGCGACGGCCTCCTGCTTGTACTTCCAGTGCGCCGCGATGCCGTACTCGGCGCGCCGGTGCATGTCGAACGTACGGATCTGGAGTTCGACGGGCTTGCCGCTGGGACCGATCACCGTGGTGTGCAGCGACTGGTACATGTTGAACTTGGGCATCGCGATGTAGTCCTTGAACCGGCCGGGGACCGGATTCCATCGCGCGTGGACGGTGCCGAGCGCCGCGTAGCAGTCGCGGACGGTGTCGACGAGGACCCGGATGCCCACCAGGTCGTAGATCTCGGCGAAGTCCCGCCCCCGCACGATCATCTTCTGGTAGACGCTGTAGTAGTGCTTCGGCCGTCCGGTGACCGTGGCCTTGATCCGGGCGGCGCGCAGGTCGGCCTGGACCTCGTCGGTCACGACGGCGAGGTATTCGTCGCGCTTGGGGGCCCGCTCGGCGACGAGGCGGACGATCTCGTCGTACATCTTGGGATAGAGGATCGCGAAGGCGAGGTCCTCCAGCTCCCACTTGATGGTGTTCATGCCCAGGCGGTGGGCCAGGGGGGCGTAGATCTCCAGCGTCTCGCGGGCCTTCTTCTCCTGCTTCTCCCGCTTGAGATAGCGCATGGTGCGCATGTTGTGGAGCCGGTCGGCGAGCTTGATGACGAGGACCCGGGGGTCCTTGGCCATGGCGACGACCATCTTGCGCACGGTCTCGGCCTGCGCGGCCTCGCCGAACTTGACCTTGTCCAGCTTGGTGACGCCGTCGACGAGCAGGGCGACCTGGTCGCCGAAGTCCTGGCGCAGGGTGTCCAGTCCGTACTCGGTGTCCTCGACCGTGTCGTGCAGCAGCCCGGCCATCAGCGTCGCCGGGTCCATGCCGAGTTCGGCGAGGATCGTGGTGACGGCGAGCGGATGGGTGATGTACGGGTCGCCGCTCTTGCGCTTCTGCCCCCTGTGCCAGCGCTCGGCGACCTGGTAGGCGCGCTCGATCTGGCGGAGCGTGGCGGTCTCGATCTTGGCGTCGTTGCCGCGGACGATGCGCAGCAGCGGTTCCAGCACCGGGTTGTACGGGCTGGAGCGCTGCACGCCGAGGCGGGCGAGCCTGGCCCGTACCCGGTTGGAGGAGCCTCCGGAACGCGAAGCGGAGGCGGCCGGGACGACCGGCCTGGCGGCGGGCTTCGCCGGGGGCTTCGGCGTGGAGGTGACCGGGGCGGACGGCTGCGCGGGCGAGGCGGGCCGCAGTGCCGGGGCGGCGGACCGCTCCGGGCCCGGGCCGGCCTCGGGCGCAGGGGGCTTCGGCTTCTGCGCGGGCTGCCTCTTCCCGGGCGCGGCTGAGGCCGCCGCGGGCTTGTCGGGCTGCGGGGCGGCGACTGGCTGGGCCTCGTCTGGCAAGAGCGCTCCTCGTGCGGGTCCGGACTCCCGGAAAGGCCATCGTATCGAGCCGGCGGCCGGTCCTCCCCCGGGGACGGTGAGACCCCTCACAACGACGGACCGGCAGCCGGTTGTTCCCGGCCTCGCCGCACACCTGCTCCCGGCCTCGGTGCGGGCCCCGCCGGCTCCCGCCGTGTGCCGGACCCCGGGCCGGGCGGCCGTCCGCGCGGCGGTGCGCACACGAAGAGAACCGGGTGACCAGAACAGCGTCTGGTCACCCGGTTCATGCCTTCTCGAGCGCTCACACGTGGATGAGGGCCTCCAGCGGCGCGCCCGCCAGGCCCCGCTCCACGCGGGCCCGGCCGCCGAGGAAGCCGAGCTCCATGAGGACCGCGACGCCCGCGATGCCGGCACCGGCCCGCCGGATCAGTTCCAGCGACGCCTCCGCGGTGCCGCCGGTCGCGAGGATGTCGTCGATGACCATGATCCGGTCGTCGGCGGACAGGTCCTCCGCGTGGATCTCGATCTCGGCGGTGCCGTACTCCAGCTCGTAGCCCTGGCTGAGGGTGGCTCCGGGAAGCTTGCCCGCCTTGCGGACGGGCACGAAGCCGAGACCGGCCCGCACCGCGACCGGGGCGGCCAGGATGAAGCCGCGCGCCTCGAGTCCGACGATCTTCGTGGCGCCGTGCCGCAGGCACAGCTCCGCGAGGGTGTCGGTGAGGGCCGCGAACGCCGTCGGGTCCGCCAGCAGCGGGGTGATGTCCTTGAAGACCACACCCGGCTTCGGGTGGTCGTGGATGTCACGGATCCTGCTGAGCAGAAGCTCCCGGACGCTTTCGGTGGTGCTGCTGGTCATCAGTGATTCCCGGGGGTCCGGCCGCGGCCCCTGGGGGGCTGCTGGCGCTGGCCGACGACCGCGGCGGCGGGCGCGGTGTCCTGCGGGAGGTCGTCGCCGGGATCCTCGTCCCCGGCGGACTCGTCCTTGGCGGCGGCGGCCGCACGCTTGGCGAGAACCCGCTTCTTCAGCGCCTTGATCTGCGGGTCGCGCCCCTTGAGGTCGGCGACGAGCGGGGTGGCGATGAAGATCGAGGAGTACGCACCGGCGGCGAGGCCGACGAACAGCGACAACGAGATGTCGTTCAGCATGCCGGCGCCCAGGACGCCGCCGCCGATGAACAGCAGGCCGGCGACCGGGAGCAGGGCCACGACGGTGGTGTTGATCGAGCGGACCAGGGTGCCGTTGATCGAGCGGTTGGCGATCTCGCCGTACGTCCACCGGGTCTGCTTGGTGACGTCGACGGTGCTCTCCTTGAGGCTGTCGAAGACGACGACCGTGTCGTACAGGGAGTACCCGAGGATGGTCAGCAGACCGATCACGGTGCCCGGGGTGACCTCGAAGCCGACCAGCGCGTAGACGCCGACCGTGATGGTGAGGTCGTGGATCAGCGCGACCAGGGCCGCGATCGCCATGCGCCATTCGAACGCGATGGCCATGTAGATCACCACGAGGACCATGAAGACGCCGAGACCGGTCCACGCCTTGTTGGCGATCTGCTCGCCCCAGCTGGGACCGACCAGGTCGGCGGCGATCTTCTCTTCCGGGACGGAGAGGTCCTTGGCGAGCAGGTCCTTGATCTCGTCGGACTTCGCCGTGTCGACCTCGGTGATCTGGATGCGCAGACCGCCGTTGCCGAGCTTCTGGACGATCGCCTGGTGGCCGGAGGCCTCGGTCGCGATGTCCTCGGCCTCGCTGACGGTCACGCTCGTCTTCGGGGTGGTGAAGACGGCACCGCCCTTGAACTCGATGCCCATGTTGAGGCCGCTGACCGCCAAGCCGACGATGGCCGTGATGGTGATCAGAATGGAGACGCCGTACCAGATCCTGCGCTTGCCGATGAAGTCGTAGCCGACTTCGCCGCGGTAGAGACGGGCGCCGAGAGTGCCGAGTCGCGACATCTCACGCCTCCTTCGGGTGGTCGGTACGGGCGTTGACACGCCGCGAGCGGCGCAGGGGCGGCTTGGCACCGAGGCGCTTCGGGTCCAGGCCGGACCACGGGTGACCGCTGGAGAAGAACTTCGTCCGGGCCAGCAGCGTCATGACCGGCTTGGTGAAGAGGTAGACCACGACCACGTCGAGGATGGTGGTGAGCCCCAGCGTGAAGGCGAAGCCCTGGACCTTGCCGACCGTGACGACGAAGAGCACCGCCGCGGCGAGGAAGGACACGAAGTCGGAGACCAGGATGGTGCGCCGGGCGCGCGGCCAGGCCCGCTCGACGGCAGGGCGCAGGGTGCGGCCCTCGCGGATCTCGTCGCGGATCCTCTCGAAGTACACGATGAAGGAGTCCGCGGTGATACCGATGGCCACGATGGCCCCGCAGACCGCGGGGAGGTTCAGCGCGAACCCGATGGCCGGGCCGAGCAGCGACATGAGCGTGTAGGTCAGGATGCCCGAGGCCAGGAGGCTCAGAAGCGCGATGAACGCCAGGCCGCGGTAGTAGGTGACCAGGTAGATGACGACCAGTGCCAGGCCGATGGCGCCGGCGATCAGGCCCGCCTGGAGCTGCTCGCCACCGAGGGCGGCCGTGACGGTGGTGACCGTCTGCTCCTTGAAGCTGAGCGGCAGGGCACCGTAGGAGAGCACGTTGGCCAGGTCCTCGGCGGACTGCTGGTCGAAGCTGCCGGAGATCTCGGCGTTGGCGCTCAGCGCCTCGCGTACGTAGGGGGCGGAGACGACCTCGCCGTCGAGCACGATGGCGAACTGGTTCTGCGGGGTCTGCTGCTGCGCGAGCCGGCCCGTGATCTTCTGGAACTTCTTGGCGCCGCCCTTGGTGAACTCCATCTGGACGATCCACTGGCCGGTCTGCTGGTTGATCGCGCCCTTGGCGCTGTCCACGTCCGTGCCGGAGACCTCGGCCGGGCCGAGGATGTACTTGGCCTCGCCGGTGGAGTCACAGGCTACGGTGGGCTCGGTGGGCTTCACGTTGGCACCGGCCGCTGCGCGGCCGGCCTTCGTGGAGCAGTCCAGGGCGGCGAACTTCTTCTCCAGCGCGGTCCCGGCCTGGTCGGCGGCGGCCGGGGGGGTCGTGGACGCCTTGGGATCGTCGGACGCCCCGGGGCTGGGCGTGTCCTTCGTCAGGGCGCCGGTGACCGCGCGCCCCTGGGTGGTCGCGGTGGCCGAGGGAGTGGCCGAGGAACCGGACGCCTTCTCACCGGTGGCGGCGGACGCGCTCGGCTTCGGCGACCCGGAGGGCGAGGGGCTGGCGGTGCCCTTGGGCGTGGGGCCGCCGGCCGCCATGCTGAGCACCGGCCGGAAGTAGAGCTGGGCGGTCGTGCCGACCTGCTCCCGGGCCTGCTGCGAGTTCGTCCCCTTGGGGATGTTGACGACGATGTTCTCCCGGCCCTGGGTCTGGACCTCGGCCTCGGAGACACCCAGACCGTTGACACGGCGCTCGATGATGCCGACCGCCGTGTCCATGTTCGTCTGGTTGATCGCGTTCGGCTTGCCGGGCTGGCTCTGCGCCTTGAGCGTGATGGACGTGCCGCCCGCCAGGTCGATGCCCAGTCGTGGCGTCGGCTGATCAGCCAGGAACATCCCTCCGGTGAGGGCGACCATGGCGATCAGGATCAGAGCCAGGGAACGCCCCGGCCTGCCTTGACCGCCGGCCGGTCCCCGGCTCTTCTTCGGTGCTGCCACCTTCTCGTTTCTCCCTGTCCAACCGCCCCGAGCCGGGTACGCGCCCGAGCGGCCACGAAGTGTAGTGGGGACCCACCCCGCAGAAGATCGCACGGGCCGGGGAGTGCCGGACGCCCGTGGGCCCACGGCATCCCCGGTTCGCGCGACTACTTCGCGTCGGCCTCGCCGTCGGTCTTGCCCTCGGACTTCTTGCCGGACCCGGCGTCCTTCGGCTCGGCGTCGTCGGCCTTCTTGCCCAGATCGATCCCGGCGTCGTCCGAGGTGTCCGACGCGGCGTCCGCCTCGGTCAGCGAGGAGGCGTCGTCCGGGACGACCGTGCCGTCGAGGTCGAGGGCGCTGTCGTCGCCGTGGACGATGCGGTTGTACTCGGCGTCGTCGAGAACGGCACCGATGGCGTTCTTGGCGTAGACGGCGTGGACGCCGGGGGCGACCTCCAGGAGAACCGTGTCGTCGTGGACCTCCTTGACGGTGGCGTACATGCCCCCGATCGTCCGGACACCGGCGCCGGGCTGCATCTCGTCACGCATCTGGACGGCGGCCGCCTGCTTCTTCTTGGCGGACCGCGTCATCAGGAACATGGCCCCGATGAGCACGATGAAAGGGAGGAGAGACACGAGATTCACGGGACGAGTTTCCTTCGCACGACCGCGCTGAAGGGCGGCCTGGTCTTCGGGGGTGGGTACACCGACCCATTGGGGCGGCATCGGCGGAGTCTAGGCGAGTCCGCATCGATGGAACAACGCCCGACGCCCCTCGTTGGTTCCTGTCCGGGTGAACCTGTGACGCGTCACGCCCCGAACAGACCCTGTTGTCCCTTTCCGCCGTGCTGAGGAGGGACAAGACCGAGATGGGCCCAGGCCGCGGGGGTCGCGACGCGCCCGCGCGGCGTCCTGGCCAGCAGCCCTTCCCGGACGAGGAACGGCTCGGCGACCTCCTCGACCGTCTCGCGTTCCTCGCCCACGGCGACCGCCAGGGTCGACAGGCCCACGGGGCCGCCGCCGAACAGCGTGAGCAACGCGCGGAGCACCGCCCGGTCCAGCCGGTCGAGACCACGTACGTCGACCTCGTACACGCCGAGGGCGGCGGAGGCGACCGGTCGGTCGATCCGCCCGTCGGCCTTGACCTGGGCGTAGTCACGGACACGGCGCAGCAGCCGGTTGGCGATGCGCGGGGTGCCGCGGGACCGCCCGGCGATCTCGGCGGCGCCGTCCTCGTCTATCGCCACGTCGAGGAGGCGGGCCGAGCGCCGGATGACGCGTTCGAGTTCGGTGGGGGCGTAGAACTCCATGTGGCCGGTGAAGCCGAAGCGGTCGCGCAGCGGGGGCGGCAGCAGCCCTGCCCTGGTGGTGGCGCCGACCAGGGTGAAGGGCGGGAGTTCCAGCGGGATCGCGGTGGCTCCCGGGCCCTTCCCCACGATCACGTCGACCCGGAAGTCCTCCATCGCCATGTACAGCATCTCCTCGGCGGGCCGCGACATGCGGTGGATCTCGTCGAGGAAGAGGACCTCGCCCTCCTGGAGCGAGGAGAGGATCGCGGCGAGGTCGCCCGCGTGCTGGATGGCGGGGCCCGAGGTGATCCGGATGGGGGCGTCCATCTCGGCCGCGATGATCATGGAGAGGGTGGTCTTGCCGAGGCCGGGGGCGCCGGAGAGCAGGACGTGGTCGGCGGTGGCGCCGCGGGCCCTGGCCGCCTTGAGGACAAGGTCCAGCTGTTCGCGCACCTTCTCCTGGCCGACGAATTCGTCGAGGTCCTTCGGTCGCAGCGCGGCTTCGACCGCGGTGTCCTCGCCGTCCGCGCCCGCGTCGACGAGACGCTCGTCGAGTCGTTCGCCGGTGTCGGGTCCGGTCTCGTCCCAGTTCATTCAGTCTGTCCCGCCTCGGGTGTTTCGGTGCCGTGCGGTGCCCGGCGCGGCGTCGGGGTGTGCCCGGGTGCGCGCTCCTGTCAGCGCGCGCGGTTGAGGGTCTGGAGCGCGGCCCGCAGCAGCTGCGGCACGGGGGCCTGCCCGTTCTCGGCGAGTGCCGCCTCGGCCTGCGGGGTCACGGCGGCGACCGCGTCGTCGGCCTCCCGGGCGGCATAGCCGAGGCCGATCAGCGCGGCGTGCAGCTGGTCGCTCCAGGACGGGGTGACGGCGGTGCCGACGCCCTGCCGGCCGATCCGGGCGCCGACGGGCTCACCGAGCCTGTCCTTCAGTTCGAGGAGGAGTTTCTGCGCGCCCTTCTTGCCGATGCCGGAGACGGCCGTGAGCGCCTTCTCGTCGCCGGTCGCGACGGCGGTCCGCAGGGCATCGGGGCTGTGCGTGGCGAGCATGGCCTGGGCCAGCCGCGGGCCGACGCCGCTGGCGGTCTGGAGCAGCTCGAAGACCTGCCGCTCGTCGTCGTCGGCGAAGCCGTAGAGGGTGAGCGAGTCCTCCCGTACGACGAGGGAGGTGGCGAGCCGGGCCTCCTCGCCGATCCGGAGGCCGGCGAGGGTGTTCGGGGTGCACTGGACGGCCATGCCGACGCCGCCGACCTCGATCACGGCCGTGGTCGGGGCGAGCGCGGCGACGGGGCCGCTGACGAAGGCGATCATCGGGGGACCTTCCGGACG
The DNA here is from genome assembly GCF_001905795.1 of Streptomyces sp. CB01580. GTDB lineage: Bacteria > Actinomycetota > Actinomycetes > Streptomycetales > Streptomycetaceae > Streptomyces. Next base: position 65,521 of record NZ_LIXJ01000016.1, read on the forward strand.
GGGGGCGCGAGCGTACGGACCGCGGGGCTACGGGGCGCGCGCGAGGTTCGGGACGCGCCGACGGCCGCCGCGTGCGCCTGCTGGAGGCGGTTGACGGCGGGGGCGCGCCAGATGTGGCAGATGGCGAGGGCGAGGGCGTCGGCGGCGTCGGCCGGTTTCGGCGGGGCGTCGAGTCTCAGGAGCCGGGTGACCATGGCGCCGACCTGTGCCTTGTCGGCACGGCCGCTGCCGGTGACGGCCGCCTTGACCTCGCTCGGGGTGTGCAGCGCGACGGGTATGCCGCGGCGGGACGCGCAGAGCATCGCGACGGCGCTGGCCTGGGCGGTGCCCATCACCGTGCGGACGTTGTGCTGGCTGAAGACCCGCTCCACGGCGACGAATTCGGGGCGGTGCTCGTCAAGCCACTCCTCGATTCCGCGTTCGATGGCGACCAGGCGGTGGCCGAGCTCCGCCTCGGCCGGGGTGCGGACGACGCCGACGCCGCGCATCGTCAGGGTCCGGCCGGCCACGCCCTCGACGACACCGACACCGCACCGGGTCAGCCCCGGGTCGACGCCGAGTACCCGCATGGGTGATCCCCCTCCGTACCGATCGGTCAACTGTTCCCGCAGGCTATCGGCTCGCACTGACAATGCGTCGGGCAATGCGACGGGCCGACGGGGCGTGTCCCCCGTCGGCCCGTGCGTGAAGGCTGTGCCGAGCCCGGCTCAGGCGTCGACCTTCTCCATGACCTCGTCCGAGACGTCGAAGTTGGCGAAGACGTTCTGGACGTCGTCGCTGTCCTCCAGGGCGTCGATCAGCTTGAAGATCTTGCGCGCGCCCTCCTCGTCCAGCTCGACCTGCATGGTGGGCAGGAAACTGGCCTCGGCGGAGTCGTAGTCGATGCCGACCTCCTGGAGCGCCGTACGGACCGCGACCAGGTCGGTGGCCTCGCTGACGACCTCGTAGGTCTCGCCGAGGTCGTTGACCTCCTCGGCGCCCGCGTCGAGCACGGCACCGAGGACGTCGTCCTCGGTCAGCCCGCCCTTGGGGACGATGACGACGCCCTTGCGGTTGAAGAGGTACGAGACCGAACCGGGGTCGGCCATCGAACCGCCGTTGCGGGTCATCGCGACGCGTACGTCGGAGGCGGCACGGTTCCGGTTGTCGGTGAGGCACTCGATGAGCACCGCGACACCGTTCGGGCCATAACCCTCGTACATGATCGTCTGGTAATCGACCCCGCCCGCTTCGAGACCACCGCCGCGCTTGACCGCGGAATCGATGTTCTTGTTCGGTACGGAGCTCTTCTTCGCCTTCTGGATCGCGTCCACAAGGGTCGGGTTTCCATCGGGGTCCACACCGCCGGTGCGGGCCGCGACCTCGATGTTCTTGATCAGCTTCGCGAAGAGCTTGCCGCGCTTGGCATCGATCACGGCCTTCTTGTGCTTCGTCGTAGCCCATTTAGAGTGGCCGGACATCTGCCTTCTCCTTCGCGTCACCAAAAAATCGATCCGAACCCGGGAGATCCTACCGGGATCGAATCAGCCGACCTCGCGCACCATGTCCACGAACAAGGCGTGAACACGGTGATCTCCGGTCAATTCCGGGTGGAAGGACGTCGCCAGCGCGTTGCCCTGGCGCACGCCGACGATGTGGCCGCCGTGCTCGGCCACCACCTCGGCCCGCGCACCGACCGACTCCACCCAGGGGGCCCGGATGAAGACGCCCTCGACGGGGCCGCCCTCGACTCCGGCGACCTCCACGGCGGCCTCGAACGACTCGTTCTGACGCCCGAAGGCGTTGCGGCGCACGATCATGTCGATGCCGCCGAGCGTCTCCTGTCCGGAGCGCGGGTCGAGGATCTTGTCGGCGAGGAGGATCATCCCGGCGCAGGTGCCGTAGACCGGCATCCCGTCCCGTATCCGCTCGCGCAGCGGTTCCAGCATGCCGAACAGGGACGCCAGCTTGGACATCGTGGTGGACTCGCCACCGGGCAGAACCAGGCCGTCGACCTCGGCGAGTTCCTCGGGGCGCCGGACCGGCCTGGCCTGGGCGTCCGCCGAGGCCAGGGCGATCAGGTGCTCCCGTACGTCGCCCTGGAGGGCCAGGACTCCGATCACAGGGGTGTCGCTCATCGGTGCTTACCAGCCGCGGTTGGCGTAGCGCTCGGCCTCGGGCAGGGTGTCGCAGTTGATGCCGACCATGGCCTCGCCCAGGTTCCGGGAGGCGTCCGCGATGACCTTCGGGTCGTCGTAGAAGGTGGTGGCCTTCACGATGGCGGCGGCGCGCCTGGCCGGGGCGCCGGACTTGAAGATGCCGGAGCCCACGAAGACGCCCTCGGCGCCGAGCTGGCGCATCAGGGCCGCGTCGGCGGGGGTGGCGACGCCACCCGCGGAGAAGAGCACCACAGGCAGCTTGCCGAGCTCCGCGACCTCCTTGACCAGCTCGTACGGGGCGCGCAGCTCCTTGGCGGCGGCGTACAGCTCGTTGTTGTCGTAGCCGCGCAGGCGGGCGATCTCGTTCTTGATCTGGCGCAGGTGACGGACGGCCTCGACGACGTTCCCGGTGCCGGCCTCGCCCTTCGAGCGGATCATGGCCGCGCCCTCGGCGATGCGGCGCAGGGCCTCGCCGAGGTTGGTGGCGCCGCACACGAAGGGGGTGGTGAACGCGAACTTGTCGCTGTGGTTGACCTCGTCGGCCGGGGTGAGGACCTCGGACTCGTCGATGTAGTCGACGCCGAGTGCCTGGAGGACCTGGGCCTCGACGAAGTGGCCGATGCGGGACTTGGCCATCACCGGGATGGAGACGGCCTCCATGATCTCCTCGATCATGTTCGGGTCGGACATGCGGGCCACTCCGCCGTCCTTGCGGATGTCGGCCGGCACCCGCTCCAGTGCCATGACGGCCACGGCGCCCGCGTCTTCGGCGATCTTCGCCTGCTCCGCGTTGACGACGTCCATGATCACGCCGCCCTTGAGCTGCTCGGCCATGCCGCGCTTGACGCGGGCGGTGCCGGTGGCCGGGGAGTCGGCGGACTGCGGGGTGGTGGGGAGGGTGGACACGGATCGACCTCACTCGGAGAAAGTCACTGAAAAGCGCTGATTGGTGCAGGGCTGAGCAAACTCTCCGGGAGCGGTCCACTTCAAGGGCCAATGCGAGGCCGGTGGATCGTTTTGGACGCGTACGGGGCGGCTCGTGACCCCGGTCACGCGCGGGAACGGCCGCCGGGATCAGCCGGCGGGACGGTCGGCGAGGGCCACCGGCGGTTCGTCGTCCATCTCGAAGGCGAGCGGGAACGGGGCGTGCCCGGCCAGCCGGAACCACCGCACGGTGCGGTGGCGGCGCAGGGCGCGTGCCGCGCGCACCGCGTCGTTGTGGAAGCGCCGGGCCATCGGCACCCGGCGCACGGCCGCGGCGAGTTCGAGTGCCGCCTCCTGGCCGCCGGGGATCTCCTTCACGGCCTCCACCTGCGCCGTCTCGCCGAACACCGCCCGCAGCGCGGCGCTCAGCTCGCTCTCCGCGACCTCGCGCTGTTCCTCCTCCGCCTGACGGGCGGCGTGCGCGGCCTCGTACAGCACGATGGACGCGGCCGGATCGAGCACACCCGACGTCGCCAGTTCCTGGGTCACCGAGGCACGGCGCAGCAGCTGCGCGTCGAGGGCGGCGCGGGCGGCGTCGATGCGGGTGTGCAGCCGGTCCAGCCGTCCCGCGGTCCAGCTGAGGTACATGCCGATCGCGACGAGCGCGACGGCGATCCAGATAAGGGTTTCGATCACGGGCGGCAAGGCTACCGTCGGCGCGTGCGCGGCCCGGAGCACGGGCCGGGCCCGGCCCCCGGGCCGGTGCCCTTCCCGGTCCCGCGTCCGGTCAGTCCCGTGCCAGTCCGAAGCGTGCGCGCAGCCCCGTGCGCTCGTCGGTCGCGACCGACGCCGCGCCGTCCGTCACGGTCTCGTACACCGCGAGGATGTCGGCGCCGACCGTCGACCAGTCGAAGCGCCGCACGTGCGCGCTGCCCCGCTCGCGCAGTTCCGCGCGCCGGTCCGGGTCGCCGAGCAGCCCGATGGCGGCCGACGCCAGCGCGTCGGCGTTCTCGTTGGCGAAGAGTTCCCCCGCCGCGCCCTGGTCCAGGACCTGCGCGAACGCGTCCAGATCGCTGGCCAGGACCGGTGCGCCGGCCGACATCGCCTCGACCAGGATGATCCCGAAGCTCTCGCCGCCCGTGTTGGGGGCGACGTACACGTCGACGCTGCGCAGCAGTCGTGCCTTGTCCTCGTCGCTCACCATGCCGAGGAATTCGACGCGCCCGCGCATCTCCGGCGGCAGCTGGGCGACGGCTTCCTCCTCGTCGCCCCGGCCCGCCACCAGGAGCCGGGTGTCCGGGCGTGCGGCGAGGATCGTGGGCAGCGCCCGCATCAGGACGGGCAGGCCCTTGCGGGGCTCGTCGATGCGTCCGATGAAGCCGATCGTGCCGCCCTGCCACTCGGGCCGGGGTTCGGCGGAGGCGAAGAAGCCGACGTCGACGCCGTTCGGGATGACGACGGCGTCGCCGCCGAGGTGTTCGACCAGGGTCCGGCGCGCGTACTCGCTCACCGCGATGCGCGCGCTGATCTTCTCCAGCGCGGGCTGCAGGATCGGGTACGCGGCGATCATGGCCCGGGAGCGCGGGTTGGAGGTGTGGAACGTGGCGACGATCGGCCCCTGCGCGGCCCAGCAGGCGAGCAGCCCCAGCGACGGCGAGGTCGGCTCGTGGATGTGGATGACGTCGAAGGTGCCGTCGTGCAGCCAGCGCCGCACCCGCGCGGCCGACAGGAAGCCGAAGTTCAGCCGGGCCACGGAGCCGTTGTACGGCACGGGCACGGCCCGGCCCGCCGAGACCACGTACGGCGGCAGCGGCGTCTCGTCGTCGGCGGGGGCCAGCACCGAGACCTGGTGACCGAGCCGGATCAGGTGCTCGGCCAGGTCCCGGATGTGGAACTGCACTCCGCCGGGCACGTCCCAGGAGTACGGGCACACGATGCCGATCTTCACGGGCGGACCTCCCCGTTCTCCCGGTCCTGTGCGTCCGCCCGGTCCTTCTTCCCGTTCCGGGGCCCCAGATCCGCGAGCCAGAGTCGTTGCAGCATGTGCCAGTCCTCCGGGTGATCGGCGATCCCGACGGCGAAGGCATCGGCCAGCGCCTGCGTCATCGAGGACGTCTTCTCCGCGCGGCTGCCCGACTCGGGGACCGGGACCGGCGGGTGGACCCGCACCTTCATCACGGGCGTGTCGTCGTAGCCGAGCGTCACCGGCAGCAGCAGCGCGCCGGTCTGCTGAGCGAGCAGGGCGGGTCCGGCGGGCATGCGCGCGCTCTCGCCGAAGAAGCTCACCTCGACGCCGGAGGAGGACAGGTCTCGGTCGGCGACCAGGCAGACCAGGCCGCCCGCGCGCAGCCGCCGTGCCAGGGTGCCGAAGGCGGCACCGCCGCTGTGTGGGAGCACCTCCATGCCGAGTCCCTCGCGGTAGGCCACGAACCTGTCGTACAGCGTCTCGGGCTTCAGCCGCTCGGCGACCGTGGTGAAGGGGACCTTGAGCTCGGTGGTCACCCAGGCGCCCGCCAGGTCCCAGTTCGCCAGGTGCGGCAGGGCGAGGACGACGCCGCGGCCGGCGTCGAGGCCTTCGGTCAGCCGGTGCGCGTCGGCGACCTCTATGGACGCCTTGATCCGTGCCGGGCTCCAGGTGGGCAGCCGGAACGACTCCATCCAGTAGCGCATGTACGAACGCATCCCGGCCTTGGAGAGTTCGGCGAGCCGGGCCGGTGACGCCCCGGGCACGACGCGAGCCAGATTCGCCTCCAGCCGCAGCACCCCCTTGCCCCGTCGCTTCCAGACCTGATCGGCGAGCGTACGGAAGAGGCCGCGGGCGGCCGGTTCGGGAAGCTTCTTGACCACGGTCCAGCCGAGCCCGTACAGGCCGTCGGTCAGCCGGTCCCGCAGCCCGGTGGGCGCGTCGCCCCTCGCGTCGCTCACCGCGCCGCCCCGCTCCCCCGCCCGGCGGCAGCATCGGCCGCGTCGGCCTCGGCGGACTCGCGGCGCACGGTCACCACCCGCTGCACGAGCGTGACCAGGCTGCCCGCGGCGACGATCCACAGCGCGATCGGCAGCAGGACCTGGACACCGGGGACGCCGAAGGTGTGCAGGCCCGCGACCCCGGCGGCGACCAGCGAGATCACCAGCCGCTCGGCGCGCTCCACGAGCCCGTTGACCGCGACCGGCAGCCCGATCGACTCGCCGCGCGCCTTCGTGTACGACACCACCTGGCCACTCGCCAGACAGAAGATCGCGACCGCGCACATCACGTCGTCGTCGCCCCGGCCCGCGTACCAGAGCGCGAAGCCGCCGAAGATCGCGCCGTCGGCGACCCGGTCGAGGGTCGAGTCGAGGAACGCGCCCCAGCGGCTGGAGATCCCGGCCTGCCGGGCCATGTTGCCGTCGACGAGGTCGGAGAAGACGAAGATCGTGATGACGACCGTGCCCCAGAAGAACTCCCCCATGGGGAAGAAGACCAGCGCACCCGCCACCACTCCTGCCGTACCGATCAGGGTGACCGCGTCGGGGCTCACGCCGAGACGGAGCAGCAGTGCGGCGAACGGCGTGAGGACACGCGTGAAAAAGGCACGCGCGTACTTGTTCAGCATGGCCTTCCCGAGGGTCTGTGGGCCGGGCGGCCCCTTCGGCCTCCGGCTGGCCCATCGTAGTCACGCCCGCCGGACTCCACCCCCCGGCACCCGGCCGCCCGCCGGGGCGCACGACGGACGGCCGCTGCGCGGCGGGGTACGGAAGCGGCCCGGCGCACCGCGGACGCGGCCCGAGAACCCGCCCGGCGGCCCGGGAACGCGCGGGCGCGGCCGGCCGGTGCCGCGGCGGGCGGACACCGCAGGTCACGGCGTCGGACACGGGCCGGGGACGGCGACGGATGGACGCGGCCCGGCCCGAGTGGAAAGCTCGAATTACCGCGGGCGTCGGCGGTGGCCGCCGCGTGGGCTCCCCGTGCCCGTGCGGCCTTCTTCCCACATCGCGCAGGTTCTCCTTCCCGATCCGGGCCACTACCTGGGAGGCACGCATCATGGGCGACAGGACACACGCACACACCGGGGCCGCCGGCGGGGCGGCGACGGCCGACCCGCCCCCGTCCCTGCGGAACGTGGTGCTGGTCGGCCCCAGCGGCTCCGGCAAGACCACCCTCGTCGAGGCACTGGCGCAGACGGCCGGGGCGGTCAACCGGGCGGGCCGGGTCGAGGACGGCGCGACCATCTCCGACTACGACGAGATCGAACGGCGGCGGCAGCGTTCCGTGCAGCTCTCGGTGGTGCCCGTCGTCTGGGGCGGCTGCCGGATCAATCTGCTGGACGCCCCGGGGTACGCCGACTTCGTCGGGGAGCTCAGGGCCGGTCTGCGGGCGGCGGACGCGGCCCTGTTCGTGGTGTCGGCGGCCCAGGAGGCCGACGCGGTGGCCGGCACGGCCCGGGCGGTGTGGGACGAGTGCGCCGCCGTCGGCATGCCGCGCGCCATCGTCGTCACCCACCTGGACACCGCGCGCACCTCGTTCGACGAGATGACCCGGATCTGCGGCGAGGCCCTCGGCGGCGACGACCCCGACGCCGTGCTCCCGCTCTACCTGCCGGTGCACGGCCCCGCGGGCGCCGACGGCCACGCCCCGCTCACCGGGCTCACCGGGCTCCTCACCCGGCGTGTCCTCGACTACTCCTCGGGCGAGCGCCGGGAGACGCCCCCCGACGAGAGCGGGCGGGCCCCGCTCCGTGAGGCGCGCGACCGGCTCATCGAGGGCGTCATCGCGGAGAGCGAGGACGAGACCCTGATGGACCGCTATCTGGGCGGCGCCGACATCGACGTCGAGACGCTCCTGGGCGACCTGGAACGCGCCGTCGCGCGCGGCGCGTTCCACCCCGTCCTCGCCGCTGCCCCCGCCGCGGAGGGGGCCTGTCAGGGCGTCGGCACCGTCGAACTCCTGGACCTGATCACCGGCGGTCTCCCCGCCCCGCGGGAACGCCCCCTGCCCGCGGTCACCCCGCTGCACGGCGCCCGGGCCCCGGCCCTGACCTGCGACCCCGAGGGCCCGCTCCTCGCCGAGGTGGTCAAGACGACCTCCGACCCGTACGTCGGCCGGATGTCGCTCGTACGGGTCTTCTCCGGCACGCTGCGCCCCGACGACACCGTCCACATCTTCGGTCACGGCCTCGCCGAACCCGGCCGGGAGACCCCCTTCCACGAGTCCGAGGCGCGTGTCGGGGCGCTCTCCTCGCCCTTCGGCGCCCAGCAGCGCCCGCTCACCGCGTGCGTCGCCGGTGATCTGGCCTGCGTCGCCAAGCTGGGCGACGCCGGGACCGGGGACACCCTCTCCGGCAGCGACCTGCCGCTGCTGATGGAGCCCTGGGCCGCTCCGGACCCGCTGCTGCCGCTGGCCGTCAGGGCCCACGGCAAGGCGGACGAGGACAAGCTCTCCCAGGGGCTCGCACGGCTCGTCGCGGAGGACCCGACCCTGCGTCTCGAACAGAACCAGGACACCCACCAGGTGGTGCTGTGGTGTCTCGGCGAGGCCCATCAGGACGTCGCCCTGGACCGGCTGCGCAGCCATTACGGGGTCCGGGTCGACGCCGTGCCGCACAAGGTGGCACTGCGCGAGACCTTCGCCGCGCCTGCCGGCGGACGGGGCCGGCACGTGAAGCAGTCCGGCGGGCACGGCCAGTACGCCATCTGCGAGATCGACGTGGAGCCGCTGCCGCCGGGGTCGGGCCTCGAGTTCGTCGACGAGGTGGTCGGCGGGGCGGTGCCCCGTCAGTTCGTCCCGTCCGTGGAGAAGGGGGTGCGCGCCCAGGCGGCCCGCGGAGTGGCGGCCGGATATCCGCTCGTCGACGTACGCGTCACACTGCGGGACGGGAAGTCGCACTCGGTGGATTCCTCCGACGCCGCGTTCCAGACCGCGGGCGCGCTGGCCCTGCGCGAGGCCGCGGCGGACACCCGCATCCAGCTCCTGGAACCGGTCGCCGAGATCCGGGTCCTGGTGCCCGACGAGTACGTGGGGCCGGTGATGAGCGACCTGTCCGGGCGGCGCGGCCGGGTCGTCGGCACCGAACAGTCCGGCCCCGGACGCACGCTCGTGCGAGCCGAGGTCCCGGAGCTGGAGATCGGACGCTACGCCGTCGACCTGCGCTCCCTCTCCCACGGCACCGGGCGGTTCGACCGGGCGTACGCCCGGCACGAACCGATGCCCCCGCGGCTGGCGGAACGTATCCGCGAGCAGCAGGAAATCAGCCCCGTTGGCGTGTAATCACTCACACCGCCCTGCCCCGTCCGCCGTTTGTCCACAGGGGCGGACGACGCGGGGGTCCGGACGTTACCCTGTGGTCCCAGCTCAGAAGGTGTGCGGGGCACGGCAGTTGGGAAACAGCCGCAGGAGTGGTTCCTCGGCGGTGAGTGGGGGCGACGGTGGCCAACGAAGGATTCGATTTCTCTCCCGGAGCGCAGATCCCGATCCAGGGTTCGGGCGGAGCGGCGGTGGCGACGAACGCCCTCGCCTCCGCGGCGTACCGCGACAGCCCCGTGGAGAAGATCCTCGACGCCAACAGCGAGTGGCACAAGTCGGAGGTGAAAGCGGGGCGTTCGAAGTTCTTCAAGTCCGACTACTTCAAGCCCAACCTCGGTGAGGCGTTCTCCCGTGCCGTGCAGGAACGCACACTGGGCGGTGCCCGCAAGGCGCTCATCCAGTCCTTCGGGAGCGACCCGCGGATGGTCGTCGAGCACTGCCTGTCCGCGACGCGTCTGCGCCGGGCCCGCGACATCAAACTGACCGCCGTCACGGTCCTGTTCGGCGTTCTCTTCCTGCCCGGGATGCTCCTGTGGGTCATCGCGTTCAGGCTGCGCGACGGGCTCGGCAGGACGAAGGACAAGGCGCTCTCCTCGCTGGGCAACCTCCTGCTGCCGGTCGTCGGCATCGTGGCCCTGCTCCTCCTGCTCCAACTCCCGCTCACCGGTTTCCTGGCGATCTACGCACGGGCGATGATCGTCGCGCCCGTCATCGGCTGGTACGTCGCCAAACGGATCGCCGAGTCCTCCGCCAAGGACCTGCGCGCCCGTTGGGAGGGGCTGCTCTCCGGCGGCGGCATCGTCGCCAAGGTCCCCGAGGCCTCGCCGAAGAACCCCAGCGAGACCTCCCGCGAGGCGCTGCGCCAGAGCCTGGAGAAGCTCTCCGCGGAGCAGCAGTCCAACTCGGTCTTCTACGCGGGCCCCAAGGGGATCCTCGGCATGGGGACCCGGTGGGGAAGCTGGCAGCTCGCCGAGGAACTCGTCTCCAAGGACCCCGACAAGGAGTTCAACCGCTTCCGGAGCTGGGATCTGATTCGAGCCGTCCACGACCAGCTCAAGCAGCTGGAGCGCGGCCCACTGAACACGGGGGGATTCCCCACGCCGTCGGTCACCCACTGGATCGTGTCGCCCGTCGGTGAGAACGCCGACTCGGTGTCCCGTCCGGACGGCGAGGACGTGGCCACGTTCCAGATCAAGCCGCACGAGATACAGCGGATCTGCAACCACCAGCAGTTCGGCGGCGGCGACCGGCACTATCTGGGCGTCCAGTTCACCCTCTGGGACGGCCAGTTGGTCATCACCATGATGATCACGGTCACGGTGCTCTACGAGACCCTGCGCATCGAGGTCACCGGTCATGCGCTCGGCCCGGTCCATTCGCTCTTCACCAGCAAGCCCTCGGCGAAGACGAAGACGGTCAACAAGACCGTCCGGTTCTGGGAGACGCGCGACATCACCCTCCCGCTGGTCGATGCCTCCGAGGTCGTGCGTCTCGCCCTGCGCGCCCCGCTGACCTGGTATCCGCCGCTGCTCGACTACCTGGGCGGCAAGATCGCCCTGCCCGAGCCGTTCGGTCTGCGCCACGCCTGGGCCGAGAAGCCGTGGCGGCACCGCTTCATGGCGGACGACGCGATGCGCGCGGCCACTCCCGTGCTGCGCGCCGTGCACAGCGCCGCGCTGCATGTCCTGGAGGAGAACGGCGTCGACACGGAGCGCTTCGACAACCGCTCGATGGTGCTGAGCGGAATGGTGCAGGACCCGACCCCGCGCAAGGCCGACCTGTACGACGCGTGACACCGCCTGCGGATCGCGTCGGGCTCCCGCGGCCCGGCGCGGACGACGGGCACCGCCGCCCCGGCTCGGTCCGCGCCACGGGTCCGGACGCACGAAGGCCGCCCCGCATGCCGGACGACACACCGTCGTCCGGCGCGTGGGGCGGCCTTTCCGCATGGTCACGGCCGGACTCGAACCGCCGGACGCGCGGGCCCACGCCGGGACCCACGGGCCGGCGGCCCGGCACGCGGCCGGATCCGGTCCGTCGGTCAGGACCGGGTCCGGCCGGTCGGCCGCCCGGAGCCGGGCCCGCCGCCGGGGACCGGTCCGTCCACCGGAATCAGTCCGTCGGCCAGGCCGCGGCCAGCATCGCGCGCGTGTCGGCGAGCAACTGCGGCAGCACCTTCGTATGCCCGATGACCGGCATGAAGTTGGTGTCGCCGCCCCAGCGCGGCACCAGGTGCTGGTGGAGGTGAGCGGCGATACCGGCCCCCGCGGAAGCCCCCTGGTTGAGCCCGATGTTGAACCCGTGCGCCCCGGACGCCACCCGCAGGGCGACCATCGCCCGCTTGGTGAAGTCCGCCAGCTCCATGGTCTCGGGACCGTCCAGCTCCGTGTAGTCGGCCACGTGCCGGTACGGCACCACCATGAGATGCCCACCGTTGTACGGATACAGGTTCAGGACGGCGTAGACGCTGCTACCGCGCGCGACGACAAGCCCGTCCTCGTCCGATTTCGACGGGATCGCACAGAACGGACAGCCGTCACCGGCCTCCGAACCGGTCGGCTTGTTCTCGCCCTGGATGTACGCCATCCGGTGGGGCGTCCACAGGCGCTGAAAGGCGTCGGGCGTCCCCACTCCGATCTGCTGCTCCGGCTCACTCGTCATGCCGATCAGCATATTGCTTCGCTCCGTGGCGACGAGTGGCCGGGGCCGCACCCGCGGGCGCACTCCGAGTCCGGGGCGACGGGCGCCCGGCCGCCCCGGCGGGGTCTGCGTCGCGGACCGCGCCGTAGGCGGCTCCCGCCGCCAAGCGCCCCGATGCGGGCGCTCGCCGCGGGCGGAACGGCACAGGGCCCCGGGGGCGGTCGGCTCCCGGGGCCCTGCTCCCGCGCTCACCGGCGCGGACCGTCCGGAAGGCGGGCTCCCGGACCGGCGGGTCACACCTGCACGCGGCGCTCCACCACGTCGACGAGCTTGGCGATCGCCTCGTCACGGGCGATGCCGTTCTCCTGCGAGCCGTCGCGGTACCGGAACGACACCGTGCCCGCGTTCATGTCCTCGTCACCGACGATGATCATGAACGGCGTCTTCGCCTTCTGCGCGTTGCGGATCTTCTTCTGCATCCGGTCGGACGAGGCGTCGACCTCGACCCGCAGGCCCCGCTTCCGAGCCTCGGCCGCGAACTCCTGGAGGTAGGGGATGTGGGCGTCGCCGATCGGGATGCCGACCGCCTGCACCGGGGCCAGCCACACCGGGAACGCCCCCGCGTAGTGCTCCAGGAGCACCGCGAAGAAGCGCTCGATGGAACCGAACAGGGCGCGGTGGATCATGACCGGGCGCTGCTTGGAACCGTCCGGGCCGGTGTACTCCAGGTCGAAGCGCTCGGGCAGGTTGAAGTCGAGCTGCACCGTCGACATCTGCCAGGTGCGGCCGATCGCGTCCCGAGCCTGCACCGAGATCTTCGGGCCGTAGAACGCGGCGCCGCCCGGGTCCGGGACGAGCGGGAGGCCCTGCTTCTCGGCGACCTGGCGCAGCGTCTCGGTGGCCTCCTCCCACACCTCGTCGGAGCCGACGAACTTCTCCGGGTCCTTGGTGGACAGCTCCAGGTAGAAGTCGGTCAGACCGTAGTCGCGCAGCAGGTTCAGGACGAAGGTCAGCGTGCGGTCGAGCTCGTCCGCCATCTGCTCCTTGGTGCAGTAGATGTGCGCGTCGTCCTGCGTGAAGCCGCGCGAGCGGGTCAGACCGTGCACCACGCCGGACTTCTCGTACCGGTACACCGTGCCGAACTCGAAGAGGCGGAGCGGCAGTTCGCGGTACGAACGCCCCCGCGCGTCGAAGATCAGGTTGTGCATCGGGCAGTTCATCGGCTTGAGGTAGTAGTCCACCCCGTCGTCGAGCTGCATGGGCGGGTACATGCCGTCGGCGTACCAGTCCAGGTGACCGGACTTCTCGAAGAGCTTGCCCTTGGTGGCGTGCGGCGAGTAGACGAACTCGTAGCCCTCCTCCTCGTGGCGCCGCCGCGAGTAGTCCTCCATGGCGCGCCGGACGACACCGCCCTTGGGGTGGAAGACCGCGAGACCCGGGCCGATCTCGTCCGGGAAGGAGAAGAGGTCCAGCTCGTTGCCGAGCTTGCGGTGGTCGCGCTTGGCGGCCTCCTCCAGGAACTCCAGGTGCGCCTTCAGCTCGTCCTTGGTGGGCCAGGCGGTGCCGTAGATGCGCTGGAGCATGGGGTTCTTCTCGCTGCCGCGCCAGTACGCCGCTGCGTTCCGCATCAGCTTGAACGCCGGGATGAACCGTGTGGTCGGCAGGTGCGGGCCGCGGCAGAGGTCCTTCCAGCACAGCTCGCCGGTCTTCGGGTCGAGGTTGTCGTAGATGGTCAGCTCGCCGCCGCCCACCTCGACGTCCGCGCCGTCGCCCGCGGTCTCGACGGAACCGGAGCCCTTGATACCGATGAGTTCCAGCTTGTACGGCTCGTCGGCGAGCTCCTCGCGCGCCGCCTCGTCGGTCACGACCCGGCGCGAGAACCGCTGCCCCCGCTTCTGGATCTCCTGCATCTTCTTCTCGATGGCCTTGAGATCCTCGGGCGTGAACGGCTTCTCGACGTCGAAGTCGTAGTAGAAGCCGTCCTTGACCGGCGGGCCGATGCCCAGCTTGGCCTCGGGGAAGAGCTGCTGCACGGCCTGCGCCATGACGTGCGCGGTCGAGTGCCGCAGGATGTTCAGGCCGTCCTCGGAGGAGATCTCGACGGGCTCGACGACCTCGCCGTCGGCGACGGCGTACGCGAGGTCCTTCAGCTCACCGGCGATCCGGGCCGCGACGACGGTGCGCTCGCCGGGGAAGAGCTCGGCGGCCGTAGTGCCCGTCGTCACCACGCGCTCTTCCCGCTCGGAATCGCGTTGGATGATCACACGGACGTCTGACACCGGTCTCTCCTGACTCAGGGGGGAACGCACGCTCTCGTCGATGGGCGTGCGATACGAATCGTACCGAGCCGCGGGCCCCCTCTGCGAAACGGTTTGGCGGCGAAGCCCGCCGCTCCCCCGGCGGGCGCCCTCCCGAACGGGTCCGTGCGGACGCGCGGACGGTGGTGCGCGCACGGCGGAAGGGGCGGGAGGGGCGGACGGCGCTATGCGCCCGCGCACCCGTCCTGGCCCGCATGCCCCTCCTCGTCCGCGTGCCTCCTCCTCGACGGGGTCGGCGCCGCCCCGGAGCGTCTTCATGAGCCGGTGGCGCTCCGCCTCGTCGACGCGCACGGGCGCCACCCGCGAGACCCCGGGTCGGGCGCCGGAACCCGCCCCGGCTCTCCAGCCGGCCCTCCCCCGGACCGGCAGGCCCGCCGGGTGCACGTGGCCGGCGATCTCGTACGCCTGCCCGTCCGGCTCCAGCCGCACGTGGTGCACCTCGGCACCGGTCGGCGCCCTCAGCCGCACGATCCCCGCACCACGCGGCTGCGAACGGCGCAGCCGGACGACGGTGCCGGTGATCCGCACGCTGACGACGGGCTCGTCCCGGAGGTGGCGGGCGTCGGCCCCGCGCAGGGCGGGCAGCTCGCCGGGGGTGGACTCGACCGGCTCGGGGCGGGGCGGGCGGCCCTCGGGGGACACCGGCCGCGGGCGTCCGTTCCAGGGCGACGCGGGCCCCCTCCGATCCCCGGACCGGGGCGACGACGGCCTCGGTGAGCTCCCGGCACACACCGGCCGCGACCGCGTCGTCGAACGCCTCGAAGCGGCCAGTCGCCCGCTGTGGTCCACGGCCGCCCTGGTGGTGTGCAGGGCGTGGCGGGGCCGTACGGCGACGGCACGCCCCGTATCCGCGGGGACGAACGCGGCGAGCCTGCGGCCGTCGGACGCCGGGCCGACGAGGACGCCCGCGAGGGCCGCCCGTGCCCGGCGGCGGCGCGCCCCGCGGTGCCCGGCGCGCGCCCGGGCGGACAGCGCCGCGTAGCGCCCGGCGGCCCCGCCCCGGCGTCAGCCATGCCGTGCGAGCAGCGTGCCGAGGACGGCGGGGTCGACCGGGCCGGGGCGGGGACGTCCCCGGCCGGTCCGGGAGCCGCGTCCCACCGGGGAAGGGCTGTGAGAGGGAGCATCCCGCCGCCGCGGCGACCGCGTGCAGGTGGCCCACCTGAAGGGTCTCCGCGCAGGCGGTGGCGAGTGTGCCGCGCGGCGGTGCGGTCCGCCGCGGCACCAGCCCGCTCGGTTCGGACCGCGCGAGCGCCACGGCTGCGGGCGGCTTCCGGGCCGCTCCCATGGGTTCTTCGATGGAGGTCCCGGGCAACTTCCTTGCCCGGGAGCTGAGTTGTCACCACACGGGACGGCCCGCAACCGGCGTACGGGACCACGGGCGCGGGTATCAGCGATGCGGGCGGGGACCGCCATCCGCCTTACGGGTGCGAGGAGTTCGGGGATGACTCACTGGTACGAGGGGCCGCTGGCCGCTTTCGACACGGAGACGACGGGCGTGGACGTCGAGGAGGACCGGATCGTCTCGGCCGCCCTCGTCGTCCAGGAAACGGCGGGCGGCCGGGTGCAGGTCACCCGGTGGCTGGTGAATCCGGGGGTTCCCGTGCCGCCCCGGGCCACCGAGATCCATGGACTGACGGACGACCACCTCCAGCGCAACGGCCGTTGGCCGGCACCGGTGATGGAGGAGCTGGCGCGTGCGCTGGCCGAGCAGTGCACGGCCGGGCGGCCGCTCGTCGTGATGAACGCTCCGTTCGATCTGACGTTGCTGGACCGCGAGTTGAGGAGGCACCGGGCGTCGTCACTGGCCGGGCGCCTGCAGAACGTGCCGCTGTGCGTGCTGGATCCGCGCGTGCTCGACAAACACCTGGACCGTTACCGCAAGGGGCGGCGGACGCTCACCGATCTCTGCGCGCTGTACGGGGTGGCCCTGGACGGCGCGCACGACGCCTCGGCCGACGCGACGGCATCGCTGGAGCTGGTGCGGGCGGTGGGACGGCGCTTCTCCTCCCGCCTGGAGCGGCTCACGCCGGCCGAACTGCACTCCTTGCAGGCGGTGTGGCACGCGGCGCAGGCGCGCGGCCTGCAGGCGTGGTTCGCGAAGAACGGCACGGAGGAAGCGGTGGATCCGGCATGGCCGCTGCGCCCTGCGCTCCCCAGCGCGGCGTGAGCCCGCCGAGACACGTCGCGGGCCGCGGTGACACGACAACAGAGGCCGGTCCGTCGTTTCCGCTGACGGACCGGCCTCTCCCGGTGGGCGATACTGGGTTCGAACCAGTGACCTCTTCGGTGTGAACGAAGCGCTCTCCCACTGAGCTAATCGCCCGGGAACGGGTTGAACCATACAGGGCCCGGCGGCTCCGGTTCAAACCGCTTCCAGCCGGGCCGCGAGACCCCGGCGTCCGGCACGCATCATCAAGGCGTGGTTGGCCAGGAACACGACGCGCCCGGGCACCGCGAGAAGCCGCATCAGCCGCCTGCGCACCTCCACCTCCTGTTCGTAGACGATCCGGCTGCCCGTGCCGCGCGCGGTGACCGTCCACCGGGCCCAGCCCTCCAGGTCACCGCCGAGCTCCGCCTCCAGCACGCCGGCGCGGGGGTCGCGGAGCCGTTCGCGCATGGTCACGACGAGGCCGTACGGGAGGACGGAGCGGATCCGGGTGGTGCGGGTGGCGGCATCGAGCGGGGTGACCTCGCGGACCTGCCGCCACCAGCGCGGGTAGTCGTCGGCCCGTTCGAGGACCGCGTAGACGGCGGCGGGCGGGGCGGGCAGGTCCCAGATGCTGGTGAAGCGGTAGCGGTTCCAGTCCATGCCCCCAGTCTCCGTGGCCGCGGTGTACTCATGCGGGGATCTGAGTATCCGCACGCATGTCCGATGCCGGGGCCACGGCCACACTCCCGTTCATGGAACACGTGCCGCCGCCCGCGGAGGAATTGGCGCTCCTCGATCGCGAACTGGCCCGACTGGACGCCCGCCGGTCCCAATTGCTCGTCCGCCGTGCCTGGCTGGTGAGCGTGCTGTCGCGACCCGCCGTGCCGCCCACGCCGCCGTACGCCGCTCCGCCCGGGCCGTCTCCGGACCGTCCGCCGGTCCCGTTCGCGGCCCCGCCGGGTGTGTCCGGCACGCCGGCCGGGCAGCGCGGCGTCCGCAACGTGCTGCTCACTCTGGGCGGCCTGCTGCTGACGGTCGCGGCGATCGCGTTCACCCTGGTCAGTTGGGGCGAGATGGGCATCGCCGGCCGTTCGGCGGTGCTCGCGGTGGTGACGTTCGCGGCGCTGGGCGTGCCCGCCGTGCTGCTGCGTCGCGGGCTGCCCGCGACGGCGGAATCGGTCGCCGCGCTGGCCTCGGTGCTGATGGTGCTGGACGCGTACGCGCTGCACCGGGTGGCGGTGCCGGACGCCGACGGCCCCGGGTTCGCCGCGGTGGCCTCGGCGGTGCTGGCGGCGCTCTGGGCCGGGTACGGCCTGCTGCTGGACCGGCTGCGGCTGCCGCTGCCCCTGGCGGTGGTGAGCGCGCAGTTCCCGTTGCTGCTGTGGGCGTGGTCGGCGGGGGCCGGGGCCTCGGCGTTCGGCTGGGCGCTGCTGGTGACGGCGGCGATGGACGGCGTGATCGCGTTGCGGGGCAAGAGTCTCGAAGTGCAGGTGACGGCCTGCACGGGGTGCTGGATGACGGGCCCGGTGGGGCTGCTGATCGGCCTGACGCTGTCGCTGACGTCCGGTACGGCGGGGGCCGCGCTGGCCCCGGCGGCGCTGCTGCTCGCGGGGGCGGCGGTCGCGGTGTCGGCGGCGTGGCGCGCGCCGACCGGGTTCGCGGTCGGCGGTGGTGTGGTGGCCGGGTGGTGCACCGTGGCCGCGGTGGGCGGCGTGCTGCGCGCCGGGCAGCCCTGGGGCTGGTCGGTGCTCGCCTATCTGCTGTGCGGGCTGGCGCTGTCGGCGGTGGTGCGGGCCCCGCTGCCGCGCCGGGTCGGGCAGGGGGTGGTGTGGTCCTCCGCGTCGGTGGTCGCGGCGGCTGTGCTGACCTCGCTGCCTCCGGTCGTCCTGTCGCTGACGGGCGCGGTGTCGCAGCTGGCGCGGGTGTGGGCGGGCGCGCCGGACGGCGGTGCCCGGGGCGCGCTGGGCGCGGCGGACCTGGCGTGGTCCCGGATGGGCTCGGCCCCGGTGGTGCTCTTGCTGGTGGCCGTCCTGGCCGCGGCGGCGCACCGGTGGTGGACGCGCGCGGTGCGGATCGTCGGCGCGACGCCGGGCCCGGCGTGGCGGGGCGTGGCGGGGGCCGTGGCGGTCGTGCTCGGCTGGGCGGGGCTCACCGTGACCCCGGCGGTGCTCGGACTGTCGTACGCGGCGGCCGTGGCGGTGTGGCTGTTGCTGGTCGTCGCGCTGTTCGCGGGGGCGGTGCGGGCGCTGCGTCGCGGGAACGGCGCGGTGGGAACGGCCGCGCTGGTGTGCGGTCTGGTCGGCGCAGGGAGTACGGGGTTGCTGTCGCTCGCGGCTGAAGCGACGACGTACGCGGTGTTCGGGGTGTTGCTGGTGGTGTCGGGGGCGGTCGCGGTGGTGATCGGCGACGTGGCGGCTTCGGCGGCAAGGAATCGGCCCGCGGCACCGACCGTCCGGGCGGCGCGGCGGGAGGACGTGCTGCACATCGCGCAGGCGGTGGCGGCGTGCGGGGCGGTGGCGTGCGCGACGGTGCTGGCCCTCGCGGCCGGGGCGTCGCTGGGGCTCGACGCGCACCGGGCGGCCCCGGTAGTGCTCGTCGTCCCCGCGCTGACGGTGCTGGTCGGGGCGTGGCTGCGGGGCCGGCCCCCGGCGCTCGCGGTGGAGGCGGCCGGGGCCGTGGCCGCGGTGGTGGCGGTCGGCATGGCGGTCCCGGACCGGGCGTTCCTGGCCCTGGTGCTGGCGCTGTGCGGGGTGCTGGCGGCGGGTACGGCCCTGCGGCCCGAGCGGCGGCCGGTCGCCGGGTACGCGGCGACGACACTGTTCGTCCTGGCGGCCTGGCTGAGGCTGTCGGCCTCCGGCGTCCTCGCCCCCGAGGCGTACACCCTGCCGGTGACGGTGCCCGCGCTGGTGGTCGGCGAGCTGCGCCGCCGTCGTGATCCCGAGGCGTCGTCGTGGACGGCGTACGGGGCGGGGCTCGCGGCCACGCTGGTGCCGAGCCTCTTCGCGGCGTGGTCCGATCCGGACTGGCCGCGGCCGCTGCTGCTGGGCACGGCGGCGCTGGTGATCACGCTGCTGGGTGCGCGGCTGCGGCTTCAGGCCCTGCTGCTGATCGGTGGCGCGGTGCTGGCCCTGGACGCCGTGCACGAACTCGCGCCGTACGTCGTCCAGGTCGTCGACGCCCTGCCACGCTGGGTGCCGCCCGCGCTGGCCGGGGTGCTGCTGCTGGTGGTCGGTGCCACGTACGAGCAGCGGCTGCGCGACGCACGGCGTCTCAAGGAGGCTCTGGGCCGCATGCGCTGACGGTCCGCCGTACGGGCCGGTCCGGTCGCCCCCACGGGCCACGGGCCGGTCCGGTCCCCCGCCCGTGCGCCGCGGACGCCCTGCCCCGGCACCACCCGCAGAAGCGCAGGCGCTCGGCCGAACTGTCCCCGGCCCGAACGGAATTCAGCGAATTCCGTCGCACCGGCCGGGAATTGTGGCGGAGTTCGGCAAGCCGCCGGGGAACTGCGTTCAAGCGGTCCCGCGCACCGAACTCGCCGGGAATTCCGCTTGCCCAAAGGGCCGTCCTCTTAGCGGTGCGCGAGGGAAATGCGAATGAGGCGCGCCGGAAGCCGCACCGACCCAAGATTCGAACGACAGTTCCCCAACAAAGGACTCCGTCTTCTCGCGCGCGAGGACGGAGCAGGAATTCTCGAACGCGCCCGGCATCCGGTCGTTCCGCACGACGCGAAGGGGCCCATGAGACTCTTCGGTCTCATGGGCCCCTTCGTCCCGGTGGGCGATACTGGGTTCGAACCAGTGACCTCTTCGGTGTGAACGAAGCGCTCTCCCACTGAGCTAATCGCCCGGGCGCAGGCCAAACATTACCCCATGTCAGCGGCCCCTCATGACCACTCCGGGGTCACTCGTGGATCTTCCAGGGCATGGTGATGCCGAACTTCCAGACGTAGATCCCCACCAGCACCGCGGCGATCACCAGGCCGACCACCGTGAGGATGACGTTGCGCCGCCGGACCTTGGGGTCGAGGGCTCGCTGAGCGGCTTCGGTGACCTTCCGCCGGGTCCAGCGCAGGACCAGCTGCGCCCAGACGAACTCGGTCGCCCAGATCGCCATGCCACCGAAGATCACCAGCCAGCCGGGGCCCGGTAGCGGCAGCATCACGACCCCGGCCACGACCACCGCGAGGCCGACCACGAAGACGCCGACCTGCCAGCTCAGGTGCAGGGCCCTGGAGGCCTTGATGAAGCCGGGCGCCCGGGAGCCGAGCGCGCCCTCCTCCTTCGTCACACTCCCCGAGGTGTCTTCGGGCGTCCCCTCGGCCACGTCCCCCGTGGCGCGTCCGGGCTCCGCCGCCGCGGCGTCACCGGCCCGCTCATCGCTCTCCGCATTCACGACAGCCAACCTACCGGAACGGACTTCATCACCGGAATGGCCGTATAACCCGAAGTTACACAGCGCCGTACGAGCGACCCGAAGGAACACAAAAAGGTCAGAGGGGTTTACAACGCCACCGTAGGTGGCATGTCGATTTCGCCGACGTGCGAATCCCCGAGCGCACACTGAGCGAAAGGCCCTGGCGCTTATGAACACCACGGTCAGCTGCGAGCTGCACCTGCGCCTCGTTGTGTCGAGCGAGTCATCACTGCCTGTACCTGCGGGCCTGCGGTATGACACGGCCGATCCTTATGCCGTGCACGCCACCTTCCACACCGGAGCGGAGGAAACGGTCGAATGGGTTTTTGCCCGTGACCTTCTCGCCGAAGGGCTGCACCGGCCCACCGGCACCGGAGACGTCCGCGTCTGGCCATCTCGTAGTCACGGCCAGGGGGTCGTCTGCATCGCACTGAGCTCCCCGGAGGGCGAAGCCCTGCTCGAGGCCCCGGCACGGGCCCTGGAGTCGTTCCTGAAGAGGACCGACGCCGCGGTTCCACCCGGCACCGAGCATCGTCACTTCGACCTCGACACGGAGCTCTCACACATCCTGGCCGAGAGCTGAGCCAGGCCGAGAGCTGCACGGCGCCGTCCGACTCGGGGAGACGGCGCCGCGCGGAAAACCACACAGGGTGACGTCGACGCCGTCATCACGGAATCCACCGTGGTGACGGCGTCGGCGCACGCCCCCTCCGGAGCACGCTTCCCTCCACCGTCGCCCGGCACCGCCCCCCTTCCCGGCCGCGGCGGCCCGCCCCGGGCCCGGACGAGCACTCGCCGTCTCGACCGCCCGGGCATGGCCGGTATGCGCTCTTCCGGCCGTTCAGGGGCCCTCCGGGCCCTCTGTGCGGCGGCACCGAGCCAGTAGAGTCAGCCGGCATCGACTGCGGGCGCCGCCCGCCGGAGGCCAGGGAGCGAAAGCGTGCTGATCCCCCACGACACCCGGATCGCCCTCGACACGGTGGTCGATCTGCTGAACACCGCACCGGCGAACGGGCGGCCGGAGGGCGGGCAGGCCGACGGCCTCCCCGACGTCGCGGCGCTCCACGACTTCGCGCGCCGCCATCGCATCAGCGGCGTGGGCGAGCTGCACGAGAAGGACCTGCGGGCCGTACGGGACGTGCGGACACGCTTCGCCACGATCTTCGCGACGGACGACGCGCAGACCGCCGCCACGCTCGTGAACGGCCTCGTGGCCGCCGCCGGCACCACGCCCCAGCTCAGCAACCACGACGGCTACGACTGGCACGTGCACTACTTCGCGCCGGACGCCTCGATCGCCGACCACCTCGCGGCCGACTGCGGCATGGCACTGGCCTTCATCGTGGTGGCGGGCGAGCAGGAGCGGCTGCGCCACTGCGAGGCTCCGGACTGTCGGCACGCCTTCGTGGACCTCTCCCGCAACCGCTCACGCCGCTACTGCTCGAGCCGCACCTGCGGTAATCGTCTGCACGTGGCCGCGTACCGGGCGCGCCGCAAGGAAGCGGCCGGCTGACCGCTCACAGCATGAACAGATCATGCAACGCGGCCATCAGCAGCAGGCTGCCGATCACCCCGAGGAAGATCATCAAAGGGGGCTGGGACAGCGCGAAGAGGCAACCACGCGGCTCTTCGGCAGGGCTTGCGGGGACATCGCCCCGGGAAGTGTCGACCATCTCGGAACGATCATGACGCACCTCGGAGCCTGCTCACGGCCAACCATCCTTCTCGGAAGGGGAGTTCACCCGCTTCAGGGACACATGCGTTCGCTTCTCCGTCCGATCTTCCGCCAGCCATTCGGCCCGACGGCCGTGCGGAATCCCGCTATTGACGGCGACACCTCCCAACTCCGCCCTCTTCGAAGCGAATTGGCGTACGCGGAATGGGCGTCCGACCGTGGCGGGAGGGACCGAATCCGACCATGACGAGAGGGGCCGAGTCCGGCCCGGTCAGCTCGTCGGCGGCGTGCTGGAGGCGCGCACCACGAGTTCCGGCCGGAGCACCACGCTGCGGTGCTCGTGCGTGCCGCCGGCGTCGTCGGCCTCCTCGAGCAGCAGTTCCGCGGCCATCCGGCCCATCACGGCCGCGGGCCTGCGGACCGAGGTGAGCGGTACGGCAGCGGCGGCGGCGAACTCGATGTCGTCGTAGCCGACGAGGGCGACGTCCTGCGGCACCCGCACGCCCGCCGCGTACAGCGCCTGCAGCACACCGAGAGCGAGCAGGTCGTTGGCGCAGAACACCGCGGTGGGCCGGGGCGCCAGGCCGAGGAGCCGGGCCCCGGCGTCCCGGCCCGCCGTCACGTCCAGCCGGTCGCAGGGAATCTCGACGAGGGCCTCGGACGGCAGTCCCGCGTCGGCGAGCGCCGACAGCGCACCCTCACGCCGGTCCCTGATCTGCTGCAGGTCGTCGGGACCGCTGACATAGGCCACCGAGCGGTGCCCGGAGGAGAGCAGATGTCCGACGGCCAGAACCCCGCCGCGCACGTCGTCGACGGAGACCGCGCACCCGTCCGCACCGGACGCCACCCGGTCCACCAGGACGTACGGGATCCCGTGGCGGCGGAACGCCTCCAGATTGCGACCGGTCGGATCGGCCGGGGTGACCAGCACCCCGCACACCCGCTGCTCGGCGAAGAGACCCAGGTACTCGGCCTCCTCCGACGGGCTCTGGTCGCTGTTGCAGACCATCACTCCGAGCCCGGCGTCCCGGGCGGCGCGTTCGGCACCCCGCGCCACGTCGACGAAGAACGGGTTGCCCATGTCGAGGACGAGCAGCGCCACGATCCGGCTGCGGCCCGCCCTCAGCTGACGGGCCGACTCGCTGCGCACGTAGCCGAGCTCCTCGATGGCGGCCAGTACCCGGGCCCGGGTCTCCGGCGACACCGCCTCGGGCCGGTTGATCACATTGGACACGGTGCCCACGGAGACCCCGGCCTGCCGGGCCACATCCTTGATCCCTGCCACGCGCGCCACTCGCCCTGCCCCACTGATGCCCTCCGCCGCGCCGGTGCGCGGCGTCGCCCCATCGTACGAAGCCGTCGCGCGGGCTCCGCGTCGCGGCTCCGGCGGGCCCGCCGGCGGACCCACGCCGCCCCACCGGGTGGAGGGCGGGGCGGCGCGCCGTTCAGATGCCGTGCTTCTTCAGAATGGCCTCGATGTCGCTGAAGTCGTCGTCGGGGGACGCGGACGACTGCCTGGTCTTCGTACCCGGAACCGGCTGCGTGCGGGCGCCCGGGGAGCCGAGCGAGGGTGCCGACGCGGCGGGGGCGACGGCTCCGCCGCGCGCCGCCCGTTCGGCCGCCCTGCGTTCCTTGCGGGTGCCGGACCCCCGGCGTTCGACGGCGCGGGTCGTCATGAACAGCACCCAGGCGACGGCGAGCAGTCCGAAGCCGAGCCACACGCTCGGCCTGAAGGCGATCCCGGCGACCCACTCCACGACACCGGTCAGGACCAGGCCAATCGGCACCAGGGAGTAGGCGGCGATCCGGGTCGCGGCGAGGAAACGCTTCCGGTACGCGGTGACGGCGGCGATGCCCAGGCCCGCCGCGGACGCCGCGGAGCAGATGGTCTCGGCAAGCATCGGAGCCTCCAGGTACGAGCGAAACGTCTGACGCCCCACGAGAGAAACGTCCCTTCCATCCTGCACCGGCCGACGGCCGGGCGGCCACGGTCCCGGATCACTTCAGGGTGATCTCAGGGCCGGGATCCTCCCCAGGTGCCGATCCGGGCACGCCCCGGGGAGGTTCCTCGGGCGCCCCGAGGAGCACTCCGCCGGATCCGCCGTCTCGGCGCCACCCGGTCCGCCGTACCGGCGGTTCCCGGTACGGCTCCGGCGGCCCCGGAGCCGATTGGGCCGTCGCGGCGGGCCCTGCGAGACTGGCCGCATGAGCGATTCGACCCCCGCGGCCCCTCTCGTCCTCGACGTCTGGTGCGAACTCCAGTGCCCCGACTGCCACCGCGCCCTCTCCGACGTGCAGGCCCTGCGGGCCCGGTACGGAGACCGGCTGGAGGTGCGGCTGCGGCACTTCCCCCTGGAGAAGCACAAGCACGCCTACGCCGCCGCGCAGGCTGCCGAGGAGGCCGCGGCCCAGGGCCGTGGCCGGCCGTACGTCGAGGCGGTCCTCGCCCGTTGCGGCGACCTGGACCGCTCCGGTGAGCCGCTGCTGATCGAGGTGGCGCGCGAACTCGGCCTGGACGCCGAGGAGATGGACACCGCACTGATCGACGGGCGGCACATGCTGATCGTCGACGCCGATCAGGCCGAGGGCAAGGCGATCGGGGTCACCGGGACCCCGACGTACGTGATCGGCGGCGAGCGGCTGGACGGCGGCAAGAGCCAGGACGGGCTGCGCGAACGGATCGAGGAGATCGCCGACCGGCTGCTCGCCGAAGGCACCGACCGGGGCTGACCCGCCGCACCGCGCGGCCTCCGCCCGGGAGCGGACCGGTGCCGAGAGGGGCGCCGGGGGCCCAGGTCGTGTCGTCGAAGTGCCGTCTGCCGTGCGACGCCTGGCGCACACGCTCGCGGCGCTGTCGGACCCGTCCTCGTACGTCCGGTGCGGGGGCGATCCTCCGCCTTGCAACGGGGTCCGGCCCGTTCGAGCGTAGCCGAGAACCCGGGGAGAAGCACCGGACGCCGCACGGCCCGGCCTCCGGCCGAACGACGGCACTTCGACGACGCGGCCCAGAGGGGCTTGGAGGGGCCTAGAGGGGCTTGGTCAGGTGGTGGCGCGTGGTGCGGTAGCCGAGCGACTCGTACAGCCGCAGGGCCGGTGTGTTGGCGGCGAAGACGTGCAGCCCGAGGCTGCGGGCGCCCGCGTCCAGCGTGATGTGCTCCGCCCGCAGCATCAGGGCGCGCCCGAAGCCGTGACCCCGGTGCTCCTCCCCCACCCCGACGTCGAAGACGTACCCGGCCGGTCCGCCCCGGCCGGTCCCCCGCACCGTCACCCAGACGTACCCGACGACCACACCGTCGTGGACGAGGACGTGGAAGTGCGCGCCCTCGGTGCGCAGGCCGTCCGGCAGATCCCGGGCGTGGTCGGACCGGGACTTGCGCATCGCCTGCTCGGCCGGGACGCCCCGCTCGGTCCAGGACCGCGCGTACGCCTCGACGGCGGTCTCGTGCCAGTGCGCGAACTCCTCGGGCGTCATCGGCCGGGCGGCGACGCCCTCGGGGAACGGCGGCGCCGTCGGGCCGAGGTCCTTGGTCATGTTGCGGCCGCGCTCGGTGTAGCCGAGGGCGGCCGCCAGTCGTGCCGCCGCCTCGTTGCCCGCGGGCACCTCGACGGACACCCGGGTGCAGCCCCAGGCGCGCAGCACCTCCTCGGCGGCGAGCGCGGCGATGGTGCCGCGCCCGCGCCGCCGCGTCGGCTCGGCGATGTTCAGGGAACGCAGCACACCGGCTGTCGTACCGAACGCCGGATCCGTACCGATCTCGACGGTCCCCACGGGCCGTCCGTTGTCGCACACGTCGTACGCGCGGTTCCTCGCACCGTCGGTGCCTTCCCGAATCGGCCCGGTCGGCCGGATGGTGGTGGTCATCGGTGTTGTTCTATCCGCCGACGCCCGGCTCGTCACCCCGTTTCACGGATTCGGTTCCGCGGACCCGGCACCGCGGTCCGCGAAACCGCGGGCGAACACGTCTACGGGTCGAGGTCGTTCCCGGCCCGCTCGTCGAAGATCCGCATGGCCTTCGCGGTGGCCGGTCCGGGAGCACCGGGCAGCTCCCGGCCGTCCACCCGGTGGACGGCCTGCACATCGCGCAGGGTGGAGGTCAGGAAGATCTCCTCCGCCCGCTCCAGGACGTCGAACGACAGGTCGGTCTCCTGGGCCCCCGTCCACTCCACGGCCAGCGCGCGGGTGATTCCGGCGAGACAGCCGGAGGCGACGGGCGGGGTGTACAGCTGCCCGTCGAGCACGACGAAGACGTTGGAACCGGTCCCCTCGCAGAGCCGTCCGACGGTGTTGGCGAAGAGGGCCTCCGAGGCGCCGTGCTCATGGGCACGGGCGAGCGCCACGACGTTCTCGGCGTACGACGTGGTCTTGAGCCCGACCAGCGCGCCGCGCTCGTTGCGCGTCCAGGGAACGGTGATCACGGCGGTGCTGTCGGGTCGGCGGGTCGCCTCGCCCAGGGCGACGAAGAGGCCCGGACCGGCGTCGCCGCGGTCGGAGCCGAGCGGCGAGACCCCACCGGTGTACGTGATGCGCAGCCGGCCCAGCGGCATCGGGTTGGCGTCGAGGACGGCGGCGCAGGCGCGGCGCACCTCGTCGAGGTCGGGCTCGGCCAGGCCGAGGCCGCGGGCCGAGCGGGCCAGCCGGTCGAGGTGGCGGGTGAGGGCGAAGGGCCTGCCGTCGACGGCCCTGACCGTCTCGAAGACGCCGTCGCCCACGGTCAGCCCGTGGTCGAGCACGGACACCCGGGCCTCGTCGGCGTCCCTCAGTGCGCCGTCGACCCACATCCTCATCACGCGATTCCTCCAGTCGGTTCGTGTTCGTCGGTCGCTTCGTGTTCGCCCGACGCCACGGCGAGCAGCCGCGACGCCTTGAGTTCGGTCTCGTCCCACTCTCGCTCGGGGTCCGAGCCCCAGGTGATGCCGGCCCCGGTGCCGAACCGGAGGACCGGCGCGCTCCATGTCCGGTCGATCCAGAAGGTCCGTATGCCGACGGCCAGGGAGGCCCTGCGGCGATCGGCGTCGACCCAGCCGATGCCGCCGCAGTAGGGGCCGCGCGGCGCGGTCTCCAGCTCCTCGATGATGCGCAGGGCGCTGGATTTGGGCGCCCCGGTGACGGAACCGGGCGGGAAGGCGGCCGCGAGGAGTCCCGGCCACCCGGCTCCCTCGGCCAGCTCTCCGCGCACGGTGGAGACGAGGTGGACGAGGCCCGGATGCTTCTCCACCACGCACAGGTCGGGGACCGTGACCGATCCGGTGGCACAGATCCGGCCGAGGTCGTTGCGGACCAGGTCGACGATCATCACGTTCTCGGCGTGGTCCTTGTCCAGGAGGTCGTCCTCGGTCCGCCCGGTGCCCTTGATCGGGCCCGACTCCACGGTGCGTCCGTCCCGGCCGAGGAAGAGTTCGGGGGAAGCGGTGGCGATCTCCACGCCGTGCGCGGGCAACCGGATCGTTCCGGCGTGGGGGGCGGGGTTGCCGCGCGCCAGGAGCGCGGTGAGCGCGTCCACGTCCGCCGCCGGGTCGGGCAGTACCGCGGTCAGCACCCGGCAGAGGTTGGCCTGGTAGACCTCGCCCGCCGCTATGTACGCACGGATCCGGCGTACACCCTCCATGTACGCGGCACGGTCCAGGGACGAGGTCCAGGCGTCGGCGGCGGGTCCGCGCCAGGCCCCGCGCACCGGCGCGGGCACCTCCTGCGTACGCACGGTGTCGAAGCGCGCGCAGACGAGGCGGCCCTCGAAGTCGGCGGAGACGGCCCAGAAGCCGGACGATTCGAGGGCCGCGGGATCACTGGTCACGTCCCGCAGGCCGGACGCGACGAGACCGCCGAAGCGGGCCATGGGAGCGAGGTCGTGCACGTCGTCGAGTCTAGAACGGCGCACCCGTAGGGCTTCCGGGACGGACGCG
Source organism: Streptomyces sp. CB01580 (assembly GCF_001905795.1). GTDB lineage: Bacteria > Actinomycetota > Actinomycetes > Streptomycetales > Streptomycetaceae > Streptomyces. Next base: position 93,959 of record NZ_LIXJ01000016.1, read on the forward strand.
CGCCAGCACGCTGCACAAACGTGTTTTTGTACTGGCCCGGGAATCCGCTAGAGTTCAACACGTCGCCGGGACGCGGAAGCGGACCGGGAAAGACAAGCGGACGTAGCTCAGTTGGTAGAGCGCAACCTTGCCAAGGTTGAGGTCGCCAGTTCGAACCTGGTCGTCCGCTCGCAGAAAGGTGGGGGGTCTTCCCGAACCCTCACTCGTGGTGGAGTGGCCGAGAGGCGAGGCAACGGCCTGCAAAGCCGTCTACACGGGTTCAAATCCCGTCTCCACCTCCAAGGACGATTAGCTCAGCGGGAGAGCGCTTCCCTGACACGGAAGAGGTCACTGGTTCAATCCCAGTATCGTCCACTGGTCCGCAAGGATCCCGCGCGATTAGCTCAGCGGGAGAGCGCTTCCCTGACACGGAAGAGGTCACTGGTTCAATCCCAGTATCGCGCACGCAGTACACGCGGGTTCACCCTGCGCGATTAGCTCAGCGGGAGAGCGCTTCCCTGACACGGAAGAGGTCACTGGTTCAATCCCAGTATCGCGCACCACCGAAACCCCCGGTCGTCTTGACGACCGGGGGTTTTTCCGTTTCCGCGGCACGCCATGGTCTCCGCGTCACGCCCGTGGACGGCGGGGGCGGGGCGGGAACGCACCGCGGGCCCGGACGGGTGGTGTCCGGACCCGCGGTGCGTCGTCGGCCGGTGTCCCCCACTGAGGAGAGTCCGGTGTCCCCCGCGCGGGAGAACGGGTGTCCGCCCCCGCGGGGGCGGGGATCAGGACGAGAAGAGCATGCGGCCGAAGCTCTTGTGACGGTAGTGACCGCCGTGGTGCTGCGGCGCGCCCCAGGCGGGGGCCGGCGCGGCCGGGTACGCCTGGGGGGCGGGCGGCGCGGGCGGGGCCTGCTGCGTCCACTGCGCCTCGATGCGGGTCAGGGTCTCCAGCTCGCCGTAGTCGAGGAAGATCCCCCGGCAGCCGCTGCACTGTTCGATCTGTATGCCGTTGCGGTTGTAGGTGTGCATGGGTGCGTGGCACTTGGGACACTGCATGATTCGACTCTCAACTCCTCGCCGTCGGGTGGCCGCCGCCGGACGGCTTACCCGCCGACGGCCGGTTCAGCCTACGACGTGTGTTCGGCCGCCAACTCGGACGGGAGGGAGGCGATTCGGACACAGGCGTCGATCACCGCCCGCTCCACCTCGTCCGGAGCCCGGCCCTCCGCCGCGGACTTGGCGTACGCCAGCGCGGCGGTCTGCACGGTGAGGGCCCGGGCCGGGACGTCCAGTTCGGGCCAGGGGTCGCCCCCGGCGGGTACGGCGGGTCCACCCGCCGCCCGGTAGGAATCGAGGAACCGCAGCCAGACGTCGGGCGGAAGCAGCCCGGCCGCGTACCAGGCGGCGGGGCGGGCGAGGTCCCAGGCGGGGTCGCCGAGTCCGGCGTCGTCGATGTCGATGAGCGTCCAGGGGCCCTGCGGCGCGGGGTGGCGGACGAGTTGTCCGAGGTGCAGATCGCCGTGGCAGAGGAAGCGCGCGCGGTGCGCGGGCGGCGTGGCCTCGCCGCGGGCCCAGGCGGGCAGGCGCAGCCAGGCCGCGAGTACGGGGGCGGTCGCCGGGTCGTCGGGCCGGGCGGCGCGCATCCGGGCGACGGCGAGCGCCGCCTTGGCGGGTCCCCGCATGGGCGGGAGGGCGAGGGAGGAAGGGGGCGGGGTGCGGTGCAGCGCGGCGAGCAGCGCGGCCGCCTCCCCCCAGGGGGCCGCATCGGGATCGTCCGGGTCGACGGGCTCGCCGTGCGGCCACAGAGTGACGGGGCGACCGTGGAGAACGGCGGACGCCTCGTCGGGCCGGGGCCGCAGCGGGGCGAGCAGGATGCCGGTCAGCCGGGGGTGGTCCGCGAGGGCGATACGGGTCAGCAGGTCGGGGACGGGGGTGCCGGGGGCGTGGGCCTTGGCCACGACGGGTCCGCTGCGGACCACCGTTCCGTCCGCCCGGTCCGCGAGCGTCTTTGGCGGTGGGCAGGCGCAGGCGGTCCCGGACGGCGGGTGGGCGGCCCGGTGGGCGAGGGCGCCCAGCGCCCGTACGACTGCGGTGGTCACGGTCTCCCCCGGTGGCGGACGGACGCGGGCCGGTCCGTGCGGGGCCCGGTGGTGGACGGACGCGGGCCGGCCCGTCGCACCGTGCCCGGCGACGAGCGTACGCGGCCGGAAAGGACCAGGACAGCGCGATGTCCGGTCAGCTCCCCAGCTGACCGGACAAACGCTGCCGTCCGCCGCACCCCCGTCCCCACGGGGTTGTTGGCCGGATGTCCCGGTCCGGACCGCTCTTCCGGACCCGGGGCGCCGCTCAGCGCCCCAGCATCACGCCCACGGACGACGCCTGTGTGACCACCGCGTCCCAGCCGCCGAAGACGACCACGAGCAGGGCCGCCAGGGGAAGAACCATCGCCGTCGCCACCAGCGGGTGGCGGTGGCCGGACGACGAGCGACGGCGGAAGGAGGCGTGGAGCCTGCTTCCCCGTGCACGGATCATGGTCCGCGTTGCCGTGTCCGCCATGTTTCCTCTCCTGACCGAATGTGGGGCGGCGGGCGAGTGACCTCGGGGGACGAGTGCCGCCCACCGCTTGATCCCAACACTAGGGAGGCGGGAGAGGGACGGCGTCATGCCCGCGTACCGAATGCCGGGCATCCCGGAGGAGGAGCCGCGGCCGGTCGTCGTACTCCCCTGGGTGGAGATCGGCCGCCGGGTCCCCCGGGGATTCACCGGGACGAACCGGCGGGTCCCGGTGACCGGCCCCGCGGGCGTGATGTCACTCACGCGTCGCGCCCCGGGAGCGGCGGGCCCCAGGTGCGCCGCACGGTCCCCGCGGCTCCGGGCGCACCGTGCCCGGAGTGCGGGGGCCGATTCGTCCGGACCGCGGCCCCGGCGTCAACACCACGTCGGCACACCTCTCTTGATGCCCCGTTCCACACGTCGAGGGAACCGCAGCGCGCCCACACGTCGTCATGGACCGTGCCATGCACCGGTAAACGATCGGCGGGCGAGGGCGCGGCCTCTGAGCGCCCCGGGCGCCGGGTACGTAAGCTGTGCTCGTCAGGCGTACCAGGCAGCGGGGATGGGCAGAAAATGGCGATGATGCGGCTCCGGCGCGAGGACCCGCGTGTCGTCGGCTCGTTCAGGTTGCACCGGCGGCTCGGCGCGGGCGGAATGGGTGTCGTCTACCTCGGTTCGGACCGGCGGGGACAGCGGGTGGCGCTCAAGGTGATCCGGCCGGATCTGGCGGAGGACCAGGAGTTCCGTTCGCGGTTCGCTCGCGAGGTGTCCGCCGCGCGGCGGATCCGCGGGGGTTGCACGGCACGGCTGGTGGCCGCCGATCTGGACGCGGACCGCCCGTGGTTCGCCACGCAGTACGTGCCCGGGCCCTCGCTCCACGACAAGGTGGCCGAGGAGGGCCCGCTGTCGGCGGCCGAGGTGGCCTCGATCGGGGCGGCGCTCTCCGAGGGGCTGGTGGCGGTGCACGAGGCGGGGGTCGTCCACCGCGACCTGAAGCCGTCGAACATCCTCCTCTCCCCCAAGGGCCCTCGGATCATCGACTTCGGGATCGCCTGGGCGACCGGGGCCTCCACGCTCACGCACGTCGGCACGGCCGTCGGGTCGCCCGGGTTCCTCGCTCCCGAGCAGGTGCGCGGCGCTGCCGTGACACCCGCGACGGACGTGTTCTCGCTCGGTGCCACGCTGGCGTACGCGGCGACGGCGGACTCGCCCTTCGGACACGGCAGTTCCGAGGTGATGCTGTACCGCGTGGTGCACGAGGAACCGCAGTTGTACGACGTGCACGACGCGCTGGCGCCGCTGGTGAGCGCCTGCCTGGCGAAGGACCCTCAGGAACGCCCGAGCACGCTCCAACTCTCCATGCGACTCAAGGAGATCGCGGCGCGGGAGGCACAGGGGCTGCACGAGAGCCGCCCTCCGGTGCAGCGTTCGGCGCGGGAGCTGGACCGGCCGACGGGCCGCAGCGGGGGCCCGTACACCGAGCAGCGGACCCGGCGGACGGCTCCCCCGGCGCCCCGCCGGCGACAACAGCAGCAGAGGCAGCCGCAGAGCGGTCGGCAGGTGGCGCCGTCGCGTCCCGGGGCGCCGCGCACGGGCGGTTCGCGGCCCCAGCAGGTGCGTGACACCACCCGGTCCGGCAGGCGCACGCACGGGACGAACGGCCGTCCGGGCACCCGGCCCGGGACCCGCACGACCTCGACGGGCCGTCGCCCCGCCAACCCGCGGCTGCTGCGCCAGCGCCTCGTCGTCTTCGTCGTGGTGACGCTGCTGGTGGCGCTGGGCATCGCGGTGGCGCAGGGCTGCCAGGGTCCGGCCCGAGGACTGGGCACGGAACGCACGCAGGTCGAGCCGCAGCGGCACGACGGGAGCGGGACCGGGAAGACCGACGCGGACGCGAGCGGAATCCGGGGCCCGGGGCTCCGTTAGGGCCGGCCGCGGAGGCTCCCACGGCCGCTCAGGACTGCGGGCGGCCCGAGGCCACGGCGTAGAACGCGACGGCGGCGGCCGCTCCCACGTTCAGCGAGTCGATGCCGTGCGCCATGGGGATGCGGACCCATCGGTCGGCGGCGACGAGGGCCCGGGTGGACAGTCCCTCGCCCTCGGCGCCGAGCATCAGCGCCACCTTGTCCATCCGGTGCGGGGCCGCCCGGTCGATGCTGTCCGCCTTTTCGTCCGGAGTCAGGGCGAGGAGTTCGAAGCCGGCCTCCCGTACCGTCTCCAGCCCCTTGGGCCAGGTGTCGAGACGGGCGTACGGCACGGAGAAGACCGCACCCATCGACACCTTGACGGAGCGCCGGTAGAGCGGGTCGGCGCAGTCCGGGGAGAGCAGGACGGCGTCCATGCCGAGGGCTGCGGCGCTGCGGAAGATCGCCCCGATGTTGGTGTGGTCGTTGACGGCTTCCATGACGGCCACCCGGCGGGCCTTCGCCAGGAGTTCCGCGGCGTCCGGCAGCGGCTTGCGCTGCATCGAGGCGAGGGCGCCGCGGTGGACGTGGTAGCCGGTGACCCGTTCGGCGAGTTCGGGGCTGACCGCGTACACCGGGGCGGGGACCTCGTCGATGACGTCGCGCATCAGGTCGATCCACTTCGCGGACAGCAGCATCGACCGCATCTCGTACCCGGCGTGCCGGGCGCGTCGGATCACCTTCTCGCCCTCGGCGATGAAGAGGCCCTCGGCGGGCTCCCGTCTGCGCCGGAGTTCGACGTCGGTGAGTCCGGTGTAGTCGCGCAGGCGGGGGTCGTCGGGGTCGTCGACGGTGATGAGGTCAGCCACGGGTTCGATACTGCCTTGTCCGGTGTGTGGTGCCAACGGCTTGACGGAAGTTCCGTTACCGCCGGTTACTCTGTGCGGGGCGGGAGGTGTGGGTGCCGGTCATTCGGCGCGGGGCGGCGCGGTGTCCGTGCCGATCGCCACGACGTCGCCGACGACGATGACGGCCGGGGGGCGTACGTCCTCGGCGGCGGCGCGCTCGGCGACGGTCGCGAGCGTCGCGTCGACCCGGCGCTGGGCGGCGGTGGTGCCCTCCTGGATCAGGGCGACGGGGGTCTCGGGGGCCTTGCCGTGGGCGATGAGGGTACGGGCGATGGCGCCGATCTTGTCGACGGCCATCAGCAGCACGAGCGTGCCGCGCAGCCTGGCGAGGGCCTGCCAGTCGACCAGTGAGCGTGCGTCGTCGGGGGCGACGTGGCCGCTCACGACGGTGAACTCGTGGGCGACGCCCCGGTGGGTGACGGGGATTCCCGCCGCGCCGGGCACGGAGATGGAGCTGGAGATGCCGGGGACGACCGTGCAGGCGATGCCCTCGGCGGCCAGCGCCAGTGCCTCCTCCATGCCGCGGCCGAAGACGAAGGGGTCGCCGCCCTTGAGCCGTACGACGGCCTTGCCTGCCTTGGCGTGCTCGATGAGCGCCTGGTTGATCGCGTCCTGGGCCATGAAGCGGCCGTACGGGATCTTCGCGGCATCGATCACCTCGACGTGCGGGGGGAGTTCGTCGAGCAGGTCGCGCGGGCCGAGGCGGTCGGCGATGACGACGTCCGCCTCGGCGAGGAGGCGGCGTCCGCGCACCGTGATCAGGTCGGGGTCGCCGGGGCCGCCGCCGACCAGGGCGACGCCGGGCGTGCGGGTGCGGTGGTGGGGCGCGGCGATGCTGCCGTCGCGCAGTCCCTCGACGATGGCGTCGCGGACGGCGGCGGAGTGGCGCGGGTCGCGGCCGTGGGTGTCGGTGGTGAGCACGGCGACGGTGACGCCCTCGCCTCGGCCGGTGGCCGGGGTCCAGGCGGTGGCGGCGTCGGCGTCGTCGCTGCGGACGCACCAGACGCGGTGGCGTTCGGCCTCGGTGGAGGCGGCGTCGTTGGCCGCGGTGTCGTCGGAGGCGATCAGGACGTACCAGGCATCGGCCAGGTCCCCGTCGGCGTACCGGCGGCGCTCCCAGCGGATCTCACCGGCGTCCGCCATGGCCTCGACGGACGGGGTCGCGGTCGGCGAGACGAGGACGATGTCGGCGCCCGCCGCGATGAGCGCGGGAAGGCGGCGCTGGGCGACCTGGCCCCCGCCGACCACGACGACACGGCGCCCGCCGAGTCGCAGTCCGACGGGGTACGCGGGGTGATCGGCGCGGTCTGCGTGCTCGGCCATGGCGGTGCGGGCTCCTCGTGCGGGGTCGGAGTGCGACGGCCGCTGCGGCGGTGGAGCGGCTGTGACGTGGGGTGATGCGAGGTTCGCGGGTGGGTCCACGATACGCGTCGGGCGCGGGCCGAAGTGGCACGCGGGAGCCGCGGTGCGGACGGGTGGGCCTCCCCGGCGCCCGGGGAGGCCCACCGCACTACTTCTCCGTGACGCCTGCCGCGTCGAACGTCGCCACCTCGTGCATCGCACGGGCCGCGCTCTGCACGATCGGCAGCGCCAGCAGCGCGCCCGTGCCCTCGCCGAGGCGGAGGTCGAGGTCGACGAGCGGGCGCAGCCCCAGCTTGTTGAGCGCGGCGACGTGGCCGGGCTCGGCGCTGCGGTGGCCCGCGATGCAGGCGGCGAGGGCCTCGGGGGCGATCGCGCGGGCGACCAGGGCCGCGGCGCCCGCGCTGACGCCGTCGAGGATGACGGGCGTGCGGAGCGAGGCACCGCCCAGCAGGAAGCCGGCCATCGCCGCGTGTTCGAGGCCGCCGACCGCGGCCAGGACGCCGATCGGGTCGGCCGGGTCGGGCTGATGAAGCTCCAGCGCGCGGCGGACGACGTCGACCTTGCGGGCGTGCATCTCGTCGTTGATGCCGGTGCCCCGGCCGGTCACCTCGGCCGGGTCCAGGCCCGTGTACACGCAGATCAGCGCGGCCGACGCGGTGGTGTTGGCGATGCCCATCTCGCCGATCAGCAGGCCCTTGTTGCCCGCCGCGACCAGATCGCGGGCGGTCTCGATGCCGACCTCGACGGAGGCGAGGACCTCTTCGCGGGTGAGGGCGGGGCCGGTCGTGAAGTCGGCCGTTCCGGCACGCACCTTGCGCGGGAGGAGACCGGGGGTCGCGGGCAGGTCCATGGCCACGCCGACGTCGACCACGCAGACCTCGGCACCGACCTGCGCCGCGAACGCGTTGCAGACCGCGCCCCCGCCGAGGAAGTTGGCGACCATCTGGCCGGTGACCTCCTGCGGCCAAGCGGTGACGCCCTGGGCGTGCACCCCGTGGTCGCCCGCGAAGATCGCGACGGCCGCGGGCTCCGGGACCGGCGGCGGGCACACCCGGGAGAGCCCCGACAACTGCGCGGAGATGATCTCCAGCATGCCGAGCGCGCCGGCGGGCTTGGTCATCCGCTTCTGGCGCTCCCACGCCTCGCCGAGCGCCTTGGCGTCCAGCGGGCGGATGTTGGAGATGGTCTCCTGGAGCAGGTCGTGCGGTTCCTCGCCGGGCAGGGCGCGGCGGCCGTACGTCTCCTCGTGGACCACCCAGGACAGCGGACGGCGCTTGGACCAGCCCGCCTGCATCAGCTCGGGCTCCTCGGGGAACTCGTCGACGTATCCGACGCACAGATACGCGACGACTTCCAGGTGCTCGGGCAGGCCCAGGGCACGGACCATCTCGCGCTCGTCGAAGAAGCTGACCCACCCGACGCCGAGGCCCTCGGCCCGGGCGGCGAGCCACAGGTTCTCGACGGCGAGCGCCGACGAGTACGGGGCCATCTGCGGCTGGGTGTGCCGCCCGAGGGTGTGCCGGCCACCGCGGGTGGGATCGGCGGTGACGACGATGTTGACCGGGGTGTCGAGGATGGCCTCGATCTTGAGTTCCTTGAACTGCTTGGCCCGGCCCTTGGGCAACGACTTGGCGTAGGCGTCGCGCTGACGCTGCGCCAGTTCGTGCATGGAACGGCGGGTCTCCGCCGAGCGGATGACGACGAAGTCCCAGGGCTGCGAGTGGCCGACGCTGGGCGCGGTGTGCGCGGCTTCGAGGACGCGCAGCAGCACCTCGTGCGGGATCGGGTCGCTGCGGAAGCCGTTGCGGATGTCGCGACGCTCGCGCATGACGCGGAGCACGGCCTCGCGCTCGGCGTCGTCGTACCCGGGGGCGGGCGGAGTGGCGGGGGCCCCGGTCCCGTCGGGCGCGGGCGCCTCGTGGGCCTCCGCCTCCTGCACGGGGGCCTGTGTCTCCTGCACGGGAAGCTGCGGCACCGCCGGGGGCCCGGTGTGGCCCTCCGGTCCCGGCTGCGGCTCGACGGCCGGGAGGACCTGCGCGGGGGCGGTCCCCGCGGGCGTCGAAGCGTCCGGGGTCGCGACGGCCTCCGGGACCGCTTCGGGGTCCTCCGCGACCGCCTCGGGCTCCGGGACGGCTTCGGGCTCCGCAACCGCCTCGGGGGCCTCCGGGACCGCTTCGGGCTCCGGGACGACGGCCGACGGCACCTCGGCGGCGGTCTCGGCCACCGGGACGGGCGCCGGTGCGACGGGCTGCTCGGGGCTCTGCTCAGTGGCCTGCGCGGAGGCGTCCTCGGCCGGTACGGCGTTCTCGACGGCCTGGGGGGCCTCGGGAGCCTGCGCGGGCTGGGGTGCCTGGGGTGCTTCGGGAGCCTGCGTGGCCTCGGGGGCGGCAGTGTCCTCGGTGGTCGCGGGTTCCACGGCCTCGGCCGGGACCGGCTCGGCGGCGATCGCCGCGTCCTCGGGCTCCGCCGCGACGGCCTCCTCGGCGACGGGAGCCGGCGCCTGGTCCGCCGGTACCGGGACCTCGACGGGTGCGGCGCCCGTGACGGCCTCGGCGGCGGGCCCGGCCTCCACGTGCTCCGGTGCGGCTACGGCTTCGACGACCTCGACGGGCTCGGCCGCATCGGCCACGGGCTCGGGCTCGGGCTCGGGCGACTCGATCACGGCGTCCGGCGTCGTGTCCGACGGCGCCTCGGCCTCCGCCGGCGCGACGGTCCCGGCATCCGGCGCACCGGCGACCGCGTCGTCGACCGGCGCGGCGGCGCCCACCGGTTCTTCGGCGGGCGCGTCGACCGGGGCCCCGGCGGGATCCGGAGCCGCCTCGGCCACCGGAACGTTCGCGGGTTCCGGGGCGCTCACGGCCTCCGGCGCGACGACCTGCTCCGGGGGTGCCGCCACGGGCACCGGTTCCACGGCGGGCCCGGCGACCGGTTCCACGACCGGCTCGACGGCGGCCTCCGGGGCCACTGCTTCCGGAGCGACGGCTTCCGGAGCGACGGCTTCCACGGCAGCCGCTTCCGCGACCGGCGCTTCAGGGGCCACTGCTTCAGGGGCCGCTGCTTCCGGGGCCGCTGCTTCCGGGGCCGCTGCTTCCGGGACGACGGCCTCCACGGCCGCGGACTCCCCGCCCGGCGCTTCCGGCGCGACGGCTTCCGCCGCCATCGGGGCGGCGGCCTGCGGAGGCGCCTGGGGCGCCGGGGCCGACCACGGGCTGCCGCCCTGCGGCAGGATCTGGCCCAGCTGCGGGCCGGGCAGCACCGACGCGCCGCCCGGCGTCCGGAGGTACTCGGGCCCAGCGGTGGGCGGTCCGGCCTGCGGCGCGACGGCCGCGGGCTGTACCTGGGGCTGGGGCTGGGCCTGGGGCTGGGGTGCGCCCGCCGGGCCGCGGTCGGCGAGCGAACGGACCACACCGCCGGTCGGCGTCCCGCCGTAGGACGGCCCGTCCGCCGCGACGGGACCGCGGTGCAGCGGCCGACGCGGCGCGGCCTTGGGCTGGGGCGTCGCCCCGGGGGGCGGGGCGGGCGCGGGAATGCGGGCGCCCCCGGGGTCGACGGAACCGGAGTCCTGGCCACCGGCCCCCTGCGCGTGCGTACCAGGCGGCGGCTCGGTCGTCGCCTGCTGTCCGGCGTATGCGTCCGGGACCTGCGCGGGTACCGGCACCGGCGCCTGGACGGGCTGCTGTGCCCGGGCGGGATCCTGGACCGGCACGGACCCCTGCGGTCGCGCGGACGACTCGTCGGATGCCTGGACGTGCACCGCCTGCGTCGCGTGGCCGCCCTGCGCGGGCACGGAGGCGTGCGCGGCGGCGTCGGGGTACTGGCCGGGGGCCGGAACGGGCTGCGGGTCGCTCCAGGCGCCCTGGGGGCTGGGCATGAGCAGGAGGTCGTCGTCCTCGGGCGCGTAGTCGGAGGGGGCGAGGTAGGCGTAGTCGGCCGGGGCGGCGACGCCCGGCTGCTCCACCGTGCCTGCGTTCTCCGGCAGTCCCTCACCCGGGATCTGGCCGGTGTCACTCATGCGTACCCCTCGCCCATCGTCAGTGCTAGTTCGGCCCTTCGTCCGGGACGCCCGACCACGCCGCGCCGATGCTCGTCGATGAGAACGAGCGGGCGCGCCGCACGGCACGAGAGAGTCGCGGACATACCGCATTCTCCCGGTCGTTCGCCACCGCGGCAGCTCATTTCGCCACGGCCCGCTGTGGACTGCGCCACGTCGCGCGTCCCCCGGTTCTGCCGTACCACAACAGGGACCAAAACGGTCCCCTTTTCCGGACATTGACGAACGAAGCGACGAACGCCCAGCCGCGGTGCAACGATCGGCCAGCCTACCTCGCGCTCCGTGCCGACCTGGTCAGGGGGCGAGGTCCGAACGGGCCGCCGCGAGCAGGAAGACGACCGAGCGTTCGCGCTCCGACCAGGCCGATGTGTCGAGTTCGACGGACTGGAGGAGCGAGCACCGGACGGCGTATCCGTGCCCGGTGAGTGCCGCGCCGAGCGCCTCGGCCTCGTCGCGTGTCGATGCGTGGGTCACGATCCGTTCCGGCCGCCGTTCGGTGACGGCGGTGACGACGGCGACGCCGCCTCCCCCGATCCGTACGACGTCGGGCTCCGGCAGTCGCTCCAGCACCTGCGGCGCCCGGCCCTCGACGACCTGGACCTGGACCCCGAAGGCGCGGGCGGCGGCCACCGTCCGGGCACAGGCGGCGGGGTCGCTGTCGACGGCGAGCACGGCCGCCCCGAAGCGCGCGGCCTCCACGGCCAGAGCCCCGCCACCGGAACCGATGTCCCACAGCAGATCCCCGGTGCGGGGGCCCAGCAGGGCCAGTTGGGCGGCGCGCAGGCCCGGCGACTCGCCCTCGCCGCTCGCGCCCCGGGGATCGGCCGGGTACGCCTCGGGGGGCAGCGCCCAGCCACGTACACCGCGCGGCCCGCCGGGGTCGTGGCCGGCGATCCAGGCGCCGGCGGCCTGCGGTTCGGAGCCGCCGCCGATGACGATCACCACGTTGGGGTCGCGCCAGACGTGGTCGGCGGCGCGCTCCGAGGTGACGACGCTGACCTGTTCGCGCGCGGTGCCGAGTTCCTCGCAGACGACGAAGGTGCGGTGGACTCCTTCGAGGAGCAGGGCGAGTTCGGCGGGGCCCGCGCCGGGCGAGGTGAGGACGGCGACCTTGTGGTGGGCGCGGCAGACGTTGACGGCGCGGCGCAGGGTGCGGGGGTGGGCGACGACGATCCGGGCGTCCTCCCACGGCATCCCGGCGCGGGCGAACGCGGCGGCGACGGACGACACCGCGGGCACCACCTCGACTTCGAGCCCGTGCACGGGCGCGCGGAGGTTGCGTACCACTCCGAAGAAGCCGGGGTCGCCGTCGGCGAGGACGACGGCACTGCCGCGGTGTCCGGCGATGCGGCGGGCGGCCAGGTCGATGGAGCCCAGGCGGATGCGTTCGGCGTGCGCGGGTACTTCGGGCAGGGCGAGATGGTGGGCGGCTCCGGCGACGAGCGTGGCGGCCGAGAGGGCGGCCGTGGCCGCTCCGGTCAGGGGCGACCCGTCCCAGCCGATCACGGTGACCCGATCGGCCATCTGTCGTCAGTCTCCTGGAGTTGTCGCAGGTCAAAAGTGCGTGGATGCGTGAAAGGGGTGCGAGGGGGAGAGTACCCGCTCGGTACCGGTACGGGCCCGCGCCCCCGGGGAAGGGTCAGTGCCAGTCGCCGCGGGCGCCGTAGCCGCCCGCGTCGGCGAGTTGCTCGGCGACGCCGTCGAGGTCCTCGGGGAGCAGGCCCCACACGATCAGGTCGGTCCTGATGTCGGTCCAGCCGCCGTCCTCCGTCCGGGTGCGGGCTATGCGGGCGTTGCGCAGGACTCCCTCGCTGATGCAGCCGAGTTTCTGGGCGACCTGCTGGGCGGCGGTGTCTCCGGCGGGGGTGCGCAGTTCCATGCGTTCGAAGCCCTGGTCGCGGAAGAGCCACTGGGCGAGCGCGAGTACGGCTTCGGTGGCGTATCCCTCGCCTCGCGCCCAGGGGGCGGTGATGTACGTGGCCTCGGCGGCGAGGGTGCGCCAGTCGGTGCGGTGCAGGCGGACCGAGCCGACGAGCCGTTGGGTGAGGAACTCGGTGACGGCGAGGACGATGCCGTCACCGGTGGTGCGCTGCGCGGGGGCGATCCGGCGCACCCAGCGCTCGGCGTCGACCCGCCCGAAGGGGTGGGGGGCGTCGATCCAGGCGGTGACCAGCTCGTCGTTCATCATCTCGATGTACGCGGGTACGTCCACCATGTCGAACGGGCGCAGCACCAACCGGTCCGTGCTGATGGAGATGTCCGGGAAGGTGGAAGTCATGCGCCGCTCCATGCCGAAGACCGTGTAAAGGCACAGCATGGCGCATCGGACGGGCGGCGCGCATGGGCGGGTCGGTACGACGGAGCCCCGCGCACCCCGTGGGCCGGGGTGCGCGGGGCTCGTCCGGCCGGTGCGGCGGCCGGGTGCGCGAGGGTCAGGAGGAGGTGCCGAAGGCCGGGACGATCGCGCCCTTGTAGGTGTCCTCGATGTACTTCTTGACCTCGTCGGAGTGCAGGAGCTCGACGAGCTTCCGGACGCGCGGGTCCTTCTCGTTGCCCTGCTTCACGACGACGATGTTGGCGTACGGGTTGCCGTCGGCCTTCTCCTGCACCAGGGCGTCCTTGGTGGGGTTGAGCTTGGCCCCGATCGCGAAGTTGCTGTTGATGACGGCGGCGTCGACGTCGTTCAGGGCGCGGGGCACGGTCGCGGCCTCCAGCTCCTTGAACGACAGGCCCTTCTTGTCGGTGATGTCACCGAGATTGGCGTCGGTGCCGACGCCCGCCTTCAGCTTGATCAGGCCGTTGTCGGCGAGGAGGTGGAGGGCGCGGCCCTCGTTGGTGGTGTCGTTGGGCACCGCGATGGTCTGGCCGGGCTTGATCTCGGCGATCGACGCGACCTTCTTGGAGTAGACGCCGAGGGGCTCCAGGTGGACGGTGGCGACGGAGACCAGGTGGGTGTTGTTCTTCTTGTTGAAGTCGTCGAGGTAGGGCTGGTGCTGGAAGAAGTTGACGTCGACCTGGCCGTTCTCGGTGGCGGTGTTCGGCAGGACGTAGTCGGTGAACTCCTTGACCTCCAGCTTGATGCCCTTCTTGGCCGCCAGGTTCTTCTCGACGAAGTTCAGGATGTCGGCGTGCGGGGTCGGGGAGGCGCCGATGACGAGCGCCTTGGAGGTGTCGGCCTTGGCGCCGTCCGCCTTGGACGCGGGGTCGGAGTCCGTGCCGCAGGCGGTGAGGCCGAGGGCCAGGGCGGCGGTGGCGGCGGCAGCCGCGGTGATCTTGATGTTCTTACGCACGAAAAGTGCCTCTTTCTGGTGATGAGGGTGATGCGCCCGGACAAGGAGTTCGGGCTTGAGGGGAACGGAGGTCTCGGGTGGCGGCGCGTCAGGTGGTGGCGCGGCCGCGGCGGGCCAGCAGCCGTACCACGAGGTCGCCGATCAGCTGGATCACGCTCACGATGACGACGAGCAGCACGACGGTGGCGAGCATGAACTGGTTGTCGAAGCGCTGGTATCCGTAGGTCACGGCCTTGGAGCCGAGCCCTTCGCCACCGACCGCGCCGGCCATCGCGGAGTAGCCGACGAGCACGATGACGGTGGTGGTGACGCCGGAGACGAGCGAGGGCAGCGCCTGCGGCAGCAGCACCTTGCGCACGATCGTCGGGATGGATCCGCCCATCGACTGGACGGCCTCGACGAGTCCGTGGTCGACCTCCCGGACGGCGGTCTCGACGAGCCGCGCGAAGAACGGGACGGCGCCGACGGTGAGCGGCACGATCATCGCGGTGGGGCCGATGAAGGTGCCGACGACCCAGGTGGTGAAGGGGATCAGGGCGATCAGCAGGATCATGAACGGCAGCGAGCGGCCGATGTTCACGATCACCCCGACGACCTTGTTCACCACGGCGTTCTGGAGCAGTCCGCCCTTGTCCGTCAGGACGAGCAGGATGCCGAGCGGCAGTCCGACGAGGACGGTGACGACGGTGGACCAGAGCACCATGTAGAGGGTGTCGACGGTCCCCTGGGCCAGCAGCGGCTGCATGTCCGACCAGGTCACTTCGCCACCTCCTTGGTGAGCGGTGCGGGGGTGCCCCCGGTGGTTGTCCCGGCGGTGTTCCCGGCGCCGTCGGTCACGACCTCGGCCTGGAGCCCCTGTTCGCGCAGGAAGCCGATCGGGACGACGTTCTCGTCGAAGCCGCCGGGCAGTTCGATGCGCATCCGGCCGATCTGCTTGCCACCGACGGTGTCCATCGCGGCGCCCAGGATCGAGATGTCGATGTTGTACGTGCGGGAGAGCTGGGAGATCACCGGCTGGGTGGCGGCCTCGCCGTGGAAGGTGACGTCGACGACCGTGCGGTCGGGGCCGGAGGGCGTACCGCCGACGGGGAAGAGTTCGCGGGCCAGCTCGGAGCCGGGGGTGGCCAGCAGTTCGGAGACGGTGCCGGACTCGACGACGCGCCCCTTGCGCATCAGTGCGGCGGAGTCGCAGACCGTCTTGACGACGTCCATCTCGTGCGTGATGAGCAGCACGGTCAGGCCGAGTTGCTGGTTGAGGTCGCGCAGCAGCTGGAGGATGGAGCGGGTGGTCTCGGGGTCGAGCGCCGACGTGGCCTCGTCGGAGAGCAGCACCTTGGGGTCCCCGGCGAGGGCGCGGGCGATGCCGACGCGCTGCTTCTGGCCTCCGGAGAGCTGGCCGGGGTACGCCCTGGCCTTGTCGGCGAGGCCGACCAGGCCGAGGAGTTCGAGGGCCTTGCGGGACCGGTCCCTGGCGCCGACACCGAGGATCTCCAGCGGCAGTTCGACGTTGGCCTGGACGGTGCGGGAGGCCAGCAGGTTGAAGTGCTGGAAGACCATGCCGATGCGGCTGCGCGCCTCGCGCAGCTCCTTCCCGGCCCGCCGTCCCCGGCCGGCGAGGGCGGTGAGGTCCTGTCCGGCCACGGTCACGGTGCCCGACGTGGGGCGTTCCAGGAGGTTGACGCAGCGGATGAGGGACGACTTGCCGGCGCCGCTCTGCCCGATGACGCCGTACACCTCGCCCTCGCGGACGTGCAGGTCGACGCCGTCCAGCGCGGTGACCTCACGGCCGCGCGCCTGATAGACCTTCGTGAGGCCCGTAGTGGTGATCACAGGGTTTCCGTCACTGTCGAGTGCGCGGCGCGATGTCCGCCGGGCACGGGGCATTCGTCTGATGAGACCTGTTCGGACGTCCCGAGCGGGGCCGGGCACGGTCGCGAGGCATGTGATGGCCGGGGCGGCGGTGCACGGAAGGGCTCGTTCCGCTGGGTGCGGACGGCGCGGGCTCGGTCTCGCTTCGGGGCGCGAGGATCGGGCGGGGGCCCTCAGAAGGTGCGCATTCGACACATACGACGAACACCGGGCGTCATGTTCGCCTCGGTCGCAAGGGTGCGGCTGCTCGTCGTGGTCATGTCCCAAGTAAAACAGATGTCAGATTCCGCCCGGCCGATACGTCCGGATGGCGGACAGCCGTGGACACTCGGGCCGACCCGCTCCCGCGCTCACCACGATTCCTGCTTCTGGGGCCGTGACCTGCACAAATGCGGCCGGGCACGTGCTGTCTGCGCCATGCGCCGCAGGCCCGTCGG
The DNA here is from genome assembly GCF_001905795.1 of Streptomyces sp. CB01580. Taxonomy (GTDB): domain Bacteria; phylum Actinomycetota; class Actinomycetes; order Streptomycetales; family Streptomycetaceae; genus Streptomyces. The sequence goes on from NZ_LIXJ01000016.1 coordinate 110,317, forward strand.
CGGTGCACGCTGTGGTCAAGGCCACGATCCGGGGCGAGGGCCGCCACCGCGGTCCGTACATCCGGCGGGCGCCGGCGGGGCGACTCGGCCCGGTCCGCGCGGGACCGGTCGGTGTCGGACGGGGGCGCACGCGGGGCGTCGTCTTCCCCGTAATACCCTCGCTTCATGCTTGACGCCCTGACGGTCGCGGTCGCCGTGTCCGCGCTCGCCCTCGCCGCCTGGTGCGGACTGGCCGCGTACCGGGACCAGCCGACCAAGGACTGGCACTTCATCGGGATGGCCGTGGTCCTGCTGCTGGCACTGGCCCAGTTGGTGGTGGGCATCGTGCGGCTGGCCCGCGGCGAGCGGCCGGAGCAGGGTACGGCGATCTTCATCGCCTATCTGGCCGGGGCCTTCCTCGCCGTGCCCGCGGCCGGTTTCCTGTCGCTCAGCGAGCGGACCCGGTGGGGTTCGGTGACGGTGTCGGCGGGAGCGGTCGTGCTGGCCGTACTCGAAGTACGGCTCTACGACATCTGGGGAAACTGACCGTGGACAAGTGGGGAAACCGACCGTGACCGACACCGACCGCACCCCCGCGACGGACTCCGCCGAGCAGCGGCCCTTCGACCTCGGCACCGGTCCCGGCCGGGTGCTGCTCTGGTTCTACGGGGTCTTCACCGTCGCCGCGGCGTCCCGTTCGATCGTGCAGATGATCCTGGACTTCGACAAGGCGCCGCTCGCCTACGTGCTGTCGGCCTGTGCCGCTGTCGTCTACGGGTTCATCACGTACTCGCTGGCGCGCGGCGGCGAGCGGGCGCGCAGGTCGGCGCTGGTGTGCTGCGCCGCCGAGCTGCTGGGTGTGCTGGTCGTCGGGACCTGGACGATGGTGGCGCCCTCGGCGTTCCCGGACGCCACCGTCTGGTCCGACTTCGGGATGGGCTACCTGTTCATTCCGGTGATCCTGCCGGTCACCGGAATGATCTGGCTGCGCCGCGCGAAGAGCGCGTGACCGCGGGTGCGCGCCGGGCGGAACCGGTGCGCACCGCGCCGGCCCCCGTACCCCGCCGCGCCCTTGCCCGTCCGCCCCGTGCCCGGTGTCTACGCGCTGGCCACGTACACGGGAGCGGTCGCGTCCTTCTCCAGCAGGACCATCCGGACGCCGTCCCGTCCGGTCTCGTTGCCCACCGCGGCGTATCCAGCGCGCTGGTACAGCCGGAGGTTGTTCTCGCTGCGATGCCCGGTGCACAGCAGGAAGCGGGTGGCCGACCGCTCGTCGACGAGTCCTGATTCGGCCGCCCGCAGCAACCGGGCGCCGAGCCCGTGTCCCCGGAGCCGGGGATGGACGCAGAGCCTGCCGATCCGGCCGGTGCCGTCCTCGTCGGTGAACCCGCGGACCGAACCGACGACCTCGTCCCCCAGGCGCGCCACGAACACCAGTTGTGTGGCGATCTCGGCGCGTACCGAGTCGAGCGTCTGGACGAGCGGATCGATGCGGTAGTTGCCGTACAGCTCGGCCTCGCCCTGGAAACAGAGGTACTGAAGTTTCAGGATCTCTTCGGCGTCCTGTGCCGTCGCCGCCGAGATGATCACGCTCATGCCCATGTGCGCATGCCTCCGCCCACCTGATCCACCGGTTGTCTCACGCTCCCTTCCCCGGGGGCCGGGAGCGACAACCTCCGCCGCGAGCATTCTGCGCAGACATCCAAGGCATCGGGAACGGATAGGGCCCAAACTCCCCTGTGACATACCCAACTTCCCTGCGATTTCCCGGTAGGTCGGGTCCTCGGGGGCGAGCAGCGCCGCCAGCAGCCGGGCGCATCGGCCGGGCAGCCGGCCGATCGCGGCACGCAGGGCCCGGCGTTCCTCTGCGTCGAGGGCGGTCCGTTCGGGTCCATCGGACGGATCCGCGAAGGCCGCGTCGCGGTAGGGGTGTTCGCGCCGGGCGGTGCGTCGGGCCCGGCGGGCCTCCGCCCGCACGGTCTCGCGCACCCAGCGGCCGGTGTCGGCCGGTGGCCGGCCCCGCGCGAGCCGTTCCAGCAGCCGCAGCCAGACGGCCTGTTCGAGGTCGGCGGGTTCGATCGCGGCCCCGGTCGCGCAGGTGGTGGCCTCCGCCGCGGCCTCGGCGTGCACCAGCGGACGGAGGGCGTGGACGACGGCCGCGGAAGTGGCGGTGCTCGCCGCGGCGGCAGGATCGGGAAGGGTCATGCCCCAACCAACTCCCCCGCCCCGACAACCGGTCGCCCGGTCCGGCGCTCACCACCCGACCGGGGCATTCCCCGGCCGGGCGGTGACGACGTCCCGCGTACGGGCCGGTGTCACCTGGCGGCGAAGTCCGCCGCGGCGAGAAGGGCGGTGTCCGGGTTGTCGGCGAAGATGCCGTCGATCCCCGTCTCGAAGTACGTCCGGAAGGCGCCGAACGCGTCGCCGTACGCGGCGGGGTCCGTGCCGCGCCGGAAGTCGGCCGGCAGGAAGGAGTTCTCGTTGCGCATGGTGTACGGGTGGAGGACCAGGCCATGGGCGTGCGCGTCCCGCACCAGGGTGGTCGGCCCGGTGAGCCGCCCGGAGGCGTCCTTGGGGATGATCAGGTCCAGGGTGGGTCCTATGCCCTGGGCGTAGGAGGCGATCCACTTCAGCCCCTCGGGCTTCACCAGGTCGGCGACGGTGCGCGGGTCGCCCGACGCGACGAAGTCCCAGGGCCGCTCGGACGGCCCGGAGAGCAGGACGACGCCCGGCGTGGCGACGAGCCGGGAGAGTCGCTGGATGCTGCTGGGCTCGAAGGACTGGAGGATGAGCGGCGCGTTGCGACGGTGGCGGTTGTAGCGGCGCAGCAGCTTGGCGAGGGGCTCCTCCAGGCCGAGGCCCAGACCTCGGAAGTAGGTGGGGTGCTTGGTCTCGACGTACAGCCAGACCGGCCTTCCGCGCCGACGGCCCTCGCGGTCGGCCCAGCGCAGGACCTCCTCGAAGGTGGGGACCTCCCAGCGGCCGTCGTAGAGCGTGTTCTTCTGCCGGGTGCCAGGGATGCGCTCCTTGGCCCGCAGCGTCTTCAGTTCGGCGAGGGTGAAGTCCTCGGTGAACCAGCCGGTGAGCGAGACCCCGTCGACCGTCTTGGTGGTCCGACGGCTCACGAACTCGGGGTGCGCGGCGACATCGGTGGTGGCGGTGATGTCGTTCTCGTGACGGCAGACGAGATGGCCGTCCTTGGTCGGTACCAGGTCCTGCTCGATGACGTGCGCCCCCATGTCGAGCGCGAGCTGGTAGGAGCCCAGGGTGTGCTCGGGCCGGTAGCCGCTGGCGCCCCGGTGCCCGATGACGGTGGGCACCGGCAGGTCGAGGCGGAAGCCGTGTCCCGTGCCCGGCCGGCCCGTCCGTTCGGCGGCGTCGCGGCCGGTCGTGCCGGCGGCCTCGGCCGTTCCGCCGGCGAGTCCGAGGGCGGCCGTGCCCAGGACGGCGGCCCCCGCCCCCAGCATCGTTCTGCGGCCGGGACCCGCCTGCGCGCGCTCTGTCATGAATGCTCCTCGCGTGTGATGTCTCGCACCTGTCGGACGCGGGCCGAGCGTAGGCAGTCGTACCGTCGAGGGAGCGGCAGCCGGACGAACTTGGCGCAAACACGTGTCAACGTCCGGTATCCGTTGGATGAACCCGACGTGCGGTCTGCGGGTACCCGCGAGTATCGTCCTCACCTGCATGGACCGTCACGATCCCGCGCCCCGGCCGGCCCGGCCGCTACACCGGAGGAACCGTTGTCCCGACTCGCGCTCATCAAGGCAGTGCTCGGACCGTTTTTGCGCCTGATGTTCCGCCCCCAGGTGGAGGGCGCGGAGAACATCCCCGGGGACGGTCCGGTGATCCTCGCGGGCAACCACCTGACGTTCATCGACTCCATGATCATGCCGATCTGCTGCGACCGGCCGGTGTTCTACATCGGCAAGGACGAGTACGTGAAGGGCAAGGGGCTCAAGGGCCGCGCGATGGCCTGGTTCTTCACGGGCTGCGGCATGATCCCGGTGGACCGGGACGGCGGCCGGGGCGGTGTCGCCGCGCTGATGACGGGCCGTCGGGTGCTGGAGGAGGGCAAGGCCTTCGCCATCTACCCGGAGGGCACCCGGTCCCCCGACGGCCGGCTCTACCGGGGCCGTACCGGCATCGCTCGGCTGACGCTGATGACGGGCGCGCCCGTGGTGCCGTTCGCGGTGATCGGCACGGACAAGCTGCAGCCCACCGGCGCCGGTCTGCCGCGCCCCGGGAAGGTGACGGTCCGTTTCGGCGAGCCGATGGAATTCTCCCGCTACGAGGGCATGGACCGGGACCGCTATGTGCTGCGGGCGGTGACCGACTCCGTGATGGCCGAGGTGATGCGGCTGTCCGGTCAGGAGTACGTCGACGTGTACGCAACGAAGGCCAAGGCCGCGTGAGCTGACGCACGGCAGAGCGAGGGGGTCCGTACCCGGTGTGGGTACGGACCCCTTTCGTGTGCGCACCGCCCGGATTTCGTGTGCGTGCCGCCGGTACGCCCGACGCTCCTGCTGCGCGGGCGGACGGCGGGCCGCCACTCGGGCGCGGCCGGGGCGCTGAGCCGCCGCTCGGGGCGGCCGGCGCGGTGGGCGGCTACTCGGGCACGATGCCTTCCGCCAGCTTCTGGCCGCGCAGCAGGAACCAGGCCGCGACGGCGGTCGCCAGCAGGACCGCCGCGCCCGCGCCCGCCGCGAGCCGCAGCCCCTCGACGAACGCCTCCTGCCCCGCGGCGACCAGTGCGTCGGCCTGCGGCGCCGGTAGGCCGTGGGCCGCTTCGACGGCCCCGCCCAGTGAGTCGTGGGCGGCTGCCGCGGCGGCGGCCGGGATGCCTTCCGGGGTGACGAAGTCCTGGTAGACGCCGGTGACGACGGAGCCGAGCAGGGCGATGCCGAGGGCCGCGCCGAGTTCGTACGCCGTCTCGGAGACCGCGCCCGCGGCGCCCGCCTGCTCCTTCGGGACGCTGGAGAGGATCACGTCCGCGGTGACGGTGAACGCGAACCCCGCGCCGACGCCGACGACCAGCAGCACGGCACCGATCAGCGGATAGCCGGTCTCCTTGTGGATCACGGTGACCGCGGCGAGCGCCAGCCCGATCGCGCCGAGACCGCCGGACACCACCGCGCGCACCGAGTAGTGGCGGGCCACCCGCCCGGCGACCAGACCCGCGACGACGGCCCCGACCGTCGCGGGCAGTTCGGCGAGTCCCGCCTCCAGCGGTCGGCGGTCCTGCACCAGTTGCAGGAACTGGGACAGGAAGAAGACCAGACCGGACAGGCCGAGGATGGTCAGCAGGTCCGCGAGGACCGCGCCGGAGAAGCCGCGGTGGTGGAAGAGGCGCATGTCCAGCAGCGGCGCGGGAAGCGTGAGCTGTCTGCGTACGAACCAGCCGAGCGCGGCCAGACCGCCGAGACCGGCGACGGACGCACCCCAGCCCAGCCCGTGCGCGGCCAACTCCTTGACGGCGTACACGACACCGATCATGCCGAGGAACGACAGCGCCACACTGCCCAGGTCCCAGGGTCCCGGGGCCGGGTTCTTCGATTCGGGGATCATCCTGGCGCCGACGACGACCAGGACGGCCATGACGGGCAGGTTGATCAGGAAGACCGAGCCCCACCAGAAGTGCTCCAGGAGGAACCCGCCGACGACGGGACCGACGGCCGCGCCCGCCGAGGCCATGGCTCCCCAGATGCCGATGGCGAGACTGCGTTCGCGCGGATCGTGGAAGAGGTTGCGGATCAGGGCGAGCGTGGACGGCATCAGGGTGGCGCCCGCGACCCCGAGCAGCGCCCTGGCCGCGATCATCATCTCGGGGCTGCTCGCGTACGCGTTGAGCACGGAGACCGCGCCGAAGGCGATCGCCCCGCACAGCAGCAGCTTCTTGCGGCCGATGCGGTCGCCGAGGCTCCCCATGGAGACCAGGAGACCGGCGATGACGAAGGAGTAGACGTCGCCGATCCAGAGCAGCTGGGTGCCGGACGGCTTGAGGTCCTCGGTGAGGAACGGGGTGGCGAGACCCAGGACGGTGGCGTCGACGGCCACGAGCAGCACCGCGAGGACGAGGACGGCCAGGGCGATCCACCGCCCCGGCCGCCGCAGTTCCCGAGGGGCTTGCACGTGCTGGTCGAGTGTGCTCATCGTTCTACGCTCCGACGCGCGCCGCCGAGCAGCAACTCGACGATCATGTACTGGAAGTCCTGCCCGGCGATCCGGCCCGCCTGAACGGCCCAGGCCCCGGTGGAGAAGAGTCCGTAGAGGGTCTCGGTCAGCCAGGCGGGGGTGAGGTCGATCCGGAACTCGCCGCGTTCCTGGCCGCGCCGGAAGAAGGCGGCGACCCTGGCGTCCAGCCGGTTCCAGCCCTCGTTCAGCTCGTCGCCCTCGAAGAGCTGGTTCTCCGTGACGAGGAAGGACAGCAGCCCGGCACTCGGCTCCACGGCCGCGACCAGCCTCCGCAGCGCCTCCTCGGACGTGCCCTCGTCGAGCGCGGCGGCGTCGAGCGCGGCCTCGAATTCCCGGATGCCCAGGTCTTCCAACGCCCTGACCAGGGCATCCCGTCCCGCGAAGTGCCGGTGCAGGGTGGCGCGCCCGATGCCCGCGGCCCGAGCGACCTCGTCCATGGTGGCGGTCGATTTTCGGGTCAGCAGCGCGGCGGCGCTGCGGAGCACCTGTTCACGGTCGAGTCTCATGAGACGACGATAAACCATATGAGACAAATATGTCTCATCGAGGATCGTCGTCCGTACCGAGGGAGACCATCGCCCGTACCGAGCGGCCCGTCGCCCCGCGCGCTACGGGACCGTCGCCACCGCGGCGGACGGAAGAGGACCATGTCGGTATGAAGCCGCTGCTGCTGATCGACATCGACGGTCCGCTCAATCCGTACGCGGCACTCATGAACCGCCGTGTCCCGGACGGCTACACGCGGCACTGGACGCGGCCGACGGGCTGGGAGTTCGGACCGCCGCTGCCCGTCCTGCTCAACCCGGAGCACGGCCTGGCGCTGCTCGGCCTCGCCGGGCGCTACGAGCTGGTCTGGGCGACGACCTGGATGGACGAGGCCAACGTGTGGATCGGGCCGCGTCTGGGCCTGCCCCCGCTGCCGTACATCGACTGGCCGTCGCTTCCCGTCGCCGCTCCCGAGGACACGTACTGGAAGACGCCGTACATCGTGGCGTACGCGGCCGGCCGGCCCTTCGCCTGGATCGACGACGAGATCGCCGACCGGGACCGGGAGTGGGTCCATGGGCAGGGGGCGGCGGCGCTGCTGCTGTGGATCGATCCGCGCACCGGGCTGCTGCCGGGCGACTTCGAGACGCTCGCGGGGTGGGCGGACGGGCGCCGGGGCGGCGCGCGCTGAGCCGCCCGCGCGCCGCCCCGGGCCCTGTGCGGCGGTGTCCGCCACCACCGCCGCACGGGGTCGGCGCCCGTCAGCCGTCGAGGACGGCCAGATCGAGGCCGGGCAGGCGCGCCGGGTCCTCCGTGACGGACAGGGCGACGATCCTCCCCCGCTCGATCGTGAAGACCATGACCGACAACCGCCCGCCCTCACGCATCGAGACGACCGCCGGTTCCCCGCCGGCCAGGGCCCGCTGCGACGAACGGGCGAACGGCGCGAACATCATCGCCCGGCGGGCCACGGCCTCGGCGCCCCGCGCCACGATCGGCATGCCCGCGCCACCGGCGCCCGCGTCCGAGCGCACGACCACGTCCGGGTCGAGCACGGCGACGAGGGCCTCGAAGTCACCGCCGCGGGCGGCGGCCAGGAAGGCGTCGACGACCTCGCGCCTGCGGGCGTGGTCCGGACCCGGGTCCGGATCCGCCCCGCGCACCCGGCGCCGGGCCCGGCTGGCGAGCTGCCGCGTCGCGGCCGGGGTACGGTCCACGACCCGCGCGATCTCGTCGAAGGGCACGGCGAACATGTCGTGCAGGACGAACGCGAGCCGCTCGGCCGGGTCCAGCGTCTCCAGGACGACCAGCATCGCGAGGCCGACCGAGTCGGCCATCAGCGCCTGTTCCTCGGGGTCGTCGTCCGGACGGCCGCCGAGCACGGGTTCAGGGGCGTGCGCCTCGGGCACTCCCGCGCCGGGGAACGCCTCGTCCAGGAACGCCTCGCGCCGGGAGCGGCGGGAGCGGAGCATGTCCAGGCACACCCGCCCGACGACCGTCGTCAGCCAGCCGCCCAGGTTCTCGATCGCCGCGCTGTCGGTACGGCTGAGCCGGATCCAGGCTTCCTGGACGGCGTCCTCCGCCTCGCTCGCCGAGCCGAGCATCCGGTGGGCCACGGCCTTCAGTTGGTTCCGGTTCTCCTCGAAGCGTTCCGCCAGCAACTCGTTCGTCTCCACAGTGGCCTTTTCCTCCGTCGTGATCCGTCACCGTGATGACGCGCCGGGGGCCGTCGATGTGACAGAGGCCCGCCCGCTCTCATCGGCCCCGCCCCGCTGCCTTCGTCGGCCCCGCTCCGCCCGACGCACCGGACCGGCCGGGGCGCACCGCCCGCCCGGTCCGCCGGCGCGCACGCGCCTCTCGCTCAGCCCCACGGCAGCGCGGCCCGGTACCGCCAGTACGCCTCCGGATCCTCCACGAGCGCGCCGAGCCGGGAGCGCCGCTCCTCGTCCAGTTCGACGACGGCCGCGTGCAGGTTCCCGGCGAGCTGTTCGACGGTCGCCGCGCCCGAGAGCACCACTCCGGCCCACGGCTGGTACAGGACGAACGCGAGTGCGACCGCATCCGCCCCCACCCCGGCGTCGGCCGCGATCTCCCGGATCACCGCGGGGGCCTCCGTCCCGGCGAGCCGCCCGTTCGCCATGCCCTCCTTGACGATGACGGTGAGCCCTGCGTCGTGCGCCTCGGCGAGCGCCGCTCCGGCCGACGTCTCCAGTGCGTTGAAGGTGGCCTGGACGGTACGGAAGAGCGGCTCGCCGTCGACCGTGACGGCGAGCGCGGCCCGGATGGCGTCGGCCTGCCGGGGGCCGCTGGTGGAGAGGCCGACGGTGACCCCTTCGGCGGCGAGCCCGGCGAGCCGCGCGTGCAGCTCCCGGTCGGTCAGGGCCGGGCTGTCGACGGTGACCGAGTGGATCTGGTAGAGGTCGAGGCGGTCGCCGAGCAGGGCGCCGGTCTCGGCGCGCTGGCGCAGGAACGTGGCGAGGCCGTGGTCCTTCACCTCGTGCGCCTCGGCCTCGACCTTCCAGTCGGCGGTGTAGGTGTAGCCCCATTTGCTGCCGACGACGACGTCGTCCGCCTCCGGGTGCGCCTTCAGCCAGTCGGCGAGGAACTCCTCCGAACGGCCGTACGAGCGGGCCGCGTCGATGTAGCGGACGCCCTGCGCGTAGGCGGCGTCCAGCAGTTCGTGGGTGCGTTCGCGCAGCGCCTCGACGCCGCGGTCGCCGGGCAGATCGCGGTCGCGGTGGAGGTTGATGTAGCCGGGTCTGCCGACCGCCGCGAGACCGAGCCCGATGTGGGCGGTCGGCGTCGTCGCTGTGGCCAGCCGTGCGAAGGGCATCGTGGGCTCCTCGTCGTTCGGGTGCGCTCCGCGTCAACGTAACCCGGCCCGGCAGGACAGGAGGGCGGGAGCGCGTGCGCGCCCTCCCGCCCTCCGGTTCCGCACCGTCGTCATTTCTTCTTCGCGGCGGCCCACTCCTGCTGAACCGCGAGGTCGGCCTTCACCTCGGTGAGCTGGACGGCCACCGCCGACGGGGCGGTGCCGCCCCGTCCGCTGCGGGACGCGAGCGCGCCGGGCACGTTCAGGACCGTGCGGACCTCGGGCGTCAGGTGCTCGGAGATCTTCGCGAACTGCTCGTCGGTCAGCTGGTCGAGCTCGATGCCCTGCTGCTCGCACTCCTTCACGCAGGCGCCCGCGACCTCGTGCGCGACGCGGAACGGCACGCCCTGCTTGACCAGCCACTCGGCGACGTCGGTGGCGAGCGAGAACCCGGCCGGGGCCAGCTCCTCCATGCGCTCACGGTTGACGGTCAGGGTGGCCATCATCCCGGTGAACGCCGGGAGCAGGACCTCCAGCTGGTCGCAGGAGTCGAAGACCGGCTCCTTGTCCTCCTGGAGGTCCCGGTTGTACGCCAGCGGGAGCGCCTTCAACGTGGCCATCAGGCCCGTCAGGTTGCCGATGAGGCGGCCCGACTTGCCGCGCGCCAGCTCGGCGATGTCGGGGTTCTTCTTCTGCGGCATGATCGAGGAGCCGGTGGAGAAGGCGTCGTGCAGGGTGACGAAGGAGAACTCCTTCGTGTTCCAGATGATGACCTCCTCCGCGATCCGGGAGAGGTTCACGCCGATCATCGCGGTGATGAAGGCGAACTCGGCGACGAAGTCGCGGGAGGCCGTGCCGTCGATCGAGTTGCCGACGGACCCGTGCTCGAAGCCCAGCTCGGCGGCGACCGCCTCCGGGTCCAGGCCCAGGGACGAACCGGCCAGGGCGCCGGAGCCGTACGGGGAGACGGCCGTCCGCTCGTCCCACTGCCGCAACCGCTCGGCGTCCCGCGACAGGGCCTGCGCGTGGGCCAGCACATGGTGCGCGAAGAGGACCGGCTGGGCGTGCTGGAGGTGCGTGCGGCCGGGCATCGCGACGTCCGGGTGGGCCTCGGCGAGGCCGACCAGCGCGCCCTGGAGCTCGGCGATCAGCCCGCCGATGATCCGGGCGTGGTCGCGCAGGTACATCCGGAAGAGCGTCGCGATCTGGTCGTTCCGGGAACGGCCGGCGCGCAGCTTGCCGCCGAGTTCCGGGCCGAGGCGTTCCAGCAGGCCCCGCTCCAGCGCGGTGTGGACGTCCTCGTCGGCGACGGTACCGGTGAACGAACCGTCCGCCACATCGGATTCGAGCCGGTCGAGCCCGGCGATCATGCGGTCCAGCTCGTCGTCGGTGAGCAGGCCCGCCTTGTTCAGCACGCGCGCGTGGGCGCGGGAGCCCGCGATGTCGTACGGCGCGAGCCGCCAGTCGAAGTGGACGGAGGCGGACAGCCTGGCCAGGGCCTCGGCGGGACCGTCGGCGAAGCGGGCGCCCCAGAGGCGTACGTCGCCGTTGCTGGTGCCGTTGCTCACTGCGTGCTCCTCGGAAGAACAAGGGGTGGATGTGCGACCGCCTCCCCGCACGGAGGGTCCGGGGAGGCGGTGACGTAACAGCTGGGGATCAGGACAGGTCACGCTTGGCGGCGATCTTCGACGAGAGGCCGAAGATCTCGATGAAGCCCTGCGCCTTGGACTGGTCGAAGGTGTCGCCGGTGTCGTAGGTGGCGAGGTTGAAGTCGTAGAGCGACTGCTCCGACTTCCGGCCGGTGACGACGGCGCGGCCCGCGTGCATGGTCATCCGGATGTCGCCGGTGACGTGCTGGTTGGCCTCCTCGATGAAGCCGTCCAGGGCGCGCTTGAGCGGCGAGAACCACAGGCCGTCGTAGACCAGCTCGCCCCAGCGCTGCTCGACCTGCCGCTTGTAGCGGGCCAGTTCGCGCTCGACGGTGACGCTCTCCAGCTCCTGGTGGGCAGTGATCAGCGCGATCGCGCCCGGGGCCTCGTAGACCTCGCGGGACTTGATGCCGACGAGACGGTCCTCGACCATGTCGATCCGGCCGATGCCCTGGGCGCCGGCCCGCTCGTTGAGCTGCTGGATGGCCTGGAGGACGGTGACGGGCTTGCCGTCGATGGCGACCGGGACGCCCTCCTTGAAGGAGATGACGACCTCGTCGGCCTCGCGCGGGGTGGCCGGGTTCTGGGTGTACTCGTAGATGTCCTCGATCGGCGCGTTCCAGATGTCCTCCAGGAAGCCCGTCTCGACGGCGCGCCCGAAGACGTTCTGGTCGATGGAGTACGGGGACTTCTTGGTGGTCGCGATCGGGAGGTTCTTCTCCTCGCAGAAGGCGATCGCCTTGTCGCGGGTCATCGCGTAGTCGCGGACCGGGGCGATGCACTTCAGGTCGGGGCCGAGCGCGGCGATGCCGGCCTCGAAGCGGACCTGGTCGTTGCCCTTGCCGGTGCAGCCGTGGGCGACGATGCCGGCGTCGTGCTTCTTCGCGGCGGCGACGAGGTGCTTGACGATGGCCGGCCGGGACAGGGCCGAGACCAGCGGGTAGCGGTCCATGTAGAGGGCGTTGGCCTTGATCGCCGGGAGGCAGTAGCCCTCGGCGAACTCGTCCTTCGCATCCGCGACCTCGGCCTCGACGGCACCGCAGGCGAGCGCGCGCTTGCGGATGACGTCCAGGTCCTCGCCGCCCTGGCCGACGTCCACGGCAACGGCGATGACCTCGGCGCCCGTCTCCTCGGCGATCCAGCCGATGGCGACGGAGGTGTCCAGGCCGCCCGAGTAGGCGAGTACGACGCGCTCGGTCACGGGTTTCTCCTTACGGTGCAATCACTGATGGGTATAACTATGCAGTCCTCCGTATGGTTTGTCAAAGGTGCTGGTGGGCGGCGCGGCGCGGGCCCTGCGGCCCCGTTCTCCCGTCGTGGCGGACCGGTCCGACGGGCCGTGCCCCGCGTACGACGGGACGCGCCCCCGCCCGGGCGGGCGGTGCCGCCCGGTGAAACGGCCTGTCCGGACGGGGCCGCCGCGACGACAATGCCGCCATGGGAAAGACGTACGAACGAATCGACGGGCGGCTCAGGACCTTCATCGAGGAACAGCGCATCTTCTTCACCGCGACCGCGCCGCTGGACGGCGAGGGCACGGTCAACCTCTCCCCCAAGGGCGTCAGCGGCTCCTTCGCGGTCGTCGACGAACGGACCGTGGCCTACCTGGACTTCGCGGGCAGCAACGCCGAGACCATCGCCCACCTCCGGGAGAACGGCCGCATCACCCTGATGTGGTGCGCCTTCCAGGGGCCGCCGACCATCGTGCGCGTGCACGGCCGCGGCGAGCCGGTCTTCCGCGACGACCCCCGGTTCCCGTCGCTGCTCGGGCACTTCCGCCAGGTGGATCCCGACCCGCACGGGCTGCGCGCCGTCATCGTGGTGCGGGCGGAACTGATCCGGGACAGCTGCGGGTTCGCCGTCCCGTTCATGTCGTACGACGCGGACCGGCCCCTGCACGCCCAGCGTTTCGCCCGCGAGGACGACGCTTCGCTGAGCACGTACTTCGAGCAGAAGGAACACATCGCGACCAGCATCGACGGGTTGCCGGGCCTGCCGCTCCCGCTGCCGGCGATGCCGGGCGTGGAACGGGACTGAGCGCCTGGCGGTGGGCGTGGCCGCCGTGGCGGGTCCGGGTACGGCGGGGCGCCGCGGGGTACCGTCCGGGCATGCGCAGATCCCTGCTGGCCGGCACGGTCCTGCTCGCACTGGCGGGCACGGTCGCGGCCGGGCCCGTCGCCGCGCCGCCCCTGCCCGCCCGGATGGCTGACACCGGCGGCGGCACTCAGTTGATCACGGCCGAGGCCCCGGCCGGGGGCTCCACCACGGGCACCGTCACCTGGTGGGACCTGCGCCGGGGCGTCTGGACGAGGGCCGGGTCGGCCCCGGCCCGGTTCGGCGCGAAGGGCCTGGCCGAGGGGGCGACCCGCAAGCAGGGCACCTCCACCACGCCCACCGGCCTGTACGGCCTGCCGTACGCCTTCGGGACCGGGGCGGCGCCGCACGGCACCGTCCATCCGTACCGCCGGATCACCGGCCGGTCGTGGTGGTGCCAGGACAACGCGGCGCGCGCCTACAACCGCTGGGTGGAGCCCCGGCCCGCGGACTGCCGGGCGAGCGAGGCGGAGCGGCTGGCCGACCATCCGACGCAGTACGCCCGCGCCCTCGTCATCGGCTTCAACTACGTGCGCCCGGTGCGCGGGCGCGGCGCCGGGATCTTCCTCCACGTCGACGGGCGCGGCGCGACCGCCGGGTGCGTCTCCGTACCGGCAGCCGCGATGGACCGGATCCTCGGCTGGGTGGAACCGGCCCGTCGTCCGCACATCGCGATCGGGACCCGTTCGGGCCCGACCTCGATCATCCGCTACTGAGAGCGTCCACGAACCGGTGGCCGACGCATCCGGGACGACGGACGGCCGGTCCGCGGACGGCCGGCGGCACATACGAAGCGTGCGCGGGGCCGGTCCCGGTGACGCCCGGGACCGGCCCGGCGGCACCGGATGCCGCGTCGGTCAGCGCTCGTTCTGGGCCAGGCGCAGCAGGTGGTCGGCGAGGGCCTGGCCGCCCGCCGGGTCCCGGCTGATCAGCAGCAGCGTGTCGTCGCCCGCGATGGTGCCGAGGATGTCGTGCAGTTCGGCCTGGTCGATGGCCGAGGCGAGGAACTGCGCGGCGCCGGGGGGCGTGCGCAGCACGACGAGGTTGGCCGACGCCTCCGCCGAGATGAGCAGTTCGGCGGAGAGCCGGCGCATCCGCTCCTCCTTCGCGGATCCGCCCAGCGGCGCCTGCGGGGTGCGGAAACCGCCCTCGCTCGGCACCGCGTAGATCAGCTCGCCCCCGGTGTTGCGGATCTTCACCGCACCCAGTTCGTCGAGGTCGCGGGAGAGCGTCGCCTGGGTGACGCTCAGCCCGTCGTCGGCGAGCAGCCTGGCCAGCTGGCTCTGCGAGCGCACCGGCTGCCGGTTCAGGATGTCCACGATCCGGCGGTGGCGCGCGGTGCGGGTCTGCGGCACGGAGGGCCCGCTCTGCTCGGTCTCCTGCGCCTCGGTCATCGTCGTCGCCTCATTCTCCGGATCGTCCGTCCCCGTGTACCGCGTCGAGGGCGCCGGGAAGTGCCCGGAGGAACGCCTCCACCTCGGCGTCACCGATGATCAGCGGCGGCATCAGCCGCAGGACGTCGGGGGCGGGGGCGTTCACCAGGATTCCGGCTCCCTGAGCCGCCTGTTGCACCTGGGGCGCGCGGGGCTCGGTGAGCACGATACCCAGCAGCAGGCCGGAGCCGCGGACGTGGGAGACCAGAGGGTGCCCGAGACCTTCCACTCCGTCCCGGATCCTCTCGCCGAGCCGCTTCACCCGGTCCAGGGCTCCGTCGGTCGCCAGGGTGTCCAGGACGGCCAGTCCGGCGGCACAGGCGATCGGGTTGCCGCCGAAAGTCGAGCCGTGGTGGCCCGGCTTCAGCAGCTCGGCGGCCGGGCCGAAGGCGACGGTCGCGCCCAGCGGCAGCCCGCCGCCGAGCCCCTTGGCGAGGGTGACGACATCGGGCTCCACGCCCTGGTGGGCCTGGTGCTCGAACCAGTGGCCGCAGCGGCCGATGCCGGTCTGCACCTCGTCGAGGGCGAGCAGGGTCCCCGTGGCCCGGGTGATCTCCCGGGCGGCCTCCAGATAGCCCCGGGGCGGCACGATCACACCGTTCTCGCCCTGGATCGGTTCGATGACGACCAGCGCGGTGTCGGTGGTGACGGCGGCGCGCAGGGCCTCGGCGTCCCCGTACGGGACGTGGGTGACGTCGCCGGGCAGCGGCTGGAACGGCTCGCGCTTCCCCGGCTGGCCGGTGAGCGCGAGCGCCCCCGTGGTCCGGCCGTGGAAGCCGCCCTCGGTGGCGACCATGTGGGTCCGGCCGGTCAGCCGGCCGATCTTGAAGGCGGCCTCGTTGGCCTCGGCGCCGGAGTTCGCGAAGTAGACCCGTCCGTCGCGGCCGAAGAGCTGGAGCAGCCGTTCGGCGAGGGCGACGGGCTGCGGCGCGATGTAGAGGTTGGAGACGTGGCCGAGGGAGGCGACCTGGGCGGAGACGGCCTCGACGACGGCGGGATGGGCGTGGCCCAGCGCGTTGACCGCGATGCCGCCGACGAAGTCGAGGTACTCGGTGCCGTCGGCGTCCCACACCCTGGCCCCCTCGCCGCGGACGAGGGAGAGCCGGGGGGTGCCGTAGTTGTCCATGAGCGCGTGCTGCCAGCGCTGCGCGTACTCCTGGTTGCTCATGACTCCCCCTGGGTGTCGGGTGCCTCGTCGGGCACGACCATCGTGCCGATTCCCTCGTCGGTGAAGATCTCCAGCAGGATCGAGTGCTGGACCCGGCCGTCGATGACCCGGGCGGTCTCGACGCCGCCCCGTACGGCGTGCAGGCACCCCTCCATCTTGGGCACCATGCCGCTGGACAGCTCGGGCAGCAGCTTCTCCAGCTCGGTGGCGGTGAGGCGGCTGATCACGTCGTCGCTGTTCGGCCAGTCCTCGTACAGGCCCTCGACGTCGGTGAGGACCATCAGCGTCTCGGCCCCCAGCGCGGCGGCGAGCGCGGCGGCGGCGGTGTCGGCGTTGACGTTGTAGACGTGGTGGTCGTCGGCGGAACGGGCGATGGAGGAGACCACGGGGATGCGGCCGTCGTCCAGCAGCGCCTGGATCGCGCCCGTGTCGATGGCGGTGATCTCGCCGACCCGGCCGATGTCGACGGGTTCCCCGTCGATGACCGGGCGATGCCGTACGGCCGTGATGGTGTGGGCGTCCTCGCCGGTCAGGCCGACGGCGAGCGGGCCGTGCCGGTTGAGCAGCCCGACCAGCTCGCGCTGGACCTGTCCGGCCAGCACCATCCGTACGACGTCCATCGCCTCGGGCGTGGTGACGCGCAGGCCGGCCTTGAACTCGCTGGCCAGACCCTGCTTGTCGAGCTGGGCGCTGATCTGGGGACCGCCGCCGTGCACCACGACGGGCTTGAGGCCGGCCTGGCGCAGGAACACGACGTCCTGGGCGAAGGCCGCCTTCAGCTCGTCGTCGACCATGGCGTTGCCGCCGAACTTGATGACGACGGTCCTGCCGTGGTGCCGGGTCAGCCAGGGCAGTGCCTCGATGAGGATCTGCGCCTTCGGGAGTGCGGTGTGCTTCCGCGCCGTGGTCATGAGCTGTACGCGCTGTTCTCGTGGACGTAGTCCGCGGTGAGGTCGTTGGCCCAGATGACGGCGGACTCGGTGCCGGCGGCCAGGTCGGCGGTGACGGCGACCTCCCGGTAGCGCATGTCGACCAGGTCACGGTCCTCGCCGAAGCTGCCGTTCCTGCAGACCCAGACACCGTTGATGGCGACGTTCAGCTGGTCGGGATCGAAGGCGGCCTTCGTGGTGCCGATCGCGGAGAGGACCCGGCCCCAGTTGGGGTCCTCGCCGTGGATGGCGCACTTGAGGAGGTTGTTGCGGGCGATGGAGCGGCCCACCTCGACGGCGTCGTCCTCGGTCGCGGCGTTGATCACCTCGATCCGGATGTCCTTGGAGGCGCCCTCGGCGTCGCCGATGAGCTGCCGGGCGAGGTCGGCGCAGACGGCGCGCACGGCCTGGGCGAACTCGTCCTGGTCCGGAGTGGTCCCGCTGGCGCCGGAGGCCAGCAGCAGCACGGTGTCGTTGGTGGACATGCAGCCGTCGGAGTCGACCCGGTCGAAGGTGGTGCGCGTGGCGGCGCGCAGCGCGGAGTCGAGCCCGGCGGCGTCCACGTCGGCGTCGGTGGTGAGGACGACCAGCATGGTGGCGAGGCCGGGGGCGAGCATGCCCGCGCCCTTGGCCATGCCGCCGACGGTCCAGCCCTCGCCGCCCGCGACGGCGGTCTTGTGGACGGTGTCGGTGGTCTTGATCGCGATGGCGGCCTTCTCGCCGCCGTGCTCGCTGAGGGCGGCGGCGGCCTTCTCGATGCCGGGCAGCAGCTTGTCCATCGGGAGCAGGGTGCCGATCAGCCCGGTCGAGGCGACCGCGATCTCGCCCGCGCTGTGGCCGGGCAGGACCTCGGCGGCCTTCTCGGCGGTGGCGTGCGTGTCCTGGAAGCCCTTGGGGCCCGTGCAGGCGTTGGCGCCACCGGAGTTGAGGACGACGGCGCCGACCTCGCCGCCCTTGAGCACCTGCTGCGACCAGAGGACGGGGGCGGCCTTGACGCGGTTGGAGGTGAAGACGCCCGCGGCGGCGCGACGCGGGCCGTGGTTGACCACGAGGGCCAGGTCAGGGTTTCCGCTTTCCTTGATCCCGGCGGCGATGCCCGCCGCCGAGAATCCCTGTGCTGCCGTGACGCTCACGGTGCGACTCCGATCGTGGAGAGACCTGTGTCCTCGGGAAGTCCGAGGGCGATGTTCATGCTCTGGAGGGCGCCGCCCGCAGTGCCCTTGGCGAGGTTGTCGATGGCCGAGACGACGACGATCCGGTGCGCCGCCTCGTCGTACGCGACCTGGATCTGCACGGCGTTGGAGCCGTACACGGACGCGGTGGCGGGCCACTGCCCCTCGGGGAGCAGCTCGACGAACGGCTCGTCGGCGAACGCCTTCTCGTACGCGTCGCGCACTGCCTCGGCGCCCACTCCCGGCCTCGCCTTCGCGCTGCATGTGGCGAGGATGCCCCGGGGCATCGGCGCCAGGGTCGGGGTGAAGGAGACGGTGACCGGCTCCCCGGCCGCCGCGCTGAGGTTCTGCACCATCTCGGGGGTGTGCCGGTGGACCCCGCCGACGCCGTACGGGGACATGTTGCCCATCACCTCGGAACCCAGCAGGTGCGGCTTGGCCGCCTTGCCCGCCCCGGAGGTGCCGGACGCGGCAACGACCACGGCCTCGGGCTCGGCCAGCTGGGCCGCGTACGCCGGAAAGAGCGCCAGCGAGACGGCCGTCGGGTAGCAGCCGGGCACCGCGACTCGCTTGGACCCGGCCAACTCCGCACGCCCGCCCGGCAGTTCGGGCAGACCGTACGGCCACGTACCGGCGTGCGGCGAGCCGTAGAACTCCTCCCAGGCCGCGGCGTCCGCGAGCCGGAAGTCGGCGCCCATGTCGACGACGAGCACCTCGTCACCGAGCTGTTCGGCGACGGCGGCGGACTGGCCGTGCGGCAGGGCGAGGAAGACGACGTCGTGCCCGGCGAGCACCTCGGGCGTGGTCGCCTCCAGCACCCGGTCGGCGAGCGGCCGCAGATGCGGCTGCAGCGCGCCGAGCCGCTGCCCCGCGTTGGAATGGGCGGTGAGGGCCCCGATCTCGACCTCGGGGTGGGCCAGCAGGAGGCGGAGCAGCTCCCCGCCGGCGTATCCGCTCGCCCCTGCCACCGCTGCACGTACCACCATCGAAACCCTCCTCGTCGATGGCATGACTATACGCACCCTTGCACTTTTATGCAATGACCCTCATTGTGCGCCGCGTGGCCGCACGGGACCGAGCGGCCGGTCCGACCCTTCGGCGCGCGGGTCGGTCCCTCCGAGCGTTGCGGCTGAGCCGCGGGCGCGACGTTTCGAGACGGGCGACACCCGATCCTGGTCGACACCGCGCACCTCACGCCCGCCCGGGCCGCCCTGCGGATCGCCGAGGTCGTCAAGAGCCGAGGCCGACCCGCCACGCGAAACGGGCGCGGGTGGCCGCAGAGAACGACCATCGGGTGTCGAGGCGGCGCGAACAGGCTCCAACAGGGGCCCGGCCCAGCCCCGCCCGCGCTGTCACCGCCTCCGAAAGGCCGCAGGTCCGTCACCGGGAGTCGTTGATGGCGGACGAGCACGCCCCGTGGCGGACCCTGATGCTCGGTCGACGGCCGAAGCTCTCACCCGCGGCAATGCGTTCCCGCCGGGCGCCGGGCGTGGTGTCGTCCGCCGACCATCCCCCTCGGGATCCGCCGACCGGCCGTGGTCGGGCGGCCGGAGACCATCACCGGTCTCCGGCTGCCCGACCACGCCGAAGAAGGTACGCCGCGGTCAGCGCGACGGCGGGCTCCGCGTCGTGCGACAGTTCCACGAGGGCATGTGACGCCCGCGTCCCGGGGATGCCCGCCAGCGCCTGCGTCAGCCGTCCGCGTGCGGGCGCCTCGGTGGCGTCATGGGCGAGGCGGTCGACGAGCCCGCTCGCGATCCGGTCCGCCGTCGCGGTGTCGCTCGCCAGCACGCTCAGCGCATCGGCCGCATCGGTGTCGTTCCTTCCCTCCACGATCATGTCGATGAGCGTCGGGACCGTCTCGGCCGCACCACGTGCCCCGAGCGCCAGGGCCGCATGCCCGCGGACCACGGCGTCGGGGTCCGCGAGGGCGTCCCGCAGCAGCGCGGCGGCCTCACCACCGGGCATCTCGGCGAGGGCCTGAACGGCACGTTCCCGCACCACGGCCACCGGTGAGCCGAGGCCCTCCGCCAGCAGTGCCGGGCCGCGGCCGCCCGATCGCGCCAGCGCCCATCGAAGGGCCCCGGCGACGTTCGGCACCGTCTCGCTGAGCACCGCCTCGACCAGGGCCTCCACCGGCACCGGAACCTCGTCGACCGAGGAAAGGGCCGCGCGCTGGCGCGCGTCGGCGCTCTTGGACCGCAGCGCCTGGAGGAGCGCGACGACCTTGAGGACGTCCGTCCAGTCGGCGGGGTCCGCGGCATCGATCCGGCGCAGCCGCGTGAGCAGCTCGGTCTCCGCCGCGACCCGCTCGCGCGTTTGACGGATGAGGTCGTCGACGAGTGCCGAGGGCGTGAAGCCGGGGTCGTCGAGCGCGCGTCCGATCTCGCGCAGCGACAGCCCCAGCGACCGCAGGCTCTCGATGTGGAAGATCCGCCGGACGTCCTCCCCGGAGTACTCCCGGTAGCCGGAGCCGCTGCGGCCCGAAGGACGCACCAGACCGAGCGACTCGTAATGCCGGAGCATGCGGGCGCTGACCCCGGACCGCCGCGCCACCTCACCGATCAACACGTCCTGTCAGCCCTCCTGGTCGGATCCGCCGAGTACCACGATGCGCTTCGCCTCCTCGATCGCGAACTCGAATCCGGCGTCCGGGTCGCGCAGCAGCCGTCGTGTGGCGAGCGCGTGCGCACGGATGCTCGGGGCAGGGGCCGTCGTCGCGGTACGCAGAGCCGGCACGATCGCTTCGCCCAGTGCGACCAGTGCCCGGCTGAGACTCAGCTGCGTCTCCCGCCCGCCGCGCCCGAGCTGCGTCGCCAAAGCCGTGGCCAGCGCGGACTCCTCGCCCTCGGGCACGAGCACGACCGCGGCCCGCCAGGCGCTCCGCGCCACCTCGTCGTCGGCGTCGGCCAGGAGCGTGGCGGTGATCGCCGGCCACGCCCGCCGGTCCCCGATCTTGGACAGTGTGTGCAGCGCCTGGCTCCGCGCCTGCGCACGCTCCGAGCGGACTTCACGGAGCAGCTCGGGAAGCGTCACGGACACCGGGTGGCGGGTGAGCGCCCAGGTCAGCATGTCGCGGACGAAGAACTCCGGCTCGATCGCGCATCGCTCGACCAGCTTGTCGACGAAGCGCGGGTCGGGCGTGCTGCCGACCGCCAGAGCAGCCCTCAGCCGCACGGACGAACGGCCGTCCTCCAACTCCCGAAGCGCTCGTACCGTGTCCGTGTCCCGTCTCGTGACTGTCATCGAGACCACCTCCTCGGCAAGCAGTGAAGACCCTGTCACCGTGTCAAGGTCAAAGCAGGGACCGGGTCAAGGTCAAAGCAGGGACCGGTGTGAGCGGGGGCACGGGCCGAGGGCTCGGGCCGACGGTCCGGGCTACCGACCGGGTTGCCGACGGCCCGGATCGCCGACGGGCCCGGCTGCCGCCGGGAGACACCAGGACGGTGGTCCCCCGGCGGCGGCGCTCACCCGGCCTGAACGGCGGCCGTGTCCCGTACGTCGTCCAGGAGTTCCCGCACCAGCGCGGCTATCTGCGGCGTCTCGATGAGGAATCCGTCGTGGCCGTACGGCGAGGCGACCACCCGGGCCCGGCCGGCCGAGGGGATCCCGGCGGCCAGCTCCTCCTGCTGCGACAGCGGGTAGAGGCGGTCGGAGTCGACCCCCGCGACCAGGGTCCGCGCCGTCACCCGGGCGAGGGCGGCTCGCGTGCCGCCGCGGCCCCTGCCCACGTCGTGGGCGTTCATCGCCTCGGCGAGCACGGCGTAACTGGCCGCGTCGAAGCGCCGGACGAGCTTGGCGGCGTGATGGTCGAGGTAGGACTCGACCTGGTAACGGCCGCCCAGCGAGGGGTCCTCCCCGTCCTGGGCACGGTTGCCGAAGCGGGCGTCGAGTTCCTCGGCCCCGCGGTAGGTGATGTGGGCGATGCGGCGGGCGACGCCGAGGCCCGCGTGCGGCCCCTGCCCCGGTCCTGCGTCGTGGTAGTCGCCGCCCCGCCAGTTGGGGTCGGCGCGGATCGCGTGGAGCTGGGCGGTGGCCCAGGCGATCTGGTCCGCGCTCGCCACCGCCGTCGTGGCCAGCAGCAGCAGCGACGCGACGCGCTCCGGGCGGGACACGGCCCACTCCACCGCCCGCATCCCGCCCATGGAGCCGCCGAGCACGAGGGCCCAGCGGTCGATGCCCAGCGCGTCGGCGAGCCCGGCCTCCGCGAGCACCTGGTCGCGCTGGGTGAGCCGGGGGAACGACCCGCCCCAGCGACGGCCGTCGGGGCGCGGCGAGGCCGGGCCCGTACTTCCCTGGCAGCCGCCCAGGACGTTCGGCGCCACCACGAACCAATGGTCCGTGTCGAGCGCCCGGCCCGGCCCGATCAGCGCGTCCCACCAGCCGGGGCTGGGGTGGCCGGGCCCGACCGGTCCGGCGACATGGCTGTCGCCGGTGAGCGCGTGCAGGACGAGGACCGCGTTGGAGCGGTCGGGCGCGAGCCGCCCCCACGTCTCGTACGCCAGCCGTACGTCCGGGAGCCGGCCGCCGCCCTCCAACGGCAGGGCCCCCGGACGGTGGTACCAGCTGCGGCGCCCCGGGGGGTCCCCCTCCTGCCACGCGCCGGTGGCAGGAGGCGGGATCGCCCTCGGGGTGGTCCCGTCGGCGGGGTGGTCGGCGGTGTTCAGGACGCCTCCTTCGCGGCGCGGAAGCCGGCCTCCAGGTCCGCCTTGAGGTCGTCCAGGTTCTCGATGCCGACCGACAGACGCAGCAGGCCCGGCGAGGTGCCGGTGGCGGCGAGCTGCGCGTCGTCGAGCTGGCCGTGGGTGGTGGACGCGGGGTGGATGATGAGGCTGCGCACGTCACCGATGTTGGCGAGGTGGCTGAAGAGTTCGACGGCGTCCACGAAACGCTTGCCCGCCTCGACGCCGCCGCGCAGCTCGAAGGAGAGCACGGCCCCGGCGCCGCGCGGCAGGTAGCGGCGCCCGGCCTCGTACCAGCGGTTGGACGGCAGCCCGGCGTAGTGGACGGCCGCGACCTCGTCGCGCTGCTCCAGCCATTCCGCCAGCGCCTGGGCGTTGGACGAGTGGCGCTCCATGCGCAGGCTCAGCGTCTCCACGCCCTGCAGGAGCAGGAAGGCGGAGTGCGGCGCGATGGCCGGTCCGAGGTCGCGCAGCAGCTGGACCCGCAGCTTGATGGCGTACGCGCCGGGGCCGAGGGCGGGCCAGTAGCGCAGCCCGTGGTAGCTGGGGTCGGGCTCGTTGAAGTCGGGGAAGCGCTCGGGGTGCGCGCCGAAGTCGAAGGTCCCGGCGTCGACGACGACGCCGCCGATGGTGGTGCCGTGACCGCCGAGGAACTTGGTCGCCGAGTGGACGACGACGTCGGCGCCGTGCTCGATGGGACGCAGGAGGAAGGGGGTGGGCACGGTGTTGTCGACGATCAGCGGGAGCCCGGCCCCGTGCGCGATGTCGGCGAGGGCGCGGACGTCGAGGACGTTGCCGCGCGGGTTGCCGAGGGTCTCCGCGAACAGGGCCTTGGTGCCGGGCCGGATGGCGGCCCGCCAGGCGTCGAGGTCGTCCGGGTCCTCGACGAAGGACACCTCGATGCCGAACTTCCGCAGGGTGTGCCGGAAGAGGTTGTACGTGCCGCCGTAGAGCGCGGCGCTGGAGACGATGTGGTCGCCGGCCCCGGCCACGTTGAGGACGGCGAGGGTCTCCGCGGCCTGCCCGGAGGAGAGGGCCACGGCGGCGACGCCGCCTTCGAGGTCGGCGATCCGCTGCTCGAAGACGTCCGTGGTGGGGTTGTGGATGCGGGTGTAGATGTTTCCGGGCTCGGCGAGCGAGAAGAGGTCGGCCGCGTGCTGGGTGTCGCGGAAGACGAACGAGCTCGTCTGGTAGATCGGGACCGCCCGGGCGCCGGTGGTCGGGTCGGGGACGGCGCCGGCGTGCAGCTGCCTGGTCTCGAACGACCAGCCGGGGGTGGCGGATCCGGTCGGCTCGTCCTCGGGGGTGTGGCCGGCGGTGTCGGCGTCGATCGGCTGGCTCATGCTTCTCCTCGGTACACGTGCGATGCCCGGCGGCGGGCGGGGTGGTGCCGGTGTGAGCGGCGGGGTGCAGGAAGCAGGCGTACGGGGGCTCCGTGCGGAGGGCGTACGCGGGGGTGTGCGCGGCTACGGCGCGGGATGTGCCACCACGGGGCCGCGTCAGCGGGCGGTGGGACAACTCATGGTCGTGACACGCGCGTAGTCCACGTGGCGGCGGGTCACGAGCACGATCATGCGCCCAGGGTAACCACAGTCGGACAGCGCGCACCACCGCCTTCCGCAGTGCGGACAACCGGGGCGATCCGCTTCCGCGCCGCGGATGACGGGGCGCCCCGGTGGCGTGCAACCGCTCCCGCCGGGCGCCCCCGGACGCGTCGATGTCAGGATGGTTCCATGACGAGCAAGGTCTACTTCGACATCACCATCAACGACGAGCCCGCCGGGCGGATCACGTTCAAACTGTTCGACGACGTCGTTCCCAGGACCGCGGAGAACTTCCGCGCGCTGGCGACCGGCGAGAAGGGCTTCGGTTACAAGGGATCGTCCTTCCACCGGATCATCCCCGAATTCATGCTCCAGGGCGGCGACTTCACCGCGGGCAACGGCACGGGCGGCAAGAGCATCTACGGGGCGAAGTTCCCCGACGAGAACTTCAAGCTGACGCACTCCAAGCCCGGCCTGCTGTCCATGGCCAACAGCGGCCCCGACTCCAACGGCTCCCAGTTCTTCATCACGACCATCGTGACGTCGTGGCTGGACGGCAAGCACGTGGTGTTCGGCGAGGTCGACAACGAGGAGAGCATGGACCTCGTCAAGAAGATCGAGGCCCTCGGCACGCAGAGCGGCCGCCCCCAGGCGAAGATCACCATCGCGGACAGCGGCGTCCTCTGACCCGCGCCCGCGCCCTCGCGCGCGGCGTACGCACCCTTTGCACGACCGCATGACAGAACGCATGCGCGACCTCTGAACGAGCGCGCCGTCCGACGGGCCCCGTCGGGCGGCGCGCTCCGTCATTCCCGGCATCTCCACTGTCAACTCGCGGTTGACACCCCCCGACTGTCAACCTACGGTTGACGCATGGTGAATCCCGTACGCATGACCCATCCCGTGCGCCTCGACGACCTGATCGAGGCCATCAAGAAGACCCACACCGACGCCCTCGACCAGCTCTCCGACGCCGTCATCGCCGCGGACCACCTCGGCGACGTGGCCGACCACCTGATCGGCCACTTCGTGGACCAGGCCCGGCGCTCGGGCGCCTCCTGGACCGAGATCGGCAAGAGCATGGGCGTGACCAGGCAGGCGGCCCAGAAGCGCTTCGTCGCCAAGGACCCCGGCGAACCGTCGGACCTCGACCCGAGCCAGGGCTTCGGCCGCTTCACCCCGCGGGCCAAGAACGTCGTCATGGCCGCGCAGAACGAGGCCCGGGCGGCGGGCAACGACCAGGTGCGCACCGCACACCTGGTGCTGGGGCTGCTCAGCGAGCCGGAGGGGCTGGGCATCGCCTTCGTCAAGGCCCAGGGCATCACTCCGGACGCGATCCGCCGGGCCGCGACCGAGACCCTGCCCGCCGCCGCGGGCGAGGTGCCGGACCTGATCCCGTACGACGCCGGGGCCCGCAAGGCGCTGGAACTCACGTTCCGCGAGGCGCTGCGCATGGGGCACAACTACGTCGGCACCGAGCACATCCTGCTCGCCCTGCTGGAGCAGGAGGACGGCGCGGGCGTGCTGTCGGGTCTCGGTATCGACAAGTCGGCCGCCGAGACGGCCATCGCCGAGGCCCTCACGTTCCTCTCCGACCCCCCGAACAAGGGCGAGGACGAGGACAAGGACGAGGACGACAAGGAGGGCTGACCGAACCGCCCCGCTAGTGCCGGGAGCGGCACCAGTGCCGTGACCGGCAAGGTTTGCCCGGAAGGAGCGGCGTCCGGTGCGTGCGATCGCAAGGCGGCCGAAAGCCCTCGGATGGGGTCTCCCCTGCTCGAACGAAGTCGAGAGCTTGGGGAAGGGCTACGTGGGCTTTCGGCCAACGCCGAAGGGGGTCCCCCCTGGCCCTTAAGGCCTTGGGGGAGTGCGTGCCGGGCGGTGCGACGGGGCAAACGTTGCCGGGAGCGGCACTAGGGACGGCGTCCCGGCCGTACGCGTGCGGCCGGGGACNTTTGCCCGGAAGGAGCGGCGTCCGGTGCGTGCGATCGCAAGGCGGCCGAAAGCCCTCGGATGGGGTCTCCCCTGCTCGAACGAAGTCGAGAGCTTGGGGAAGGGCTACGTGGGCTTTCGGCCAACGCCGAAGGGGGTCCCCCCTGGCCCTTAAGGCCTTGGGGGAGTGCGTGCCGGGCGGTGCGACGGGGCAAACGTTGCCGGGAGCGGCACTAGGGACGGCGTCCCGGCCGTACGCGTGCGGCCGGGGACGCCGCACCGCGTCCGCTCCCCGCACGACGCCGCGCACGGGGAACGAACGCGGGCGCCGACGACGGCCGGTCAGTGGGCTCCCGCTTCGAGCCGCAGGCTCCAACGCCCCGGCCCACCGGAGAGCGTGACCGTCGACAGCGGGCGCACGTCGACGTTCCAGTACGTCGACGGTGGGGCCATGAGGGCGTGGACGAGCGCGGCCCGGACGACGGCGGGTTCCGCGACGGCCACGATGGCGCCCTCGCACGCGGGCCGGGTGTCCAGCCAGCTCCCGATCCGGGAGATGAAGGCGAGCAGCGGTTCGCCGCCGTGCGGGGCGGAGCGCGGGTCGGCGAGCCAGGCGTCGACGGCGGCGGGCTCGCAGGCGGCGACGTCGGCCAGGGTGCAGCCGCGCCAGCGCCCCATGTCGCAGTCGCGCAGCGCGGGCTGGACGAGCGGTGCGTAGCCGAGCGCCCGACCGGTGGCGCGGCTGCGCGCGGTGGGCGAGCAGTAGCGCAGTTCGGCGGCGCCCAGGGGTGCCAGGGCGTGCGCGGCGATCCGCACTTCGTGCCACCCGGTGGGGTCGAGCGGCCGGTCCTCGTCGAAGCGCTCGGCGAGCGGCGCGGAACTGCGGGCCGCGGCGACGAGCGAGACTCGCACAGTCATGGCGGCGATCGTGGAGCCGAACGCCACCCGGGTCAAGGGGGTAATCGCAAGCCTTTACGAAGGTTCGGGAACGCGGTCCCCGTGCGGTGCGCCGCTCCGTCGACGGGCCCGGCATGCCCCGCGCCCCGCGGACGGCCTCGCGGCCCCTACCGCGTCCTCCCGCCCGGTTCCGTCGGCTCCTCCGCCGGACATCCGTCCCCGGATCCGGCCGGCAGCATCCCCAAGGTCTCTTCGCAGGCCGTGCGCAGTCGGCGGACGCCCTCGACGATCTCGGCCGGGCCGGCGACCGCGGCGAAGCTCAACCGGATGTGCGGGGAAGGGGGTTCGGCGCAGAAGTACGGGCGGCCGGGCGCGACGGCCACGCCCGCGCGCAGCGCCGCCGAGACCACCGCGGACTCGTCGGTGCCCGCCCCCGTCCCGGGCAGGCGCAGCCACAGACTGCCGCCGCCCGAGGGGACGTGCGGGAGCGCGAGGGCCGGCAGGTCGAGCCGCAGGGCCGCCGTCATGATGTTGCGCCGGTTCCTCAACTCGGCCGACACGGAGCGCAGATGGCGCCCCCATGCCGGGGATCCCACCAGTTCGAGCGCGGCCTCCTGGAGCGGCCGGGGCACGAAGAAGCTGTCGACGACCTGGATGGCGCGCAGCCTGGCGAGCACCGGACCTCGGGCGGCGAGCGCGCCCACCCGCAGGCTGGGCGAGGTGACCTTGGTGAGGGAACGGACATGGACGACCACACCGTCGGGGTCGTCGGCGGCCAGCGGCGGGGGCAGCGGACCGGCGTCGTCGTGCACCAGGCACCGGGCGAAGTCGTCCTCGACGACGAACGCCCCCGCCGCCCGGGCGATGCGCAGGACCTCGCCGCGCCGTTCGGGGGCGAGGACCGCGCCCGTCGGGTTCCGGAAGAGCGGCTGGCAGACGAAGACCCGCGCGCCGGTGGCCCGGAACGCGGCGGCGAGCAGCTCCGGACGCACTCCGCCGGTGTCCACGGGCACCGGCACCGGGCGCAGTCCGGTGGCCCGGGCGGCGGCGAGCATGCCGGGATAGGTGGGCGATTCGACCAGCACCGGAGCCCCCGAGGGGGCGAGCGCCCGCAGCGCGACGGCCAGCGCGCTCTGGCCGCCCGCGGTGATCAGCACGTCGGCGGCACCGAGCGCGGGCCCGATGTCCCGGGCGAACCAGGCCCGCAGTTCGGGCAGCCCGTCGATGGGCGGGCGGTCCCAGGCACCCGGGCGGCGGCCGGCCCTGGCGAGTGCGGCGGCGAGCGCCCGTTCCGGCTGGAGCGAGGAGTGGAGGTAGCCGCCGTTCAGCTCGATGACACCGGCCGGGGGCGCGGCGAGCGTGACCAGGACACCGGAGGCGTCGACGGTGCGCGGCACCGCCTCGGGGCCGCCGTCACCGCTGAGGGAGACCTCCTGCCAGGAGGTGTCGCCCGGTGGGGGCGTGTCCGTACGGGGGCGGGCCCGGAAGACGCCGGCGCCGGGCCGGGTGACGACGAGGCCCTCGGCGGCGAGCCGGGCGATGGCCCGGGAGACGGTCACGGGGCTGACCCGGAAGCGCTCGACGAGAGCCCGACTGGACGGCAGCTTTCCATCTGCTGGGTAGCGGTCGAGTTCGCTCCGGAGGGAATCCGCCAGTTGGGCCACGCTGCTAGGCTCGTGCATGAGAGTCGAGGATAGCGCTACCAAAAGCAGGACGATAGCGGTCGATGTGGCGGGAACCACCACGTCGAACCGCGGCGGGGTGGTTCTCGCCTGCCTCGGCGTCGCCGCCTTCTCGCTGACCTTCCCGTCCACCGTCTGGGGCCTGGAGAGCTTCGCACCCTGGTCCCTGGTGGCCCTGCGCGCCGTGCTCGCCGCGCTGATCGCGGGCGGGTTCCTGCTGGCGGGGCGGGTCCCACCGCCGGACCGCGCGCACCGGGCCGGGCTCGTCGTCGTGGCCGCGGGCGTCGTGATCGGCTTCCCGATGCTGACCACGCTGGCCCTGCAGACCTCGACGACCTCCCACGCCGCCGTGGTGGTGGGGCTGCTCCCCCTGACGACCGCGGTGTTCTCCTCGCTCCGCACCGGGATCCGGCCGCCCCGCGCCTTCTGGCTCGCGGCGCTCGCCGGGGCGGGCGTGGTGATCGGGTTCACCGTGGGCCAGAGCGGCGGCGCGCTGTCCGCCGGCGATCTGTACCTGTTCGGCGCGCTGCTGGTCTGCGCGGCGGGATACACGGAGGGGGGCAGGCTGGCCGTGGTCATGCCGGGCTGGCAGGTGGTCGGCTGGGCGCTCGTCCTCTCGCTGCCGCTCGCGGTGGCCGGGGCGGCGGTGGCGCTGCCCCTGGAGCCGGTGCGGATGACCGCGCACGGGGTGATCGGACTGGTCTGGGTGGCCGCCGGGTCCACCTTCCTCGGCCTGTACGTCTGGTACCGGGGCATGGCGGAGATCGGCGTGCCCCGGGCCAGCCAGCTCCAGCTCGCGCAGCCGTTGCTGACCCTGGGATGGTCGTTCTTCCTGCTCGGCGAGGACGTGTCGGCGGCGGCGCCGGTGGCGGCGGTCGCGGTCCTCGTCTGCATCGCGGTCACCCAACGCGCGGGGCGCGCCCGGCCCCGCGCCGAGGAACCGTGACGAGGGCCCGTGACGAGGAACCGCCCCGGCCCCTTCCCCGTGACGAAGTCCCCTCGCCGCCCGCCTGCCACCCGCGGCGAGGCCGCGCACCCGGCGCCCCGGCGAGGCACACCCGCGCGAACCCGGCCCCGGCGTCCGGCCCGCGATCCCCGCTTCCCCACCGGGCGAAGTCACTTTTCGGTCATAGACTTGTCGACAAGGACCGCCACCCGTGAGGAGGTCACTCCCGATGGAGGCACACGCGGGCGACCGGCTGCTGACGCACGGCAGGACCGTGGGGCAGCGCGACAAGGTCGCAGAGATCCTCGAAGTGCTCGGTGCCGGGGGCACTCCCCCGTTCCGCGTCCGGTCCGAGGACGGACACGAGCACCTGATTTCGCCCGGTCCCGACAGCGTCGTACAGCACACCGCCGACAGGAAGCGGACACCGGAGAGCCCGTAGCGGCCTCCGCGGCGGCGCTCGTCGCTCCCGGGCCACGGGCGGACGGACCGGTTCTCCCGGCCGCCCGCCCCGTCCCCGCGTCCGCTCCGCCGCTCCCTCAGCGGGGCGGGCGCACCCGGCCCGGGTAGTGGTCGCCCACCACGCGGGCCATCGCGCCGATCCGGTCCTCGACCACGTCCTTGCCCGAGAAGTAGACATGGCCGCGCACCTGGTCGCAGGCGGCGGCGAAGTCGAGGTGGCGGGAGAGTTCGGCCGGGTCCTGCCAGGCGGCCGGCTGGGCGGGATCACCGGCCTTGTACAGCGCCTCGCCGATGTACAGATCGACGCCCGTGCCCCGCACGACCTCGTTCCACCAGGGCACCAGTTCGGCGTAGTCGGCGGCGGCGAACCCCAGATTCCAGTAGACCTGCGGGCAGATGTAGTCGATCCAGCCCTTCTTGATCCAGCCGCGGGTGTCGGCGTACAGGTCGTCGTAGGTCTGCACGCCCGCCCTCGTGGCGGAGCCGCGCGGATCGGTCGCGGCGTTGCGCCAGACCGCGAACGGGCTGATGCCGAACCGGACGTTCTTCTTGATCTTCTTGATCCGCTCGCCGGTCTCGCGCACGAGCCGGTCGGTGTTGTCGCGCCGCCAGGCGGCCCGGTCGGGGAACCCCGCACCGTACTTCGCGTACGCGGCGTCGTCGGCGAACTCCTGCCCGGCCACCGGGTACGGGTAGAAGTAGTCGTCCCAGTGCACGGCGTCGACGTCGTAGCGGCGCACCGCGTCCAGCATCGCGTCCTGGACGAAGCGGCGGACCTCGGGGAGGCCCGGGTTGTAGTAGAGCTTCCCGCCGTACGGCAGGACCCAGTCGGGGTGCAGCCTGGCGGGGTGGGCCGCGGCCAGCCGGGACGGGTCGGTGTGGTTGGCGACCCGGTACGGGTTGAACCAGGCGTGCAGTTCCAGCCCCCGGTCGTGGGCCTCGCGCACGGCGGTGCCCAGCGGGTCCCAGCCGGGGTCCTTGCCCTGGACGCCGGTGAGGTACTGGGCCCACGGCTCGTACGGCGAGGGCCACAGGGCGTCGGCGGTCGGCCGGACCTGGAGCATCACGGCGTTCAGCCGCCGGTCGACGGCCTCGTCCAGGTGGTCGATCAGTTCCGCGCGCTGCGCGGCGGCCGTCAGACCGGGCTTCGACGGCCAGTCGAGGTTGGCGACGGTGGCGACCCACACACCGCGCAGTTCGCGCCGCGCGGTCCGGTGGCCGCCGCCGTGCGGCGGCGCGCCCTCCCGCCCGGGGCCGTCGACCGTCCGGGAGGCGGGCCCCTGCCGGGCGGGAGCCGCGACGGCGTCACCCGCCAGGACGGCCCCGCCCATCGCTCCGGCGACCGCTCCGGCCGCTCCCGTCACAAACCCTCTTCGGGCCATCTGCCGCATCTCGTCTCGCACCTGCCGTCTCTCTCCCTCGTCGTCCTCGTCGTGACCGACATCGCCGGCAAGCGCCGTCGCTGTCGGTCCGCGCCGGTGTCCGTCGCCTCCGTGCTCGGGCGTACGGCAGAGCATGCCCGCCCCGGCCCGCGATCACCCGTAGGCGGCGGAGTAACGTCGGGGGGTCGGGGCGGGCACCGGACTCACACGGGAACCTGCGACTCGGAGATCAGCGAAAGGCACGAGGTGACGGACTCTATGGCCGATATTTCACGCGTCGGAGTGGTGGGCTGTGGCCAGATGGGCGCGGGCATCGCGGAGGTGTGCGCCCGCAGCGGTCTCGAGGTCAAGGTGGCCGAGACCACCGGCGAGGCGCTGGAGATCGGCCGCACCAGGCTCCACAACTCCCTCTCGAAGGCCGCCGACCGCGGCAAGATCACTCCGGAGGAACGGGACGAGACACTCGCCCGGCTGACCTACACGACCGACCTCGGAGAGTTCGCCGACCGCGATCTCGTCATCGAGGCCGTCGTGGAGAACGAGCAGGTCAAGACCGAGATCTTCCAGGTGCTCGACCAGGTGGTGACCCGGCCGGACGCGATCCTGGCCTCGAACACCTCCTCCATCCCGCTGGTGAAGCTGGCCGTGGCGACCTCCCGCCCCGACCAGGTCATCGGCATCCACTTCTTCAACCCGGCACCGGTGCAGAAGCTCGTCGAGCTGATCCCCGCGCTGACGACGTCCGACGAGACGGTGAAGCGTGCGGAGGCCCTGGTGCAGGACGTCCTCGGCAAGCATCCGATCCGCGCCCAGGACCGGTCCGGCTTCGTCGTCAACGCGCTGCTGATCCCGTACCTGCTCTCCGCGATCCGTATGTTCGAGTCGGGGATCGCCAGCCGCGAGGACATCGACAACGGCATGGAGCTCGGCTGCGCCCACCCCATGGGGCCGCTCAAGCTCTCCGACCTGATCGGGCTGGACACCGTGGCATCGGTCGCCGATTCGATGTACGCGGAGTTCAAGGAGCCGTTGTACGCCGCTCCCCCGCTGCTCCAGCGCATGGTGGACGCGGGGCGGCTCGGCCGCAAGACCGGTTCGGGCTTCTACGTGTACTCCTGATCCCCGACCGCGCCTGTTCGGGGCCGGACCGGTGCGCCCGGTCCGGCCCCGTTCGCGTTCGCGCGCCGTCCCGGGTCGCGCCCCGCGAGGACGTCGGACGGGGCGGGCCGCACCCGCGCCCACGTCTCCCTGCGAGCACGAAGGGGCGTGCCCGAAGCCCGGACACGCCCCTTCGTCCCATGCCGCGCGATGCGCGGTGTGCCGTTACGCGCCCCTCAGCACCGCGCCCGTCCGCTCGGCGGCCAGCGCCACCGCGGCGTCACGGGCGGCCGTGGCCTCGTCGACGGTCAGCGTGCGGTCCGCGGCGCGGAAGCGCAGCGCGTACGCCAGGGACTTGCGGCCCGCGCCGATCTGGTCGCCGGTGAAGACGTCGAACAGTCGCAGCGATTCGAGGAGTTCACCCGCGCCCTCGCGCAGCGCCCGCTCCACGTCGGCCGCCGGGACGTTCTCCGCGACGACCAGCGCGACGTCCTGGGTCGCCACCGGGAAGGCGGAGATGCCGGGCGCCCTGACCGGTCCGTCGACAGCCCGCTCCAGGACGTCCAGCTCGACCTCCATGGCGCAGGTGCGCTCCGGCAGGTGGAGCGCCTTGACGACGCGCGGGTGCAGCTCGCCGGCGTGCCCGAGGAGGGTCTCCTCCCCGTTCACCGTGACGTAAAGCGCGGCGCACCGGCCCGGGTGCCACGGCGCGTGCTGGGCGCCTCGGACGGTCGCCTCGACACCCGCCTCCCGGGCGACCGCGCGGGCGGCCTCCACGGCGTCGGCCCAGTCCGCCGGGCGGCCCGCGCCCCACCAGCCGGCCTGCTCGCGGGCGCCCGCGAGGACGACCGCGGCGTGGCGGGGCTGGTGCGGCAGCGCGGCGTCGAGCGCGGCGATCTCCTCGTCGCCGGGACGGCGGTCGACGGACAGCCGGACGGCCTTCGCCGCGCCGTCGGCGGGCCTGAAGACGAGCCCGGTCTCGAACAGCGCCAGGTCGTGACCGCCCCGCCCGTCGTTGCGCCGCAGCACGCCGAGCAGCCCCGGCAGCAGCGTGGTGCGCAGGGACGGTTCGTCGTCGGACAGCGGGTTGACGAGGTCGACCGTGCGGCGGCGGGCGTCGTCGGCGTCGAGCCCGAGCTGGTCGAACACGGCGCCGCCGACGAACGGGTAGTTCAGCGCCTCGACGTACCCGGCCCCGGCGAGCGCCCGGCCGATCCGGCGGTGCAGCCGCTGGCGGTCGGTGAGCCCGCGCCCGGACGGGGGCGTCGGGAGCGTGGACGGGAGGTTCTCGTAGCCCTCCAGCCGGATGACCTCCTCGGCGAGGTCGTTCGGCTCGCTGAGGTCGGGACGCCAGGACGGCACGGTGACGATCAGCTCGTCCTGCCCGTAGACGTCGCAGCCGACCTCCTGGAGGCGGCGCACGACGGTCTCACGGCCGTACTCCACGCCGGCCACCCGGTCGGGGTGGGACGCGGGCATCGCGATGGTGCGGGGTGCGGACGGGGCACAGACCTCGGTGACCCCGGCCTCGGCCGTACCGCCCGCGAGCAGCACCAGCAGGTCGACGGTGCGCTGCGCGGCGGCGGCCGCGGCCTGCGGGTCGGTGCCGCGCTCGAAGCGCTTGGACGCCTCGGAGGACAGCCTGTGGCGGCGCGCGGTACGGGCGATCGAGATCGCGTCGAAGTGCGCCGCCTCGATGACGACCTCGGTGGTGCCGTGGGTGCCGTCCTGGGCGTCCGCGATCTCGGTGTTGGCGCCGCCCATGACGCCCGCGAGGCCGATCGGGCCGCGGTCGTCGGTGATGACCAGGTCCTCGGCGTCCAGGGCGCGGACCGTGCCGTCGAGGGTGGTGAGCTTCTCGCCCTGCTGGGCGCGGCGCACCCCGATCGGCCCGTCGAGACGGGTGCGGTCGTAGGCGTGCAGCGGCTGGCCGAGCTCCAGCATCACGTAGTTGGTGATGTCGACGGCGAGCGAGATCGGGCGCATCCCGGCCTTCTGCAGCCGACGCTGCATCCAGATCGGGGAGCGCGCCTCGGGCTGGAGACCGACGACGGTCCGCGCGGTGAACCGGTCGCAGCCGACCGGGTCGGCGACCTTCACCGGGTGTCCGAACGCGTTCGGCGCGGGCACGTCCAGGAGCGCCGGGTCGCGCAGCGGCAGGCCGTACGCGATGGCGGTCTCGCGGGCGACGCCGCGCATGGACAGGCAGTAGCCGCGGTCGGGCGTGACGGCGATGTCCAGGACCTCGTCGACGAGCTGGAGCAGCTCGATGGCGTCGGTGCCGACCTCGTGCTCCGGCGGCAGCACGATGATGCCGTGCGTGCCGTCGTCGCCCATGCCGAGCTCGTCGGCGGAGCAGATCATGCCGTGCGAGGTCCGGCCGTACGTCTTGCGCGCGGAGATCGCGAAGTCGCCGGGCAGGACGGCGCCCGGGAGGACCACGACGACCTTGTCGCCGACGGAGAAGTTGCGGGCTCCGCAGACGATCTCCTGCGGCTCGCCGGTGCCGTTGGCGTCGCCGACGTCGACCGTGCAGAAGCGGATGGGCTTCTTGAAGCCCTCCAGTTCCTCGATGGTCAGGACCTGTCCGACGACCAGGGGGCCCTTGAGGCCGGCGCCGATCTGCTCGACGGTCTCGACCTCCAGGCCGACGGCGACGAGCTCGGCCTGTACGTCACGGCCGGTCTCCGTCGCCGGCAGGTCGACGTACTCCCGCAGCCAGGAAAGCGGGACGCGCATCAGATCTCCATCCCGAACGGCCGGGTGAAACGGACGTCACCTTCGACCATGTCTCGCATGTCTTCGACGTTGTGGCGGAACATCAGCATCCGTTCGATGCCGAACCCGAAGGCGAATCCGCTGTACTTCTGGGGGTCGACGCCGCAGGCGATGAGCACCCTGGGGTTGACCATGCCGCAGCCGCCGAGCTCGATCCAGCCCTCGCTGCCGCAGGTGCGGCAGGGGCGGTCCGGGTTGCCGACGGACGCGCCGCGGCAGACGTAGCAGACCATGTCCATCTCGGCGGACGGCTCGGTGAACGGGAAGAAGTTCGGCCGCAGCCGGGTCTTCATGTCCGCGCCGAAGAGCGCCTGGACCATGTGGTCGAGGGTGCCCTTGAGGTCGGCCATGGTGAGGCCCTCGTCGACGGCCAGCAGCTCGATCTGGTGGAAGACCGGGGTGTGCGTCGCGTCGAGCTCGTCGGTGCGGTAGACGCGGCCGGGGCAGACGACGTAGACGGGGGGCTCGCGGTCGAGCAGGGTGCGGGCCTGGACCGGCGAGGTGTGGGTGCGCAGCACGACCCCGGACTCGTCGGTGTCGGCGCCGTCGGCGCCGCGGACGAAGAAGGTGTCCTGCATCTGCCGGGCCGGGTGGTCGGGCACGAAGTTCAGCGCGTCGAAGTTGAACCACTCCGCCTCGGCCTCGGGGCCCTCCGCGATCTCGTAGCCCATGGCCACGAAGACGTCCGCGACGCGCTCCATGAGGGTGGTCAGCGGGTGGCGGGCGCCGGCCGGGACACGGTCGTACGGCAGCGTGACGTCCACCGCCTCCTCGACCAGCACGCGGGCGTCCCGCTCGGCCTCCAGCTCCGCCTGACGGGCGGCGAGGGCCTTGCTCACGGCGCCGCGGGCCTGGCCCACGCGCTTGCCCGCCTCGGCCTTGGCCTGGGGCGGCAGCGCGCCGATCTCCCGGTTGGCGAGCGCCAGCGGCGACGTGCCGCCGGTGTGCGCGGTCTTCGCCCGGGCGAGCGCGTCGAGGTCACCGGCGGCGGCGAAGGCGGCGAACGCCTCGTCCCGCATGCGCTCGATCTCTTCCGGTTTCAGTGCCTCGACCTCGACTGGGTCGTACGACTTGTTCGGTGCCGACATCTCTTCCCGTGCTTCCGATTGGCTGGTACTGCTCTGAACCGGGGACGCCCCGGACCCCGGCGGCCCCGCCCGACGGCCGGAGGACGCAAAGGTGCCAAAGGACGAGTCTAAAGGGCTCCGGACGTGTGCAGGGTCCGCGGGCGGCGCGGACGGCCTCCCGGCACCCCGCCCCCGGCCCGTCCGGTCGCCGCGCGAACACCGCCGTCCGCGGCCCGGACGCCGCTATCCGAGGTAGGCGGGAGTGCTCACGGGCAGGACGAACCGGAATTCGGCGCCGCCGCCGGGGCCGCGGCCGACCGTGATCGTCCCGCCGTGCGCCTGGACGATGCCCTTGACGATGTACAGGCCCAGGCCGGTGCCGCCGCGCTTGCTGCCCCGCCAGAAACGGGTGAAGACGCGGGACATCGATTCCTCGGGGATGCCGGGACCTTCGTCGCTCACGGTGACGGCCGTTCCCTTCTCGTCGTCGTCCGCCGGTGCGGGTGCGACTTCGATGGTGACGGTTCCCTCGCCGTGGCGCACCGCGTTTTCCAGGAGGTTGCCGAGCACCTGGTCGACCTTGTCCGGGTCGGCCCAGACCCCGGGCACCGGCTGGCAGGTGCGGACCAGGAAGCGGTCGGGGTCCTGGCCCTTGGCGGTGAGGGCCTGGACGTGGCGCTCGACGGCGGCGGAGAGGTCCACCGGCTGCCGGCGCAGCTCCAGCCGGCCGGAGTCGATCCGGGAGATGTCGAGGAGTTCGGCGATGAGCCGGGTGACGCGGCCCGCGTCGGCGTCGACGGTCTCCAGCATCAGCCGCTTCTGGTCGTCGGTGAACCGTTCCCACTTTGCGAGGAGCGTCGCGGTGAACCCCTTGACGGAGGTCAGCGGGGAGCGCAGTTCGTGGGCCACGGTCGCGATCAGTTCGGCGTGGCTGCGCTCGTTGCGGCGGCGGGCCTCGGTGCCGCGCAGGGAGACCACCACGCGGCGCACGGGACCGGTCGGGCGCTCGCGCACGTACCGTGCGGAGACCAGGACCTCGCGGCCGCCCGGCAGCAGCAGGTGGCGCTCGGGCTGGCCGGTGCGGGTGGCCAGCCCGCCGTACGGATCGGTCAGGGCCCACCAGCGGTGGCCCTTGAGGTCCTCCAGCGGCAGCGCCTGCTCCAGGAGGTGGCCGAGGGCCGCGGCCCGGGGCACGGCGGTGATGCGGGCCGCCGCGGCGTTGTAGCGGACGATCCGGCCGGACGCGTCTGCGACGACCAGGCCGTCGGGCAGGTCGTCGGGGTCGATGCCCCGGTGGGGATCCCCGGGGGCGTCGGCGTCCGGGCGGGGACGGGGGGCGGGGCTCCGGCAGTCGGGCGGCCCGTCCGCTGCGTCGGGTTCCTCGCAGGCGTGCACGGCGGCGGTGCGTGTCCCGCGCGGCCTGTTCATGCCGACGCCCATATCCCCTGTCCCACCTCTCGCGATGTTGACCGGTGCAGTGGGCCCCCGGGCCCGTCACCCTACTAGTCGTCGGTGACGGTACGACACCCTGCGGGGGCGCACGCCCTCCGTGCGCCGTGCGCCGTCCGGCGGGACACGATCACGGCGCCGTCACGGGCCCCGCCCCGGCCCGGGAGCGGGCTCAGGAGCGGGACCGCTGGGCCCGCGCGGAGGCGTACAGGCAGACGGCCGCCGCGGTCGCCAGATTGAGGCTCTCCGCCTTGCCGTGGATCGGCACCCGCACGACGGCGTCGGCCAGCGCCCTGGTCTCCTCCGGCAGCCCCCACGCCTCGTTGCCGAAGACCCAGGCGGTCGGCCCGCCCATGGTCCCGGCGTCGAGTTCGTCGTCGAGGTCGTCGTCGCCCGCGCCGTCGGCGGCGAGGATGCGTACGCCCGCCTCCCTCAGCCCCTGTACGGCCTGCTCGACCGGGACGCCGACCGCGACCGGCAGATGGAAGAGCGAGCCGACCGAGGCCCGGACGGACTTGGGGTTGTAGAGGTCCACCGAGGCGTCCGTGAGCACGACGGCGTCGGCGCCCGCGGCGTCGGCGCAGCGCAGTACCGTGCCGGCGTTGCCGGGGTCGCGTACGTGGGCGAGCACGGCGACCAGTTTCGGCCGCGCGGCGAGGATGGCGTCGAACGGGGAGTCGAGGAAGCGGCAGACGCCGATCAGGCCCTGCGGGGTGACGGTCTGCGACACGTCGGCGAGGACATCGGAGTCCGCGAGGTGCACCCGGGCGCCGGCCGCGAGGGCGGCGTCGACGATGTCGGCGTACCGCTCGGCGGCCTCGACGGTGGCGAAGAGCTCGATCAGCGTGGGTTCGCCGTCGGCGCCGCGGTGTCCGGCCGCCTCGCGCACGGCCTGCGGGCCCTCGGCGATGAACCTGCGCTCCTTGCCGCGGAAGTTGCGCTTGGCCAGCCGCCGGGCGGCGGTGACGCGCGGGGATCGCGGGGAGATCAGTTCGGGGGTGCCCATGGTCGGCGGCGAGCCTCTCTGCGTACGGAGGTGACGGACGTACGGAACGGAACGGGGGTGCAACGCACCGGACCCGCAGACGGCGAGCGCCTGCGGGTCCGGCTCAGCGAACGGAAGGTGCGGCCTGGATCAGGCGGCGGCCTTCGGGGCGTTGACGTCGCTCGGAAGGGCCTTCTGGGCGACCTCGACCAGGGCGGCGAACGCGTTGGCGTCGTTGACCGCGAGCTCGGCCAGCATCTTGCGGTCCACCTCGATGTTGGCGGCCTTCAGACCCTGGATGAGGCGGTTGTACGTCATGCCGTTCTGACGGGCAGCGGCGTTGATGCGCTGGATCCACAGCTGGCGGAAGTCGCCCTTGCGCTTCTTGCGGTCGTTGTAGTTGTAGACGAGGGAGTGGGTGACCTGCTCCTTCGCCTTGCGGTACAGCCGCGAGCGCTGGCCGCGGTAACCGCTGGCCTGCTCCAGGATCGCCCGGCGCTTCTTGTGGGCGTTTACTGCGCGCTTGACGCGTGCCACTTGTCAACTCCTTGCAGCGGGGCCGTGGTTGGACTCACACGACCCGAAAACGAATGGGTCCCGGTCTCAGTCGAGGTCGCGCCCGCGGGATCACCCGGGGCGACGGACTCACTTGCCGAGAAGCTTCTTGACCTTCTTGGCGTCGGCCGGGGCCAGCACGACCGTGCCGGTCAGCGAGCGGGTCTTCTTGGACGACTTGTGCTCAAGAAGGTGGCGCTTGCCGGCGCGCTCGCGGATCACCTTGCCGGAGCCGGTGATCTTGAAACGCTTGCTGGCACCGCTGTGCGTCTTGTTCTTCGGCATCGCGCCGTTCTCTCCTCGTCAGTGGCGCCCCTCTCGGTGCGGGCACCGGACAGCAGGGGCGTCAGTTCTTGGTGGGGATTCCGGGGTGACCCGGGGCCGCCTGGATGGCGGCCCCCTGAGATCACGACTCGGAAGGTGTCTCTCCCGAAGCCTGGGCGTTCTCGCCCTCGGCACCGGCGCCGGAACCCTGGCGCCCCGCCTTGCGGGCCGCCTGGGCCTCGCGGGCCTCGGCCATGGCTTCGGTCTTCTTCTTGTGCGGGCCAAGAACCATGATCATGTTCCGGCCGTCCTGCTTCGGGTTGGACTCGATGAAACCGAGGTCCTCCACGTCCGAAGCCAGACGCTGGAGCAGTCGGAAGCCCAGCTCGGGGCGGGACTGCTCACGACCACGGAACATGATCG
The DNA here is from genome assembly GCF_001905795.1 of Streptomyces sp. CB01580. GTDB lineage: Bacteria > Actinomycetota > Actinomycetes > Streptomycetales > Streptomycetaceae > Streptomyces. The sequence continues at coordinate 150,377 of NZ_LIXJ01000016.1, forward strand.
TGATCTTGACCTTGTCGCCCTGCTTGAGGAACCGGACGACGTGACCCTTCTTGGTGTCGTAGTCGTGCGGGTCGATCTTCGGCCGGAGCTTCATCTCCTTGATGACCGTGTGCGCCTGGTTCTTGCGCGCCTCACGGGCCTTCATGGCCGACTCGTACTTGAACTTCCCGTAGTCCATGAGCTTGCACACGGGCGGACGGGCGGTCGCCGCCACCTCGACCAGGTCGAGGTCGTACTCCTGCGCGAGTTCCAGGGCCTTGGCAAGCGGAACAATCCCGACCTGCTCGCCGCTGGGACCGACAAGTCGCACCTCGGGAACGCGAATCCGGTCGTTGATGCGGGGCTCGGCGCTGATGGATCCTCCTCGGTAGCACCACGCGACCGCCTGGCGGACAGCCACGTAACGTCTGTTTTCGATCAGACCAACCGCACAAGGACAAGAAAAATGCCCCGACGGGACACAGGCGGGGCTCCTGAAACAACCGGAACACCGCCGCGGTCCTCCGCGGGGCGCATCGGGCGGCTCCATCGTCCGTACGGAACGATGGGCACCGCCTGACCGGTGACCCGCCGCCCCGAGGGGCAGCCAGGTGGGAGATCGGAGCCTCCACTTGTGGGCCGGGCGCATAGTCGCCCAGCCGGTCGTCACACAAGGCTAGCAGTTCCGCAGGGCGTGCGCTAACCCGGTGTCTCCCGGCACTCCCGCCCACGGCACGGTGTTCACGTGCGCCTATCGTATGGCGCATGAGTGACGCGACCCCCGTGAACGATTCCCCCGGCTTCGACGAGATGGCCCGCGACATCGCGGAGGTGCCCGCGGTCGAGGTGATCGTGACGGTCGCGGTCAATCTGATGAGTGCCGCCGCCGTGAAGCTCGGCCTGACCGAGGACGGCGACGAGCACAAGGACCTCGACGAGGCCCGCAAGCTGGTCCACGCCCTGGCCGGTCTGCTGGACGCCAGTACGACGGAGATCAGCTCCTTCCACGCGGCTCCGCTGCGTGACGGTCTGAAGTCGCTCCAGCTCGCCTTCCGCGAGGCGTCGCTCGTGCCGGACGAGCCCGGCACCGGCCCCGGCGAGAAGTACACCGGTCCGATCTTCGGCTGACCCGCCCCTCCTTCTTCCGCCCTTCTCTCTCCCGTACGACACGAGTGAGCCCACCGCCCCCGGGGGCGGTGGGCTCACTCGTGTCGTACGGGCTCCGGGGGCTCAGCGCGTGAACAGGGCCTCGCCCGGTGCCGCCGCGTCGGCCGGGAGCACCGCCAGGTCCAGGCCCCGCACCAGACGGGCGCGCAGGACCTCGTCGGCCGCCAGCCGCTCGGCGACCCGGCGGGCCGCGTCGGCGGGGTCCGTCCCGGCGTCGAGCACGAGGGCGAGGGTGCCGTCGGCCCGGCCGGGGCCGAGATGGGCGCGGACCACGGCCGGCTCGGCGGCGACCGCGTCGCGCACCGCCGAGGTGACCGCGGGGTCGTCCAGCGGATCGGCGCTGGTGCGGCCCTCGGCGAGGGCGAGCAGCGCGGGGCCGGTCAGTTCGAACGCGACCGGTCCGGCGAGGTCGAGGACGACGGTGTCCGCCTTCTCGTGCGCGGCGGCGCGCAGGGCCTGGTGCAGGGGGACGGCGACGGGGCGGGCCCCGGGGTCCCAGAGAGCCAGCGAGTCGGTCGAGGTGAAGGCGGGCAGGGCGCGGCGGTCCCCGGCCAGGAGGGTGGGGACGGCCATGTCGCTGGTCTTCTCGCGACGCAGCCCGTTCTCGTCCACCTCCACCTCGCCGAGCACGGCGACGACGGGGACCAGCAGCCGGGTCCCCTGGAGTGCTTCGAGTACCGGGCCGACCGCCGTCCGGTCCTCGGCCCAGGCGGCGAGCGCCGCCGTGAGTGCCGGGTCGGCCGAGCCGTCGTCGTCGGAGTAACCGGGGTCCGGAATGTTCTTCAGCTCCACGGGGCGAGCGTAGTCCCTGCGCCCGCGCGCCCTTCCGGCAGGTCGGCGTGTACTCCGCCGCCGTCCCGGATGCCCGTCGGCGTACCGGATCAGGCCCGGCGCCGCGCTCCGGCCCGGCCGCCGGGCCCGCCGCGCCACAGCATCACGGCCAGGGCCAGCAGGACGGCCCCGAGGCCGCCGGCGGCGAGGGCGAGCCGGCCGGTGGGCCTGGTGTCGTGGTGCTCGGGGGCGGGTCCCGGTCCGAAGTACCGCTCGCGGTACCCGGCCTCGGCCGACTCGGCCCGCAGACCGGCGGGGCGGAGCGCGGAGCCCGCCTCGATCGCGGCGGCGGGGTCCACGATGCCGTACCCCCGGGCGTCGTCGTGGCCGGAGCCCGAGCCGCTGCGGGCCGTGTCCATGAGCAGCTGCTTGATCTGGGCCGGGGTCAGTCCCGGATGCGCGGCGCGCACCAGTGCCACCGCCCCGGAGACGAACGCGGCCGCGGCGGACGTGCCCCACTCCACGTAGTACTGACGGTCGGGGGCGGGGACGACGATGTCGACCCCGGGCGCGCTGACGGTGGTGTACCAGCGGCGGGTGGAGAAGGCGGCGTGGGTGCCGTACCGGTCGACGGCGGCGACGGCGATCACCCCGGGGTAGGCGGCGGGGTAGGAGACGTGGTCGCCCTTCTCGCCGCCGTTGCCCGAGGAGGCGACGACGACGGCCCCCTTCCCCAGCGCGTACTGGATCGCGGCGTCCTCGCCCGCTTCCGGGTGGGCCGACTCGCTGTCGTCGCCGAGCGAGAGGTTGATGACGTCGGCGCCGTGGTCGGCGGCCCAGCGGATGCCGTCGGCGAGGGCCGCGCCACGGGACTCCCGGGCCCTGGCGCGGGCCGGGTCGGAGGCTTCGAGGATCACCCGGACCGGGAGGATCCTCGCCCCGGGCGCCACGCCGAGCACCCCGTCGGCGCCACCGGCTCCGTGGCCGCGGCCCGCGATGATGCCCGCCATCGCCGTGCCGTGCCGCGCCCAGGCGTGGTCGCCGCGGCGGGCGCCGAAGCCGATCATGTCCTTGCCGGGCAGTACCTGGCCGTCCAGGTCGGGGAGGCTGCCGTCGACCCCGGTGTCGACGACGGCGACGGTGATCCCCCGGCCCTTGGTGGTCCGCCACGCCTGGTCGGCGTGGAGCGCCTCCAGACCCCACTGCTGGTCCCGTATGGCATCGGCGCGGGCCGGGACCGCGGGCAGCAGCGCGAACGCGGTGGCGGCACAGACCGCGCCCAGCACGCGGCGGCGGGCGCGGCGGCTCATCGCGGCTTCTCCGTGAGGTCGGTGACGGCCCGGCGCAGACCGCGCTCGATCCGGTCGGCGACGCCTCCGGCCTCGTGGCCGAGCCCGGCCTCGGCGACCGTGCCCTTCGCCTCGGGGTCGGCGGCCCGGTCCGCGGGTCGCGGGTCGTTGACGGGGCGCCCGTCGGCGAACCCGGAGACGGCGAACACGACGACGGGCATCCCGGTCGACACGCGGACGGACCAGGCGGCACGCTGCCGGTCGCCGAACGCGGCGGCGACCGTGCCGTCGACGGGGTAGGTGCGGGGCATCAGGTCGGCGCGGCGGTCGAGGTGCTGCTCGGAGAACCGGTCGCGCAGCGTCGTCATGGCCCGGGCGTCCCCCTCGGTGAAGATCACCCCGACCGTGGTGACGGAGCTCGTGGTGGCGTCGGCGTACGTGGCCCGCAGCAGCCGTGCGCAGCCGACCGGGCGCAGGGCCCGGGCCAGCAGCGGGTCCAGAGCCGGCGCGCAGCCGCCGTCCGGGGCCACGGCGAGCCTGGTCCAGACCCGGTCGGCGCCGCCGGGCCCTGCTCCCCGGCCGTCGAGAACGCGCGGGAAGAGGGTGTCCACGGGGACGCTGTGCCAGGCGGAGCGCCCGACCGTGTAGGGACTGCGGGCGGCGGGGTCCGCGGAGGAGGTGCTGGTCAGCCAGGCGCCGGTGGCGGCGCCGCCGATCAGTCCGAGTCCGAGCACGACACACACCGCGGCGGCCGCGGTGCGGGCGGGGTGGCGGGTCCGTACCGGGCGCAGCCGGGTGGTGGTCTCGGCGGGTGTCTCGGGGAACGGCTGCCGGTGCGTGTACGGGTGCTGGGCGCGGACCGGCGGCGTCGCGGCGGCCGTCGGAGCCGGTACGGGTGCTGCCGTCGGGGCGGGCGGGGCGGCGGGTGCGGGGGCCACGGCCGGGCGGGGCGGAACGGGAGGACGCTGCGCCTCGGTACTCATCCGCCCCCCTGATCCCATTCCGTACCGTGCGCGGATCGACGCCGCAGGCAGGCCCGTTGGTTCGCCGCGTGCCGTCACTCTACGGGGTGGCGGGGCCCGGTTGGGAGCGGGACGCCGGGGCGGCGGGGCGATCTGTGCGGATCATCCCCCTACCCAGCGGTACGGACGTCTGGCAAGCTGCGGCCATGACTGCCCGCGCCGCTGACCGGACCCGTTACGACCGGGCCACCGCCCATCTGGACGCCCCGCTCGCCGTCGTCGACCTGGACGCGTTCGACGCCAACGCCGACGACCTGGTGCGCCGTTCCGGCGGCAAACCGATCCGGGTCGCGAGCAAGTCCGTGCGCTGCCGGGCCCTGTTGGAACGGGTGCTGGCCCGGCCCGGGTTCGCCGGGATCATGTCGTTCACGCTGGCCGAGTCGCTGTGGCTGGCGCGGGCCGGATTCGACGACGTGCTGCTGGCCTATCCGTCGGCCGACCGGGCCGGCTTCGCGGAGCTGGCCGCCGACCCGAAGCTCGCCGCGACCGTGACGGTGATGGTGGACGACCACGCGCAGCTGGAGCTGATCGACGCGGCACGGGCCGGCGGCCGGGAGGAGATCCGGGTCTGTCTCGAACTGGACACCTCGCTGCGTCTGCTGGGCGGCCGGGTGCGGATCGGCGCCCGCCGCTCGCCGCTGCGGACGCCCGCCCGACTGGCCGAGCTGGCACGCTCGGTGGTGCGCAGGCCCGGCTTCCGGCTGGTGGGTCTGATGGCGTACGAGGGGCACATCGCCGGGGTGGGGGACGCGGTCGCGGGGCATCCGCTGCGCTCGCGGGCGGTCCGGCTGATGCAGGCCACGAGCCGCAGGGAGCTGGTCGTGCGGCGGGCCGAGTCGGTGCGGGCCGTGCGGGCGGTCGCTCCGGACCTGGAGTTCGTGAACGGCGGCGGCACCGGCAGTGTGCAGCACACGGCGGCGGAGCGGGCGGTGACGGAGATCGCGGCCGGGTCGGGGCTGTTCGTGCCCCGGCTGTTCGACAACTACACGTCGTTCACTGCGCGTCCGGCGGCGCTGTTCGCCCAGCCGGTGGTGCGCCGCCCGGAGGCGGGGGTGGTGACCGTGCTCGGCGGCGGCTACCCGGCGTCCGGCCCCGCGGGGCCGGACCGGCTGCCGGTCCCGTATCTGCCGGAGGGCCTGGGCTACGACCCCCAGGAGGGGCCCGGCGAGGTGCAGACGCCGCTGCTGGGTTCACCGGCCGACGATCTGCTGATCGGCGACAAGGTGTGGTTCCGGCACGCGAAGGCCGGTGAACTGTGCGAGCGCTTCGACGTGTTGCGGCTGGTCGAGGGCGACCGGGTGACGGCGACGGTGCCGACGTACCGGGGCGAGGGCCGTACGTTCCTCTGAGTTCGGCGGGCGTCGCGCGGCGGGGGCCGGGGCGCGCGTCTCGCGGCGTCGTCGTCGGTCGCCGATGCCCCGTGTCGGCCCGGTCCTCCGCCCTGCGATGCGCGCACCCCGGCCCCGCTCCTGCTCCCGTGCTGCCCACTGCCGGACCCTCTAAGGTATGCAAGAGAACCTTTGATTGCGAAGGGAACCACGGGGCGTGGCCGAGGAAAACGAGTTCACCGACCGTCTGCTGCCCGTGCTCCGGCCGGTCCGGGCGGGCAACGGCTTCGAGGAGGCGCTGGAGCAGATCCTCCAGGTGGTCAGGCTGGGCCTGGTGCCGGGCGGCGGGCGGTTGCCGGCCGAGCGCGAACTGGCCGAACTGCTGGGGATCAGCCGGGTCACGCTGCGCGAGGTGCTGAAGGTGCTGCACGACCAGGGCCTGGTGGAGAGCAGGCGGGGGCGGTACGGCGGCACGTTCGTGGTGCCCCGGTGCGCCGGGGCGGGCGAGGCGGAGCTGCGCCGGAAGGTGGAGTCGGTCGACCTGGACGACGCGCTGCGCTTCCGTGAGGTGCTGGAGGCCGGAGCGGCCGGGCTCTGCGCCGAACAGGGGGTGACGGACGCGGGCGTGCAGCGGCTGCGGGCTGCTCTGGCGGCGACGCACGAGGCTCCTCTGCCCGAATACCGCAGGCGCGACACCCTCTTCCATCTGACCCTGGCCGAACTCGCCGGCTCGCCCTCGCTGACCGCGCAGTACGCGGCGGTCCGGGCCACGGTGAACGACCTGCTGGACTGCATACCCCTGCTGGTGCGGAACCTGGAGCATTCCCAGCACCAGCACACGAGCATCGTCGAGGCGGTCCTGGACGGGGACGCGGAGGCCGCGCGCGCGGTGACGCGCGAGCACTGCGACGGTACGGCCGCGCTGCTGCGCGGCTTTCTGGCCTGAGCCTCCCGGCGCGAGCCGCCGAGGCCCCCGCCCGGGCTCGCGGGGTTCCCGGCCCGAGCGGCCGGCGCCGGGACCGGGCCGCCCGGGCGGTGATCCCGCCCGATCCCAAAGGTATTCTCTGCCACCATTGGCATGATGGAACCGAGCCCGCCGCCCGCCCAGCGGCGGCCGACCGGAGGGACCGCCCCGTGTCCGAACCTCTCATCGGCGTCTCCACCTACCTGGAACCTGCGGCCCGCTGGGGCGTCTGGGAACTGCCCGCCGCGCTCCTCCCCGCCGCCTATCCGCGCATGATCCAGCGCTCGGGCGGCCTGGCCGTGCTGCTCCCGCCGGACGCCCCGGCCCGGGCCGCAGCCGCCGTGGCACGGCTGGACGGTCTCGTCGTCGCGGGCGGCGCGGACGTGGAGCCGGCCCTGTACGGCGCGGAGCGCGACTTCAGGACGGGCCCTCCCGCCGAGGAACGCGACATCTGGGAGACGGCCCTGATCCGGGCCGCGCTGGAGCGCGGCACCCCGCTGCTCGGCGTCTGCCGCGGCATGCAGCTGCTCAACGTGACGCTCGGGGGCACCCTGACCCAGCACCTCGACGGGCACGGCGGACCGCTGGGAGCGGCCGGGGCCCTCGGTTCGCACCCGGTCGTCCCCGTGGCGGGGACGCTCTACGCGTCGATCGTGCCGGAGGAGAGCGCCGTCCCCACCTACCACCACCAGTGCGTACGACGGCTCGCCCCGGGCCTGGTGGCCTCGGCGCACGCGGCGGACGGCACGGTCGAGGCGGTCGAGCTGCCCGGGTCCCCGTGGGTCCTCGGGGTGCAGTGGCATCCGGAGATGGGCGAGGACCTGCGGCTGGCACGGGCACTGGTGGCGGCGGCCACGACATCCCGCCCGGTCGCGGCCCGTGCACCGTTGGAGGGCCTCGCCCCGCCGCGGCGAACGGGCGACTGACCGGCGGGCGGGACGCACCACCGGCTCCGCGGGCGGCCCCGCCCGCCCTCAGTGCGGCCGGACGTCCCGCGCCGTCAGGGACAGCAGATCGCGCGCCGGGCCCGTGGGGCGATGGCCGGAGGGCCACACCGCGCGCAACTGGCGCCGCAGCCGCATGCCGCCGATCGGGATCTTCACCAGCCGCCGGGCGGACAGTTCCTCGCCCACCGCCAGTTCGCTGAGCACGCACGGTCCGGCCCCACTCTGGGCCGCGCCCTTCACCGCGGTCGTCGAGGAGAGTTCGAGCAGGGGCACGGCGAGCCCGCCGTGCGCGGCCAGGGCCGCGTCCAGGACCTGGCGGGTCCCGGAGCCCGGCTCCCGCAGCACCAGGGGGGTCGCGGCGAGTTCGCGCGGGGTCAGCGGGGTGCGGCGGCGGGCCCACGCGTGGGACGGGGCGACCACGACGACGAGGCGGTCGTGGGCGATGACCGTGCCGTCGAGCCCCGCCGGCACCGACAGGCCCTCCACGAACCCGAGATCGGCCTCCCCGGCGAGCAGCCGCCCCGCGACCGCCGCCGAGTTCCCGGCGAGCAGCGAGACCGCGGTGTCCGGCCGCTCGGCGCGCAGCGCCATCAGCCAGCCCGGCAGCAGGTACTCGGCGATGGTCATGGAGGCGGCGATCCGCAGCCGGGAGTCCCGGCGGTCGCGCAGCGCCTGCGTACCGGCGTCGAACGCCTCGGCCGCCTCGACGATCCTGCGCGCCCAGTCGGTGACCAGCGCGCCCGCGTCGGTGAGCCGGGAACCACGCGGTGAACGGTCCAGCAGGGCCAGGCCGAGCTGCCGCTCCATGGACCGGATCCGGCTGCTGGCCGCGGGCTGGGTGACCCCGACCTCGCGGGCCGCGCGCCCCAGGCTGCCGTGCCGGGCGACGGCGAGCAGCAGCTCCAGCGCGCCGAGGTCGGGAACCCGGTGGGAGAGCGGAACATGCGTGCCGGTGGTCATAAATCCAGCTTATGGCCTCATAGGGACGGAGTCCCTGGTGGGGTTCCGCGCTCCTTCCGAGAATCGTGGCATGGCCATCTTTTCGCAGCCCCGGCAATCCGACGTCCCACAGCCGACCGGGCGGTCCGCCGCCCCTCGACCGGACGCCCCGCCCCTCCCCCGGCTGCGGCACATCGGCCCCAACTGGTACGCGAGTGTCATGGGCACCTCGATCGTGGCGAGCGCGGGGGTCGCGCTGCCGGTGAGCGTTCCGGGGCTGCGGGGCGCCTGCACGGTGGTGTGGGCGCTCGCGACGGTCATGCTGGCCGTGGTGCTCGTGGCCCGCGCCGGGCACTGGGCCGCCCATCGCGACCAGGCCCGCCGTCATCTGCTGGACCCGGCCGTCGCCCCGTTCTACGGCTGTCTCTCGATGGCGCTGCTGGCCGTCGGGGGCTCGACGATGGTGGTCGGCCGGGACGTCGTCGGACACGGGGCGGCCGTGGCCCTGGACGCCGTGCTGTACACGGCGGGCACGGTGATCGGGCTGGTGGCCGCGGTCGCGGTGCCGTACCTGATGGTCGCGCGCCACCGGATCGAGGCCGGCACCGCCTCGCCGGTGTGGCTGCTGCCGGTGGTGGCCCCGATGGTCTCCGCGGCGCTCGGCCCACTGCTGATCCCCGAGCTGCCCGCCGGGCAGTGGCGCCAGGCGATGCTGCTGGCCTGCTACGCGATGTTCGGGCTGAGCCTGCTGGCCACACTGGTGATGCTGCCGCTGGTCTTCGCCCGGCTGGTCCACCAGGGTCCGCTGCCGCTCGCGCTGACGCCCACGTTGTTCCTGGTCCTCGGGCCGCTGGGCCAGTCGACGACGGCGGTCGGCCAGCTCGCCGATGTGGCGGAGGGGACGGTCCCGGCGCCGTACGCCGCGGGCTTCGAGGCGTTCGCCGTGCTCTACGGGGTGCCGGTGATGGGTTTCGCGCTGATGTGGCTGGCCCTGGCGTCCGCCCTGGTGGTGCGCGCGATTCGCAACGGCATGCCCTTCGCCATGACGTGGTGGGGCTTCACCTTCCCGGTCGGCACGTGCGTCACGGGCGCCGCGGGGCTGGCCCGGCACACCGGCCTCGACGCGTACACCTGGCTGGCCGTCGCGCTGTACGCACTGCTGGTGACGGCATGGGCGGTGGCGGGGGCGCGGACGCTGCGCGGGCTGCTCAGCGGAGCGCTGCTCGCAGCTCCGCAGGCGCCCGCAGCAGCGACGGCCCGTACCACGTGAGATACCGCCCGTCGACGAGTGCGGCGGGCAGCGCCGGGAATGCCTCCGGCCCGTCGTCCGCCGTGAAGCGGTACGGCTCGTCGGGCAGGACCACCAGATCGGCGCCGGCCGCGTTCAGCCGGTCGAGGGGAATCCGGGGGTAGCGCTCGGCGTGGCCCGCGTAGACGTTGTCGACGCCGAGCCTGGACAGCAGGTCACCGGCGAAGGTGTCGCGGCCCAGCACCATCCAGGGCCTGCGCCAGACGGGCACGACCGCACGGCGCGGGGCCCGGGGCGGGGGCAGCGCGGCCCAGGCGGCCTCGGCCTCGTCCAGCCAGCGCGGCCGGGGCGCGCCGCAGGCGGCGGCCAGGGCCCGCTCCAGCTCCTCGAACGCCTGGTCGAGGGTGCGGATCTCGGTGACGAGCACCTCGACACCGGCGTCCCGGAGCGCCGCGAGGTCCGGGGCGCGGTTCTCCTCCTCGTTGGCGAGGACGAGGTCGGGCCGCAGCGCGACGATCGCGGCCACGTCGGGGTTCTTGGTGCCGCCGACGCGGGCGGCGGTCAGCCCGGCGGGGTGGGTGCACCAGTCGGTGACGCCGACGAGCCGGCCGGGGGCGGTGACGGCCACGGCCTCGGTGAGCGAGGGCACCAGGGAGACGACGCGCACGACGGACACCTCTCAGCGGCGCGGGTCGACGGTCGCGTCGATGTGCTCGGCGACCGCGACAACCAGCAGCCGCGTGCCGGGCGTCGTGGCCCGCCAGCGGTGCCGCACCCCGCCGGACAGGAACAGCGTGTCGCCCTCCTCCAAGCGGTACGCCCGCCCTTCCGCCTCCACCTCCGCGGCGCCCCGCACCACGTACATCACCTCGTCGTTGCGGTGCTGGAACTCGCGCCCGAGGTCGAGTTCGCCGGTGAACTCCAGGGCGCTGAGCTGGTGGCGTCCGCGCACCACCCTGCGCACCCCGTCGACCGCGCCGCTCCCCTCGTGTCCGCCGGCCTCATCGGTCCCCCGGCGGTCGCCGTGGCGCCCGGCGACCGCTCCGGTCCCGGCGTCCGCCCGGCTCCCGGCCGCCCGTACGACGTCGACGGCGCGTGCCGAGTCCGCGGCGGCGCGCAGCCGGGCCGGGGTGGTCTCCAGAGCTCCGGCGACCCGGTCCAGGGACCGGGTGCTGGGGCGCGCCCGCTCGTTCTCGATCTGGCTGAGGAACGGCACGGACAGACCGCTGCGCGTCGCGACCGCGGCCAGTGTGAGCCCCAGGGACCTGCGCCTTCGGCGGATCGCGGCGCCCACGCGGAGTGTTTCCTTCTCGTCCATGTGCGGCTCCCTCCCGACTCGTCATCCTTCCGGTTGTCGGCGCATTCCGCACATGGTTGCGCGAGATCGGCCGGTTAGGGCCCCTCCGGGCGGTTCCGCACGGACCGGCGTGCGGCTTCCGCACGACCCGCGTACGCCCTGCGGACGGGACCGGAGGACGGCTTCCGGACCGCCGGTCCCCGGCCCTGGGACCAACCCTCCCCCGGTCCTGGGGCAACGGAAAGGGGTGGGCCCGCCCGTGGCGGTGCCCACCCCTTCCCCGGTGTCGCGGAGTCCCTGTCCGGGCCCTACTGGGGAGCCATCGTGTCCACGATGCCCGGGTTCTCCTTCATCCAGGCGCCGACGGCCTCCTTCTCATGACCGGCGCCGTGCTTCTGGATCTCGTTCTCCAGTCCGGCGAGCTGGTCCTCGCTCAGCCTGAAGTCCTTGAACCACTTCGTCAGCCGCGGGTAGGTCTTCGGGAAGTCCTTGCTGGCGATGGTGTGCAGCCGGTCGCCGTCACCGAAGGCCTTCTCGGGGTCCTTCAGCTTGGTCAAGTCGAACTCGTTGTACGCCCAGTGCGGGGTCCACAGCAGGACCGCGATGGGCTCCTTCTTGGCGTACGCGCGCTTCAGCTCGGCCAGCATGCCGGGCGTCGAGGAGTCGACGACCTGGTACTCCTTGTCGAGGCCGTAGGTCGGCAGCACGTTCGTCTTGAGGTTCTCCATCGTGGCGGTGCCCGGCTCGATGCCGATGATCCGGCCCTTGAACCGCGAGGCCTTGCCCTTGAGGTCGGCGAGGGACTCGACGTCCTTCACGTAGGAGGGCACCGCGACCTCGATGGACGTCGGGCCGTACCAGGAACCGAGGTCGCTCAGCCGGGAACCGTACTTCTCCCAGTAGTTCTTCTGGGTGTACGGCAGCCAGCCGTCGAACTGCACGTCGATCTGGCCGCGGGACATCGCCGCGTACATCGGGCCGACCTCGAACTGCTTGAGGTTGACCTTGTAGCCGCGCTCCTCCAGGACCGCCTTCCACAGATAGGTGGCGGCGATGTCCTCCTCCCAGGGGAACCAGGCGACGTCGAGGGGGCGGGAGCGCTCGTCCTTGCCGTTCGCGCCCTCGGCCGCACCGGCCCCCGCCACGGGGGTCCACTTGTCGGCGGCGCCGGGGTTCGCTTCCAGCCAGGTGCGCACGGCCTTCTGCTCGTTGCCGGAGCCGGCCTTCTGGATCTCCGCCTCCAGACCGGTGAGCTGGTCCTCGGTCATCTTGAAGTTCTTCAGCCAGCGGCCGACCTCGGGGTGGTCGGCGGAGAAGCCCTTGCGGGCCAGGGTGTGGACGCCGTCGCCCTTGCCCCACAGACCCTTGGGGTCCTCGAGCTTGGTGAGCTCGAACTGGTTGTACGCCCAGTGCGGCGACCAGAGCGGGACGACGATCGGTTCCTTCTTGGCGTAGGCGCGCTTCAGCTCGGCCAGCATGGACGGCGTGGAGCCGTCGACGACCTTGTACTCCTTGTCCAGGCCGTAGCCCGGCAGGATCTTCTCCTTGAGCAGGCCCATTTCGCCGGCGCTCGGCTCGATGCCGACGATCCGGCCCTTGAACTGCGACGCCTTGCCCTTGAGGTCCTCCAGGGACCGGACATCCTTCATGTACGCGGGGACGGCCAGCTCCAGCGAGGTGGGGCCGTACCAGGAGCCCAGGTCCTCCAGCCGGTCCTGGTACTTCTCCCAGTACTGGGCGTGGGTGACCGGGAGCCAGGAGTCGGTCTCGAAGTCGATCTGGCCGCCCGCCATGCCGGTGTACAGCGCCCCGGCCTCGTACTGCTCGACGTCGACCTGGTAGCCGCGCCGCTCCAGCATCTCCTTCCAGAGGAACGTGGAGGCGATGCCCTCGTCCCACGGGATGTATCCCATGCTGATCTTCTTGCCGGTGCCCGGCTTCGTGGCGTCGACGCCCGTGCCCTTGTCCGCGCCGCCGGAGCCGAAGAGGCCCATGCCGCCCGCGACGAGCGCGAGGACGACGACCCCGACGACCGCGACGACAGGCTGCGGGCGGTGGTTCCAGATCTTCAGTCCGCCGGCCATGGCCTGCGCCTTGGCGACCGCCCGGCGGGCCAGTGGCGAGACCTCGCGGCCGAGCGCGCCGGTCATCCGGTCCAGGTACATGGCCACGATGACGATGGAGATGCCCGCCTCGAAGCCGAGGCCGACGTCGACGTTGCCGATGGCGCGGTAGACCGCGCCACCGAGGCCGCCGCCGCCGACCATGCCGGCGATGACCACCATGGACAGGCCCAGCATGATGACCTGGTTGATGCCCGCCATGATCGTGGGCAGCGCCAGCGGCAGCTGCACCCGCAGCAGGGTGTTGCGCCGGGTGGTGCCGAACGCCTCGGCCGCCTCCACCAGCTCGCTGTCGACCTGGCGGATGCCCAGTTCGGTCATCCGGACGCCCGGGGGCAGCGAGAAGATGATGGTCGCGATGATCCCGGGGACCACGCCGACGCCGAAGAAGATGACGCCGGGGATCAGATAGACCATGGCGGGCATGGTCTGCATGAAGTCCAGGACGGGCCGGGTCACCGCGCTCACGGCCTTCGAGCGGGAGGCCCAGATGCCCAGCGGCACGGCCAGCACCAACGAGATGATGGTGGCCACGAGCACCAGCGTGACGGTGTCCATCGCCTCGTCCCACAGCTCGACGGAGTCGATGAGGGCGAAGCCCACGAAGGCGAGTACACCGGCGAGCAGGCCGCGCAGCCACCAGGCGATGACGGCGACAATGCCCGCGAAGAGCAGCGGGGCGGGGGCGGAGAGCACGGCGGCTATGCCGTCGAACATGCCGCTGACGACCGAACTGATCGCGTCGAACAGCCAGGACAGATGGGTCTGGAGCCAGTCGACGGCGGAGTCGACCCAGTCGCCGAGAGGAAGCCTAAACACTGGCCACCTTCTTCGGGTTCTTGACGCCCTTCGCGTCGGCGGCCGGGGTCCGGACGTCCTGCGGGACCTCGGTGGGGCTCATCGGTTCGCCGAGGACGGCGAGCAGCCGGGCACGCGGCACGACGCCGACGAGTTCGCCCTCGGTGTCGGTGACGGCGACGGCGACCCCGCTGCGGGAGCAGGGGGTGAACAGCTCGATGATCGGCGTGGACTCGGTGACGGTGGCCGGGGCCGCGCGCAGCACGTCGTCCGGGGTACGCAGTTCCTCGCCGTCGTCCGTGCTGGTGCCCAGGACGGTGTGCGGCTCGGCCATGATGGCGCCCGCGGTGAGCACCCGGGTGCGGTCGACGTCCTGGGTGAAGGAGGCGACGTAGTCGTTGGCCGGGGTGACGAGGATGTCCTCGGCGGTGCCGAGCTGGACGATCCTGCCGTCGCGCATCACGGCGATGCGGTCGCCGAGGCGCATGGCCTCGTTGAGGTCGTGGGTGATGAAGACGATGGTCTTCTTCAGGCGCTTCTGCAGTTCGAGCAGCTGGTCCTGCATGTCGCGGCGGATCAGCGGGTCGAGCGCGCTGAAGGACTCGTCCATCAGCAGCAGGTCGGCGTCGGTGGCCAGGGCGCGGGCCAGGCCGACACGCTGCTGCATGCCGCCGGACAGCTCGTCGGGCCAGGACTTCTCCCAGCCGGCGAGGCCGGTCAGCTCCAGCGCCTCGACGGCGCGCTTCTCGCGCTCGGCGCGCGGCACGCCCTGCACTTCGAGGCCGTACGCGGCGTTCTCCAGCACGCTCCGGTGGGGGAAGAGCGCGAAGTGCTGGAACACCATGCTGATCTTGGAGGAGCGGACGTGGCGCAGTTCGGCGGGGCTCAGGGCGGTCAGATCCTGGCCGTCGAACAGGACTCGTCCGGCTGTGGGCTCCAGAAGCCCGTTGAGCATGCGCAGCAACGTGGACTTTCCGGACCCGGACAGACCCATCACGACGAAGATCTGTCCCGGTTCCACGGTGAACGAGGCATCGATCACCGCTGCGGTCGTTCCGTCGGCGCGCAGCTCGTCGCGGTCGGCGCCGCCTTCGAGCTTTCGCACTGCTTGATCGGGTCGTCTACCAAACACCTTGTACAGGTGTTCGGCTTGCAGCCTTGACACATACACCTCGCGCGTTGAACCGAAAAACGGTCTGCCACCCCCTCCGGCAGACCGTGGAGCGGCGCGGATTCGGTCCGCACGGCACGTGCACTGGTTGAAATCGTTACGTGTTCCGCTCCGGCTGCGCGCCTGCCCCCACTTACACGAGCCAAACGCAAGAGTGATTCAGGTCACATTCAAGCGGGGTATGGCATGCGCTCGGCCCGGGGGTGGGGGCGCCGTCGCCCCCCCTTCCGGGCACCCCGGCCCGCCCCTCGCCCCGCCGCCCACGCGGCCGACGGGCGGTGTCGGCGGGGTGCGGCATCATCGGGGTGTGACGCGACGACTCATGCTCCTGGACACCGCCTCCCTCTACTTCCGCGCCTACTTCGGGGTCCCCGATTCGGTGCGCGCGCCGGACGGGACACCGGTCAACGCCGTGCGCGGGCTGCTCGACTTCATCGCGCGCCTGGTGCAGGACCACCGCCCGGACGACCTGGTCGCCTGCATGGACGCGGACTGGCGTCCGCACTGGCGGGTGGAGCTGATCCCCTCGTACAAGGCGCACCGGGTGGCGGTCGAGACCGCCGAGGGCCTGCCCGACGAGGAGGAGACCCCCGACACCCTGGCCCCGCAGGTGCCGGTGATCGAGGACGTGCTGGACGCGCTGGGCATCGCCCGGGTCGGCGTCGCGGGCTACGAGGCGGACGACGTGATCGGCACGCTCACCCGCCTGGCCACCGGGCCGGTGGACATCGTCACCGGCGACCGCGACCTCTACCAGCTGGTCGACGACGC
Source organism: Streptomyces sp. CB01580 (assembly GCF_001905795.1). GTDB lineage: Bacteria > Actinomycetota > Actinomycetes > Streptomycetales > Streptomycetaceae > Streptomyces. The sequence continues at coordinate 166,192 of NZ_LIXJ01000016.1, forward strand.
CCGCGGCGTGCGGGTGCTGTACCCGTTGAAGGGGGTCGGCTCGCTCCAGCTCACCGACGAGACCTGGATGCGGGAGAAGTACGGGGTGGACGGTTCCGGCTACGCCGACCTGGCACTGCTGCGCGGCGACCCGAGCGACGGCCTGCCCGGGGTCCCCGGCATCGGCGAGAAGACCGCGGCGAAACTGCTGGACGCCTTCGGCGACCTGGCCGGGATCATGGCCGCCGTCGACGAACCGTCCTCCCGGCTGACGCCCTCGCAGCGCAAGCGGCTCGACGAGGCCCGGGACTACGTGGCGGTCGCGCCGAAGGTGGTCCGCGTCGCCGGTGACGTACCGCTGCCCGCGTTCGACCCGGCGCTGCCCGCCGAGCCGCGCGATCCCGTCGCCCTGGAGGCCCTCGCGAAGCGCTGGGGGCTGGGGGGTGCCCTGCAGCGCCTGCTCTCCACACTGCACACCTGAGATGCTAGCTTAGGTAAGCCTAAGCAAATCGGATCAGGGGAGAACCTCGTGGCAGAGCGACCGGCACGGCAGGCACCCAAGGCGCAGCGGGCAGAGGTCCTGCGCACCGAGCGGATCACCCCGCACATGGTGCGCGTCGTGTTCGGCGGTGACGGGCTCGCCGACTTCGAACTCGCCGGGTTCACCGACCACTACGTCAAGATCTGCTTCGCGCCCGAGGGCGCGGACTACCCGCACCCGTTCGACATGGCCCGCATCCGCGAGGAGCAGCCCCGGGAGCTGTGGCCCTCCTCCCGCGCCTACACCGTGCGTTCCTGGGATCCGGCCGCCCGGGAGCTGGCCGTCGACTTCGTGGTCCACGGCGACGAGGGCCTCGCCGGGCCCTGGGCGCTGCGCGCGGTCCCGGGCCAGCAGGTGACGATGCTCGGTCCCGGCGGGGCCTATGTCCCGGACGCCGTGGCCGACTGGCACCTCCTGGCGGGCGACGAGAGCGCCCTCCCGGCCATCGCCGCCTCCCTGGAGCGGATGCCGGCGGGCGCGGTGGTGCACGCGTTCGTGGAGGTGGCGGACGCCTCCGAGGAGCAGAAGATCGTGACGCCGGACGGGGTCGAGGTGACCTGGCTGCACCGCGGGGAGCGCCGGGTCGGCGAGGCGCTGGTCGCCGCCGTCACGGAGCTGGAGTTCCCGCAGGGCGCCGTCCAGGCGTTCGTCCACGGCGAGGCGGGCTTCGTGAAGGAGATCCGCCGCCATCTGCGCCTGGAACGCGGGATCCCGCTCTCCCGGTTGTCGATCTCCGGGTACTGGCGGCTCGGCCAGAACGACGACGCCTGGCGCGCGGTCAAGCGCGAGTGGAACGCCCAGGTGGAGCGCGAACAGGAGAGCGCGGCGGCATGAGACCGCCCGCTCCCGTGTGCCCCCGGCTCCGGCCGGGGGCACACGCGCTTCCGGGGTGAGCGCGGCTGCCCCGCGTCGAACGGACCTGCGCCGGTACGGCCGCGAGGGGGACGCTCCGGCGGCCGACGGGCGCCCGGCCCGGCCACGTGGAAGGATCTCGCGCACGCCCGGCCCCGAGCGTCCCACGCGGGACCGTCGCGCCCCGGCCCCGCTGCCGCACGGTCCCCCGGCCCGCGCCGTCGGCCTCCGGGCCCGCGCGCCTCGGCCCCGGTGACCCGTCGCACGGTCCCCGGGCCCGCGGCCCCCGGCCTCCCGGGCGTGCGAACGACGACGGAAAGGCGTACGTCCCATGCCGGTGTCCGTGGCACTCCTCACCTCCGATCTGCGGCTGCACGACAACCCGGTGCTGCGGGCGGCGGTACGCGACGCGGACGAAGTCGTCCCGCTCTTCGTGCGTGACAGCGGGATCCGGCGGGCCGGTTTCGACGCCCCCAACCGCCGGGCGTTCCTCGCGGACTGCCTCCACGACCTCGACGCGGGCCTGCGCCGCCGCGGCGGCCGGCTGGTCGTCCGGAGCGGCGACGCGGTGGCGGCCGCCCGTGCCGTGGTCGTGGAGACCGGCGCGCGCGAGCTGCACGTCGCGGCGGGCGTCAGCGGATACGCACTGCGCCGCGAGGAGCGCCTGCGGACCGCGCTGGCGTCGGTCGGCTGCGCGCTGCACGTCCATGACGCGGTGGTCACCGCGCTCCCGCCGGGCCGGGTCTTTCCGGCGGGCCGGGACCATTTCGCGGTGTTCACGCCCTACTTCCGCCGTTGGGAGGCGACGGGGGTACGAGGTGTACTGCCCGCTCCCCGCGCGGTGCGGGTGCCGGAGGGAGTGCGGGGCGAGCCGTTGCCGCAGCGGAAGGAGGTGGCCGGGGTGTCGCCCGGACTCGCCACCGGCGGCGAATCGGTGGCGCGCCGGCTGCTGTCCGCCTGGGTGAACGGTCCGATGGACGCCTACGAGAGCCGCCATGACGACCTGTCCGCCGACGCGACGTCACATCTCTCCCCCTACCTCCACTTCGGCTGTCTCTCCGCGGCCGAGGCGGTCCACCGGGCGCGGCGACGCGGCGGCCCCGGCGCCGAGGCGTTCGTACGGCAGTTGGCCTGGCGGGACTTCCACCACCAGGTGCTCGCCGCCCGCCCCGACGCCGCGCACGACGACTACCGCCCGCGCGGCGACCGCTGGCGTGCGGACGAGGACGGGACCGCCGCCTGGCGGGCCGGGCGCACCGGTTATCCGCTCGTGGACGCGGGGATGCGGCAACTGGCGCACGAGGGCTGGATGCACAACCGGGCGCGCCTGCTGACGGCGAGCTTTCTGGCCAAGACGTTGTACGTGGACTGGCGGATCGGCGCCGCGCACTTCCTGGACCTGCTGGTCGACGGCGATCTGGCGAACAATCAGCTGAACTGGCAGTGGGTGGCCGGCACGGGCACGGACACCCGGCCGAACCGTGTCCTCAACCCGGTGGTCCAGGGAAAGCGGTTCGATCCTCGGGGCGACTACGTGCGCCGCTGGGTCCCGGAGCTGGCCGGGCTGACGGGCGGCACCGTCCACGAGCCGTGGAAACCGGCCGCCCGGGATGCGGCGCCAGAGTACCCGGAGCCGATCGTGGACCTCGGCGAGGCGCGGACCCGCTTCGAACGGGCCCGCGACCTGCATCGCGGGCCGGTCGGCACCGGAGCGGAACGCCGCACCCGTACGCGCGGCCGGGGCCGCTCGGGGAAAGTGCGCGTGTAAGGGGGCCGGTCCCCGTACGCTCCGGCCATGGCCTCACGGAACCGACGGGATCGATCGCGGCGGCCGGTGGCCCCGCACCGGCCGGACCGGGTCGCGGGGGCGGTGGTCGGGTCGGCGGTCGGCGACGCCCTGGGCGCGCCGTTCGAGTTCGGCCCCGCCGGTGCGTACGCGGCCCGTTTCCCCGACGGCGTCGGCACGATGTGCGGGGGCGGCGGCTGGGAGCCGGGCGAGGCCACGGACGACACACAGATGGCCGTGCTGGTCGCCGAGTCCCTGCTGGAGAGGGGCGGCTTCGATCCGCCCGACCTCTTCGACCGGTTCCGCCGCTGGGCGGACGCCGGGCCGAAGGACATCGGCCTGCAGACCGAGGCCGTACTGACGAGCGGCGACCGCTGGTGCTGTGGCCGGAAGGGTTTGCCGGGAAGCTCGCGGCGTCCGGTGCGGTGCATCGCAAGGCGGAGCATCGTCCGCGTACTGGACGTACTCGGGTGATGCGACAACGCGGCGAGGTGCCGTGCCGGGCGTCGCGAGCCGGTGAACCTTTCCGGTCGCAGCACCAGGACCTCGCGGCGGCCCTGCACTTCCAGGTCGAGGGGCGTGCCGCGGGCAACGGTTCGCTGATGCGGGCCGCCACGTCGGCGGTGTACTTCGCGCGTGCGGGACGGACGGCGACGATGGACGCCGCCCGCCGGATCGCCGCGCTCACCCACGGCGACCCGGCCGCCTGGGAGGGCACCGCCGTCCTGCACGAACTCGTCCGGGTGGCGCTGGACGGCGACGATCCGCTCACCGCCGTTCCGGACACGCTCGACCGCGTGCACGGCGATCACCGCGAGCGGTGGGCGGCCGTTCTCGCACCCGGCTGGCACCCGGGCGCGGCGACGGAGTTCAACGGGGCAGTGTGGCCGTGCCTGGGCACCGCGCTGTGGGCGCTGCGCACCACGCATGCGTTCGAGGACGCGCTGTCCGCCGCGGTCGACGTGGGCGGGGACACGGACACGGTCGCTGCCGTGACCGGCGCGCTGGCGGGTGCCGTGTACGGGTACACCGCGATTCCGGCACGCTGGACCGAACCGCTGCACATTCCGCTTCCGGGGTTCGGGAACCGGGTGCTGCACACGGCCCATCTGGTCGCCCTGGCACAGCGGCTGGACGGCCGGGCGCCCAGCATGCGTTCCGCTTCTCCGGATGCCCACACACCCCAGAACTACACATAAGGGGCATATAAGAGCAGAATGGCAGAGCAGGCCGCTATCGCTCGGAAGGGGCGGCCAGGTCTGCAGGAGCGAAGGAGACGAACCCCATGTCGAACCTCTCGCACGCCGGCCGTGACATGGCCGGTCACCCCGATGTTTCCGAAATGCGCGACCGCTACGCCCGCGTGATGGGCGGGCGCGACGTGGCGCTCGTGGACGCACCGGTGTTCCTCGTCGGTCTCTACTGCGCCATCTCGCCCTGGGTGGTCAATTTCCTGGGGACCCAGCCCAGGCTGACGACGCACAACGTGATCATGGGTATCGCGATCGCGGTACTCGGTCTGGGTTTCACCGCCATGCCGGAGCGGATGTACGGCCTGAGCTGGGCCATCTGCGCCATGGGCATCTGGATGATCATCTCGACCTGGGTCGTCGGCAGCGCCCCGAGCCTCGGCGTGATCCTGAACAACGTCATCATCGGCGCGCTGACCCTGCTGCTCGGGCTGGTCTGCGCGGCCGCGTCGATGAAGGTCGGCAAGCACACGACCGGCAGGCGAGCGGCCCGGGCCGACCGGCCGGCGCGAGCCGACCGCCCGGCCTGAGCAAGGGACTCGGCCCCAACCGGCGGTCGGCCGGTCCGCGGGAGGCGGACCGGCCGACCACGCCCGGGCCCGTGCCACCGACCGGTCCGAGCCCGCCGCGTGGTTCGGCCCGAGGCCCCGGGAACCGTCGCGCGCGGGTCAGTCCCGGCGAAACGGCAGGTAGTCCACGTCGTACCCGAAGTACCGCGGTCCGGCGAGGGCCAGTCCGCCCGGCGTGGTCCAGCGCGGGTCGCACGGGGCCGCCAGCACGCTGACGCGCAGCCCGTAGCGCAGCCCCTCCGTGGTCACCGGGTCGCCCGTGTCCGTGTCCAGCACGCAGATCAGGTCGGGGGTGGTGGCGACCGTCTCGCCGTCCCGGGTGGCGAGCAGGTGTTCGTTCTGGAAGCCGAGTTCGAGAACCCGTCCCGCGTCGCCGCCGACGCCCTCGATCCGGGCGCTGCCCCGGGCGAAGCCGCCCTCGGTGCGGCGGCTGACATCCACGACCTTGCCGGTCAGCAGATGGCTGCCGAAGAGCATGGCGCGGGCCGCCCGTACCGGATCCTCGTGCGCGGCACGCGCCTCGCGGACAGCCGCGCCGAGCCGTTCGGCGAGCGTGAGCGTGGCGGGGACGAGACCGTCGGCGAGCTGGTCGCCGCGCATCACGGTGTCGGCGCTGGAGATCTGGCAGCCGAGTTCCACGCAGACCGCGCGGGCGATGCGTTCGGCCGCGTGGTTGGAGACGGCGTCGACGATGATCGTGTTGCCCTTGTCGTCGGCGAGCGCCATCGGCGTGTTGGCCACGCCGATCAGTCCGGGCAGCACCATCTGGGCCTCGGGGAACGCGCGGCCCATGGCATCCCCGTCGACCAGCGGAAGTCCCGCCTCGGCGGCGCAGGCGACGGGCAGCATCGAGTTGACGCCGCCGACCTCGATCGGCGCGATGTGGGTGGCACGGCGGCCGATGTGCTTCTCCAGGGCGCGCAGGGCGGCCACCTCCTCGCCCCCGGCCGGGACGCGTTCCAGCAGCACCGTCGGGGCGCCCATCCCGGAGACGGGGACGACGGTCGCGTCGGCCGGTACCTCGTCGAAGGAGACGAGCCGCACCGGTCCGTGGCGGCGGATGGCCTCGCGCGCCAGCAGCTTGCCGATGTACGGGTCGCCTCCCCCGCCGGTGCCGAGGATGCCCGCGCCGCGCGCGATGTCGTCCAGGTTGTCGAGGGTGATCTCACGCATGTGACGCTGCTCCGTGGGTCTCGCGCGCCCCGGCCGGGGTGCGGGTGGTGCCGATGCCGTTCAGGTCTAGTGCTGTGACCGGGAAGGTTCACCGGGTGGCTCGCGGCGTCCGGCGCGGTGCATCGCAAGGCGGAGCATCGTCCGCGTACTGGACGTACTCGGGTGATGCGACAACACCGCGAGGTGCCGTGCCGGGCGTCGCGAGCCGGTGAACCTTCCCGGTCACAGCACCAGGTCGCCGACCGCCTTGACCCGGATGCGGGTCGCGCCGCCGGGCAGATAGGCGAGCGGGACCTCCTCCACGTCGACGATGCGGACGGTGCCGGGCCGGGCGCCCGCGCTCTCGGCCCGTGCGACGGCCTCCTCGCGCGCCTCGGCGAGTACCGCGTCCCGGCGGCCGTCGGGGACCTGGAAGACCCGGTCCACCTCCCCGCCGACCTGGGCTATCGCGGCGCCCACGGCGTTGGCGACGTCGAAGTGTCCGGGGCGCCGCACGTCGTCGAAGCCCGGCAGGGACGAGGGCACCAGCACGCTTCCGCCGCCCACCGCGACGACCGGCAGCGCCCCCGGCGAGGTGCGCATCCGGTCGACGGTCTCGGCCAGGCGCTCGGCGATCCGGTCCAGGGCCCGGGCGGTGAAGTCCGGGTCCAGGTGCGCGACGCGGGAGCGGTCACCGATGTCGGCGCGGCCCGCCGCGACCGCGAGGTCGGTCGCCGTCAGGGTGGATCCGCCGAAGACCAGCGCCTCGTCGGTGAGCCGGTAGCCCACCGAACGCGGGCCCGTCTCGCCCTCGGCCGAGACCAGGGACCCGCCTCCGATGCCGAGGGACAGCACGTCGGGGATGCGGAAGTTGGTACGGATGCCCGCGGCCTCGCTCTCGCCGGCCGCCTCGCGCGGGAAGCCGCCGGCGAGGATGCCGACGTCCGCGGTGGTGCCGCCGACGTCCACCACCGCGCAGTCGCCGAGGCCGGACAGGAACGCCGCGCCGCGCATCGAGTTGGTGGGCCCGGAGGCGAACGTCGCCACCGGGTAGGCGCGGGCGAAGTCCACGTCCATCAGCGTGCCGTCGTTCTGCGACAGGAAGAACGGCGCGGTCAGCGAGACGTCGGCGAGCGACTTGGCGAAGGACTCGACGATCGCGGTGGCCAGGTCGCGCAGGGCCGCGTTGATGATCGTGGCGTTCTCGCGGGCGAGCAGCCCGACCCGGCCCAGCTCGTGGGAGAGCGAGAAGTGGACGTCCGGCCCCAGTTCCGCGCCGAGGATCTCGGCGGCCCGGCGCTCGTCCTCCTCCGCGACCGGGGAGAACACCGAGGACACGGCCACCGAGGTCAGTCCGCGCGCGGCGATGTCGGCGGCGGTGCGCTTCAGTTCCTCCGGGTCGAGCGGCGACAGCGGGCGCCCGTCGAACTCGCGGCCGCCGTGGCACAGGTAGCCGTGTCCGCCGACGGCCGCCCGCTGGCGCTCCGGCCAGTCGGTCATCGGGGGCAGGGCGGCCGTGGCCGGCAAGCCCAGGCGCACCGCCGCGACGGGGGCGAGGCGGGCGCCCTCGATCAGCGCGTTCAGGAAGTGCGTCGTGCCGATCATGACGGCGGTGACGTCCTCCTTCGGCGGGTCCAGGGCCCGGACGGCCGTGGTGACCCCGGAGGTGATGTCGGAGGTGGTGGGGGTCTTCGCGGTCGCGAGGATCCGGTCGTCGTCCCCCAGGAGGGCGGCGTCGGTGTTGGTGCCTCCGACGTCGATTCCGATGCGCATGGTGTGTCCGTCTTTCGTAGGGGTGGGGTGTCGGGGCGGGCCCCGGGTCAGGCGACGGCGCTCCGCGGCCGGACGGCGTCCCGCTCCGCCTCGATCGCCGCGGCGGGCCGGTCCGGCTGGGTGAACGGCAGTTCGCGGGCGCCTCGCACCAGGCCGAGCTTTCCAACGACCACGTAGCCGAGCCCGGCGAGCAGCAGCGAGTTGAGCGCGGGTATCCCCCACCACTGGTGGTGGTCGCTGAGCCAGCCGACCAGGGAGGCAGCAACCCACAGGGCGATCGTGGCCGGAACCCAGCTCGGTTCGGTCTCGGGCAGCCGTCCCACGGCACGCGACGCGTCCAGCTGCGGCCGCCACTTCTTCACGACGAAGTACTCGGCGACCATGATCCCGGCGACCGGCGGGGTGAGGACGCCCAGCACCGTGAGGAACTCGGTGAACCGGTCCAGGATCCCGGCCGCCGCCGCGAGGCTTCCGAGCACACCGATGGCCACGGTCGTGCCGACCCGGTGCAGCCGGACCTTGAACAGCGCCTCGACGGCCCCGATCAGGCCCAGCGACGAGGAGTACAGGTTCCAGTTGTTGATCTTCACGGTGGCGGAGACCAGGACGATGACGCCGATGACACCGGAGGAGGAGGTGATGATGGCGATCAGGTCGGAGGACTTCACCGCGTAGGCGAGCAGCACGCCGCCCAGGCCAAGGACGTACTCACCGAGGCTGATGCCGACGACGGTCTGCTTGACCACGTCGCCGGTGTTGCGGTTGAAGCGGGTCATGTCGGGGGTCGTGACCGCGCCGACGATGTACGAGCCGGCCACGATGGTCGCGCCGGTGGCGATGGAGAGGTGGGCGCCGAAGGGCGCGGCCGTCACCAGGTCGCCGATGTGGTGCCGGGAGAACTCGACGGCCATGGCCCAGCCCGCGAGACCGAGGAACGCGGGCACGGTGACGAACGCGGTCCAGCCCATGACGCGGAAGCCACGCAGAACCAGCGCGGTGACGCCGAGGCCGCAGACCAGGCACCAGGCCCAGAGCGGCAGCGCGGGCACGATGGAGTGGAGTCCGGCCGCGAACACCGCTGTCTGCACTCCGAACCAGCCGAACAGGCTGACCGCGATGACGAGCCCGATCAGAGTGGAGCCGTAGCGGCCGAAACCGGTCCAGCGGACCAGCATCGAGGTGGAGAGGCCCTCCTTCATTCCCGCGATGCCGACGAAGATGCAGACGACCTCCAGGATCACCGAGCCGAGCGTGAACGCCCAGAACGCGCCCCAGAAGGAGAGACCGGCGCCGAGCGTGGCACCCAGCAAGAACTGCGTCAGGTCGGAGAGCTGGCCGAAGCGCTGCACGGCGACGTTGAACCAGGAATAGCGGGCCGAGCGCGGCACCCGCTCCAGCGGGTAGTCCTCGTCCTGCTGCTGCGGCTCGGTCGTCTCGGTGGGTGGCTGCGGCTTCGACCGCGCTGCGGGCTGGGTCATGGGGACGGTCCTCAGGTGGCGGTGGCGGGGCGGGGGTAGGGCGGAGGGACGCGGCAGCACGGCGGTGGGCTGCTCCACGGGGGGAGAGAGGGAACGACGGGTCTCAGAGCGGGAGGGGCGGTCCCGCGGCCCGGGCGCGCAGGAGCACCGCGCCCGGCAGATACGGCACCGGCAGATCCGGTTCGGACCGGGTCTCCACGCGCCGGGGATCGGCACCGGCCCGTACGGCCCCGGCCCTGGCCAGATCCCGTACCTCGTCGCGTACGGCGTCGAGCCGGCGGCCGGGGCCGCGCGTGACGATGCGGTCGTACTGGCCGCCGACCGGGCTGGCCGCCGCGCCGAACGCTCCAGCGACATCGCCGTGTTCGGGTCGTACGACGTCGAATCCGGTCAGTACGCGGCCGGGCACGCCGTCCGCGCCGCCGCCCACCAGGACCAGCGGCAGGAGTCCGGCCGCGGGCCGCATCCGGTCGGCGGCCTCGGCCAGCTCGCGGTGCGCGTCGGCGGGCACGGTGATCAGATCCGGGAAGCGCAGGCTGACGGGTACGCCGCCGAAGCGCTCACCGGGTCCGGCCTCCTGCGGGTAGCCACCGGTCAGGGCGCCGACCCGGGCGCGGCGGCCACCGATGTCGGCGACCACTGCGTCACCGAGACCGGCCAGGAGCCCGGCGCCCCGGATGGTGCAGGCGGGACCGCTGCCCAGGCTGAGTCCGGGCTGGCGGCGCAGGTACTCCAGGCTCATGAGGGTGCCGTCGCTGCGGGTGACGAGTACGGCGGCGCCGGGCGCGAGGCCGAGGCGCGGCAGCGTGGCGGTCAGCTCGTCGGCGACCCGTGCCACCAGGACGGACAGGGCGGCGTCGAGGACCGTGGCATTCTCGCGGCGCAGCAGGCTGAGCGTGCCGACGTCGCTGGAGAGCAGGACGGTCGTGTCGGGGCCGGTCTCGGCACGCAGGATCTCGGCCGCCTCCCGCTCCTGCCCGCCGTCGGCGGGCGAGAACACGGCGGTGACGGCGAACGCCTCGGCGCGGCCCGCGAGCGCGGCGCCGAACCGGGCGACGGCGTCCCGGTCGAGCGGGGTGGTGTCGCGGGGGGACAGGCCCCCGCCGCCCCGCACGTTGGCGGTGCCCGCGCACACGGCGTCGCGCAGTGCCACGGGCCAGCCGAACAGCGGCCGGACGGCGTCCGCGGCGGCGCCGCCCACGCGCAACACCCCGACCCGGGCCAGTCCTTCGCGTTCCCGGACCGCGCGGGCGGCGACCCGCAGCCCCACGGCGAGCTGGGTGGCCCGGCGCCTGGGCTCGGCGGGGAGCGCGCCGACCGCGGCGGCGAGCGAGCCGACGGCGTCACCGGCGATCGAGGGGACCTTGACGGCCCGGACCGCCCGGCCGCCCTCCAGCAGGACGGCGTCGGTGTTGGTGGGCCCGACGTCCACGCCGAGGATCATGGCGTGCCTCCCCCGGGCCGGTGGCCGGGTGCGGTCGAACAGGCGCCGGTCGCGCCGTCCGGGGCGAGCCCCGGACGGCCGTCGGCGACGAGCGGCGCGGACCGCTCGGCGACGCGCGGCGCGGCATCCGCGGGAACGGTCCCCGGGGGGTCCGCGTGGCCGAGCCCGGGCAGACCGAAGGCGGACGGACCGGCCAGCCGCAGCCCCTCCGGCGTGTACCAGGCCGGGGCGGAGGGCAGCGTGACGAGGTGCACGCGCAGCCCGTAGCGGACCTCCTCGACCGGGACGGCCCAGCCGGTCCGCACGTCGACCAGCGCGATCACGTCCGGGACGACGGCGAGCGCGGTGCCCTCCTCCAGGGCGGCGACGAACTCGCTGCGGGCCTCGACGAGGACCAGCCGCCCGGCGTCGGGTCCGGCGCCTTCCAGCAGGACGGCGGTGGCGTCGTCGCCGTCCGCGTCCCGCGTGGCGTACCGGCGGACCGAGGAGACCTTGCCGGTGAGCAGGGGCTCCGGTCCTTCGCCGCGGCCGAGGGCGAGGGCGCGCGTGACCGATCCGGTGACGGCGTGGCGGGTCGCCTGCCCGGCGGTCAGGGGGTAGTCGGCGGACGCGGCGCGCCCGCCGAAGGCGTCGAGGGTGGCGCGGGCGAAGCGTTCGAGGTGCGCGCCGTCGACACCGTCGACGACGACGGTGTGACCGTGTTCGTCGACGAGGACGGCGGGGCAGGGGCGCAGTCCGGCCAGTTCCAGGACGTTCTGGTCCATGCGGGGAAAGGCGCGGCCCATCGAGTCGGCGTCGAGCAGCGGCAGTCCCAGCCGGGCCGCCCAGGCGACGGCGACGCAGCCGTTGAGGCCGCCGATCTCGCTGCTCATCACCGCGGCCACCGGGGCGCCGTGCAGGTCCTCGAAGCGGGCCCGCAGCCGCGCGGGCTCGTCCCGGCCGCCGATCCGCTCGGCGGCGACCGCGGGCGAGCCCACCAGCCCGACGGGCATGACCAGCGCGTCGTCGGGCAGGCCGGACGGGTCGACGACAGGCACCGGGCCGCATTCCTCGATCGCCTGTCCGGCGACGGGCAGCGTCACATCGGCGGGGCCGCCGCCCCCTGATCCCAGGACGGCACAGCCCCGCGCGAAGTCGGCGAGCGCTCCGGCGTCCATGTGCATGCGTTCCAGCGTAGGGAGGCGCAAGGCACACAGCCTGGGCCATCGGCCCTCTCTTCGGCCTCCTGGTGTGCTGAGGGCACACTGGTGGGATGCCGAGCATCCTGGAACTCCTCTCCTCCCCCGGTCTGGACGGGCTGCGCCCGCTGGTGGGGCCGCTCGACGCGGTGGAGGTGACGGGGGTGCGCCTGGAGCCGCGCCCCGACCGGCTCGCCGCCCTGCCCGCGGGGACGGTCGCCGTGCTGCTGGCGCCGCTGCCCGGGCATCTGCTGGACGTTGCGGTACGGGACGCCGCGGCGGCGGGCGCCGCCGCGCTGGTCCTGACGGGGGTGGCCCGGACGCCGCACGGACTACCCGCCGAGGTGACGGCCACCGCCCGGGCGCTCGCCGAACGGGGCCGGGTCGCGGTGCTGTACGCGGGCGGGGAGCTCGCCGCCCTCGTGGTGGCGGTGGAACGGGCGGTGGCCGGGTCCGCCGCGGACGCGCTCGCCCGGGTCGCCGCCGCCGCGCGGGAGGTGACGGCGGTCGCGGGCGACCCGGAGCGGGTGGCCGCGGCGGCGTCCCGGGCCCTGGGGGTGACCGTGGAGCTGCGGGCGGCGGGCCCGGGCGAGGAGGGCGCGTCGGCCGCCGGTCCGGACGGCGACATCCGGCTCGCCGCCCCGCCCCGCCCCGGCCACGCGGGGGCGGCGGTGCGTTCCGTGCTGGCGTTGGCGGCCCTCGCGGCGGCCGGCGGCGGGCACGGCGACGTCCCCGTGCGCTCCCGTGGCCGGCTGCTCGCCGAACTGCTCGTGGCCCCGCGCGACCAGGCCGCCCGGCTGGCCGCCCGGGGCCGGGCACTCGCGCTCCCGGTGGACGGCTGGCACATGGCGTTGCGGCTGGAGGCCGGCGACCTCGACGCCGCCGACCGGCCGAAGGTGCTGGACGCGGTGATGTCCCGGGCCCTGACGCTGCTGCGTTCCTGGGACGGTCCGGCGGCACAGCCCTCCGGCGCCGCGCCCCCGCCCGGCGACGCCGTCCAGTGGAACGCCGCCCTGGTCGACGACGCCCTCGTGCTGCTCGGCACCTGGCCCGCCGACCCGGGGGCGGACGGGCGGCGCGCGACCCTGGCCCGGGCCCGCCGCGTGGTGGACCGGCTGGCCGGGCTGCGTCCGGAGGCCGGACTGCGGTGCGGGGTGGGCTCGCCCCACCGGGGTCCGCTGGGCATCCGCACCTCGGCCCGGGAGGCACGGGCCGCCGTGCCGCGCGGCCTCGGCCCCGCGGTGGCCGCGCACGACGCGGTGGGGCTCGACCGGATGCTGCTGGAGTGGTACGCCTCCGACACCGCGCGCGAGGCGGTCGCCGAACTCCTCGCGCCCGTACTGGCGTTGGGCCCGGAACGCGCCGAGCCGCTGTTGCGTACGCTCCAGGGCTATCTGGACCACAACAACTCGCCCGGCCGCGCCGCCGAGGCCCTGCATCTGCACCGGAACGCGGTGGGCGCCCGCATCCGCAAGGTGGTCCGGCTGACGGGCGCCGACCTGAGCGATCCGGACGTCCGCCTCGCCCTCCAACTGGCCTGCCGCGCGAGCCTGTCGGCGCCGCACGACGAACCGCCCGCCGCCGGTGGCTGAGCGCGCCGGTGGCCACCGGTCCGCGTCCCCGGGAAGAAGCGGCGGCCGCCCGGGCCCCGGGTCACCCCAGGGAGCTGTAGGCGACCACCCCGCGCAGCACCGCGTCCACCGCCTTGCGCGCGTTGCGCGCGACCGTGCTGCCGTCCCGGGGCGCCGCGGCCTCGATCTGGCCCAGCACGTCGATCACCTGCTTGCACCACCGGACGAAGTCCCCCGCGGGCATCTCCGCCTCGTTCAGCACCTCGTCCAGCGTGCGTCCCGACGCCCACATGTAGACGGCCCAGGCGAAGCCCAGATCGGGCTCGCGCTGCCCGACCCCCTCCGCCTGATTGATCTTGAACTCCTCCTCCAGGGCATCGAGCCGGCCCCAGATCCGGACCATCTCCCCCATCGCGGCCCGCGCGGGCCCCGACGGCAGCTTGGGCGCCACCGCGTCATCGGCCTGCCGCGCCTCGTACACCAACGCCGAGACGCATGCCGCGAGTTCGGCCGGGTTCAGGCCCTCCCACACGCCGTCCCGCAGGCATTCGCTGGCCAGCAGGTCCAGTTCCCCGTAGAGGCGGGCGAGCCGCCGCCCGTGCTCGGTGACCTCGTCGCCCCGCAGGTAGTCGAGCTCGGTGAGCAGCGCGACGATGCGGTCGAAGGTCCGGGCGATCGTGTTCGTCCGGCCCTCGATGCGGCGCTCCAACTGCTTGGTGTCGCGCCGCAGTCGGTGGTGGCGCTCTGCCCACCGGGCGTGGTCCTCGCGCTCGTCGCACCCGTGGCAGGGGTGGGCGCGCAGGGCCGCCCGCAGCCGGGCTATCTCCCGGTCGTCGGCGGCCGGGGACCGTCCCTTGCGATGCCGCTCCGGCACGATGTGTCCGGCCTTCGTCCGGAGGGCGGAGGCCAGGTCGCGACGCGACTGCGGCGAGCGCGCGTTGAACGACTTCGGCACCCGCATCCGCTCCAGCACCTGCACCGGAACCGGGAAGTCGATGGAGGCGAGCCGCTTCACCTGCCGTTCGGCGGTCAGCACCAACGGCCGCGGCCCGTCGTGGTATTCGAGCCCGCGGTGCCCGTGGCCGTTGACGCGGCCGGCCGGCAGACCGGGGTCGAGGACCAGCGCCAGCCCGGCGAACTTGCCGGTGGGCACGTGGATGACGTCGCCGGGCCGCAGCTTCTCCAGGGAGGCCGCCGCCTCGGCCCGCCGCTGGGTCGCGCCCCGCTTGGCCAGTTCGTTCTCCCGCTCCTTGAGGTCGCGGCGCAGCCGCGCGTACTCCTCGAAGTCGCCGAGGTGGCAGGTCATGCCCTCGCGGTAACCCGCGAGCCCCTCCTCGTTGCGCTGGACCTGCCGGGAGATCCCGACCACGGACCGGTCGGCCTGGAACTGCGCGAAGGAGGTCTCCAGCAGCTCGCGCGAGCGGTGCCGCCCGTACTGGTGCACCAGGTTGACGGCCATGTTGTACGAGGGCCGGAAGCTGGACCGCAGGGGGTAGGTGCGGGTGCCCGCGAGCCCGGCCAGCTGCACCGGGTCCATGCCGCGCTGCCACAGGACCACGGCGTGGCCCTCGACGTCGATGCCGCGGCGGCCGGCCCGCCCGGTCAGCTGGGTGTACTCGCCGGGCGTGACGTCGGCGTGCTGCTCGCCGTTCCACTTGACGAGCTTCTCCAGCACGACCGAGCGCGCGGGCATGTTGATGCCGAGGGCGAGGGTCTCGGTCGCGAAGACCGCCTTGACGAGGCCGCGCACGAACAGCTCCTCGACGACCTCCTTGAACGTGGGCAGCATGCCGGCGTGATGCGCGGCGATGCCCCGTTCCAGCCCTTCGAGCCACTCGTAGTAGCCCAGGACGTGGAGGTCCTCGCCGGGGATGGACGCGGTTCGCTCCTCGACGATCTCGCGGACCAGGCGGCGCCCCGCCTCGTCGTTGAGCCGCAGTCCGGCGTGCAGACACTGCTGCACCGCCGCCTCGCAGCCCGCCCGGCTGAAGATGAACGTGATGGCCGGGAGGAGCCCCTCGGCGTCCAGCCGGTCGATGACCTCGGGCCTCGCCGGGGTCCAGATCCGGCCGCGCTGGCGGCGCTCGCGCTCCCGGTCCGCCTCGCGGACCATCTTGCCCCGGCGACGGTCGCGGGGGTTGTACGTCCGCTGGTTCTCCATCCGGGCGAGCCGGATGAGGTCGGGGTTGACCTCGCGGCGTGCGGTGCCGCGTCCGCCGTGGTCGCTCTCCTCCTCGAAGAGGTCGTACATCCGGCGGCCCGCGAGCACGTGCTGCCAGAGCGGCACCGGGCGGTGCTCGGCGACGATGACCTCGGTGTCGCCGCGGACGGTGTCCAGCCAGTCGCCGAACTCCTCCGCGTTGGACACGGTCGCCGAGAGCGACACGAGTGTCACGGACTCCGGGAGGTGGATGATCACTTCCTCCCAGACGGCGCCCCGGAACCGGTCGGAGAGGTAGTGCACCTCGTCCATCACCACGTAGCCGAGGCCGCGCAGCGCCTGCGAGCCCGCGTACAGCATGTTCCGCAGGACCTCGGTGGTCATGACGACCACGGGGGCGTCGCCGTTGACGCTGTTGTCACCGGTCAGCAGGCCGACCTTGTCGGGTCCGTAGCGTTTGACCAGATCGGCGAACTTCTGGTTGGAGAGGGCCTTGATCGGGGTGGTGTAGAAGCACTTGCGCCCCTGCTGGAGGGCGAGGTGCACGGCGAACTCGCCGACGATCGTCTTGCCCGAGCCGGTCGGGGCGGCGACGAGCACGCCCTTGCCGGCCTCCAGTGCCTCGCATGCCTCGATCTGGTAGGGGTCCAGCTCGAATTCGTACAGCTCCCGGAAGGGCGCGAGTGCGGTGGCCAGCTCGGCGGCACGGATCCGAGAAGCCTGGTATCGCTCAGCGGGTGAGAGGTCCTCTGTCATCTTGCCTATGAGCGTACCCGCCGCCTGTGACAGCGGCTCGATCTTTAAAGTCCGCCGGGAGAACCGGGCGCGAGCACCGTGACCGCGCCCGGTACGCACGTCGCGGTGAGCGGCAGCGCCCCCAGCGGTTCACCGTCCGCGTACGCGGTGACGCCGGCCGCGGACAGCTCGACCGAGGAGGCCCGGTGCACGGTCACCGCGGGGTGGCCGAGATGCGTCCCCCGGTAGACCCGGGGGAAGACCCTCAGGAGCGTGGCGCGACTGCAGTTCCCGACCACGACCACGTCGAAGAGCCCGTCGTCCATGACGGCGTCGGCGCACATCCGCATGCCGCCGCCGTACGACGTCCCGTTGCCGACGGCGACGAGCGTCGCCTCGATCTCCCGCACCGGCCCGTCGTCCAGCCGCAGGCGGTACGGGATCGGCCGGAACGCGGCGAGTTCGGCGAGGATCGCGAGGTCGTACTTGAACCGCCCGCCCACGAAACGCATCCGGTTGCCGCGGTCGTTGACCCGGGAGTCGAAGCCGGAGGCGAGCACGGACCCGAACCACCGGTCCCCGACCCTGCCGAGGTCGATCTCGCGGACGCCGCCGCCCTTGAGCGCCTCGGCGGCCAGCCGTCCGGCGGCGGCCGGGTCCACGACCGGCACCCCCAGCGCCCTGGCGAAGTCGTTCCCGGTGCCCACGGCCACGACGCCGAGCGGCGTCGTCGTCCCGGCGACGGCCTGGAGGGCGAGGGACATCATGCCGTCCCCGCCGACGGCGATCAGTGCGCCGGTGCCCCCTGCGACGGCCTCGCGGGCCCGTCGCAGGGCGTCGTCGGCGTCCTCGCCGAGGACGGTGCGCACGGAGAATCCCGCGTCCCGCAACGCGGAAGCGGCCGGCTGCGCGGCACGCGCGCCCCGGCCGCTTCCCGCGGTGGGATTGACGAAAAGGGTGATCTCGCTGGTCACCCCGGGACCCTACAGGTCAGGTGATGTCGTCGTAACCGTTCACCCGGTCACGGTCCGGGCTCGTCGGCTGCGGCAGGGCGTTGCGGGACGCGACCGACTCGACCTCTCCGATGTCCGCGGGGGTCAGGTCCAGCTCCGACGCCTCGTCGTCGCCCGGGCCCGCCGCCTCGCGCCGTTCCTTGCGCCGGTCGTTGAGGAGGGAGATCCCCGTGGCCAGGAAGTAGAGGACCCAGATCGGTCCGGCGAGCAGCAGCATGCTGACCGGGTCGGTGCTGGGAGTGGCGACCGCGGCGAAGACCGTGATCCCCATGATCATGCCCCGCCACCAGCCGAGCATCCGCTTGCCGGTGAGGATCCCGCCGAAGTTCAGCATCACGAGCAGCAGGGGCAGCTCGAAGGCGAGCCCGAAGACCACGACCATGCGCGTGATCAGATCCAGCAGTTCGTCCAGTGGCAGCTGGTTGTCGAGATCGGCCGGCGAGAAGTCCAGGAGCACCCGCGCCATCGTGGGCAGGGTCTTGTACGCGAAGAAGCCGCCGGCGAGGAACAGTGGGAAGCCGGCGCCCACGAAAGCGAGGGAGTACTTTTTCTCGTTCCTGTGCAGCCCGGGCGCGACGAAGGCCCACAGCTGGTAGAGCCAGACCGGCGAGGAGACGACGATGCCCGCCGTCAGGGAGACCTTGAGGGCCAGGGTGAACGGGGTGAGCAGACCGTTCAGGACGATGCGCGCACAGGTGCCGTCCTCCCTCTTGGCGAGTTCGGCGAAGCTCGACTCGCAACCGACCGACTTCAGTACCGGGTTGGTGAAGACCTCGACGATCCCCTTGTAGAAGAAGGCGGCGGCGATCGTGACGACGACGATCCCCAGCAGCCCCTTCGCCAACCGGTTACGCAGCTCTCGCAGGTGCTCCACCAGGGGCATGCGGCCCTCTGGGTCCCTCTCCTGCTTGCGGGAAGACTTGAGCAACCCACGTCCTCATCTCGTGCAGCAGGCCGTCACCGAATCCCCGGCGCCTGCGTCGGCCCGTTACTGTCAGCGCTTGGTCGAGTCGGTCGGCTCGGCGACCGGGCGGGAGCTGGTCACGTCACCCGGCGCGGCCTTGATGGTGCGCGGGGCGGCTTGGTCCTGGGCCTGGTCGTTGGCCGCCGGCTCGGCCGGGGTGGCCGACGGGCCGCCTTCGGACTTCATCGCCTTGGCCTCGCTCTTCAGGATGCGGGCGGACTTGCCGAGCGAGCGGGCCATGTCAGGAAGCTTCTTCGCGCCGAACAGCAGAACAACGACGACGAGGATCAGGATGATCTCGGGAGCACCGATTCTTCCGAACATAAGCGTGTACCTTCTCACCGAGGCAGCGGGGGTGGGGCGGATCGAACAACGGACGTCCGATCGTCGTACTGTCAGCGATCGTATCCCGCGGGAGTGAACACGGGGCAATACCCGTGCGTCCCCGCGGTGACGACCCATGCCTCGCTCTGCGGGCCGCTTGAGCAGCGTACCCCCCGAGTCCGGGAAACAGGAGGCCACGCCCTGGACGACCGATCGGCCCCGGTCACCGCCTCACACGAACGCGTGGCGGCGCGGGGGCCGTGCCCCTGTCACCCAGGGGCGTACGTCTGCGGCGGAGCCCGGCCAAGGGCTGTCCCGTCATCCCTGGTGGATCGGCGCGCGGCGTCGGATGCGGTGCATCGCAGGGCGGAGGGGCGCCCGCATACCGGATGTGTACGGGCGTTCCGACAACGCGGCGAGGTGCCGCAGCTGTCGTCGTGCGCCCGCCAGGGATGACGGGACAGCCCTCAGCGCAGCGCCTCGCCCGTGGCGGCGAGGTCCGTCGCGGCCCGTTCGAGGTCCTCCGCGGCACGGTTGATGTGCCGAGTGGTCAGCGTCACCTGCCGCCCCAGACGCTGGACCTCGATGAAGACCCTGACGGCCAGCACGCCCAGAACGGCGATCCCGAGGAAGCCCAGGGCGATGGCGAGCATGGGCCAGAACATGCGGAAATCCTCGATGTGTCGGGGCCTCGGAGAATTCCGGGGACGGTGGCGGGTGACCGGTGACGGGTGGTGGACATGGGACGCGGAGGGAACCGGAGCCGGGGCGGCCGGCACCGGGAGTGGAACTAGTGCTGTGACCGGGAAGGTTTGCCGGGCGTCGCGAGCCGGTGAACCTTCCCGGTCACAGCACTAGAGACTGCTGTGGAGACGCAGCGTCCGCACCCCGCCGTGGGTGAGGAGCTCGACTATCCGCTCCCCCGCGGGCTTGCGGACGGCCGAGCCGCACTCCGGGCAGGTGAAGGAGTAGAACGTGGTGCGGCGGCTGGCGCCCACGGCGAGCCGGATCGCCCCGGCCGTCAGTTCGAACCGCTCCCGGCAGTCCGGACAGGCCGCCTTGAAGCGCACGGAGTCCGGGACCACCACGGTCGGCACACCTGACATCGCAGACATATCGCTCACATCTCCCTCGAATGTCCGCTCAGACCGGGTCGTCATAGGCGGCGAGTGCGGCACGGGCCGCCTCCTGGGCACTCCGCGCCAGCTCCGGCGGGGAGACGATGCGCCCCTCCCCGCCCAGCCGCAGCGCGAGCCTGCGCAGCGAGGCCGGGTCGGGGGTGCGCAGGGCGATCCGCAGCCCGCCGTCCGGGAGTTCCCGGGCGGTGTCGTGCGGGTAGTACTCGGCGACCCACCGCCCGCCGGGGCCGACCTCGACCACGACCTCCGGATCCTCGGCCGAGGGCTGGACCAGTCCCTCGGACAGGTCGCGCAGTTCGAGCTCCGGCGGTGCGGCCGGTTCGTCCAGCAGCCTGATCGCGGCGACCCGGTCGAGGCGGAAGGTGCGCCGGTCCTCGGAGGACCTGCACCACGCCTCCATGTACGTGTGGCCCACGGCGAACAGCCGGATCGGGTCCACCTCGCGCTCGGTGAGCTCGTCGCGCGCGGGCGAGTAGTAGCGCAGCCACAGCCGGCGCCGCTCCGAGATCGCCCGATCGACCTCGGCGAAAACACCGCCCTCGGACTCGAAGGTGACCGAGAGCCTCGAACTGGCCGCCCCCACCTCACCGGCCGCGGTCTCCAGCTTCGCGGTGGCCCGCAGCAGCGCCTGCCGGTCGCTCTCGCGCAGGCCCGGCAGCGTGGCCACGGCACGGGCGGCGACCAGGAGGGCCGTCGCCTCGTCGGCCGCGAGCCGCAGCGGCTCGGCGACGTCGTCGGGGTTGTGCCACCAGATCCGCTCGCCGTCGGTGTCGATGTCCAGCAGGTCGCCGCCGCGGAAGCTCGTCCCGCACATGGGCAGCACGTCGAGGTCCGAGATCAGCTCGTCCTCGGTGATCCCGAAGGCGCGGGCGACGTCCTGGACGTGGGCGCCGGGGCGCTCGCGCAGATAGGTGACCAGGGAGAGCATCCGCCGGGTCTGGTCGATCGCGTTCGTGGCCATGAACGGGCCCCCTTCAGTCCTTGGCCACGGCGCGCAGCCGTTCCACCACGTCGGCCCGCAGGTCCGCGGGTTCCTCCACGACGACGTCCGGGCCGAACTCGACGAGCCAGGCGTCCAGTCCGTGCCCGTACGGAATCTCCAACTCGTCCCACCCGTTCCCGAGTTCCCGGACCGAAACGGCGCGCGAGCGCAGCGGGTATCCGGCGCCGGTGCGCAGCCTGATCAGCGCGGTCCGGGTGGCCGTCTCCCCCGCCCAGCTCTCCACGGTCTCGCGGACGGTCACGACGTCGGGCACCTCTGCGGTGAACGTGCCGGCCGCCCGCGAGCGCACCTTGCCGGTGATCCGGGAGAGACGGAAGACCCGCTCGGCGCGGCGGTCCCGGTCCCAGCCGGCCAGGTACCAGTGGCCCCGCCAGCACTCCAGGGTCCACGGCTCGACGTGACGCGTCTCGGGCCGGGCGGCGTTGGCCTTGCGGTAGTCAAAGGTCACCGGGCGGCGGTCCCGGCAGGCCAGCATCAGCGGCTCGAACGCGGCCTCGTGCACGGGGATCCGGGGTTCGAGGGCGCTGTGCACCTCGTACGTGTCCTCGGTCTCCGGCATCCCGGCCGCCCGGAGCTTCTGCAGCGCGCCGCTGGCGGCACCGGCCAGCCGCGCCTGCTGCCAGACCTTCGCGGCCAGCCCGAGCGCGGCGGCCTCCTCGGCGTCCAGCGTGATCGGGGGGAGGCGGTTGCTGTCGCGGCGGGCGAGGTACCCGGTGTCGCCGTCCAGGTTCTCCACGGTCTCGATGACCAGACCGAGTTCGCGCAGATCGTCCTTGTCGCGCTCGAACATCCGGTTGAAGGCATCGTCGGAGCCCGCTTCCAAGTACGCCTCGATGGACCCCCGGAGCTCACGCTTGCTCAGCGGGCGCCTCGTTCCCAGCAGGCACAGGGCCAGGTTCATCAGCCGCTCGGCCTTGGCGATCGCCATCGACGCCCTTTCTTCTCCGCTCTACGATCGTCGACGGTACCGCTCCCCGCTTCCGGGACAAAAGCGAGGGCCCGCACCTTGCGGCACGGGCCCTCGTCGCGTAGAGGCGCGGATCAGACGGCGACCAGGTCGCAGACGAAGATCAGCGTCTCGCCGGGGGCGATGCGGCCGCCACCGGCGCCGCGGTCGCCGTACGCGAGGTGCGCGGGGATGGTCAGCTGGCGGCGCCCGCCGACCTTCATGCCCTGCACGCCCCGGTCCCAGCCGGAGATGACCTGCCCGGCACCGAGCTGGAACTGCAGCGGGGTGCCGCGGTTCCAGGAGGCGTCGAACTCCTCACCGGTGGAGAAGGCCACGCCCACGTAGTGGACCGAGACGTTGTCGCCCGCCTTGGCCACCGCGCCGTCGCCCTCCCAGATGTCCTTGATCTCCAGGTCGGCCGGCGGCTCGCCACCCGGGAAGTCGATCTCGGGCTTCTCGATGCTCACTGAGTTGCTCCTCTTGATGATGAACTGCGCAACCGGGACAGTCTTACATCTTCGCCAGCAGGTCCACGGCGAAGACCAGCGTGGACTTCGCGGGAATGGTCTGCTGCGCCTGGTCGCCGAATCCCTGGTCCGGCGGGACGACGAGGAGCACGCGGCTGCCGATCTTCTTGCCGACCAGCCCGTTCTTGAGGCCCTTCAGGGTGACCTGGGAGAGCGGGAAGGTCTGCGTCCGGCCCGTGGTGTACGTGCTGTCGAACGTCTTGCCGTCCTTCCACACCAGGCCCACGTAGTGCACGATGACGCTGTCGGTGTCCTTCACGACCTCGCCCTTGGACTCCAGGACGTAGTTGGAGACCAGCTTCGACGGCGGGGTGCTCTTGGACGGGATGGTGACCTTCGGGGCCTTGCCGTCGGTGTTGGTGCCGACCTTCGGCAGGTCGACGTCGTTCTGAGCGACCTCGGTGCCCTTGGCGGACGCCGGGATCTGTGTCGCCTTCAGGATGTCGACGACGAAGACGAGGGTGGAGTTGGGCTTGATGTCGCCCTGGCCCCGTGCGCCGTAACCGAGGTCCGGCGGGATGACCAGCTGGACCCGGCTGCCGACCTTCTTGCCGACCAGGCCCTTGTCCCAGCCCTGGATGACCATCCCGGCGCCGAGCGTCAGATCGAACGGCTTGCGGTCGAAGCTGTTGTCGAAGGGCTTGTCGGAGTCCCAGGACTGGCCGAGGTAGTTGACCTGGACCGCCTCGCCGTTCTTGACCTCGGGACCGTCGCCCTGGCTGAGGACCTTCGTCTTCAGCTCCTTGGGCGGGTTACCGGAGCCCTTGGACAGGGTGGGTTTCTCCCCGAACTTCGCCCCCGCGGTGATCGCGGGGAACTCGGAAGCGGAGCCATTGTCGTTGCCACAGGCCCCTGTCAGCAGCAACAGGGGGACGACGAGAAGGCCGGCAAGTCGGCGCACGTGTTCCTCAGATCTCAGACGGCACGGTCGGTTGGGTCCCCGCCACTCTAGGACGTGCGCGGGGCCCCGTACGAGAAACGTACGGGGCCCGCGTCGCGTCGTCGTCCGGGGAGGTGCCGTGCCGGATCACATCCCCGCGATCAGCTTCTCCACCCGGTCGTCCACCGAGCGGAACGGGTCCTTGCACAACACGGTGCGCTGCGCCTGGTCGTTGAGCTTGAGGTGGACCCAGTCGACGGTGAAGTCCCGCCGCTGCTCCTGGGCCCTGCGGATGAAGTCGCCGCGCAGCCGCGCCCTGGTCGTCTGCGGGGGCACGGACTTGCCCTCGAAGATCTTCAGGTCGTTGCAGACCCGGTCGGCCTGCCCCTTGCGCTCCAGCAGGTAGTACAGGCCGCGACGGCGGTGGATGTCGTGGTACGCGAGGTCTATCTGGGCGACCCGCGGGTGCGACATCGTCATGTTGTGCTTGGCCCGGTACCGGTCGATGAGCTTGTACTTCATCACCCAGTCGATCTCGGTGTCGATCCGGTCCAGGTCCTGGGTCTCGATCGCGTCGAGCGCACGCCCCCACAGGTCCAGGACCCGGGCGACCGTCCCGGTGCGGATGCCGCGGCGGTCGACGAAGTCGACGGCCTTCTCGTAGTACTCGCTCTGCACCTCGATGGCGGACGCCTCGCGCCCGCTGGCCAGCCGCACCTTGCGCTGCCCGGTGGTGTCGTGGCTGACCTCGCGGATGGCCCGGATCGGGTTCTCCAGCGTCAGGTCCCGCATCACCGTGCCCGCCTCGATCATGCGGAGCACCAGGTCGGTCGCGCCGACCTTGAGCAGCATCGTCGTCTCGGACATGTTGGAGTCGCCGACGATGACGTGGAGACGGCGGTACCGCTCCGCGTCCGCGTGCGGTTCGTCCCGTGTGTTGATGATCGGGCGGGACCGGGTCGTGGCGGAACTGACGCCCTCCCAGATGTGCTCGGCACGCTGGCTGACGCAGTAGACCGCGCCGCGCGGCGTCTGGAGCACCTTGCCCGCGCCGCAGATCAGTTGCCTCGTGACGAGGAAGGGAATCAGGATGTCCGCGAGCCGGGAGAATTCTCCGTGCCGGGCCACGAGATAGTTCTCGTGGCATCCGTAGGAGTTTCCCGCCGAGTCGGTGTTGTTCTTGAAGAGGTAGACGTCGCCCGCGATTCCCTCCTCGTGCAGGCGGCGTTCGGCATCGACGAGCAGACCTTCGAGAATACGCTCACCGGCCTTGTCGTGGGTGACCAGTTCGGTCAGGTTGTCGCATTCGGGGGTTGCATATTCCGGATGCGATCCCACGTCGAGGTAGAGGCGGGCGCCGTTCCGCAGGAAGACATTGCTGCTGCGGCCCCATGACACGACACGGCGGAAGAGGTAGCGCGCCACTTCGTCAGGGGACAGTCGGCGCTGTCCCCTGAACGTGCACGTGACGCCGTACTCGTTCTCCAGCCCGAAAATGCGGCGGTCCATGACTGAACATTACGCCTTATGGCCTGAGCTGAAACCGGGTTCGACAGCACCGTTTCGATCATTTTCCGATCTGCGCACCGCAACACCCGTGCTCGCGGGAACTGCGAGGACCTTTTTCGTGGCCAGGAGAACGAGCAGGGCCGCCACCCCACTGGCCCCGGTCACGACGAAGCCCCATGTCGTCCCGCCCCTCTCGACGGCCGGGCCCGCCACGGCCGTGCCCACCGCCGCGCCCACCCCGAACGTCGTCACCAGCCAGGAGAACGCCTCGGTCACCGTGCCGCGCGGCGCGTGCCGGTCGACGACGATGAACGAGCAGGCGATCGAGGGGGCGAGGAAGACGCCCGCGAGGGCCGCCAGGGCGGTCATGGCGACCACTCCCGGGGTCAGCATCAGCGGCAGGTAGCCCAGCGCCAGCAGCGCCACGAGGTACCGCAGCCGGCGCTCCGGGGTCCCGGCCCACTGCCGCGCCCCGTACACCGCGCCGCCGGTCAGCGCGCCCAGGCCGAGCGCGGCCATCAGCCAGCCGTACACCGACTCCCGGCCGTGGTCGTCGGCGTACGCCACCGCGGCGACGGTGATCGATCCCAGGGCGAGCCCGACGAAGAAGAACGCGCCGAGCAGCGCCAGCAGCCCCGGTGAGCGCAGCGCGCCCAGCCAGTGCGCCTCGCGGGGCGCGGAGCGCCAGGCCCGGGAGGGCTCGCAGAGCACGACGGAGAACGCCCCCAGGACCCCCAGGCCGTTGATGACGAGCAGGGCCGCGGCGGGCGACCAGAGGGACACCAGCAGCGTCACCAGCAGCGGCCCCAGGGTGAACATGACCTCCTGGGCGACGGCGTCCATGGCGTACGCCCGGTGCACCCGCTCCTCACCGCCCAGCACCGACGGCCACAGCGCCCGCAGTCCGCCCTCCAGCGGCGGGGTGAACACCCCCGCCACGACCACGGCCGCGAAGGCCGGCGCCAGCGCCCCGGGGCCCGTCAGCGCCAGCATCCCCATGCCGAGCGCCGACACCACGGCGGCGGGCAGCTGGACGCGCGGCTGGCCGTACAGGTCCACGGCCCGGCCCAGCAACGGCTGCCCGACCGCGGTGGACAGCCCGTACACGGCCGCGAGCGCCCCGGCGAGGGTGTAGCTCCCGCCCTCGGCCCGGGTGAACAGCACGATCGCGATGTGGGCGGTGCCGCTGGGCAGCCGGCCCACCAGGGTTCCCACCAGCAGCCTGGCGGCATGCCGCGTCCGGAGAATGTCCAGATATCCGGCGGCCATGTCCCGTCCCTCTCCTCGGGTGCCTTCCGGCACCATGGGGTTTTACGTATAACGACGAGGGTTATACGTACCATGTGCCCAGTCCGCAGGTCCACCGCACGGCGCCTGCCCCGACCGGCCCGGAGGCCCGAGTGACCAGCGCACCACCGCCCGCATCCGCCCGGCCCACCAGCCGGGACGTCGCACGGGCCGCGGGCGTCTCGCAGGCCACCGTCTCCCTGGTGCTCGGGGACAAGTGGCGCGGCCGGGTCTCCGAGGCGACCGCCGCCCGGGTGCGGCACGCCGCCGACGGCCTCGGCTACCTGCCCAACCTGGCCGCCCGCCAGCTGCGCCTCGGCCGCACCAGGACGGCGCTGCTGGTCGTGCCGGCGCTCACCAACGAGTTCTTCGCCCGCGTCCACACCGGTGCCGCCGCCGTCGCCGCGGAACACGGCTTCGGGGTCGTCCTCTACCCGTCCCCGGAGGGCGTCGGGCCGGCCAGGGACCCCTTCGCCTCGGCGCGCGCCTCCCTGGACGGGGTGATCGCCTCGTCGATGGCCGCGGGCGCGCTCGACGCGCTGCGCGGCGCGGACCTGCCGCTGGTCATGCTCGACAGCGACCCGGTGGACACCGGTGTCGCGGCCCGGGTCAACCTGGACATCGCCGACGGCATGCGGCAGGTCACGGAGCATCTGCTCACGCTCGGTCACCGCCGCTTCGTCCACCTGGCGGCGGCGGTCGACTCCTGGACGTTCGCCGTCCGCGCCCGGGCGCTGCACGACACCGTGGGGGCGGTGCCCGGCACCTGCGTGGGGACCGTCGAGGCGGCGCTCGACGTCCATGCCGGGCGCGAGGCCGCGCAGCGGGCGCTGGCCGCCCCGGGGCCGCGTCCCACGGCGATCGTGTGCGACGACGACGTCCTCGCCGCGGGCGCCTGCAAGACCGCCCGCAGGCTCGGCCTCCGCGTCCCCGACGACCTGTCGGTCACCGGCTTCAGCGATCTGGCCCTCTCCGTGGCCGTCGAGCCGGAGCTCACCACCGTGCGGCTGCCCGCGGAGCGGGTGGGCGAGCGCGGCATGGCCGCCCTGCTCGCGGTCCTGGACGGTCGCCCCGCCGAACCGGGGAGCCTGCCCGTGCGCCTGGTGGCACGCGGCTCCTCGGCGGCGGCGCCGCAGGACGCCGGGCACGCGTGACGGTGCCCCGGCCCGCCGGAAGGGCGGACCGGGGCACCGGAGGGCTGCCTACTCCACGTCCCCGCCGGAGTCGGCGGAGCCTTCGGCGGGCCTGCCGGTGTCCGTCGTGCTCGCGGGCGGTGCGGCCGCCTCGCCGGGCTCGTCGTCGGAGGGGGCGTCGGTCGGCGCGGCTCCGCCGTCCGCCTCCAGCAGGCGGGCCAGTTGCCGGCCCACGATGCGCTTGAACTTCCGCTGCTGCGGCCGCGTACGGTCCAGGACCGCGACCTCCAGCCGCTCGGCGGGGATCTCCCGCTCGCTGCCGTTGGGGTCCCGGGACAGCGCCTGCACGGCCAGCTTGAGCGCCTCGGCGAGCGTCATGCCGTCGCGGTGGCGCTGGTCGAGGAAACCGCTGATCTGCTCGGCGTTGCCGCCGACCGCGACCGAGCCGTGCTCGTCGACGATCGAGCCGTCGTGCGGCAGCCGGTAGATCTGGTCGCCCTCGGGCTCGGTGCCGACCTCGGCCACCACCAGCTCCACCTCGTACGGCTTCTCGGCCGCGCTGGAGAAGATGGTGCCCAGCGTCTGGGCGTAGACGTTGGCCAGACCGCGGGCGGTCACGTCGTCGCGGTCGTAGGTGTATCCGCGCAGGTCGGCGTAGCGGACCCCGCCGATGCGGAGATTCTCGTACTCGTTGTACTTGCCGGCGGCGGCGAAACCGATCCGGTCGTAGATCTCGCTGAACTTGTGCAGCGCGCGGGACGGGTTCTCGCCGACGAACACAATGCCGTCGGCATACTGCAGCACTACGAGGCTGCGTCCACGGGCGATGCCCTTGCGGGCGTACTCCGCCCGGTCGGCCATGGCCTGCTGGGGTGAGACATAGAACGGCGTCGACACCGGTTGTCCGTCCCTTTCTGTCAGTGACGAGAGTGTCGGGGAAGCATCGGGACCGGCGGTCAGAGCAGCGCGGCGCGGGGGCCGTCGGGCTGTTCCATCCGGTGCTCCACGATCGAGCGGGCGATATCGGAGGATTCCGCGTCGGACAGCTTCCGGAAGCCCTCGTCGGTGATGACGGTGACGATCGGGTAGATCCGCCGGGCCATGTCGGGGCCGCCGGTCGCCGAGTCGTCGTCCGCGGCGTCGTACAGCGCCTGGACGACCAGGGTGAGGGCCTGCTGCTCCGTCAGGTCGTCGCGGTAGAGCTTCTTCATCGAGCCGCGGGCGAAGATGGACCCGGAGCCGGTGGCCGCGTACCCGATCTCCTCGGACCGGCCGCCGGTCACGTCGTACGAGAAGATCCGGCCCTTCTCGCGGTCGATGTCGTAGCCGGCGAAGAGCGGCACGACGGCCAGGCCCTGCATGGCCATCGCCAGGTTGCCGCGGATCATCGTGGAGAGCCGGTTGGCCTTGCCCTCCAGGGACAGCTGGGCGCCCTCGACCTTCTCGAAGTGCTCCAGCTCCAACTGGAAGAGCTTGACCATCTCGACGGCCAGACCGGCCGTGCCGGCGATGCCCACCGCCGAGTACTCGTCGGCGGGGAAGACCTTCTCGATGTCGCGCTGCGCGATCATGTTGCCCATGGTCGCCCGGCGGTCACCGGCCAGGACCACGCCTCCGGGGAAGGTCGCCGCGACGATGGTCGTGCCGTGCGGCGCCTCGACGGCCCCCTGCACGGGCGGCAGGCTCCGGTTGCCCGGGAGCATCCCGGGCGCGTGGGCGGACAGGAACTCCATGAACGAGGAGGACCCCGGCGTCAGGAAGGCAGCCGGTAGCCGCCCGGTGCTACGAGTGTTGGCTTCCACGCGTTTCCCTCCAGGTGTGCGACGGCCCGCGCAGGGCGTCAGGAGTCCCTCCCGACGTGACGGTGGCCGAAATTGCAGTCGATGCGGTGTGTGCCACGGACCCTACCCGGCGCGCGGCGCTGATCCACAAGAAGCGGGAAGGGCGGCCCACACGACTCGCGGCGCCGTTTGCGACCGCGCGGTACGGGCCGACTCCGCCCGTACCGCGCGCGTCCTGCATCCACTCCCCCGAGTTCACGGTCGTGAACTACTGTCCGCCCTTTTGCACGAAGGAGCGCACGAAGTCCTCCGCGTTCTCCTCCAGCACGTCGTCGATCTCGTCCAGAACCGAGTCGACGTCGTCGCTCAGCTTCTCCTGGCGCTCCTTGAGGTCGTCGGACGCCTGTGCGTCCTGCGCCTGCTCCTCGACCTCCTCGGTGGAACGCGTCGCCCTCTGCTGTCCGCCGCCGGTGTCCTTGGTCGCCATCTCGCTCACCCCGCTCGGTTCGAAGCACTTGGTTCAGACCCTACCCACGGGGTCCGGTATCGGCCCGGTACTTGCCGGGACGCCCGGGGTCATCTCCATGATTCCCCGGTCGCGGCCCTTTCAGCCGCCCGACAGCACCTGGACCAACTCCTCCGCGGTGCGGCACCGGTCCAGGAGTTCCTTGACGTGCTCACGAGTGCCGCGCAGCGGCTCCAGGGTGGGCACCCGCTGCAACGAGTCGTGACCCGGCAGGTCGAAGATGACCGAGTCCCAGGACGCCGCGGCCACGTCGTCGGCGAACTGCTCCAGGCAGCGACCGCGGAAATAGGCCCTGGTGTCCTCCGGAGGCGCCGTGCGCGCCTTCTCGACCGCGTCCTCGTCCACCAGCCTCTTCATCTTGCCGCGGGCCGCCAGGCGGTTGTACAGGCCCTTCTCGGCCCGTACGTCGGCGTACTGGAGGTCCACCAGATGCAGCCGGGCGGCGTCCCAGTCCAGGCTGTCGCGGCGGCGGTAGCCCTCCATCAGCTCCCGCTTGGCCACCCAGTCCAGCTCGCCGGACAGGCTCATCGGGTCGCTCTCCAGCCGGCCCAGGACGTCCTCCCAGCGACCCAGGACGTCCTTGGTCTGCGCGTCGGCGTCCGCCCCGTAGCGGTCCTCGACGTACTTGCGGCCCAGCTCGAAGTACTCCATCTGGAGCTGCACCGCCGTGAGGGTCCGGCCGTTGCGCAGCGTGACCAGCTGCTTCAGCGTCGGGTCGTGGGAGACGTGGTGCAGGGTGCGCACCGGCTGGTCGACCGCGAGATCGACGTTGATGAAGCCGTCCTCGATCATGGACAGGACCAGCGCGGTGGTGCCGAGCTTGAGGTAGGTCGAGATCTCCGACAGGTTCGCGTCGCCGATGATCACATGGAGCCGGCGGTACTTCTCCGCGTCGGAGTGCGGTTCGTCGCGGGTGTTGATGATGGGGCGCTTGAGCGTGGTCTCCAGCCCGACCTCGACCTCGAAGTAGTCCGCGCGCTGGCTGATCTGGAAGCCGTGCTCGTGGCCGTCCTGGCCGATGCCCACGCGGCCCGCTCCCGTGACCACCTGGCGGGAGACGAAGAACGGGGTCAGGTGGCGCACGATGTCCGAGAAGGGGGTCTCCCGCTTCATCAGGTAGTTCTCGTGCGTGCCGTACGAGGCGCCCTTGTTGTCGGTGTTGTTCTTGTAGAGGTGGATCGGCTGGGCGCCCGGGAGTTGCGCCGCGCGCTCGGCCGCTTCGGCCATGATGCGCTCGCCGGCCTTGTCCCAGAGGACCGCGTCCCGCGGGTTGGTGACCTCCGGGGAGCTGTACTCGGGGTGCGCGTGGTCGACGTAGAGGCGGGCACCGTTGGTGAGGATGACGTTGGCCAGGCCGATGTCCTCGTCGGTGAGCTGGCTGGAGTCCGCGGCCTCGCGGGCGAGGTCGAAACCCCGGGCGTCCCGGAGCGGGTTCTCCTCCTCGAAGTCCCATCGGGCGCGGCGCGCCCGGTGCATCGCCGCCGCGTAGGCGTTGACGATCTGGGACGAGGTGAGCATGGCATTGGCGTTGGGGTGGCCGGGGACGGAGATCCCGTACTCCGTCTCGATGCCCATTACTCGCCGTACGGTCATGCGGCCCTCCTTGCCCGGCGGGCGCTCCCCTCGGGGGCGGCGCTCGCATACCGCTGCTGGTCCGGTGCCTGTGTGCGGTGCCCGTTCCCGCAGTGCGCGACCGGGCGGTACGCAAGAGCCTAGAGCGACTCCGCACCGGTGGGACGCCGTCGGGCGAGCTGTCCGGAAAGCGACCGGCTGCGGATGCCCGGCCGGGCATCCGCAGCCGGTCCGTGTTCTAAAGGTACTGTCCGGTATTCGCCACCGTGTCGATCGAGCGACCGGTGTCCGCACCCTGCTTTCCGGTGACAAGGGTACGGATGAATACGATCCGCTCGCCCTTCTTGCCGGAGATGCGGGCCCAGTCGTCCGGGTTGGTGGTGTTCGGCAGGTCCTCGTTCTCCTTGAACTCGTCCACGCACGCCTGGAGGAGATGGGAGACGCGCAGGCCCTTCTGGCCCTGTTCGAGGAATGCCTTGATGGCCATTTTCTTCGCCCGGTCGACGATGTTCTGGATCATCGCGCCGGAATTGAAGTCCTTGAAATAGAGGACTTCCTTGTCGCCATTGGCGTACGTGACTTCGAGGAAGCGGTTCTCCTCGGACTCCATGTACATCCGCTCGACGACGGACTGGATCATGGCGTGCGCCGCGGCTTCCTTGGAGCCGGAGTGCTCCGTGATGTCGTCCGCGTGCAGCGGCAGCGAGGGGGTGAGGTACTTCGCGAAGATGTCCTTCGCCGCCTCCGCGTCGGGGCGCTCGATCTTGATCTTCACGTCCAGGCGTCCGGGCCGCAGGATCGCGGGGTCGATCATGTCCTCGCGGTTGGAGGCCCCGATGACGATCACGTTCTCCAGGCCCTCGACACCGTCGATCTCGGCGAGCAGCTGGGGGACGATGGTGTTCTCCACGTCCGAGCTGACGCCGGAGCCGCGGGTGCGGAAGAGGGACTCCATCTCGTCGAAGAAGACGATGACGGGGGTGCCCTCGCCCGCCTTCTCGCGCGCACGCTGGAAGACCAGGCGGATGTGGCGCTCGGTCTCGCCGACGTACTTGTTGAGGAGTTCCGGGCCCTTGATGTTGAGGAAGTAGCTCTTTCCCGCGGGCTGGCCGGTGACCTCGGCGACCTTCTTGGCAAGGGAGTTGGCCACGGCCTTCGCGATGAGCGTCTTGCCGCAGCCGGGCGGGCCGTAGAGCAGGATGCCCTTCGGCGGCCGCAGTTCGTGCTCCTTGAAGAGGTCGGGATGCAGGTAGGGCAGCTCGACCGCGTCCCGGATCAGCTCGATCTGGTCGCCCAGGCCGCCGATCCGGCCGTAGTCGATGTCCGGCACCTCTTCGAGGACGAGCTCCTCGACCTCGCTCTTGGGGACCACTTCGTAGACGTAGCCGGACCTGGGTTCGAGCAGCAGGGCGTCACCGGGGCGGACGGTGGTGTCCAGCAGGGGCTCGGCGAGCCGTACCACCCGCTCCTCGTCGGTGTGCCCGATGACCAGGGCCCGCTCGCCGTCCTCGAGGATCTCCTTGAGGGTGACGATGTCCCCGGCGCGCTCGAATTCCATGGCATCGACCACGTTGAGCGCTTCGTTGAGCATGACTTCCTGGCCGCGCCGGAGTTCGTCGAGCTCGATACTGGGGCTGACGTTCACCCGGAGCTTGCGGCCCCCGGTGAAGATGTCGCAGGTACCGTCCTCGTTTCCCTGGAGAAACACACCGAAGCCGGCCGGTGGCTGCGCGAGCCGGTCGACTTCTTCCTTCAGGGCCACGATCTGGTCGCGGGCCTCGCGGAGCGTGTTGGCGAGCCGCTCGTTCTGCGCGGTCACGCCCGCCAGGTTGGTCTGCAACTCGACGATCCGCTCTTCGAGAATCCTCGTATGGCGCGGAGAGTCGGCGAGCTTACGTCGCAGGACGGCGATTTCCTGCTCGAGATAGGCGACCTGGCCGGCTGGGTCTTCGGACCCCCGCCCGGGCCGGATGCCGCGGTTGATGTCGTCGTCGTGGGCTGCCACGGTCCTCACCTCCTCCAAGGGGAGCTGGACGCTTCCTGACCCTACCTGGGTGGGTGATGATTGAAACCCCTAGATCACAAAGACTGCGGGGCGTGTCCGATCTTCACCCTTGCGTTCCCCCTCGTCCCTGGGGAATACCCACCCTTCAACATCGGAAAGCGGCCGGTTGTATCGTCGAACCGATCAACACACGTCAGGGCCGGCCACTTCTGGTTCGGAAAAGCAGGGAACGACAGGAGAGACGACCGTGCAGCAGGACGCTCCGACCGGCGGCGACGCGCAGGATCTGGAAGTCTGGATCGACCAGGACCTCTGCACGGGGGACGGCATCTGTGTGCAGTACGCGCCCGAGGTGTTCGAGCTGGACATCGACGGTCTGGCGTATGTGAAGAGCGCCGACGACGAGTTGCTCCAGGACAGCGGGGCGACGACGCCCGTACCGCTGCCGCTGCTCCAGGACGTCGTCGATTCGGCCAAGGAATGCCCCGGCGAGTGCATTCACGTGCGTCGCGTCTCGGACAAGGTCGAGGTGTTCGGCCCCGAGGCCGCCTGATCCACCGGATCCGGGCGGCCGGTGCCGTGCCGGTTCCGGCCGCCGTGACCGGTCAGGCGCCGGCCGTGGTGGCCGGGGCGGTGCCGGCGGTGCGGACGAAGGCGCCGCCCTGCCAGCGCCAGGTGACCGCTTCGCGCTGGTCGGGGCAGCAGCGGGGCACGTCCTCGGAGGAGTAGCCGAGCAGGGTGGCGGAGACGACTCCGTCGCGCACCGCCAGAGCGCCGACGCTCATCTGCTGGGCGGGGTCCACCAGGGTCGCCACGACCCTGGGCGCGGCCCCGCTCGCCTGTGTGAGGACGTAGACGCCGCTGGGCGGGGTGCCGGAACCGGCGGCGCAGCGGACCACGGCGACGGTCTCGGGGCGGCCGTCCCCGTCCAGGTCGCCCGCGGCCTGCCGGGCGACGGTGTGCTCCAGGCCGCCGCAGTCCAGGGGGTAGGTCGCCCTCAGCGGATCGGGCGCGGCCGCGGGAGCCGGTCCCTGCCCCGCGGTGGTCCGGGGGGTCGACGCGGATGCCGCGGGCTCCGGCTGGAGCATGCCCGCGGCGGCGACGACGGCCGCCATGGCCGCCGCGGTGGCGAGCCAGTGCAGCGGCCTGCTGTCGGTGTGCGCGAGGTCCGGGAGCTCGGAGGTCTGCACGCGGGATGTCTCCTGTGGTTCCTGTGGACGAGGATGCCCCGGGCCGGGCCGCGGCCTCCGGGAGGCGTCCGCGACGGCGTGGGAGCGGCCAGCATCGTGCCACACCGGGCGGAGCGGTGGAAACGGTGGGGTCGGCACGGATGACTGTCCGTAGGGACAACGAAGGGGCGCCGCCGCCGAGTTCCCGGGTCGGTCCGGGAACTCGGCGGCGGCGCCGGTACGTTGCGCGGCCCGGCCGCGCTCGGATGCGCGAAGGGCTCAGCCGCGCGAGGAGGAGCCGCTCTGGCTGCCGGGACCGTCGTAGTCCTCGCCGTAGGCGCCCTTGGCGGGGCGGCGGCGGCGCAGCGGGGGCTCCACGCCGTCGGCCAGACGGCGGGCGGTGACGAGGAAGCCGGTGTGGCCGATCATGCGGTGGTCCGGGCGGACGGCCAGGCCCTCGACGTGCCAGTTGCGGATCATCGACTCCCAGGGCTGCGGTTCGGCGAAGCAGCCGGTCTCACGGATGGACTCGACGGTCCGCGCGAGCTGGGTGGTGGTCGCGACGTACGCGCAGACGATGCCGCCGGGCACGAGCGCCTTGGAGACGGCCTCCAGGCACTCCCAGGGGGCGAGCATGTCGAGGACGACCCGGTCGACGTCGGTGTCCGAGAGGTTGTCCTGGAGGTCGCCGACGGTCAACTGCCAGGCGGGGTGGGGTTCGCCGAAGTAGCGCTCCACGTTCTGCCGGGCGATCTCGGCGAAGTCCTCGCGGCGCTCGTAGGAGTGCAGCATGCCCTGCTCGCCGATGGCGCGGAGCAGGAAGGTGGACAGCGAGCCGGAACCGACGCCGGCCTCCACGACGCGGGCGCCGGGGAAGATGTCGGCGAAGGCCAGGATCTGCCCCGCGTCCTTGGGGTAGACCACGGCGGCGCCGCGGGGCATGGACAGGACGTAGTCGGGGAGCAGGGGGCGCAGCGCGAGGTAGGCGACGTTTCCCGTGGTTCGGACAACACTGCCCTCGGGGGCACCGATCAGCTCGTCGTGCGGGAAGGAACCCTTGTGGGTGTGGAAGTTCTTTCCGGCTTCGAGCGTGAAGGTGTAGTGGCGTCCCTTGGGATCGGTGAGCTGGACCTGGTCCCCGACCTTGAAGGGCCCGCGTCGGCGGGCGGCACCGGTCGGTTCAGACATGTGACCAGCGTACCGGTGATTCGCGGTGCTCCGGCCGCGAGCCGGGCGGCTGCGGGGCCCCGGCCGGGCCCGTGGTCAGGCGGCGGGCCTGGCCAGGGCGGCGACGAACGCCCGCTCGACGTCGGCGGTGGAGAGCACCCCGTAGATCTCGCCGGTCTCCTCGACCACGAGGTACTCGGTGGCGGGGGTGGCCCTGAGCCGGTCCAGAAGCGCCTCGCCGGCCAGTTCGGCGGAGACCTTCATGCCGTCGGTGAGGTCCTGGGAGAGTCCGCTCACGGCGACCCACGGGCGGCGGTGCTGGGGCACGGAGACGATGGCCGCCTCCCGGACGACGCCCGTGGGTTCGCCGTGCCCGTCGACGACGACGAGGGCGCGGGCACCCGCCTCGTTGGCCCGGCGCAGGGCCTCCGACAGCGGGGTGTCCGCCTCCACGGGGACGGCACGCCGGGTGAGGGTGCGGGCGCGCAGTTCGGGGAGGTGTTCGCGCAGCCTTGCCATGCGCAGGCTGTTGCCGGCGCCGGTCCAGATGATGGCGGCGAGGATGGCGGCGAGCAGCGCGTCGGTGACGGTGTCCGTGCCGCTGAGGTCGCGGGGGTCGTTCCCGAAGGAGCCGGTGTGGGTGAGCAGCGGGAGGCCGATGAGGGTGACGACGGCGAGGGCGCGGCCGACCCAGGCGGCGGCGACGGTGCCGCTCATCGGACGGCCGGTGATCTTCCAGACGACGGCGCGGAGCATGCGTCCGCCGTCGAGGGGCAGACCGGGGAGCAGGTTGAACGCGGCCACCAGGAGGTTGGAGATCATCAGGCCGGCGAGGACGACGCCGGGGACGGTGCCGGGTTCGACCAGGCCCATCCCGGCGTAGAAGAGACCGGCGAGCACCAGGGAGAGCAGCGGGCCGACGAAGGCCAGCATGAATTCGCGGCCGGGGGTCTCGGTCTCCTTCTCGATCTCGGAGACGCCACCGAAGAACTGGAGCTGGATGCGGCGGACCGGCAGCCCGTAGCGCAGCGCCACGACCGTGTGGGCGAGCTCGTGGACGAGCACGGAGGCGTAGAAGGCGATCGCGAAGAAGAGGGAGACCAGGTAGCGGGCCGCGCCGAGTTCGGGCAGCACCCGTTCGAGCTGGCCGCCGAAGACCCAGGTGATCAGCGCCGCCACGACGAACCAGCTGGGCGCGACGTACACGGGCACCCCGAAGAGACGGCCCATGAGGAGGCCGCCTCCGGGCTCTTCGGGGCGGCGCGGTCCGCCCTTGTCCGGGCCGGTCCCGGGGGCCTGTCCCCCCGCGCCGGGGTGCGGGCGCCCGCTGTCGCCGCTCTCGTCCACGAGGTCCCTTCGGTCGGTGCCCTGTTTCACGATCATGCCGTGTCCGGGGGTGTGTGGTCGATGGTAAGCCGACGGATGTCCGTGGCGGGCCGTAGGGTCTTCGCATGACCTCCCTGCCGCGACCGGCCCAGCCGCCCTCGTCCCTCTCGCCGTCGCGGGCCGGCGATTTCATGCAGTGTCCTCTGCTGTACCGCTTCCGGGTCATCGACAGGCTGCCGGAGAAGCCGAGCGAGGCGGCCACCCGGGGGACGCTGGTGCACGCGGTCCTGGAACGCCTCTTCGACGCCCCGGCGGCGGAGCGCACGACCCGCAGGGCGACGGCGCTGATCCCCGCGCAGTGGGACCGGCTGCTGGAGTCGAGGCCGGAGCTGTCGGAACTGTTCACGGAGGATGCCGGGGACGAGCGCCTGGCGCGCTGGCTCTCGGAGGCGGAGCGCCTGGTGGAGCGGTGGTTCTCGCTGGAGGACCCGACGCGCCTGGAGCCCGCGGAGCGGGAACTGTTCGTCGAGACGGAGCTGGAGTCGGGGCTGCGGCTGCGCGGGGTGATCGACCGGATCGATGTGGCGCCGACAGGTGAGGTCCGGATCGTGGACTACAAGACGGGCAAGGCGCCGCGTCCGGAGTACGCGGAGGGCGCGCTCTTCCAGATGAAGTTCTACGCCCTGGTGGTCTGGCGGCTGAAGGGCGTGGTGCCGCGCCGGCTCCAACTGGTCTATCTCGGCAGCGGGGACGTCGTCACGTACGACCCGGTGGTGGGCGATCTGGAGCGGGTCGAGCGCAAGCTGCTGGCGCTGTGGGAGGCGATCCGGGTCGCGACGGAGACGGGCGAGTGGCGGCCGCGGCCGACGAAGCTGTGCGGCTGGTGCGACCACCAGGCGGTCTGCCCCGAATTCGGCGGGACTCCCCCGGTGTATCCGCTGTCGGTACGCCCGGCTGAGTCCGGTCAGGATGTCCAGGGCAGAATGGACCGGGCCCGCGCCGAGGCCGCCGGGCCCGTGACCGTCGAGGGACCCTGAGGAGACCTTGTGGCAATCCGCGTCCTGCTGGTCGACGACCAGCCGCTGCTGCGCACCGGATTCCGGATGATCCTGGAGGCGGAGAGCGATATCGCGGTGGTGGGTGAGGCCGGGGACGGCCTCCAGGCTCTCGATCAGGTGCGGGCGCTCCAGCCCGATGTGGTGCTGATGGACATCCGCATGCCGCGGATGGACGGCGTGGAGGCGACGCGGCAGATCACCGGTCCGGACCGGGACGGTCCGGCGAAGGTGCTGGTGCTGACCACGTTCGATCTCGACGAGTACGTGGTGGAGGCGCTGCGCGCCGGTGCCAGCGGCTTCCTGCTGAAGGACGCCCCGGCCAACGAGCTGGTGCAGGCGATCCGTGTGGTCGCGGCGGGCGAGGCGATGCTGGCCCCGAGCGTCACCCGCAGGCTGCTCGACAAGTACGCGGACCACCTTCCCTCGGGCGAGGAGCCGCTGCCGGACACACTGCACACGCTGACGGACCGCGAGGTCGAGGTGCTGAAGCTGGTGGCGCGCGGGCTGTCGAACGCCGAGATCGCCGCGGACCTCTTCGTCAGCGAGACGACGGTCAAGACGCATGTCGGCCATGTGCTGACCAAGCTCGGTCTGCGCGACCGGGTGCAGGCGGCCGTGTACGCCTACGAGAGCGGTCTGGTGCGACCCGGCGCCCAGTGACCGGCGTGCGCCCCGACGCCCGGTGAAATGGCCTGCGCCCCGGTGACCGGTGTGCGGCCGGGGCCGGGGCGCGTTCGTCGGGCCGGGGCCGCGACCGCGTGCCGCCGTGTCTCAGACGGCGTCGCGGCTCAGCTCCCACAGCCGTATCTCGGCAGCGGAGTTGACCGCCCATTCGACGCCGTTGAGTCCCGTCCGGGAGGCTGCGTACTGCTTGCCCTGCCAGATGGGCAGGACGGGGACGTCGTCGGCGACGATGTCCTGGAGCCGCCGGAAGGTCTTCGCCGCGGCGCTGCGGTCGGTCTCGCGGCGGGTCTGCGGAATGAGCGTGTTCTGCGCCAGGGCCGACTTGTAGGGCGAGTTCAGGAAGTTGTTCCGGTCGAGGAACGGTGCCGTGTAGTTGTCCGGGTCGGGGAAGTCGGGGAACCAGCCGAATCCGTAGACGGCGTAGTCTCCGCGCACTTGCGCCGGCCGGAACCGGGCCCAGTCCGTTCCCTGGATGCGGACGTCGAACAGCCCGCTGTCGTTGAACTGCTTCTGCAGGGCCCGGAACTCGGCGGCGGTGGAGGCGCCGAAGTGGTCGGTCGTGTAGTGGAGCGTGAGCTTCACCGGGGTGGGTACGCCCGCCGCCCGCAGGATCGCCTTGGCCTTCGCGGTGCCGGGTTCGCCGTACTTGTTGTAGAACGAGTTGGTGTGCGCGGCAATGCCCGAGGGGATCAACGAGTACAGCGGTTCGGCGGTGGTGCCGTACACCTTGTCCGCGATCTCCCCGCGGTCGACGACCTGGGCCATGGCCTGGCGGACCGCCTTGTTCCGAACGGCCGGGTCGTCGGTGTCGAAGCCGAGGTAGCGGATGGCGAGGCCGGGCATCTCGGTGAGCCTGACGCCGTCGGCGGGATCGTCGAGCAGTCGCCGGGACTGCTCGGGCGACATGGTGCGGGTCATCATGTCGATCCGATTGTCGTCGAACGCCTTCCCCATCGCGTCCGCGCCGGGGAAGAGGTCCAGTTCGACCCGGTCGTTGCGCACATGCAGGTCGCCCTTGTAGCGGGGGTTCCTGGTGAAGACGACCTTGACCACCCGGTCGTGCTCGACCTGCGGCTTCATGGTGTACGGGCCGGAGCCGTCGACCTGGAAGCCGGTGCGCGGGGACTTCGCGGCGTACCTGGCACGCGGCACGATCCCGGCGACCGGGGTGGCGAGCTTGTACGGGAACGTGGCGTCGGGCGCGCGGAGGTGGAAGACGATCTCCCGCTCCCCCTGCGTCTCGACGGTGTCGATGCCGGACAGCAGGGCCACCGGGCCGTTCGGGGCGTCGATGCCGATGACCCGGTCGATCGAGTACTTCACGTCGTCGGGGGTGACGGGGGTGCCGTCGGCGAAGGTGAGGCCGGGGCGCAGCCTGCAGCGGTAGCTCTCGTTCTGGGTGTCCGTGAAGCCGCAGCTCTCCGCGGCCTCGGGCACCGGTCGGCCACCGCCGCGCGGTACGTGCAGGAGGGACTGGACGGTCTGGCGGAGGACGTTCCACACGCCCGCGTCGTACCCGACCGCGGGGTCGAAGGGCGCGGGGTCGTCCTCGGTCGCGACGAACCGGTCGGTGGTGCCGAGGACGATCGCGGCCCGGCCGCCGTCGTCCTCGGACGCGCCGCACCCGGCGAGCACGGGCGCGAGCACGCACGCGACGGTCGGCAGCACCAGGGTCTTGCGTTTCATCTCGGTGGCTCTCCCTCGTCCGGGCATCGGGAGAGCGACCTTAGCGGGCCGGGCCGGTCACGCCCGGTCGCCGCCGCACGACGCGTGACCGGACGGTTATGGAGAATGACGGCGAGCCGATTTCCCTGCCCCGGAATTCACCCCCCCAGAAAGGGACCAAACGGGACAATCCAAAGCGGCAAAAGGGGCACCAGGGAAGATCCTGGGAGTCTTCCGTGAGAAATTCGGTGACCAACCTCACGCCCGCTCCAATTCCTCCCCTGTTCGTCCGTCCGGGATTTTCCCACGCGGGTGCGACAGGAAAAGCACGAGCTCCCGCCGAGTTCTTTCGATTCGTTCACAGGAAATCCCGGGAATTGATCACGTGTTCATCTGATCAGGCCCCGGAGGAAGGCGAGGTCGACCTCCTCCAGCGAACGCACGACCACCCGGCCGTCGGCCGGGGCGATCGGCGCGACGGAGGGCACGGCGACCA
This sequence comes from Streptomyces sp. CB01580, assembly GCF_001905795.1. Lineage (GTDB taxonomy): Bacteria > Actinomycetota > Actinomycetes > Streptomycetales > Streptomycetaceae > Streptomyces. Next base: position 206,838 of record NZ_LIXJ01000016.1, read on the forward strand.
CCCGGCAGCCCGCCGCCTCCGCGGCCGCCACTCCGGTGGCGGTGTCCTCGATGACCGCGCAGCGTCCGGGTTCGGCCCCGAAGCCGGAGGCGGCGGTCAGGTAGGGCTCCGGGTGCGGCTTGGTGCGGGTGACCTCGTCGCCCGCGACGCTCATGGCGAAGTGGTGGTGGCCCACCGATTCCAGCACCCGGTCGATGATCCGCCGGTGCGAGGCGGAGACCAGGGCGGTGGGGATGTCGTGCCGGACCAGCTCCGCCAGCAGCCGCTTCGCCCCCGGCATCAGCGGCACGCCGCGGTCGAGGCGCCTCTCGAAGCGGTCGTTGAGCAGCACGGTGAGCTCGGCGAGGGTGATGTCCGCGCCGGTCACGTCCATGAGGTAGCCCGCGCTGCGGGTCATCGGTCCGCCGACCACCACGTCGCGCCATGCCTCGTCGAGCTGGTGGCCGAGCTCGGCGAAGACCTCCACCTCGGCCTCCCACCAGAAGCCCTCGGTGTCGACGAGGGTGCCGTCCATGTCGAGCAGGACGGCCTGCAGCGCGGCGCCTTCGGCCGTGCGGGTCATGGACGCGGGGACCGTGCTGGTCATCCGGCACACCTTCCGTGAGGGACGAGAAGGCCGGCCGCCGTTTCCCGTGGGAAGGGCGACCGGCCTGCACTGGACCGACCAGTCTACGGCGTGTCGCGCGACCGCGCGTCGAACGCCGTCCTACCGCGCGTTGAAGTACTTCGCCTCCGGGTGGTGGATGACGATCGCGTCGGTGGACTGCTCCGGGTGCAGCTGGAACTCCTCCGAGAGGTGCACGCCGATCCGCTCGGGCCGCAGCAGCTCGGCGATCTTCGCCCGGTCCTCCAGGTCGGGGCAGGCCCCGTAGCCCAGCGAGAAGCGCGCGCCCCGGTACTTCAGCGCGAACATGTCCTCCACCTCGACCGGGTCCTCGCCGCCGAAGCCGAGCTCGGAGCGGACCCGGGCGTGCCAGTACTCGGCGAGTGCCTCGGCCAGCTGCACGGACAGGCCGTGCAGCTCCAGGTAGTCGCGGTAGGCGTTCGCCTCGAACAGCTTGGCGGTCTCGCCCCCGATCCGCGAACCGACGGTGACGACCTGGAGCCCGACCACGTCCGTCTCTCCGGACTCCTCGGGGCGGAAGAAGTCCGCGAGGCAGAGGCGGCGGCCGCGGCGCTGGCGCGGGAAGGTGAAGCGGGTGCGCTCGGAGCCGTCCTCGTGGAGCACGATCAGGTCGTCGCCCTTGGAGACGCACGGGAAGTAGCCGTAGACGACGGCCGCCTCCAGCAGGTTCTCGGTGTGGAGCTGGTCGAGCCAGCCGCGCAGGTGGGGGCGGCCCTCGGTCTCCACCAGTTCCTCGTACGTGGGTCCGTCGCCGGCACGCGCCTGCTTGAGGCCCCACTGCCCCTTGAAGAGCGCACCCTCGTCCAGCCAGGAGGCGTATTCCTTGAGCTGGATGCCCTTGACCACCCGGGTGCCCCAGAACGGGGGCTCGGGGACCCGGTTGTCGACGGCGACGTCGGAGCGGACGCCCTCCTCCGGCTCGTCGACCTCCAGGACGGCGGTGTCGCGCTTGGGCACCCGGCGCTGCTTGAGCTCGGGGAGGACCGCTCCGGGCACGCCCCGCTTGACCGCGATCAGGGCGTCCATCAGGCGCAGCCCCTCGAAGGCGTCCCGGGCGTAGCGGACCTCGCCCTCGTACAGCTCGTGCAGGTCCTGCTCGACGTAGGCCCGGGTGAGCGCGGCACCGCCGAGGATCACCGGGTAGACGGCCGCCAGCTTGCGCTGGTTCAGCTCCTCCAGGTTCTCCTTCATGATCACGGTGGACTTGACCAGGAGGCCGGACATGCCGATGACGTCGGCCTTGTGCTCCTCGGCCGCCTCCAGGATCGCGGAGACGGGCTGCTTGATGCCGAGGTTGACGACGTTGAAGCCGTTGTTGGACAGGATGATGTCGACGAGGTTCTTGCCGATGTCGTGGACGTCGCCGCGCACGGTGGCAAGCACGATGGTGCCCTTGCCTTCGGCGTCCGACTTCTCCATGTGGGGCTCCAGGTGGGCCACCGCCGACTTCATGACCTCGGCGGACTGGAGCACGAACGGCAGCTGCATCTGGCCGGAACCGAAGAGTTCGCCGACCACCTTCATGCCGTCGAGCAGGGTGTCGTTGACGATGTCGAGCGCCGGGCGGGTGAGCAGGGCCTCGTCGAGGTCGGCCTCCAGCCCGTTCTTCTCGCCGTCGATGATGCGGCGCTTCAGCCGCTCCTCCAGCGGCAGGGCGGCCAGCTCCTCGGCCTTGCCCGCCTTCATCGACTTGGTGCTGACGCCCTCGAACAGCTCCATGAGCTTCTGGAGGGGGTCGTAGCCCTCGGAGCGGCGGTCGTACACGAGGTCGAGGGCGACCTTCACCTGCTCCTCGTCGAGGCGCGCGATCGGCAGGATCTTGGAGGCGTGCACGATCGCGGAGTCGAGACCGGCCTTGACGCACTCGTCGAGGAAGACCGAGTTGAGGACGGTGCGGGCGGCCGGATTGAGCCCGAAGGAGATGTTGGACAGGCCGAGCGTGGTCTGCACCTCGGGGTGGCGCTTCTTGAGCTCGCGGATGGCGCCGATGGTGGCGATGCCGTCGCCCCGGCTCTCCTCCTGACCGGTGCAGATGGTGAAGGTGAGGCAGTCGATGAGGATGTCCGACTCGTGGATGCCCCAGTTGCCGGTCAGGTCGGCGATCAGCCGCTCGGCGACGGCGACCTTGTGCTCGACGGTACGGGCCTGGCCCTCCTCGTCGATGGTCAGCGCGATCAGCGCGGCGCCGTGCTCGGCGGCCAGGGCGGCGACCTTGGCGAAGCGCGACTCGGGGCCGTCGCCGTCCTCGTAGTTGACGGAGTTGAGGACGGCCCGGCCGCCGAGCTTCTCCAGACCGGCGCGCAGCACCGGCACCTCGGTGGAGTCCAGCACGATCGGGAGGGTGGAGGCGGTGGCGAAGCGTCCGGCCAGCTCCTCCATGTCCGCGACGCCGTCGCGGCCGACGTAGTCCACGCACAGGTCGAGCATGTGCGCGCCCTCACGGATCTGGTCGCGCGCCATCTCCACGCAGTCGTCCCAGCGCGCTTCCAGCATGGCCTCGCGGAACTTCTTGGAGCCGTTGGCGTTGGTGCGCTCGCCGATCGCGAGGTACGAGGTGTCCTGACGGAACGGGACGGCCTGGTACAGGGAGGCGGCGCCCGGCTCGGGGCGCGGGTCGCGCGGCGCGGGAGCGGCACCGCGGACGCGCTCGACGAGCCGGCGCAGGTGTTCCGGGGTCGTCCCGCAGCAGCCGCCCACCAGGGAGAGCCCGTATTCCTGGACGAACGTCTCCTGGGCCTCGGCGAGGCCCTCGGGGCCGAGCGGGAAGTGCGCGCCGTCCTTGGTGAGCACCGGCAGGCCTGCGTTGGGCATGCAGAGCAGCGGGATGCGGGAGTGGCGCGTGAGGTAGCGCAGGTGCTCGCTCATCTCGGCGGGGCCGGTGGAGCAGTTGAGGCCGATCATGTCGACGCCCAGCGGCTCCAGCGCAGTGAGCGCGGCGCCGATCTCGGAGCCGAGCAGCATGGTGCCGGTGGTCTCGAACGCCAGGGAGACCAGGATCAGGAGGTCGCTGCCGGTGGCCTCCAGGGCGCGCCGGGCGCCCAGCACGGCGGCCTTGGTCTGCAGGAGGTCCTGTGTCGTCTCGATGATGAGCGCGTCCGCACCGCCGGCGATCAGGCCCTCCGCGTTGCGCTGGAAGCCGTCCCGCAGCGTCGTGTACGGGGCGTGGCCCAGGGTCGGCAGCTTGGTGCCGGGGCCGATGGAGCCGAGGACCCAACGCTGCTGTCCGGTGGCGGCGGTGAACTCGTCGGCGACCTCGCGGGCGATGCGGGCGCCGGACTCGGAGAGCTCCTGGATGCGGTCGGCGATGTCGTACTCGCCCAGGGCGGAGGCGTTGGCTCCGAAGGTGTTGGTCTCGACGCAGTCCACGCCGACGGCGAAGTACTCGCGGTGCACGGAGCTCACGATGTCGGGGCGCGTGATGTTCAGGATCTCGTTGCAGCCTTCGAGGTTCTGGAAGTCCTCGAGGGTGGGGTCCTGCGCCTGGAGCATGGTGCCCATGGCACCGTCGGCCACCACCACCCGGGTGACGAGGGCTTCGCGCAGCGCGTCTGCGCGGTGGCGGCTGTCGGCGGAAGGGGTCGGCAACGAGGCCATGGATGTACTCCCTGGAATGCGACGGCTGTCGGCTTTGCGTCTTCGGTGGAAGGCGCACCAGGCCAGCCTAGCCGGGGGGCGGCCGGGGCCGTCACTCCGTCCCACGGAACGGACGGCATGCTGTGGCGGGCGGTGTCCGGATCCGGACGGTGCGGAAGGCCACGGCGGTTTTCCTCCGTGATCGAGCGCCGGTCGGCATCGACCGATAGTGTTCAGCATCGTCGAACCACAGGTGGAGGAGTACGGCGCGATGGCCAAGAACATCCAGTCGCTGGAACGAGCGGCGGCGATGCTGCGCCTGCTGGCGGGCGGCGAGCGGCGGCTGGGACTGTCCGACATCGCCTCCTCGCTGGGTCTGGCCAAGGGGACCGCGCACGGCATCCTGCGCACGCTCCAGCACGAGGGCTTCGTCGAGCAGGACGCCGCGTCGGGCCGCTACCAGCTGGGCGCCGAGCTGCTGCGCCTGGGCAACAGCTATCTGGACGTCCACGAGCTGCGGGCCCGCGCGCTCGTCTGGACGGACGACCTGGCCCGCTCCAGCGGCGAGAGCGTCCATCTGGGCGTGCTGCACCAGCAGGGCGTGCTGGTCGTCCACCACGTCTTCCGCCCCGACGACAGCCGCCAGGTCCTGGAGGTCGGGGCCATGCAGCCCCTGCACTCCACCGCCCTGGGCAAGGTGCTCTCGGCGTACGACCCGGTGGCGCACACCGAGGCCCTGGAGGCCGAGCGGCAGCCCTTCACCCCGCGCACCGTGACCGGCACGGAGGACTTCGAGTCGATGCTCGACCTGGTCCGGGCCCGGGGCTGGGCGGCGGACGTGGAGGAGACCTGGGAGGGGGTGGCCGCGGTGGCCGCCCCGATCCACGACCGGCGGCGGATGCCGGTGGGCGCGGTGGCGGTGACGGGCGCGGTGGAGCGGGTCTGCGCCGACGGGGAGCTGCGGCCCGAGCTGATCGCGGCGGTGCGGGACTGCGCGCGGGCGGTCTCCCGGGACCTGGGCGCCGGACGCTTCTGATCCGCGGCCGGTGATACGCGGCGGGCCGCCGCAGGAACGGACGCACCGGACGGCGGCCCCGCCACGCGCGGGGCGCAACGCCACCGGCACCATGCCGGGCCCGTACCTCCACGCGGCCCCGCCACGCGCGGGGCGCACCCCGCACCGCCCGCACCCGCACTCCGTCGCCGCCCCGGGCCTCGGACCGGGCGGCACCACGACAGCACGACAGCGCGGCGGCCCGTCGGCCGACGCGGCGGCCCCTGCCGACCGGCGGACCGCGAGGGTAACGATCGAGTTTTGGGCCACACAACTCTTGACGACCGAACCACCGCCGGGAAGCATTGCCGTTCACCGGTCGGCATTGTCGAACAACTAACGGAAATAAGCGTTATGGTGTGACAGCGCTCCAGGCCGGAGAACGCCCTCGCACGAGGGCGCGGACCACCGGAGGGACCCGGGGTTCGGCTTACCTGGACCAAGGACAAAGGAGTCGCGGGTGTCCAGCTCCGACATCTTCATCGGCGAGACCATAGGTACCGCCGTGCTCATCCTCCTGGGCGGTGGTGTGTGCGCCGCCGTCACGCTCAAGCGCTCCAAGGCGCAGAACGCCGGATGGCTGGCGATCACCTTCGGGTGGGGGTTCGCCGTGCTGGCGGGGGCGTACCTGGCCGGTGGCGTGTCCGGTGCGCACCTCAACCCGGCGGTCACGATCGGCCTCGCGATCAAGGGCGGCACCGAGTGGAGCGACGTGCCGCTGTACATCGCCTCCCAGATGCTCGGCGCGGCGATCGGCGCGGTGCTGGTCTGGCTGACGTACTACGGGCAGTTCCGCGCGCACCTGACGGATCCCGGGGTCGTGGGCCGGAAGGGTGAAGAAGGCATGGTCGGCCAGGCCGCCGCCCCGGAGGCGGGCCCGGTGCTCGGCATCTTCTCGACCGGCCCCGAGATCCGGCACGTGGCGCAGAACCTGGTCACCGAGGTCATCGCGACCGTGGTGCTCGTCCTGGTGATCCTCACCCAGGGCCTCAACAACGACGGCAACGGCCTGGGAACCCTCGGCGCGCTGGTCACCGCCCTGCTCGTGGTCGGCATCGGGCTCTCGCTCGGCGGCCCGACGGGTTACGCGATCAACCCGGCTCGCGACCTCGGTCCGCGTATCGTTCACGCGCTGCTGCCGCTGCCGAACAAGGGCGGTTCCGACTGGGGCTACGCATGGATCCCGGTCGTCGGACCGCTCATCGGCGGCGCGATCGCGGGCGGGCTCTACAACGTCGCCTTCGCCTGATCCATGACGCACCGAGCCCCGACCCCCCAAGACCACACAGACCTCCGGGAGCACACCGTGACCGACTCACACACCTCCGGCCCGTTCATCGCCGCCATCGACCAGGGCACCACCTCCAGCCGGTGCATCGTCTTCGACCGGGACGGCCGGATCGTCTCCGTCGACCAGAAGGAGCACGAGCAGATCTTCCCGAAGCCGGGCTGGGTCGAGCACGACGCGACCGAGATCTGGGAGAACGTCCAGGAGGTCGTCGCCGCGGCCGTCGTCAAGGCGGGCATCACCGCCGCCGACGTGAAGGCGATCGGCATCACCAACCAGCGCGAGACCACGCTGCTCTGGGACCGGAACACCGGTGAGCCCGTCCACAACGCCCTGGTCTGGCAGGACACCCGTACCGACGCGCTCTGCAAGGAGCTCGGCCGCAACGTGGGCCAGGACCGCTTCCGCCGCGAGACCGGTCTGCCGCTCGCCTCGTACTTCGCGGGCCCCAAGGTGCGCTGGCTGCTGGACAACGTCGAGGGGCTGCGCGAGCGCGCCGAGCGCGGCGACATCCTCTTCGGCACCATGGACTCCTGGGTCATCTGGAACCTGACCGGCGGCACGGACGGCGGCGTCCACGTCACCGACGTCACGAACGCCTCGCGCACCCTCCTGATGAACCTGCACACCATGGCGTGGGACGAGAAGATCCTCGCGTCCATGGAGATCCCGGCGGCCATCCTGCCCGAGATCCGTTCCTCCGCCGAGGTGTACGGCAGCGCGAAGGGCGGCGTCCTGGCCGGCGTCCCGGTCGCCTCCGCGCTCGGCGACCAGCAGGCGGCCCTCTTCGGCCAGACCTGTTTCTCCGAGGGCGAGGCCAAGTCCACGTACGGCACCGGCACCTTCATGCTGATGAACACCGGTGAACGGCCCGTCAACTCGTACAACGGACTGCTGACGACCGTCGGGTACCGGATCGGCGACGAGAAGCCGGTCTACGCCCTGGAGGGGTCCATCGCCGTCACCGGTTCGCTCGTCCAGTGGATGCGCGACCAGATGGGCCTGATCAAGTCCGCGGCCGAGATCGAGACCCTGGCGTCGTCGGTCGAGGACAACGGCGGCGCGTACTTCGTGCCCGCGTTCTCCGGCCTGTTCGCCCCCTACTGGCGCTCCGACGCGCGCGGCGTCATCGCCGGCCTGACCCGGTACGTCACCAAGGCGCACATCGCCCGCGCCGTCCTGGAGGCCACCGCCTGGCAGACCCGCGAGATCACCGACGCCATGACCAAGGACTCCGGCGTGGAACTGGCCGCCCTCAAGGTCGACGGCGGCATGACCTCCAACAACCTGCTGATGCAGACGCTCGCCGACTTCCTGGACGCGCCCGTGGTGCGGCCCATGGTCGCCGAGACGACCTGCCTCGGCGCCGCCTACGCCGCCGGTCTCGCCGTCGGCTTCTGGCCGGACACCGACGCCCTGCGCGCCAACTGGCGCCGGGCCGCCGAATGGACCCCCCGCATGGCCGCGGACACCCGCGACCGCGAGTACAAGAACTGGCTCAAGGCCGTGGAGCGGACCATGGGCTGGATCGAACACGAGGAGTAAGCGACATGACCACCCTGCAGAGCGTCCCGGCCCTCGGGACACACCCGGCCTCCGGCTCCCTCCCGAGCCGTGCCGAGACTCGGGAGCAGCTGTCCAAGGCTGCGTACGACCTCCTGGTGATCGGTGGCGGCATCCTGGGCATCTCCACGGCCTGGCACGCCGCGCAGTCCGGGCTGCGGGTGGCTCTGGTGGACGCCGGCGACTTCGCCGGCGCCACCTCCTCCGCCTCCTCGAAGCTGCTCCACGGCGGTCTGCGCTACCTGCAGACCGGTGCCGTGAAGCTGGTCGCGGAGAACCACTTCGAGCGCCGCGCGGTGTCCCGCGAGGTGGCGCCGCACCTGGCCAATCCGCTCACCTTCTACCTGCCGGTCTACAAGGGCGGCCCGCACGGCGCCGCGGTCCTCGGCGCGGGCGTGTTCGCGTACTCGGCGCTCTCCGCGTTCCGCGACGGGGTCGGGCACGTGATCAGCCCTCAGAAGGCGCAGCGCGACGTGCCGGAGCTGCGCACGGACAACCTGAGGGCCGTGGCGGTCTACGGCGACGGCCAGATGAACGACGCCCGGATGGCGCTGATGACGGTCCGCGCGGCCGTCGACGCGGGCGCCGTGGTCCTGAACCACGCGGCGGTCACCGGGCTGCGGTTCACCAAGGGCCGGGTGACCGGCGCCGATCTGCAGGACCGCCTGGACGGCACGGAGTTCGGCATCGACGCCCGTCTCGTGCTGAACGCCACCGGGCCGTGGGTCGACCACCTGCGCAGGATGGAGGACCCGAAGGCGGCCCCGTCGGTGCGCCTGTCGAAGGGCGCGCACCTGGTGCTCAAGCGCACGCGTCCGTGGAACGCCGCGCTCGCGACCCCGATCGACAAGTACCGCATCACGTTCGCCCTGCCGTGGGAGGACATGCTGCTGCTCGGCACGACGGACGAGGAGTACGAGGGCGATCCCGCGGACGTCGCGGTCGACGAGAAGGACGTCGCCCAGATCCTCGACGAGGCGGCGTTCTCCATCAAGGACCAGCAGCTGTCGCGCGATCTGATCACGTACTCCTTCGCGGGTCTGCGGGTGCTGCCCGGCGGACCCGGCGACACCTCCAAGGCCAAGCGCGAGACGGTCGTCACGGAGGGCCGCGGCGGGATGCTGTCGGTCGCGGGCGGCAAGTGGACGACGTTCCGCCACATCGGCCGCACGGTGATGACCAAGCTGGCCGCCCTCCCCGGGCACCCCCTCGGCAGCGGCGTGGAGCCGATATCGCACCTGCCGAGGAAGCTGCCGCTGCCCGGCATCGCCAACCCGAACGCGGTGGCGCACCGGCTGCTGATCGACGGCGCCGCGCCCGGCCCCCGGATGGCTGCGGACACCGCGCGCCACCTCGCCACGCACTACGGTTCGCTCGCCTTCGACATCGCGCGGCTGGCGAACGAGAACCCGGCGCTGGCCGAGCGCATCCACCCGGACGCGCCGGAGATCTGGGCGCAGGTCGCCTACGCCCGCGACCACGAGTGGGCCGAGACGGCGGACGACGTGCTGCGCCGCCGTACGACCCTGACGATCCGTGGCCTGGCCACGGACGAGATCCGGGCCGGTGTCGAGTCCGTGCTCGGCGACCGCGGCTGACGGGACGTGCGAGGCGCGCACGACGAGACGCGCATGGCGCGGACGGGGCGGCTCCCACGGCGGGACCGCCCCGTCCGCGCCCCGTCCCACGCCCCGTCACGCGGCGAACGCGCCGGTCCGAACGCGCCGCACGACCGCCGTACGGGCGCAATACGACGCCGGGACGGTCGAGGCGTGAAGTTCTCGGTGCTCTCCCTCATCGGCCATGCCCCGCCGAGGACTTCGCCACGCTCGGCCAGATCTCCAGGGCCGGATCGAACCGGTCCTCGGGGAGGGCGCGGACGCCGGACGCTTCGCCCTCTTCGGGCTCGACGAGGAACGCCGGTGGGCCCCCGGCAGGAGAAGTACGAACTGCTGCGGCGGCTGCGGACCGAGGAAGGCGTCGACCGGCTGGGACCGACCCCCGGGCCCGACGGCCGGTGGGCCTCTCCGGCCCTCCTGGAACCGCGCCGTCGCCCCTTCCCGAAACCGCGGGATCGCCCCTTCCCGGACCGCATAATGACGGGACGCATCGGACGTCTGATTCCGGTCCGTTCCCAGGAGGAGCGTCATGACTGTCACCGACGAGGCGATCGGGAAGATCAAGGGGATGATCGTCTCGGGTGCGCTGCGGCCCGGCGACCGGCTTCCCAGGGAGAGCGAACTCGCGGCGGAACTGGGGCTCTCCCGCAACTCCCTGCGGGAGGCCGTACGCGCCCTGTCGCTGATCCGGATCCTGGACGTGCGGCAGGGCGACGGCACGTACGTGACCAGCCTGGACCCCCAGGTGCTGCTGGAGTCGCTGAGCTTCTTGGTGGACTTCCACCGCGACGACACGGTGCTGGAGTTCCTCGCGGTGCGCCGGATCCTGGAACCGGCGGCGACGGCGATGGCCGCCGCCCGGATCACCGAGGCCCAACTGGACGCTCTGGACGCGGCGTTGGAAGCCCTGGGGGAAGCCCCCTCGGTGGAGGAACTGGTCGCGTCCGATCTGGAGTTCCACCGCGGGATCGTACGGGCGTCCGGGAACACGGTGCTCTGCTCGTTGCTCGACGGGCTGACGGGCCCGACGCTCCGGGCGCGGGTCCGGCGCGGCCTGACGCAGGAGGACGCGATCGGCCGGACGCTGTACGAGCACCGGGCGATCCTGTCCGCGCTGCGCGACCGGGACGCGGAGGCCGCGCGGTCCTGGGCGACAGTGCATGTGGCGGGCGTGGAGCAGTGGTTGCGGTCGACGTCGCGGGAGGCCGGGCGGGGGCCGGACCCCGCCCCCTGACACCGGCCGGCGGGCGGACCCGCACCGCGCCGCCGCGAACGCCGGGGCGCCCGGGATCCCGAGGACGGGTTCACCCCGCCGTGTGCGAGGGCTGCGTCGGAGGTGGCCGGAAGCCGTAAGGTTGTTGCGTACGCAAGGGAACTTCGGAAGGAGGCCTGGGTGATCGAGCTCGAGGGGGTTCCCGAGCTGATCGACCCGGTCATGGTGGCCGCGTTCGAGGGATGGAACGACGCAGGTGACGCCGCCTCCACGGCGGTCGCGCACCTGGACCGGGAGTGGAAGGGAGAGGTGTTCGCGGCACTGGACGCCGAGGACTACTACGACTTCCAGGTCAACCGGCCCACGATCTGGCTGGACGGCGGTACGCGCAAGGTCACCTGGCCCACCACCCGGCTCTCCGTGGTCCGCGTCGGCGGGGAGCAGCCCCGCGACCTCGTCCTGGTCCGGGGCATCGAGCCGTCCATGCGCTGGCGCTCGTTCTGCAACGAGCTCCTGGGCTTCGCCCACGAGCTGGGCGTGGAGATGGTGGTGATCCTGGGAGCGCTGCTCGGCGACACCCCGCACACCCGGCCGGTGCCGGTCAGCGGGGTCACTTCCGACCCCGACCTGGCCCGGTCCATGGACCTGGAGGAGACCAGGTACGAGGGTCCGACGGGCATCGTCGGCATCCTCCAGGAGGCGTGCACCCATGCGGGCGTGCCCGCGGTCAGTCTGTGGGCCGCGGTGCCGCACTACGTGTCGCAGCCGCCCAACCCGAAGGCCACCCTCGCGCTGCTCAACCGGCTGGAGGACCTGCTCGGTCTGCGCATCCCGCTGGGCGAACTGCCCGAGGACGCGCGCGCCTGGCAGCTCGGGGTCGACCAACTGGCCTCCGAGGACAGCGAGGTGGCGGAGTACGTGCAGACGCTGGAGGAGGCCCGGGACACCGCGGAGCTTCCCGAGGCGAGCGGCGAGGCCATCGCCCGCGAGTTCGAACGCTATCTGCGCCGACGGGACGCCGGTCCGGGACAGGCCCCCGGCGGACACGCGACGGAGAGCGGCGACACCGCGTATCTGCGGGACACCTCCGGTGGCCGGAACCGGCCGGCGAAGTCGCCGCGGCCGGAGGGCGAGGGCCGGACGGCCCCCGGCGCTCCGCCCGCGAACGGGTCCGCCCGCCCGGACACCGCCGCCGACGACGGCGAGGGCGACGACGGCCCGGCCCGGTCCTCGGAGGAGTCCCCCGACGACTGAGGTTCCCGCGGCCCGGGGCACCTGCCCCGGACGCGTGCCCCGGGTCCGGGTTCGGACCCCGGAACGGAACGGAACCGGCCCCGGACTTCGTCACGAAGTCCGGGGCCGGTTCGTCGGTCGAGGGAATCGGCGGGTCGCCCCCGCGCGGGTGCTACAGCGCGACACCCAGCAACGCGTCGACGGTGCGCGAGACGAGTCCGGGCGCGCCCTCGTCCGTGCCGCCCTCGGCGTGCTGCCGCTCGGCCCAGCGGTCCACGGCGGCCAGTGCCGCCGGTGCGTCCAGGTCGTCGGCGAGGGCCTCGCGGACCTCCTCGACCAGGACCTCGGCGGACGGTCCGTCGGGGCGGGAGACGGCGGAGCGCCAGCGTCCGAGCCGGGCGACCGCGTCGGCGAGCACCTGGTCGGTCCACTCCCAGTCGGACCGGTAGTGGTGCGCGAGCAGGGCGAGACGGATCGCCGCCGGGTCCACGCCGTCGCGGCGGAGCCGTGAGACGAAGACCAGGTTGCCCTTGGACTTGGACATCTTCTCGCCGTCCAGGGCGACCATCCCCGCGTGCACGTACGCCTGGGCGAACGGGTACTCGCCGGTCAGGACCTGGGCGTGCGAGGCGCCCATCTCGTGGTGCGGGAAGGCGAGATCGGACCCGCCGCCCTGGACGTCGAAGCCCATCCCGAGGTGGTCCAGCGCGATGGCGACACACTCGATGTGCCAGCCGGGCCGTCCGGGGCCGAGCGAGCCGCCGTCCCAGCTCGGCTCGCCCTCGCGGGCGGCCATCCAGAGCATCGGGTCGAGCGGGTTCTTCTTGCCGGGGCGCTCCGGGTCGCCACCGCGCTCGGCGGACAGCAGCCGCATCGCCTCGGCGTCGAGGCGGGAGACGCCGCCGAAGTGCGGGTCGGCCTCGACGGAGAAGTACACGTCGCCGTCGAGTTCGTAGGCGGCACCGGCGTCCCTGAGCCGTTCGACGAGCGGGACGATGCCCGGTATCGCCTCCACCGCGCCGATGTAGTGCTTCGGCGGGAGCATGCGCAGAGCGGTCATGTCCTCGCGGAACAGGGCCGTCTCGCGCTCGGCGAGCTCGGTCCAGTCCTGGCCGTCGCGCACGGCCCGCTCCAGCAGCGGGTCGTCCACGTCGGTGACGTTCTGCACGTAGTGGACCTGCCGCTTGGTGTCGAGCCACACGCGCTGAACGAGGTCGAACGCGTTGTAGGTCGCCGCATGACCCATGTGGGTCGCGTCGTACGGCGTGATGCCGCAGACGTAGATGCGGGCGACGGGACCGGGTTCGAGAGTGATCCGTCCGCCGGTCGCGGTGTCGTGGATCCGAAGGTCGCGGCCCTTGCCGGGCAGGGCGGGGACCTCAGAAGCGGGCCAGGCATGCATGCAACGAGACTAACCGGATGCACGTTCCGGATACGAACCGGATACCGGATCCTGGCCGAAGAGGCGTTCTTGCGCGAAGCGGCCCCGTCTGCTCCTGCCCGGCGGGAAGGCGGCGCCGGGGACCGCGTGTGCCCCGGGGACGCGCACGGGCCCCGCCCGTCTTCTGCCGCACGACCGCCGAATCGGCCTGTTCTCCGCGGGCATCGCACCGGCGTGCCCCGCGCCGGGCCGTCGCCCGACTCGGGAACGCCCCGGGCCGCTCGGACGGTCTTCCGCGCCGGACACGTTCGCGCCGGTCCGCCGCTCGCGCCCGCCCCGGCGCCACCGCTCACACCGGCGGCCCAGGGCACCGGCTCACACCGGCGGCCAGGGGATCGAGGGCCACGAGCCGCTCGGCTGCGGGTGTCGTCCCGACGCCCGCAGCCCGCCCACACGGCCCCGCAGCGCCTCGATCTCGGCCTCGGTGATCAGCTCCCCCAGCCGGGTGACGAGCGGGGTCCCGGGCGCCAGTTCCGTGCCCAGCCGGTCCACGACGCCGACGGCCTCGGCCGTCAGCGGCTCCCCCGCCCACCCCCACAGCAGGGTGCGCAGCTTGTCCTCGGTGTTGAAGGTCACACCGTGGTCGATGCCGTAGAGCCGACCGTCGGGCGCGGGCAGCAGATGGCCGCCCTTGCGGTCGCCGTTGTTGATCACGGCGTCGAGGACCGCCATCCGCCGCAGCTCCGGGTCGTCCGCGTGCACCAGCAGGGCCGTCCTGCCCTCCCCGATCTCGGCGCGTACGACGGCCTTCCAGCCCTCGCCGGGCTCGTCGTCCTCGACCAGCGCCAGCAGCGGACGCCGCCCGTCCTCGGCGTGCCCGTCGCCGTCCGGCCCGGCATCGATCCACAGCTGGCACATGCCCTCGCCGTACGGACCGTCACGGAACACGGTGGGGGGTATGAGTCCCCAGCCGGTCGCTTCGGAGATCTCGTACGCGGCCACCTCCCGCTGGGCGAGGGTGCCGTCGGGGAAGTCCCACAGCGGCCGTTCGCCGGCCACGGGCTTGTAGACGCAGGCCAGTTCCGCGCCCTCGTGGGAGACCGCGCAGTGCAGCACCGCGTTGGACGCCCCGCGGACCTGTCCGCGGACGGTGAGCCGACCCTCGGTCAGCACGGTGACCGGGTCGGCGTCGGTCAGGCTCCGCGGCGGTATCCGTTCTGGCGCGGGCATACGTGTCCTTCCGGGTCGAGCGGCAGGCTGCACAGCGGGCACGGGGGGCGCCCGGCGTTCACGACGTCCAGGGCGCGCTTGGCGAAGGCCCGCGCCTGTGCTCCGCTCAGACGGACCCGGAGGACCGGAGGACCGTTCTCCTCGTCCTGCAGCAGCCGTTCCTCGGCCTCCGCGAGGTCTTCGTCGGATTCCACGTCCAGTTCGACCAGGGCCTGCGCCTCGACGATCATGCGCTGTTCCTCGCCGTCCCACGCGAGCGCCATCGTGCCGACCCGGAACTCCTCCTCGACGGGCACGTCGAGGGGGGCGGTGTCGGTGACGTCCATGGGCGCGACGGCGGGCACCGGCGAGTTGCCGCCGGTGCGCCGGACCACTTCGTCGAGCAGTTCGTCGATGCGCTCGGCGAGTGCGGCGACCTGAGTCTTCTCCAGGGCCACGCTGGTGACGCGGCTGCCCGAGGATGCCTGCAGGAAGAACGTACGACGTCCAGGCAACCCGACCGTGCCGGCCACGAAGCGGTCCGGGGGGTCGTAGAGGAACACCTGACGGGACACGTCCTGTCTCCCTTGAAGATCGGCGGCGAATGGGGAATGGGGTGGCCGGGGCCGCCGGCCGTCCCGGTCCGGGCGCCCACGGCGCGTCCACCCTACTGCGCGAAGCGATCACGGCGCCCCGGCGCCGCCTCCGACCTCCGCGTCGGCTTCGGTGCCGGTGGCCGGGTGCGCGGCCGGTTCCGCCCCGTCCGTCCGCTCGCGCGGTGCCAGGGAGGCGAGGTCCCCGGTGTCGCCGAGCCGCAGCAGGAACGGCCGCAGACGCGTGTAGCGGATCGCGGTGACCGAACAGGGGTCCACGTGGATCCGCTGGAAGAGGTCGAGGTGCATGCCGAGCGCGTCGGCGACGAGCGCCTTGATGATGTCGCCGTGCGAACACATCACGTAGGCGGCGTCGTCGCCGTGCCCGGACCCGATCCGCGCGTTCCAGTCCCGTACGGCGTCCACGGCGCGTGCCTGCATGGCCCGCAGGGACTCGCCGCCGGGGAACGCCGCCGACGACGGGTGCCGCTGCACGACGCTCATCAGCTGCTCGTCGGCGAGTTCGGCCAGCTTGCGCCCCGACCAGTCCCCGTAGTCGCACTCGTTGATCCGTTCCTCGGTGTGCGCCACCAGGTCCGGCCGGGCGTCGAGCAGCGGGCGCAGGGTCTCCCGGCAGCGCTGGAGGGGGCTGGTGACGACGGCGGCGAGGGGCAGCACGGCCAGCCGTCCGGGGAGCGCCGCGGCCTGCGCGGTGCCGCGCTCGTCGAGCGCGACCCCCGGGGTACGGCCGGCGAGCACCCCGGCCGTGTTGGCGGTGGAGCGTCCATGGCGTACGAGGATCAGGGTGGGCATAGAGGCCAGCGTAGGCCGCCGCGGGGTCGCGCGGAGCGGGCCGGGATGCGAGGGAGTGCGGGGCAGGGAAGAATGCGCGCCGTGATTGTGGACTGTGCGATCTACCGGGACGGGCGCCGTACCGAGGGCCCCGCCGACCTCTCCGACGCCCTCGCGCAGGCACGGGCCGCCGGGGACGCGTTCCTCTGGATCGGGCTGTACGAGCCGACGGAGCGGGAGATCGAGCGCGTCACCGAGGAGTTCGGGCTCCACCCGCTGGCCGTGGAAGACGCCCTGAGCGCCCACCAGCGGCCCAAGCTGGAGGTGTACGACGACTCGCTGTTCGCGGTGATCAAGCCGGTGGTGTACGAGCACCTCAGCGACACGGTCACCACCGACGAGCTGATGGCCTTCATAGGCGATTCGTTCGTCGTGACGGTCCGGCACGGGGAGGGTGCGCCGCTCGCCGCGGTACGGCGCCGACTGGAGGCGGAGCCGGAGGTGCTCAGGCACGGGCCGACCGCGGTGCTGTACGCGATCAGCGACGCCGTCGTCGACCACTACATCGAGGTGGCGGGCGAGCTCCAGAACGACCTGGAGGAGCTGGAGACCGAGGTGTTCGCGCCGACCGGCTCCGCGAACACCAAGAACACCGCGTCCCGCATCTACACCTTCAAGCGGCAGATCATGGAGTTCCGCCGTGCCGCCGGCCCGCTGAACGCGCCCATGGCCCGGCTGGCGGGCGCGGACGTGCCGTTCGTCCACGAGCACTCGCAGCCGTTCTTCCGGGACGTGAACGACCACCTGACGCGGGCCAACGAGTACGTGGAGGGGCTGGACCGGCTGCTCTCGGACATCCTGTCCGCTCATCTGGCCCAGGTGGGCGTGCGGCAGAACGACGACATGCGCAAGATCTCGGCCTGGGCGGCCATGGCCGCCGTTCCGACCATGGTCGCGGGGATCTACGGCATGAACTTCGAGCACATGCCGGAGCTCGACCGGGTGTGGGCGTACCCGGCGGTGATCGTGCTGATGGCCACCGTGGTCTTCGGGCTGCACCGGCTCTTCAAGCGCCGCGGCTGGCTCTGAGGGCCCACCGGGTGTCCGGCCGGGAAGCGGACGCGGCATGGTGCGTGCGCTTGCGGCGTTGCCCGACCGTCCGGTGCGGGGGTGCCGGTCAGAAAGGCTCGGCCTCGCCCGGCACGGGCCCGCCCAGCGCGTCGCGGCGCTCCGGCTGCTCCAGGCGCACCATGCGCCGCCATCCCCCGAGCCGTTCGTACGCGTGGACCAGGTGGATCCCCGCCGCCAGCACGGACGCCCTGGTCCGGGACCAGCCGAGGATGCGGCCCATGTGGTCCATCACGGCGAGGCTGACGTCGCGGTACACCCGGATCTCGGCGAGCGCGCACTCGCGCAGCAGTCGCTGGATCGTACGGCCGTGTCCGGCCCCGGCGAGGCGCAGCAGTTCCTCGTGGCAGTACGCCAGGTGGTTGTCCTCGTCGTCCGCGATCATCCGCAGCGCGCGGCCGATGCCGGGGTGGTCGCCGAAGTGCCGTCGCAGCAGCGCCATCTGCTCGGAGGCGCGCTGCTCGGTGACCCGGCTGTGGGCGAGGTAGGTGATGATGTCGCGCTCGGTGAGCGGATCCCGGCGCGCCAGCCGTTCGTGGGCGAGGCCGATGCCCCGCCGTTCCAGCAGCATCGTGTAGTCGGTCCCGGGCGGGACCTCGACCGGGCGCAGTCCGCGCTTCCTCAGCAGTGCGTGGAAAATCCGTCCGTGCTTGTCCTCGTCGGCGCCGTGCCGGGCGATCCTGGGTGCCAGGGCCCGCTGGCTCTCGGGAACGAGGGCCGCGATCCGGCCGTTCTCCCAGCCGCCCTGGGCCTCGCCGCCGGCCGCGATGGAGCAGAACAGCCGGAACGACTCGTCCTCGTCGAGGATCTCCTGGAACAGGTCCCTTGCCGAGAGCACCACAGCCACCTCCGTACCGGCTTCGACCCATCGCCAGTCAAATGCGGCGCGTCCGCCCGGGCAACAGGAACGGCCTCCGGCTACGCCGGACGGGCCGCCGAACCCGTGCGGCCGCCGTGGCCGAAACCTTTCACCTCCGAGGGACGGCGGGCCGGGCGGGCGTAACCGCGCGCCGCCGGGGGCGTTGTTCCGCGTGACGGCCGTGGCGGGGAGACCCCCGAGCCCCCACCACGGCCGCGATGCCTACCGGAGCCCGTGGTCCCGGGGTCCGTGGATCCGTGTCACGCGAGGCCGGACCGCTCCAGCGCCTCCGTGCCGGCCCGCAGCGCCGCGATCCGCTCGTCGAGCGTGAATCCGGCCGGGGCCAGGGTGAGCGTCGTGACGCCCGCGGCGGCGTACGCCTGCATCCGCTCGGCGATCCGCTCGACCGGGCCGAGCAGCGTGGTCCGGTCGATCAGCTCGTGCGGGACGGCGGCGGCGGCGCCGTTCTTGTCGCCGGACAGGTACTTGTCCTGGATCTCGACGGCCTCCTTCTCGTAGCCCATCCGCCGTGCGAGCCGGTTGTAGAAGTTCTGGTCGCGGCTGCCCATACCGCCCACGTACAGCGCGGTGTACGGACGGAAGATGTCCGCGAGCGCGTCGACGTCGTCGCCGACGGCGAGCGGCAGCGTCGGGCACACATCGAAGCCGTCCATGGTCAGCCCGGCCTTCTCGCGCCCGGCCCGCAGGTACTTGACCGCGGTCTCCTCCAGGTGCTCGGCCGCGGGGAAGATCAGCAGGGCGCCGTCGGCGATCTCGCCCGTCTGCTCCAGGTTCTTCGGGCCGATGGCGGCGATGTAGAGGGGAATGTGCTCGCGCTGCGGGTGGACGGTGAGCTTGAGGGGCTTGCCCGGACCGTCCGGCAGCGGGAGCGTCCAGTGCCGCCCCTCGTACGTCAGCCGTTCACGGGACATCGCCCGGCGGACGATCTCGACGTACTCCCGGGTGCGGGCCAGGGGCTTGTCGAACTTCACGCCGTACCAGCCCTCGGAGACCTGGGGCCCCGACACACCGAGGCCGAGCCGGAAGCGGCCTCCGGAGAGCGAGTCGAGGGTGGCGGCGGTCATCGCCGTCATCGCGGGCTGGCGGGCCGGGATCTGCATGATCGCGGAACCCACGTCGATGGACTCGGTCCGGGCCGCCACCCAGGACAGCACGGTCGGCGCGTCGGAGCCGTACGCCTCGGCCGCCCAGCAGACGTCGTAGCCGAGCCGGTCGGCCTCCTGCGCCACGGCGAGGTTGTCGCCGTCCATGCCCGCGCCCCAGTAACCGAGATTGATGCCGAGCCGCATAGCCGCTCCCCTTACCGATCAGTAACGTCTCTGGGTCCTGGACTCTAGCGCCCGTCGGCCCCTCGCGGCAGGGGCGACCCGGAACCGGGTTGTCCACAGCCCTCCGCCCCGTGGGGTTCTGGCCAGTAATCTCAGCGCCCATGGAGCAGAGGCATCTCGGCCGCACCGGCCTTCGCGTGTCCAGGATCGGGCTCGGCACCCTCACCTGGGGACGGGACACCGACGAGCACGACGCCGCCGAACAGCTGAAGGCGTTCTGGGAGGCGGGCGGCACCCTGATCGACACGGCCGACGTGTACGGCGGCGGGGAGGCCGAGTACCTGCTCGGACGGCTCACCGACGGCCTCGTGCCGCGGCACGAGCTGATCATCGCGACGAAGGCGGGCAGTGTCGCCGACCCGTACCGCAGGTTCAACGGCTCCCGGGGGCATCTGCTGGCGGCCCTGGACGCCTCGCTGGACCGGCTCGGCACGGATCACGTCGACCTGTGGCAGGTCCACGCCTTCGACCCGGCGACCCCGCTGGAGGAGACGCTTCAGGCGGTGGACCTGGCGGTGTCCAGCGGCCGGGCCCGGTACGCGGGGGTGTCGAGCTTCTGCGGCTGGCAGCTGGCGAAGGCGGCGACCTGGCAGTTGGCCGCGCCCGGCGTGCGCACCCGCCTGGCGAGCACCCAGATGGAGTACTCCCTGTTGCAGCGGGGCGTGGAGCGCGAGGTGCTGCCCGCCGCCCTCGACCTGGGCGTGGGGCTGCTCCCCTCCTCGCCGCTGGGCCGGGGAGTGCTGACCGGGAAGTACCGCACGGGCACTCCCGCGGACTCGCGCGGCGCCTCGGAACTGCTCGCTCCGTTCGTCGAGCCGTATCTGGACGACGCGGCGGCCCGCGTCGTGGACGCGGTGGCCACGGCGGCGGACGGTCTGGCCACCACGCCGCTCCAGGTGGCACTGGCCTGGGTACGGGACCGGCCGGGGGTGGTGGCCCCGATCGTCGGCGCGCGCAACGCGCAGCAGCTGACGGAGGCATTGTCGGTGGAGACGCTTAGTCTTCCTGACGAGATCTGCCAGGCGCTCGACGACGTGTCGGCGCCCGTGCACCGCTATCCCGACCAGGACTGGAGCACGCTGTGACCGCGCTTCCCGGGGGAGACACCCCCGGCTCCCCGGCCGCCGACGACGCAGGCGCCGTCGCTGACCCCGCAACCGTTCCCTCCCCGCCCTCACCACCCGTGCGGGGCGAGGGCGGGGAGGCACACGAAGGAGCCGCGACGGCCGACGACGTCGCCGCCGCCGAGGAGGCGACCCCGGACGGTGGGGACGACAAGACCCCCGAGGACGGGGAGTCCGCGGGCGGAAGCGCCCCCGACGCCGAGGGGACGCCCGGCGAGGAGACCGCCGGGGGCGAAGAGGCCGCCGCGCCGCTCTCGGAGACCGAGGCCGAGCTCGCCGCCCAGCGCGAGCTCAGGGAGCGGATCGAGAAGCGCAAGGCCGAGAAGGCGGGCCCCATCCCGGCCGGCGGAAAGCTGAGCGGCACGGCGGCCGATCTGCTGGCCGCCGTGCGTGCCGTGGAGAGCGGCGAGAAGACCGCCGCCGCGTTCTTCGACTCGCCCGCGCCCGCCACCGCGCCGAGGCGGCCCGCTCCGGCCCCCGCGCCGACGCGCCCCCGGCCGCCCGAGCCGGCGCCCGCGCCCCGCGGACCCGCCCCGGAGACGGTGGCCGAGGTGGCCGCCGTGCTGGCCGAGGGCGGTGCTCCCCGAGCGCTCGCGGGACCGGCGGCCGAGGCACTGGGCCCGCAGGCGGCCGGGGTCCTGCGCGAGGATCCGTGGCGGATGCTCGCCGTGCCCGGGGTCGGACCCGAGCAGGCCGACGCCTTCGCGCGGGCCCTGCTGGGCCCCGGATGCGGCCCGGACGACGAGCGCAGGACCACCGCTCTGATCGGCCGGCTGCTGGAGCGGGCCGCACTGCGGGGACACACGGCGATGGAGGCGACGGCGGTCCGTGCCGCGCTCGCCGAGCACGCGGTGTCCGACCCGGAGGCGGCCGTGCGGCACGCCGTCGCCGCGGGCGCGGTCCTCGTGTTCCAGGAGGACGAGGCCGGGGACGGCGGCCCGGTCCCCGCCCCCGAGTCCGGCGAGGACATGGAAGAGGACGACTCGTCCGGGCGGGAACCTGTCCGGGTGCTGCTCGGGCTCGACCGGTACGCGCTCGCCGAGGAGAGCCTCGCCGACGGTCTGGCCCGCCTGGCCCACGCCTGCGAGAAGGGCACCGACTGGACGGAGGCGGCCGCGGCCGCGGACTCCCCGTCGGCGGCCGAGCTGATCCGCGTGGTCGCGGCCCACGGCGTCGTGGCGCACACCGGCGGCGAGGCGGCCCGTGCCGAACCCGCCGCGCTCCTCGTCGCCGCCCGCACGCTGGGTCTGCGCGTCCTGGGCACCGCACACGGCGTCGACGGCAGACGCAGGCTGGCCGAGGCGACCGGCGATCCGGCGGCGGCCGTCACCCTCGCCGGGCTGCTCTCCGGCGCGGAGGGCCCGGGACGGGACGAGGAGGGGGCGATCGCCGTCGACCTGCTCGTCGTCCTGGACGCCCCGCAGGTGGACGTCGAGTCCGCCGCGATGCTCGTGGAGTCCCTGGCCGACGGCACCCGGCTGGTGCTCAGCGGCGATCCGGGCGTGCTGGGATCTGCCGGTGCGGGGCGGGTGTTCGCGGATGTGCTGGCGGCCCGCGCCTGCCCGCAGGTCGTCTCCCGCACACCGGATCCGGGACCGATCGGCGAACTGGTCTCGGGCATTGGCATCGGTGAGCTGAACCAGGTCGAGGCGCCGGGCCGGGAAGTGGTGATCGTCCCCGTGCGCGACGCGGGCGAGGCTGTGCACCGCACCGTGCAGCTGGTCGCGGACTCGGTGCCGCGCGCCCTCGGCATCCCCTCGGCCGACACCCAGGTCATCACCGTCGGCCACGGCGGCTCTGCGGGCACCCGCGCGTTGAACGCGGCCCTCAAGCAGCGGCTCAACCCCGGTCCGGGACGGTCCGGCGGATTCGACCCGGGCGACCGGGTCGTCCACGTCCCGGCGCCCGGCAGGACCGTGCCCGCCACGGTCGTCTCGGCCGATGCCGAGGGCCTGCACCTGGACTGCGCGGGCGAGCGGATCGTCGTCCCCCAGCAGCGGGTGGCGTCGTCCGTGCGGCACGGCTGGGCCCTCAGCGCCCACCAGGCGGCCGGGACGCGGTGGCCCGCGGTGGTCGTCGTGCTGCCGGGCGACGCGGCGCAGGGGCTGAGCCGCCCCTGGGTGTACACCGCGTTCGGCCGGGCCGAGCGGCACCTCTCCGTGGTGCACGGCGTGGACCAGGCTCTCCCGCGCGCGGTCGCCGAACCCCCGGCCCAGGACCGCACGACGCGGCTGCGCGGCCTCCTGGAGGCGACGGCCCGCTGACCGGGCCACCCGTCGTCCCGTACCCCCGGCCGATTCCGGCGTCGGGTACGGGACGGGCCGGGCGCACGGGGGTACGGACCCGGCCGACGGCACGGGTCAGGAGCCGTCCGCCACCAATCCCGCCGGTTCCTCGTCGGCGTCGTCCTCGTCGAAGACGGAGCTGACGTCGAAACGGCACACCACGAGTTGCGGATCCGCGTCCTCGAACGGTGCGTCGAGCCACTCCCCCGCCTCCGGCGGCTCTTCCACGGCCGTGACCCAGAGCGTGGAGTCCCCTTCCTCCAGCCCGAACTCGGCGTGCCGGGAGGCGATCTCGTCCGGTTCGTACTCCCCGAACAGCACTCCGAGCGCCGCGTGGACGCTGGAGCCGACGACCGCGGCGCTCCCGGTGGCCCGGTCGTCGGGATCGAGGTCGGCGATCCGCTGTGCCTGTGCGAACAGCCGCGGTGGCTCCACCACGGCGTAGTCCCGCCGGATCAGAACGCTGAGCGCGTTCGGTTCCTCGGGGCCGGTGTACGGGGGCAGGGAGCCGTCCGCACCCGGGATCTCGAAGGGGGTGACCTCGTCGTAGCGGTCGTAGAGCAGTTCGTCGTAGACCTCGGCGGCGGCGGCCAGTGCGTTGAACGCGTCGTAGACGGCGGGATCGTCGTCCCCCGTCCGGCGCTCGACCGCGTCGAGGTGACGGTCGAGCGCGGCTTTGATGGCTTCGGCGGCGGCGCGTACCTCGGCAGCGGTGGGCTGCGCAGCATCAGACATGGTGCAGACGCTATCCGTACCGGGCCTCTGCCCGCACAATGGATCCGATGCCGGAATACGAATTTGTCGATGTGTACGTACCGCGCGGGGTGTCCCGGAAGGAGACCGCACGCCTGCTGACCGATCATGCCGAGTACGGGCACTGGGAACTGGACCGACTGACGCTGCGCCACGACGGCAGCCGCAGGGTGCGACTGCGGCGGCGGATCATCCGCCAGCTACGCGCCACCTGGTGAGAGGGGCGGGCCCCGCTGCCGCGGGTCCCGCCCCTCTCGCTTCGCCGCCCCGGCCCGCTACGCGGACAGACGGGCGCGGCGGTAGAACACCGTCCCCACGCCCGCCAGCAGCAGGCCCGCACTCGCCGGGATCAGCAGTTCGGCACCGCCCGCCCCGGTGTGGGCGAGCTGGGGCGCGTTCTGCGCCTCGGGCACGTTCGGCACCTCCCGCGGGCCCGGCACCGGCGGCTTGTGCTCGGTGACCGGCGTGACCGGGGTGACCGGGGTGACCGGGGTGACCGGGGTGACCGGGGTGACCGGCTTCACCGGCTTGACCGGCGGTGTGACGACGTCCGTGCCGTTCCCGCATTCGTTGCCGAAGGTGGGATTGAGCAGTCCGCCGATGGTGACGCTGTTCCCGCAGGCGTTCACGGGGATGTCGATCGGCGCCGAGATGCTGTTCCCGGACAGCACGCCCGGCGAACCCTTCGCGACGCCCTGGGCCGTTGCCCCGCCGTCGATCGGGGCCCGGTGCTTGCCCGTTCCCGGCCGGCTCGCCTCGGTGAGGTCGCCGGACACCTGGCTGCCGGAGGCGTGCTTGCCCGCGGAGGCCCCCTGCGAACCGTTTCCACAGGTGTTCCCGAACGCGGGGTTGATCAGCGCCACGACGTCCACGGAGTTTCCGCAGACGTTGACCGGGACGTGGACCGGGATCTGGACGGAGTTCCCCGAAAGTACCCCCGGGGAATTCACCGCGCCGCCGGACGCTCCGGCGTCCGCGTGCGCGTACCCACCGCTCAGCGCGAGCGCACCGCCCGCCGCCGCCATGGTGATCAGGCCCTTGCGCGTGACCTGTCGCATAACTTCTTTCCTGCCTTCTGCCTTCCGGAATACCCCCGGGCTCGATCGAGCGGGGGGCGGACTACCCAGCAGCCCCGGAGCGCATGGCGTGCACTCCGGGGCCGACCGGATTCAAACCCTCACGGGTTGACCCATCAACGTCAGGCGTTGACGCAGGGGTTGCCGAAGGTGGGGTTCAGCAGCCCGACGATGTCGACCGTGTTGCCGCACACGTTGGCCGGGACGTGCACGGGCACGTGGACGACGTTGCCCGAGACGACACCCGGGTTGCCCATGGCGGCGCCCTGGGCACCGGAGTCCGCGACGGCCATGCCCGCACCCGAGAGCACCAGACCACCGGTCACGGCCGCAGCAGCGACGACCTTCTTGATCATTGTTTCCTCCTAGTTGGCAATGCGGTCCCAGCCGCGGACCGCATCACCTGTAACGAGGACGAGCTAATCGGGCTACGAGCGTATGGTTCCTTTCACTCGTTCCGGTCGAATGCGCACACATTGGCGAATATTTGCGTGACACAGGAGCGGACCGGCGTCGCTCGTCCCTGCTCGGAGGCCGCGCAGGCTCAGCAGTTGTCGATGAAACGGTCGAGCACCCGCACGCCGAACTTGAGACCGTCCACCGGCACCCGCTCGTCCACGCCGTGGAACATGCCCGCGAAGTCGAGCTCCGGGGGCAGCTTCAGCGGGGCGAAGCCGAAGCACCGGATGCCGAGGTCGTCGAAGGACTTGGCGTCGGTACCGCCCGAGAGCATGTAGGGGACCGCACGCGCGATCGGGTCCTCGGCCTTGAGGGCCGCCTGCATCGCCTCGACGAGCGAGCCGTCGAAGCTGGTCTCCAGCGCCTTGTCCGTGTGCACGTCCTCCCGCTTCACCCGGGGGCCGAGGATGCGGTCCAGGTCGGCCAGGAACTCCTCCTCGAAGCCGGGCAGGAAGCGGCCGTCGACGTGGGCCACGGCCTGTCCGGGGATGACGTTCACCTTGTAGCCGGCGCCGAGCATGGTGGGGGCCGCGGAGTTGCGGAGCGTGGCGCCGACCATCTTGGCGATGCCGTTGAGCTTGGGAAGCGTGGCCTCCATGTTCTCCGGGTCGAGCGGGACACCGAGCGCGTCGGACAGCTCGTCGAGGAAGGACCGCACGGTCTTGGTGACCCGGACCGGCCAGTTGTGCCGCCCGAGCCGTCCGACCGCCTCGCACAGCTCGGTGATCGCGTTGTCGTCGTTGGTCATCGAGCCGTGACCGGCGGTGCCGTCCACGGTGAGCCGCATCCAGTGCATGCCCTTCTCGGCCGTCTCGACGAGGTAGAGCCGCAGCTTCTCGTTCACCGTGAAGGAGAAGCCGCCGACCTCGCCGATCGCCTCGGTGACGCCCTCGAAGAGACCGGGGTGCTTGTCCACGAGATACCGCGCCCCGTACGTGCCGCCCGCCTCCTCGTCGGCGAGGAACGCCAGCACGATGTCACGCGGGGGCTTGCGGCCGCTGCGCAGCCGGTCGCGGACGACCGCGAGGGTCATCGCGTCCATGTCCTTCATGTCGACCGCGCCCCGGCCCCACACGCAGCCGTCCGCCACCTCACCGGAGAACGGGTGGTGGGTCCAGTCGTGGGCGTTGGCCGGCACCACGTCCGTGTGCCCGTGGATGAGCAGCGCGGGACGGGACGGGTCCTCGCCCTCGATCCGGGCCACGGTCGAGGCCCGGCCCTTGTGGGACTCGATGATCTGCGGCTCCAGCCCGACCTCGGCCAGCTTCTCCGCGACGTACTCGGCGGCGCCGCGCTCCCCCGGTCCCGAGTGGTCCCCGTAGTTGCTGGTGTCGATGCGGATCAGGTCACGACAGAGGTCCACGACCTCGTCCTCGCCCGGGACGGTCCGGGCCGTGTTGGTCTCGCTCACACTGCTTCCTTCCACTGTCGCTGTGTCCCTCCCCCTCATCCTCTCCCGCTCCGTCCGCCCGCCCAAGGCCCTCCATCTCTCGTCATGTGCCCTTCACACTCCCCCGGCGTGATCGAGCACCCCCGGATGTTTGCTATTGTTTTCCACGTCGGAACGGGCGAGTCCCGCGAGACAGACACCTGGTCCGGGTGGCGGAATGGCAGACGCGCTAGCTTGAGGTGCTAGTGCCCTTTATCGGGCGTGGGGGTTCAAGTCCCCCCTCGGACACCACTGAAAACCCCAGCTCAGCTGGGGTTTTCTGCTGTTTCGGGCGGGGTCGTGCGAGCGCACGGCCCATGGGCCCGGCACGCCGTCCACCGACGTCCCGGGCCCCGGCCTCCCCGTCAGGCGAGCACCTCGGCCAGCAGGGATGCGGTCCTGGCCACCAGTGCGTTGTCGGCCTGCGCGTCCTCCTCGTACCTGGTCGTCAGGACGGCCATCACGATCGGAGCGCCGCCCGGAGGCCAGGTGATGCCCACGTCGTTGCTGCCGCCGTACCGCCCGCCGCCGGTCTTGTCGGCGACGGTCCAGTCGGCGGGCAGGCCGGCGCGGAACCGCTCGTCGCTGGTGGTGTTGCCCAGCAGCCAGCCGGTGAGGCGGCGCCGGTCCCGGGGCGAGAGCGCGTCGCCGAGCGTGAGATTCGCGTAGGTGCGGCCGATGGCACGCGGGGTGGTGGTGTCGGTGGTGCGCCACGGTTCCGCCGAGTTCAGTTCGGGCTCCCAGCGGTCGAGCCGGGTGCGGCCGTCCCCGGTCGAACGGCAGAAGCGGGTGACGGCGGTCGGTCCGCCCAGCTCGCGCAGGAGCAGGTTGCCCGCGGCGTTGTCGCTGTGGCGGATGGCCGCGTCGCACAGTGCCCCGACGGTCATGCCGCGGGCGATGTTCTCGTCCTCGCCGGTGATCGGGCAGTACCCCGAGTCCTCCGCGTACCGGCGGGTGTAGTGGATGCGCTCGGCCAGGAACTCGCCGTCGTGGTCGAGGTCGCGCAGCACGGCCGCGGCGGCGATCGTCTTGAACAACGAGCACATCGGGAAGCGCTCGTCCGCCCGGTAGGCCACCGTTCTCCGCGTGCGTGTGTGGTGGGCGTACACGCCGAGCCGGGCCGTGTGCTCCCGCTCCAGTTGCGCCAGGCGCGAGGCGACGGAGCCGCCGGTCGAGGCGTACGCGGTGCCGCCGAGTGCCGGGGGCAGCGCGGCGGCGAGCGCCGCGCCGGCGCCGATGACGAGGGCGGTGCGGCGGGACGGGCGTGGTCCTGTGGTGTGCAAGGCGTTCCCTTCTGCGGTGCTCACGACATACCCCGAATACCCCGACACGCAGTCGGCCGCGGAACGGTTCCGTCCGGTCGGATGCGGTGCAGTGGGCGCGGGCCGCGCTCCGCGTACCGCGTACCGCGTGCGCGACGGTCCGATCGACCGCGTCGGCTTCCCAGGCGGAGCGGGCCCGCTCTTCGTCCCGCGGGGCGGGGGCGGTGCTCCGGTGGGCCGGGACGACCGGGGATACTGGGCGAGCCCCCCGGACGAGGACACGAGGAGTCCGTGCCATGCCCACCGCCGTACCGGACGGCGCGCCCCGATGAGGGGGCGCGCGAAGCCTCCGCCCGCGCCGCTGCCCCAGCGGGACGGGATCGATCCGGTGCGGGTGCGGCTTCCGGAGGACCCGGAGGGGCGGTGGGCGACGGTCGGGGATCATCTGCGGGCACGGTTCGCGGGCGCGGTCGGGGCGGAGCGGGTGGACGCCATGTTCGCCGAGGGGCGGTTCGTGTCCGTGCGCGGTCCCGTGTCCGCCGACGAACCGTACGCCGCGGGGCGGTACCTCTGGTTCCACCGGGACTTCGCGCCGGAGGAGCCGGTGCCGTTCCAGGTCGGGATCGTCCATCGCGACGCGCATCTCGTCGTCGCCGACAAGCCGCACTTCCTGGCGACGACGCCGCGCGGACGTCATGTCACCGAGACGGCGGTGGCCCGGTTGCGCCGCGAGCTGGACATGCCCGCGCTGCAGCCCGCGCACCGGCTGGACCGGCTGACCGCGGGACTGGTCCTGTTCGTGGTGCGGCCCGAGGAGCGGGGCGCGTACCAGACGCTGTTCCGGGACCGGCTGGTGCGCAAGGAGTACGAGGCGGTGGCGCCGTACGATCCCGGGCTGGTCCTGCCCCGGACCGTGCGCAGCCGGATCGTGAAGGAACGCGGGGTCGTCGCCGCGCGTGAGGAGCCGGGCGAGCCGAACAGCGAGACCCGGATCGAGCTGCTGGAGCACCGGGCGGGCCTCGGCCGTTACCGGCTGCTGCCCGCCACCGGACGCACCCACCAGCTGCGGGTCCATATGAACGGGCTGGGGCTGCCGTTGGTCGACGACCCGGTCTATCCGGTGGTCGAGGCGGAGGGCGATGCGGACGACTGGTCGCGTCCGCTCCAACTGCTCGCGCGCCTGCTGAAGTTCACCGATCCGGTCACGGGCGAGCCGCGCCGCTTCGAGAGCGGGCTGCGGCTCTCCGCGTGGCCGGAGCGGTGACCGGCGGGCCCCACCGGTCCGGGACCGGGTGACCTCCGCGGGCCCGGACCGGTGTGCGCCGCCCGGCCTCAGAGCCTGTCGGGTGACCTTCGACCGGAAAGCGGACGCGGCATGGTGCGTGCGATTCCAAGGCGCCGGGATGCCCTCGTAGTGGAGCTACGAGGGCATTTCGGCAACGCCGGAAGTGTGCGCGCCAGGGCGTGGCCGCCCGGTCAGAGGCCACCCGACAGGCTCTCAGTGGCCGCGGGCGATCCATTCGTCGAGGTGCGGGGCCTCCGCGCCGACGGTGGTGGAGTCGCCGTGTCCGGTGCGGACGCTAGTCTCCGGGGGCAGCGTGAGCAGCCGTTCCCTGATCGAGTCGATGATCGTGGGGAAGTGGGAGAAGGAGCGTCCGGTGGCTCCCGGGCCGCCCCGGAAGAGCGTGTCGCCGGTGAAGACGGTGGTCAGCCCGGGGGCGTACAGGCAGACGGCGCCGGGCGCGTGGCCCGGGGTGTGCAGGACCGTGAGCGTCGTGCCGGCGATCCGCAGCTCCTGACCGTCGGTCAGTTCGCCGTCCGGGGCGCGGTCCGGGTGGGTGCGCTTCCACAGCGGCAGGTCGTCGGGGTGCAGCAGGATCGGTGCGCCGGTGGCGGCGGCGAGGGCCGGGGCCGCGTCGATGTGGTCGTTGTGCGCGTGCGTGCACACGATGGCGCGCAGGGCACGGCCGTTCAGCGCGGTCTCGATGGCGTCGGCGTCGTGGGCGGCGTCGATGACGATCGCCTCGGTGTCGTCGCCGACGATCCAGACGTTGTTGTCGACGTCCCACTCCCCGCCGTCGAGGGCGAAGGTGCCGGAGGTGACGAGGTGGTCGATGCGCGCGGCCATCAGAGGACCACCACCGAGCGCAGCACGTCGCCCTCGTGCATCCGGGCGAACGCCTTCTCGACGTCGCCGAGTCCGATGGTCTCGGTGACGAACGCGCCGAGGTCGATGCGGCCCTGCTGGTGCAGATCGATGAGCATCGGGAAGTCGCGCGAGGGCAGGCAGTCGCCGTACCAGGAGGACTTGAGCGAGCCGCCGCGGCCGAAGACGTCGAGCAGCGGCAGCTCCAGCCGCATCTCCGGGGTGGGGACGCCGACCAGGACGACGGTGCCCGCGAGGTCGCGGGCGTAGAACGCCTGCTGGTAGGTCTCGGGGCGGCCGACCGCCTCGATGACGACGTCCGCGCCGTTGCCGCCGGTCAGCGAGCGGATCGCCTCGACCGGGTCGGTGGAACGGGAGTTGACGGTGTGGGTGGCGCCCATCGACTTCGCCGTCTCCAGCTTGCGGTCGTCGACGTCCACCGCGATGATCCGCGCCGCTCCGGCCAGCCGGGCGCCGACGATCGCCGCGTCGCCGACACCGCCGCAGCCGATCACGGCGACCGAGTCGCCGCGGCCGACCTGGCCGGTGTTGAGGGCGGCGCCGATGCCCGCCATGACGCCGCAGCCGAGGAGTCCGGCGACGGCCGGGGAGACCTCGGGGTCGACCTTGGTGCACTGGCCGGCGGCGACCAGGGTCTTCTCGGCGAACGCGCCGATGCCGAGGGCCGGGGAGAGTTCCGTGCCGTCGAGCAGCGTCATCTTCTGCTTCGCGTTGTGGGTGTCGAAGCAGTACCAGGGCCGGCCACGCAGACACGCCCGGCACTGGCCGCACACCGCACGCCAGTTGAGGATGACGAAGTCGCCGGGCGCGACGTCCGTGACGCCCTCGCCGACGGACTCGACCACGCCGGACGCCTCGTGTCCGAGGAGGAACGGGAACTCGTCGTTGATACCGCCCTGCTTGTAGTGCAGATCGGTGTGGCAGACGCCGCACGCCTGAATCGTCACCACGGCCTCGCCGGGGCCCGGGTCCGGGATCACGATGGTCTCGACCCGTACCGGCTCGTTCTTCCCCGGTGCGATGACCCCTTGCACCTGCTGCGACATACCGCGGTCTCCTGTTTCCGTCATTTCGTGAAGTTCGAACGCGAACAACCGTACGCCCCGAAAGGGTGTCACGGCGGCGCGCCGCGTTGGCGCGAAACGGCCGCTGCCCACCCGGTGGGATGTACCGGTTTCGGTCAGATGGGGCGTTGCGGTGAACTGCGGCGCCGCTCTCCGCGGTCCTTCGATGCAGAGGGACCAGGGGGCCGATACCTGCGGGGGCAGGGGTCCCATGGCCCACCAACAAATGATCTATGGATCACGGGGGGAAGTACCTTGACCGAGATCGCCGAGTTCACGGAGAAGAGCGGCCGGCGGACCGGCACGGCGGGAACCGACGCGGTGACGGCCGCGGCACCGGCCGGCGCGGCCCGGACCGACACGGTGGCGCCGGAGGCCGGGGCGGCCGTGCCGGCGGCGCGGGTGGGCGGGCTCGTGCCGTACGCCGACCCGTTGCCCGTACCGCCGGTGCTGCGCCCGCGGAGCGACGACCCGCTCCACGAGACCGAGATCGCCGTGTCGCCCACCTGGGTGAGGATGCACTCGCAGCTGCCGCCGACCCTGATGTGGGGGTACGCCGGGATGGTGCCGGGGCCGACCATCGAGGTACGGCGCGGGGAGCGGATCAGGATCGCCTGGACGAACCGGGTGCCCGAGGGGAGCGAGTACCCGGTGACCGCCGTGGAGGTCGGTCCGGTGGGACCGGGCGAGACGGCCCCGCACAACCGGCCGGGACGCGACGGCGTCGAGCCGGACGCGGACGTCGCCGCGCTGCCCGCCTGGACGGTGACCCACCTGCACGGCGCGCAGACCGGCGGCGGGAACGACGGCTGGGCGGACAACGCCGTCGGCTCCGGCGACGCCCAGCTGTCGGAGTACCCGAACGACCACCACGCCGCCCACTGGTGGTACCACGACCACGCCATGAACATCACCCGGTGGAACGTGTACGCCGGGCTCGTCGGCACGTACCTGGTCCGGGACGACGAGGAGGACACGCTCGGTCTGCCGTCCGGCGACCGGGAGGTGCCGCTGATCCTCGCCGACCGCAACCTGGACACCGACGAGGACGGACGGCCGAACGGGCGGCTGCTGCACAAGACCACCGTGGTCGTCGCGGCCGACCCGGAGACCGGAAAGCCGGTGTCGCTGCCGTTCCTGGGCCCGTACACGACGGTCAACGGCCGTATCTGGCCGCACTTCGACGTGGACGACGCCTGGTACCGGTTCCGGCTGGTCAACGCCTCCAACGCCCGGATCTACGATCTGGTGCTGCTGGACGACGCGAACGAGCCGGTGCCGGGCGTGATCCGGCAGATCGGCAGCGACGGCGGGCTGCTGCCGCGCCCGGTGCCGGTCGACTTCGACGAGTCGATGCCGTCGCTGACGATCGCGCCGGCCGAGCGGATGGACCTGCTGATCGACTTCTCGGCGCTGGCCGGGCGACGGGTCCGCCTGGTCAACCGGGGCAGGCTCGGGCCGGGGGTGCCGGACCTCGCGTCCAGCGTGCCGTTCCCGCAGGTGATGGAGTTCCGGGTACGGGAGACGGGGCGGCGGGACGCCTTCGTGCCGCCGGAGGTGCTGTCGGGTTCCTTCCGCCGGTACGAGCACGGCCTGGTGGAGCACGGGCACCGGCTCGTCGTGCTGACCCCGCCCGGCACGGTCGGTGGCGGCGGCCACCCGGAGATCTGGGAGATGGCGGAGGTCGAGGGTGCGTCCGGGGTGCCGGTGCCGTCGGACGGCATCGTCCAGGTGCGGGGCGAGGACGGCACGGTGCGCACGTACCGCAGGATCGCCCGGACCTTCAACGACGGGCTCGGGTTCACGATCGGCGAGAACACGTACGAGCAGTGGTCGTTCCTCAACCTGGGCGCCCCGACCCATCCCATGCACATCCACCTGGCGGACTTCCAGGTCCTCGGCCGGGAGGCGTACACGGTGGACGGCTTCGACACCGCGATCGGCGGCACCCGCTCCCCCGTGGCGTTCGACCACGGCACCAAGATCCCGGTGCCGCCGAACGAGCAGGGCTGGAAGGACGTCTTCCGGGTGCCGCAGGGGCAGTTGGTGAAGGTGCTCGGCAACTTCGACGGCGGGTACGGGCGGTTCATGTACCACTGCCATCTGCTGGAGCACGAGGACATGGGCATGATGCGGCCGTTCGTCGTGATGCCGCCGGAGGCGCTCAAGTTCGACCACGGCGCCGGGCACGGCGGCCACGGCCCGGGGCACGGCGGCTGACCCGGTCGCGAACGGCGGCCCCCGCGGGAGCGCCGACGCCGTCCCGGTGTCCGGTCGGGGTCAGGGCGCGAGCACGTCCAACTCGTGGAGGGCGCCCATCGCGATCTCCTTCGTCAGCCGCTCCGCCGCATCCGCGTCCCCCTCGCGCACCGCCTCGGCGACCCGGACGTGGAGGGTGACCGCCGCCGGGTCGGGGTCCTCGAACATCACGTGGTGGTGGGTACGGCCGGCCAGGATCTCGGCGACGACGTCGCCGAGCCGCGCGAACATCTCGTTGCCGGAGGCGTCGAGCACGATCCGGTGGAACGTGATGTCGTGCTCCAGATAGCCCTCCAACTGCCGGCCGCGCGAGGTGGCGACCATGCCCAGCGCGCACTCCGTGAGGGCCGCGCACTGCTCAGGGGTCGCGTTGCGGGCGGCGAGTCCCGCCGCCACCGGCTCGATCGCCGACCGCAGCACGGTCAGGGAGCGCAGCTGGCGCGGGCGGTCGGCGCCGGCCAGCCGCCACCGGATGACCTGCGGGTCGTACACGTTCCACGCCTCGGTCGGCCGCACGGTGACGCCGACGCGGCGCCGCGACTCGACCAGGTGCATGGACTCCAGGACGCGGACCACCTCGCGCACGACCGTCCGGGAGACGTCGAAGCGCCGGGCCAGTTCGTCGGTGCGCAGCACCTGCCCCGGCTGGTGCTCCCCCGCGGCGATCTCCAGGCCCAGGATGTCCAGCACACGGGTGTGCAGCCCGTTGCCCTGTGTGGTCATGGCCACAGACTACGGGCTGCCTCCGGCGAACAAAAAGTAAGACGTTTACGTCACAACATCTTGAATAAGTCGTACGTATACGTTTCAGTAGCGCGACGGACCGATGTCGAGGAAGACGTCGAAGAGGACAGCGAGGCACCGCCAATGAGCACCCCCCACGTCGTCGTGGTGATGGGCGTCGCAGGGACCGGCAAGACCACGATCGGCCCCCTGCTCGCCGCCGAACTGGGCGTTCCGTACGCCGAGGGCGACGACTTCCACCCCGCGGCGAACATCGCCAAGATGTCGGCGGGCATCCCGCTGGACGACGCGGACCGGTGGCCCTGGCTCGATGCGATCGGCCGGTGGGCCCACGGCCGGGCGGGGCTCGGCGGGGTGGTGAGCAGCTCGGCGCTCAAGCGGGTCTACCGGGACCGGCTGCGGGCCGAGGCGCCCGGCGCGGTCTTCCTGCATCTGACCGGGGACCGCGCCCTGATCGAGGCCCGCATGGCGCAGCGCAAGGGCCACTTCATGCCCACCACGCTGCTGGACTCGCAGTTCGCCACCCTGGAGCCGCTCCAGGCGGACGAGGCCGGTGTCCCGGTCGACGTGTCCGGCAGCCCTGAAGAAATCACCCAGCGAGCCGTCGCCGCGCTGCGGCGGCTCGACGACTAAGGACCACCACCGTGACCAGTCTCCGTGTCGAGACGCTGGCAGCGGACGCCGTCGAACCGATCACTTCGGCGGGCAACGCGCAGTTGGGCATCGCCGTACTGGCGGGCATCGCCGTCATCGTCCTGCTCATCACCAAGTTCAAGGTGCACGCGTTCCTCGCGTTGACCATCGGGTCGCTGGCGCTCGGTTCGTTCGCCGGGGCCGCGGCGGACAAGACGATCGCCAGCTTCACCACCGGACTCGGCTCCACCGTGTCGGGTGTCGGTGTCCTCATCGCGCTCGGCGCCATCCTCGGCAAGCTGCTCGCCGACTCCGGCGGCGCGGACCAGGTCGTCGACACCATCCTCGCGAGGGCGAGCGGGCGGGCCATGCCGTGGGCGATGGTGCTGATCGCCTCGGTCATCGGCCTGCCGCTGTTCTTCGAGGTCGGGATCGTGCTGCTGATCCCGGTGGTGCTGCTCGTCGCCAAGCGCGGGAACTACTCGCTGATGCGGATCGGCATTCCGGCGCTGGCCGGTCTCTCCGTGATGCACGGCCTGATCCCGCCGCACCCCGGCCCGCTGGTGGCGATCGACGCCCTCGGCGCCAATCTCGGTGTCACGCTCGCGCTGGGTGTGCTGGTGGCGATCCCGACCGTGATCGTCGCGGGTCCGGTCTTCTCCCGCTACGCCGCGCGCTGGGTGGACGTCGCGGCGCCGGAGAAGATGATCCCGCAGCGCCCTTCGGAGGAGCTGGACCGCCGTCCGGGCTTCGGCGCCACACTGGCCACGATTCTGCTGCCGGTCGTGCTGATGCTGGTCAAGGCTCTGGTCGACATCGTCGTGGACGACCCGGAGAACCACCTCCAGCGGGTCACCGACGTGATCGGCTCCCCGTTGATCGCGCTTCTGACGGCCGTCTTCGTCGGCATGTTCACACTGGGCCGGGCGGCCGGGTTCACCAAGGGCCGGCTCTCCGGCACCGTCGAGAAGTCCCTCGCCCCGATCGCCGGGGTGCTGCTGATCGTGGGCGCGGGTGGCGGTTTCAAGCAGACCCTCATCGACGTCGGCGTGGGCCAGATGATCCTGGACTTCTCGAAGGACTGGTCGATCCCGGCCCTGCTGCTGGGCTGGCTGATCGCCGTCGCGATCCGGCTCGCGACCGGTTCGGCGACCGTGGCCACCATCTCGGCCGCCGGTCTCGTCGCCCCGCTGGCCGCCGACATGTCGACCGCTCACATCGCGCTGCTGGTCCTCGCCGTGGGCGCGGGCTCGCTCTTCTTCAGCCACGTCAACGACGCCGGGTTCTGGCTGGTGAAGGAGTACTTCGGAATGGACGTCGGTCAGACGATCAAGACCTGGTCGGTGATGGAGACCATCATCTCCGTGGTCGCGCTGGCCTTCATCCTGCCGCTGTCGCTGATTCTGTAGCGAGCGGCCTCCCCCTCGGCGGCTGCCGGGGCCGTGCCCGATGGCGCCCGACGGTCCGGTGCGCATGCCGAGGCGTGCGTCCGGTGCGGCGGGCGCCGTCACCATGTGCGCGGTTGACCAGCGGGAACGGAGGGCGTGCCGTCCGGCGCCGGGTTCGTGAGTGCGTGCCAGACTGAGCGCCATGCCGAACAGTGAACCCCTCAAGCCCTTTCTGCTCGCCTTCCCCGGCCCGCTGCGCGACCGGCTCGTCCGGGCGGTGCTCGACGGCGTGAAGGTGTCGACGACCGGGCTGCTCGCCGAGTACGAGGCGGAGAAGGAGGAGCTGCCCCCGGTGGGTGAGCGGTCCGCGCTGATCGACTCGGAGGGCCGTGAGATCGCGGTGCTGGAGGTGACGGAGGTACGGGTGCTGCGCCTCGGCGACATCGATCTGCCGCATGTGATCGACGAGGGCGAGGGGCATGCCTCGGTGGCCGAGTGGCGCGCGGACCACGAGAGGTTCTGGCACGGCGCGGAGATGCGGGAGGCGCTCGGCGACCCGGGCTTCACCGTGGACGACGACACCTTGGTCGTCGCCGAACGGTTCCGGGTCGTCGAGCTGCCGGCCCCCGTGGCGGGCGCGGCGGAACGGTAGGGCGGCCGGGCCTCACCCGCCTTCCGGGAACGCGATCCACGCCCCGCCCCCGGCCGCGCCCGTGGCCCGTGATTGCGGGCCCCCCGGAGCCGGACCGGACCGGGGCCGGAACCGGACCGGGCTCGCGGCGGGTCAGGAGACCTTCCGGCAGGTCAGGGGCGGCGGGACGGCGCCCGGGCGGCCGGTGCGGGCGAAGCCGGCCCAGGCGGCCCTCATCGCCCGGCCGAGCTCGTCCACCTCGTCCCATCCGGTGTCCCCCAGCATCGGGGACCTCCGCCAGGCGGCGCGGGTGCCCAGGAGCAGGGGCAGTTCCAGGCAGTGGGTGGCACCGAACGGCGAGCCCTCCGGGCGCCAGTCCAGCCGGTAGGCGTGGACCCGGGCCCCGGCGCGCACCAGCCGCTGCCCGAGGGCGGTCAGCGGTTCCTCGTACATCCGGCGGGTCGGTCCGGCCGGGTCGCCGTCCTCGTCCGGCTCGTCGGGGAAGGCCGTCATGTCGTCCGCGTTCCAGCCGTACAGGACGTCCATGCCGCGCACCCCCGCGTCGAGTTCCGCGCCGGGCGTCCGGACCGGTCCGAACGGCGGTTCCAGGGTGGAGCCGGAACGGGCGCGGTGGGCGAGGGCGGTGTCCCGTTGCGCGGCGAGCAGGGCGGCGGGGGCGACGGTGCGCGGGTCGGCGCCGGGGGCGTGGACCGCGAGCCGTTCGACGAAGAGGCGTCCGAGGGCGGTCGCCTCCTCGCGCGGGCGGGTCGCGATCGCCAGCGGGGCGCTCTGCAGGATCGCGCGGTGGAACAGCCCGCGGGCCTCGGGCAGTTCCATCAGCAGCCGGATGGAGAGAGCCCCGGCGGACTGCCCGAAGACGGTGACGTCCGCGGGGTCGCCGCCGTACTCGGCGATGTGCCGGTGCACCCACCGGAGCGCTTCGAGCTGGTCGTAGAGGCCCAGGTCGCCCTCGCAGAGCCCGTCGAGGCAGAGATAACCGAGCGCACCGAGGCGGTAGTTGACGGACACCACCACGACGTCGCCCTCGGCGGCGAGCGCTCCGCCGTCGTACCAGTCCATGAGGCCGCCGCCACTGCTGAAGCCGCCGCCGTGGAACCAGACCATCACCGGCCGCCCCCGGCCGTCGCGGGCGGGCGTGGTGACCGTGAGGCCGAGGCAGTCCTCGCCCTGCGGGCGCCGGTCGAGCGGGGGGCCCATGACCGCGTCGAGCCGGGACGGCGGCTGCGGACAGATCTCGCCGCTCGCCGGGCGGGTGTCGTGCCCGGCCACCGGCCGCGGCCGGCCGAACCGCTCGGCCACGGCGTAGCGGATCGGGCCCGACCGGTGGACCCGGGCACCGGTCCGGTCCGCGCCCTCGCCCGGACCGGACCTCGGCGCGCCGCTCACGCGGCGCTCCCGGGCACCGACTCGGCCGGGACCCGCGCCGGTTCCGGCGCCCCTTCCGGCACCAGCCGGAACAGGGCGACGGCGCCCGCCAGGCTCACCGAGCAGATCGCGACCAGGTACCAGGTCACCCCGGTCGAGGAGCCGCCCGAGTTGAGGAGCGCCGTCGAGATCATGGGGGCGAGACCGCCGCCGAGGATCGCGCCGGCCTGGAGGATGAGCGAGGTGCCGGAGTAGCGGACGTTGACGGGGAAGGTGTCGACGATGATGCTGCCCTGCACGCAGTGGGTGACCGGGATGATCAGGCCCATGCCGAGCAGCGCCACCACCGCGAGCGCGGAGTTTCCGGTGTTCAGCAACGGGAAGAAGGCGACGCACCAGACAAGGATGGCGACGGATCCGCCGATGAACATGGTGCGCCGTCCGTGCCGGTCGGCGATCTTCGTCCACACCGGGATGGTCGCGAACCACAGGGCGGCGGCGACGGTGACGCTCACGATGAGGAACTGCTTGTCGTAGTCGAGGTGCTGGGAGCCGTACGACAGGGTGAAGACCATGAACACGTAGGCGACGGCCGAGTTCGCCACGACGGCGAACAGGGTGAGCGCCAGCCGGGGCAGGCCGACCTTGAAGGACTCCGCCAGCGGGAACCTGACCACCTCGTCGCGGGCACGCGCACGGTCGAACGACGGGGACTCGGTCACCCGCAGCCGGATCAGCAGCCCCACGGCGACGAGCACGAAGCTGAGCAGGAACGGGATGCGCCAGCCCCATGAGGTGAAGGCGGCGTCGCCGACGAGTGCGTTGGTGGTGAGGAAGACGATGTTGGCCAGGACCAGTCCGCCGGGCGTGCCCATCTGCGGGAAGCCGGCGTACAGGTTCTTCTTGCCGCGCGGTGCGTGTTCCATCGACATCAGTGTCGCTCCGGCGCCCTCGCCGCCGAGGCCGATGCCCTGGACGATGCGCAGGGCGACCAGGAGGACCGGGGCCCAGAAGCCGATGGTGTCGTAGTTCGGGATGGCTCCGATGAGGGTGGAACCGATGCCCATCAGCACGAGGGAGACGACCAGCGTCGCCTTGCGGCCGATGCGGTCCCCGTAGTGGCCGAAGACCAGTCCGCCGAGGGGGCGGGCGATGAATCCGACGGCGAAGGTGCTGAACGCGGCGAGGGTGCCGGCGGCGGGGCTCAGCGACGGGAAGAACTGCTGGTTGAAGATGAGTGCCGCGGCCGTGCCGTAGAGAAAGAAGTCGTACCACTCCAGCGTCGTGCCCGCGAGCGTGGCGAGCGCGGTTCTGCCGGCGGTGGCTCGGGCTTCGCCCGGGTTTTCTTCGCGAGGTGAAGTGTTCACGGGGTGACCTATCACTTGGATGGCGGGCTGGGGCGGTTCGCTCCGGACAGCCGCTACGACGGCCTGGCTTCACCCGTCGTTAACGGTGGATCCTGATGCCCTGAGACATGACGCACAAATAACCAATTGGGGACTCGCCATACCTGTTCGGGTATAGCGGAGGTGACCGCTCCGACATCGGCACGTCGACTCGGCCGTCCACCGGCACCGTCCGGCCGGTATGCCGAATCTGCTATACCTCTCCACAGAAATCGCATTTGTACGG
The DNA here is from genome assembly GCF_001905795.1 of Streptomyces sp. CB01580. Classification (GTDB taxonomy): domain Bacteria; phylum Actinomycetota; class Actinomycetes; order Streptomycetales; family Streptomycetaceae; genus Streptomyces. Next base: position 246,609 of record NZ_LIXJ01000016.1, read on the forward strand.
CATGACGGCGGGGATCACAGTGGGACCCATGACGGCAGAGACTGGGCGGTGGATCCGCAACTTCGTCGCCGGGCAGTTCGTGGAGCCCGACGAGAACCGCAGCTTCGAGAAGACCGACCCCGCCACCGGCCGGGCGTTCGCCCGGGTGCACGAGGCGGACCGGGAGCTGGTGGACCGTGCCGTGACGGCGGCCCGCCGGGCCCTGCACGACGGGTGGGCGTCGACACCTGTGCGGGAGCGCACGGCGCTGCTGCGGCGGGCGGCGGACCGGATCGAGGAGCGGTTCGAGGAGTTCGTCGCCGCGGAGGTCGCGGACACCGGCAAGCCGGTCGTGCAGGCGCGGGAGCTGGACGTCGCCCGCGCCCTGACGAACTTCCGCACGTTCGCCGACGTGGTGGCCGCCGCCGGGCAGGAGTCCTTCGTCACCGATCTCGCGGACGGCCGTCAGGCGCTCAACTACGCGGTCCGCAAGCCGCTCGGCGTCGTCGCGGTCGTCGTCCCGTGGAACCTGCCCCTCCTGTTGCTGACCTGGAAGGTCGCCCCGGCTCTGGCCTGCGGCAACGCCGTGGTCGTCAAGCCCAGTGAGGAGACCCCGGCCACCGCCGCACTGCTGGCCGAGGTGCTCGCGGAGGTCGGGCTGCCGGCCGGGGTGTACAACGTGGTGCACGGGTTCGGGGGCGGCTCCGCCGGGGAGTACCTGACCTCGCACCCCGGGATCGACGGCGTGACCTTCACCGGTTCGTCCGCGACCGGGTCGCACGTCATGCGGACCGTCGCGCCCCGGGTCCGCCCGGTGTCGTTCGAGCTCGGCGGGAAGAACGCCGCGGTCGTCTTCGACGACGTCGACATCGACGAGGCGCTGAACGGACTGACCAGGTCGGTCTTCACCAACACCGGCCAGGTCTGCCTGTGCACCGAGCGGGTCTACGTCCAGCGCGGGATCTTCGACGACATCGCCCAGGGGCTCGCCGAGCGGGCCCGGGGCCTGCGGCTGGGCGACCCGCTGGACGAGTCGACGACCACCGGCCCGCTGATCTCGCAGGCCCATCGCGAGAAGGTGCTGGGCTACTTCGAGCTGGCCGAGCGGGACGGGGCGAAGGTGCTCGCCGGTGGCGGCGTGCCGCAGCTGGGCCCCGGTCTGGCGGGCGGTTCCTGGATCGAGCCGACGCTGTGGACGGGCCTGACCAACGCGCACCGGGCGGTGCGCGAGGAGATCTTCGGCCCGGTGGCCGCCCTGATCCCCTTCGACACGGAGGAGGAGGCGATCGCCCTGGCCAACGACACGGACTACGGCCTCGCGGCCTCGGTGTGGACCAACGACCTGCGCCGGGGGCACCGGGTGGCGCAGGCGATGAACGTCGGCATGGCCTGGGTCAACACCTGGTTCCTGCGCGATCTGCGCTCCCCGTTCGGCGGCATGGGGCTCTCGGGCATCGGCCGCGAGGGCGGCGAGTCCTCCCTGCACTTCTACACCGAACCGACGAACGTGTGCGTGCAGCTGTGACCGGTCGACGTGGCCGATCGCCCGTGAGCGATCGACGTGGTCCGGTCACCGGTGACCGGGCCCCCGCGACCGGTCGTCACGACCCCGGCCCGCGCCGCGCGGATACGGCACGGGCCCCGAAGGAAAGGAACGACCAGTGATATCGGCGGAACTGACCGGCATCCTGGCGCAACGGCTGGACACGGCGCAGACGTCCCGCAGGGACACCCCCAGTCTCGCCGACGGCCATGAGCTGGACATCGACGACGCGTACGCGGTGCAGGCCGGTCTGCTGGCGCTGCGCGAGGCGCGCGGCGAGCGGATCGTGGGCGCGAAGCTGGGCTTCACCAGCAAGGCGAAGATGGCGCAGATGGGCGTCTCCGACGTGATCGTGGGACGGCTCACCGACGCGATGCGGATCGCGGACGGCGGCGAGGTGGATCTGTCGCGCTTCATCCACCCGAAGGCCGAGCCTGAGGTGGCGTACCGGATCTCCCGGGACGTGGACCTGGACGACCCGTCGGTGGACATCGTGTCCTGCGTGGACGCGATGGCTCCGGCCATCGAGATCATCGACTCGCGGTACCGGGACTTCCGGTTCACGTACACCGATGTCGTCGCGGACAACACCTCCGCGTCCGGCTTCGCGATCGGCCCGTGGCGGCCGGTGGAGAACGTCGCCGACCGCGCGGTGCGGCTGCGCACCGGCGGGCAGGAGGCGACGGGCTCGACCGCCGCGATCCTCGGCGACCCGGTGAACGCGCTCCACGCGCTGCTGGACATGGCCCGGCGCCGCCGCATCCCGCTGGAGGCGGGCCAGGTGGTGCTGGCGGGCGCGGCCACGGCGGCACTGCCGCTGACGGCCGGAATCACCGAGTGCGAGGTGGCGGGCGTCGGTTCCGTCACGATGAAGGGGTGCTGATGAACGGCTCACGGGTGATCGAGGGCAAGGCCGCCCCGCGCGGGCGGTTCCCGCACGTGAAGGTCGTCGGGGACCTGGTGTTCGTCTCCGGCACCAGTTCGCGCCGGCCCGACAACACGTTCGTGGGGGTGGAGGCCGACGAGTTCGGCACCACGAACCTGGACATCCGGGCGCAGACCCGGGCGGTGATCGAGAACATCCGCGACATCCTCGCCGAGGTGGGCGCGGAGCTCTCGGACATCGCACAGATCACCACCTATCTGGTGTCCATGAACGACTTCGGCGGATACAACGAGGTCTACGGCGAGTTCTTCGACGAGCGGGGCCCGACCCGTACGACCGTCGCGGTGCACCAGCTGCCGCATCCCCATCTGCTGATCGAGATCCAGGCCGTCGCGCATCTGCCGCGGCCCCGCACGACCGCCACGGCGCACAGCACGGAGGTGTCCTCATGACCGCCATTCCCCCGGTCATCGATTTCCAGGGCTGGATCACCGAGCACGAGCACCTGCTCAAGCCACCGGTGAACAACCGCACCATGTCCCTGGGCCAGGACTTCATCGTCCAGGTCGTCGGCGGCCCCAACCAGCGGACCGACTTCCACGTCGACCCGTACGAGGAGTGGTTCTACCAGGTCAAGGGCGACATGCACGTCGACCTGATGACCGATCAGGGGCCGCGGACCGTGCACATCCGGGAGGGCGAGGCCTGGCTGCTGCCCGGCAACGTGCCGCACTCCCCGCAGCGGCCCGACGCCGGTTCGATCGGGCTGGTCATCGAGCGGGTGCGGGAGGAGGGGACCCTGGAGAAGTTCCAGTGGTACTGCCCCGGCTGCTCCGCGCGGATCCACGAGGTCGAGCTCCAGGTTCGGGACATCGTGGCCGATCTGCCGCCGGTCTTCACCGAGTTCTACGGTGACGAGAAGGCGCGTACGTGCCCGGAGTGCGGTGCCCTGCACCCCGGGAAGGGCTGAGCGTGGACCGCACGATCGACATCCACACCCATTACGTCCCGCGCGGCTGGCCGGATCTGACGGCCGAGGCCGGACCGGACGCGCCCTGGCTCCGGATCGAGTCCGAGTCGGACGCCGTGATCATGATGGGCTCCAAGGAGTTCCGGCGGATCCGGTCCGACGCCTGGGACGCCGGGACGCGTCTGCGGGACATGGACGCGGACGGGATACACCGTCAGGTGGTCTCCCCCACCCCGGCGTTCTTCACCTACGGGCGCGACGGCGCCGAGGCGGCGAAGATAGCGCGCATCTTCAACGATCTCGCGCTGGAGATCGTCGCCCCGGCACCGGACCGGCTGATCCCGTTCTGCCAGGTGCCGTTGCAGGACCCGGACGCGGCCTGCCGCGAGCTGGAACGCAGCATCGCGGGCGGCCACCGGGGCGTGGAGATCGGCAACCACGTCGGTGACCAGGACCTGGACAGCGAAGGCGTCGTGACCTTCCTCCAGCACTGCGCCGCGCTCGACGTACCGGTGTTCGTGCACCCCTGGGACATGGCGAGTTCGCCGCGTCTGGACCGGTGGATGGCGCAGTGGCTCACGGCCATGCCCGCCGAGACCCATCTGTCGATCCTCGCCCTGATCCTGGGCGGCGTCTTCGACCGGATCGACGAGCGGCTGAAGATCTGCTTCGCGCACGGCGGCGGGTCCTTCGCCTTCTGGCTCGGCCGGATGGAGAACGCCTGGTACGGCAGGAACGACGTGATCGGCACCTCGGAGCGCCCGCCCTCGCACTACCTGGGCCGGTTCTACGTCGACTCGGTGGTCTTCGACGACCGCGCGCTGCGGCTCCTGGTCGACACGGTCGGCGCGGAGCGGGTGATGGTGGGCAGCGACTACCCGTACCCGCTCGGGGAACGGCCGGTCGGCGAGGTGGTCCGCAAGAGCGCCTTCCTGGACGACCACAGCCGGGAGCTGATCACGTACGGCAACGCGGAGCGGTTCCTGGGGCTGGATGGTCCGCAGGGCTGAATGATCACGCAAACCGGCCGGTCCGGGGCGAACAGCCCCTGGACCGGCCGGTTTCCGTTGTCGCGGCCCCGGGCGTACGGCATCGGGCCCGTGGTCGTCGCGGGAGGAGGCGCCCTCACGTCCCGCGGTCCCGGGCGGGACCGGCGGCACCGCAATACGACTACCTACCGTCATTCGAAGGTTTCCAATCGTCATGATCATCACACTGTGTTCACCGAACGTATGAGCTAGCGTTCCCCTTCATGATCAACACCTCGCCCCCTTCCGACCAGGTCGCTCCGACCGTCGCCGCGCTGACGCGGGCGCTGTTCGGCGAACAACGGGAGAGCCTCCACGAGCCCTGGCGCAAGCTGTTCGGCACCGAACCGTTCCGCTTCCGGGAAGGGCTTTTGCCCGACGAACGCGCCGCGCTCTCCTACGAGCGTCTGCGTCTGATCAACGACGCGCTCGACAGCCCCGAGGAGTTCGTGGCCGACGTGGAACGCCTCACGGCGCTGCACGAATGGGTCGGGCCGGTGGACGCGGGGCTGGGGACGGTCGCGAGCATCCACTACAACCTCTTCCTCGGCAGCCTCCTCGACCACCCCGCGGGCCCGGACCGCGAGATCGGCGAGTTCGTCGACTTAAGGCGTACGGGAACCTTCCTGTGCACGGAGGCCGGCCACGGCAACAGCGCCGCACAGCTGGAGACCACCGCCACGTACGAACCGGCCTCGCGCGAGTTCGTGCTGCACACGCCCCACCCGGGCGCCCGCAAGTTCATGCCGAACACGAGCCCCACCGGCGGCCCCAAGACCGCCGCCGTCGCCGCCCGTCTCATGACGGACGGGCAGGACCGGGGCGTCTTCCTGTTCCTCACCCCGCTCGGCGACGAGAACGGGCTGCCGACGCCGGGCGTCGACATACGCAGGCTGCCGCAGACCGCCACCGCCCCCGTCGACCACTGCGTCACCTCCTTCGACCAGGTCCGACTGCCGTACGAAGCGCTGCTGCAGGCCGAACACGGGCGCCTCACGCCGGAAGGCGTCTTCACCAGCTCGATCGGCAGCCCCCGCAAGCGTTTCCTCCAGTCCATCGGCCGCGTCACCGCGGGCAAGCTCTGCATGAGCGCCTACAGCCTCGGGGTCACCCGCCACGCGCTCGCCGTGGCGGTGCGGCATGCCCACACGAGGCGGACGTCCGGGGTGACGGCGGGAGGCAGCGTTCCACTGTTCGCCCACCGCAGCCACCACACCCCGCTCCTCGACGCGATCGCCACCACCTACGCGGCGACGTTCCTGCACCGCGCCGCGGTGCGGCGATGGGCGGCGGCCACCGGGGCCGAGCGGGAGGACGCGGAGCGGTTCGCGGCCGTCGCCAAGGGGTGGATCACCTGGCGGGCCCGCGACGTCATGACCGAGTGCCGCGAACGCTGCGGCGCGCAGGGGCTGTTCCTCGCCAACGGGATCGCGGGGCAGCTCGCCGCCAACGAGGGGACCATCACGGCGGAGGGCGACAACCTCGTCGTCTGGGTCAAGGCCGCCGGCGAGATGCTCCTCGGGCACTTCACCCCGAAGGAACCCCAGGGCACGCCGCCCGAGGCCCGCGAGCTCGGCGACCCGCTCTTCCTCCAGGACCTGCTGGCCGACATCGAGCGCATATGGCACCGGCGCGCACGGACCCGGCTGCGCGGCGGAGCGGCCGGCAACCCCCTCAACCGGTGGAACGCCACCGTCACACCGGCTCTGGAACTGGTCGACGCCCACGCGCACCGCCAGGCGGCCCAGGCTCTCCAGGACGCCGCCGACCAGGCCTCCCACCCCGAGGCACAACGTCAACTGCGTCTGCTGCACCGCCTGTTCGCGCTGCGCCGGGTCGCGGCCCACAGCGGGGACCTGCTCGCCGAGGGACACCTCACCCACGAACAGGTACGGCGGCTCCCGGACGCGGCCGAGTGCGTGATCGAGGAACTCGCACCCCACGCCACGACCCTCACGGACGGATTCGCCGCCGTGGACGAGGTCCTCCTCGACCACCCCATCAACCGTCCGGACGCGTTCGAGGGCATCCTGCCGCCCCGGTGAGGACCCCGGCCGGTGCGGAGGGCCGGTGCGCGGGACCGGTGCGCCGGGCGGCCTCCCGGTGACGGACCCGGCGCACCGCCCGTCCGCCACCGCCAAAGGCCCCTCCGGGCCCGGAACGGGTCAGTCGCCGTCCACGGCCTGCGGGGACATGTGGGCGGCGATGTCCTCCAGGCTCCGGATCACCGCCTGCGCCGAGGGACCCAGCGCGCGGGCGGCCGACAGGGTCAGCCCGACGCTGTGACTGATCGGGTCCAGCGGCAGCGCCAGCCGGACGAGCCGCGGGTCGTCCTGGACGATCAGGCTGGGAAGTGCCGCGACGACATCCGTCTCCAACAGGAGTTGTCGGACCGTCAGAAACGAGGTGGTCTCCACCCGGTTCATCGGCAGCTGCATTCCGTGGCGGGCGAAGAACTCCTCGATCTCCCGCCGCAGCGCGGTCTCGGCCCCCGGCAGGATCCACGGGTAGTCCGCCAGCCCGGCGAGGTCCACCGGGTCCCGCCCGGCGAGTGGGTGCCCGGCCCCGACGACGAGTTCGACCGACTCGTCGTAGAGCTTGCGGCGCACGATCCGCTCGTCGGAGGGGACGGTGAGCCGGCCGACGACGAAGTCGATGCGGCCGGCCTCCAGGTCCAGGAGCAGCGCTTCCGGAGACGCCTCCCGCACGACCACCGTCAGATAGGGACGCTCCTTCTTGATCTCCGCGATGGCCCTCGGGAGGAGCACGTTGGATCCGGCCAGGTGGGTGCCGACGATCACGGTGCCGCGGTCGGCGTCGGCCAGCTCCACGACATGACGGCCGGCCTGGGCCAGCTGGGCCAGCACCGCCCGCGCGTGCTCGGTGAACGCCTCGCCGAACACGGTGGCGGTGATGCCCCGGGGACCGCGTTCGTACAGTGGGACGCCGAGGATCTCCTCCAGCTCGTGCAGGCTGCGGGTGGCGGCCGGCTGGGTGACGTGCAGCTCCGCGGCGGCGCCGACGACGCTTCCCTGCCGGGAGAGCGCGTCGACGAGGACCAGGTGGCGGAATTTCAGCCGCCCGTCGAGGAGGCGCGGGATCTTCACTCCCCGACTCTATCCGCGATCCGCGCCCTCGCACCGGACGGACCGGTCCCGGACATCCCACGAGGGCCGGGCCTGCGTGGGACGGTCCTCAGCCGACGGCCTTCGCCGCCGCCCGTCCCGCCGCGCGGCCGGAGAACACGCAGCCGCCGAGGAAGGTCCCCTCCAGCGAGCGGTAGCCGTGCACCCCGCCGCCGCCGAATCCGGCCGCCTCCCCCGCCGCGTACACACCGGGCAGCGGACCGCCGCCCTCGGTGAGCACCCGGGAGGACAGATCCGTCTCCAGCCCGCCGAGCGACTTGCGGGTCAGGATATTGAGCCGTACGGCGATCAGCGGACCGGCCGCGGGGTCGAGGAGGCGGTGCGGTGCGGCCGTGCGGATCAGCCGGTCGCCGAGATAGGCACGGGCCCCGCGCATCGCGGTGATCTGGAGGTCCTTGGTGAACGGGTTGGTGATCTCCCGGTCGCGGGCGACGATCTCGCGGCGCAGCTCGGCCTCGTCGATCAGCGCCTCGCCGGTCAGCGCGTTCATCCCGCGCACCAGGGCGGACAGGTCCTTCTCGACGACGAAGTCCGCCCCGTGGTCCATGAACGCCTTCACCGGTGCCGGGACGTCGGCGCGGGCCCGCCCGATCACGTCGCGGACCGACTTCCCGGTCAGGTCGGGATTCTGCTCGGAGCCGGAGAGCGCGAACTCCTTGCCGATGATCTTCCGGTCGAGGACGAACCAGGTGTACTCGTAGCCGGACCTCATGATGTGTTCGAGGGTGCCGAGGGTGTCGAAGCCCGGGAAGAGCGGGACGGGCAGCCGCCTGCCTCGGGCGTCCAGCCAGAGCGAGGACGGGCCGGGCAGGATCCGGATGGCGTGCTTGTCCCAGATCGGGTTCCAGTTCTCGATGCCCTCGGTGTAGTGCCACATCCGGTCCCGGTTGATGTGCCGTGCGCCCGCCTTCTCCGCGACGCCCAGCATCAGCCCGTCGACATGGGCGGGCACGCCGGAGAGCAGCTTCGCGGGCGGGGTGCCGAGCCGCCGGGGCCACTGCTCGCGCACCAGGTCGTGGTTGCCGCCGATGCCGCCGGAGGTGACGATCACCGCCTGGGCCCTCAGCTCGAAGGCGCCGGTCACCACCCGGCTGCTGGCGGTGCCCCGGGCCGCCGCGCTCGGTTCCAGGATCTCGCCGGTCACCGTGTCGACGGCGCCCGCGGTACGGCCGAGGCCGGTGACCCGGTGGCGGAACCGGAAGCGGACGAGGCCCTTGGCCGCACCGGCGCGGACCCGGCGCTCGAAGGGGGCGACGACGCCGGGGCCGGTGCCCCAGGTGATGTGGAAGCGGGGTACGGAGTTCCCGTGGCCGGTCGCCTCGTAGCCACCGCGCTCCGCCCAGCCGACGACCGGGAAGATCCGCAGCCCCTGGGCGTGCAGCCAGGACCGCTTCTCACCGGCCGCGAAGTCGACGTACGCCTCGGCCCACTTCCGCGGCCAGTGGTCCTCCTCGCGGTCGAAACCGGCCGTGCCGAGCCAGTCCTGGAGGGCCAGCTCATGGCTGTCCCTGATCCGCAGCCGACGCTGTTCGGGCGAGTCGACGAGGAACAGTCCGCCCAGCGACCAGTGCGCCTGGCCGCCGATCGACTGCTCGGGCTCCTGGTCGAGCAGGATCACCGACCGGCCCGCGTCGACCAGCTCGGCGGTGGCCACCAGACCCGCGAGCCCTGCCCCGATCACGATCACATCAGCGTCGTACGCCATGGGTTCCATCCTTGTCGGGGAGGTTCGGCCGGGCCTCGGTGGCTTCGTCGGCGGGAACCGCCGGGCCACGTCGGCGCCCGGCCCGAACGCCGGGATTCAGCGGAAGTTACTCGTGCGTCAGATCTTCGGCACCGGCCGCCGCGACGTCAACCGCCCGGTCGGCGGCACTCCGACCGCGCTCGGCGGCCACAGGCGCTATCGTCGAAACAAATCACTCATTTCCGGCCTGCCTTGGGGTAGAAGCGTGTCGGTGCTGGTTTTCGTGCTCGCCGTGAGTGGCGCCTGCTGCCTGGGCTTCGGCTTCGTCCTCCAGCAGGACGCCGCCTCGCACGCGCCGAGGAGCGACTACCTCTCCCCCCGCCTGCTGCTGGATCTGATGCGGGTGCCGAGCTGGCTGGCCGGGATCGGACTGATGGTCTGCGGCATGGTGCTGGGCGCGCTGGCCCTGGGCAAGGGCCAGGTGTCCGTCGTGGAACCGCTGCTCGCCACCAATCTGCTCTTCGCGATGGCCCTGTCGCGCCACCGCACCGGGCAGCGCCTCGGCCGGCAGGGCTGGTCCGGGCTCTGGCTGCTGGCGGGCGGGGTCACCGCGTTCCTGGTGGCGGGCGAGCCGCGCGGCGGCGCGGCGGTGACCGACCCGCTGCGGCACTGGCTGGTCATCGGCGTGGTCGTGGGCACCGCCCTGCTGCTCACCGCCATCGCCAAGCGCCACCGTTCCGGGGGCGCCCCGGCACTGCTCGCGGTGGCGGCCGGGCTGCTGTACGGCTTGCAGGACGCGCTCACCCGGCTGACCGGCCAGCGGATCACCGAAGGGGGGTTCGCGGCCGCGCTGACGGCGTGGCAGCCGTACGGGGTGGTGGTTCTGGGGGTGACAGGCCTGCTCCTGGTCCAGAGCGCGTTCGAGACGGGCCCGCTGCGGGTCTCCCTCCCGCCGCTGACCGCCTCCCAGCCGCTGGCCGGGATCGCCTGCGGGGTCGGGTTCCTCGGCGACCGCCTGCGCACCGACGCGGTCGCGCTGGCCTGGCAGGCGTCGGGGCTCGCGGCGATCGTCGTCGGGATCGTGCTGCTGGGACTGCATCCGGCCATGCCGGAGGGGCGGGTGGGCAGGCACCGGCACAAGAGCCTCCAGCCGAACTGAACGACGCGCCCGGTCACGGAATCCCCTGACCCCTGGCTATTGACAATGGCCAGCATCACTCGGCCGCCGGGCTGATGGGACTGGCCCTGACCTCCAGCTACGGCGCTCGGACGCCGCCTCGTACGTCACCGGCGCCGAGCCGGCCGTCGACGGCGGCTGGACGACCGGGCCGACCGTCGAGTACGTCATGGGGCAGTGATCACGAAGGAGGATCTGCTGTTGGATGAGGGGTATGGCTCCTTCCGACAAGATCCCTCCCGGTTCCGGCGCGATCGCTTCCACCGGAACCCCTCCCCGGACCCCTTCCGACGAGATCCTGGACATCGTCGACGAGAACGACGAGGTCGTGGGGCAGGCTCCGCGCGGTGAGGCGACCGCGCGGGGCCTGCGCCATCGCTGCGTGTTCATCGAGGCCAGGGACGCCGCGGGCCGGCTCTTCGTGCACCGCAGGACCCCCACCAAGCTGGTCTTCCCGTCCCACTACGACATGTTCGTCGGCGGGGTCGTCGGGGCGGGCGAATCGTACGACGACGCGGCCCTGCGGGAGGCCGAGGAGGAGCTGGGCGTGCACGGCCTGCCCCGACCCGAGCCGCTGTTCTCGTTCCTCTACACGAGCGCCGAACACTCCTGGTGGAGCCGGGTGTACCAGGTACGGTGCGAGCTGCCGGTGAACCCGCAGGCCGAGGAGGTCGCCTGGCACGCCTTCCTCACCGACGCCGAGCTGGAGCGCCGGCTCGACGACCGGGAGTGGGTGCCGGACGGCCTGGACGCGTACCACCGGCTGCGTGCCTTCCGGGCGGGCGGAGCGGCGTCCTGAGCCGGGTCGGCGGCCATCGGTACGACGACGGACGGGTTGGGGCATGAACGAATTCGTACGAGGACTGCGGCTGTGGTTCGCGCCTCAGCGCGTCCGCGAGGAGGGCGAGACCCCCGACTACCGGTTCTCGCTCGCCAACGAGCGGACGTTCCTGGCCTGGCTCCGCACGGCCCTCGCGCTGATCGGCGGCGGCTTCGCGGTCGACCAGTTCCTTCCGGAGCTGTCGTGGGGCGTCCGGGCGGGTCTGGCGCTGGCGCTGCTGGCGTCCGGTGTGCTGTGCGCGCTGCGGGCGATCAACCACTGGGTGCGCTGCGAACGGGCCATGCGGCGCGGCGAGGACCTGCCGCTCTCCCGGTTCCCGACGCTGCTGGGGCTGGCCGTCGCCGTGGTCGCCGTGGCGATGGTGCTGGTGGTCCTCTTCGGCTGGGAGAGCCGGTGACGGACGGTGCGCGCGACCCCGGGCTGCAGCCCGAGCGGACCAGGCTGGCGTGGCGGCGCACGACGCTGTCCTGCACGGTGGTGGCGCTGCTGGCGGTCCGGCAGGCGCTGCACGCCGGGGCGGGCCCCGCGGCCCTCGTCGCCGTCGCGCTGAGCCTGCTCGCCTGGCTGGGCCTGCTGCTGGTGGCGCACCGGCGGATGGTCCGGATGGCGACCGGGCGGCCCCGGCCGCTGCCGGCGCGGGGCGCGCTGGCCGCGGCGGCGTGCGTGATCGCGCTGGCGGTGCTCGCCGCGGGCCTGGTGTTCTGAGGCCCGGCGCGCGTGCGTGCCACCGGGTGGTGGCCGCCTTCCCACCGCCCCGTACCGCCGTCTCCCTCCGTCCCCGTGCTGCCCTCGCCGCCTGTCCCGTACCTCGCCCGTCGCCCCCCGTCAGCGTCCCCCGGCACCTCCGCGTCCCGAATTCCCGGGGGACGCTGGACGACATACCGACTGGTCGGCATCATGAACTCCGACCGTCTCTCATCCCGGAGGTGCGCACCATGAGCCCAGTCCATCCGCCAGGTCTCGACCTCGACCGGCTGCGCGGGCATCTCGACCGCGAGCGGCCGGGGCTGGTGAACGGACCGCTCGAAGCCCGGCTTGTCGAGGGCGGCCGGTCGAATCTGACCTATCTCGTGACCGACGGCCCCGGCCGGTGGGTCGTGCGCAGACCCCCGCTGGGGCACGTACTGGCGACCGCGCACGACATGAAGCGCGAGCACCGCGTCATCAGCGCCCTGCATCCCACCGCCGTGCCGGTGCCGGAACCGGTGCTGCTCTGCGAGGACGACTCGGTGCTCGGGGCGCCCTTCTACGTGATGGAGTACGTCGAGGGCACCCCGTACCGCACCGCCGAGCAGCTCGCCCCGCTGGGCGCCGAACGCACCCGGGCGGCCGTGCTCGGCCTCGTGGACACCCTGGTCGAACTCCACGCGGTGGACCCGGCGTCCGTCGGGCTCGGCGACTTCGGGCGGCCCGAGGGCTTCCTCGATCGTCAACTGCGCCGCTGGGGCAAACAGTTGGACGCCTCCCGCAACCGCGAGCTGCCCGGTGTCGACGAGCTGCACTCCGCACTCGGCCGCGCACTGCCCGACTCCCCCACGCCCGCGGTCGTGCACGGCGACTACCGCCTGGACAACGTGCTGATCGGCGACGACGACCGGATCAGGGCCGTGCTCGACTGGGAGATGTCGACGCTCGGCGACCCGCTGACCGACCTCGGTCTGCTGGTGATGTACAGCTCCGACCTCGGGCTGGCGGACTCCCCGGTGTCCACCACCAGCGGCGCGCCGGGGCATCCCTCCCCCGCCGAGCTGATCGAGCGCTACGCCGCCCGGTCCGGCCGGGACACCTCCGCCCTCGCCTGGTACACCGCGTTCGCCTGGTTCAAGCTCGCCGTGATCCTGGAGGGCATCCACTACCGCTACACCCTGGGCCGGACGGTCGGTGCCGGCTTCGACCGCATCGGCGACCTCGTCCCCGTCTTCATCGAGCACGGCCTCACCACTCTCCAGGAAGGCTGACCACCCCATGGACTTCGCATTCGACGCGCGCACCGAGGAGCTCCGCGGCAGGCTCCTCGCCTTCATGGACGAGCACGTGTACCCGGCCGAGCGGACCGCCGACGAACAGCGCGCGCTCCTGCCGTCCCCGTGGCGGACCCCGCAGGTCGTCGAGGACCTCAAGGCCGAGGCGCGCAGGCGGGGGCTGTGGAACCTCTTCCTGCCCGATGCCGAGTACGGGGCCGGGCTGACCAATCTCCAGTACGCCCCGCTCGCCGAGATCACCGGCCGGTCACCGCAGTTGGCGCCGACCGCGCTCAACTGCGCGGCCCCGGACACCGGGAACATGGAGGTGCTGCACCAGTTCGGCGACGACGAGCAGAAGAAGCGGTGGCTGGAGCCGCTGCTCGCCGGGGAGATCCGCTCGGCGTTCGCGATGACCGAGCCCGAGGTCGCCTCGTCGGACGCGACGAACGTCGAGACCCGGATCGCGCGGGACGGCGACCACTACGTCGTCGACGGCCGCAAGTGGTACATCTCCGGGGCGATGAACCCGGACTGCGCGATCTTCATCGTGATGGGCAAGACCGATCCCGACGGGGCCGACATCCGTCGCCAGCAGTCCATGATCCTGGTCCCCCGCGACACCCCGGGCGTCGACGTACGACGCGCCATGCGGGTGTACGGCTACGAGGACCACTACCACGGCGGGCACGCCGAGGTCGTGTTCGAGAATGTGCGGGTGCCCGCGGCGAACCTGATCGGCGAGGAGGGCGGCGGCTTCGCCATCGCCCAGGCGCGGCTGGGTCCGGGCCGCATCCACCACTGCATGCGGCTGATCGGCATGGCCGAGCGGGCGATCGAGCTGATGTGCCGGCGCGCGGTGTCCCGTACGGCCTTCGGCAAGCCGCTCGCCGCGCAGGGCGTGGTGCAGAACTGGATCGCGGACGCGCGGGTGACGGTGGAGCAGCTGCGGCTGCTGGTGCTGAAGACGGCCTGGCTGATGGACACGGTGGGCAACCGGGGCGCGCACACGGAGATCCAGGCCATCAAGATCGCCACCCCGCGCGCGGTGGTCGACATCCTCGACCGGGCGGTGCAGCTGCACGGCGCCGGAGGGGTCGGCCAGGACTTCCCGCTCGCCGAGCTGTGGGCGGCGGCGCGGACCCTGCAACTGGCGGACGGGCCGGACGAGGTGCACCAGCGGTCGTTGGCGCGGCGGGAGATCAAGAAGTACCTGTAGTGCTGCGACCGGAAAGGTTCACCGGCTCGCGACGCCCGGCAAACCTTTCCGGCCACAGCACCAGGCGGCGCTCCGGCGGGCCCGCAGGGGGTACCTGCACCCGGCGGGCGCGCGGCCGGGGGCCACAGGGCGTACCTGCGCCCGGCGGGCGCGCGGCCGGGGCCCGCCGGGGGCCACCGCCTCCTCAGTCGTCGAGCGGGCCCGGCCGCCGCCCCGTGGGCCGCGCCGCCCTGATCCGGTCGAGCACGGACGTGTAGCGGGCGCGTCTGTCGGGGCGGGCGTGGTCGGCGGCGTGACGGAGGGCGGGGACCGCCGCCTCGCCCATCCCGGCGAGACCGTCGGCCGCCGCCTCGCACACGGCCGGACGCGGGTGCGTGAGCAGGGCCGTCAGGGCGGGGATCGCGGGCCGCCAGCGGGTGCGGCAGAGCGTACGCACCGCCGAACGCACCACGTCGCTCCGGGGGTCGTCGAGCAGGAGCTCGGTGTGGCGCAGATGGGTGTCGCGATCGAGCATCACCCGTGAGGCGCGGTGGGCGCGCAGCCGGACCCTGCCCCGGGAGCGCAGCAGCAACTCATCGAGCAGCTCACGCAGTTCGGGGTCCTGGTCCGGCTCCGGTCCGGGGTGCGCGTCGGCGAGTTCCGTCAGGGCCCGGCACGCCTGGTCCGGGGTGCCGGTGCGGGCCAGCTCCAGCAGTTCCCGCCGGGAGGGGCGGCGCGGCGCCCCGGCGGGCACGGCCGGTGTGCGGGCGCGGAGCTCCGCCCGCGCCGCCGCGTCCCGCCGTCCCGCACCCGGGTCGCGCAGGGGTCCCTCGACGAGGACGAGCCGGTCCGCGAGCGCATCGCATCCTTCGGCGCGCAGCCGCTCATGAACGCGCGTCAGCGCGGGGGTGCGCAGCAGTCGACGACCGACGAGCAGGTCGAGGAAGCCCCGGGCTCCGGCGTCGAGGCGGTCTTCGAGGGCGCGGGCGAGCGCGTCGGCGGGGTGGGCGCGCAGGGCGCCCACGAGCGCCGGTCGCAGGGCCGGCGGGGCCTTCTCCCACCATTCCAGCAGCAGCGGCACCAGCGGTTCCCGTTCCCCCGGGCCGAGCTTCGCGGCCACGAGGGCCACCCGGTCGCGCAGGATGCCGTCGCCGCGCAGGTCCGCCGGGTCGAGCGCGGTCAGCGCACGGGCGAGGCCGTCGTCGACGGGCAGGTCCACGCGCGCCCGGAGGAACGCGAGCAGCACGGCCCGCCGGGTGTCGGGCTCGGGCCATGTCACCAGCGCGCGGGCGGCGGTCGCCCTGTGGTCGGCGGAGGCGGACTCCAGCATGGCGAGCAGGCGTGCGCGCAGCGGGGTCGAGCGGGGCCCGTCGAGATCGTCGCCCCGTACGCGCCGGGGTGCGGAGAACGGTGTGCGGGCGGTCTCGGCGATGGTCCAGGGCGGCGCGTCGAGCGGCTGGAGCAGCGTCATCCAGTCGAGCAGGGCGGCCCGGACCCCCGGGTCGGCCCCGTGGTGGGCCTCGATCAGCGCGGCCAGCCGGTCCCGGGAGCCGACCGTGCCGTCGTCCCGTCGACGGAACTCCTCCAGCGCGGCCGGGGTACGCGTCGCCTCGTGCAGCGCCGCCCGCCAGGTCCGGGCCCTGTCGGCCTCGACGCCCGCGGCCCGGATCCCGTCGGTTCCGAGCCCGGCGGGCGAGGTCGCGCCGGTGACGGATCCAGGGGCGGGGGTTCCGCGGACGGGGCTTCGCCCGGGCCGCGACGAGCCGGGCGCCGGGGACGGACCGGCCGGGCCGTCCTCCGCCCGGCCACCGTCCGCCGGGGCGGACCCCGCTTCCGGGACCGCGAACGCCTCGCGCAGTACGGCGGTCACCGTCTTCCAGGGGTCGGCGCCGAGCCGGGCCGCGTCGAGCGCCCGGTCGAGGTCGGCCCGGACCAGCACCGCGTCGAGCCGGCGCAGCAGCGTCAGCGTGGACCTGTGCGGGGTCGCGGGCGCGGGGCGCAGGGCCCGTACCGAGGCGACGACGGCCGGTCTGCCGGCCGCCGGCAGTTCGGGCGCGACCTCTTCGAGCACCGCGATCAGGTCGTGCCGGTCCTCGTCCCGGACCTCGGTGAGCGTGTCGAGCAGGACCGGGACGGAGCGGGCGTACGCCGTCAGTTCGTCGGCCGTCCGGGGCCCGGGGCAGGCCCGCAGCGCCAGTCGCACGACATCCTTCCGGGCCGCGGGGCGCGCGGAGGCCAGCCGGAGCAGGTCGCCGAGCATCGGCCGCAGTTCCGCCGCCCGTTCGGGGCGGGGGCGGTCGGCGTGCCCGGCGAGGCGGAGCGCGACCGCGGGGTCCCAGCCCCCGGTGACCAGCATCGTGATGTCGTGGTCGGTCCCGTCGTCCGTCGGCGGTCGCCGTGGCTCGTCCGGCGCGGCGACCCCGTGCCGGGCCATGGCCGCGGCGAGGTCCGGCACCGTCCCGGATGCCAGGCCGACGCGCCGGGCCGCGACCAGGGCGAGCAGGGGGGCCGCCACCGGTGACCCCTGGTCGTCCAGGGCGAGGACCGAACGCGCCGTGAGGGTGCCGTGGAGTGCTTCCAGGAGCCGGTCCCGGCTCCGCGTGTCGCCGCTGTGTTCGGCGGCGGCGAGGAGCGTCGCCGCGTACGCGTCGCCGAGGACGGTGCGCAGGGCCTCGACGAGCGCGTCACGCAGCCCGGGGTTGTCGTGGTGCCCGAGCCCGTGCAGCAGCCGGGGCACGGCTGCCGGGGTGCCCGCGCGGGCCAGCGCCTCGGCGGCAGTCTTCCTGATGTTCATGTTCGGATGGTCGAGGCAGGCGGCGATCGCCTCGGACGCCCAGTGGGCGCGTGCCCGGCCCAGGGCGAGCAGCGCCTGCCGGACGGTCTGGATGTCCGGGGCGCGGGTCAGCGCGATCAGGGTCGCCGACAGCGCCCGCGCGTCCTCGCCGCCGGCCGTGTCACCGTCGGCGGACGTGTCCGCGCCGGAGGGCGTGCCCCTGCCGTCGGGCGCGTCCCCGCCACCGGTGTCGCGGGCGAGCAGGGCGATGACGTGCTTGCGCACATGCCGGTCGCGATGACGCAGCAGCCGGTGGACCCGGGCCCGGGTGCCGGACCAGGGTGCCCTGCCCAGCAGCTCCAGCAGGATCGTCCGCTCGCGGTCGCCGAGGCCGGGACGTTCCAGCAGGTCCAGGGCCGTGGTCGCGACAAGTGCGTGACCGGCCTCCGGCGCGTCCACCGCGTCGAGCAGGCACACCGGCCGGATCGCGCCCCGCTCGTACAGCCGACGGCCCAGACCGTGCACGGCGTCCAGAACCTCCTGGGGCACCACCGGTTCGGCGCCCGCCCGGAACCGGTCGTACGGCCCGGTGACGGGAGCGGTCGACCGGCCGGCCGCCAGGTCGGACACGATGCGCAGCAGCAGGTCGGCGATGGCCGCAAGGGTGCCCGCGCCGCCGTACGCCGCTGTCCGCCGCAGCGCCGCCACCGGCCCGTCCGGGTCCGGGCGGGAGCGCAGCAGGGCCAGTTCCCGCTCGTCGGGTCCGCCGAGGTCCGCCGCCACACGTGCCGGAAGATCGAGCGGGTCGAGCCGTACCAGCAGGGCCTGCCGTTGCTCCGGGTCGCGGGTCAGCTGCCACAGCAGTTCGAGCGCGCGGTGCCGCACGGCGTACAGGTGGGTTGCGGGCGGCGCCCCGGTCAGGCCCAGGCCGTCGCGCAGCGCCCGTACCGTCCGCCGCCCGCCGATGGCCTCCAGCGTGTCGAGAGCGGCGGCGGGCGCCGCGGGCAGCAGCGCGATCACGGCGTCCTCGGCCTGCCGGTGGCGCAGTTCGCGGATCGCTCGGAGGAACGGGCCGGGGTCGGGAGCCGACGGGAGTACGCGGGTGATCTCCTCCCCGACCGGCAGCTCGTCCGTTCCCTGTCCGGCCAGAGCCACCAGCAGGGCGAGCCGTCGCGGCCATCCGGGATCGGCCGGGTCCGCGTCGGTCAGGGTCCGAAGCGTCTCGGCCCGGCAGGTGAACAGGATGGTCGCGACCTCCTCGGGCGGAATCGAGTGATCGGCCAGGGCCAGGCCGACGGCGGCCCGTACGTACGGATCGGTCACGAAGTGGCCGCGCCGGTGGAGGCCCCGCAGACAGGCGATCGCGGGCCGTCCGAACAGCAGCGGATCCCCCGCGGCGACCGCCAGGAGATCGCCGATGTCGTCGCGGTCCGCCCGGCCGCCCAGCAGTTCCATCGCCCGTCGGCGCGCGCCCGGTGGAAGGTCTGGATCCGCGACGGCCCGCCGCAGGAGCGCCCCGTGGCCGTGGCGGGCGGCGGCGGTGAGCGCCGCGTCGAGCGTCTGCGGCCCGATGCGGGCCGACGCGGCGGTGAGGAACGGGGACAGGTGTCCCGGCGGCAGCGGTTCGGTGGCGGCCCAGGGCTCCCCGAGTTCGCGCAGCGCGTCGGCGACGACGGGGGCGCCGCCGTCGAGGAACGGCGGACCGTCGGCGGTGTGAGCGGGAGCCGGGGCGGTGTCGGCGGAAGGAGCCACTGACGCGGTGTCGGCGGCGATCAGAGCGGTCAGGGTCGTGCGGACCCGTGCGGGTGCCAGGAGTCCGGCGTGCAGGCCCTGCCGGGCGAGCCGCAGCGCCTCGGCGCGGAGCACCGGGTCCCCGCTGCCGGCGAGTTCGTCCACCAGCCGGGCCGGCCGGGGCGCGCGGGCCATGTCCAGCGCCCGTACCGCCTGGTAGAGGAGTTCGCCGCGGGTCTCCTCGCGGATCAGCCTCGGCTCGTCGAGGATGTCGGCGCACAGCCACGCGATCCGCACCCGGGCCGGGAGCCCCGCCGTGCGCCACGCCGGGCGGGGACGGCCCCGCAGATACGGGGCGAGCCGCTCATGGAGTCCGGCGAGGAGGAGGTCCGCCTCCGGCCGTCCCGTGGGCGTGCCGGGCAGCAGTCCGGCCAGTTCGGCCCCCTCCGCCCCGTCGGACGGGCCGTCGGGCGTGACGCGCTCGGTGAGCAGGACGAGGCCCAGATCGCACAGGCCGGGATCCTCGTGCCGGATCAGGCGTCCGAGCAGGACGGGCGGGCAGTCCCGGGCGTCGAGGAGCGCGGACAACCGGGCGGCGTCGGCCCGGCGTACGGCGTCGTCGATCTCTTCCCGTATCCGTCCGTGGAACTGTTCGTCGGTCTGCGCGTCGGTCGGTGGCCTCACCGTCGGATGCTAACGACGGTGCTCCGGCCGCCGTCAACGGGATTCCGGCTTCCCGGGCGCGGCTCGTGCTCGTGCCCATGGGTCCGTGCTGCGTCCGTGCTCATGCTCGTACGCGTGCGTGGAGCGTGCCCCGGCCGCCGGAGACCGACGGGTGGCTACGGGCGCAGGGCTCGCAGCAACAGGTCGGCGAGGTGGTCGGCGACCTCCTGCTGACTGAGCGGACCGTCGGGCCGGTACCAGGTGGACAGGTGGTGGACCGAGCCGAAGTGGTAGTCCACGATCAGATCGGCGGGGGTGGCGGTGGAGAACACGCCGCTGCGCTGCCCCTCTTCGACCAGGGCCCGGAAGCGCTCGTGGTAGCGGCGCCGCTCCGCCCGCACCTGCTTGTTCTTCTCCGGGCTCAGATGGTGCATGGAGCGGAAGAAGATCGCGGCGTCGTCGAGGTTCTCGATGGTGGTGACGACCACGTCCGCCGCGGCGTCGCGAAGACGCTTCTCCACCGGGGCATCGGCGCCCGCGAAGGCGTCCAGGCGCTCCTGCTGCAGGCGCAGCACCCGGGCGTACACCTCCTGGAGCAGGTCCTCCTTGGAGCCGAAGTAGTGGTAGAGCGCGCCCTTGGTGACGCCCGCCGCCTCGACGATCTCCTGGACGGACGTGCGGTCGTAGCCCTGCTCGGCGAAGAGCCGGGTGGCGGCGGCCAGCAGCCGTTGGGGTACGGGGGCCGGTTCCTCCGGTTCCCCGTCCGTCACCTTGGTCATGGCCGTCTCCTTCCTTCCGTCCTGTGCGCGGGTCCGCGCCGTGTGCCGTGCGTGCCGCGTGCGATGCGGTCCACCGAGGGGAACGCGGTCGGCGCCCGAGGATCTTCCCACTCGCGGTCCCCGGGTGTCCGGTCGGCGTCTCGGCCGCGCGGGCCCGTGATATGTGTCGGCGCGCCTCGTGGCGGGACTCCCGTCCGCGCGGGCCCCGCGGGTCCGTGCGGACGAATCGGGCCCCTGCGGGTCCGTGCGGAGGAATCCGGTCAGGCGCCGCCGCTCTCCTCCCACTTCCGCTGAAGGTGGTTCATGCCGCCGAGCCAGTGGTCGGTGTCATCGGCCCGGGCGCGGTAGAACCCGGCGACCTCGGGGTGCGGCAGCACGAGGAAGCGGTCCTCGGCCATGGCGTCGAAGAGCGCGTCGGCGACCGCCTCCGGCTCGATGGCGGTGGGCGCGAGGACGAGTTCACCGGCCGATCCGGCGGCGGTCAGCATGTCGGTACGCACACCCTGCGGACAGATGGCGTGCACCTTGACGCCGCGGTGGCGGTAGGTCAGTGACAGCCATTCGGCGAAGGCGACGACACCGTGCTTGGTCACGCTGTACGGCGCTGCGCCGATCATCGTCAGCAGCCCGGCGGCGGAGGCCGTCGAGACGAACCGGCCGGCGCCGCGCTCCAGCCAGCCGGGCAGCAGCGCCCTGGCCGCCCGGACATGGGCCATGACGTTGACGTCCCAGGCGGCGGCCCAGACCTCCTCCTCGGCGAGGACGTCACCGGGCGAGGCCAGACCGGCGTTGGCGCAGTAGACGTCGACGGTGCCGTCCAGCGCGTCGCGGACGGCGTCCAGGGTCCGCGAGGCGTCGCCGGCGATCGCGACGGCACCGATCTCCTCGGCCAGACCGCCGATTCGCGCCTCGTCCAGGTCGTTCACCACGACCCGCGCGCCCTCCGCCGCGAAGCGACGGGCCAGCGCGGCCCCGATGCCGCCTCCGGCCCCGGTGACCACCACGCCCGCGCCCCGCACCGTGCCACTCATCGGTACCGCCTCTCTCCGCCGACTGCACCCGGCAGACTAACCAGTCGGTATGCGGGAACGGAAGAGGTCGCCGCCCGGCCGGGAGGTCCACGCGCGGGAGGTGCCCGAGCGGCCGGTCGCGCGGGTCGTTCCGCCCCTGCCGAGGCGGCCCCGCCCGGGGAGGCACCGGCGTCACCCCCGTCGCACTGGTCACGTCCGGCTCGTTCCGTATGGCCTGATCACGCGCTAGCGTGCGTGACCATGACAGACGTCGCGATCACGGAGGTAGCCGAATGAGCCTGTCCAGACGTGGTTTGCTGGCCGCCGGCGGCGCGGTGGGCGCCCTCGCGGCGACGGCCGCAGGCAGCGGCGGGGCGGCGACCGCGGCCCCCGCGGCCGGCCGAGGACACGGCGGCGGCAACGGCCGCGGGCGGGTCCGCACCGGTTTCGACCGGCTGGCGGCGGACGGCTACGCGCTGCTGAAGGGCCAGAAGGTCGGGGTCGTCACCAACCCGACCGGGATCACCTCCGACGTGCGCCACATCGTCGACGTGATGCACCCGGACGGCCGGGTGGACCTGACCGCCGTCTTCGGCCCCGAGCACGGCTTCCGCGGCACCGCGCAGGCGGGCGGTTCGGAAGGACGGTACGACGACCCGGCGACCGGACTCCCGGTCTACGACACGTACCTCAAGAGCGGGCAGCCGCTCGCGGACGTCTTCACCGCGTCCGGCGTGGACACGGTCGTCTTCGACATCCAGGACGCGGGCGCCCGCTTCTACACCTACATCTGGACCCTGTACGACTGCATGGAGGCGGCGGCCCTCGCGGGCAAGCGGTTCGTGGTGCTGGACCGGCCGAACCCGGTGACCGGACGGGCGGCGCTCGGACCGGTCCTCGACCCGGCGTTCGCGACGTTCGTCGGCCGCCGCGAGATCGCCCAGGCGCACGGCATGACGGTCGCCGAGCTGGCGCTGCTGTTCGACCGGGAGTTCCTGGAGCGGCCGGTGGACCTGCGGATCGTGAAGATGTCCGGGTGGCGGCGCTCGGACTTCTTCGACACGACAGGCCTGCCGTGGGTGCCGCCGAGCCCCAACATGCCGACGCCCGAGACGGCGCTGGTCTACGCGGGCACATGCCTGTTCGAGGGCACGAACCTCTCCGAGGGGCGCGGCACGACCCGGCCGTTCGAGCTGCTCGGCGCGGAGGGCATCGACCACCGCTGGGCGGCCGCGGCGAACGCGCTGGACCTGCCGGGGGTCGCGTTCCGCGAGGCGTACTTCGCGCCGACGTTCTCCAAGTTCCAGGGGAAGACGGTCGGCGGGGTGCAGGTGCACGTCCACGACCGTGCCGCCTTCGATCCGGTCCGCACGGGCATCGGGCTGCTGGTGACGGCGAAGCGGACCTGGAGCGGTTTCGAGTGGCGCTCCGACAACTGGATCGACAAGCTCACCGGCAACACCCGGGTCCGCACGATGATCGACGCGGGGGCCGATACGGACGAGGTGGTGGGGGCCTGGGCGGCGGATCTCGCCGCGTTCCGGGCCGTCCGGAAGAAGTACCTCCAGTACCACTGAGGCGGCACCGGACGGGCCGGGTGGGCCGGGACCCGCGGGTCCCGGCCCACCCGGCGTACGACTTCCGTGCTCACCCGGCGCACGGTTCCGTGCTCACCGATGGGCGGGGAACTCCGCCACCTGCTGGTACGTGGGACGGTTCTGCCAGTGGATGGTCTTCTGGGAGATCCCGCCGAGCGCCCGGTGCACGATCGCGTCCGCGCACCACTGGTCCCCGGCCTTGCACGTGTCGTCGCCCGGGTAGACCTGCGTGGCCGGCTGCGCCGCCGCCTCCTTCAGCGAGGCCAGCAGCGCGTCGCGGCAGCCGCCGAGGTCACCGCCCCCGCAGTAAGTCCTGGCCAGCGGGCCCTCGACCGGCTGCCCCAGGACCTTGCGCAGGTCCTTGTCCACGAAGCCCCACCAGCCGTACTGGAACGCCGAGCCGCTGTGCGCGCCGCTGGCGCCGTGGCTCGCCGCCGGGGACTCGTCGGTGGCGAGGGCCGCGGTCAGCTCCCGGTAGAGGTCGTCGCCGAGACCGGGCCGGAACTCGGCCTCGACCAGCCGGGGCCACCACGCGTCCATGACGCGTACCGCGTCGGCGTGCGCGTAGGCGTGCGAGCCGGAGCCGTTCTCCCTGCGCTGCGAACCGGCCGCCCGCCAGGACTCCAACTGCTGGACCACACCGTTCAGTTCGGGATCGGTGACCGGACGGGACCGGATCACCTTCAGCAGCTCGGGCAGCAGTTGCTCACCGCGCAGGTCGGTGACCCCGGCCTCGGCCATGACCCGGGTGAGGGAGGCCCGGGTCACGCCGCCCTCCGCGACCAGCTTCGCCACCCGGTCGTCGAGCAGATCGCCCCGGTGCACCGCGCCGAGCCCGAAGCCCGCGGCGGAGTACCCCTCGGCCTGCTTGTTGTTCCAGGAGACGTAGTAGTCCTGGCCGCTGGAGTTCGGGTGCTCGGCGAACGAGGTGTACGCGGCGGTGTTGGCGGCCGGGTCGAAGTCCTTCCACTCATAGGCCCGCTCGGCCTTCACCGGGAGCGCCGGGTCGACGCCCGCCGCGCGCACCGGGTTCATGCCGCTGTTGTAGTAGGCGGCGGTGCGGGAGTCCGCGTAGAACCAGTTGAAGGCGTAGTCGATGTTGCTCGCCGCGCGCTGGAACGAGGCGGCGTCCTTGACCAGGTCCGGGTCGTTGAACATCTGGAAGCCGATGATCGAGTCGGCCTCGTGGCCGTAGGTGCTGCGCAGTGAGGTGTACGCGACGGGCTTGCCGCCGACGGTGGCCCGGTGGGTGACGACGCCGTAGTGCGTGCGCCGGACCTGCATGCGGTAGGAGCCCTCGGCCGTGGAGTCGGCGACGGTCGGCTTCCAGGAGTTGGTGCGCTCCAGCGTCTCCATGGCGGTGCAGGTGCCCCGGTAGCGGTAGTGCGTGGAGTCCTTGGTGGGCGCGGAGCCGTCGGGCTCGCACAGCTCGACGGCGTAGGTGTCGGTGATGTCCTGGCCCGCCGAGGTGGCGCTCCAGGCGTAGTCCTGGCCGCGGCCCATCTGGACGTACATGCCGACGCCCGCGAAGGAGACGCCCCGGGCGCTGATGCCCGGCCCCTGGAGCTCCTGGAGCATCATCAGCTGCGGGGCGAAGTAGCCGGTCTGCGGGCCGAACACGGCGATCGGATTCCCGCTCGCGGTGTGCTTGCCGGACACCAGCAGGGCGTTGGACATGCCGCGCTTCTGCGCGCCGGATCCGGAACCGGGCAGCGAGCCCTCGGGGATGACGCCGTCGTCGTAGATGCCCTGGGCCTTCCTGAGGTTCGCCGGGGCCTTGACGGGGGCCTTGCGGTCGGTGCCCGCCGAGCCGGTGCGGTCGAAGACGAGCGGTTCGGCGGTGACGGACCCGGCGTCGGGCAGTGCGGTGCCGCGCGCCTTGTCGGGCTTGCCCGCGTACGGGAACGCGGTGCCGTCGTGGACGGTGAGGACCGCCTCGGGGTCGTTGCGCTGCCGGAACGACTCCCAGACCTTGGTCCCCTCGGCCACCCCGTACTTCTGCTGGGCGGAGAGCAGCGAGAGCGCCGCCTGCACCTCGCCGCCGCCACCGCCGCCGAACTGGCCGCCGACCACGGAGGCGATCGAGATCAGGTCGGTCAGCTCGAACGGCTCTATCCCGCCGACGTTGGTGATGGCGTCGATCTTCCCGGTGAGCACGTACTCGCCGGGGAAGTACCGGCCGTTCTTGGACTTGTCGCGGTACGCGTTGATGCCGTCGACGTACGCCTGGGCGTCCGCCATGGCCTGCTCGCCGCGCGGGCCCTCATGGGTCCGTATGTACGCGACCTGGGCCTCCAGGTCCGCCTCGGTGTACGGGGCCTGCGGCCAGAACTGCTGCTCCAGGCCCTGGTTGGCGAGCGCGCCCCCGGCGAACGAGGTCAACTGGCCGCGCCCGATGTGCCGGAAGAGGTCCATGAGCCAGAGCCGGTCCTGTCCGGCGGCGTATCCGGCGCCGAACTCGGTGCCGTAGCGGGTGGTGCCCTTGATGTGCGGGACGCCGGTGGCCTTGTCACGGGTGATGGTGACGTCGTCGCGGGGCGAGACGACGGACTCGACCCGGTCCTTCGGGACGCCGAACGAGGCGTCGTTGAAGAAGTCCGTCAGCTTCTGGTCGGTGAGCGCGGTGTGACCGGCCACCAGGCCGTCGTAGCGGTCGATCTGGTCGTCGCTGTGGGCGGGGTGCGTGCCGAACGCCTTGTTGCCGAGGATCTCGACGAGTGTGGCGTTGCCGTTCTGGCCGGGCGGCAGGATGTCGTCGCACTGCCCCTGGCAGTAGTCGGTGACGGGTGCGGGCTCCGCCGCCGCGGCGCCGGACTGCGGCGCCGCGGCCAGCAGGGTGACGCCGAGGGCGAGGACGGCCGCCGTGGCGGCGGCTGTGGACATGACGGTGCGTGGGGGCATGCGCACTCCTCCTGGTGGCCGTTGGGCCGGAGGTTACCGGCGGTACGACCGACCGGTAAGGTGAGCGACGATCACCTTTTCCGAATCGTCACATGCCGCCGCCACCGCTCCGCGTGACAGACGCTCATCTCACTTTCCGGACACTCTTGCCCGTCGCGGGATCCCAAACGGGTGCCCGTTCGTCTATCTCTTGACGCCGAAGTACGAGCGACGGAGGTGATGGCGCAGTGGCCGGATTCCGGAGTCTTGCGAGACAGGTGCGCGACCCGGGGAGCGACCTGGCACTGCGGCGGTATTCGCTGCGCAAGTGCCTGGAGCGGTTCGCCCCTTACGGACACCGGGCGACCTGGGACCACCTGTGCACACGGCACGGGTTCGAGCCGGAGGACCGCTCCCCCGATCCGGTGCGACTGGTGGGCGCGCTGGAGGAGTTGGAGGCGGCCCGGGCCTCCTGGCTCGGCTACGAGGCGTCCTTCGCCGCGCGCCGCAGACGCGAGAAGCACGACGGGCTGCGCAGACCCGTCGTGTTCGACGACTGGCACCGACGCGCCTGGGGCGGGTACGGGGTGGCCCGCTGCGCGGATCCGGCCGTTCATCCCTCGGCGCCGCTCGCCGAGGTCCTCGACCGGCTGATCGCCGCCCTGGAAACGAGGCCGGGCACGGCCTGCCCAGTGTGCGGGTGCGACGAGATCGAGTGGCGGCCGGATCCGGTGTGCGAGCAGTGGACCGGACCGGTCTGCTCGGGGTGCGGGATCCTGGTGCCCCGTCCGGTGCTCACACCGGGGGCGCTGGCGAGGGCCAGGGGCGCGCGGCGGCGGGACCTCGCGTCGGCGGCGTGACCGCGCCGCACGCCACCGGTACGCCATCCGGACACCCACCCGCGCCCACGAACGGGGCCGGGACACGCGAAGGACCTGACGCGGGCTCGATGCCGTCGGGCCGACGGGCGGTCCTCCGCCCGGCGTCGCGGGCGCCCTGCCGCCGGGCCGGTCCACCGGAGCGATCCACCGCAGGCCCCCATCCGCTCCCGCCCTCCTACGCCCTGTCCCGCCGGTTCCCGTTCTTCCGGGCCTCGTCCGTCCGGGCCTCGTCCGTCCGGGCCTCGTCCTCCCCGGCCCTGCCCCTCCGCTCGCCGTCGTCCGCGCGGCGCTCCGGCATCAGGCGCGAGCCGCTGATCCACTGACCGGAGACGTCGTTCGGGTTGGAGAGCACACAGGTCTCCAACGACAGGCAGCCACAGGCGATGCAGTCGGTGAGGTGGTCACGCAGCCGCGCCAACTGCGCGATGCGCTCGTCCAGTTCGGTGCGCCAGGCCGCCGAGAGCCGCGCCCAGTCGTCGCGGTTCGGGGTGCGTTCGTCGGGCAGTTCGGCCAGAGCGTCCCTGATGGTGGCCAGCGGGATGCCCACTCGCTGTGCCGCGCGCACGAACGCGACCCTGCGCAGCGCGTCCCTGGTGTAGCGGCGCTGGTTACCGCTGGTCCGGCGGCTCTCGATCAGGCCCTTGGCCTCGTAGAAGTGCAGGGCGGAGACGGCTGCCCCGCTGCGCGCGGAGAGCTGGCCGACCGTGAGTTCCTGGAGTGAATGTGGAATCTGAGGCACTTCCCCCACCCTACGTGCCCCTCCCCGGGCCGGTCCGTCGTTGACAGGAACGGACCCGCCCACGATGCTGAGCAAGCGCTTGGACAGCCCGGGGCGAAGGGTGTCGCCCCTCGCCCGGCTTCCCGCAACGGGCGCGCGGCCCACGGGCGCGCGACGCCGGACGGCCGCGAGCGGAAGGCAGGACCAGGGACATGGCGGAGCCGAGGATCTTCACGTCCGCGCAGGAGTTGCGCGACGCGGTGGGCGAGCAGCTCGGGCACAGCGAGTGGCTGGAGATCGACCAGAAGAGGATCGATCTCTTCGCCGACGCCACCGGCGACCATCAGTGGATCCACGTGGACCCGGAGCGGGCCGCGACCGGCCCGTTCGGCACGACGATCGCGCACGGCTACCTCACGCTCTCGCTGCTGCCGGCCCTCGTGCCGCAGGTCATGCGGGTCGAGGGCATGAAGATGGGGATCAACTACGGCACGAACAAGGTCCGCTTCCCGTCCATCGTGCCCGTGGGCTCCCGGCTGCGCGCGACGGCCGTGCTGAAGAACGTCGAGGAGGCCGGGGGCGGCGTGCAGGTCACCGCCCTCGTCACGGTCGAGCGCGAGGGCGGCGACAAGCCGGTGTGCGTGGCCGAATCGGTGTCGCGCTACTACTTCTGACCGGACGCGTCCCGAACCGGTCGCGGCCCGAATCCCCGCGCCCGGCCGGACACCACCCGAACGGGCCGGTGCGGCCGGAACCGTCGCGTCCCGGCCGGGTGCGGGGCGGGCTCCGGCCGGGGCCCCGCCGCCGCTACCGCTCGGCGCCCACCATGCGCAGCACGAGACCGGCGTAGAACTCGCCGACCTCGTCGGGCGTCCGGCTGCCCCGCGCGTTGAACCAGCGCGCCACGTCGATGCAGAGCGAGAGCACCGCGAGGGCGGTGCCCGGGACGTCGGGGACGTCGAACTCCCCCGCCTCCACGCCCTCGTCGATGATCCGGCGCACCACCGCTTCGGTACTGCGGCGCAGCCCGACGATCTCGGCGCGGTGCTCCTCGCCGAGCGCGTCGAGTTCGTACTGGACCACGCGGGCCGTGGTGTGCTGCTCGGCGTGCCAGCGGACGAAGGACCGTACGGCCTCGGCCAGCCGCTCGGCGGCGGTGCCGTCCCCGTCTGCGGCGGCTTCCAGGACGGCGAGGGCGCGGTCGTGACCGATCCTGCTGATGCGGTGGAGCAGTTCTTCCTTCGTCTTGTAATGGATGTAGAGCGCGGCCGGGCTCATTCCCGCCCGGCCCGCGATGTCCCGCGTGGTGGTGGCGTGGTACCCGCGCTCGGCGAAGGCGTCGACGGCGGCGACGAGGAGCCGTCTGGCCGCCTCGGGCGTCACCTCGGCCCACGGCGCGCGGTCGCCGTCGGTCTCCTCCGCCGTGCTCATGATCACTTGCCCCTCTCGTCAACAGGACGAACACCATACCCCGAACCTGAGCAAGCGCTTAGGGCCCCTTCGGGTGGAGGGTCGGCATCCGCTCACGCGTCGCATCCGTCACGCGCGGGGACGTTTCGGCAGCCGTCGAAACGTCCCCGGCGCATCCTGGAACACATGGCACGCATGGCACATCCCGATCCGGCCGCGCCCCGGCTCGCCGCCCTGGCCGCGCTCCTCGCCGACGAGACCCGGGCGACCTTCTGCCTGGCCCTGCTCGACGGCCGCGCCTGGACGGCGGGCGAACTGGCCCGGCTCGCCTCGGTGGCACCGTCCACCGCCAGCGAGCATCTCGGCAGGCTCGTCGCGGGCGGGCTGCTGGCCGAGGAACGGCAGGGCCGCCACCGTTATGTGCGGCTCGCCGACGAGCGGGCCGCACATCTCGTCGAGGACCTGGCGGCCCGGGTCGCCCCCGACGCGGCGGCCGACCGCCCGCGCGCCCTGAGCGCGGCGGGCGCGGGCAGCGCGCTGGCCCGCGGGCGCACCTGCTACGACCATCTCGCCGGGCGGATCGGCATCGCGATCGCGGACGCCATGACCGCGCGCGGACTGCTGGTGCAGGACACGGGTTTCGCCCTCACCGCCGACGGCGTCGCCTGGTACGCGTCGCTGGGGATCGCCCTGGAGTCGGAGTCGCGGCGTCCGCTCGTACGGAGCTGCCTGGACTGGACCGAACGCAGGCCGCATCTGGCGGGGCTCGCGGGCGCGGCGCTGTGCCGGCACGCGCTGGGCGCGGGGTGGTGCGTACGGATCGGGTCCGGCCGGGCGGTGCGGGCGACGGACGACGGGGAACGGGCACTGCACGAGCACCTGGGCATCGAGCCGTCCATCCTTCGGTAGGGCCCGAACCGTCGCGCCCCTACGGTCGGGCCCGCCGTTCAGCGGTTCACTGGTCTCGGAGGCTGCCCAGGCGCCCCTGACCGCCACCCTGAACATGGTCTACCTGGGGCTCTTCCCGACCGCGTTGGCCTTCACCACCTGGCGGGAGAGCGCCCGGGGGACCGCGCCACCGCGAGCGGGCGGAAAGCGGGCCGCCCGGGCGGGGGGCCCACCGGCTCATGACCGCGCGGCCGACGGCGGCGCGCACCACCGATGTCCCCGTCCCACGGCGCCGGTCCGACGGACCCACGGGTCCGGACGCGGTCCTGCGGACTCACGGATCCCGGCACGGTCCGACGGACTCACGGATTCAGACGCGGTCCAGCGGACTCACGGGCCCCGGGCCCTCGGCCCCGGAATCCTGGAACTGGGTGCGGTACAGCTCCTCGTACCGGCCCCCGGCCGCGAGGAGTTCGTCGTGGGTGCCCCGTTCCACGATCCGTCCGTCCTCGACCACCAGGATGAGGTCGGCCGACCGCACGGTGGACAGGCGGTGGGCGATCACGACGGCGGTGCGTCCGGCGAGCGCCTCGGTGAGGGCCTCCTGGACGGCCGCCTCGGAGGTGTTGTCCAGGTGGGCGGTGGCCTCGTCGAGGATCACGACGCGCTGGCGGGCCAGCAGCAGCCGGGCGATGGTCAGCCGCTGGCGTTCGCCTCCGGAGAGCCGGTAGCCGCGTTCGCCGACGACGGTGTCGAGCCCGTCGGGCAGCGAGGCGACCAGTCCGTCCAGCCGCGAGCGGCGCAGCGCGTCCCAGAGGTCGTCCTCGGTGGCGTCGGGCCGGGCGAGCAGCAGGTTCGCGCGGACCGACTCGTGGAAGAGGTGGCCGTCCTGGGTGACCATGCCGAGGGTGTCGCGCAGGCTGTCGGCGGAGAGGTCGCGCACGTCGACGCCGCCGATGCGCACCGCGCCCTCGTCCACGTCGTACAGGCGCGGCAGCAGTTGCGCGATGGTGGACTTGCCCGCGCCGGAGGAGCCGACGAGCGCCACCGTCCGGCCGGGTTCGGCCCGGAACGAGACTCCGCGCAGCACCTCCCCGCCGCCCCGGGTGTCGAGGCTCGCGACGTCCTCCAGCGAGGCGAGGGAGACCTTGTCGGCGGCCGGGTAGCCGAACCGGACCCGTTCGAACTCGACGGACACCGGCCCCTCGGGGACCGCACGGGCGTCGGACTTCTGCGCGATGAGCGGTTCGAGGTCGAGAACCTCGAAGACCCGCTCGAAGCTGACGAGGGCGCTCATCACCTCCACCCGTGCCCCGGCGAGCGCGGTGAGCGGCGCGTACAGGCGGGTCAGCAGCAGGGCCAGCGCGACGACCGCGCCCGCGTCCAGCTGCCCGCGCAGCGCGTAGTACCCGCCGAGCCCGTAGACCAGGGCGAGCGCCAGCGCCGACACGAGGGTGAGGGCGGTGATGAACGCGGACTGGGCCATGGCCGTCCGGATCCCGATGTCGCGCACCCGGCCCGCCCTGGCGGCGAATTCGGCGGACTCGTCGGCGGGCCGGCCGAACAGCTTGACCAGGGTGGCGCCGGGCGCGGAGAAGCGCTCGGTCATCCGCGTCCCCATCGCGGCGTTGTGGGCCGCCGCCTCCCGCTGGAGCCTGGCCATCCGGGTGCCCATGCGCCGGGCGGGCAGCACGAACACCGGCAGCAGCACCAGTGCCAGGACGGTGATCCGCCAGGAGATGGAGAGCATGACGCCGAGGGTGAGGAGCAGCGTCACGACATTGCCGACGACGCCGGACAGGGTGTTGCTGAAGGCGCGTTGGGCTCCGATGACGTCGTTGTTGAGCCGGCTGACGAGCGCGCCGGTGCGGGTACGGGTGAAGAACGCGACCGGCATGCGTTGCACGTGGTCGAAGACGGCGGTGCGCAGGTCGAGGATCAGCCCCTCGCCGAGGTTCGCCGAGAGCCAGCGGCCGACCAGTCCGAGTGCCGCCTCGGCGAGGGCGATCGCGGCGATGAGCAGGGACAGGCGCGTGACGGTGCCGGTGTCCCCGCCGGTCACGATGGCGTCGACGACACGGCCGGCGAGTACGGGGGTGGCGACCGCGAGCAGCGCTGTCGCCACGCTGACGAGCAGAAAGAGGGCGACCCGGCGGCGGTGGGGGCGGGCGAAGGCGGCTACGCGCCGCAGGGTGGCGCGGTCGAAGGTGCGCCGGTCCGCCTGCGCGTTCATGACGTTGTGGAGTTGTGTCCACGCGGTGGTTTCCATGCTCATGGCTGGAACGTACGACCTCCAGCGGACTTGAGGTCAAGGCCCGGCCGTCCGCCGCCCGTCGCCGGCCCGGGATCCGTGCGGCGTCCGCCGGTCCAGGACCTGCGCGAGATACGCCCGGAGCAGGACGCGGGTCTCGGCGACGACGGCGTCGTCCCCCGACGGATCGGTGCGGAAGGCGAGTCGGAGCAGGGCGTCCGCCGCCTCGACGCACACCAGGATCGTCCGGTGCAGGTCCTGACCGGACACCGGGCCGAGATACCCGGCCAGGAGCGGGGTGAGACGGACGGCCACCCGGTGGTTGGCGTCGTCGGCCGGGTCCTCGTCGGGAGCGGGGGCGGGGGCGCCGAAGTCCACGAGGGCGAAACCGGCCACGGCGCGCTTCATCGCCAGGTACTCGTCCAGCACGGCGTCGATGGCGCTCTGCCAGTCGGTCGTCGGGACGGTGGCCAGCCGGGCGGTGACGCGTTCGGCGTAACTGTCCAGGTTGCGCCGGGCGAGTGCGTCGGTCAACGCGCGCTTGTTGGAGAAGAACCGGTAGACGGAACCGATGGGCACCCCGGCCCGGAGGGCGACGGCCCGGGTGGACAACTGCTCGTACCCCGTCTCGTCGAGGAGTTCGGCGCAGGCGTCGAGTATCCGGGCCAGACGTTCGGCGCTGCGCCGCTGGACCGGGACGCGGCGGAGGTGGCTGTTCGCTGGGGGCACGGGCTCCATGATGCCGTGGCCCTCCGCCGCCCGGATTCCTGCCCGCGCGGCGCGCCTGCGCCACCGCGCGACGCCGTCTCGCGCCTCCACCGCCACGGAACCCCGGTATGTCACCGGATGGCGTTGACGAGCCACGTTCCGATTCCTACGGTTGTCCATAGGATTTCTTCGGCACCGGGAGCGCGCATGAGTGGCATCGAGCAGGCGAGGAAGACGGCACAGGGGCTCGGGTATTCCCCCGGATTCGGCAATGAACACAGCTCGGAGGCGGTTCCCGGGGCGCTGCCGCACGGCCGCAACTCGCCCCAGCGCGCCCCTCTCGGGCTCTACGCGGAACAGCTGAGCGGCTCGGCCTTCACCGAACCGCGGGCGCACAACCGCCGTTCCTGGCTCTACCGGATCCGCCCCTCGGCCGCCCATCCCGCGTTCGTCCGCGTCGACAACGGCGCGATCCGCACCGCCCCGTTCACCGAGACCGTGCCCGATCCCAACCGGCTGCGCTGGGACCCGCTGCCCGAGCCCGCGGCCGGGACGGACTTCCTGGCCGGCCTGTGGACCCTCGGCGGCAATGGCGACGCGACGCAGCGCGCCGGTATGGCCGTGCACCTCTACCACGCCAACGCGTCCATGACCGACCGGGTGTTCGGCGACGCGGACGGCGAGCTGCTGATCGTCCCGGAACGCGGCGGCCTGCTGCTCCGCACCGAACTGGGCCTGCTGCGCGCCGAACCGGGGCATGTCGCGCTGATCCCGCGCGGGGTCCGCTTCCGGGTGGAGCTGCTCGACGCCACCGCCCGCGGCTACGTCTGCGAGAACTACGGCCGTCCGTTCGTCCTCCCCGACCTCGGCCCGATCGGTGCCAACGGCCTGGCGAACGCGCGGGACTTCCTCGCGCCCGTCGCCGCGTACGAGGAGGACGACCGCCCGGTGGAGGTGATCAACAAGTTCTGCGGGAACCTCTGGTCCGCGACGTACGACCACTCGCCGCTCGACGTGGTCGCCTGGCACGGCAACCACACCCCGTACGTCTACGACCTGCACCGTTTCAACGTCATCGGGTCGATCAGCTACGACCACCCCGACCCGTCGATCTTCACGGTGCTGACCTCGCCGTCCGACACCCCCGGTCTGGCGGGCGTCGACTTCGTCGTCTTCGCGCCGCGCTGGCTGGTCGGCGAGGACACGTTCCGGCCGCCGTACTTCCACCGCAACGTGATGAGCGAGTACATGGGCCTGATCGAGGGCGCGTACGACGCCAAGACGGCCGGGAAGGGCGGATTCGTGCCGGGCGGCGGTTCGCTGCACAACATGATGTCGGCGCACGGCCCGGACCGGGAGACCTTCGACCGGGCGAGCGCGGCGGAGCTGAGGCCGCAGAAGATCGACGACGGCCTGGCCTTCATGTTCGAGACCCGCTGGCCGGTGACGGCGACCGCGCAGGCGGCCGGTTCCGACCATCTGCAGCACGGCTACGACGACGTGTGGCAGGGTCTGAGCCGCAACTTCAGGCCGTAGGCGACGACCGCCACCACGCGGCCCACGCGTCGTCGCGTCCGCTGTGTCGCAGTACGGAGAGACCAGGTGACTCAGGTGCCCCAGATGCCCAAGACGCCCCCGGTGCCGGCCTTCGCCCCCGATTCGCTGGTCCTGAACCGCAAACTGCCGCTGTGGTACCAGGTCTCGCAGTCGCTGCGCGCCTCGATACTGGGGCGCGCGGCGGACGCCTCGCAGCGGCTGCCGACGGAGGAACAGCTCGCCGCGCACTACGGCGTCAGCGTGCTGACGATGCGGCAGGCGCTCAAGGAGCTGGAGGCGGAGGGACTGATCAGCAGGCACCGGCGGCGCGGCACGTTCATCGAACCGCGCGCCCGCCGGGTCTCCCCGGTCCGGCTGCTGGGCTCGATCGACGCGATCGTGGCCCAGCAGTCGGGCGAACGGACCTCGGTCCTGGACCACGGCCCGGTGGCCGTGCCGTGCGAGCTCGGCGAACACTTCCCCGGCTGCTCCGAGGTGGTCAGCTATCGCAGGCTGCGCCGGGACGAGGACAGCGACGAGCCCACCAACTGGGCGGAGAACGCGGTGCATCCCGAGGTGGCGGCACGGCTCGACGTCGCCGATCTCGAACGCTGGCCGATGACCAAGGTGCTGCGCGATCGCGTCGGCGTCCGGATCGCGCGCATCACCGACACCGTCGAGGCGCGCCTCGCCGACCCGGTCACCGCCGAACTCCTCCGGGTGCCGCTGCTCAGTCCGATCCTGTTCTACACGGGGGTGACGTACGAGGAGGGCGGCCGGGTGGTGGACGTGGCACGGATCCGCTACCGGGGCGACCGGTTCTCCTTCTCGGTCACCGTGGAGGCGCACTGACGCACCGGCACGACGGGGCCGCCGCCCGCGCCGGACGCGCCCGTGCCTGGTACGCGCCCGCCGGGGTGCGCCCGTGCCGCGTCGCGCGCACCGGGCGAGCGCCACCGGCCGCACCCCGGCGGGCGCGGTTACGATGCCGGGGCAGGCACGCGGGCGACGTGGCGACGGGGAGGACGACACGGTGGCAGCACGGGCGGCGGGCGGCTCCGATGACGCCCGGGGCGACGACGCCCCGCTCCTCGACGATCTGATGCCCTGGTCCGTAAGGCCGTTGCGCACCGGACGCGCCTGGGTGACCGCCCCCGACGCCGCCTCGCTCAGAGCCCGCTGGGACCGGCTGACGAAGGCCCCGCGGGACGAGCACGAGCGATTGTTCCGGGTCACCCGTTCCCGTGATCCCCGAAGCCGGGTGGCGGCGCTGCCCGGACAGGCCACGGGCACCGGCCCGTTCGACCGCGAGGACGGACCGTGCCCCGCGCCGGTGCGGATCGCCCACGGCCCGTTCGACGAACAGTGGCTGATCCCCGACCACCGGCTGATCGACGCCGCCCGCCCCGAGCTGTGGCGGGTGGCCGACGGACAGCAGTTCTTCGTCGTCGAGCACGGGTACGTGCCGCAGGACACCGGCCCCGCGCTGTCCGTGACGGCGCTGCTGCCGGACGGCCATTCGCCCGCGGGCCGGCCGGGCCGGATCCGGCCGCTGTACCGGCGCCCCGGCGGCCTCGAACCCAATCTGGCCCCCGGGCTGCTCGCCCTGCTGAAGGACCGCCACGGGGACGGGGTCACCGCCCGGTCCGTGCTGGCCTGGATCCTCGCGGCGGCGCGCCACTCCCCCGCCGGATGCGTGGTGCCGCTGCCCGCCGACACGGCGCGCTGGTCGGCGGGGGTGGAGCTGGGACAGGAGTTGCTGCGGCTGCATCTGCGCGGCGCCCGGGGCGGGGAATGCCCCAGGCTGCCGGGCGGACGGCGGCCCTATGTGCGGGCATCGATGCCGCCCGCACCGACGGCCCTGGAGTACGACCCGGTCGACGAGGCGCTCCTGCTGGGCACGGGCCGCGTCTCGCCCGTACCCGCGGGGGCGTGGGAGTTCCGGGTGGGCCAGGTCCGCATGCTGGAGCTCTGGTTCGGTCGTCGCGCGGCGACCGGGGCGAACGGGGCCGGAGGTGCGAGCGCGGAGGGCTCGCCGGACGCGGACGGCCTGGAGGCGATCCGGCCGCGCGCCTGGCCCCAGGAGTGGACCTCGGAACTGCTGGAACTGGTCACGGTGCTCGCTCTGCTCGCCGAACTCCGCCCCCGGCGGGAGGAGCCGGTCGAGGGCCCGCACCTCACGGCGGAGGACCTCCGGGCCGCGGGCGTGCTGCCCGTCCCGGACGCGGCCCGCCGCCCCGCCTCCGTGCTCGACCACCGCGAGGAGGGCCCGGACGGGCAGTTCGCGCTGCTGTGACCGGCGAGCGAAAGGACGGCCCCGCCGAAGAGGGGCACGAGGCGTCACCGCCGGATCGGACCGGACCACCGGGCGGAGCTATCGGCCGAAGGAGTCCAGCACCCGCCCGAGCGCCCGGTCGAAGACCCCGTCCATGTCGATCGGACCGGGGTCCTCGGCGAACCCGGCCGCCATCCGCGGGTACTTCCCGGTCGCTATCTGGCTGATCAGGTACTCGGTGCGCACGGCGTGCTCCCGCTCCTCGGACCAGGGCAACGACCGGCTGCGCTCCGCCGTGGCGATCTCGTTGGCCACGTAGGTGGTGACGACGCCGTTGACCATGGCGAGGAGCTCCATCTTCTCGCCGAACCGCGCGTCGACCCCGTCCAGGCAGCTGAGCGCGTACTCCAGGTACCGCAGGGCGTTCGGGCTGAAGCCGTAGACGGGCGACATCAGCCGGGGCACCCAGGTGTGGCGGTGCATCATCGCGCGCGCCTGATGGGCCAGCGCCGTCAGATCGGCGCGCCAGTCGCCGGACGGCCCCGGGTACTCGTAGTCGCCGCTGACCGCGTCGAGCATCAGCTCGTGCAGGTCCTCCTTGCGCGGCACGTAGTTGTAGAGCGACATCGTGCCGCAGCCGAGCTCCGCCGCCACCTTCCGCATGGACACCGCGTCGAAGCCCTCCGCGTCGGCGACGCGGACCGCCGCCGCCGCGATGTCGGCACGACAGAACGCCGGCTTGGGGCCGCGGCCCGCGCGCTCGGGGCGCGCCCAGATCACTTCGGGTACAGCGGGACGCCCCACCATCGATCATCACCTCGCCCCACCATCCTAGTTACGTACAGCGTACGTAGTGCGGTACGGTGGGCCGCATGACAACTACGTACGCTGTACTTAGTGAAGGTCTGGAGAAACGCTACGGCGAGGTCCACGCCCTGCGCGGGCTCGATCTGGCCGTCGCCGAGGGCACCGTCTGCGGGGTGCTGGGGCCGAACGGCGCGGGCAAGACCACCGCCGTCCGGGTCCTCACCACGCTGACGGTCCCGGACGGCGGCAGCGCCCGGGTCGCGGGCCACGACGTGCTGCGCGAGGCGCACGCGGTGCGCGCGGCGATCGGTGTCACCGGTCAGAACGCCTCGGTCGACGGCGAACTGTCGGGGCGGCAGAATCTGCGGCTGTTCGCGAAGCTGCTCCGGTTCCGGGGCGGGGCCGCCCGCGCCCGCGCCGACGAACTGCTGGAGCGTTTCGGGCTGACGGAGGCCGCGGACCGCCCGGCCCGCACCTACTCGGGCGGCATGCGCCGCCGGCTGGACCTCGCGGCCAGTCTGCTGATCCGCCCCCGGGTGCTCTTCCTGGACGAGCCGACCACCGGCCTCGACCCGCACAGCCGCAACCGGATCTGGGCCGCGGTCCGGGAACTCACCGGACGGGGAACCACCGTCCTGCTCACCACGCAGTACCTGGAGGAGGCCGATCAGCTGGCCGACGACATCGTGCTGATCGACCGGGGCCGGACCGCCCACCGCGGCACCCCCGCCGAACTGAAGTCGCTCATCGGCAGCTACGCCGAGGTGGTCGTCGCCCATGAGTCGGCGCTGGCCCCGGCCGCGGGCGTCCTCGACCAGCTCACCGGCGCCGAACCGGTGATCGACCGCGAGCGCCGCACCGCCGGTGCCGTCGCGACCGACAGCACGCTCACCCTCCCCCGCGTCGTACGCGAACTCGACGCCGCGGGCGTACCCGTGATCGACGCGAGTCTGCGCCCGCCGACGCTCGACGAGGTCTTCCTCCGCCTGACCTCCCGCGGCGACGTCCGCACCGCCCCGCCACCGAAGGAGACGGCAGCATGAGCGGCACCACCGCACCCGTCCGCGACCACGACCTTCCGGCCGCCTCTTTCGCCCTGGCGGCCGACGCCCTGGCCGTTCTGGTCCGCCACCTCCAGAAGATCAAGGCCGCCCCCGGCGTCGTGATCCTGACGCAGACCATGCCGATCACGATGCTGCTGTTCTTCGGATACGTCTTCGGCAGCGCCCTGGCCGTGCCCGGGCAGGAGTACCGCGCGTTCCTGGTGCCGGGCCTGCTCGCCGCGACGGCCGCGAACGGCGTCATGACCGGGATGTTCCAGGCCTCGCAGGACTGCCACCGCGGGGTGATGGACCGGTTCCGCACGCTGCCGATGAGCCGGTTCGCCGTACCGTTCGGACAGACCGCGGCCGACCTGCTGACCACGGCCGTCGGCATGGTCCCGCTGATCCTGGTCGGGCTGGCGGTCGGCTGGCGGATCGAGGACGGCCCGTTCGGCGCCCTGGGGGCCTTCGGGCTGCTGCTGCTCCTCCGGTTCGCCACGTCCTGGCTGGGCTGCTGGCTGGGCCTGCTGATCCGCAACGAGGAGGCGGCCGGTCAACTGGGCAGCGCCACGTTCGTCCTGCCGCTGCTGTCGAGCGCGTACATCCCGACCGACAACCTGCCGGGGTGGCTGCGCACGGTCGCGGAGTGGAATCCGATCAGCGCCCTGGCCGCCGCCGCCCGTGATCTGTTCGGCAACGCGTCACCGGCCGCCGATGCCGCCTGGCCGGTCGCCCACCCGGTGGCGGGGACGCTCGCCTGGTCGCTGGCGCTCCTCGTGGTCTTCGTGCCGCTGACCGTACGACGCCACGCGCGCGGCGGCGAATGACACCCGCGCACCGCGCCGTCGGGACCGACGGCTGGTGAGTACGCCGAAGCGCCGCCGCGGACCCCGGGGATGACGGGAGGGTCGGCGGCGGCGCACGGCCGGTACGAACGATCGCCCGACCGGCCCGGGCACGGCCGATGAGCGGTGGTGACGGGCCGTCGGGTCAGTGGCGGCTGCCGAAAAGCGAGCGGCGCAGCCGGCTCAGCGGTGCGAAGAGCGAGACCCGCGCGCTCCTGCTCCGACGGCTGTGTCCGACCTCGCGCGAAGTCAGCTCGCGCATCAGCAGCGTGGCCTCGGCGACCTCCCGCCGGGGCACGGCAGGACCGCCGAGCACCGCGAGATGGCGGTCGAGGCGCGAACTGGTCGCACTGCTCCCGCATGTGATGGCAGGCACACGTGGCCTGCTGCGGACCGATATCTGTTCCATGTCACTCCCCACCCGTACGAGGGCACCCGGCCCGGGCAGGCTAACCCTAACCCCCCGCGAGGACACTCGTGTATCCCGCCCGGGGGATCGGGCGCGCCGTCCGGAGGCCGACGATCACTCTCCACACCCGTCCGGTTCCAGGGCGGGTCGGCCGCCGCGGAGCCGCCGCCCCGCCCTGGACGACGGGAGGCCGGACGAATGCCCCGCGGACGGGGCCTCCCGGCCTTCGCACCGGCCCGACGTGCCCGGCGCGCCGTACGGCGGAGATCAGGCCGCCGAGTCGAGAACCGGCAGGTAGCCGCCGGACTGTCCGGCCGCCGTGGGGTGGTACGACTCACCGATGTTGAGCCAGTTGACACTGTGCAGCCAGGCGTCCCCTGAGCAGATCTCGTGCCCGGTGAACTTCCCCGCGACATCGGCGAAGGCGAACCCGTGATCGGCGGCACGCTTCGCGGTCGTCGTGTTGAGGAGGTCGGCGGCGTCGTTGATCGCGGTGCGCACCTTGTCGCTCAGACCGGCGGCGCAGCTGCCGCCGACCTTGTAGAAGCGCGGGTAGCCGAGGACGACCACACGGGCGGAGGGCGCCTTGGCGCGGATCGCCGAGTACACCGAGTCGAGGTTGCCCGGCAGGGTCGCGCCGACGTAGCTGCGGGCCGTGGCGATCCGGCCGAGACAGGTGGCCTCCGACTGGAGGACACAGGTCATCATCACATCGGCGAAGCCCGCGTCGTTGCCGCCGATGGAGATCGAGACGAGGTCGGTCGAGGAGTTCAGCGGCCCGAGCTGACCGGAGGTCACGTCCCCGGTACGGGCGCCCGAGCAGGCGGTGAAGGAGAAGGACGAGGGCGAGTGGGATGCGGCCCAGAGCGC
Organism: Streptomyces sp. CB01580; assembly: GCF_001905795.1. Lineage (GTDB taxonomy): Bacteria > Actinomycetota > Actinomycetes > Streptomycetales > Streptomycetaceae > Streptomyces. Next base: position 287,097 of record NZ_LIXJ01000016.1, read on the forward strand.
CGGATACGCCTTGGTGCTGCGCTTGCAGGACCCGCTGGCGCTGTCGTAGCTCCCGGCGCCGACGCCCGAGGAGTACGAATCGCCGAGGGCCACGTAGTCGACCCCCTGGACGGACTGCGCGGCGGACGCGGTGGCCGCCCCGGTCAACGCGAGTACGGCACCGAGCAGAAGCGAGGACGAGAACGCCATGAGTCTGGACATCTTCATGGAACCTCCCTTGGACCGACCGGCAGGATCTCCGCCTTGGTCTGCCGTGTCCGTGGTAGCAGCACCGGCACCACTTCTGGAAGTGTGCATGCCAAGTTGCTCGAAGGGGTTCTTCCGCACGCCCCCTTGATGTCGCGTCATGTCCGCGGACGACCTGTCGGACACGGGGAGAAAGGTGATGAAACCCGGGTGCGCCGGACCTCCCCGTGCCGGATCATGGGCGCCATGTCCTCCACCCCTGAGTCCGCGCTGCCGATCCGGCTCACTGTCGACGACGGCGATTCGCCGTCCGACGTCGTGGACGCGCTGTTCCTCGGCCGCTTCGCGACGGGCGAGCAGCCCTACTCGCACAGTTCCTCCCTCGACCGGGTCAAGGCCGATGCCACCCTGCTGCCCCCGGCCGCCACGGTGCTGCGCGCCGCCCGGGACGACGACCGCAGCGCCACGCTCGCCGAGGGCGACGGCTGGACCCTGCTCGTCTCCCGGTGGAACCGCGGCGCCGACGTCACGGTCACCGCGACCAGCGCGGAGCTGGCGCGCGAGATCCTCGGCCGGGCGACCGACGGCGTTCGGGACGAACCCGAACCGCAGCCCGAGAACGTGACGATGGGGTTCTGGTACGTGTCACCGCGCCGCGGCCCGTACCGCACCACCCGTCAGATCGCCGCCGGGGCATGGGACGAGGTCCGGAGCAACTACACGGCTCCGGTGGCGGATGCCATGGACCGGCTGATGAAGATCACCCCCGACGACATCGCGGGCCGGCTGCTCCTGCTGCACGGCCCGCCCGGCACCGGCAAGACGTCGGCGCTGCGCACGCTCGCGCGTTCGTGGCGGGACTGGTGCCAGGTCGACTGCGTGCTCGACCCGGAGCGGCTGTTCAACGACGTCGGCTATCTGATGGACATCGCGATCGGCGAGGACGAGGGCACGGCGAAGGGCCGTTGGCGGCTGCTGCTCCTGGAGGACTGCGACGAGCTGATCCGCGGCGAGGCCAAGCACACGGCGGGCCAGGCGCTCTCCCGGCTGCTGAACCTCACCGACGGACTGCTCGGCCAGGGGCGCAACGTGCTGGTCGGCGTCACCACCAACGAGGACCTGGAACGGCTCCACCCGGCCGTGGTCCGGCCCGGCCGCTGCCTCGCCAGGATCGAGGTGGGCCCGCTGACCCGCGAGGAGGCGGTGGGCTGGCTGGGCACGGAGGAGGGACTCGGCCGCGAGGGCGCCACGCTCGCCGAGCTGTACGCGCTGCGGCGCGGCAGCGGCCCCGCGTCGGTGCCGAGGCAGGATTCCGGCGCGGACGCGGGCCTCTATCTCTGACGACCCGACGCCTCCGGCCCCGGCCCGCTCCCGCACCGGTTCCGGGCCGTTCGCGCACGGGCCCCGTGGCGCTCACGGGGCGCTCACGGGGCGAGAGGTCCGGCGGGTGCTTCCCGCGCGCCGGCTCAGTGCGCCGCGTACGCCGCCCGCACCACTTCCTCGGCCAGCGACAGCGCCTCGGCCCGCGACAGGCCCAGCCGTCGCGCCTGCTCGGCGTACTCGCGAGCGGCGGATGCCGCGTGACGGTCCGCCGCCTCGCCGGCCGCGGCGACGAACGTGCCGTTGCGGCCCCGGGTCTCGATCACGCCGTCGGTCTCCAGCGCCCGGTACGCCTTGGCGACGGTGTTCGCGGCGAGGCCGAGTTCCTCGGCGAAGCCGCGTACGGTCGGAAGTCTGAAACCGACGGGAAGCGCGCCGGAACGGGCCAATTCGGAGATCTGCGCACGCAGTTGCTCGTACGGTGCGGTGCCGGAGGCCGGGTCGAGGACGATCTTGAGAGTCACGTACCGATTGTCCACCACCGCGGTCCCCCGCCGCCGATGTCCGCCCCGGTGCCGTCGCCGTCCCACCGCCGTCGCGTCGCGGTCCCGGCACCGTTCCACCGCCGTTCCGATGCCGGAAAATCGGAGGCGGCGCGACGGACCCCCGCGTAGCGTCCGGCCCATGACTGTCCTCGTTCGCGACTTCCTGCCCACAGACGCCGCTGCCTGGGCGCGTGTCGGGCATGCCGCAATGCCCTACATCGTGACCACCCCCGAGCAGGTCGCCTTCGACCTCGCCTCCGCCCGGTCCGAGGAGCACCGCCGACTGCTGGTCGCCGAGGAGGATGGGGAGATCATCGCGATCGCCCGGACCGGACTGGTGCCCGACGGCCCCAAACCCGGCCTGGCGTTCTGCGACCCGTACACGCACCCGGACCGCACCGGGCGCGGCGCGGGCGGGCTGCTTCTGCGGACGGCGGAGGAGCACCTCGCGATGGAAGGGGCTCGCACCGTCTACACCTGGGTGCTCGACACCCCGTCGAACCGTGCCTTCGCGGAGAAGCGCGGCTACGCGCCGAGCCGCTCGGCGCACTTCCTCCGCCTCGACCTCGCGGGCGGCGCGCTGCCGCCCCGCCCGGCCGTCCCGGCGGGCGTCGAGCTGCGCACGGGGGCGGACTTCGCGGACGACCCGCGCCCGCTCTTCGAGGCCGACGCCGAGACCACGGCCGACGAACCGAGCGACACCCCGGCCGAACTGTCCGACTACGAGCACTGGCTCCGGCAGACCTGGCGCCACCCCGCGCTCGACCACGAACTCACGTCGGTCGTGACGGTGGACGGAGAGGTGGCCACGTTCACCGCGGCCCGGACCGACGGCCGGACCCGCTACATGTCGGGGATGACCGGCACCCGCCGCGCGTACCGGGGCCGCGGGCTGGCGAAGCTCGCCAAGCACGACTCGCTGAGCCGGGCGCGCGCGGCCGGGTACACGGACGCGTACACCGGCAACGACGCGGACAACGCTCCGATGCTGGCGGTCAACCGCTGGTTCGGCTACGAGATCTGTGCCACGGAGGTGCGGCATGTCCGTGATCTCGGCTGAGTCCTCGCTCGTGGTCGCCCTGGTGAAGGCCGGACAAACCAAGATCAGGTATCCGGCGGACCTGGTCCGCGACGACGGCACCCGGATCACGGCACGGGCGCCCTGGGCGGCGCCGGGGGTGCGGGACTTCGGCTTCGTACGGTTCGAGCCGGGGGACGTGTTCACCGAGCACTACTGGCGCGACCGCTGGTTCGCCGTGAAGGAGGTCCGGACCGGGTCGGGCGGGCTCAAGGGCTGGTACTGCGACATCACCCGGCCCGCCGTGCTGCGGGACGGGGAGCTTGTAGTGGAGGACCTGGACCTCGACCTGTGGGTGTCGGCCGACGGGTCGTCCGTGCTGCGGCTGGACGAGGACGAGTTCGAGGCGAGCGGTCTCGCCGACCGTGATCCGGTGGCGGCCGACGCGGCCCGGCGGGCGCTGGACGAACTGGAACTGCTCGCCAGGACGGACGGTCTCGCCGCACTGCTCGGATGACGCGCCCGGCGGACGGACCGGACTTCCGGTCCTCCCCCGGTCGGCCCCGGTGCGTCGGCCCTGCCGGGGCGGCCGGGGCCGGGCCGCCCTGGCGGGGGCGAGCGATCGAGCACGGCCAACCTCGGAGAACCGACTGTCCGTGGTGATCGGCTCAATTACAGTGCTCAGGTCAGTTCCCCACCCGGTGACCTGAGAAGGAATCACGGATATGCCCACTGAGACGTTCGAGTTTCAAGTGGAAGCGCGCCAGCTTCTGCAGATGATGATCCACTCGATCTACTCGAACAAGGACGTGTTCCTGCGCGAACTCGTCTCCAACGCCTCCGACGCGCTCGACAAACTGCGGCTGGAGGCATTGCGCGACGACTCGCTCGGCGCGGACGTGTCCGACCTCCACATCGACATCGAGACCGAGAAGCAGGCCCGCACGCTGACCGTGCGGGACAACGGTATCGGCATGTCTCACGACGAAGTGGTCCAGCTCATCGGGACGATCGCGAATTCGGGCACCGCCAAGTTCCTGCGGGAGCTCAAGGAGGCCAAGGAGTCCGAGGACGCCACCGCGGCCGAAGGGCTGATCGGCCAGTTCGGGGTCGGGTTCTACTCCAGCTTCATGGTGGCCGACGAGGTCACGCTGCTGACCCGGCGCGCGGGCGAGACCCGGGGCACCCGCTGGACGTCGACCGGCGAGGGCACGTACACGATCGAGACCGTCGACAGTGCCCCGCAGGGCACCTCGGTCACGCTCCGGCTCAAGCCGGAGGACACCGAGGACCGGCTCTACGACTACACCTCCCCGTGGAAGATCAGGGAGATCGTCAAGCGGTACTCGGACTTCATCACCTGGCCCATCAGGATGGTCACGGAGACCGACGCCGACGCGAAGGACGCCGAGGAGGGCTCCGACGACGCGCCGCGCGAACCCGAGACCCTCAACTCGATGAAGGCCCTGTGGGCGCGCTCGCGCGACGAGGTCTCGGACGACGAGTACCACGAGCTGTACAAGCACATCAGCCACGACTGGATCGACCCGCTCGAAACCGTCCGGCTCCAGGCGGAGGGCACCTTCGAGTACCAGGCGCTGCTGTTCATCCCGTCGCACGCGCCCCACGACCTGTTCATGCAGGGGTACAAGCGCGGCATCCAGCTGTACGTGAAGCGCGTCTTCATCATGGACGACTGCGAAGCGCTGATGCCTCCGTACCTGCGCTTCGTGAAGGGCGTCGTCGACGCGCAGGACCTGTCGCTCAACGTGTCGCGCGAGATCCTCCAGCAGGACCGCCAGATCCAGATGATGCACCGCCGCCTGGCGAAGAAGGTGCTGTCGACGGTCAAGGACATGATGACCGCCGACCCGGAGCGCTACGCCACGTTCTGGCGGGAGTTCGGCCGCGTCGTCAAGGAAGGGCTGCTGAGCGACTTCGAGAACCGCGACGCCATCCTCAAGATCGCCTCCTTCGCCACGACCCATGACGACGACGAGCCGACCACGCTGCAGCAGTACGTGGAGCGGATGAAGGAGGGCCAGGAGCACATCTTCTACCTGACGGGCGAGTCCCGGCAGGCCATCGAGAACTCCCCGCACATGGAGGCGTTCCGGGCCAAGGGCATCGAGGTGCTGCTGCTGACCGATCCGGTCGACGAGGTGTGGGTCGAGGCGGAGCCCGAGTTCGACGGCAAGAAGCTGCGGTCCGTCGCCAAGGGCGAGATCGACCTCGGTACCGAGGAGGAGAAGAAGGAAGCGGCGACCGAGCGGGAGAACCGTCAGCGGGAGTACGCGGACCTGCTCTCCTGGATGACGGAGCGGCTCGGCGAGACCGTCAAGGAGGTACGTCTCTCCTCGCGCCTCACCGTCTCGCCCGCCTGCATCGTCTCGGACGCGCACGACGTGACGCCCGCCCTGCGGAACATGTACCGGGCGATGGGCCAGGCCGTCCCGGACGCCAAGCGCATCCTCGAACTCAACCCGGAGCACCCGCTGGTCGGCGGACTCAACCGGGCCTACGCCGAACGTGCCGAGAAGGACACCACCGGTCTGGAGGAGACGGCCGAGCTGCTGCACGACCTGGCGCTGCTGGCCGAGGGCGGGGAGCTGGGCGACCCGGCGCGCTTCGTCCGGCTGATGGCCGACCGCCTCGAACGCGCCCTGTGACCGAGGGCCCGCCGCACCACCGGCCGGGGTGACGCCCTCGGCCGGTGACCGGTCCGACGGTTGCCCGCCGGGGCCCGTGCCCCGGCGGGCAACCGTCAGTCCCGGACGCGTTCCCACACGTCGGTGTACGGATCCGGCTCCTGCGGTGCGGGGCGGGCCTGTCCGATCCCGGCGACCAGCTCCACCTCGTAGCCCGCCGCGTCCTCCAGATACGCGGCGACGTGCTCGTCCCCGCCCGCGTGCGGATAGCGGTCCGGGAAGAGCTGCCGCCAGCCGTGCTCCGGAGCCTCCGCCACCAGGGCGTCGAGGGCGGCCCGGTCCCTGACGTGGAACGCCAGATGGTTGAGCCCGGGGCGGCACCGGTCGTGCGTCCGGCCGGTCAGGTCGGGCGACTGCTCGACCACCACGTAGCTGTCGCCGCGCCGCCAGCTGCGCCCGTTCTCCCAGTGCTGGTACGGAACATGGCCCAGCTCGCCGAGCAGCCACCCCCATCCCCGCTCGGCGCCCGGCAGATCGGGCACCCACAGCTCGATGTGGTGCACCCCTCCGGTGCCCGTCCCTCCGGCCGGCAGCGGGACGGCTCGGCGGGCGCCGTGCGGCTGGTACGCCACGGGGTCGCCGTCCTCGTGCCAGTGGATCAGGAAGTGCTCCCCCGCCCGGTAGCCGTCGAGCCCCGCGCGGCAGTAGGCGACGCTGTCGTCCGGGAGCGCGTCCAGCGGGAACCACTCCAGCTCGGAGCACTTGTCCGGTTCGCGGTTGTACGGAGGGCGGGCAGGGTCGTACTCCGCCTCGAAGAACCAGCCGATTCTGGGTCCGCCGCCGGGGCCCCGGTGCTGCATGACCAGCGCGACCCGCAGCTCGTCCGGGCCGAGTTCGACACCGATCTCCTCGGCGGCCTCGCGGATCACCGCCTCGCGCACGTCCTCGCCGTCCTCGACGTGCCCGGACGGGCAGTGGAACAGCCCGTCCGCGTATCCCGTCCCGTCCCGGCGGGCGAGCAGGACGTCCGGGCCGCGGCGAAGGATCAGGTGCACGTCGACGACCTCGGTGTGCCGCCGCGGCGGTTCGGCACGGGCCACCAACGCGTAGCGCTCGTCGTCGACCCGCCCGCCCCACAGGTCCGGGTCGCCGGAGAGCGGATCGTGGTGGACGCGTTCGGTGAACTCCGAGAGCAGTCCGGTCAGTTGACCGGCGGACAGACCGGTCCCGTCCCACACGCCCTCGATCAGGACCAGTCGGCCACCGGGCCGCAGCAGGCCGAACCAGTGGCGCAGGGCCGCCGCCGGATCGGGCAGCAGCCACACCACGTGCCGGACCATGACCACATCGAACCGCTGTCCGCCGACCGGGGGCCGTGCCGCGTCCCCGAGGAGCACCTCGCTCCCCGTCCCGGCGAGCTTGGCCCGCGCCCGCTCCACCATGCGCGGCGACCGGTCGACCGCCGTGACCCGGTGCCCCTGCCCGGCGGCGAGCAGCGCGAGGCTTCCGGTGCCGCACCCCAGATCGAGCACCTCGGAACGAGCGCCGGGCAGCCAGCCCTCCAGCCGCCTCGCCCAGGCGTGCCGGACCACCGGGTCGAGCAGCCCGTGGTCGGGCCCCTCGTCGAAGGAGTCGGCCGCGGAGTCCCAGTCGATCGTCGTCATGGTTCGATCGTGCCATCCACCACCGACAACGATGCCCGGGGAGAGGGGGCGCGGGCGGTCCGCCCGGGAGCCCGGGGGCGCACTCGGGGGCCCGCGCCGTGCTCAAATCCCGTGCGGGCCCCGTTCAAAACCCGTGCGGCCCCGTTCGAAACCCGTTTCTCCACGGACCCGATGCCGTGCGAGGGTCGACCGATGAGTGCCTCGCCGAATCGACCCGCCTCACAGCGCGCCCTCGAAGTGCTGCGCTGGCAGTTCGACCTGACCTGGTCGCTGTTCGAATACCACCTGGAGAGGATCGAACCCGAGGACTTCCTCTGGGAGCCCGCCGCGCTCTGCTGGACGCTGCACCGGGACGACGACGGGACGTGGGTGCCGGACTGGGCGGAGAGCGAACCCGATCCCGTTCCCGTGCCGACCATCGGATGGCTGAGCTGGCACATCGGCTGGTGGTGGGGCGTGACCCTCGACCACGTCCGGGGCGAAACGCCCCGCGCGCGTAGCGGTGTCGTCTGGCCGGGCGCGGGCGAGCCGGCCGTCGCATGGCTGCGCGGTCTGCGCGAGGAGTGGCTGACGGCGCTGGGTCGGCTCACCGACGCCGATCTGGCCGCGACCGCCCCGTTCCCGTGGCGGAACGACCCCCGGCACACCGTCGCGCACATGGTCGCCTGGGTGAACGCGGAACTGATGAAGAACGCGGCGGAAATCGGCCAGCTTCGCCTCCAGCGGGCGGTCGGCGAGCTGTCGGCCGCCCACCGGACCTGACGGGACGTACGGGGCACCCGCGCGTCGGCCGATGCGGTCGGCCACGGCCGGGACACCGCGATCCGCTTTCACGGCGATCCCGGTGTCCCGGCCGTGGCATCCGCGGAACTCCCGGACCGGTCCGGGAGCGGGAGCGGTCGCAGTGCCAGGGCGTGTTCCGAAAGCAGCGCCGTCCGCCCGAAGGCCGGACGGGACTTTCGCAACACGCCTTAACCGATGACCGAGGCGCAGGTGGTCGGGGTGGCGCGGGCGGGGTCGAGGGCGTTCGCCACCTCGTGGTAGGCGATCCGGTCGATGGTGCCGATCGCCACGTGCCCGGAGACGTCGAGCGGGCACAGGTCCTGGAGCAGCACGTTGCGGACGTTCGGCCCGTCCAGGAACTGCGTGCGGTACGGGGTCACGACCTCGTCGTACCTGGTCGCGATGACCGTGTACCGGACTCCGGGCACGGTGTCGCCACCCGCGTTGAGCTTGGTGAGGAAGGGGGAGCCCGCCACCTGGTCGGCGAGGGCGGGGGTGTTGGTGTTGAGCAGGTGCTCCACGCCCGGGAAGTACGGCAGGAGTTTCGTCAGGCCGAGGAGGGTGGTGCCGTGGTTGTCGGGGGCGATCCCGATCAGGGCGTTCACCTTGGCGGCCCCGCCGAGGAACTTCAGGTAGTAGTTCGGCATCATCCCGCCCTGGGAGTGACCGACGAGGTCGGCCTCGGAGGCGCCGGTGGCGGCGAGCACCTTGTCGACGAAGACGGCGAGCTGGCCGGCCGACTTGTCGATCGGGCCGAGGCCGTTGAAGAGCGGTACGCCGGGCAGCTGGCCGTAGTCCAGGGAGTAGACGCAGTATCCGCGGTTGACGAGGTAGGGGGCGAGGGCCAGCCAGTTGTCGATCGAGTTGCCGAAGGTTCCGTGGACCAGGACGACGGGCCGGGGGTGGGCCGTGGAGGGCTTGCAGGAGTAGTCGTTCCAGCCGCGGGACGTGGCCGTGGCGGCGGTGGGAGCAGTGGCCGTGGGGGTGGCGGCAGCGGCGGCCGTGGGGGTGGCGACTGCGGCGACGGCGAGGAGCAGCGCGGCAAGGGTTCTCCGGGCGCGGAGAACCCGTGACGCACGGGTCCGGGGCAGCATCGTGTGGTCTCCTTGCGGCTCAAGGGAGTTGCGATGGGTGTGCTCTCTGCGGCCCGGACCACAAGTTCTGACAGCTGACCTTCCGTGTGCTCAGGCCAAGTTACGCATGGGTAGGGAGGCATGGGAAGTTGCGCGTCGCAAAAAAACTGATGGTTCACCAAGACGACGGAGCGGAACGGCCCGTGGGTGGCGGGCGGAAATCGACGGCCGGCACAGGCGGCGCGGGCTTCTTCGCGACGACGGCGTCGGCGGTGTTCGGCATCGACGGTGGGCACGGGCCCTTGCGGACGGCGCGAGGATGCCTGCGGACAGCGCGGGGCGGCGAGCCGCGCGGGAGCCGTCGGGCCGCGCGGGGATCAGCCGTCCGCGAGGCGTCCCGGCATCACGGCCCGCGGGCCGTACTTGTCCCGCAGCCGGTCCGCCACCGCCTCGATCCGGCGCGCCCGTTCGTCCGCCGGGTCGAACGACAGCTGGTGCGCGGCCCGTTCGGCGTCCATCAGGCCCTCCGCGCGCAGCGCGATCCCCCGGACCCGGGCCCGTTGCAGTCCGAAGGAGTCGTGGATCCGGTACGCGAGGTCGGTGAGCGCCGCGGAGTGGGCGGTGGGTTCCGGAAGCGTACGGGTACGGCTCAGCGTGGCGTACCCGGTCCGGGAGGCATGACGCACGAGGACCGTGAGCCCCCTGCACACCTGCCCGTCCGCACGCATCCGGGCGCCCAGCTCCTCGGTGAGCGAAAGGATCGCGCGGCGCTGCCGCCCCTGGTCCAACTCATCGAGCGGGAAGGTGCGTCCGGCCGCGACCGACCGGGCGGGGGCGCCCGGTGCGACCACCGTGCGGTCGATGCCGCGCGACCGCTCCCACAGGTCCCGCCCGGTCCGTGCGCCGGTGATCCGTTGCAGGGTGCCGAGCGGGGTCGCCGCGATCCGGCCGACGGAGTCGAGCCCGTAGCCGCGCAGGGTGCGGGCCGTCGCCGCCCCGACTCCGTCCAGCGCCGTGGCCGGCTCGGCGGCGAGGAACCCCGCTCCCCCGCCCCGGGGCACCACGAAGGTCGTTCCGGGGGCCGCCCGGCGGGCCGCCGCCCGGGCCAGCATCGGGTTCTCCCCCGCCCCGATCGCGCAGTCCACGCCGTGCAGGGCGAGCGCCCGGACCCGGATCACCGAGGCCAGCCCCCTCGCGTCCTGGCCGAAGTACCGCAGTGCGCCGCGCACATCGACGAGCGCCCCGTCGGGCCGGACCGCCTCGACCACTGGGGTGAACGTACCGAGCAGGGCGAGCAGTTCCTCGTAACGGACGTCGTCCGGGGGGCCGCCGCCGACCATGCGGAACCGCAGGTACAGGATGCCCGGCGCCCCGGTCCCCGGCACTCCCGGCATGTCCCGTTCGATGCCGCTCATCCCGCGCTCCCCGGGCTCTGGTGCCACAGCTTCCTGCCGGTGGCGACGCCCTCGCCGGGCGGCTGGAGGTCCGACCAGGGGTTCATCTCGTACCCCGTCGGCAGCCGGACGCGGCGGCCCTCGCCGTCGGGCGCGTGGGTTTCGGCAGCGGACTCCCCGGGCGAGGAGCCGACGGCGGCCGAGGGCTTCCGGTCCGAGGATTCCTCGGCCCCGGGCTTCTCCGCCAGTCGGGCGGCGACCGCGTCGAGCCCGCCGGTGCGCCGCAGTTCGGCCAGTTCGGCCAGGTTCCAGGCAGCCGAACCGACCACGCTCAGGCTCCGCGGTCCGCGCCGCTGCACCACGCCGCGCACCAGCAGCAGCCAGGAGTGGAAGACGGTGTGCGCGCAGGCCGCGTGGCTGTCGTCGAAGAAGGCCAGGTCGACCAGGCCGGTGCCGTCGTCCAGGGTGGTGAAGACGACCCGGCGGCCGGAGCGGACCGGCGGGGTCTGGGTGGCCGCCTTGGCCCCGGCGACCAGCACGGTCTGCCCGTGCCGCGCCTCGCGCAGCCGCTTGGCGGAGACCACCCCGAGCTCCTTCAGGAACGCGTGGTGATCCTCCATCAGGTGGTGGGAGACGTCCATGCTCAGAACGCCCAGCTCGGCACTGAGACGTTCGGCCTCGTTGAGGTCGGGCAGCCCGATCGGACCGGTCCGGTGGCCGCCTCCGAGCGGAAGCTGCTCACCGGCACCGGCGGAACCGGCGCCCCGCCGGACGTGGCGCAGTTCGGACAGGTGCAGCAGCAGATCGCGCCGGTTGGCACCGAACGCGTCCAACGCGCCCACCTGGGCCAGCCGTTCGGCGACCGGCCTGGTCGGCCTGGCCCGCTGCCAGAAGTCCAGCAACGAGGTGTAGGGCTGTCCGGCCTCGATCCGGGCGACCTCGGCCCCGCTGATGCCATGGACGTCCGAGAGCGCGAGCCGCACTCCCCAGACCCCGGAGCCCTCCCGGGAGACCCCGGCCCCGTTCCCGGACAGGACCCCGGCCCCGCCATCAGACACCAGTTCGATTCGATGGGTGGCCGCCGAGCGGTTCACGTCCAGGCCCAGCACCGGCACCCCGCGCCGCCGCGCGTCCGCGAGCAGCAGCCGCTTCGGATACATCCCCGGGTCATGGGTGAGCAGCCCGGCGTAGAAGGCCGCCGGGTGGTGCGTCTTGAGCCACGCCGACTGGTATGTCGGTACGGCGAAGGCGACCGCGTGCGCCTTGCAGAAGCCGTAACTGCCGAACGCCTCGATGATCTCCCAGGTCCGGGCGATCACCTCGATGCCGTACTTCCGTTCCGCCGCCCGCTGCGCGAACCACACCTTGATCCGGTCCTGCGAGCCGGGGTCGGACAGTCCGCGCCGCACCCGGTCGGCCTCGTCCCGTCCGCAGCCGGTCATGATGTCGAGCATCTCGATGACCTGCTCGTGGAAGACGACCACTCCGTACGTCTCGCGCAGCGACCGTTCCAGATCGGGGTGCGGGTAACGGGCGGGCGCCCGGCCGTGCCGTGCCTCGATGAACGGCCGCACCATGTCGGCGGCGACCGGACCGGGCCGGAACAGCGAGATGTCGACCACCAGGTCGTGGAAGCCGGTGGGCTGGAGCCGGCCGACGAGATCGCGCTGGCCGGGCGACTCGATCTGGAAGCAGCCCAGCGTCTCGGCGCTCCTGATCAGCCGGTACGTCTCCGGGTCGCCCGGTGGCACGGCGTCCAGGTCCACGGCCTGCCCCGAGGCCCGCTCGACCTCGGCGACCGCGTGCGCCATCGCCGACTGCATCCGCACGCCCAGGACGTCGAGTTTGAGCAGCCCCAGGTCCTCCACGTCCTCCTTGTCGAACTGCGCCATCGGGAAGTGCTCCCCGCTCGTGGGCACGACGGGCACCCGGTGCGGCAGGGAGGCGTCCGAGAGGAGCACCCCGCACGGATGCATGGCGATGCCGCGGGGCAGGGCGTCCAGCGCCTCGACCAGTTCCCAGAGCCGGCCGTGGCGGTCCTTCTCCCGTGCCACGTCGCGCAGTTCGGGCAGTTCCGCCATGGCCGCGCGGGCGTCACGGGCCCGGATGTGCGGGAACGCCTTGGCGAGCCGGTCAGTCTCGGCCGGGTCCATGGAGAGCGCGGCGCCGACGTCCCGGATGGCGTGGCGCACCCGGTAGGTCTCGGGCATGGCGACGGTCGCGACCCGTTCGGCGCCGAAGCGTCCGATGATCGCGCGGTACACGTCGAGCCGGCGGGCGGACTCGACGTCGATGTCGATGTCGGGCAGCACGGCACGGCGCTTGGAGAGGAAGCGCTCCATCAGCAGCCCGTTCTCGACCGGGTCGGCGTGCGCGATCCCGAGGAGATGGTTGACGAGGGAGCCCGCGCCGGATCCCCGGGCGGCCACTCGTACGTTCATCGCCCGTACGTCGTCGACGACTTGAGCGACCGTCAGGAAGTAGGAGGCGAAGCCGTGGTGGGCGATGATGTCCAGTTCCCGGTGCATCCGCTCCCAGTAGTCGCGCCTGCGCTCGTAGCCGCGCAGCACCATTCCGGCGGCGGCGCGGGAGGCCAGCACCCGCTGGGCGGTGCGGTGGGCGGCGCCGACGAGGTGCGGTTCGGGGAAGTGGACGGTGCCGAGGCCGAGGTCGCTCCGGGGGTCGACGACGCAGGCCTCGGCGGTGTGCCGGGTCTCCGCGAGCAGCCGCGCCCCGGCACCCTGGCCGAGACCGGCGGCGGAGGCGATCCGTTCGGCCGCCGCGGCCATCGTGCGGGCGTCCTTCAGCCAGCGCTCGCCGCTGTCCAGCGGGGCGCGGCGGGGATCGACGGGCACCAGCAGGCGAGCCGCGTCGAGCACGTCGGCGACCGGCCCCTGCCCGGGATCGGCGTACCGGACGGCGTTGGTCAGCACGGCCCGCACCCCCTGCTCGGCGGCGAAGCCGACGGTACGGGCGGCGAGCCGCAGCGATCCGGGGCCGGTGCCCTCGCGCCCGTGGTGGACGGCTTCGAGGCGCAGGTCGTCGCCGTGGACCTCCCGCCAGGCGGCGAGCAGCGCGGCGGCCCGGTCCGGACGGCCGGCGGCCAGCGCCCTGCCGACGTCGGAGGCGGGTCCGAGCAGTACGAGGAGCCCTTCGCCGGGCAGCGCGGACCGGTCGAGCAGGGGCTGCCCCGGCCTCGCGCCCGTCCTCACGCCCGCGCGCGCACCGGAAGCAGGTCCAGCGCCGGCGTACGCGGGTCCCGTACCAGCATGCGCGGCGCCCGTGCCCCCTGCGCGAGCGGGCCCGGTACCGGCGTACGCGGCGTCTCCGGCCCCGGCATACACGCCCCCGGCCCCGGCGTGCGCGGCGGTGACGAGGCGGCACAGTTCCGCCCATCCCCGCGCGCCGTCCCGGGCGAGGAAGGTGACCCGGGGGTCCGATTCGTCGACAAAGGCACCACCCCGGGCGGGGGTCCGCAGCTGATGCGCACCCCCGCCTTCTCTCGTATGCTCCGCCGTCGCGGCCCCCACCGCGAGCTCCGTCCCGAAGATCGGCCGCACCCCGGCCCGCTCGCACGCCTTGGCGAAACGGACCGTTCCCGCGAGCGTGTCCCGGTCGGTCAGCGCGAGCGCGCCCATCCCCCGTTCCGCGGCGCGCTCCACCAACCGCTCCGGGTGCGAGGCCCCGTACCGCAGGGAGAACCCGGAAACGGTACGCAGATGCGTGAACCCGGGCATCCGCACCTCCTGGACCGATCCGTACTCACCACCACCCCTCGCCTCCACCATAAACCACTTTTCGAACATTCGTACGACACCCGAGGGACACGCGAGCGGGGACAGGGCGCACTCGCACCCACATCCGTGTACCGTTCAACCGTTTGGCCTACTTTTCCTGTACTAACGGCCGATACCCCGGATTGTGAGGACATGACTTTCGTCGACGAGGTGAAGAACGCCGTCACTCCACGAGCCGCAGTGCTCGTCATCGGTGTACTCGCACTGCAACTCCTGTTCATCGCCTCCTACGTCGGGGCCCTGCACAAACCGAAGCCGACGGAGATCCCCTTCGGGGTCGTCGCTCCCCAGCAGATGTCCGCGCAGCTCCTGACCGAGCTGAAGAACCTCCCGGGCGGTCCGCTGGACCCCCGCGCGGTCGCCGACGAGGCCACGGCCCGCGAGCGGATCATGAACCGTGAGATCGACGGCGCCCTGATCGTCGACCCCACCGGCACCACCGACACCGTCCTCGTCGCCTCCGGCGGCGGCACCGCCATGGCCGACACCCTGACCAAGACCCTCACCAAGGTGGAGCAGGCCCAGCAGCGCACGGTGCGGTCCGTGGACCTGGCTCCCGCCTCCGACCAGGACTTCAACGGGATCTCGTCCTTCTACCTGGTGGTGGGCTGGTGTGTGGGCGGTTATCTCTGCGCCTCGATTCTGGCGATCAGCGCCGGCGCCAAACCCGCCAACCGGCAGCGCGCGCTGATCCGGACCGGCGTCATGGCGCTCTACTCCGTACTGGGCGGAATCGGCGGCGCGCTCATCATCGGCCCGATTCTCGGTGCCCTGCCCGGAAGCTTCTGGGGCCTGTCGGGGCTGGGAGCGCTGACCGTCTTCGCGGTCGGCATGCTCACCCTCGCCCTCCAGGCCCTCACCGGCATCGTCGGCATCGGCCTGGCCGTCCTGATCGTGGTGATCGCGGGCAACCCGAGCGCCGGCGGCGCCTTCCCGCTGCCGATGCTCCCGGACTTCTGGCGGGCGATCGGCCCCGCGCTGCCGCCCGGAGCCGGTACCTGGGTGGCCCGCTCGATCGCCTACTTCAAGGGCAACGCGATCACCGGACCGCTGCTGGTGCTCTCCGCCTGGGCGGCGGTGGGCACCCTCGTCACCTTCCTGATCGCCATGCGCCGCACCCCGCAGGACATCGCCGACGCCCCGCCGCCGTTCGGCTCGGTGGTCGAGGACTGATCCGTACACACCGCGCCCGCCGCTCGCCGAGCCCGCGCCCCGGAGTACTGTCCGCTTGTTCGGATCAGGCCCTGGGGCGAGGGGCCGCACGTGGGAGGGGTGTGTCATGAGTGGTACGGGGCCGGCGGACGGTACGTGGAAGCCGAGCGACGCGGAGGGCGGGGAGCTCTCGGGCCGGTGGTGGACGTGGGCCCTGTCCGCCCCCGACGACCGTGATCCCGTCAAGGACACGACGGGCGAGCACGCCGACTGGAACCAGCCGGACGACCTCTGGTTCCTCGCCGGCACGTACGGCGGCCGGGTGGTGCGGCGCTGCGCGGCGCCCTCGGACCGGCCGCTGTTCTTTCCCGTGCTCAACATGCAGCACCCCAGGTCGTACTCCAGGGTGCCCCTGTCCATGACCGTCGTGGAGGCCACCGCGTCGCTGAACGGCGTTCCGCTGCCGCTGCGCGAGTTCACCGCGTCGTTCAGGACGGAGTCGACCCAGCGCTACACCTGGGGCCTCTGGGGAGCCATCGCACCCCTGCTCCCCGGACAGTACGTGCTGGAGATCAGGGCCAGGGCCGCGAACGGCTTCTGGGTCGACACGACGTACCACCTGGAGTCGACGCCCACCGCCTGACCCCGGACGCCCCGCGGATGATCCCGCCGCCGGGGCCGGTTCGGCTCTAGGGTCTGTGTGATGTCGT
>NZ_LIXJ01000017.1 GCF_001905795.1 Streptomyces sp. CB01580
CGACATCACACAGACCCTAGGAGCGCGGTTCCGGCTCCGGCGGCGAGTGCCGCGCAGCCTACCCCGGCGGCGAGACGCGCGACCGAGCCGTTCAGGGCCCGTACGGTGCCGGGCCTCGCAGGAGTGAGCATGCCCTTACCGTACATGTAAATTATACGCGTAAGGTAAGGTCACCCTTACTCATTTCGGACGCCTGTGCGGGACGGCATCCGGGGACGTCACGATCGCCCCTACGCCGAGCCGCTCGGCAAGTCCGTGACCTGGCTCGACCCGATGAAGATCAACACGGAACGGATAGCGGGGCTCGAACCCGACCTCATCCTCGCGAGCACCGCGTTCACCCTCGACGAGCCCACGTACCGGCGCCTGAACACCGTCGCGCCCGTCGTCACGTACGAGAAGCAGCTCTACGGGGCGGACGCCACCGAGGAGACCCTGCGGATCGGGCGCGCCCTCGGTGACGAGAAGGGCGCACGGAAGATCCTCGACACCGCGGACCGGGCGGTGGCGGACCTCAAGTCCGAGCTGCCCGGTCTGGCCGGCAGGAGATATCTGTACGGCCAGGCCCGTGACGGTTTCGCCGTGATGGTCACCGAGGAGACCAACGCCACCGCCCGGTTCATGAACCGGCTCGGCCCGACCCCCCTGCCCGCCGTCGCGAACCTGGGCGAAAAGGGCTCCGTCCCGGGCGCCGTCGACATCGGCTACGAGCGCGCGGCCCTGTTCGACCGGGCCGACGTCCTCTTCATGACGTACCAGAGCGGCGCGCTCAAGGAGAAGTTCGAGAAGGACCCCGTCGTGTCCCGCCTCCGGATCCTGAAGTCCGACCGGTACCTGCCGCTCGGGATCGAGGCGGCGACCGCGCTCCAGTCCCCGAACGCCGTCGCCGTGCCCTGGCTGATCGACGAACTCCGCCCCGCCCTCACCTCGGTCTCCTGACCCATGACCGCTCTCTCTCCGGCGGCCGGATCGCGCGGCTCCCGGTTCCGGTACCGCCCCCTCGCGTTCACCGGGGCCGGGTGCGGCGTCCTGCTGCTCGTCGTCGCCGCCGGCGTCGCGCTCGGCTCACAGAACCTCACGGTCCATCAGATCGTCCAGGGGCTCGCCCGCACCGGGCCGGTCGACGTCGTCACCCTCGTACGGGAGGTGCGGATACCGCGCACGGCCGCGGGGCTCGTCGCCGGGGCCGCACTCGGCGCGGCCGGTGTCCTGATCCAGGCAGTGACCCGCAACCCGCTCGGCGACCCCGGACTGCTCGGCGTCAACAGCGGCTCGGGCTTCGCCGTCACCCTCGGCGTCACCCTGACCGGGACCACCGGGGTCACCGGCACCGTCTGGTCCGCCTTCGCCGGGGCCGCCGACGCAACGGCCGGACGGGGTGAGCGCGGGGGCACTGCCGTTCGAGCAGCAGCCCGGAAGGGTGAGTTCTGTGGGCGTGCGGTCGACAACCGCCCCTGACATCCGCCCACTCGCGCCCGTTTTGAGGTTGGTCGCCATTGGATGGACCGATCTGTACGGTTGTGCGCCCCGACGAGGGCGCGGGCCACAATGGCGCGGTTCCGACGGCATCCGGGTCTCTGGGGAGTGCTTCTTGTCCATCGAGCGTCCGCGGCGCGTCGGCGCGCCCGCCGCCCTCAGCGACCGCCCTGCCGCACCCGGCATCCCGTCGGCCCGCGCCGACGACGGTTCTCGCGGATCCGCAAAGGCGCCGGGGCCGGAGACGTCGAGCGGATCCGTGAAGGCATCGGGACCAAAGACGCCGAGCGGATCCGTCGAGGCACCCGGACCGGGGACATCGAGCGGATCCCTGGTCGTGCCGGGGCCGGAGACGTTGGACGCGGATGCCTTCCATCGTGCCCTTCGTGGGGCCATCGCCGCCGACGCGCCTCGTGGCACGGTCGCCCGGGTCGCGGCGGAGGCCGTACGGCGGCTCGGGGAAGAGTCTCCCCATGTTCCCGATCTGCGGCTGCTGTTACTCGAGGCCCCGGCCACGGAGCTGTGGGCGCGGGCCCGTCGGGCGGCGCTCGGCGCGATCGCCTCCGATCCCGCCCTCGCGCCCCGCGTCGTCTCCCTGCACGCCCAGTTGCTGCGTCTGCCCTCGGCGACGGTCCGGGAAGGGCACGAACCCGGGAGCGAGCCGGCCTTCGTGGCGCGGGCGGCGTTCGCGTCCGACGGGCACGAGGTCACCGGAAGCGTCCAGCGGGCCCATACGCGCAAGGCCGCCCGTCAGCGGGCCATGGCGGGTCTCGTCGCCGTGCTCGCCGGGTTGGAGGATCCCTTCGCCGGGCACGTCGGGGCGCGGCCCGGACCGATCGGCGCGGAGCCACCCCCGGCGCGGGCGCCGGGACGTGCCCCCGCACCACGGGTTCCGGTCGGGCCGCCGGTCCCACCCGCACCACTGGTTCCGCCCGCACCACCGGTCCCGCCCGCACCACCGGCCCCACCCGCACCACCGGTTCCGCCCGCACCACCGGTTGCGCCGGGGCCGTCGGTCCCGTCCGCGTCCGCCCAGGAACCTCCGCGGGCCCTCGCGGCGAGCGCGCCCGAACTGTTCGACGCACGCGCCCTCGTCGACCGGCTCCTCACCGGGGGCGCGGCCTTCACCCTGCTGTCCTCCACGCATCCGGCGCACACCGCGTGGATGGCCTTCCGGTCCGACGGCTCACCGCTCGCCGGGACCGAGGCCCCCGCGGCGCCGTTGCGGGCGGTCACCCGCGAGCTCGTCCTGGCCGGCCCGGGCGGCATCATGCCGCGCCGCGCCACCGTGACCGGGATCGCCGTCCCGCTCGGCCTCGCCCTGCCGGCCCTGCTGGCGTCCCGGGACGGGGAGCATCCGTCGGTGACCGGATGGCGGCACGCCCTCCGGCTGGGCCTGGAATGCGTGGCGCGGCGACGCGTCCACCCCGCCCTGACCGCCGACGGCCAGGACTGCTGGCGCGTCGGGCCGGTCACCGACGTGCTGCGCCGGGCCGCGGCCGACGTCGCCGTGCGGCTGGCCCCCGAGGGCCACTGTCTCCTCGCCGGTACGACGCCCGCCCGCGTGCCCGCGCCCGAAGCGGCGGTGTGGGCCCTCCTGGACGCCGTCGCCGACAGCATGCTCCGTACCCCGGGCGCCTCCGTGCTCCTCGGGGCCGGCCCCTACTGCGGGCCCCCCGAGCAGCAGGCCGGACCGTTGCCGGAGTTGTGGAAGTGGGCCGACGCGATCGAGGACACCGTCGACCCCCGCCCCGTCCCCGGTCTGGTGCTGCGCGTCAAGCAGCCCGACGCGACCGGGGAGGCACCCGCGGTGCCCGTCACCCTGCACCTCGGCGCCCCGGACGGGCAGGAGACCGTGTCGGCGATCGGCGTCTGGGACGGGCACGCGCCGCATCCGGACCTCACGCCCGCGCTCCTGCCCGGCGTGCGCCGGGTCCTGCGCCGCGCCGCCCGTGTCTTCCCACCCCTCGCCGGCCTGGCCGTGCAGGAGCGACCCAATGGGACCACCCTGTCCGCGCACGACCTGGTCCGGCTCCATCTCCACGCGGCCGGCCCGCTCTCCGGCCTCGGCGTCACCGTCCAGTGGCCCGCCTTCCTCGTCGGAACCCTCACCTCCACCGCCGTCGTCGGCGGCCACGACGAGAGCGCACCGACCGCGGGCAGTGGCGGCTGTCTGGCCCTGGAGAGGCTGGTGGACTGCCGCTGGCACATCGACCTCGACGGCGAGCCGCTGACCGACGAGGAGATGACGGCTCTGGCCGAGGCCGTACGACCACTGATCCGGCTGCGCGGCCGCTGGCTGCTCGTCGACCCCGACACCGCCCGCCGCGCCCGCGAACGCGCTCTGGCGCCGCTGCCGTCGCTGGACGCCCTCGCCGCCGCCCTGTCCGGTGCGCTCGCCGTCGACGGCGAGATGCTCCGGGTCCGGCCCGCCGGAACCCTCGCCGCCCTGGTCGAGAAGCTGCGCCGGGCCCCCTCGGACCCGCGGCCCGTCCCGCCGCCGTCCGGGCTGAAGGCCACGCTGCGCCACTACCAGCAACGGGCCCTGACCTGGCTGGCCCACACGACGGGCATGGGCTTCGGCGCACTGCTGGCCGACGACATGGGCCTGGGCAAGACACTGACCACCATCGCCCTGTACCTCCACCGCGCCGAGACCGTCCCGGACGCCGGGCCGACCCTGGTGGTGTGTCCGGCCTCCCTCATGACCAACTGGCAGCGGGAGATCGACCGCTTCGCCCCGGGCACGACCGTCGTGCGCTACCACGGCACCGGCCGCGCCCTCGACGCCGAGGCCCTCGACCACCGTTGCGTCGTCGTCACCACCTACGGCACGCTGCGCCGCGACACCCGCGCCCTCGCCGCCCTCCGCTGGGGGCTCGTCGTCGCCGACGAGGCCCAGCACGCCAAGAGCCCCGCCTCGGCGACCGCCGTCGCGCTGCGCGAGCTGCCCGCCCGGGCCCGGCTCGCCGTCACCGGTACTCCGGTCGAGAACAACCTCACGGAGCTGTGGGCCGTCCTCGACTGGACCAACCCCGGCCTCTTCGGCTCCCGGGCCGCCTTCCGCGCCCGCTACGCCACCGTGGAGAAGGACGTGGGGTCACCGGCCGCCGCGCAACTCGCCCGTCTGATCGGACCGTTCATGATGCGTCGGCACAAGTCGGACCCCGGCATCGCCCCCGAACTGCCCGGCAAGGTCCACCACACCCGGGTCGTGTCCCTGACGGACGAGCAGATCGGCCTGTACGAGGCGACCGTCCGCGACACCATGGACGCGATCGCCCGCAGCACGGGCATCGCCCGCCGCGGCCTGGTCCTGGGGCTCCTCCAGGCCCTGCGGCAGATCTGCGACGCCCCCGCCCTCTACCTCAAGCAGCCTCTCGACGACGGCGCCGACGGCCCGGCCGGCTCCGTGCGGCGGTCGGGCAAACTGGCCGCGCTGGACGAGCTGTTGTCCACTCTCGCCGGCCGCGGCGAGGCCGCTCTGATCTTCACCGGCTACGTGGGGATGGGCCGCATCCTCGAACGCCACCTGCGCGCCCGCGGCCACCGCTCCGTCTACTTCCTCCACGGGCAGACGCCACCCGACCGCCGCCAGGACCTGGTCGACCGCTTCCAGCACGACCCCGACCCGGCCCCGCTGTTCGTCCTGTCGGTGAAGGCTGCGGGAACCGGGCTCAATCTCACCCGAGCCGAGCACGTCGTCCATTACGACCGCCCCTGGAACCCCGCCGTCGAGGACCAGGCCACCGACCGCGCGTACCGCATCGGCCAGCGCCGTACCGTCCAGGTCCACCACCTGATCACCGAGGGCACGGTCGAGGACCACATCGCCGAGCTCCTCGCCCGTAAACGCGCCCTGACCGAGGCGGTCCTCACCTCCGGCGAGAGCGCCCTCGCCGATCTCGACGACACCGAACTGGCCGCCCTCGTCACCCTCCAGGGAACCCGATGACCACCTCCGCCGGCCCCCGCAGCACGGAGCCCCTCGTCACGGTCTGGAAGCGGCACTTCCATCTGGCCACCGACGGCTCCGCCTCCCACGCCAAGGGCCTCGCCCTGCACCGCAACGGCGCCGTCGGCCAGCTCCACGCCGCCCCCGGACGGTTCTCGGCGGCCGTCACAGTGAAGAGGGCCGCTCTCAAGGCCGCCCTTTCCTTCCCCGCACTCACCGAGGAGCAGGGCCACGCACTGACCGCCCGGCTCGTGGACGTTCCCGCCGCGGTCGCCGACCTCCTGGCCGGGCGCCTGTCCGCCGCGATCGCGGACCTGCTGGCCGAACGCGTACCGGTCGCGGCCGACGGTCCCGCCGGGGGCGGGGACGAGGCTGCGGGCTCCCGCGTCGGCGGGGTCTCCGTCGTCCCAGGAGCCGACGAGATCCGCTTCTCGTGCACCTGCCCGCCCGGGCGTGCCGGCCGCGTGTGCGACCACAGTGCGGCCGTCGGCCACGCCGTGGCCGAACGCCTCGCCGGGGGCGCCTCCCTGCTGCTCACCGCCCGGGGCATGCGTACCCGGGATCTCGCCGCGCTCCTCCGCGCTCGCGTGACCGACACCGTTCCCGGCGCCCTGCCCGCCGACGCGCACGGCACCGTCCGCGCCGACCAGGCGTACTCGCTCTGGACGCACCGCCCGCCACAAAGGCCCGGGACGGAGGAGAGGAACGGGGCCGGGGCCTGGGCGGAGACCGGGGCCGGGGGCGGTCCGGACTCCGTCGACCCGCTCACCGACACCCTCGACGACCCGCCCGCCCCTTGTCCCCCGGCGCGGGAACTGGCGTGGATGACCGAGGACGCCGCCGACCGCGCCCGCGCCCTGCTGGCCGGGACCGGGGCGGCGGGCCGGCCGCACGACGAACTCGCCGACGTGGTGCGGGTCCTGGCCACGCCCGACGGTGTGCACCGGATCCCGGACGCCGTCCGCGCCACCGGCCGCGACGAGGCCGCGCTGCGCACGTCGATGATCGGATATCGGCACGGCGGACCGGCCGGGGCCCATGCCGCCCTGGCCCCGGCCCCGGTCCCGGACGCCGTCCTGGAACGGGCCCGGGACGCCGTCCGCGCGTCCCGGGCCCTGTCCCTCGGCGGCATCGACGTCGTCGACGGCGCCCTCACCGACACGACCGCCGGTGTCCAGCTCCGCCCGGGGCCGGACGGCCGCTGGTTCCCCTTCACCTCGTTCGGCGGGGAGTGGCGGCCGGCCGCCGGATGCTCCGCCGATCCGGTCGAGGCGTACCGGGCCGCCCGCCGCGCACGTACGGCGCGGCCGACGACACGCTGACGCATCGTCACTCGCTGACCGCCTGGTCAGGAGACCTGGCAGCCGTGCCGGGCCCCGGAGGCGCTCGCGAACGCCGCCAGGACATCCGTCATGGCCTCGGAGGTCGCTTCGTCCACCGAGGTCGGCTCGCCGTCCTCCCCCTTGGGCGGGGTGAGTTTGAAGTACCCGGTGCCGAGCGCGCCCGGGCACGGGTGGGACCGGGTCCGTGAGCCCGTGACACTGCCGGGGTAGCGACGGTCGAGGTACCTCTCCTGCTCGGAGGAGGGGCCGTAGTACGCGGTCAGGACCAGGTCGCCGTGCTCGCCCCGTTCGACCACACACTCCTCGGTCAGCGTGCGGCCCGCCTCGCCTTCCCGGACGGCCGTGGCCCGCAGGGCCTCGGCGACGTCCCGGGACACCGCGCCGCGGCAGGTGCCGGTCGCTTCGGCGACCGGACGCGTGGTGCCGGTGGGGCGGTCCACGGTCGTGGGGCGTTCGCCCAATTCCCCTTCGCAACCGAAGCGTTCGGCGGCCCGCCGGGCGGTCTCGGTGGCGAGGCGGGCCACCTGGGTCACCTGAGCCGCGGAGAACTCGCGGCCGAACTCCGGCGCCCTCGTGAGCACGAGCAGGCCCTGCCCCGCCAAGGGTGCGCAGTCGACGAGCACGGCGGCTTCGGGGCCACCCCGGACGATGAAGGAACCGTTCCAGCCGTGTCCTATCGGGGCGGCGCCGGGCTGCTCTGCGGCGCCGCTCGACCGGTGTGCGGCGGCGGGTCTGATCTGCACCCTGAGTTCGGGACTCTTCTCGTCGCCGCGGGCCCGCACCGAGCACCACTCGGTCCGGTGCCCCACCCACTCCGCCACGTGCCCCGACATGTCCAACTCGGCCCCGTCGAAGAACTTCCTGGCCTCGTCGACGGCCAATGAACCTCCGCAGCGGTCGGCGAGGGCGTCGCCCGGCCCGGTCCCCCTGCCGATGCCCCAGACCAGTGCTCCGCCCGCGAGCGCCAGCACGGCCGCCGCCCCGGCCGCCCAGATCTTCCGCCGTCGTGTCACGTGTTCTCCTTCTTCATTTTTCGCTTCGCCCGTCTTCACGGGCCGGTCGTCGTTCATCGGATGGTGCTCCGCGCCGTGAGGGGGCTGCCGTGGCGGCCCCGGACGCGCGCGAACCGGCTGTACAGGAACCAGCGGACGAACAGAACCATGGCGCACCAGGCGGGCACCTCCGCCACGGGCAGCCGTCGCTCGTGGTTCCGGGCCACCGCCGCGCCCGGGCCGTCGCCGGTGTGCCCGGAGGGCCGGTGCAACCCCCGGGCGGTGCCGCGTGTCCATCAGGGCATGGACGCAGCCCTCGCCGAACCCGCCTGGCCCTACTGCGGCGCGGGAACCGACCCGTCAGCCGGTGGTCCGTTCGGCTGCCGGGGCCGCAGTGTCGACCCGTACACCGCGTGCCTGGCGCATCTCACGGACGAACAGCTCGAAACCCATCTCGCCGGTCTCGGGCCGGGGAGCGACCTCGACCACCGGGGCACCGTGCTGGACGAGGACCTGCTGAACCGGCTCCTCGCCCCGCTCGTCGTGACGGTCCGCCGCCTGCGGTCTGTGAGGGTCGGCCGCGCCGACTTCAGGGCCGCCACGTTCAAGGGTGTCGTCCGCTTCGACTCGGCCGTGTTCCACGGGGACGCTCTCTTCGACTCGGCCGCCTTCCATGACGAAGCCTTCTTCGGCTCGGCCACGTTCAAACGCGACGCCCGCTTCGGCTCGGCCGTCTTCGCGCGCGACGTCCGGTTCCGCTCGACCGCCTTCCAGCGCTTCGCCCGGTTCGGTTCGGTCGTCTTCGGCAGCGGCGTCGGTTTCCGGTCGGCCACCTTCGCGCGCGAGGCCCGCTTCGATTCCGCGGCCTTCGACGGCCCGGCCCATTTCGATTCGGCGGCCTTCAGCAGTGTGGCCGACTTCGAGTCGGCCGTCTTCAGCAGTGGCGCCCGCTTCGATTCGGTCGCTTTCACGCGCGCCGCCTGGTTCCGCTCGGCGACCTTCGACGGCATGGCCGACTTCGGCCGGGCACGTTTCGACGGCGGTGCCTCCTTCGGGTCCGCCGCCTTCCACGCTCACGGCAGCTTCGCCCAGGCCGTGTTCGAGGACACGGCCGACTTCGAGAATGCGGCCTTCCACGATGTCGCGGCGTTCAGTCGTGCCGTCTTCCGGCGGGGGTCCGGGTCCAGGCTGGGGCCGTTCGTCTGCGCGAAGAAGCTGTCGCTGTCGTCCGCGTCGTTCGAGGGACCGGTCACGATCGACGTGTCCGCGCGACAGGTCGTCTGCAACGGGACCCATTGGTCCTCCGCGGCCACCATGAGGCTGCGGAGTGCCGGGGTGGACCTCACCGAAGCCGTCATCGACGAAACCTTGAGGATCGCGGCCCATCGCACGCCTTTCTCCTTGCACGGGGGCGGCGAGGTGGACGAGAGCCTCCTCTCCGGTCTCTCTCCGGCCGTGCGCATGCTCTCCCTCGACGGTGTGGACGCCGCGCGCCTGGCGCTCACCGATGTCGACATCTCCGGGTGTCCGCCGACGGGCGTCGTTCATATGGATCAACTGCGCCTGGAGGGGCGTCGGTTCTTCGTCCAGGTGCGGTTCGGCATGCGTGTCCGCGAGGTCCGGCGGCCGGGCCGGCCGTGGCGGTGGTGGCCACGACGGAGATGAGCACGCCGTGGGGTCCGGGCGGGGCGAGGCCGGTCCGGCCGGGCTCGTCGGTGCGCTCGGGCGCGGGGGTCGACAAGAGCGGTGGGGCGGATCAGTATGGGGGGCCGTTGGGGCGGCAGGGCCACTTGGGGAGGGCTGTTGCACGGCGTGGAGTCTGACCTGGTCGCGATCGTCGGCATGGCGGGACGGTTCCCGCAGGCGCCGGACACGGACGCTCTGTGGGAGCTGCTGATCGACGGCGGTGACGCCATCGGACCGGTGCCGCCGGAGCGGTGGGACGCCGGGGACGTGCTCGACCCGACGCGCGAGATCCAGTCGGTCGGGGGGTTCATCGACGGCGTCGACCTGTTCGACGCGGAGTTCTTCGGCATCTCGCCCCGTGAGGCCGAAGTCCTCGACCCGCAACAGCGGTTGATGCTGGAGACCGTCTGGCGGGCTCTGGAGGACGCCGGTGAGGCGGCCGGCTCGCTGCGCGGATCGCGCACCGGGGTGTACGTCGGAGGGCTGTGGCACGACTACGAGCTGCTGCGCAAGGACGCGGGCGCGGGGGCCACGCAGCACAGCATCGTCGGCAACTCGCTCGACATCGTCTCGTCCCGGATCTCCTACGTGCTCGGCCTGACCGGGCCCAGCCTGACCATCGAGAGCAGTTGTTCGTCGTCCCTGGTCGCCCTGCACCAGGCGTGCCAGGCGCTGCGTCACGGCGAGGTCGACGCGGCGCTGGTGGGCGGGGCGAATCTGATGCTGACACCCGAGGTGACGGTGGGGCTCACGCACTTCGGCGGGCTCTCGCCCACCGGGCGCTGCCATGCCTTCGGCGCCGGGGCGGACGGGTTCGTGCGCGGCGAGGGTGTCGTCGTCGTGTATCTCAAGCCCCTGCGCAACGCGTTGCGCGACGGCGACCGGGTGCGCGCGGTGGTGGTCGCCAGTGCCGTGAACAACGACGGCGGCGGGGACAGCCTCGTCACCCCGAACCCGGCCGCCCAGCGGGATCTGCTGCGGCGGGTGTACGGGGCGGGCACCGTGCCGGTGCAGAGGCTCGCGTACGTCGAGGCGCACGGCACCGGGACCGTGCGCGGCGACACCGCCGAGGCCGGGGCGCTCGGCGAGGTGCTGGGCCGGGCCGTGGACGGGCGCCGGCTGTACATCGGCTCGGTGAAGACCAACATCGGCCACCTCGAACCGGCGGCGGGGCTGGCCGGGGTCGTCAAGTCGGTACTGGCCCTGGAGCACGGTGTCGTCCCACCGAGTCTGCACGCCGAGGAGCTCAGTCGGGACATCGACTTCGACGGGCTGAACCTGGCCGTCGCCCGGGAGCCCCTCGCTCTGGTGCCGGGCAGCCACATCGGTGTCAACTCGTTCGGCTGGGGCGGGACGAACGCGCACGTCGTCCTGACCGGGCCGCCCGGAACCCCCGAACCGTCGCCCGACCCCGCCCCCGGCTCCTCCGGGCCCGGGTCCGGCCGCGCCCCCGACTCCTCCGGCTCCGGCGCACCGTTCCTGCTGCCGCTGAGCGCGCACTCCGCCGAGGCGTTGGAGCAACGCGCCACGGACATACGGGAGTTGATCCACAAGGGAGCCTGCGCCCGGGAGGTGGCGCGGACCCTGGCCTGGCACCGGGACCACTTCCCGGAGCGGCGGGCGCTGATCGGCCCCGAGCCGGCCGGGACGGTGTCCGGACGGGCCCGGGAGGTCGGCGGGGTCGCCCTGCTCCTTCCCGGGCAGGGCGCGCAGTGGACGGGCATGGGCGCGGGCCTGTACGGGCACGACGCAGCCTTCACCGACGCCATGGACCGGTGTGCCCGGGCCCTGTCGCGGCACGTCCCGTGGGATGTGCGCGACCTCGTCACGGGCCGGGTGGTGCCGTCCGGGGTGGAGCAGGTGCAGCCCACGTCGTGGGCCATGTCGGTGTCTCTCGCGGCGGCGTGGGCGAACGCGGGTGTGACACCGGACGTGGTGGTGGGCCACAGCCAGGGCGAGATCGCGGCCGCGGCGGTGGCCGGGGCGCTGTCGCTGGAGGACGCCGCCCTGGTGGTGAGCAGGCGCAGTGCGATCCTCCGCCGGGTCGCCGGGCGCGGCCGGATGCTGGCCGTCGACCTCGGTCCGGAGCGTGCGGCGAAGGCGCTGGAGGGCTTCGAGGGGCTGGTCGAGCTGGCCGTGCACAACGGGCCGCGGTCCTGTGTGCTGTCCGGTGACGAGGACTCGGTGCTGCTGCTCCAGGAGATACTCGGGGCCGATGACGTGTTCTGCCGTCTGGTGGACGTCGACTACGGGTCGCACAGCCCGCAGATCGACGCCATCGTGCCGGCGATCCGGGAGGCGCTGGCACCGGTGGCCCCGCGCGGCGGGCACACTCCCCTGTTGTCCACGGTGGATCTGCGGCGGCTCGACGGCTCGGAGATGGACGCCGGGTACTGGGCGGCGAACCTGCGCGGCCGGGTGCGCTTCGCCGAGGCGGTGGGGCTGTTGCTGGACGACGGGGTGACGCATCTGGTCGAGGTCAGTCCGCATCCCGGCCTGGGCACCGCGCTGCGCCAGATCGGTGAGGAACGCGGCGAACCACCCGTCGTGCTGGGCACGTTGCGCCGCGGCGAGGGCACGCACCGGGATCTGTACCGGGCCTTCGGCGAGGCGTACGTCTCCGGTCTGGACGCCCTGGGTCCGCGTCCGCCGCGGCGTCCGCCGGTGCCCGTTCCGCCGTACCCGTTCCGCCGCGAGCGCCACTGGGTCGCGCCCCGGCGCGGCGGGGCGGCGACGGGTACGGGCGGCCGGCTGGCGGTGTCGCCGGCGCCGTCGACGGCGGCGGGGGTGTGGGAGGACTCCGTCGAGGTGTCCGTCGGGGCGCACCCGTGGCTGGCCGATCACCGGGTGCACGACACGGCCGTCTTCCCGGCGGGCGGTCATCTCGCCCTGGCGCAGCACTCGTTGCGCGGGCGTGGAGACGGCCCGCTCGTGCTGCGCGACATCGCTCTGCCGACGGCGCTGGCGGTCGGTGAGGAACCGTCGAGGCTCGCGGTGACCTGGCGTCCGGGGGCGGGCCCGGCCGGTGTGGTGTCCGTCGCCTCGCGCACCGGGGGCGAGGAGGACGGCGGGGGCGGATGGACGCGGCATTTCCGCGCGGTGGCGTCCTGGGGTGCCCCGGTGCCCCTCGGTGCGTTCCCGGACCACCTGCTCGACGGGAAGGAGCTGGACGCGGACGGCTTCTACCGGGACTGTGCGCGGCGGAACCTTCCGTACGGTGCCGCGTTCCGGTCGGTGACCGGCGGGCACCTCGCCGGGGACGAGGCCCTGATCCGGCTGGAGCTGCCGCCCGGGAGCCGGTCCGGGGACATGGCGGGGGCGCTCCATCCGGTGCTGTGGGACGGCGTTCTGCAAGCCGCTCTCGCCCTGGGCGAGGGGCCGTCGGTGCCGGTCGCCGTGGACTGCGCGGCGATGACCGCGACCGGTGCGCGGCGGTTGTGGGTGCACGCGGCACGTGCGGCGGACCGGGACGGTTTCGACCTCGCGGTGTTCGGCGACGACCGTGAGCCGGTGGGCCGGCTGACGGGAGTGGTGCTGGCCGAGGTACCGGGCGGCGGCGGGGAGCGGGACGACATCGGCCGCCACGTGTACCGGATGGTCTTCGAGCCCCGTGCGCGGCGGGCTCCTCATCACGAGGGGAACGATCCGGCCGGTGCGGGGAACGCGGCGGGTTCCGCAGGTCCGGCCGGTGCGGCGAATCCTGCGGGTCCGGCCGGTCGTGTCGTCGTCCGGGGGCGGGCGGGCGCGACGGCGGAGGTGCTGCCGGACGCGCTCGGTCCGGAGGACCTCGGCGGGGCGGACACCGTGGTCTTCGTCGCGCCCGAGCGGGGATGGGCGGGCCTGGTGGAACTGACGGAGCTGATCTGCCGCTGCCTGGACGAGAACCCCTCGGCGGGACTGGTGGTCGTGGTCCGGGAGGGCGCGGAGTCCGCCGGGTTGTACGCGGGTTTCGTGGCCGTGGTGCAGGCGGAGTACCCGCAGTTCGGCGCGCGGCTCATCGAGACGGACACGTTCTCGGCCGAGCTGGTGGACGAGCTGTCGGCCGCCGAGGACCGGGTGGTCCTGCGCGGTGGTGAACGCCTGGTCGGACAGCGGGTGCGAGGTGGCTCCCCCCCGTACGCCCGCGCCGTGGCGCGCCGGTGGGGCCGGTCAGCCGTTCCGGCAGGGGATCGCACGGCCGGGCGCTCTCGACTCGCTGTACCGGTGGCCGCTGGACCGGTCGGCACCCGGCGAGGGGCGGGTGGAGGTCGCCGTCGACGCGGCGTCGCTGAACTTCATCGACGTGATGAAGGCCATGGGCGTCTACCCGGAC
Organism: Streptomyces sp. CB01580; assembly: GCF_001905795.1. GTDB lineage: Bacteria > Actinomycetota > Actinomycetes > Streptomycetales > Streptomycetaceae > Streptomyces. Next base: position 13,765 of record NZ_LIXJ01000017.1, read on the forward strand.
GATTCGGCGGACCGCGAACTCCTGGGGCTGGACTGCGCGGGCGTGGTGACCGCCGTCGGCCCCGGGGTGACGGGGACCGCCGTCGGGGACCGGGTGGTCGCCTGTGGCTTCGGGGCGCTCGCCAGCCATGTCACCGTCGACGCCCGGCATGTCGTACCGGTGCCCGCCGCGCTGGGCGCCGTCGAGGCGGCGGCCCTGCCCATGGTGCTGGTCACCGCCCACTACGCGCTCGTCGAGGTGGCGAGGACCGGGCCCGGGGAGACGGTGCTCGTGCATTCCGCCACCGGGGGCCTCGGTCTGGCCGCGCTGCAGGTCGCGCGGCGGGCGGGCGCGACGGTGATCGCCACGGCCGGTACCGAGGACAAGCGCCGCCGTCTGCGGGACATGGGTGTGGCGCACGTCTTCGACTCGCGCGGTCTCGACTGGGCCGCGCGGGTGCGGGAGGTCACGGGTGGGCGAGGGGTGGACGTGGTGCTCAACTCCCTGTCCGGCGCCGCCCTGCCCCTCGGCATGGAGGTGCTGGCCGAGGACGGCCGCTTCGTGGAGGTCGGCAAGCGGGACATCCACGCCGGGACCTCCGTCGGTCTCGGGGTGTTCAAGAAGTCGATCTCCGTGACGGCCGTCGACATCGCCGGTCTGCTGCGCCGCCGGCCGGAGCGTTTCGCGTCGCTGCTCAGGACCGTGTGGGGTCTGGTGGAGGCGGGCGAGCTCGGTCCCCTGCCGGTGCGCGCCCGGGACTTCGCCGACGCCGAGGACGCGATGCGCACCATGGCGCGCGGTGAGCACATCGGCAAGATCGTGCTCACCGCTCCGGCCCGGTCGGGACCGGTCCGGCCACAGCCCCTGCCGGGCGGGCGGCTGCGCGCCGGGGGCACCTATCTGATCACCGGCGGGCTGGGCGCGCTGGGCCTGTCGCTGGCGGAGTTCCTCGCGGCCTCGGGGGCCGGGGCGATCGCGCTCCTCGGACGGTCCGCGCCGGACGATCCCGGCCGGATCGAGGCGCTGCGGGCCACCGGGGCCCGGGTGGGCGTGTGGTCGGCCGACGTGGCCGACGAGCAGCGCATGCGGGAGGTGCTGGACGAGATCCGTACGCGGTTCCCTCCGCTGCGCGGGGTGTTCCACGCGGCGGGCGTCCTGGACGACGCGACCCTGCTCGGTCTCGACGCCGGCCGGATCGAGCGGGTGCTGCGCCCGAAGGCGCACGGCGCCCGGGTGCTGCACGAACTCACCGCCGACGACGGCCTGGACCTGTTCGTGCTGTTCTCGTCGGCGGCGGCGTACGTCGGCACGGCCGGTCAGGCGGCGTACGCGGCGGCCAACAGCGCACTGGACGCCCTGGCGCTGGAGCGGCGCCGGGCCGGGCTGCCCGGGCTGAGCGTGCAGTGGGGTCCGGTGTCCGGCATCGGGCTCGCGGCGCGGTCGGCCGATCGCGGCGACCGGCTGGCCGACCGGGGGCTGGGCGGCGTCGACGTCGACGCGTGCTGGCGGGCGCTGCGCCGGTTCATCGAGACGGACGAGGCGGTCGTCGCGTATGCCGCACTCGATCCCGAACGGTGGCGGGAGACGTATCCGGCCACGGCCTCGCAGTCCAGCTGGCAGTCGCTCGCGGCCTCGGACCGGACGGTGGTCGACACGGGGCTGCGGAACGTGCCCGCGCGGCGGCGCAGGGAGCTGGTGGAGGAAGTGGTGCGCCGTGACGCCGCGTTCGTGCTGCGCGTGGACGGGGACAAGCTGGCCCGGGACGTGCCGCTGAGGTCGCTGGGGCTGGACTCGCTGATGTCGGTGGAGCTGCGCAACCGGCTGGAGTCGTCGTTGGGGCTGCGGCTGAGTCCGACGCTGTTGTGGAAGTACGGCAGTCTGGCGCGGCTGGGTGCCGCGTTGTCCGAGCTGTTCGACACGTCCGGCACGTCCGACACGGAGGGGTCCGCCGCGCATGGGTGATCGCCCGGTCCTCGGCGTCGAGGAGACGCGTCTGCTGCTGGCGGAGTATCTGCCGGGCGAGAAGGGACTGGACGTGGTCGAGGTGTCGGCCGACGGTCTGGTCCTCACCGTGTGTCCGTCGCGGCTGCCGGTGCGGCCGGGCGGCACGGTGTCCGGGCCGGCCCTCTTCGCGTTCGCCGACGTGGCCGGGTACGTCGCCGTCAGCGCCTATCTGGGCGCGACCCCGTCGGCGACGCTGACGTCGAGCAGTATCAGCTTTCTGGAGGCGGTGGAGCCGGGTGAGCTGCGGGCCCGGGTCCGGGCCGAGCGCATCGGGCGCCGGACGGGCGTGTTCACGGCGCGGGTGGAGGACGGTCCGGGCCGCACGGTCGCCCTGGCCACACTGCACTTCGCCTTTCCCGGCAGCAGGAGGCGCGCGCCGTGAGACTCAGAGCCTGTCGGGTGACCTTCGGCCGCTTTCCGGCCGAAGGTCACCCGACAGGCTCTCAGGCTCCGCCGAGCGGGCGGATGGAGTGGGTGGTCTCCTCCCACGGGTAGAGCGGCAGCGAGCGCACCGTGCGCGGCGCCGGGCCGGCCGGGACGGTCTCCGTCCCGTGCAGCGTCCGCAGCCGCGGGTCGTCGGCGCCGCGGCCCAGCGCGGTCAGCGCCTCGCGGGCTTCGGCGGCGCTGTCCGCCGTGATCCAGGCGGCGCACCGCAGCCGGGTGCGGCCGTGGGTCGCGGTGTACGCGAAGGCGGCGTAGTCGGCCTCGGCGGTGGGCCCGGACAGTGCCGTGGCGTAGCGCAGGGCGAGGGCGCGCAGTGCCGTCCCGGTGTGCGCGGAGACGAGGAGCCCGGCGGGGGCGGAGGCGGGCGTGACGGGCGGTGTCTCCGGACCCGACGGGGCCACCGGAGTCGAGCCCGGCGGGTGCTCCGGGGTCGGGGCGGGCCCGAGGTCGGCGACCGCCGGGGAGAGCACCGCGTGGGCGTTGGTGCCGCTCATGCCGAAGGAACTGATCGCGGCGCACCGCCCCGAGGCCGTCGGGTCCCAGGGGACCGTCTCCGTCGGTACCGTCATGCCGCTGCCGTCGAGCACGATCCGCGGGTTGAGCCGCTCGAACCGCGCCTGCCGGGGAATGTGCCGCCTCTCCAGGCAGAGCAGGGCCTTGATGAGTCCGAGTACGCCGGCGGCGGCCTCGGCGTGCCCGATGTTCGCCTTCACCGATCCGACGTACCAGGTGCGGCCTGTGCCGCCCAGCGAGGTGCGGGCGGCCTCCAGTTCGATGGGATCGCCCAGCGGGGTTCCGGTGCCGTGCGCCTCCAGGTAGCCGATGTCGTCGGCGGTGAGTCCGGTGGCGCCGAGCACGGATGTGATGAGCTGGGTCTGGGCCGTGACGTCCGGGGCGGTGAAGCCGGCGGAACGGCCGTCCTGGTTGACGCCGGTGCCCTCGATCACGGCGAGGACGCGGTCCCCGTCGCGTTCGGCGTCGGTGAGCCGTTTGAGCACCACGGCGCCGCAGCCCTCGCCCCGGACGAAACCGTTGGCCCGTGCGTCGAAGGGGCGGCAGCGGCCGTCCGGCGACAGGGCCTCGGTGCGCTGGATCTCCGCCGTGGAGCGCGGCGCGAGGACGAGGCTCACGCCGGCGGCCACGGCCACGTCGCAGTCCCCCGCCGTCAGGGCGCGGCACGCCGTGTGCACCGCGACCAGGGAGGACGAGCAGGCGGTGTCGATGGCCATCGCCGGTCCCCGCAGGCCGAGCGTGTAGGCGATCCGGCCCGCGGCGAAGCAGTGCCCGTTGCCGATCAGCCAGGAGGCGTTCGGTTCGGGTTCGGCCCAGTGCCGGTGGTCCTGCCCGGTGATGCCGACGTAGACCCCGGTGGACTCCGCGACGCTCGCGGGCGGGATGGCCGCGTCCTCGAACGCCTCCCAGACCACCTGGAGCAGCAGGCGGTGCTGCGGGTCGAGGTTCCTCGCCTCGCGGGGTGAGATGCCGAAGAACTTCGCGTCGAAACCGAACACGTCGTCCAGGTATCCGCCGCGGGACAGCAGCCCGTCCCAGGCGGTGCCGAACACGCCGCGTCGCTGCCCGGGGAGTTCGCCGGTGAGGTCGCGGCCCTCGGCCAGGGCCCGCCAGTACGTCTCACGGTCGCCGATGCCGCCCGGCGCGCGCAGTCCGGTGCCCACGACGGCGATGCGCCGCGTGCCGCGGGCGGCGTCCAGCTCCGCGCGCAGCGACCTGATCGTCTCCATGGCCCGGCGCAGCGGACCGGTGGCGGTGGCGGTGTCCGAAGTCGATGACATCGCCGGTGAGATTAACAGTTCGATCGCCTGATCACCCCATGCTGCAAAGGAATTTGAGATTACTTGGTCATCAATCACCTGAAATGCAAGCGGAGTTGCCGATACAAAGTCCATCCGGTCGACGATCCGGGCATACGGATGGATCAGCCAACTCCCTTGAGATGGACATCTGTTGGCGAAAAACAATGGGTGTGCGGCGAAGCCTGGTGCTGCCCGTCCTCGGTGTGACAATGTGTCGCTCCGCGGGTACGGGGGTCCGTGCCGCACGTCGGGGGCGGGACCGGTCCCCGGCGCGTGCGCCACGCTCCTTCCGCTTCTCGTCCTGCTCTTTCGTCCGTGAGAAGGTGAGGTCGCCGATGACGTTCGCGGTACTGGACGACGAAGAAGTCGTGGTGCGCACGCCGGAGGAGTTCCACCGGATGCCCCGCGACTACCAGAAGATGCTGATCAGCCAGATCACCATCAACACCGAGGGCGAACTGTCCGGCGGCGACGACTACGCGCTGATGTTCCTGCCGCTCGCACCGTCCTCGGAGGAGCGCCAGGTGTGCGCGGAACGGGCCGCCGAGGAGTACGACCACTACAAGATCGGCAAACGCGTTCTCGCGGACATCGGCGTCGACACCACGTACATGGAGACGCAGCCGCTGTCCGAGCGCATGCTGTTCGCGGACGAGCGCATGCACACCTGCACCACCTGGGCCGAACGCGGGATCTACTCGTACATCGGCGAGGAGACCGCGATGGTGATGCTCCGCGAGTTCGCCGAGAGCAGCTACCGGCCGTGGGCCGAGGCGGTGCGCACGATCGTCCTCGACGAGAAGATCCACATCGCCCACGGCGCCCGGGTCTGCCGCAACCTCGCGGCCACGGACGAGGGCCGCGAACAGCTCCAGGCCGCGCTCGACCGGCTGTGGCCGATGTTCGTCGGGATCTTCGGCAGCGCCAACACCAAGCGCTCCCGGCAGGCCGTGCGCTACGGCCTGCGCAGGACCACCAACGGCGAGGCCGTCGCACTGTGGCGCGAGAAAGTCGCTCCGCGCGTCACCAACCTGGGCCTGCGCGTCCCCGAATAAGCCGCGGAGGCAGTCATGGCCATACCCGTGCTCATCACCCCGCGTCCGCCCTCCCGGGCCGAGGCCAAGGCCCGGCTGCGCGGACTGCTGGCCGACCGTCCCGACCTCGCCGCCCGGCTGAAGACCCTGCGCGGCATGGGCGTCCGGGTGCGCGGCTGCGAGGTCCACCTCACCACGGCCTGCAACATCCGCTGCAAGGGCTGCTGGTATTTCGAGGGCGGTTTCGACACCGCGGTGAAGGAGGTCTCGGACCCCGGCCGGATCCGGGCGTTCGCCGAGAAGCTGGCGGCGGACGGCGTCACCCAGGCCACCCTCATCGGCGGCGAGCCGACCATCGTCCTCGACCGGGTCCGCCCGTTCGTGGAGACGCTGCCCTACATCACCCTCTCCACCAACGGCCTGCGCCCGCTGCCGCGCGAGGGCTTCGAGAACGTCGCCGTCGGCATCAGCCTGTTCGGCGGCGGGCCGCTCGACGACGCGCTGCGCGCGCACCGCCCGAACGGCTCCTCGTTCACAGGGCTGTTCGAGAAGGCGCTCGGGCACTACCGCGAGGACCCGCGTGTCACCTTCGTCTTCGCCCTGTCGGAGGAGGGACTCCCCTACGTCGAGCCGACGGTGCGGGCGATCCGCGACAACGGCAACCAGGTGACGTTCAACTTCTACAGCGAGCACGGCTCCGACCATCCGCTGCGGATCGAGAACGAGAAGCGCACCCTCGCCGAGGCGCTGCGGGTCAAGGAGTTGTACCCGGACACCGTCGTCAGCCATCCGTACTTCATCGAGGCCCTCATCACCGGGCGCGGACACTGGGGCGGACGGTTCGGCTACGACGTCTGCCCCAGCATCAGCGTCGAGATGCCCGAGCACGAGCAGCGGGTGAACAACGGCAACCCGGTGCTGGACGGCTTCGCCGTCTACGGCGCCGACTACGAGACGCTGCAGTTCTGCTGCACCTCCGGCGACTGCGGCGGCTGCCGCGACAGCCAGGCCGTCTACAGCTGGCTGATGGTCGGTCTGAACTGGTTCCTCGACAGCGAGCAGCGCCTGGAGACCTGGATGGACCTGGCCGAGAGCTACTGGCGCCAGTGGTACTGGGCGCAGCACCAGTCCCCGAACTTCAGCCGCCGACCCCGAGCCCTTTGAACACACAAGGAGCGATCATGCCCGCGACCGTCACCGCCGAGGCCGTCCTGGACCTCATCCGCGCCGAACTCGTCGACTCCGGTGTCGAGGAGGACACCATCGAGCCCGGCGCCAAGTTCGACGACCTGGACATCGACTCGCTCGACGCGGCCGAGCTGATGGCCACCATCAAGCGCACCTACGGGGTCACCATCCCGCGCGCCGAGCTCGCCGACGTCACGGTCGGTCGGCTCGCCTCCGACGTCGCGGAGAAGGCCGGCCTTTGACGGATCCGGTCGCGGTCACCGGCGTCGGCGCGGTCACCCCGCTCGGTGTCGGCGCGGACGTCCTGGTCTCCCGCCTCGTGGCGGGCGAGTCGGGGCTGGTGGACGGGGACGGGCGCTGCGCGGACTTCGACGCGGGGGACTTCCTCACCCGCCGGGAGAGCAGGCGCAACGCCCGGTTCGCCCGGCTGGCGCTCGTCGCGGCCGGGGAGGCGCTCGGTCGGGCGGGGTGGTCCGAGGGGCTGCCCTACCCGGCCGACGAGATCATGTGCGTCGTGGGCACCGGCCTGGGCGGCGTCCCGGAGAGCCCGCGGGCGGCGGACGCGACACCGCTGACGGTGCCGCTGATGATGGCCAATGCCGCCGCGGCGAGCCTGAGCAGGCGCTACGGGCTGCGCGGGGAGTCGTACGCGACGGCGGGCGCCTGCGCCGCCGGGGCGCAGGCCATCGGCGCGGCCCTGGGGGCCATCCGGCGCGGCGAGGTGGCGGCCGCGGTCGTGGGCGGGGCCGAGGCCGCGTCGGTGCCGCTCGTCCGCGAGTCCTTCGCGCACGCCGGTGCCCTCTCCCCCACGGGCCGGTGCGTGCCGTTCGACGCGGACCGCGACGGCTTCGTGATGGGCGAGGGCGCGGGCATCCTCGTCCTGGAGAGCCTGGACGGTGCCCGCGCGCGGGGCGCCGGGATCCTCGGGCTGGTACGGGGCTACGGCGCGAGCTCCGACGCCCATCACCTCACCGCGCCGTCCCCGGACGGGATCCCGGCGGCACGGGCCGTCCGGCGCGCACTGGCCGACGCGGGGGTCGCGGCCGAGGACCTGAGCTACATCAACGCGCACGGGACCGGGACACCGCTGAACGACGAGGCAGAGATCCGTGCGCTGCGGCTCGCCCTGGGCGACGCCCTGGAGTCGGTGCCGCTGTCGTCCACCAAGGCGGCGACCGGGCATCTCTTCGGCGCGGGCGGCGCCGTGGAGGCCATCGTCACCCTCGCCGCGCTGCGCGACGGCCTCGCCCCGCCGACGCACGGACTGGCCCGCCCGGACGAACGCCTCGGCACGCTCGACCACGTGCGCACCGCCCGTCCGCTCGCCCCGGGTCCCGGCGGGGCGCTCGGGCTGTCGGACTCGCTCGGCTTCGGCGGACACAACGCCGTACTCGTGCTGGGGGCACCATGAGCGGACCTGCGGCACCGCGACCGGAGCGGGGATCACGGCCGGACCGGAGCACCGTGAACGAACGGGGGACGCCATGACCGGATTCGACTTCCAGGGCCGCCGCTACCTCGTCACAGGGGTGATGAACCAGGAGTCGATCGCGTGGCACGTCGCCGCCGCGCTCCAGGAGGCGGGCGCCGAGGTCGTCCTCAGCTCGTACGGGCGGGCGGCGCGGATCACCCGCAAGGCGGCGGCGCTGCTGCCGTCCCCGCCGGACGTGCTGGAACTCGACGTGACGGACGAGGCGGGCTTCGCCGGGGTCGCCGAGGAGCTGGGGCGGCGGTGGGGCACGCTCGACGGCGTGCTGCACGGCATCGCCCACGCGCCCCCCGACGCGGTGGGCGGCAGGTTCCTCGACACGCCCGCCCCCAGCGCCCTGCGCGGGTTCGAGATCTCGGCGTACTCGCTCCAGCGGCTGGCGGCGTCGCTCGCTCCGCTGCTGACCGCGGGCGAACACGGCGGCAGCGTCGTGGGCGTCACCGTCGACAGCGCCCGCAGCCTTCCCGGTTACGACTGGATGGGTGTCTTCAAGGCGTCGCTCGAGGCGGTCGCCCGTTACCTGGCGCTGCATCTGGGGCCCCTGGGCGTACGGGTCAACCTGGTCGCGGCCGGGCCGCTGGAGACGCTGTCGGCGCGCGGGATCAGCACCTTCGACGCACTGGCCGAGCACTACGAGCGCTGGGCCCCGTTGGGCTGGGACCGCGCCGATCCCCGGCAGGTGGTGGGCGCGGTGCTGTTCCTGCTGTCCGACCTGGCACGGTGCACCACCGGTCAAGTGGTCCACGCCGACGGCGGATTGCACGCCGTCGTGGGCGGTATCGGCGAACCCCCACGCCGGTCCTCCCGGAGGTGACGGCCATTACCATGGGGGCCCGATCCGGCGGGCGGCATCCGCACCCGCCGAAGGACCGCTCCGGCGTAAGGAATTGGCTATGAGTACTGGCTTCCCCCTGTCCCGGACCACACGTGCCACGCCGGCGGCCGAGCGCGAGAAGATCCTCGCCGCCCCGGGCTTCGGCCGTCACTTCACCGACCACATGGCCTCGGCCGTGTGGACGCGGGAAGCCGGCTGGCACGATCACAAGGTGGGCCCGCTGGAGCCGTTCTCCCTGCACCCCAGCGCCGCCGTCCTGCACTACGCGCAGGAGATCTTCGAGGGGCTGAAGGCGTACCGCCACGCGGACGGCAGCGTCTGGCTGTTCCGTCCCGAGGCCAACGCCCGGCGCTTCGTCCGCTCGGCCGGGCGTCTGGTGCTGCCGGCGCTCCCGGAGGAGGACTTCCTCACGAGCGTGGAGGAACTGGTCCGCGCGGACGAGGCGTGGGTCCCGGCGTCGTCCGGTGAGGAGAGCCTGTACCTGCGGCCGTTCATGTTCGCCTCGGAGGCGTTCCTCGGGGTGCGGCCCGCCGCCCGCGTGGTCTACTCGGTGATCGCGAGCCCGGCGGGTCCCTACTTCGCGTCCGGTGTCACGGGGGTCACCCTGTGGGTGAGCGAACGGTTCACCCGGGCGGCGGACGGCGGCACCGGCGCCGCCAAGTGCGGCGGCAACTACGCCGCGAGCCTGGCCGCGCAGATCGAGGCCGAGGAGCACGGCTGCGACCAGGTCATGTACCTGGACAGCGCGGGCGACGGCAAGCTGGAGGAGTCCGGGACGATGAACCTGTGCCTGGTCACCTCGGACGGGCACCTCGTGACACCGGAGCTCGGCACGATCCTGGAGGGCGTCACCCGCGACACCGTCCTGGCCCTGGCCCCCGAGTTCGGCCTGACCCCGCAGGAACGGTCGGTCACGCTGGACGAACTGCGCGCGGGCGCCGCCGACGGCTCCATCACCGAGGTGTTCGCCGCGGGCACGGCCGCGGTCATCACCCCGATCACCGGCTTCAAGGGCGACGGCTACCAGTTCACCGTCGGGGACGGCACCCCGGGCAAGCAGACCGTGGCCCTGCGCAAGCACGTGCTGGACATCCAGTACGGGCGCGCCGAGGACAAGCACGGCTGGCTGCGCCGGGTGCTCTGAGCCGTGTCCTTCGCCTCAGGAACCACCCCCGCGCCCGCGGGCCAAGGGCCCCGGAACCTGGCGGAGGTCGCCCGCGCCGCCCTGACGGCCACGGATGCGGGCCCGGCCGTGCTCGTCGGTGCGGCCGGGGCCGCCGGGGCCGTCGTCGCCGACCTCTGTGTGCGGGACGGTCTCGGCTTCGTCCTGCTCCTGCACCGGCGCAAGGACGGCTTCGTCGCCGAGGAGCTCTGCTTCGCGGCCCGTGAGGACAACGGGACCTGGCCGCTGCCGGAGCATCTTTCCGGGAGCTGCGTGGGGTTCGATCCGGCCGACCGCCGGAAGAACGAGACCCTGCTGTGCGGCAGGCCGCTGATGCCGTTCGGCGAGTCCGAGACGCTGCTGTGCACGGGACGGCGTCAGGACGAGGACGACGGCCACGAGATGCTGCGCTTCCACACGCTGCTCGTGAGCCGGGAGGTCGACCACCTGGACATCGAAGACCTCTCGCCGGATGCCGCCCCCGGGGCCGGCCGGATTCGGAAGTCGCTGAGGTCCCGGGTCGCCCTCCTCGCCCTCTACCCGGGCGAGCGCGTCGCCGTGCGCCCCATGGCGCGGGAGGGGGACTGCCTGCGGGCCCTGGGTGAGCCGTACGAACTGACCGGCACCGCACCCGGGCCGGCGTAGGCGCGGGGCGGTCCGGCGGGGTACGGGAGCGGGAGACCGGCACGCACGCGCGCGAAGGCCGGGTCTCCGCCCCGCCGTGTTCAGCCGGTGGCGGTGGCCGCCGGGGCCGCGGCCCGGTCGGTGATCAGCCGGACGATGTCGTGCTGATGCTCCGTCAGATAGAAGTGGCCGCCCGCGAAGACACGGAACTCGAAGGCGCCCTCGGTGTGCTGGGACCAGGCCCTCGCCTCGTCGAGGGTGACCTTGGGGTCGTTGTCCCCGACCAGGCTCCACACGGGGCAGCTCAGCTTCGGTCCGGGCCGGTGGACGTAGGTCTCGGCGGCCCGGTAGTCGGCGCGGATGGCGGGCAGGGCCATGCGGATCAGCTCCGTGTCGTCGAGGATCGCCGACTCGGTCCCGCTCAGCAGCCGCATTTCCTTGATGAGCCCTTCGTCGTCGCGCAGGTGGGCGGTCTCCGTGCGCGGTACGGCGGGGGCGCGGCGCGCGGAGGCGAACAGGGCGTGCGGAACGACGCCGTGGTCGTGCTCCAGGCGTCGCGCGATCTCGTAGCCGAGGGTGGCGCCCATGCTGTGGCCGAACAGGACCAGCGGGCGGTCCGCCCGGGCCAGGAGCAGCGGGGTGACCCGGTCGGCGAGTTCCTCGATCGTGGCGACGCAGGGTTCGGCGCGCCGGTCCTGGCGCCCCGGGTACTGCACGGCGAGTACGTCGACGGAGGCGGGCAGGGCCGCCGACACCGGCCGGTAGAAGGTCGCCGAACCGCCCGCGTGCGGCAGGCACACCACCCTGACCGCCGCGTCGGGGCGGGGGTGGTAGCGGCGAATCCACAGGCGGTCCTGCTCGGCGGGCATGGTCATGGGGCGCGGGTTCCCTTCGTGGCGGCGCGGTACGGGGTGTGCCTGATGTACGGCGCGCGAGGTGCGGTGCGGGCCGGTGGTGCGGGTGTGCCTGACGTACGGGGTGCGGCGGAGGTACGGGGCGTGCCCCGCCAGTCTTGCCCGGGCGGTGTACGCACCGCCACCCCTACCGGCCCCGGCCCGTGGCGGCGGGGCCGGGAACGGGTCCGGCGGAGTGCGGCGTTCACGCGTTGAGGTAGGCCAGGACCGCCAGGACGCGGCGGTTGCTGTCGCTCGACGGCGGGAGCATCAGTTTGGAGAAGATGCTGGAGATGTGTTTCGCCGCGGCGCCCTCGGTGACGGTGAGCCGTTGCGCGATGGCGGTGTTGGAGCATCCCTCCGCCATGAGTTCCAGTACCTGGCGTTCCCGCGCGGTGAGCGCGGACAGGGGCTCGTCGCGGGAGTGGGAGACCATCAGCTGGGCCACTACGGCGGGGTCCATGGCCGTGCCTCCCGCGGCGACCCGGCGCACCGCGTCGATGAACTGCTCGTCGTCGAGGACGCTGTCCTTGAGCAGGTAGCCGATTCCGCCGGTGCCGTCGGCCAGGAGTTCGCGGGCGTACATCTGCTCGACGTGCTGGGAGAGTACGAGGATGGGCAGGCCGGGCTGTTCACGACGGGCGCGAAGGGCCGCCTGGAGCCCTTCGGTGGTGAAGGTGGGAGGTAATCGGACGTCCACCACGGCCACGTCGGGCCGGTGTTCGGCGAGGGCGGCTCTCAGGTCCTCCCCGTTGTCGACCGCGGCGACCACCTCGCAGTCGTACGCCTCCAGCAGTTGGATGATCCCCTGCCTCAGCAGGAAGAGGTCCTCGGCGAGGACAACGCGCACGGTAACTCCATCCTCATCACGGTCGGGCCGCCCGGGGGGCTGTCGATCTCCAGCACCCCGTCAAAGGATGCCAGCCGTCGCCGGATGCCTTCCAGACCGCTCCCGGCCGAGATCGCGGCGCCGCCGCGGCCGTCGTCGGTGACGCGTCCGTGGAGGACGCCGTCGGCGTATCCGAGGACCACGTCCACGTGCCGGGCCTCGGCGTGCTTGAGCGCGTTGGTGAGCAGTTCCGACACGGAGAAGTAGACAGCCGACGCCACGGGGTCGGGCGGGTCCCCGGGCAGGTCCGCCACGACCGTGACGGGCAGCGGGCTGGCCAGGCCCAGGGCGCGCACGGCGTCGGCGAGGCCCCGCTCGGCCAGGACCGGGGGGTGGATGCCGCGGACCAGGTCGCGCAGTTCGCGCAGGGCCTGGACCGAGGATTCGCGCGCCTGGCGCAGCAGCCGCCGGGCCTCCTCGGTGTCCTGGTCCAGCTTCCGGTCCACGGCGCCGAGTTCGAGACCGAGGCCGACCAGCCGGGCCTGGGCGCCGTCGTGCAGATCGCGTTCGATGCGGCGCAGTTCGGCCGCCTGGATGTCGAGCGCCCCGGAGCGGGTCTCGGACAGGTGCCGCACCCGGGAGGCCAGGCGGGCCCGCTCGGTCGGGCCCAGCAGGAAGCGGACGAAGTAGGCGTGGCCCTTGAGCAGCCAGGGGCTGAGGAGGAACCAGCCGGTGAACACGAGGAGCGCCGCCAGGGCCGCGGCGAGGGCGTCGGACCCGCTGTCGACGGTGATGAACGCGTACCACCGGCCCACGCCGTCGGCGGCGAGCGGCTGCCACAGCCCGCAGGCCAGCACCAGTCCCTCGCCCGCGTAGTAGAGCAGTGCGGCCGGGGCGAAGCCGAGGAGCAGCCCGACGGCGGAGTTGAGGAGGAGCCAGAGCAGGTCCCGCCAGGTCGCAGGGTCGGCGAGGATCCACTTGCAGCGGCGCGTCCAGCCGACGATGTCCCGTTCGACCTCCTCCGGTTCGGGCCGGTACGGCCGTTCCACGGGGACGCCGCAGCGTGCGGCGGCCCGGCGGTTCAGGTCGCAGACCCGGCGGACCGCCGCGGTGAGGTAGGGCAGGGCCAGGAAGCCGATCCCGATGAGGCAGAGGATGATGAAGTAGCTGGTGGTGAGGAACAGGACCAGCGAGATCAGGGATCCGGCGGCGATCAGCACGCCGATCAATGTGTCGAGGGCGGCGCGGCGCAGTCGCATGAGCCCATGATTCCATCCCCGGGCCACGGAGGACCGGGCGGCGGAGGACCGGGCCACGGAGGACGAAGCGACGGGGGACGGGGCGACGGCAAAAGGGCCGTCCCCGCACGGGGGCGACGGGGACGGCCCGGCTTCGGTTCGGCTCACGCTGCCTTCACGGTCTCGACGGCGGGCGTGCGCATGCCGCGCCACGAGGGCAGCAGGGTGGCGCCGAAGACCAGCACCAGCGATCCGCCGACGACGGCGAGGTAGATGCCGATGGATCCGGAGGGAAGGTAGGAGTCGGCCTTCACCATGCTGTACGGGACGATGGTGGTCGCGGAGGCGATCGTGCCGAGGACGGTCGCGATGACTCCGATGAGCACGCCCTCGACGGTCAGCATGCCGAGCACCTGACGACGTGTCGCTCCGGTGAGCTGCTGGAGGCCGAACTCGGCGCGGCGTTTGCGGGTGACGGCCACCAGGGTGTTGACGACGGTGATGGCGGCGTAGCCGACGATCATGGCGACGATGGTGTAGTTGGCGGCGACCAGGATCTGCTGGATCTGGTTGTTGCGGCCGGCCAGCGAGGAGCCGTCGTCGAGTTCGGTGCCGGGTACGGCGGCCGCGAGCCGGGCCAGGTGGTCGTGGGCCTCGGCAAGGGCGCCGGGCGCGGACCGGACGAGGATCTGGTGCGGGAGCCCGTCGCCGGTGTGCGGGGCGAGTGCCGACGCGGGCAGGGTGAGGTACTGCTGCTTGGGGTTGTCGGTGTAGAGCGCGACGACGGTGGGGCGTACGGCGGTGCCGTCGCCGAGGTGCATGGGCAGCCGGTCGCCGACCCGTACACCGTATTCGCCGGCCTTCTTGTCGGAGAGGGCGACGGTGTCGTCCCGCAGGTCGGTCAACGAGCCGGCGACGGGACGCAGATCGAGACTGCGGGCCACGCCGTCGGCGGACACGCCGCGCAGGTCGACGTCGGCCGGTCCGTCGGGGGCGTCGACGAAGCCGCGGCTGGTGACGAACTCGGAGGCGGCGGCCACGCCGGGGGTGGCGCGGACGCGGTCGAGGACGTCGGGGGCGAAGCCTCCGGTGGTGGAGTCGAGGACGTAGTCGGCGAGGATGTTGCGGTCGTAGGAGCGTTGCGACACGGCGTCCTCGGTGGCCTGCATGTAGAGGGTGCCGGTGGCGATGCCGATCAGCAGGACGATGGGGGCGACCGCCCCCGCCATGCGGACGTTGGCGGTGGTGGCGTTGCGCAGGGCGAGTTGGCCACAGACCCCGGTCAGGGCACGCACCGGCAGCCACAGCAGGGCGGTCATCGCCTTGACGATGCCCGGGGCGAGCAGGGCCAGGCCGATGCAGAAGAGCACGGACGCGGGTCCGGCGGTACTCGCGAGGGAGGGTCCGTCCTCCATCACGGTGGCGGTGGCGACCGCGAGACCGATGCCGTTGACGAGGAAGAACACCGCGAGCAGCAGACGGGGGACGCTGAACCAGCGGGTGGCGGCGTCGTTCTCGGCCAGGGCGGCGACGGGTTCGGTGCGGGCGGCCCTGCGGCCGGCGAAGCGGGTGGCCCCGGCCGCGGCGAGCACGGTGACGACGACGCCGACGGCCATCGGCATCCAGCCTGCGTGGTAGACGATCGAGGAGGACACGACACCGCTGGAGGTGAGTACGCCGAACAGCAGCCGGCCGAGCAACTGGCCCGGGTACAGGGCGAGCAGCACCGAGCCCGCGGACAGCACGGCCGTCTCGCACAGGATCATGCGGCGCAGCTGGCGCGGGGTGGAGCCGACGGCACGCAACAGGGCCATCTCGCGGGAACGCTGCTGGAGCGAGAGCCCGAGGGTGGAGGCGACGCCGAACATCACGATCAGCACGACGGAGGAGCCGAAGATCGCCGCGAGGATCACGACAGTGCGCCGGCTGGAGAGGGTGCCCGGCAGCTCGGCCAGGCCGCGCCGCTCGCCGGTGAGGACCTCGGCCCGGTCGCCCACGGCCGACCGTACGGCGGCGGCGACGGCGGACGTGGGGGCGCCGGTCTCGGGCAGCACGCCGATGGAGTCGATGCGTCCGCCCGCCAGGGCGCGGGCCTCGTCGTCGCTGAAGAACACGGCGGCGTCGGGGTTGTGGTCGCCGCGCTGCGCCGCGGTGCCGCTGACCCGGTAGCGCCGGGTCTCGCCGCGGACGACGACGTCGACGAAGGAGCCGGGGCGGGCGCCGGCGCGTTCGGCGAGCCGGGTGTCGAGGGCGACCTCGCCGCCGGTGACGGGGGAGGCACCGGCGGCGAGGGCATAGGGGGTGAGGCGGGCGCCGGCCCAGCCGTGGCCGTAGGAGGCGTCCTCACCGGTCAGGGGCTTGCCGTCCTTGAGGACGGTGGCGGGGAACGACACGTCGGCGACGGCCTCGCGGACGCCCTCGGCGCGGGCGACCTCGTCGACCAGGCCCGGGTCGATGCGATGACGTTCCGTCAGGGCATTGGATTCGTAGGTCTGTTCACCGGTGACCACGACCGGCGCGCCGGTGAGGCGCTGCGGGTCGGCGGCCATCCGCACGCCGGTCTCCATCAGGCCGCCGCAGCCGATGACGATCGCGGCGCCCAGGAACATGGCGAGGAAGGTGGCGACGAAGCTCGTCCGCCGGAACTTCAGGGTGCGCAGGGCGAGCCGCCACATCAGTACAGTCCTCCGGTGGTGAGCGGCGTGGGCTGCTCGCGGGTCTCGTCCTCCCAGGCGCCGAGCCGGGTCATCCGGGCCGCGACCGCGTCGGCCGTGGGCCGGTGCAGTTCGCCCGCGAGGCTGCCGTCCGCGAGGAAGACGACGCGGTCGGCGTACGAGGCGGCCACCGGGTCGTGGGTGACCATGACCAGGGTCTGACCCGCCGTGTCCACGGATTCGCGCAACAGGGCGAGCACGGCGGCGGCGGTACGGGTATCGAGCGCCCCGGTGGGTTCGTCGGCGAAGACGACGGCGGGGCGGGTGACGAGGGCACGGGCGATGGCGACGCGCTGCTGCTGGCCGCCGGACAGCTGGGACGGCAGGTGGCCGAGGCGTTCGCCCAGGCCGACGCGCTGCACCACGGAACGGATGAGGGCCTTGTCGGGCCGCCGTCCGGCGAGTTGCAGCGGCAGCATGATGTTCTGCATCACGGTCAGGGCGGGCAGCAGGTTGAACGACTGGAAGATGAAGCCGATGCGGTCGCGGCGGAGTTCGGTCAGCCGGGTGTCGTCGAGGCCGTCGAGGTCGGCGCCGCCGACGGTGACGGTGCCGGACGTGGGCCGGACGAGTCCCGCGGCGCAGTGCAGGAAGGTGCTCTTGCCGGAGCCGGAGGGGCCCATCACGGCGGTGAAGGTGGCGTCCGCGAAGCTCATGGAGAGTTCCCGGAGCGCCGTCACCTGGCTGTCGGCTCGGCCGTAGATCTTCGACACGGCGTCCAGCCGTACCGCCTCTGCCCGGCGGAGGTCGTGTGTTGTGTGCACTCGGGCTCCCCAATGAGATGACGCGCCTGCCACGCGGTTTCTGCGGATCAGATTAGGCGGGGGGAAGCCGCCGCACATTGGCCTTGTCTCGCCGATTCGAGGTAGAGGTTTCTCTACCTCGATACGGCACGTAAGCGGAGTCGTCCGACGATTTCCGACCCGCTACGGAAAAGGTCTTCGAATACCGTACGGGCGATCTGTCAAGCGGGCGGAAATGTCCGTCGGCCACGGCACGTTCCATCACCTTGTCCGGATCATCTCCCCCCTCGGAAAATGCAGCCATCGCCAGTGCCTCGACGCATGGGAAACGGGTAACGTCGAAGCGTCCGACGAACCCTCTAGGGATGGGATTCTCTGTGTCCAGGACAGCCGGCCTCCTCACGGCCGAGAGGCAGCACCGCACGTCATGCACGGGGTCGGTGCGGTATGGGGAATGACCAGGGGCTGATCGCGAGCGTACGCCCCGACGGATACCTGGAACTGTTCTCACCGCGCACCGGAAAGCGTCACAGGTGCGGCCCGCGGGGCACGACGATGTGGCTGGCCCTGCAACGGAGCGATTGGCGGTCAGAATTGGCCGCGGAAGAAGTCGCTTTTCGATTGGGTGTGGATCCGGACAGTATTCGGTGCGATATAGATGCCTGGATGTCGCATTTTCGTGAGGCGGGTGAGTGAAGAAGCCGCGGGCGCGCGGTGAAGAAGCCGCGAGCAGGCGGGCGGAGAAGCCAGAGGCGGGCGGATGAGGAAGCCGCGGGGCGCCACGGGTCGAAAGACCCGTGGCGCCCCGCGGCAGGTCCGACGGCCGGGGACTCCTTCGGTCGGCGGGCCTTCTCCTGTATGCCGCCGCGTCAGCGCGCCGCGGTGCCGGGCAGCCAGTTCTCCACGGCCTCGGCTGTCGATCCGGCGCGGTCCTCCAGGATCGTGAAGTGGGTTCCGGGCACCTCGGCGAGTTCGTGTGCGCCGTTCCAGACGGCCCGCCAGTCGTCGAGGCCCGGTGCGAAGGGGTCCCGGGGCCGTACGAACAGCACCGGTGCGGTGAGCGCGCCCGGCAGGCAGTACGGGATCAGGTCGCTGTAGCGGCTCATCGCGGCGAGGCGCGCGGTGCCGAAGCCCCCGACGGCCGATTCGCGGTCGAGCAGTCCGTCGAACATCTCGCGCCGGAGGTGTTCCGTGTCGCCGTCGCCCAGCAGATAGGTGTCCAGCAGGACCACGCCGGAGGCCGGTCGTCCGGCCTTTTCCATCACCTCGGCCGCCGCGTGGGCGAGCTGTCCGCCGGAGGAGTAGCCGAGAAGTACGTAGGGTCGTTCGTCCTCGGCGACGGCCCTGCGGACGCCCTCGGTCACGACCTCCACGACCGCGTCCACGGACCGGGGCAGCGGCTCGCCGGGCACGAAGCCGGGCACGTCCGGCACCAGGACGTCGCGCCGTCCGTGGAAGTGCCGGGCGAACCGGGCGTACTGGTGGGCGCCGCCCAGCGCCATCGGCGAGGGCAGGCAGATGAGGCGCGGCCCCGCGTCACCCGTGGCCAGGCGCACCGGTTCGGCCACGTCGCCGAACTCGGCCGCCGAGGAGAAGCCGGGCAGGATGTCGGCCACGGCGTGCAGCAGCGTCAGGGCGCGTTCCCACCGGCCCTCGGCCGCCGCGCGCCGCACCAGTCCGCCGACGGTCCCAAGGTCGTCGGCGTCGGCCGGTTCCGTTCCGCCGCCGTCACCGCCGCCGAGGATGCGTTCGCGCAGGTGCGCGGCGAGCGCGAGAGGGGTGCGGTGGTCGAACACGGCACCGACCGGGACGTCGAGGCCGAGCGCGGTGCCGAGCGCGGCGCGCAGTTCGGCCGCCGAGACCGAGTCCAGGCCGATCTCCAGGAAGACGGCGTCGGGTTCGACGTCCTGCGGTCCCCGGTGTCCGAGGACCACGGCGGCCCGGGAGCGCACGAGTTCGGTCAGCAGGGCCTCCTGCTCGGCCGGCGGGGCCTGTGCCAGGCGCCGCCGGAGGGCTCGCGTGCCGGTGGGACCGACGGCGTCGGTGAGATCGGCGGCGTCGGTGGGATCTGCGGCGTCCGCGGATCCGATGGCGTCCGCGGACTCGGTGGTGTCGGCGGGCTCGGTGGTGCCGGTGAGGTGGGCCGCGTCGACGGATCCGGCGGTCCGGGCGGCGTCTGCGGGGCCCTGCGGGGCCGGGCGGTCGGGGACGAGTGGTACGTCGGCGTTCAGCCAGTACCGTTCGTGCCGGAACGCGTACGTGGGCGGTTCGACGCGGACCGTACCGGGGAAGAGCGCGGCCCAGTCCAGGGGCAGTCCGTCGGTGTGCAGGCGGGCGAGGCCGGACAGCAGGGCCTCCGGTTCGCCGCCGCGGCGCCGGCCGAGGGCGACGAAGGCGCTGCCGCTCTCCGCCGCGCTCTCCCGGGCGAGGCCGGTCAGCACGGCGTCGGGGCCGAGCTCGACGTACCGGGTGACGCCCGAGGCGGCGAGGGCGGTGACGGCGTCGGCGAAGCGCACGGTGCGGCGCACGTGCCGCACCCAGTGCTCCGGGTCACGCAGCTGATCCCCGGTGGCGGGGCGCCCGGTGAGGGCCGACACCACCTCGATGCGCGGCTCCCGGAAGGCCAGGCGTCCGGCGACCGCGCGGAAGTCGTCGAGCATGCCGTCCATCAGGGGCGAGTGGAAGGCGTGCGAGACGCTGAGCCGCTTGGTCCTCGGGAACGTCGCGGCGGCGGCGAGCACCGCGTCGCGTTCCCCTGACAGCACCACCGACTCCGGTCCGTTGACCGCCGCGAGCCCCACCCGGTCGTCCAGCAGCGGCAGCACCTCGTCCTCGCCCGCCTGTACGGCGACCATCGCGCCGCCCTCGGGAAGCGCCTGCATGAGCCGGCCGCGGGCACCGACCAGGGCGCACGCGTCGGCCAGGTCCAGCACCCCGGCGACATGGGCGGCGGCGATCTCGCCGACGGAGTGCCCGGCCAGCACGTCGGGCCGGACGCCGAACGACTCCAGCAGCCGGAACAGGCCGACCTCGTAGGCGAACAGGGCGGTCTGCGCGTACCGGGTACGGTGCACCGCCTCCGGGTCGTCGCCGCCCAGTACGCCCACCAGGTCCAGTCCGAGGAGGGCGTCGATCTTGTCGAAGGCGGCGGCGAACACCGGGTAGTGGGCGCGCAGTTCGAGACCCATGCCGGGGCGCTGGGCACCCTGCCCGGTGAACAGGAAAGCGGTGCGTCCGCCGGTGCGGGCCCGTCCGGTGACGACGCCGGGCGAAGGGCGGCCGGTGGCGAGGTCCTGGAGGCCGGCCAGGAGCCGGTCCCGGTCGGTGCCGGTGACGGCGGCCCGGTGGCCGAGCGCGGCGCGGCGGGTGCCCAGGGCGCGTGCGAGGGCGGACGGCGGCAGCTCGGGACGATCCTCGAGGAAGGCGTGCAGCCGTTCGGCCTGGGCGGGAAGGGCGCGCGCGGAGCGGGCGGACAGCGGCAACACCACGGCGGGGGCGTGGGGTTCGGTCCCGTCGTGCGCGGGGGTGTCCTCGTCGGGGGCCTCCTCCAGGATCACGTGCGCGTTCGTACCACTGATCCCGAACGACGACACCCCCGCACGCCTGGGACGATCCCCCCGCACCCACTCCCGCCCCTCCGTCAACAACCGCACCCGCCCCGAACCCCAGTCGACCTTCCGCGACGGCTCGTCCACATGCAACGTCGCCGGCAACCACCCCGCCCCCATCGCCAACACCATCTTCATCACACCCGCCACACCCGCAGCCGCCTGCGCATGCCCCACATTCGACTTCACCGACCCCAACCACAACGGATCCCCACCCCCACGACCCCGCCCATACGTCGCCAACAACGCCTGCGCCTCGATCGGATCACCCAACACCGTCCCCGTCCCATGCGCCTCCACCACATCCACCCCACCCCCCGACACACCCGCAGCCACCCACGCCTCACGAATCACGCGCTGCTGCGCCGGACCATTCGGCGCCGTCAACCCATTCGACGCACCATCCTGATTCACCGCCGAACCCCGCACCACCCCCCACACCCGACGCCCCGACCGCCGCGCATCCGACAACCGCTCCAACACCAGCACACCGAGCCCTTCCGAGAACCCGGTGCCGTCGGCGTCGTCGGAGAAGGACCGGCACCGGCCGTCCGGGGAGAGCCCGCCCTGGCGGCTGAACTCGACATAGGTGCCCGGCGAGGCCATCACCGTCACCCCGCCCGCCAGGGCCAGCGTGCACTCCCCCTCCCGCAGTGCCCGCGCCGCCAGGTGCAGCGCCACCAGCGACGAGGAGCACGCCGTGTCCACGGTGAGCGCCGGACCCTCCAGACCCAGGGTGTAGGCGATACGGCCGGAGGCGACGCTTCCGGAGCCGAAGCTGCCGAAGTAGTCGTGGTACATGAGGCCCGCGAACACCCCGGTGCGGCTGCCGCGCAGCGACGTCGGGTCGATGCCCGCGTGCTCCAGCGCCTCCCAGGAGCCCTCCAGCAGCAGCCGCTGCTGCGGGTCCATGATCCGTGCCTCGTGCGGGCCGATGCCGAAGAACGCGGCGTCGAAGTCCCCCGCGTCGTACAGGAATCCGCCCTGCCGGGTGGTGGAGCGGCCGGGGGTCCCTGGCGTCGGGTCGTACAGGTCCGGGTCCCAGCCGCGGTCGTCGGGGAACGCGCCGATGCCGTCCACGCCGTCCGCGACGAGCCGCCACAGTTCCTCGGGCGTGGTGACGCCGCCGGGGTAGCGACACGCCATCCCGACGATCGCGATCGGTTCCCGGGCCGCGGCGGTCAGGGCGCGGTTGCGCTCCCGCAGCCGTTCGGTCTCCTTCAGCGAGGCGCGCAGCGCCTCGACCAGCCTGGTGTCCGGCTTCTGGGGCTCGGCCATGGTCCTCTTCCTTGTACGGGCATCGTCACGAACAAAGACCGTCCCGGGACGTCTGCGCGAACGGAGACGTCCCGGGGCATCGTCGCGGACGGTCACGGGGCGTCGTCGTCGCGGACGAGGTCGTCGAGCGCGAGGGTGATGAGGCTCTCGGCGTCCATCGCGTCGATCGAGGGGCGGCCTGGCGTCTCGTTCGCGGCGCGCTCCCGGACGGGGCGCACTCCGGCGAGTTCGAGCAGACCGTCCAGCAGTCCGGCCTCGCGGAGCCTCGCCAGGGGAAGGGCGGCCAGGGCCGCGCGGACGGTGGCCTCCTCGTCGTCCTCCCCGTCCGTCCCGCTGGACCTCTCCCCCGCGGGCGGGGCCAGTTCGGCGGCCAGGTGCTCGGTGAGCGCCGCCGGGCTGGGGTGGTCGAAGACGAGGGTGGCGGAGAGCCGGAGCCCGGTCGCCTCGTTGAGCCGATTGCGGAACTCCACCGCGGTCAGTGAGTCGAAGCCGAGCTCCTTGAAAGGCAGTTCGGCGTCGAACTCCTCGGTCCCGAGCACCTGCCGGGCCTCGTCCCGTACGAGTTCCAGCAGGCGGGCGGACCGCTGCTCGGGGGCGCGCGCGGCCAGGTCGCGGCGGAGCGCGGCCGAGGCGGCCGTCGTGGCGGCGCCGGTCCGGCGCGGGGCGCGCACCAGTCCGCGCAGCAGCGGCGCGATCCGGTGGGGGTCCCGCGCGCCCAGGTCGAGGCGGGCGGGCAGCAGGACCGGTTCCTCGCGTCCCACCGCCGTGTCGAAGAGGTCCAGGCCGGTTCGTGCGTCGAGGGCGAGGACGCCGCCGGCGGCGATGCGGTGGGCGTCGGTGTCGCCGAGCCGGTCCGCCATGCCGCCGCTGCCCGCCCACGCGCCCCAGGCGAGCGAGACACCAGGCAGCCCCTGGGCCCTGCGGTAGGCGGCGAGGGCGTCGAGGAAGGCGTTGCCCGCGGCGTATCCGGCCTGGCCCGGGCTGCCGAGCAGACCGGCCGCGGACGAGAACAGCACGAACGCCGTCAGGGGCCGGTCCGCGGTGAGTTCGTGCAGGTGCCAGGCGGCGTCGAGCTTGGGCCGCAGCACGGTGTCCAGCCGCTCGGGCGTGAGCGAGGTGAGGACGGCGTCGGCGAGGACGCCCGCGGTGTGCACCACGGCGGTGACCGGGTACTCGTCGAGGACGCGGGCGAGGGCGGAGCGGTCGGCGGCGTCGCAGGCGGCGAAGGTCACCCTGGCGCCGAGGGCGGTCAGTTCCTCGCGCAGATCCCCGGCGCCGGTCGCGTCGGCCCCGGTACGGCTGAGCAGGACCAGCCGGGTGGCACCGTGGGCGGTGACCAGATGGCGGGCCACCAGTCGGCCGAGGGCGCCGGTGCCGCCGGTGATCAGGACGCCGCCCGTCCAGTCGACCGGCGCCGCCTCGGTGCGACGGGGCGCGCGCACCAGCCTCGGGGTGCTCATCATGCCGTCGCGCAGGGCAAGTTGGGGTTCACCGGAGGCGACGGCGGAGGGCAGCAGCCGACGTGAGGCGTCGCTGTCGTCGAGGTCGGCCAGGACGATCCGGTCGGGGTGCTCGGACTGGGCCGAGCGGATCAGACCCCATGCGGCGGCGGCGCCGGGGTCGGTGACCGTGGTGCGGCCCGGATCGATGGTCGCGGTGTGTCCGGGGCCCGCGTCGGCGGCCCCGGACCACCCGGGGCCGGTGGCGCCCCGGGTGGTCACGACCAGGCCGGTGCCGCCGAACCGCTCGTCGGCGAGCCAGTCCCGCACCGTGGCCAGCAACCGCCGGGTCGCTGCCCGGATCTCCTCGGGGCGATCGCCGCCGGAATGCGGGACGACCAGGACGTCCGGGGCGTGGGCGGCGGCCTCCGCCAGATCGGCGGCGGTGGTGACCTCGGCGGTCTCCCCGGCCAGTGCGGCGGCCAGGGTGTCATGGGCGGTGCCGAGCACGGTCCACCGGCCGGCCTGCGGGGCGGCGGGCACGTTCGTGGGCACCCAGTCGAGGGCGAACAGGTCGTCGTGCCCGCCCGCGGCGGCCGTGGCGATCCGCGCGGGGTCGATCTCCCGCAGCGTCAACGATGCGACCCGCGCCACCGGCCGCCCGTCGACGTCGGCGGCGTCGACGCGTACGGCGCCCTGTCCCAGCGGAGCTATCCGCACCCGCAGGGCCGTCGGGGCCTCGGCGTACAGCTCGACGCCGTTCCAGGAGAACGGCAGGGCCATCCGTTCCGGGGCCCCGGCGCGCAGCCCGATGGCGTGCAGCGCGGCGTCGAACAGGGCCGGGTGCAGGGCGAACGGGGCGCCCGCCGTGTCCACGGCGACCTCGGCGTACACCTCGTCGCCGAGGCGCCAGGCGGCGCGCAGTCCCTGGAAGCGTGGACCGTACTCGGCGCCCAGTCCGGCGAGCCGGTCGTAGACGCCGTCCACGTCGACCGGTTCGGCGCCGGGGGGCGGCCAGGCAGTCAGGTCGTGGGCGGGTTCCGGGGCGGCGGGTTCCGGGGTGGCGGGACGAACGATGCCGGTGGCGTGGGTGCTCCACGGTTCGCCGTCGGCGGGCGTGGCGTACACGTGGAAGGCGCGGGCGCCGTCGGCGTCCGGTTCGCCGACGGTGCACTGGAGGCGGACGGTACCGTTCACGGGCAGTACCAGCGGCTGCGCGAGGGTCAGTTCGTCGATCACCGGGCAGTCCAGCCGGGCCCCGGCGGCGAGGGCCGTCTCGACGAACGCCGTACCCGGCAGCAGCGGTACGCCGCCAACGGCGTGGTCGGCCAGCCACGGCTGGGCGGAGAGGGAGAGCCGCGCGGTGTACAGGGTGGCGTCGGCATCGGCGCGTTCGACGGCGGTGCCGAGCAGCGGGTGGCCGGTGGCGGGGGTCGTCGCGGCCGGGTCGCCGGTCATCCAGTAGGAGTCGCGCTGGAAGGCGTAGGTGGGCAGGTCGGATCCGTCGCGGTGGGACAGCAGCCCCGACCAGTCGACGGCGGCCCCGTGCACGTGCAGGGCGGCCAGCCCGGCGACGAGGGCCTCGGCCTCCGGCCGGTCCTTGCGCTGGAGCGGGACGACGGCGGAATCCTCGGGCAGGCAGTCGCGGGCCGCGGCGGTGAGCGCGCCGCCGGGTCCGGCCTCGGCGAAGTGCCGTACGCCCGCGTCGCGCAGGCGGGCCACGGCGTCAGCGAAGCGGACCGTCTCGCGGGCGTGCCGCACCCAGTAGTCGGGGGTGGACAGTTCGTCGGCGGTTGCCGGGGCCCCGGTGAGGGTGGACACCAGGGGGATGCGCGAGGGACCGTACGTGACCGACTCCGCGACCTCGCGGAACTCCTGGAGCATCGGTTCCATCAGGGCGGAGTGGAACGCGTGACCGACGGTCAGTTCCTTGGTGCGCTCGAAACGGGCGGCGAGAGCGCGGGCCGGTCCTGCCGGTCCGGAGATCACGACGGAGGCGGGCCCGTTGACGGCCGCGATGCCGACGCCGTCGCTCCCTCCCTCACCATCGCCGTCGCCGTCGCCGTCTCCGTCTCCGTCTCCGTCTCCGTCTCCGTCTCCGTCTCCGTCTCCGAGCAGCGGTACGACCTCGTCCTCCGCGGCGCGTACGGCGATCATCACTCCGCCCTCGGGGAGCGCCTGCATGAGGCGGCCCCGCGCGGCGACGAGCCGGCAGGCGTCCTGGAGTCCGAGGACGCCCGCCACGTGCGCGGCGGCGAACTCGCCGACGGAGTGTCCGGCCAGCAGATCGGGCCGGACGCCGAACGACTCCAGCAGCCGGAACAGGGCCACCTCGAAGGCGAACAGGGCGGGCTGGGTGTACTCGGTGCGCTCCAACAGTTCGGCGGAGCCGATGACTTCGGTGAGCGGCCGGTCCAGCAGCGGGTCGAGCTGGGCGCGGATCTCGTCGAGGGCGGTGGCGAAGACGGGGAACGCGGCGGCGAGTCCGGTGCCCATTTTGGGCAGCTGGGAGCCCTGGCCGGAGAAGAGCAGGGCCAGTTTGCCGTCGGTGGCCGTGCCGGTGGTGCCGGTGGGCGGGGTGCGGCCCTCGACGAGCGACCGCAGTCCGGTGACCAGGTCCTCACGGGTGCGTCCGACGACGGCGGCGCGATGGCCGAGCGCGGTGCGCGCGTGGGCGAGGGCCCCGGCGATCCGGTGCGGGCCGTCCTCCGGGGTGCCGGCCGAAGTGCCCGGGATGCCGGTCAGGTGGCCCAGCAGCCGTGCGGCCTGGGCGCGCAGCGCCTGCGGGGTGTGGCCGGACAGCAGCCAGGGCACGGTGGCGGGCGCGACGGTGACGGTGGGCGGCTCCGGGGCGGGGGCCGGGGCGGCCGGAGCCTCGGGCGGTGCGGCCTCGACGATGACGTGGGCGTTGGTGCCGGAGATGCCGAAGGAGGAGACGCCCGCGCGGCGCGGGCGGCCCGGGTCCGGCCAGGGGCGGGACTCGGCCAGCAGCCGGACGTTGGCGCCCTCCCACTCCACGTGCCGGGAGGGCCGGTCGATGCCGAGGCTGGCCGGCAGGGTCTCGTTGCGGATCGCCTGCACCATCTTGATGACTCCGGCGACCCCGGCGGCGGCCTGGGTGTGGCCCAGGTTGGACTTGACCGAGCCGAGCCAGAGCGGCCGCTCCTCGGTGTGCTCGGCACCGTACGTGGCGATCAGAGCCTGGGCCTCGATGGGGTCGCCGAGGGTGGTGCCGGTGCCGTGCGCCTCGACCGTGTCGACATCGGCGGCGGCGACCCCGGCCGCTTCGAGCGCGCGGCGGATGACGCGTTGCTGCGCGGGGCCGTTGGGGGCGGTGATGCCGTTCGAGGCGCCGTCCTGGTTGACGGCGGTGCCGCGCAGGACGGCCAGGACCGTACGGCCGTTGCGGCGGGCGTCGGAGAGCCGTTCCAGCAGCAGCACACCGGCGCCCTCGCCGAAGCCGGTGCCGTCGGCGGCGTCCGCGAAAGGACGGCAGCGGCCGTCGCGGGACAGTCCGCGGTGGCGGCTGAACTCCACGAACGTGCCCGGCGTGGCCATGACGGTGACGCCCCCGGCCAGGGCGAGGGAGCAGTCGCCCTGGCGCAGGGCCTGGGCGGCCAGGTGCAGGGCCACCAAGGAGGAGGAGCAGGCGGTGTCGACGGAGAGCGTCGGCCCCTCCAGCCCGAGGGTGTAGGCGACCCGTCCGGAGACCACGCTGCCGGAGCCGAAGCTGCCGAAGTAGTCGTGGTACATCACCCCGGCGAACACTCCGGTGTCGGAGCCGCGGAGGGTGGCCGGGTCGATGGAGGCACGTTCCAGGGCCTCCCAGGACGTCTCCAGCAACAGCCGCTGCTGCGGGTCGGTGACCAGGGCCTCCTCCTCGTCCATGCCGAAGAAGGCGGGGTCGAATCCGGCCGCGTCGTACAGGAAGGCACCGTGCCGGGTGTAGCTGGTGCCCGGCCGGTCCAGGGTCGGGTCGTACAGGGTCTCGATGTCCCAGCCCCGGTCGGTGGGGAACTCCCCGACGGCGTCGCGGCCCTCGGCCACGAGCCGCCACAGGTCCTCCGGCGAGGCGATGTCGCCGGGGAAGCGGCAGGCCATGCCGACGATGGCGATGGGTTCGTCGGCGGCGGCCCGTGCTCCGGCCCCGGGTGCGGATGCGGGTCCGGGGGCGTCGAGGGTGCCTGTCAGCTCGCCGAGCAGATGGCGGGCGAGCTCCGCCGGGGTGGGGTGGTCGAAGACGAGGGTGGCGGGCAGCCGCAGCCCGGTCGCGGCGGCGAGGCCGTTGCGCAGCTCCACGGCGGCCAGCGAGTCGAAGCCGAGTTCCCGGAAGGCCAGGGTGCGGCCGACGTCCTGGGCGGAGCGGTAGCCGAGGATGGTGGCGACGCGGCTCCGGACGAGTTCGGTGAGGAACGGTTCGCGCTCGGGTTCCAGCAGGGCGGCGAGCCGGTCCCGCAGCGGGGCCGCGCCGGGCGTCCCGTCCCGGCCCGCCGCGAGGGCACGCCGTACGGGCACCAGACCGCGGAACAGCGGGGCGAGGGAGTCCGCCTGGGCGCGCAGCGCGGCGGTGTCGAGGCGCACCGGCAGAACGGCGGGTTCGCCATCGCGCAGGGCCGCGTCGAACAGGGCGAGCCCGTCCTCGGTCGACAGCGGGGCGACTCCGCCCCGGGCGATGCGTGCCCGGTCGTTGTCGTCGAGGGTGCCGGTCATGCCGCTCGCCCGGTCCCACAGGCCCCAGGCCAGGGAGTGCGCGGGCAGGCCCCGGTCCCGTCGGTACGCGGCGAGGGCGTCGAGGTAGGCATTGGCGGCGGCGTAGTTGCCCTGGCCCGGGGAGCCGAGGGTCGCGGCGGAGGAGGAGAACAGCACGAACGCCGACAGGCCGAGTCCGACGGTGAGTTCGTGCAGGTTCCAGGCCGCGTCGACCTTGGGCCGGAAGACCGTGTCGACGCGTTCGGGGGTGAGGGAGGCGAGCACGCCGTCGGCCAGGACGCCGGCCGCATGGATCACGGCGGTCAGCGGGCGGTCGGCGGGTATCGCGGCGAGGACTGCGGCGAGCGCGTCCCGGTCGGCGACGTCGCAGGCGGCGGTGGTGACCTCGGCACCCAGCGCGGTCAGTTCGGAGACGAGCGCGTCGGGCGCGCCGCTCCGGCTGAGCAGCAGCAGATGCCGCACGCCCCGTTCACCGGCCAGGTGACGGGCGACAATGCCGCCGAGGGCGCCGGTCGCACCGGTCAGCAGGACGGTGCCGGTGCCGAGACCGGGTCCGGTGACGGCCGGTTCGGTGACCGCCGGTTCGGCGGTGGCGGAGGCGCTGCGTCGGCCCGTGGCCCCGGGATCCCGGTCCGGGTCGTCGGCCGGATCCGGAGCGGAAGGCGTGATGCGGGCGAGGCGCGGCACGTGCCAGGCGCCGTCGCGCAGCGCGAGGTGCGGCTCGCCCGTGGCGACGGCCTCGGCGAGACGGGCGAGGTCGGAGGCGGTGTCCGCAGCGGCGTCGGCCGCGCTCCCGGTGTCGGCCGCGCTCCCGGTCCCGGAGTCGGTCACGGTCACGTGGTCGGCCTCGATCAGGACGATGCGGCCGGGGTTCTCCGACTGCGCCGAGCGGACCAGACCGCCGACCGCCGCCCCCGCCGGGTCCGTGCCGGTGACGACCACCAGGGTGCGGTCGCCTCCGCGCTCGTCGGTGAGCCGCTCGTCCACGGGCCGCTCGTCAGCGGGTAGTTCATCGGTGAGCCGGGCGCGCAGACCGTCGAGCACGGCGGCGACGGCCGCGCGTGTCCCGGCGGCATCGGCCCCCGCCGGGGCGCGCAGCACCTCCAGCTCCTCGGGCGCGGGCACGGGCTCCGTCGGGGCGGGTGCGGGCAGCCAGTCGACTCGGTAGAGCGCACCGGACCCGGTGGATCGGGCGGCGGCGTCGACCGTGTCGGCGCGCAGCGGGCGCAGGGCGAGGGAGTCGACCGTGGCGACGGGGTCGCCGGCGGGGTCGGTGAGCGTGAGGGAGACGGTGCCCTCGCCGCGGGCGCGGACCTCGACGCGCAGCGCGGTGGCGCCGGTGGCGTGCAGCCGTACGCCGGACCAGGCGAACGGCAGCAGCGCCCGGTCACCGGCGGCGTCGGTGAGGCCGACGGTGTGCAGGGCGGCGTCCGACAGGGCCGGGTGCAGGGCGAAGCCGTCGACGGCGGCCTCGGTGGCGACCTCGGCGTAGAGGGCGTCCTCGGTGCGCCAGGCGGCGCGCAGCCCCTGGAACAGGGGACCGTAGCCCAGGCCGAGCGTGGCGAGTTCCTCGTACAGGCCGTCCAGCGGGACCGGGTCGGCGCCCTGCGGGGGCCAGGCGGTGAGCGGTTCGACGGCGGCGGGGAGGGTGCCGGTGGGGGCGAGGAGGCCGTCGGCGTGCCGGGTCCAGGGCTGGTCCTCGTCGATGCTCTCCGGGCGGGACCAGAGGGTCAGCGGGCGGTTGGCGCCCTCGGGCGGGCCGACGACGGCCTGGAGCTGCACGGCACCGTGCTCGGGCAGGACCAGCGGGGCGTGGAGGGTGAGTTCGACGAGGTCGCCGCAGCCGACCTGGTCCCCCGCGCGCAGGGCGAGTTCGAGGTGTCCGGTGCCGGGGAACAGCAGCCGGCCGGCGACCCGGTGCTCGTTCAGCCAGGGGTGGGTGCCGACGGAGATACGGCCGGTGAGGACCGCTTCCCCGCTGCCGGCCCGTACCATCGCGGCGCCGAGCAGCGCGTGGTCGGTGGCCGCGAGACCGGCGGCGGTGACATCGGCGCCGGTGGCGGTGGAGTCGAGCCAGTACCGCTCGCGCTGGAAGGCGTACGGGGGCAGCGGGACGCGGCGGGTGCGGCGGCCCTCGGCGACGGTGGTCCAGTCCACGGCGGCGCCGTGGGTGAACGCCTCGCCCAGGGCGACGAGCAGCCGGTCCCGGCCGCCCTCGTCGCGGCGCAGCGAGCCGACGGCGGCCACGGCGGCGTCGGTCTCCTGGATGCCGACGGTGAGCACCGGGTGCGGGCTGCACTCGACGAACAGGGCGTGTCCGTCGGCGGCGGCGCCGCGTACCGCCTCCTCGAACAGCACGGTGTTGCGGAGGTTGGTGTACCAGTAGTCGGCGCCGAGCTCGGCGGTGTCGACCGCGGTTCCGGTGACGGTGGAGTAGAAGGGGACGTCAGTGGTGCGCGGGCGGATCCCGTCGAGCACGTCGGCGAGGCGTTCGCGCAGGGACTCCACGTGGGCACTGTGCGAGGCGTAGTCCACGGGCAGCCGCTTGGCACGGACGTGCTCGGAGCGCAGCCGGGCGAGGAGTTCGTCGAGGGCGTCGGAGTCGCCGGAGACGACCGTGGAGGCGGAACCGTTGACGGCGGCGACGGAGAGCCTGCCGCCCCACTCGGCGATCCGGGTCCGCACCTGGTCGGCACCCTCCCCGACGGACATCATGCCGCCGGAGCCGGACAGCAGTTCGGCGATGGCCCGGGAGCGCAGCGCGACCACTCGCGCACCGTCGTCCAGGGACAGCGCGCCCACCGCGCAGGCGGCGGCGATCTCGCCCTGGGAGTGGCCGATGACCGCGGACGGGGTGACGCCGTGGCTGCTCCAGGTGTGCGCCAGTGACACCATGACCGCCCACAGCAGCGGCTGGACGACGTCGACGCGGTCGAGTCGCCCGCGCAGTTCCGCGCGGAGGTCCCAGTCGGTGTACGGCTTCAGCGCGTCGGCGCACTCGGCCATCCGGGCGGCGAACACCGTTGATTCCGCGAGGAGTTCGGTGGCCATGCCGGACCACTGGGAGCCCTGGCCCGGGAAGACGAAGACGGGCCGGGCGCGGCCGGTGGCGGTGCCCTGGTGGAGGTTGCGGGCGGTGTCCCCGGCGGCCAGCGCGGTGAGCGCGACGCGCAGTTCGGCGGGGCCGGTGCCGGTGACGGCGGCCCGGTGGGGGAAGCGGGCGCGGGTGGTCGCCAGCGACCAGCCGACGTCGGACGGGTCGAGGCCGGGGTGGGCGTCGAGGTGGGCGAGCAGCGCGGTGGCCTGACCGGCGAGCGCGGCGGGCGACTTGGCCGTGAGCAGCCAGGGGACGGCGAGTCCCGGGGCGGTGGTTCCCGGTGCCCCCGGGGCGGATCCGGGCTCGTCGGACCGGTCGGCCGGTGCGCCCTGAACGGCCTGATCGGCCTGATCAGCCTGATCGGCTCGTACGGCCTGTTCGGCCGGGGCGGGCCGGTCGGTCGGCGCGGCCTGTTCGGCCGGGGCCACGGCTGCGCTCGGGGCCACGGGTTCGGCCGGGTCGACCGGTTCGCCGTCCGGGGCCTGTTCGAGGACGACGTGGGCGTTGGTGCCGCTGATCCCGAAGGACGACACCCCGGCCCGGCGCGGGCGCCCGGCCTCCGGCCAGGACCGCTCCTCCGTCAGCAGGCGCACCTGCCCGGCCTCCCAGTCCACCTCGGTGGACGGCCGGTCGACGTGCAGGGTCCTGGGCAGCGTGCCGTACCGCATCGCCTGCACCATCTTGATGATTCCGGCGACTCCGGCGGCGGCCTGGGTGTGCCCGATGTTGGACTTGACCGAGCCCAGCCACAATGGGCGGTCCTCGGGCCGGTCCTGCCCGTACGTGGCCAGCAGCGCCTGCGCCTCGATCGGGTCGCCGAGCGTGGTGCCGGTGCCGTGCGCCTCCACCACGTCGACGTCGGCGGTGGTGAGCCGGGCGTTCTCGAGGGCCTGGCGGATGACGCGTTCCTGGGAGGGGCCGTTGGGCGCGGTCAGCCCGTTCGAGGCGCCGTCCTGGTTGACGGCCGTGCCGCGCACGACGGCGAGGACCGGGTGGCCGTTGCGGCGGGCGTCCGAGAGGCGCTCCACCACGAGGACGCCGACGCCCTCGCCCCACACCGTGCCACCGGCCGCGTCCGCGAAGGCGCGGGTGCGGGCGTCGGGGGCGAGCGCGCCCTGTCGGCTGAACTCGACGAAGGTCTCCGGGGTGGCCATGACCGCGACGCCCCCGACCAGCGCGAGCGTGGACTCGCCCTGGCGCAGCGACTGCCCGGCCAGGTGCAGGGCCACCAGCGAGGAGGAGCAGGCGGTGTCGACCGACAGCGAAGGTCCCTCCAGTCCGAGGGTGTAGGCGACCCGTCCGGAGATGATGCTGCCGGATCCGAAGCTGCCGAAGTAGTCGTGGTACTGCACGCCCGCGAACACACCGGTCGGGCTGCCCTTGAGGGAGAGCGGGTCGATGCCCGCGCTCTCCAACGCCTCCCAGGAGGTCTCCAGCAGCAGCCGCTGCTGCGGGTCGGTGACGAGCGCCTCCTTGGGGCTGATGCCGAAGAACGCGGCGTCGAAGTCGCCCGCGTCGTACAGGAATCCGCCCCGGCCCACGTAGGAGGTGTCGGGACGCTGCCGGGTGGGGTCGACGACACGGTCCACGTCCCAGCCCCGGTCGACGGGGAAGTCCCCGATGGCGTCGGTGCCGTCGGCGACCAGCCGCCACAGGTCCTGCGGGGAGCGGACGTCGCCGGGGTAGCGGCAGGCCATGCCGACGATCGCCAGCGGTTCGTCGGCGCGGGCCCGCCGGGTACGGCCGGTGCGCCGGTCCGCGCCGCCCGCCCTCGTCCCCGTACCGACGAGGGTACCGAGGTGGGCGGCGAGCGCCTCGGGCGAGGGGTGGTCGAAGACCAGGGTGGCGGGCAGCCGCTGCCCGGTCTCGGCGGACAGGGAGTTGCGCAGTTCGATCGCGGCGAGCGAGTCGAAGCCGAGTTCCTTGAAGGCTCGGTCGGTCTCCACGGTGCCCGGCCCGGCGTGCCCGAGGACGGCGGCCACGTGGACGCGGACGGTGTGCAGCAGCGCGTCGGCGCGCTCCGCCTCGCCGAGGGCGGCCATGCGGTCGGCGAAGGCGGGCCCGGTGCCGTCGGCGGCGGCCGCCGCCCGGCGTACCGTGCGCCCGGCCAACGCCGCGAGGACCGGGGCGAGTTCGCCGCCCTGCGCGCGCAGGGCGGACGGGTTCAGGCGGACCGGGGCCAGTACCGCGCGGTCGGTGCGGACCGCCCGGTCGAACAGGGCGGTGCCCTCCTCGGCCGACAGGGGGGTCATGCCGCCGCGCGACATGCGGGCGAGGTCGGCGTCGTCCAGGGCGCCGGTCATGCCGCCGGTCGGGGCCCACGGCCCCCAGGCCAGGGACACGGCGGGCGAGCCGTGGGCACGGCGGTGGGCGGCGAGCGCGTCCAGGACGGCGTTGGCGGCGGCGTAGTTGCCCTGTCCGGGGGCGCCGACGATCCCGGCGACGGAGGAGAACAGCACGAACGCGGACAGGTCGTGACCGCCGGTCAGCTCGTGGAGGTGGAGGGCGCCGAGCGCCTTGGGCGCGAGGACGGTGTCGATCCGCTCGGGCGTCAGGGACGACACCACTCCGTCGTCGAGGACGCCCGCGGCGTGGACGACGGCGGTGAGCGGACGGTCCTGCGGGAGGGTGGCCAGGACGGCGGCGAGCGCGTCGCGGTCGGCGACGTCGCAGGCGTACGCGGTGGCGTCGGCGCCGAGGGCGGCGAGTTCGGCGACCAGATCGCCGGCCGCACCGCTCCGGCTGACCAGGGCGAGGTGGCGTACGCCGTGGTCGCGGACCAGATGCCGGGCGAGTACGGGACCGAGTCCGCCGGTGGCACCGGTGAGCAGGACGGTGCCGTCGGGGTCGAGGCCGGGTGCCGGACGGTCGTGGGGCGCGGCGGCGCGTACGAGTCGGGCCGCGCGGGCGGTACCGGAACGCACGGCGATCTGCGGTTCGCCGGAGGCCAGCACGGCGGGCAGGAGCGGGCCGGGGTCGGTGCCGGGTTCGAGATCCAGCAGGACGCACCGGCCGGGGTTCTCCGACTGGGCGGAGCGGACCAGGCCCCATACAGCCGCTCCGGCGAGGTCGGGCACGTCCTCGCCGTCGGCGGAGACGGCGCCGCGGGTGACGACGGCCAGCGGGCGGGGATCGTCGTCCTGGAGTGCGGCGAGCACGGTGCGCAGCGCGGCGCGCACCGCGTCGGCGTCCCTGCCGGGTGCGGTCTCCAGCAGCCGGTGGCCGGTGCCGGCGGCGTCGGGGTCCGGGGCCGCGATGCCCGAAGCGTCGGTGGCCGGTGCGTCGGTGCCCAGTGCCAGTGGCTGCCACGCGAGGGCGAACAGGGCGTCGGCGACGGGGTCGTGCTCGTCGCGCAACCCGGTCAGTGGGCGGGAGGCCAGTGACTCGACGGTGGCGACGGGCGCTCCCGCGGGGTCGGCCAGGTCGACGGCGAAGGTGTGGTCGCCGGTGGGCACCATCCGGGCGCGCAGGGCGGAGGCACCGACGGCGTGCAGGGTGACACCGGTGAACGTGAACGGCAGCCGGGCGGTCTCCTCGCCGGAGCCGTCGCCGAGCAGGGCCAGGGCGTGCAGGGCGGCGTCGAAGGCGGCCGGGTGCAGGCCGAAGCGGGGCGCGTCGGCGGCCGGCCGCTCCGGGAGCCGGACCTCGGCGTACAGCGCGTCGCCGTCCCGCCAGGCGGCGGTCAGGGCGCGGAAGGCCGGTCCGTAGTCGAGACCGGAGGCGGCGTGCCGCTCGTACAGGCCGCTGAGATCGAGCTCCTCGGCGTCCTGCGGGGGCCAGGCGTCGAGCCGGGCACCGGGGACGGCCGCGCCGGGGGCGGCGTCGGCGGAGGCGGTGAGCAGGCCGGAGGCGTGCAGGGTCCAGGGGGCGTCGGCGGGCAGGTTCTCGGCGCGCGCGTGGATCTGGACGGTGCGGGCCCCGGCGGGGTCGGGGGCGCCGACGGCGACCTGGACGCGGACGCCGTCGTCGGGCGGGAGCACCAGCGGTACTTCCAGGGCGAGTTCTTCCAGCCGGACGTGACCGACCTGGTCACCGGCCCGGACCGCGAGTTCCACCATGGCGGTGCCGGGCACCACGACCGAGCCGGCGACGACGTGGTCGGCGAGCCAGGGGTGGGTGCGTACCGACAGCCGGCCGGTGAGCACCGCCGCGTCGGAGTCGGCGAGCACGGTGGCGGCGCCGAGCAGCGGGTGGTCGGCGGGGTCGAGTCCGGCGGCGCCGACGTCGCCGACCGGGGCGACCGTCTCGGGCCAGAACCGTTCGCGCCGGAAGGCGGTGGTGGGCAGGTCGACGGTGGTGGCGCCGGTGAACAGCGCCTCCCAGCGCGGGCCGTCACCAGCGGCCCACAGCCGGGCCAGGGCGGTGAGCAGGGTCTCGGACTCGTCCCGTTCGCGACGGCAGGCGGCGACGAGGACGGCGTCCCGGCCGACGGGGCCGCCGTCAACACCGCGGCCGGCACCGTGGTCGGCGGCGTCCCGACCGACGCGACTGCCTTCGGCGCCGTGACCGGCACCGGCGTCATCGTCGGCGTGGCGGCCGTCGGTGTCCTCGGCGGCCAGGCATTCGCGGGCCATGGCGGTCAGCACCGCGTCGGGGCCGATCTCCAGGTAGCGGGTCACGCCCTGGGCGGCGAGAACGCGGATCCCGTCGTGGAAGCGGACCGTCTCGCGCACGTGCCGCACCCAGTGGTCGGGGGTGGTGACGTCCTGTCCGGCGAGCGCGCCCGTCAAGTGGGACACCAGGGGGACGGTCGGCCGGTGGAACGTCAGGGACGACACCACGGACCGGAACTCGTCCAGCATGGGTTCCATCAGCGGCGAGTGGAACGCGTGCGACACCTTCAGCCGTCTGCTCCGGGCGAACCGGGCGGCGATCACCTCGGCCTCGGCGGCGTCGCCGGAGACGACGACGGAGTCGGGCCCGTTGACGGCGGCCAGCCCGACCCGGTCGGTGAGCAGAGGCCGAACCTCGTCCTCCCCGGCGCGCAGGGCGATCATGGCGCCGCCCTCGGGGAGGGCCTGCATCAGCCGGCCGCGCGCGGCCACCAGCGTGGCGGCGTCCGCGAGGTCCAGTACGCCCGCGACATGGGCGGCGGTGATCTCGCCGATGGAGTGCCCGGCGAGGTAGTCGGGTTCCAGGCCCCAGGACTCCACCAGCCGGTACAGCGCGGTCTCGAAGGCGAACAGCGCGGTCTGGGTGCGGGCGGTGCGGTTGAGCGGCTCGGGATCGTCACCGAGGACCAGGTCGCGCAGTTCGTCGTCGTCGAACCGTTCGCAGATCTCGTCGAAGGCGCGGGCGAAGACCGGGAAGCGCCCGTACAGTTCGCGGCCCATGCCGGGGCGCTGGGAGCCCTGGCCGCTGAACAGGAAGGCGGTCTGTCCCTTGCGCACGCGGCCGAGCGCGGCGGCCGGGCCGCCCTCGGCGAGCCGGTTCACGGCGTCGAGCAGGTGCTCGCGGTCGGCGGCGAGGACCACGGCCCGGTGCGCGTGCGCGGTGCGGGTGACGGCCAGGGAGTGGGCCACGTCGACGGGGTCCTGGTCCGTGACGGCGGCGGCCAGGCGGGCGGCCTGCTCGCGCAGGGCGTGCTCGGTCCGGCCGGAGAGCACCCACGGCACCAGCGGCGGTGCGGTGCGCGGCGCCGACGGCTCGGACGACGTCGGCTCACCGACCGTTTCGACGGCTGGTTCGATGTCCGGTTCGACGGCCGGTTCGACGGCCGGGGCCTCCTCCAGGATGGTGTGGGCGTTGGTGCCGCTGGCGCCGAAGGAGGACACGGCGGCCCGCCGGGGCCGCCCCGGGTCGGTCCAGGGGCGGTTGGCGGTGAGCAGGCGGACGTCGCCCCGCTCCCAGTCGACCTTGGTGGACGCCTCCTCGGCGTGCAGGGTGCGCGGCAGTACGGCGTGCCGCATCGCCATGACGGCCTTGATGATTCCGGCGATTCCGGCGGCGGCCTGGGTGTGCCCGATGTTGGACTTGACCGAGCCCAGCCACAACGGGCGGTCCTCGGGCCGGTCCTGCCCGTACGTGGCCAGCAGCGCCTGCGCCTCGATCGGGTCGCCGAGCGTGGTGCCGGTGCCGTGCGCCTCCAGCAGGTCGACGTCGGCGGTGGTGAGCCCGGCACCGGCCAGCGCGGCACGGATGACGCGTTGCTGGGAGGGGCCGTTGGGCGCGGTCAGCCCGTTCGAGGCGCCGTCCTGGTTGACGGCGGAGCCCCGGATGACGGCGAGCACCTGGTGGCCGTTGCGGCGGGCGTCGGAGAGTCGTTCCAGCAGCAGCATCCCGGCGCCCTCGCCCCAGCCGGTGCCGTCGGCGCCCTCCGCGAAGGACTTGCAGCGGCCGTCCGGGGCGAGCCCGCGCTGACGGCTGAACGCGATGAAGGAGTTGGGGGTGGACATGACCGTGGCGCCGCCCGCGAGCGCGAGGGAGCACTCCTTGCCGCGCAGGGCCTGTACGGCCAGGTGCACCGCGACGAGCGCGGAGGAGCAGGCGGTGTCGACGGTGACGGCCGGGCCCTCCAGCCCGAGGGTGTAGGAGATACGGCCGGAGATCACGGCGGCCAGGGCGCCCGTGCCGAGCGCGGCCTCGGCGTCCTGCTCCGTCCTCGCCAGGACGTCCCGGTAGTCCTGGCCGTTCGTACCGGCGAACACCCCGACGCGGGTGCCGTGCACCGAGTCGGGGGCGATACGGGCGCGTTCCAGCGCCTCCCACGACACCTCCAGCAGCAGCCGCTGCTGCGGGTCCATGGCGAGGGCCTCGCGCGGGCTGATGCCGAAGAACTCCGGGTCGAATCCCGCCGCGTCGTCCAGGAAGCCGCCGCGCCGGGTGTACGTCCTGCCGGTGGCGTCCGGGTCCGGATCGTAGAGGGCTTCGGTGTCCCAGCCCCGGTCGGCGGGGAAGTCCCCGATGGCGTCGGTGCCGTCGTGGACGAGCCGCCAGAGCTCCTCGGGCGTGCCGACCCCACCGGGGAAGCGGCAGCTCATCGCGACGATCGCGACGGGTTCCCGGTCCTGCGTCTCCACCTCGCGCAGCCGCTGACGGGTCCGGTGCAGATCGGCGGAGACCCGCTTGAGGTAGGACAACAGCTTTTCGTCGTTGGTCATCGGGTGTCGCCACTCCTGTGCAAAGAGGTGTGCGAAGAGGTGTGCGGAGAACCGTGCGGGGAGGTGGGCCGCGGGTGGGCCGGGGTGTCGTGGGGCCGCCGGGTCATGCCGGACCGAGTTCGTTGTCGATGAAGGCGAAGACGTCGTCGGCGGAGGCCTCTTCGAGCCTGCCGGTGACGACGGCCGCGTCGTCCTGACCGAGGGTCTTGTTCAGGTCGTTGAGCAGGGCCTGGAGACGCACGGTGACCCGGCTCCGTTCGATGTCCTCGGCGGTGAGACCGCCGAGCCGGGCGGCGACCCGTTCGAACTCGTCGACCACGGTGTCCACGGAGGTGTCCGCTCCGGCCAGTTCGCTGCCCAGGTGTTTCACGAGGGCGGCGGGGGTGGCGTAGTCGAAGACGAGGGTGGCGGGCAGCGGCACCCCGGCGGCGGCGCTGATCCGGTTGCGCAGGTCGACGGAGGTGAGCGAGTCGAAGCCGAGGTCGCGGAAGGCGGTGGCCGGTTCGACGGCGGTGGCGTCGGCGTAGCCGAGTACGGCGGCGGCCTGGCCGCACACCAGGTCCTGGAGGGCGCGTTCGCGTTCCCCACCGGTGAGTCCGGCGAGTTTCGCCGCGAGGCCGTCGGCCTGGTTCGCGCCGTCCGGGCCGCCGGTGGCGCGCCGTGCCCCGGGCAGCGTGTCCAGCAGCGGGGCAGGGCGGCTCGCGGTGAAGGCGGGGGCGAACACCGACCAGTCGACGTCCGCGACGGTGACGGTGGTGTCGCCGCCGTCCAGGGCCCGTCGCAGCGCTGTGAGGGCGACGTCCGGGGCGAGGGGGGAGATGCCCATGGCCCGGGTGGCGGAGCGGACCGTGCCGTGCGCCGCCATGCCGTCGCCGCCCCACGGCCCCCAGGCCACGGACGTGGCGGGCAGCCCGAGCGCGTGCCGGTGTTCGGCCAGGGCGTCCAGGAAGGCGTTGGCGGCGGCGTAGTTGGCCTGGCCCGCGCCGCCGACGGTGGCGGTGAGGGAGGAGAAGAGCACGAACGCCGACAGGTCCCGGTCCGCGGTCAGTTCGTGCAGGTGGCGGGCGGCGTCCGCCTTCGGGGCGAGGACCCGGGCGAACCGGTCGGGGGTCAGCCCGTCCAGTACGCCGTCGTCGAGGACCCCGGCCAGGTGCACGACGGCTGTGAGGGGGTGCTCCCGCGGTACGGAGTCGAGGAGTTCGGCCAGTGCGGAGCGGTCGGCGATGTCCCGGGCGGCCAGGGTGACCGCCGTTCCGGCGGCCATGAGTTCCCGGGCCAGTTCGGCGGCGCCGGGGGCGTCGGACCCCCGGCGGGAGACGAGGAGCAGGTGGTCGGCGCCCTCGGCGGCGAGCAGGCGGGCGACGGCGGTGCCGAGCGCCCCGGTGGCTCCGGTGACCAGCACGGTGCCGGACGGCCGCCAGGGGGTACCGGCGCGAGCCGGTGCGGGCTCCAGCCGCCGTCCGTGGGCGCCGGTCTCGCGGATCACGATCTGATCCTCGTCACCGGAGTCGCCGAGCAGCGCGGCCAGCCGGGCGGCGGTGCGCGGGCCGATCTCGGCGGGCAGGTCGATCAGTCCGCCCCACCGGTCGGGGTGTTCCAGGGCGGCGACCCGGCCCAGGCCCCACAGCCCGGCCTGGGCGAAGCCGGTGACGGCGTCGCCCGGCCCGTGGCCGACGGCGTCCCGGGTGACGCACCACAACGGCGCGTCGGCACCGGCGTCCCCGAGGGCCTGGAGAAGGGCGGCGGCGGTGGCCGTCGGCGTCGCCGGGCCCGGCAGGAACAGCACCCCGTCGACGGCGGTCCGGTCGGCGAGTACGGCCGTCAGCGCGACGCGGTCGGCGTCGTCCGGCACGGCGAGGGTGTCGACGTGCCGTCCCCGGCCGGTGTGTGCGTCGACGCCGGTCAGCGCGTCGAGGACGGTAAGGGTCCAGGGGTCGTCGGCGGCGGATTCGGGGACGACGGCCAGCCAGGTTCCGCCGCGCGCCGGGGTGGCGGCGGGGGCGAGCGGTTCCCAGGTGACGCGGTGGCGCAGCGCGTCGGCGGCGGCGTGGGCCTGTCGTCGGCCGTGCCAGGCGGCGAGGGCGGGCACGACGGAGGCGACCGCCGTCTCGTCGTCGAGACCGAGGGTGGCGGCGACGGCGGGGACGTCCCGGTCGCGCACCAGCTCCCAGAACGGATCGTCGGCGTCGCCGCCCGCGCGGGCGGCGGCGGAGCGCTCGGCCTGGAGGATGGGGGCGTCCTCCCAGTGCCGGTCCCGGCGGAACGGATAGGTGGGCAGGTCGACGGTGCGTCCGCCGCTGAACACGGCCCGCCAGTCCGGGGCGGTGCCGGTCAGGTGGAGCCGGCACAGGGCGTCGGTGAGGGCGGCGTCCTCGGGCCGGTCGCGCCGCTGGGTGCCGATGGCCTCGGGGACCACGTCCCGCGCCATGGTGCTGAGGACCGTGTCCGGGCCGATCTCCAGGAAGCGGGTGGCGCCTTCGGCGACGAGTGTGGTGATCCCGTCGTGGAAGCGGACCGCCTCGCGCACGTGCCGCACCCAGTAGTCGGCGGAGGTCAGGTCGTCGGCGACGCGGCCGGTGACGTTGGAGACGACGGGCAGCGTGGGTTCGTGGAAGGTGAGCCCGGCCAGCACCTCGCGGAAGGGTTCGAGCATCGGCTCCATGCGGTGCGAGTGGAAGGCGTGCGACACCTTCAGCCGGGTGCTCTTCTCGGCCTTCGCGGCGACGGCGAGGACGGCCTCCTCGTCGCCGGAGACGACCACCGAGCGGGCGCCGTTGACGGCGGCGATGTCGACGCCGTCGGTGAGGAGCGCGGTGACCTCGTCCTCGGCGGCCAGCAGGGACACCATGGCGCCACCCGCCGGCAGGCCCTGCATGAGCCGGCCCCGGGCGGCGACCAGCGCGACCGCGTCCGCCAGGTCCAGCACCCCGGCGACATGGGCGGCGACGACCTCGCCGATGGAGTGCCCGGCGAGCAGGTCGGGGCGGACGCCCCAGTGCTCCAGCAGCCGGTACAGGGCTGTCTCGAAGGCGAACAGCGCCGCCTGGGCGTGGACGGTGCGGTGCAGCGGCGCCTCGGCGCGGTCGGCGTTCTCGCGGTCGGTGTCCGCTCCGGCGGTGTCGACTTCGGCGCCGTCCTCGCCCGGGATGTCGAACATGACGTCGCGCAGTGGCCGTTCCAGGTGCGCGTCGAAGGCGGCGCAGATCTCGTCGAGGGCGGCGGCGAACACCGGGAACGCGGTGTACAGGGTGCGGCCCATGCCGGGGCGCTGCGAGCCCTGCCCGGTGAACAGCACGGCCAGGCGCCCGGGTTCGGGGGCGACGACGGGCGCATGGGTGCCGTCGGCGATCCCGCGCAGGGCGTCCAGCAGTTCGTCCCGGTTCCGTCCGGTGACGGCGGCGCGGTGGCCGAAGGTGCTGCGGGCGGTGGCGAGGGTGTACCCGACGTCGTACGGGTCGAGACCGTCGGCGGCGGCCAGCAGCCGCTCCGCCTGGCGCCGCACGGTGTCGGCGCCCTTGCCGGAGAGCAGCCACGGCACGACGGGCAGCGCGGCGCGGACCGCGTCGGCGTCGACGGGGCCGGTGGGCGGGGCCTCCTCCAGGATGGTGTGCGCGTTGGTGCCGGAGATGCCGAACGAGGAGATCCCGGCGCGGCGTGGTCTGCCGTCGCCGTCCCAGGGGCGGGGCTCGGTGAGGAGTTCGACGTCGCCCGCGGTCCAGTCGACGGCGGTGGTGGGGGTGCCGACGTGCAGGGTGCGGGGCAGGGTGCCGTGGCGCATCGCCATGACCATCTTGATGACGGCGCCGACCCCGGCGGCGGCCTGGGCGTGGCCCATGTTGGACTTGATGGAGCCCAGCCACAGCGGTCGGCCCTCGGGCCGGTCCTGCCCGTACGCGGCGATGACGGCCTGGGCCTCGATGGGGTCGCCGAGGGTGGTGCCGGTGCCGTGCGCCTCGACCGCGTCGACGTGGTGCGGGGCCAGTTGGGCGTCGGCGAGCGCCTGCCGGATGACGCGGATCTGGGCCGGTCCGCTGGGCGCGGTCAGGCCGTTGGACGCGCCGTCCTGGTTGACGGCGGAGCCGCGGACGACGGCGAGCACCCGGTGGCCGTTGCGGCGGGCGTCGGAGAGTCGCTCGACCAGCAGCATGCCCGCGCCCTCGGCCCAGGCGGCACCGGCCGCGTCGTCGGAGAAGGAGCGGCAGCGGCCGTCGGGCGACAGCGCCCGGCGCTCGCTGAACTCGATGAACATCTCGGGGCTGGCCATGACGGCGGCGCCGCCCGCGAGCGCGAGGGAGCACTCCCCCTTGCGCAGCGACTGGATCGCGGAGTGCAG
Source organism: Streptomyces sp. CB01580 (assembly GCF_001905795.1). GTDB lineage: Bacteria > Actinomycetota > Actinomycetes > Streptomycetales > Streptomycetaceae > Streptomyces. Next base: position 56,320 of record NZ_LIXJ01000017.1, read on the forward strand.
CGCGACCAGGGAGGAGGAGCAGGCGGTGTCCATGGTGATCGCCGGGCCCTCCAGTCCGAGGGTGTAGGCGATGCGCCCGGAGACGATGCTGCCGGAGATGGTGCCGCCGAGGTAGTCGTGGTGCATCAGGCCGACGAAGACACCGGTCGGGGTGCCCTTCATGGCCGTGGGGTCGATGCCGGCCCGTTCGAAGGCCTCCCAGCTGACCTCCAGCAGCAGCCGTTGCTGCGGGTCGGTGCCGGGCGCGTCCTTGGGGCTGATGCCGAAGAAGGCGGGGTCGCACTCGGCCGCGTCGTACAGGAAGCCGCCGTGGCGTACGTAGGTCCGGCCCGGGGAGCCGGGTTCGGGATCGTAGATCGCGTCGACGTCCCAGCCCCGGTCGGTGGGGAAGTCGGAGACGACGTCGCGGCCCTCGTCGACGATCCGCCACAGGTCCTCGGGGGTGCGGATCCCGCCGGGGTAGCGGCAGCCCATGCCGATGACGGCGACGGGCTCGTGGTCCTGTTCCTCCAGCTCCCGTACGCGGCGGCGGCTGCGCTCCAGCTCCGTCGTGGCCCGCTTCAGGTAGTCGCGGAGCTTGTCGGCCGTGGCCGGGGCTTCCATCACAGGGCTCCCAGTTCGTTGTCGATCCTGGCGAAGAGTTCGTCGTCGCTGACTTCGCCGAGGTCCCCCGGCGGTACGGGCGCGAAGTCGCGGCCGTGGGTGTCACGGGCGTCGTACCAGCCGCGCAGCAGCGCTTCGAGGCGCGCGGTGACACGGGTGTGGCTGCCGTCGCGGTCGGGCAGGGCGAGCAGCGCCGCCTCCAGCCGGTCCAGGTCGGCCAGGGCGGACCGGGCGAGGTCGGCCGGTCCGGGGACGAGTTCGGTCTTGAGGTGGGCGGCGAGCGTGCGGGGCGAGGGCTGGTCGAAAACCAGCGTTGCCGGGAGGGTGAGGCCGGTGGCGCGCGAAAGGAGATTGCGCAGTTCGACGGCGGCCAGCGAGTCGAAGCCCATCTCCTGGAAGGCGCGCCCGGGGTCGACGGCCTCCGGGGAGGGGTGGCCGAGTACCGCGGCGACATGGGTGCGGACCAACTCGACCAGGGCACGGTCGCGTTCGGCATCGGGCAGTCCCGCGAGCCGTTCGCGCCAGTCCGTCTTCGCGGCGGCCGGGGCGGCCTCGTCGGTGGCGGGCGCGGAGCGTCGGCCGGGCGTGGGACGGACGAGTCCGCGCAGCAGGGCGGGCACCCCGTCCGGGCGGGCCCGTACGGCGGCGGCGTCCAGGCGGACGGGGACCACGACGGCCTCCTCGCCGCCGGGTCCGGCGTCGAACGCGCGCAGCCCCTGGGCGGTCGTCAGCGGCGGCAGGCCGAGGCGGCGCAGGCGTTCCAGATCGGCCGCGTCGATTCCGGCGCTCATGCCTCTGCCCGTGCTGCCACCCGTGCCACCGCTCGTCCCGTCGCTCGTGCCGTCGCCCGGGGCCCACAGTCCGTAGGCCAGGGAGACGGCGGGCAGGCCGAGGGCGCGGCGGTGGGCGGCGAGACCGTCGAGGAAGGTGTTGGCGGCGGCATAGTTGGCCTGGCCGCCGCCGACGAGCAGACCGGCGGTGGAGGACAGCAGTACGAACGCCGACAGGTCGAGGTCCGCGGTCAGTTCGTGCAGATGCCAGGCGGCGTCCACCTTGGGGCGCAGCACCCGCTCCACCCGGCCCGCGTCGAGGCCGGTCAGGACGCCGTTGTCGACGACTCCCGCGGCGTGCACCACGGCCCGCACCGGGTGCCGGCCGAGCAGCGCGGCGAGGGCGTCGCGATCGGCGACGTCGCAGCGGGCGAGGACGGCCTCGGCCCCGAGCGCGGCGAGTTCGTCGCGCAGCGCGGTGGCGCCGGGCGCGTCCGCGCCGCGTCTTCCGGCCAGCAGCAGACGGCGCACACCGTGCTCGGTGACCAGGTGACGGGCGATCAGAGCACCCAGGCCGCCGGTGCCGCCGGTGACGAGGACGGTGCCGTCCGGGTCCCAGGCGGGCGGGACGCCGGGTTTGGCGCGGGCCAGGCGCGGCACTCGCACCTCGCCGTCGCGTACGGCGATCTCCGGCTCGTCCGAGGCGAGGGCGGCGGCGAGCGCGGTGGTGAGGGCGACGCCGGACGCGGCGCCCTCGGTGCCATGGATGTCATCGGTGCGATGGGCTTCGTCGCCGCCGTGGGCCTCGTCGCCGCCGTGGATGCCGACCAGCAGGAAGCGGCCGGGGTTCTCCGCGGCGGCGGCGCGTACCAGGCCGAACAGCGGGGCGTGCGCGAGGTGGTCGCCGCGCAGCAGCACGGCGAGCCTGCGGCCGGTGAAACGCTCGTCGGCGAGCCAGTCGCGCAGGGTGTCCAGGGTGGCGCCGACCAGATCCCGTACCCGCGAGGGCAGATCGCCGCCGGTACCGGGGTCGGGGGCGGGCGGTACGGCGAGCACGACGGTGCCGGGCATCGTGTCCCCGTCGTCGCACGTGTACGCGTCCGCGAGTGCGGCCAGGTCGGGGTGGCGTGGGGCGTCGAGCCCGAGGTCGACGCCGCACACGGCGAGGTCCGGCCGGGGCGGGTTCGCTGCGGACCCGGCCCCGGGCGCGAGGACGAACTCGACCCGGTACAGCGGGTCGTCGGCGTCCCCGGCGAGCTGGTCGGCGGTGACGGGCCGGGCCACCAGGCCGCGAACGGTGGCGACGGGCGCGCCGTGGCCGTCGGTGAGGTCGAGACGTACGGAGTCCGCACCGGCCGGGGACAGGCGCAGGCGCAGGCGGTCGGCGCCCGCTCGGTGCAGGGTGATGCCGCTCCAGGCGAACGGCAGCACGGCCTGTCCGCCGGGCAGGTCCAGCAGGTTGACGTGCAGGGCCGCGTCCAGGAGCGCCGGGTGGACGCCGAAGGCGCCCGCGGTGGTACGCGCCCCGTCGGGCAGGGCGGCCTCGGCGTACAGTTCGTCGCCCCTGCGCCACATGGCACGCAGACCCTGGAAGACCTCGCCGTATCCGTAGCCGCTGCGGGCCAGTTCGGGGTAGAGCCCGTCCAGGTCGACGGGTTCGGCGTCGGCGGGCGGCCAGACGGCGGGGGCGGACGACGAGGCGGCCGGGGCGGACGAGGCGGTCGGTGGCGCCTCGTCGGTCGCCGCGTTGGCCAGGACACCGCCCGCGTTGCGCGTCCACGGGGCGTCGGGGGTGTCGGTGCGACGGGACCAGACGGTCAGTTCCCGGTGTCCGTCGCGTGCGCCGTCGACAACGACCTGTACGGCCACGGCCCCCTGCTCGGGCAGGGTCAGCGGCGCGTGAAGGGTGAGCTCCGCGACCGTGCCGCAGCCGGTGAACTCCGCGGCCCGCAGGGCCATGTCGACGAAGGCGGTGCCGGGCAGCAGGACGGTGCCGTGGACGGAGTGGTCGCCGAGCCAGGGGTGCGAGGACAGGGACAGCCGTCCGGTGAGGAGCGCCCCTTGCGTGTCGGGCAGTTCGGTGGCGGCGGTCAGCAGCGGGTGGCCGGTGGCGCTCTGTCCGAGGCCGTCGGCGTCACCGCTGCCGTCGGCCGCGGCCTCCAGCCACAGGCGGGTCCGCTGGAAGGCGTAGGTGGGCAGATCGATGTGCCGGGCCCGGTGAGGGGCGTAGAAGGCCTGCCAGTCGACGAGGGAGCCGAGGGGGACGCGGGCGCCGGACGGGCCGGAGGACCCGGACGAACGGGAAGTCCTCGAAGCTCCGGGGGACTTGGCGGTCCCGGAGGAACCAGTGGCGCCGAGGGCGTTCAGCCGGGCCACGCCGGTGACGAGGTCGTAGGGCTCGTCGCCGTCGCGACGCAGGGTGGGGACGCACACGCTGTCCTCGGGAAGGCAGTCCCCGGCCAGGGCGGTGAGCGCCGCGTCCGGACCGACTTCGAGGAAGGCCCGTACACCGAGGTCGTGCAGGGTGGCGAGGGCGTCGGCGAACCGGACCGGACGGCGTACGTGCTCCACCCAGTAGTCGGGCGTGGCCAGATGGCCGGGGTCGGCGGGGGCGCCGGTGAGGGCGGAGACGATGGGAATGCGCGGCGCGCGGTACGCGCACCGGGCCGCGGCCTCGGCGAAGCCGGCCAGCATCGGCTCCATCAGCGGCGAGTGGAAGGCGTGGGACACCTTCAGCCGCTTGCCGTGCGCGAAGCGGGCGGCGAGCGCGTCGACGGCTTCCTCCTCTCCCGAGATCACCACCGACCGGGGACCGTTGACGGCGGCGAGACCGACCCGCCCGTCCAGGTACGGAGCGACCTCGTCCTCGGTCGCCCGCAGCGCGGCCATGGCACCGCCCGGGGGCAGTGCCGCCATCAGGCGGCCACGGGCGAGGACGAGGTCCACGGCGTCCGGCAGGGACAGCACGTCGGCGACATGGGCGGCGGCCAGCTCACCGACGGAGTGACCGGCCAGGTGACCCGGGGTCAGCCCCCAGGACTCCAGCAGGCGGTAGAGGGCCACCTCGGTGGCGAAGATGGCGATCTGCGCATGGTCGGTACGGGTCAGCAGCTCGGCATCGCCGTCGATCAGCTCGCCGAGCGGACGTTCCAGGTGGGGGTCGGCGAGCGCGCACACCGCGTCGAACGCCTCGGCGTAGACCGGGTGGGCGCGATGCAGGGCGCGGCCCATGCCGACGCGCTGGGAACCCTGGCCGGTGAACAGGAACGCCGTTCCGCCGCCGACCGGGGTGAGGGGGGTCGCGGCGGCCAGCGCGGCCAGCAGTTCGCCGGTGTCGCGGCCGACCGCGACGGCGCGGTACCGGAATCGGGTGCGGGTGGTGGCCAGGGACAGCCCGATGTCCGCCGGGGTGGCGTCGCCGTGCCGGGCGAGGTGGTCGCGCAGCCGGTCGATCTGGGCGGCCAGGGCCTCGGGGCTGCGCCCCGTGACGACCCAGGGCACGGGACCGGGCGCGAGTGCGGGACCGGGCGCGGGCTCAGCCGCGGACACGGGCACGGGGGCGCCCTGCGCCGGGGCCGGATCCACACCGTCGGCGGACACCGATTCCGTATCGGCGAGGATCCGTTCGGCGGGACCCTGTTCAACGGCGGCCGGTTCCGCAGGGGCCGATTCGTCGGGGGCCTGTTCCAGCACGATGTGCGCGTTGGTGCCGCTGATGCCGAAGGAGGAGACGGCGGCGCGGCGCGGACGGCCGGTGTCGGGCCAGGGACCGCGTCCCCGGGCCAGTTCGACGGCTCCCGCGTCCCAGTCGACCCGGTCCGTGGGGGCGTCGGCGTGGAGAGTGGGCGGCACCTCGCCGTGGCGCATGGCCATCACCATCTTGATGACGCCCGCCGCGCCCGCGGCGGCCTGGGTGTGCCCGAGGTTGGACTTCACGGAACCGAGCAACAGCGGGCGGTCTGCCGGGTGTTCGCGGCCGTAGGTGGCCAGCAGTGCCTGCGCCTCGATCGGGTCGCCGAGGGAGGTTCCGGTGCCGTGCGCCTCGACCACGTCCACGCCGTCGGCGGTGACCCCGGCGGCGGCCAGCGCCTGCCGGATGACCCGTTGCTGCGAGGGGCCGTTGGGCGCGGTCAGCCGGCTGCTGGCGCCGTCGGAGTTGACGGCGCTGCCCCGCACGACGGCGAGCACCGGGTGACCGTTGCGCCGGGCGTCGGCCAGGCGTTCCACGACCAGCATGCCGACGCCTTCCCCCCAGCCGGTGCCGTCCGCGGAGGCGGAGAACGCCTTGCAGCGGCCGTCTGGAGCGAGGCCGCGCTGACGGCTGAAGTCGACGAACGTCTCCGGTGTGGACATCACGGTGACCCCGCCGGCCAGGGCGAGCGAGCATTCACCCGACTGGAGCGCGCGCACCGCCCAGTGCAGGGCGACCAGGGAGGAGGAGCAGGCGGTGTCGACGGTGACGGCCGGGCCTTCCAGGCCGAAGGCGTAGGCCACGCGCCCGGAGGCGATGCTCGCCGCGCTGCCGTTGGCGAGGTAGCCGTCGAGGTCCTCGGGGACGGTGGTGAGGCGGGTGGCGTAGTCGTTGTACATCACGCCGACGAACACGCCGGTACGGCTGCCGCGCAGTGAGGCCGGGACGATGCCTGCCCGTTCGAACGCCTCCCAGGAGGTCTCCAGCAGCAGTCGCTGCTGCGGGTCCATGGCGAGGGCCTCGCGGGGGCCGATGCCGAAGAAGTCGTAGTCGAAGTCGGCGGCGTCGTGCAGGAATCCGCCGGTACGGGCGTAGGTCCTGCCGGGCCGGCCCGGCTCGGGGTCGTACAGGGCGTCCATGTCCCAGCCCCGGTCGACGGGGAAGTCCGACACGGCGTCGGTGCCCGTCGCCACCAGGTTCCACAGGTCCTCGGGCGAGGTGACACCGCCCGGGTAGCGGCAGCCGATGCCGACGACGGCGACGGGACCGCGGGCGCGTTGCTCGTTCTCGCGCAGCCGGCGCCGCGCCTCCCGCAGGTCCGCGGTCGTCCGCCTGAGATAGTCGAGCAGTTGCTCTTCGTTGTTCACCAGCGCGCCGTCCGATCGAGATCGAAAGTGGGCCTCGGTCCTGCGGACTGTCCCGGGGCGGGCTCCCGGTCCGCTTCTCTCTCCGTTGTCGGAGGCTAGGCAGGGCGCGATGGCGCCTGATACCCCTACGGCCCCCAGGGCCCCCGGGGCCGGTACGGGGCGGGGCGGAGGCGGGGCCGTCCGGAGCCGGTACGGGGAGCGGGGCCGTCCGGGGCCGGTACGGGGAGCGATGGAGGCGGGGCAGAGGCGGGACCGGGACGGAACGGGCCGAGAGGCGTACGGGGCCGGGACGGAACGGCGCGGGCGGCGGCACGGGGCCGGGCGGTCGGATGTACCGGAACCGGGGCGGAGGCGCCCGGACGTGACGTGGTTCACGCGCGTCGCGCACCGTTTCCATTCTTCACCTTCCCGTAAATTCATCGACCAAGCAAAACCTGCTTCGAGCAGGCACTATGAGAGAAATGAAGCCGGAAGAGGCGTGGTTGACAACGTTGACACCGATCTATAGCGTCTCTGCATTCCATGACCAGGAAGCCTTTCCGATCCGGCTCGCAATGCCCTGTCGAGCCGGATCGATTCACGCCAAAAACGTCTTGAAACAGCCCCGACGGCCCCGAACCCGGAACCGTCGAACAGACCGGAGCACAAAGGGCTGCCACGGTGGCGGCAGCCTTCGCACCACGGGACGAGCGAGGAAGCGGAGCCGGGCCCGGTTCCGGCGTACCACCGTTGTCCCGGCACGAGCGACCCCGCAGGCGTAGTTGGACACAGGGGGGAATACCATGCGTCTTTTCGACCGCTCCAATGATTTACACATACTTAACGAGGCGTTTACCGAGAGCGTGAGCGGAAACGGTCAACTGGTGATCATCGTGGGCGGTCCGGGCGCTGGAAAGACTCAGCTCCTGCATGAATTCCTCGACACCCCGGACCGATTAGGAGCCCGCATACTCCAGGGCACGGCATGCCCGACCGAACAAAACCAGCCGATGAGCCTGTTGCGGAAATTGCTGGGCAACGACGGGGTGGAGACCGCGCCTTCGGTCACCGTACCGCCGACGGAGGTACCCCGGGGGGCATTCACTCCGTCCGAGGAGCACCGGGACGGAACGGCACCCGGAGAACCGGAACCGGGAACGACCGAGACACTGCTGCGGCTCGCCGACGGCGAACGCCCCCTGGTGGTCGCCGTGGACGACGCCCACCTCATGGACCGGGCCTCGCTGCGCGCCGTCGTCCATCTGCTGCACCGGAGCCGTTTCCGCCGGATCCTGGTGGTGTGCACCACGTCCGGCCAGCCCGACGCCGCACGCTCGGCCGCGTACACCGAACTGATCCGTCAGCCGCACCGACGGGCCCGTCTCGGCCCCCTGTCGGAGCGGGCCGTCGGCGAACTGATCGCCGCTCAGACCGGTTCCCCCCGGTCGGCCGGGGTGGTCCGGGCCTTTCACCGGGCGACCGCCGGAAACCCCCTGCTGGTGCACGCCCTGCTGGACGACAGCGCCCGCTTCGGCCGCGAGATGGACCGACCTGTCGCCGGCACCTCCTACCGCCAAGCGGTGCTGTCCCTGGTGCACCGCGGCGAGCCACGCCACGTACGGGTGATCCGGACGCTCGCCGCGCTGTCCGCCCCGGTCTCCGTCACCGCGCGCTCCGCACCGGCTTCCGCAACCTCCGCTTTTGCTTCCGCCTCCGCACCGGCTTTTGGCACCGCGCCGTTCGCACCGGCCTCCCTCGCCGTCGTCGCCGAACTCGCCGACACCCCGCCGGCCGGTGCCGAGGAGGCCATCGAGGCCCTCGACTCCGTGGGGCTGCTGGACGGTCATGTCCTGCGCCATCCGACCGCGGCCACCGCCGTGCTCGACGACATGGCCCCCGCCGATCGCGGCGAACTGCACGGCCGGATCGCCGGACTGCTGTACCGCAGCGGCGCGCCCGCCCGGGAGGTGGCCCGTCATCTGCGCGCCGCCGACCGGGTCCCGAGCCCCTGGGGCGCGAGTGTCCTGCGCGCCGCCGCCGATCAGGCCCTGGCGGCGGACGACGTGGAGTCGTGCGGCGGATATCTGCGGCTGGTGCTGCGCGACTGCTCCGACGAGCGGGAGCGCAACGCCCTGTCGGCCGCCCTCGCACGGGCGGAGTGGCGCACCAATCCCGCCGCGGCGGGCACTCATCTGGAACCGTTGCGCCGGGCCGCGCTGGAGGGCGCCCTCAGCACGCGCGACACCGCCGGAGTGCTGCGGCACATGCTGTGGCAGGGCGACACCGAACTGGCCGCCGAGGCCGTGGCCACGCTCGTGTCCGGGCAGTCCCCGGAGGATGCCCAGATCCTGGCCGAGGTCGAGTTCGTACGGCAGTGGTTCTACGGGATCGCGCTGCCCACCAGGAGCGCCCAGGCGACCGGACTCGACCCGCGCAGGCACGTTCCCACCTGCCGGAACGGCGGACTGACCGCCCAGGTGGCCATGCTGGTCGGCGGGGTCGCCACGGACGATTGCGCCGCGGCGGTGGCCCAGGCCCTCCAGGGACACCAACTCGACCATCTCAACTTGGAGTTGGTGGCGATGGCGCTTCTGGCGATCGCCCATGCCGACCGGCCCGCGCTCGCCGCCGACGCGTGCGGCACGTTGCTGGAGTGCGCCGCGGAGCGCCGGGCCACCACCTGGCAGGCGCTGCTGGGAAGCGTCCGGGCGGAGATCGCCCTGCTGCGGGGGGACATGACGACCGCGGCCCAGGGGGCGCGCCGGGCGCTGGACAGTCTGCACGAGCAGAGCTGGGGAGTGCTCGCCGGTCTTCCGCTGTCCACTGCGATCTTCGCGCACACCGCGATGGGCGCCTACGACGATGCCGAGGAACTGCTCGCGCGGGACGTTCCCGAACCGATGTTCCGCACCGTCTTCGGCATCCAGTACCTGCGGGCCCGGGGCCACCACTACCTCGCCACCGACCGGCCCTTCGCCGCCCTGAACGACTTCGAGACGTGCAGCCGGCTGATGCGGCAGGGGAATTCGAGCCTGCAGAAGGGCATTCCGTGGCGGTCCGATCTTGCCCTGGCCAACCTGCGGATCGGCAGGCCCGGGACGGCCCGGAAGTGGGCCGAGGAGCAATTGCGGCTGCCCGGCGGACACAGTTCCCGGGCCCGGGCGATGGGCCTGCGCATGCTGGCGGCCACCAGCAAGCCGCACCGCCGGGCCACGCTGCTGCGCGAGACGATCGACCTGCTGAAGGCGTGCGGCGACCAGCACACGCTCGCCCAGGCGTACGCCGATCTGTCCGCGGCCCACTACGAGTTGGGCGAGTACGCCCGCGCCCGGCTGGTCGCCCGCCAGGCGGCCAGGGAGGCGAAGGCGTGCAGCGTGGAGTCCCCGGTCGACGCGCATCTGCTGGAGGACCCCGCCACGCAGTCCGAGGCGTCCGGGGCGAAGGGCGGCCCCGCCCTGCTCAGCGACGCGGAGTGCCGGGTCGCTGGGCTGGCCGCGCTCGGGTACACCAACCGTGAGATAAGCGGCCGCCTGCACGTCACGATCAGCACGGTGGAGCAGCACCTCACCCGTGTCTACCGCAAGCTCAACGTGGCCAGCCGGTCCGAACTGCCGTCGAAGATGCTGGAGCACCGCATCCCGAAACTCTCCGACCGCTGGGCCGCCACCCACTCCCCCGCGGGCTGACCAGCGGCCGACCGGGCAGGCAGCGGTTCCCGGCCCGCCCGGTCGCCTCGACGGCGGGACTGCGCGTTCCCTCGCGAGAGCCCGTCACCGGCTGGATAGGGTCGGAACACACCGACCGGTTGCGGGCACCGACCAGGAGAGGCAGTGGCGTGGTGAGCGAGATCGTGATCGCGCAGACGACCATCGACGACGAGGACCGGGCGAACGCGCTGGCGCGCGGTGCCGTCGAGTACCGGCTGGCGGCCTGCGCCCACGTCGACCCGCCGTTGACCGCGGTCTACCGGTGGAGCGGCGACGTCGAAACGGCCCGGGAGTGGCGGATCTCGTACAAGACGACCACGGGCCGGCTCCCGGAGCTCGAAGCGTGGGTGGCCCGGGGGCACACCTACGACGTACCGGAGTGGATCACGCTTCCGGTCACCGGCGGCTCGGCGGCGTACCTGTCCTGGGTGGCCGAGGAGACCGGTGCCCCGTGACCTTGCGCGCCCTGGGCTTCCGTACGAGACGTCAGGTCTCCGACCCTCGTGTGAGCGTCATCGGCCGTTCGGTGGGGTCACCGAACGGCCGACGCATATCGGGTTCCTGGGTTCCGTGCTGCGGGGCGTGACAGGAGTGCCTGTTCAGCTGACGATCGCGGTGGCTTCGACCTCGACCAGGAGGTCGGGTCCTGCCAGGGCGGCGACGCCCACCCCCGTGAGCGGCGGGGCCGAGGTGGTCTTCAGCTTCGCGGCCGCTCTGGCGGCTCCGTCCAGGAGCAGGGGCATCTTGTCGGGGGTCCAGTCGACGAGGTACACCGTCAGCTTCACCACGTCGTCGAAGGAGGCTCCGGCTTCTGCCAGTGCCGTGCCGACGTTGAGATAGCACTGCTCGACCTGAGCGGCGAGATCCCCTTCGCCGATCGTCACCCCGTCGGCGTCACAGGCGACCTGTCCTGCGATGAAGACCAGTCTCGTTCCGGATGCGATCGACACCTGCCGGTAGAGGTCGACTTTCGGCAGTCCTTCGGGGTTCACCAGGGTGACGGCCATGCTGACTCCTCGCCATGAAAGCCCGTGGGCTCGGTTTCACCGGACCAAGACGCTCTTGGTCTCTTGTGGTTACTGAGGAACCGTAGGAGACTGGCCGCTGACATGGAAGAACGCACTTTTTGGTGACTGGGGAACCTCATGGTGACCAAGCAGCTCAAGAACCCGGCCGACGAAGCGGACCTGACCCGCGCGGACTCCCTGGCGCGGGAGATCTTCTCGGACATCGCCAACAAGTGGGCGTTTCTGATCATTGAGTCCCTCGGTGAGCGCACCTTGCGCTTCAGTGAGGTGCGCGGAGAGATCGAGGGCATCAGCCACAAGATGCTCACCCAGAATCTGCGCATGCTGGAGCGCAACGGTCTGGTCGAGCGGACCGTGCACCCCACCGTGCCGCCGCGGGTCGAGTACACCCTCACAGAGCCGGGCCGGGCTCTCCGGGCGACCGTCGGGGCAATGTGTGACTGGACCCACCGGTACTTCCGTCACATCGAGGCATCCCGCCACCGCTTCGACGGATGACGGGCCGGGCTTCGCCGGCGAGGTGGCCCCCAGGCGGGCCGGGCAGCCGGCTCACGGCGTGGGGATGCCCCCTGGTATGCGGGGCGGGCTCCCGAACCGGACCGGGACTCCCGGGGAGTACAGCACGCTCATGGGCTCCTCGGCCGGTGCGGGCAAGCCTGCCGAGGTGATGAGGTCCTCGTCGCAGTGCAGGAGTTCGGCACGGTGAAGGGGCCAGCGGGGGTGGGTGTTCGGGAGGTACATCGAACGCCCGAAGAACATGTTGTGCATGCCCCAGCGGGCGGTCAGAAAGTGTTCGAGCGCGGAGGGCTCATCGACCAGCTCTCCGACCCGTACGGCGATCCGGCTGTGCGCGCCCCGCGGGCCGGGCCAGCGCCGGTGGCTGGTGTAGGCGACCGTGTCCCCTTCCGTGCGCACGTCCATCTTGGACCAGACGTAGGGAAGGCGGAACGCTGCCCGGGCGACGGCCACGGGGATCAGGCGGGATGCGTCCAGCGAGCGGAAGACCACGCCGCGTCGGCCGTGGGAGTCCACCGAGTACAGGCGGACGTTGGTCTCCGGGAAGGATCCGAGATAGGGGATGCCGGGAAGGCCCAGCCATCCCACGCGGTGCATCCGGAAGGCGACGAGCCCGACGTAGGTGAGGCCGTCCAGCGTGTCCGGCCGCGTACCGGGGGGCAGCAGCGGCGCGACGACCGCGGGGTCGGCGGCCCAGTGGATGAAGGCCAGATCGAGCCAGGACTGGGTGAGCAGCACGCGGCGTGCCGCATGCGGCGGATCGGCCGATATCGGTTCAGGGGTCGCATCCAACGATGGCATCGCGCCAGTATGTCAGGGGCACGTCCACTGGAACGGCAGGGCGGGACCGCCCCCGGCCGGCCGGACCGCCATCACACGGAGGAGGCCCGGCCCCGCCGGCCGTGACCTGTGCAGGCCCTCGGGTGGCGGGGGGAGCGTGTCCAGGACCCCTGCGGGACAGCCGGACAGACGCGCGCCGGACCCGCTCCGCCGTCGACCGGCGCCCCACGGCTGTCCGTGTGTGCGGCGGGAGGCCGCCGCTCCGCTTCCGTGGGGGTGGGCGCGCTTCAGTCGAAGCTGCCGAGCTCCTCGTCGAGGATGCCGAAGAGTTCGTCAGCCGTGGCCGATTCCAGGCCCTTGCCGGCGTCCGTGCCGTCGGTCGTCGGATCCGGGTCGTCCCAGCGGGCGGTGAGGGCTCGGAGACGGGTCGCCACACGGGCGCGCCGGTCGTCGTCGAGGGCGGTGGGCTCCAGGGCGGTTCCCAGCAGGGTTTCCAGGCGCGCCACTTCGGCCTCGATGTCGACGGGCGCGTCGTCGGAGCGCTCGATCCCCGGGGAGCCCAGCTCCTCGTACAGGTGCTGGGCGAGGGCCTCGGAGGTCGGGTGGTCGAAGGTGAGCGTGGTGGACAGGCGCAGTCCGGTCTCGGCACCGAGGCGGTTGCGCAGTTCCAGGGCGGCGAGGGAGTCCACGCCGAGGTCGCCGAGGGGGCGTTCGGGATCCACGGCGCTGCCGGAGCCGTGTCCGAGGACATCGGCGACGTGTGCGCACACGGTGTCGACGAGCAGGCGCATCGCGGCCTCGGCGCCGAGGCCGGTGAGCCGTCGCGGCAGCGACTCCGCGGGCTGCGGGGCGGACGGAGCGGCGGTGGCCGTCCGAACCGTGCGGCGGGATGCGGCCGGCGTCGGGGCGAGGGCGCGGACCAGGGCGGGGGCGTCCTCGGTGATCCGGACGCGTACCGGCAGGACCAGCGGGGCATCGGTGGTGAGGGCCCGGTCGAAGAGGGTCAGCGCCCGGTCGGCGGGGAGCGGCAGGATGCCGTCGCGGGCCAGTCGGCGCAGTTCGGTCTCGCCGAGTCCGGCCGCCATGCCCTCGCCGGTGTCCCACAGCCCCCAGCCCAGGGACAGGGCGGGGAGGCCCTGGGCGCGCCGGTGGGCGGCGAGGGCGTCCAGAAAGGCGTTGCCCGCCGCGTAGTTGGCCTGCCCGGCGGCTCCGAGGGTGCCCGCCGCGGAGGAGAAGAGGACGAAGGAGTCCAGGTCGAGGCCGCGGGTCAGCTCGTGGAGGTGCCAGGCGGCGTCGGTCTTGGGCCGCATCACCGCCTCCATACGCTCCGGGGTGAGGTCGGTGAGCAGTGCGTCGTCCAGGACCCCCGCGGCGTGCACCACGGCGGTCAGCGGGTGGGCGTCCGGTACGGAGGCCAGGAGTCCGGCCACGGCGGCGCGGTCGGTGACGTCGCAGGCGGCGACGGTCACCCGCGCTCCGGGGGCGACGGGTTCCTCGCGCGTCTGCGGATCCGTGCCCGTGTCCCCGTCCGGTGTCCGGCCGCCGCGGCCGACGAGCAGCAGGTGGCGGGCGCCGTGGCGTTCGGCCAGGTGGCGGGCGAGCAGGCGGCCGAGGCTGCCGGTGCCGCCGGTGATGAGGACGGTGCCTTCGGGGTTCAGCGGGACGGTGGGCGCGGGCCCGGGTGCCGTCTCGGGCACGGTCCCCGGCGCGTCGGTCCGGGCCAGCTCCGGTACGTACACCGTGCCGCCGCGCAGGGCGAGTTCGGGCACGCCGGTGGCGACGGCGGCGGGCAGTGCGGCGGCCGAGGCGGGGTCGCCGTCGGTGTCGGCCAGCACGAATCGTCCGGGATGTTCGACGGCGGCGGACCGCACCAGGCCCCAGATCACGGCCTGGGCCGGGTCCGGCGGCCCGTCGACGGCGACCGCGTGCCGGGTGACGACGACCAGCGGCTCGTCCGCCGGACCGTCGGCAAGGTGGTTCCGGAGCGCGGTCAGGGTGCGTACGGCGGTCTCGCGGGCGAGGGCCGGCAGGTCGTCGGCGACGCCCGCGGCGGGGTCCGCGGTCATGGTGAGGGTGCGGGGGCCGGGCGCCGTCGCGTCGGCGGGCGCCTCCAGCCGGGTCCAGCGCAGGGTGAGCAGTTCGCCGGGGGCGGGCGCCGCGGCGTTCAGCTGCTCGGCCGTCACCCGGCGGATGCGCAGCGACGCCGCCTCGGCGACCGGTGCGCCCGTGCCGTCGTACAGGCGCAGGGTCATGCGGTCGGTGCCGTGCGGGGTGAGCCGCAGGCGCAGGACCCTGGCGCCGGTGGCGTACAGGGTGACGCCCTCCCAGGAGAAGGGCAGGGTCATGACGGTCGGGTCCTGGCCGTCGAGCAGGTCGATGGCGTGCAGCGCGGAGTCCAGCAGGGCGGGGTGCAGTCCGAATCCGTCGGCCGGGTCGGGACCGGGGAAACTGACGGGGTCGAGGTCGCTGCCCGGTCCGGGGTCGATTCCGAAGTCGACTTCGGGCAGGGCGAGTTCGGCGAATACTTCGTCGCCGAGTCGCCAGGCGGCGCGCAGGCAGCGGAACGTGGGACCGTAGCCGTAGCCCTGTTCGGCGAGGTGGTCATAGGTGCCGGTGACGTCGACGGGGACGGCGCCCGTCGGCGGCCAGGCCGTCACGGGGTCCGGTTCGGGCACGGGCCGGGGGGCGAGGACGCCGGTGGCGTGCCGGGTCCAGTGTGCGTCGGTCTCCTCCGGGCGGGCGTGCACCGTGAGCCGCCTGCGCCCGTCGGCGTCGGGGGCCTCGGCGGCCACCTGGAGCTGGACGGATCCGTGACCGGGCAGGGCCAGGGGCCGTTCCAGGGTGAGTTCCTCCACCTGCGGGCAGCCGGTGCGGTCGCCCGCCTGGAGGGCGAATTCGACAAAGGCGCTGCCGGGAACGAGGACGACGCCCGCGACGGCGTGATCGGCCAGCCAGGGGTGGGTTGCCGGGGAGAGACGGCCGGTCAGCGCGACCGTGTCGGCGGCGGCCAGGGTGAGGGCGGTGCCGAGCATCGGGTGCCCGGTCGCCGTTCCGTCCGTTCCGTCGGTGCGGGCGGCGCCGGGCCCGTCGGTCAGCCACAGCCGCCGCCGCCGGAAGGCGTACGTCGGCAGTTCGACGCGGCGCGCCCCGGTGCCGGCGAAGGCCCGCGGCCAGTCGACGGCGAGGCCGCGGACGTGGGCGGTGCCGAGGAGCGCGGCGAACGTGGCCTCCTCGTCGCGGTCGCGGCGCAGGGCCGGGACGAAAGCCGACCGTTCCGGGTCGGTGACGGCGTGCGCGCCCATGGCCGACAGGACGGCGTCGGGGCCGAGTTCGAGGAAGGTGCGTACGCCGTCGGCCTCCAGGGCGCGGACCGCGTCGCCGAACCGGACGGCCTCGCGGGCGTGGCGCACCCAGTACTCGGGCGTGCACAGCTCGTCCTCGGTGGCGTGCGTGCCGGTGACGTTCGAGACGAGCGGGATCGCGGGCGCGGCGTAGCGCAGTTCGCGGGCGGTCTTCTCGAACTCGGCGAGCATCGGGTCCATCAGCGGCGAGTGGAAGGCGTGGCTGACCCGCAGCCGCTTGACGCGGCGGCCGGTGAAGGCGGCGGCGACGGCGTCCACGGCCGCCCGGGTGCCGGAGACCACGACCGCCCGGGGACCGTTGACGGCGGCCACGGACACCTCGGGGCCCAGGTGCGCCAGCACTTCGTCCTCGGTCGCGTCCAGGGCGAGCATCGCGCCGCCGTCGGGCAGGGCCTGCATGAGCCGGCCGCGCGCGGTGACCAGCCGGGCGGCGTCCGCGAGGTCCCAGACACCGGCGGCGTGCGCCGCGGCCAGTTCCCCGATGGAATGGCCGGCCAGCCGGTCCGGCCGTACGCCGTACGCCTCCAGCAGCCGGTAGAGGGCGGTCTCCACGGCGAACAGGGCGCTCTGCGTGTAGAGGGTGTGGTCGAGCGACTCGGCCTCCTCGGTGCCGGATCCGGCCCACATCACCTCGCGCAGCGGGCGGTCCAGATGGGCGTCCAGGGCCTCGCACGCCTCGTCGAGGGCGCGCCGGAAGAGGGGGTGGGCGTCGTACAGGCCACGCCCCATGCCGAGGCGCTGGGCACCCTGTCCGGTGAACAGGAACGCGGTCCGGCCCGCGACGGGACGGCCGCGTACGACGGTGTCGGTGGTGCCGACGCTCGCGGCGGCGTCGGCGCGTACGGCTGTCCCAGGGGTACGGGCCCCGGCCAACGCGTCCAGCGCGGCGAGGAGTTCGTCCTTGTCTCGGGCGACGACGGCGGCACGGTGGGTGAGGGCGGCGCGTCCGGTGGCCAGGGTGTGGGCGAGGTCGGTGATCCGTTCGTCGGCGGCGGTGCGCAGCCGGGCGGCCTGTGCGGCCAGGGCCTCGGGGGTGGCACCGGAGACGACCACGGGCAGCAGCGGGGCGTGGGGTTCGGTCCCGTCGTGCGCGGGGGTGTCCTCGTCGGGGGCCTCCTCCAGGATCACGTGCGCGTTCGTACCACTGATCCCGAACGACGACACCCCCGCACGCCTGGGACGATCCCCCCGCACCCACTCCCGCCCCTCCGTCAACAACCGCACCCGCCCCGAACCCCAGTCGACCTTCCGCGACGGCTCGTCCACATGCAACGTCGCCGGCAACCACCCCGCCCCCATCGCCAGCACCATCTTCATCACACCCGCCACACCCGCAGCCGCCTGCGCATGCCCCACATTCGACTTCACCGACCCCAACCACAACGGATCCCCACCCCCACGACCCCGCCCATACGTCGCCAACAACGCCTGCGCCTCGATCGGATCACCCAACACCGTCCCCGTCCCATGCGCCTCCACCACATCCACCCCACCCCCCGACACACCCGCAGCCACCCACGCCTCACGAATCACCCGCTGCTGCGCCGGACCATTCGGCGCCGTCAACCCATTCGACGCACCATCCTGATTCACCGCCGAACCCCGCACCACCCCCCACACCCGACGCCCCGACCGCCGCGCATCCGACAACCGCTCCAACACCAGCACACCGACGCCCTCGGACAGCGCCGTGCCGTCCGCCCCCTCGGCGAAGGACTTGGCGCGGCCGTCGGCGGCGAGGTTGCGCTGCCTGCTGAAGTCCACGAACGTGTCGACGGTCGACATCACGGACACGCCACCGGCCAGGGCCAGGCCGCATTCCCCCCGCCGCAGCGCCTGCGCCGCCAGGTGCAGCGCCACCAGCGACGAGGAGCACGCCGTGTCCACGGTGAGCGCCGGACCCTCCAGACCCAGGGTGTAGGCGATACGGCCGGAGGCGATACTGCCGAGGCTTCCGTTGCCGAGGTAGTCGCGCACGGCCTCGGGGACGTCGCGCAGCCTGCTGCCGTAGTCGTGGTACATGACCCCGGCGAACACGCCGGTGCGGCTGCCGCGCACGGAGTGCGGGTCGATGCCGGCCCGTTCCAGCGCCTCCCAGGAGGTCTCCAGCAGCAGCCGCTGCTGCGGGTCCATGGCGAGGGCCTCGCGGGGGCCGATGCCGAAGAAGTCGTGGTCGAAGTCGGCGGCGTCGTAGAGGAATCCGCCCGCGCGGGTGGAGCAGTGGCCGGGCTTGCCGGGCTCCGGGTCGTACAGGGTGTCGAGGTTCCAGCCGCGGTCGTCGGGGAACGCGCCGATGCCGTCCACGCCGTCCGCGACGAGCCGCCACAGTTCCTCGGGCGTGGTGACGCCGCCGGGGTAGCGGCACGCCATCCCGACGATCGCCACCGGCTCGTCCGGTTCGTACGCCGCTCCGGGGACGACGGCCTTGATCCCGGTGGAGACCTCGGCGTCCTCGGGGTCCGCGCCGAAGAGTTCCGTCTTCAGGTACCTGACCAGGGCCTCGGCGTCGGGGTGGTCGAAGACGAGGGTGGCGGGCAACCGGAGGCCGACGGCGTTGCCGAGGCGGTTGCGCAGCTCGACCGCGGTCAGCGAGTCGAAACCGGCCTCGCGGAAGGAGCGGCGCGGGTCGAGCACCATGTCCGCGCCGTGCCCGAGGACGGCCGCGACCTGGGTGCGGACCAGTTCCGTGAGCGCCGCGTGGCGTTCGGCGGCGCCGAGGGCGGCCAGCCGTTCGGCGGCGGAGACGGCGGTGGCGCGGGAGGCCGCCGTACGACGGGCGGGTGCGGGCACCAGAGCGCGCAGCACCGCCGGGACGTCGTCGGCACCGCGCAGGGCGCGCGGGTCCAGGCCGACGGGCAGCAGCAGCGGTACGTCGGCGGCGAGCGCGGCGTCCAGCAGCCTCAGCCCCTGCTCGGTGGGCAGGGGCCGGACCCCCGCACGTGCCATGCGCTCCACGTCGGCGTCGGTGAGGTGGGCGGTCATCCCGGTGCGCTGCTCCCAGAAGCCCCAGGCGAGGGAGAGCGCGGGCAGGCCCTGGGCGGCGCGGTGGGCGGCCAGGCCGTCGAGGAAGGCGTTGGCGGCGGCGTACCCGGACTGGCCCGCGCCGTCGATCGTGCCCGCGGCCGAGGAGAAGAGGACGAACGCCGACAGGTCCAGGTCACGGGTCAGCTCGTGCAGGTTCCAGGCGGCGTCCGCCTTGGGCCGCAGGACGGCGTCCAGTCGCTCGGGGGTCTGATCGGTCACCAGTCCGTCGTCCAGGACCCCGGCGAGGTGGATCACCGCGGTCAGCGGGCGCTCCGCGGGCATGTCGGCCAGCAGCGCGGCCAGTTGGTCGCGTTCGGCGGCGTCGCAGCGGGCGACGACGACCTCGGTGCCGCGTTCGGCGAGATCACCGAAGTCGTCGGAGGCGGTGCCGCTGCGGCCGGCCAGGACGAGGCGGCGCACGCCGTGCTCGGTGGCCAGGTGCCGGGCGACCACGGCACCGAGCACTCCCGTGCCCCCGGTGATGAGCACGGTGCCGTGAGGATCCGGCGCGGGGCGGTCAAAAGCGGGTACGGCGGCCGTTCCCGTTACGGCGGCACGGGCCAGCCGGGGTACCCGTACGGTGCCCTCGCGCAGGGCCAGTTGCGGTTCCCCGCTCGCCGCGGCGGCGCGCACGGCCTCGGTGACCCGGTCGGTGGCGGAGACACCGGGGCCGGAGGCACTTTCGCCGCCGTCGTCGTGGGCGACGGCGTCCACCAGGACGAAGCGGTCGGGGTGTTCGCCCTGGGCCGCCCGGACCAGGCCCCATACGGCGGCGCCCGCCAGGTCGGTGACGTCCTCCGCGCCGGTGGCGACCGCGCCGGCGGTCAGGACCACCAGCCGGGCCCCGGCCGTACGCTCGTCCGCCAGCCAGTCGCGCACGGCGGCGAGGACCCGCCCGGTCACCGCGCGCACCCCTCCCACCGGGTCGCCGCCGTCACCGCTCACCGGCAGGACCACCCAGTCCGCCGCGGCGTCCGCCGCGGCCGTGCCCCGCTCGTCCAGAACGGCGTACGCGGGCGCGTCCGCCACCGGTACGGGCAGCGCCTGCCAGTCCAGCCGGTACAGGTCGTCGTCCCGGACCGGGGAGGTCAGCGCCGCCGGGTCGACCGGCCTGGAGACCAGGGCCTCCACGGCGGCGACCGGTGCGCCGGTCGGGTCGGCCAGGTCCAGGGAGAGCGTGTCGCCGCCCCGGATGCGGACCCGCAGGGCGGTGGCCCCGGACGCGTACAACGACACGCCGGTCCAGACGAAGGGCAGCCGCGCCGCTCCCTGCCCCCGCGCGCCGGGGGCGTCGGTGTCCGGCGGGGCCGTGCGCAGGCCGTCGGCGTGCAGGGCCGCGTCGAACAGGGCCGGGTGCAGGCCGAACGCACCTGCCTCATCGGGAAGTTCGACCTCGGCGAAGGTCTCGTCGCCACGCCGCCAGACCGCGCGCAGGCCCTGGAAGGCGGGCCCGTAGTCGTAGCCGAGCGCGGCCAGTGTGTCGTAGGCGTCGTCCACCGGCACCGGTTCCGCGCCCCGGGGCGGCCACTGCGCGAGGTCGAAGCCGGGCGGGGCGGTCCGCGGGGCGAGCAGCCCGGTGGCGTGCGCGGTCCAGTCGGTGTCGTCGGCACCCTCGGGGCGGGAGTGGACGCTCAGCGCGCGGTGACCGTCCTCGTCGGCGGCGGCCACGTGCACCTGGAACTGGACCGCCGCCCGGCCGGGCAGCACCAGCGGTGCCTGGAGGGTGAGTTCGGCGACGTGCCCGTACCCGAGTTCGTGGCCCGCGCTCAGCGCCAGCTCCACCAGCGCGGTGCCGGGCAGCAGGGGGGTGCCCGAGACCGCGTGGTCGGCCAGCCAGGGCGTGGTGGACACGGAGAGCCGGCCGGTGAACAGGGTGCCGCCCCCGGCGACCTGGACGGCCGCGCCCAGCAGCGGATGGGTGGTGGCCCGCAGCCCGGCGGCGGTGACGTCGCCGGAGGCCGCGGACCGGCCCAGCCAGTAGCGCTCGCGCTGGAAGGGATACGTGGGCAGATCGGCGGCGCGCACCGGCATGCCCGTGAACACCTCCGACCAGTCGACCGGGACACCCGCCACGAACGCCTCGCCGAGCGAGGTGAGCAGGCGCTCGGCCCCGCCGTCGTCGCGGCGCAGCGAGCCCAGCCCGGTGACGGTCGCGCCCACGGCGTCGGCGGTCTCCTCGATGCTGTTCAGCAGCACCGGGTGCGGGCTGCACTCGACGAAGATCCCGTATCCGGAATCGAGCAGGGCCCGGGTGGTCGGCTCGAACAGCACGCTCCGGCGCAGGTTCGTGTACCAGTAGTCGGCGGTCAGCGCGGTGGTGTCCAGCACGGCACCGGTGACGGTGGAGTAGAACGGTACGTCTGCCGCCCGGGCCCGTACGCCCGCGAGGTCGGTGAGCAGCCGTTCGCGGATCGACTCGACGTGGGCGCAGTGCGAGGCGTAGTCCACCGGCAGCCGCTTGGCCCGGCCGCCGTCCGCGACGATCGTCCCGCGCAGCGCGTCGAGCACGTCGGCGTCCCCGGAGAGCACCACCGACGAGGCGCCGTTGACCGCGGCCACGGCGACCCGCCCGTCATGGGCGGCGACGAGTTCGCGCGCCCGGGACTCGGGCAGCGCCACCGACATCATGCCGCCGCGGCCACAGGCGCCACGACCCGAACCGGTGGGCCCCGAACCGGTGGGCCCGGAGGCACCGTTCCCGGGAGCGGCCCCGGAATCGGCGGGCCCGGAGAGCACCTCCGCGATGGCCCGGCTGCGCAGGGCCACCACGCGGGCCCCGTCGGACAGGCTCAGCGCGCCCGCCACGCACGCGGCGGCGATCTCGCCCTGGGAGTGCCCGATGACGGCGGCGGGCCGCACCCCGTGCGCGCGCCACACCTCGGCCAGCGACACCATGATCGCCCACAGCGCGGGCTGGACCACGTCCACCCGCTCCATGGGGCGGCGCTCCCGGACGGTCTCGACGAGGTCCCAGTCGGTGAAGGGGGCGAGCGCCTCGGCGCAGTCGGCCATGGCCGCCGCGAACACCGGTGAGCCGTCGAGCAGTTCGGCGGCCATGCCGGCCCACTGGGAGCCCTGCCCGGGGAAGACGAACGCGATGCGGGACTCCCCCGCCGGTGCGCCGCGCACCACGTCGGACGCCGGATCGTCCTCGGCCAGGGCGGCGAGCCGCGCGGTGATCGTGGCCGGGTCGGCGCCGATGACGACGGCCCGCCGGTCCAGGGCGGCGCGGGTGGTGGCCAGGGCGTAGGCGATGTCGGGGACGAGGTCGGCGCCGGTCTCCAGGTGGTCGAGGAGGCGGCGTGCCTGGGCGGCCAGGGCCGGTTCGTCCCGGGCGGAGAGCACCAGCGGCAGCGGCCGGTCCCAGACGGGTTCCCCGGTGCACGGCTCGGGTTCGGGGGCCGCCTCGACGATGACATGGGCGTTGGTGCCGGAGATACCGAAGGAGGACACTGCGGCGCGGCGGGGCTCCGCCGCGTCCGGCCAGTCGCGGGCCTCGCCGAGCAGTTCGACGGCGCCGGACTCCCAGTCGACCCGGGTGGTGGGGTGCTCGGCGTGCAGCGTCCTCGGCAGTCTGCCGTGGCGCATGGCCATCACCATCTTGATGACGCCCGCGACCCCGGCGGCGGCCTGGGTGTGCCCGATGTTGGACTTGACCGAGCCCAGCCACAGGGGTTCGCCGGCCGGCCGGTCCTGTCCGTAGGTGGCGAGCAGCGCCTGGGCCTCGATGGGGTCGCCGAGCGGGGTGCCGGTGCCGTGCGCCTCCACGGCGTGCACCTGGTGGGGTTCCAGGCGGGCGTCGGCGAGCGCGGCGCGGATGACGCGTTGCTGGGAGGGGCCGTTGGGCGCGGTCAGCCCGTTCGAGGCGCCGTCCTGGTTGACGGCGGTGCCGCGGACGACGGCGAGGACGCGGTGGCCGTTGCGGCGGGCGTCGGAGAGCCGTTCCAGCAGGAGCATGCCGACGCCCTCGCCCCAGCCGGTGCCGTCGGCGCCCTCCGCGAAGGACTTGCAGCGGCCGTCCAGGGCGAGCCCGCGCTGGCGGGAGAAGTCGATGAAGGTGTCCGGGGTGGACATCACGGTCACGCCCCCGGCCAGGGCGAGGGCGCACTCGCCGGTGCGCAGGGCCTGCACGGCCAGGTGGAGGGCGACCAGCGAGGAGGAGCAGGCGGTGTCGACGGTGACGGCGGGGCCCTCCAGGCCGAGCGTGTAGGAGACGCGGCCGGAGGCGACGCTGCCGAGGTTGCCGTTGCCGAGGTAGCCCTCGACGCCCTCCGGTACGTCGGTGAGCCAGCTGCCGTAGTCGTGGTACATGACCCCGGCGTAGATGCCGGTGCGGCTGCCGCGCAGGGTGTGCGGGTCGATGCCGCCGCGCTCGAACGCCTCCCAGGCGGTCTCCAGCAGCAGCCTCTGCTGCGGGTCCATGGCGAGGGCCTCGCGCGGGCTGATACCGAAGAAGCCCGGGTCGAACCGCGGTGCGTCGTGGAGGAATCCGCCCTCGCGCACATGGGTCCTGCCGGGGGCGTCGGGGTCGGGATCGTAGATGGCGTCGACGTCCCAGTCCCGGTCGTCCGGGAAGTCGCCCACGGCGTCCACTCCGGCGTCGACCAGCTGCCACAGCTGTTCGGGCGTGCCGACGCCGCCGGGGTAGCGGCAGCTCATGGCGACGACGGCGACGGGCTCGTGCGCCGCTTCGGCGATCCGGTCGTTCTGTCGGCGCAGCCGCTCGTTCTCGAGCATGGCCTCGCGCAGCGCCTCGACGATCTGCTCGACGGATGTGTCCACGGTCGGTGTCGCTCCTAGCTGACTCGGCGGCGCTGGTGACGCGGTGCGGGTGACGCGGTCCGGAATTGCGGGTGACGCGCTGGAGGTGCTGCGGAGGTACGGCTGAGGTGCTCCGGCCGTACGGGGGTGGGTCGTACGGTCCGGATGTGCGGCCGGTGCCGGACGCGGCGCGTGGTCCGCGCGGTCCGGCACCGGGGCGGTCTCACTCGGGGCTGGTGCGGTTCAGCGCGGCGCGCACCAGATCGGCCACGCCCATGGACCTGATGTCCACGACCCGGTCGGCGGCGGGCGGTACGGGCGGGGCCGGTTCGGACAGTCCCAGCAGCCCGTCGAGCAGTCCGGCATCACGGATGCGCGCGATCGGGATGCGGCCGATGAGGGCCCGCACCTCGTCGTCGCCCCTCGGGTCGGTGGGTGCCGGACCGGTGCCGGTGGCGTCGTCGGGGGCGAGCCGTTCGAGCAGATGGCCCGCCAGTGCCACAGGAGTGGCGTAGTCGAAGACGAGCGTCGACGGCAGGCGCAGTCCGCTGATCGCGTTGAGCCGGTTGCGCAGTTCGACCGCCGCGAGCGAGTCGAATCCCAGCTCGGTGAAGGCGCGCCGAGGTCCGACGGCGGCGGGTCCGTCGTGGCCGAGGACGGCGGCGACCTCGGTACGGACGGCTTCCAGCACGGTGTGCTCGTGGTCGGCGGCCGGCAGGGCGGCCAGGCGCTCACCGAGGCCGCGGGCCCGGTCGTCCCGTGCGGCGGGGGCGGTGACACCGGCCAGGGTGCGCAGCACCGGGGGTACGTCGTCGCCCCGGCGGCGCAGCGCGGCGGCGTCCAGCCGGACCGGCACCAGGGCCGGTCGGCCGGACACCACGGCCGCGTCGAAGAGTTCGAGACCCTCGTCCGGGTCGAGGGCGCCGAGGCCGGACCGTTCGATGCGCCGGGCGCCGCTCTCGTCGAGGCCGGCTCCCATGCCGCCACCAGCCCACAGGCCCCAGGCGAGGGAGAGCGCCGGCAGGTCCCGGGCGGCACGGTGGGCTGCCAGGGCGTCGAGGAAGACGTTGGCGGCGGCGTAGTTGCCCTGGCCCGAGGCGTCGATGGTGCCCGCGGCCGAGGAGAACAGCACGAAGTGGGACAGCGGCCGGTCGAGGGTCAGTTCGTGCAGGTGCCAGGCGGCGTCCGCCTTGGGCCGCAGGACCGTGTCCAGGCGTTCGGGGCCGAGCGAGGTGACCAGTCCGTCGTCCAGGACGCCCGCGGTGTGCACGACGCTGTCGACGGGGTGGGCGGCCAGCAGCGCGGCGAGCGCCGTGCGGTCGGCGACGTCGCAGGCGACGACATCGGCACGGGCGCCCAGGTCGGCCAGGTCCGCGCGCAGTTCGTCGGCGCCGGGGGCGTCGGGTCCGCGACGGCCCGCCAGGACCAGGCGGGTGACGCCGTGCCGGGTCACCAGGTGCCGGGCCACCAGGGCGCCGAGCCCGCCGGTGCCGCCGGTGATCAGGACGGTGCCCCAGGGGCGCCCGGTGCGCGGCGTGTCCGGTTCCCCGGCACGCACCAGGCGCGGGGCGTGGGCCCGGCCGTCCCGCCACCGCACCTCCGGTTCACCGGAGTCGAGGACGGCGGCGAGCGCGGCGCGGTCCGGGACGGGGCTGCCGGGCCCGGTCCGGCCGACGAGGACGATCCGGCCCGGGTGTTCGGCCTGCGCGGCCCGCACCAGTCCGTGCACGGCGGCGTCGGCGAGGCTTCCCGCGGTGAGCACCAGCAGCGTGGAACCGGCCCGGCGTTCGTCGTCCAGCCAGGCCCGGAGGGTCGTGAGCGTCGTGTTCAGCGCGGCACGCACGGCCCCGGGCACCGCGTCCCCGTCGGCGACGTCCGGGACGTGCACCGGAAGGACGACGACGTCGGGTGCCGGGACGTCGATCGCGGCCGGTTCGGGGTGGTGCGGGACGCCGAGTCCGAGGTCGTCCGGGCCCAGCACGGCCCAGGTGCGGCGCTCGGGGCGCCCGGCGGACTCGGGGAGCGGTGCGTCCTCGACGACGTACAGGGAACGCTGCCGCCCGGTGAGCCGGTCGGCGGTGACGGGGCGGGTGACGTAGGACGCGACGGTGGCCAGCGGCGCGCCCTCGGTGTCCGTCAGATCGAGCCGGATGCCCTCCTCTCCCCGGGTGACGCGGACCCGGGCGGCGGTGTGGGCCCGGGCGGCTGCGCGGGAGGGGCCGGCCGTGCGGGACGGGGCGGTACGGGACGACGGCCGTCCGTGCACGGTGACGCCGGTCCAGGCGAAGGGCAGGGCGATCGTGCCGTCCGGTACCGCGTCGCGGGCGTCCGCGTCGGCGAGGGCGGTGGTGTGCAGGGCGGAGTCCAGCAGCGCGGGGTGCAGGACGTGCCGCGCGGCGTCCTGCCGGGTGCCGTCGGGCAGTTCGAGTTCGGCGAGGACCGTGTCGCCGTGCCGCCAGGCGGCCCGTACGCCCTGGAAGACGGGGCCGTAGTCGTAGCCCTCGCCGCGCAGCCGCTCGTAGAGGCCGTCGGTGTCGAGCGGCACGGCACCCGGCGGCGGCCAGGCGGCGGACGGGACGGACGACGCGGGAAGTCCGGAGGCGGGGTCGGTGAGGGTACCGGTGGCGTGCCGGGTCCAGCTCTCGTCCTCGGGCGCGTCGGCGGGCCGGGAGTGGATCTCCACACCGCCGTCGGGCCGGAGCGCGACCTGGATCCGCACGGCACCGTTCCCGGGCAGGGCCAGCGGGGCCTGGAGGGTGAGTTCCTCCAGCACCGGGCGTCCCGTCAACTCTCCCGCGTACAGGGCGAGATCGACGAGGGCGGCGCCGGGCACCAGCACCGAGCCGAGCACGGCGTGCTGGGCGAGCACCGGGTGGGCGGCGGTGGAGATCCGGCCGGTGAGCAGGGTTCCGCCGTCGCCCGGCAGGTCGAGGCGGGCGCTCACGAAGGGGTGGTCGACGGCCGCGAGGCCGTGACCGGTGGCGTCGCCCTTGGCGGTGGCGGTGGATGTCGGCAGCCAGTAATGACGGTGCTGGAAGGCGTAGGTGGGCAGCTCGACACAACGTCCGGGTTCGACGCGGCGCCCCGCTTCGACGTGACGCACGGGTTCGTCGCGGCGCCCCGGTTCGACGCGGTCCCCGGGGAGGCCGTCGTAGAGGACCGCCCAGTCGACGTCCGAGCCGCGGGTGTGCACGGCGGCCAGGGCGGCCAGCAGACCGGGCACCTCGGCGGTGTCCTTGCGGGCGGTGGGGACGAACGCGGCCTCCTCCGCGTCCGGGAGGCAGTCCGGGCCGAGGGCCGTCAGGACGGGGGCGGCGCCGAGTTCGAGGAAGGTGTCGGCGCCCTGCGCGGCCAGCGTCCCCACGGCGTCGGCGAAGCGGACGGTCTCCCGTACGTGCCGTACCCAGTAGTCGGCGGAGCCGAGTTCGGCGGCGGTGGCCCGGGCGCCGGTGAGGGTGGAGACGATCGGCAGGGTGGGTTCCCCGGCCGGCAGGGCGGCCATGATCCGGCGGAACTCGTCCAGCACGGGTTCCATGCGCGGCGAGTGGAAGGCGTGCGAGACGCGCAGTCGCCGGGTGGTGGCGAAGTGCGCGGCGACGGCGGCGACGGCGTCCTCGTCCCCGGAGACGACCACGGCGCGCGGGCCGTTGACCGCGGCGATGTCGCACCGTTCGTCCAGCAGCGGCCGCACCTCGTCCTCGGCGGCCTGTACGGCGGTCATCGCACCGCCCTCGGGCAGCGCCTGCATGAGCCTGCCGCGCGCCGCGACGGCGGTGACGGCGTCCTGGAGCGACCACACACCGGCGACGTGCGCGGCGGCGAACTCGCCGACGGAGTGGCCGGCCAGCCAGTCGGGCCGCAGCCCGAAGGACTCCAGCAGCCGGTAGAGGGCGACCTGGGTGGTGAAGAGGGCGGCCTGGGTGTAGGCGGTCCGTTCCAGTACGTCGGGGTGGTCGCCGAGGACCACTTCGGCGAGCGGCCGTTCCAGGTGCTTGGCGAAGAGTTCGGCCGTGCGGTCGAAGTGCTCGGCGTAGACCGGGAAGGTGTCGTACCAGTCCCGGCCCATGCCGGGCCGCTGGGCGCCCTGCCCGGAGAACAGACAGGCCAGGGTGCCGTCGGTGGCAGAACCGCTGACGAGCAGGCCGGGTGCCTCGTGCCCGTGGGCGAGGGCGTCCAGGGCCTCGGCGGCCCACTCCTCACCGGGGGCGAGAACGACGGCGCGGTACGGGTGGGTGGTGCGGGTGGTGGTCAGGGCGAGGCCGAGTTCGGCGACCGGGGTGCCGTTCAGTTCCCGCAGACGGGCCGCCTGGCCGCGCAGGGCCTCGGGCGAGCGGGCGGAGACCGGAAGGGCGAGTACGGGCGGCGTGGCGAGAGGGTGCGCTCCCGCACCGTCGTGCCCGTCTGCGTCCGGACCGGCGGTCCGCGGCCCCGTCCCGGCGGGCTCCCCCGCGAACTCCTCAAGAATGACATGGGCGTTGGTGCCGCTGATCCCGAACGAGGACACCCCCGCCCGGCGCGGACGGTCCGCCGCCCCCGGCCAGGGCCGCTCCTCCGTGAGCAGGCGTACCGCGCCCGCCGTCCAGTCGACCTGGTGGGAGGGTGTGTCGACGTGCAGGGTGCGGGGCAGGGTGCCGTGCCGCATCGCCATGACCATCTTGATGATTCCGGCGACTCCGGCGGCGGCCTGGGTGTGGCCCATGTTCGACTTGACGGAGCCGAGCCAGAGGGGTGCGTCGTCCGGCCGGTCCTGGCCGTACGTGGCCAGCAACGCCTGTGCCTCGATCGGGTCGCCGAGGGTGGTGCCGGTGCCGTGCGCCTCGACCGCGTCGACATCGGCCGGGGCGAGGCGGGCGGCGGCGAGCGCGGCGCGGATGACGCGTTGCTGGGAGGGGCCGTTGGGGGCGGTCAGCCCGTTGGACGCGCCGTCGGAGTTGACGGCGGAACCGCGGACCGCGGCCAGGATCCGGTGGCCGTTGCGGCGGGCGTCGGAGAGCCGTTCGACGACGAGCATGCCGACGCCCTCGCCCCAGCCGGTGCCGTCGGCCGCCGCGGCGAACGACTTGCAGCGGCCGTCGGCTGCCAGGCCGCGTTGCCGGGAGAAGTCGACGAAGGTGTCCGGGGTGGACATGACGGTGACACCGCCGACCAGCGCCAGGTCGCACTCGCCCTGCCGGAGCGCCTGCGCGGCCAGGTGCAGGGTGACCAGCGAGGAGGAGCAGGCGGTGTCGACGGTGACGGCCGGGCCCTCCAGCCCCAGGGCGTACGCGACCCGGCCGGAGACGACGCTGCCCAGGCTGCCGTTGCCGAGGTAGGCGGCGAGGTCGTCCGGCACCTCGGTCAGCCAGGTGCCGTAGTCGTGGTACATGACGCCCGCGAACACACCGGTGCGCGAGCCGCGCAGCGCCGCCGGATCGATGGCGGAACGCTCCAGCGCCTCCCAGGACACCTCCAGCAGCAGCCGCTGCTGCGGGTCCATGGCGACCGCCTCGCGCGGGCTGATGCCGAAGAAGTCGGCGTCGAAGTCGGCCGCGTCGTAAAGGAAGGCGCCTTCCCGGGTGTAGGTGCGGCCGGGGGTGCCGGGCTCGGGGTCGTACAGCGCCTCGGTGTCCCAGCCGCGGTCGGCCGGGAAGGGACCGACCGTGTCGACGCCGTCGGCGACGAGCCGCCACAGGTCCTCCGGGGAGCGCACTCCGCCGGGGTACCGGCAGCTCATGCCGACGATGACGATCGGGTCGTCACCGTCGCCGTCGGCGGGGCGCCGCCCGGTGACGGCGGGCGCGGGCTCCGCCGACGACCGCCCGCCGGAGCCGAAAAGGGTGTCGTGCATGTGATCGGCGAGGGCGCGCGAGGTGGGGTGGTCGAAGACGAGGGTGGCGGGCAGGCGCAGCCCGGTCACGGTGTTGAGCCGGTTGCGCAGTTCGACGGCGGCCAGCGAGTCGAAGCCGAGTTCGGTGAAGGCCCGCCCGGGGTCGATGGCGGAGGGCGCGTCGTACCGCAGCACCGCCGCGACCTCGGTGCGCACCAGGTCCAGCAGGGCGCGTTCGCGCTCGGCGGCGGGCAGTGCCCCCAGTCCTTCCTTCTCCCGGTGGGGCTCGGAGGCGGCGGCCCGGCGGGCGACGGGCCGGACGAGGGCACTGAGCAGCGGCGGAACGCCGTCGGGGCGGCGGCGCACGACGGGGGCGTCGATCCGTACGGGGACGAGGTGGGGCCGGTCGGAGCGTACGGCCGCGTCGAAGAGGCGCAACGATTCCTCGGCGGACAGTCCCGGTACGCCGGTGGCGGCCACGCGTTCCAGGGCGGCGGTGTCCAGGGCGGCGCCCATACCGGTGCCGGTGTCCCACAGGCCCCAGGCGAGGGCCGTGGCCGGCAGCCCCCGGGCCGCGCGATGGGCGGCGAGCGCGTCCACGTAGGCGTTGGCGGCGGCGTAGTTGCCCTGGCCCGGCCCGTCGAGGACGGCGGCGAGCGAGGAGAACAGCACGAAGTGGGAGAGTTCCCGGCCGAGGGTGAGTTCGTGCAGGTGCCAGGCGCCCGCCGCCTTGGCGTGGAAGACCTCGTCGACCATGGCGTCGGTGAGGCTCTCCACGATGCCGTCGCGCACGGTGCCCGCGGCGTGGATCACGGAGTCGACGGGGTGGCGGTCCAGCAGCGCGCGCAGCGCCTCCCGGTCGCCGACGTCGCAGGCCGCGACGGTCGCCTCGGCACCGAGCGCGGCCAGTTCGGCGCGCAGTGCGGACGCGTGGCCGTGACGGCCGACGAGCACCAGTCGGCGCACGCCGTGGGCACGCACCAGGTGGTGTGCGAGCAGTGCGCCGAGACCGCCGGTGCCACCGGTGATGAGGACCGTGCCCCAGTCTGCGTCGTGCCGGGGCCGGGCGGCCGGTTCGGCGGCCAGCCGGGGCACGGCGAACCGCCCGTCGACGAGGGAGAGTTCGGGCTCGCCGGTGGCGAGCACCCGGCGGAGTTCGGACTCGGAGGGCAGGGAGTCGTGCTCGACGAGGACGTAACGGCCGGGGTTCTCCGCCTGGGCGGAGCGGACCAGTCCGCGCACCGCGGCGTGGGCGGGGCTGTCGGGCGGGGTGACGACCACGAGGCGGGTGCCGGCCAGCCGTTCGTCGGACTGCCAGACGCGCAGCAGGCGCAGCACCCGCAGGACGTGGGCGCGCGCGTCGTCGACATCGGCCTCGGGCGGACCGGCCGGGCGGTGCACCACGGCGTCCGGTACGGGGCCGTCGAGCAGCGCGTCCAGGGCGCGGGCGAGGGTGTCCGCGACGGCGTCCTCGCGCGGTGCGCCGTCCGCGCCGGGGGCATCGGCCGTGCCGCGGCCCTCGCCGTCGCGCGGCACGTCGCTCGTGGCCGGGGCGGCGCCGAGAACGGCGATGCGCAGGGGAGCGGCGGTCGTCGGCCGGGGATACGGGGACCACCGCACGGCGTGGAGGACGTCGTCGTCCGGTACGGGCAGGGAGGTCATGCCGTCGATGTCGGCCACCGGGGCGCCGGTGGCGTCGGCGAGGCGCAGGGCGAGGGTGTCGTCGCCGGTGCGGGTGATCCGTACCCGCAGCGCGGTGGCGCCGGTGGCGTGCAGGCGGACGCCGGTCCAGGCGAACGGCAGCAGCACCTCGGCGCGCGGCGGGGTGTCGAGGTCGGCGGCGTGCAGCGCGGCGTCCAGCAGCGCGGGGTGGATCCCGAAGTGCGTGGCGTCGGCGGCGGCGTCCCCGGACAGGGCGACCTCGGCGTAGACGTGCTCGCCGTGCCGCCAGGCGGCGCGCAGGGCCTGGAACGCGGGTCCGTAGGTGTAACCCTGTTCGGCCAGATCGGCGTAGGCCCCGCTGACGTCGAGGGTTTCGGCCCCGGACGGCGGCCATTGCGCCGACGCGCCGCCGTCCGATCCGCCGCCGTGCGGCGCGGCGGCACCCGGTACGGCGGTGTCGGTGAGCGTGCCCGCCGCGTGCCGGGTCCAAGGGGCGCCGTCGGCGGCGCGCGAGTGGACGGTGACGGTACGCCGCCCGGTGTCGTCGGGTTCGCCGACGGCCACCTGGACGGCGACGTCCTCGTCGGGGGCCAGGACCAGCGGTGCGCCGAGGGTCAGTTCCTCCAGGACGGTGGCGCCGACGTGGTCGCCGGCCCGCAGGGCGAGTTCGACGAAGGCGGTACCGGGCATCAGCACGCGCCCGGCGATGACGTGGTCCGCGAGCCAGGGATGGGTACGGGTGGAGAGCCGCCCGGTCAGCACGACGCCCTCCGCCCCGACCGCCACTGCCGCCGCCAGCAGCGGGTGACCGGCGGCGACCTGGCCGAGTCCGGCCGCGTCGACGGGAGCGCCCGGCTCCAGCCAGAAGCGGCGCCGCTGGAAGGGGTAGCCGGGCAGTTCGACGCGGTGGGCGGGCGCCCCCGCGAAGTGCCGCGCCCAGTCGACGGGGACACCACGGGCGTGCGCGGCGGCGAGCGCGGAGACGGCCTCGCGCGCCTCGGGCCGCTCGCGCCGCAGCACCGGCAGGAAGGCGGTGCCGGGCGCGTCGGTCGCATCGAGACAGTCCGGGCCCATCGCGGACAGCACCGCGTCCGGCCCGACCTCCAGGAACGTCCGTACCCCGGCGTCGGCGAGCCACCGCACGGCGTCGTGGAAGCGGACCCGGGCCCGGACGTGCTCCACCCAGTACTCCGGGTCGCGCAGTTCGCCGCCGACGGGGCCGCCGGTCACGGTGGACACCACCGGCACGGTGGGTTCGGCGTAGTCCAGCACCCGTACGACCCGGCGGAACTCGTCCAGCATCGGTTCCATCAGCGGCGAGTGGAAGGCGCGGCCGACGCGCAGGCGCTTGGTGTCGTGCCCGCGCGCGGCGAGTTCGCCCGCGATGCGCTCCACGTCGTCCGTGTCGCCGGAGACGACGACGGATGCGGGCCCGTTCACGGCGGCGATGCCGGTGCGCGGGGTGAGGAGCGGCGCGACCTCGTCCTCGGCGGCGCGTACGGCGACCATGGCGCCGCCCTCGGGCAGTGCCTGCATGAGGCGGCCCCGCGCGGCGACCAGGATGGTGGCGTCCTGAAGGGTGAGGACCCCGGCCGCGTGGGCTGCGGCGATCTCGCCGACGGAGTGCCCGGCGAGGTGGTCCGGGCGCAGCCCCCAGCTCTCCAGCAGCCGGAACAGGGCGACTTCGACGGCGAACAGGGCCGGTTGCGCGTACTCGGTGCGGTGCAGGAGTTCCGCCTCGGGTGTGCCCGGACCGGCGAACAGCACGTCCTTCAGGGGATGCGGGAGCTGGAGGTCGAAGTGGGCGCAGACGTCGTCGAGGGCGTCGGCGAACTCGGGGTACGCGGCGGCGAGTTCGCGGCCCATGCCGGGGCGCTGGCTGCCCTGCCCGGTGAACAGGAGGCCGAGCTCGCCGGGCACCCGTCCGGTGGGCGGGACGGTGCCGGAGGCGAGGCCGGTGAGCGCCTCGCGCAGTTCGGCGCGGTCGGAGGCGACGAGGACGGCCCGGTCGGGGAGGGCGGCGCGGGTGGTGGCGAGGGCGCGCGCGAGGTCGGCGGGTTCCGCGCTGTCGACGAGCGGCAGCAGGTCGGCGGCGCGGGCGCGCAGGGCGGCCGTGCCGCGCGCGGACAGGGGGAAGGGCAGCGGAACGGGAACGGCCGGGGGCCGGGGCGAGGGTACCGCCCCCTCGGAACGGTCCTCGGGCTCGGGCTCCGGCTGCTCCAGGATGACATGCGCGTTGGTTCCGCTGACGCCGAAGGAGGAGACCCCGGCCCGGCGCGGGTGGCCGGTGTCCGGCCAGGTCCGCGCCTCGGTGACGAGTTCCATGTCGCCGGAGGACCAGTCGATGTGCGGGCTGGGGGCGTCGACGTGCAAAGTCGCGGGTACCTGTCCGTGCCGCATGGCGAGGATCGCCTTGATCATTCCGGCCACGCCGGCGGCGGCCTGGGTGTGGCCCAGGTTGGACTTGACCGAGCCGAGCAGCAGGGGCGCCCCGGCCGGGCGGCCCTGCCCGTAGGTGGCGAGCAGCGCGGTCGCCTCGATGGGGTCCCCGAGCCGGGTGCCCGTACCGTGCGCCTCGACCAGGTCGATGTCGGCGGCGGTGAGCCCCGCCTCGGCCAGTGCCCGGCGGATCAGCCGTTGCTGGGAGAGGCCGTTGGGGGCGGTGAGGCCGTTGGACGCGCCGTCCTGGTTGACGGCGGAGGCCCGGACGACGGCGAGGACGTGGTGTCCGTTGCGGCGGGCGTCGGAGAGCCGTTCCAGGACGAGGACGCCGACGCCCTCGCCGAAACCGGTGCCGTCCGCGGCGGCGGCGAACGCCTTGCAGCGGCCGTCGGCGGACAGGCCGCGCTGTCTGCTGAACGCGGTGAAGACGCCGGGCCCACCCATCACGGCCACGCCCCCGGCCAGCGCCAGCGAGGATTCGCCCTGCCGCAGCGAGCGGCAGGCCAGGTGGACGGCGACCAGGGACGCGGAGCACGCGGTGTCGACGGTGACCGCCGGTCCCTCGGTGCCCAGCACGTAGGCGACCCGGCCGGAGATGACGCTGGAGGCGTTGCCGGCCAGCAGATGGGCGTCGAGGCCGTCCGGGGCGTCGTGCAGGCGCGGCCCGTACTCCTGGACCTCGGCGCCGAAGAACATGCCGGCCGGGGTGCGGCGCAGCGCGGCGGGGTCGATGCCCGCGTCCTCCAGGGCGCGCCAGGACGTCTCCAGGACCAGGCGCTGCTGCGGGTCCATGGCGAGGGCCTCGCGCGGGCTGATGCCGAAGAACTCGGCGTCGAAGTCGGTGGCCGTGTCGAGGAATCCACCGGCGCGGGCGTAGGAGCTGCCGGGCACCTCGGGGTCGTCGTGGAAGAGGCGTTCCAGGTCCCAGCCCCGGTCGTGCGGGAAGCCGGACAGGACCTCGCCGCCCGCGCTCAGCAGCCGCCACAGTCCGGCCGGGGTGTCGATGCCGCCGGGGAAACGGCAGCCGATGCCGACGACGGCCACGGGTTCGTCGGCGGGACCGGCACCGCCCGGCGCCTCCGACCAGCCGCCCGGGAGGCCGTCCGCGACGCCCTGAGCCCCCGCGCCCCTGGCGCCGGCGAGCAGTCGGTCGGCCAGGTCGGGCAGGGTGGGGCAGTCATAGGCGAGACCGACCGGCAGGTCGAGACCGGTCCGTTCGGTCAGTCGCCGGTGCAGGTCGATCGCCGCGAGCGAGTCGAGCCCCTGTTCCGCCAGCGGGACGGACGCGTCCAGGGGGTGCGGGGTGCCCGGCCGGGCCGCCTGGATCGCCTCCGCCACGGCGGTGCGTACCAGCTCCGTGACCAGGGTGCGGTGGCGTGACGGTACGGACGTGGCGAGCAGTCGTGCCAGGGCTGATTCGGAACCGGGCCCGTTCATCCACGTGTCTCCACTTCCGGCCGTCACCGTCGTCACCGTTCTCCGCCTTTTTCCTCACCGTAATGACGCCCCCGAAGGGGCCGTACCCTTAAGCACCCCTAAGCAGGGAGTCGTTCGACCCAGCTGTTTCCAAGGGGACTTGGAGGTCGAATGAACGCCTCACGTAGGACAGGGAATCGAGGAGTTCCGCGGCGGTGACGGCATGTGCCGGACGCACGTCGGCGACACCGGTCAGCGGCATCCTCCCGACATCCGCCCAGCGCAGCCGGCCGTCCGCCGCGATGTAGCTCCTGCTGCGTCCGGCGTTGTCCGGGTGCAGGCAGTAGGGGACGTCCAACCGGCCTTCGGCGAACGCCTTCAGCAGTGCGGCGCCGGGGTCGTCGTCCAGGTTGAGCACCGCGTCGACCAGCGCGTACGCCTCGGCGTACGTCTCCGTCGCGGTGCCGTCCAGCGGGGCGCGGGCGGTGCGCGCGGCGGCGTCGGCCGCGTGTTCCAGGGCGGCGACGTTCTCCGCCACCGTCGGGATGCGCCGGGATTCCGCGACGGTCTTCACGATGAGGCGTTCCGAGCCGCTCGCGACGGTCAGTGCGGCGGCTTCGGCGAGCAGTCGGCGGGCCCCGTGCTCCGTCTCCGGGAACAGTCCCATGTAGGCGTAGACGACGACGTGCCATTCGGTGTCCGGGAGGAACCTCGCGCACAGGCTGCGCAATGCGGCCACCGCCTCGGCGTCCTGACGCGGATGCGTCTGCTGGGCGTAGCTCACGGAAATGCTCCGGATTCCGTGTCGCCGGAAGAACAGCGCCTCCAGCACGCTGATCGCCACGAGGAGCCCGGACGGGCAGAGCTGACCCAGCATGCAGCCGCCGAAGGTCTCCAGATGCGGTTCCGCGCCGCTCGTCGTGCGCAGGGTGGCGAGCAGTTCGCAGGACTCGGACCAGTGGGCGACGGACTCGCGCAAGGGGACCCTGCCGTACGGCAGGCAGTAGGAGACCGGCCCGCCCTCCGACGCGTCGAGTCCCACGGCCATCAGTGCCCGGAAGATGTGCTGGGGTGCCGCCGAGCCGTGCCGTACCTGCACCGGGAAGGCGGGGCCGTGGATCCCGTCGAGGACCCGGCCGGTGGTGGTGGTCTCGTGGCTGGCCAGCGGATAGCCGTTGAGGTCGGCGCCTTCGAGGACGGCGAGCTGCGCCGACTCCAGGTCGCCGACCCGGGTGTAGCTGTCCAGGGTGAGCGTGCCGACGGTCGTCGCGGCGGCGTCCCGGGTGGCGAGCAGCCCGGTCCGCATCCGGTCCGGGTCGCTCATGCCCATCCGGGGCTGTACCACCAGCCGTCCGGCGTCGTGGGCCCGGCGCACGAACGCGCCGAACCCGGCGCCGGACGCATCGGGGCCCGCCGGGGCAGCGGTCACACCAGGGCTCGCTGGGGCAGCGCGTCGAGCATTCCCCGGAAGACGGTGACGCCTTCGGCGCTGTCGTCGAAGACCGCGTCGTAACCGGCGGCGCGCAGCGCGGTCGTCTCCGACTCGTCGCAGGGTCCGGCGATGCCGAGCTTGCCGCCGATGACGACGGGTACGGCGGCGAGCGCGGGGTGCTCGCGCAGCCGGGTGACCGTGCGCATGCCGTCGTGGTAGCCGTGCCCGTTGACGCTGCTGATCACGACGAGGGCGGGGTCGTGGGACACGGCCTCGCGGATCAGTAGGTCCTCGGGCACGCAGGGGCCGAGGTTGACCACACGGTGGCCGTGCTCCTCGATCAGGAGCTGGAGGTAGACCAGGTTCCAGGTGTGCGAGTCGGAGATGCCGCCGGCCACGAGCACGGGCCGGTCGCCGGGGGCGGGGGTGGGGACGTCACTCATCACAGGGCCTGTCCGTGTTCATAGGTTCGGATGTGCTGGATACGGGAGACGGAGACGAGGTCGTCGCCGCGGACGACGATCTCGGCGGGAGCGGGCCTGCCGAGGAACATCAGCAGGCTGGCGGTGGGTCCGTAGGAACCGGCGTTGGGGACGGTCAGCAGGTCCCCGGGGGCCGGGTCGGGCAGCGGGACGGCCCGGCCGAGCAGATCGCCGGGGGTGCACAGCGGTCCGGCGAGGTGGGCCGGGGTGCCGTCGGTGCCGACGGACTCGTGCGGTTCGACGGAGACCGGCAGGATGCGGCCGAGGCCGGACATCCCGCCGAAGGTGTTGATGCCGGCGTCGAGGACGGCGTAGCGGGTGCCCCGGCTGTCCTTGACGTTGACAACGGTGGTGAGCAGGGAGCCGCTGTCGGCGACCAGGTAGCGGCCCGACTCGCAGGCGATGCGCGGGGCGCCGTCCCGCCAGCCGGGGAAGTGCTCGTCGAGCGAGGCGGTCAGGGCGTCGCGCAGTCCGCCGTAGGCGGGGCGGTGTCCCTGGACCGCGTACGGGGCGGCGAAGCCGCCGCCGATGTCGACGAAGCGGAACGGCACGCCGAGGGCGTCCCGGAGCGCGGCGGCGGTGGCGATGGTGTGCCGGAACTCGGCGACGAGGCTCGCCTCGTCCTTGGCGTTGCTGAGCGGGAAGAAGTGGAGTCCGGCCAGGGTGGTGCCGGGCACCTCGCGCAGTTCGGCGGCGAGCCCGGGCAGGGTCTCGCTGTCGAAGCCGAACTGCGAGGGCACACCGGTCATGCGGATGCTGGTGGCCGCCGCCCCGGTCGCGTTGTTGACCCGGATCAGGCAGTCGGCGGTGACGCCGAGCCGTACGGCCGTCTCGCCGACGCGCCGCAGATCGCCGAGGGATTCGACGGAGAACATCCGCACGCCCCGGGTCATCGCCTCGGCCAGTTCCCCGGTGGTCTTGCCCGGACCGGTGTACAGCACCTCGCTGCCGTCGTACCCGGCCCGCAGCACGGCGTCGAGTTCGCCGACGGAGCTGATCTCCGCTCGACAGGCGCGGGTGTTGCGAGTGTCGCGGGCGTTGTGGGAGCCGTCGGTCCCGTGGGCGGCGCCGGTGCGCAGTTCGCGCAGGATCTCCGGGTGCGGGTTGGCCTTGGCCGCGTAGAACACGGCGACCTCGTCGGGCAGTGCGGCGAACAGGTCGTCGCGCGCCGCCGCGACCCGGTCCAGGTCGTAGACGTAGGCGGGGGTGCCGAAGCGCCGGGCGAGTTCGGTGGGGCCGGTCACGGCGTGGACGTTCCTTCCGGGTTCTCCAGGATGTGGACGAGCCGCTTGCGGTCGTGCTTGCCGTGCGGGGTCAGCGGCAGTTCGTCGACGACGCGGCTGACCCCGGGCACCTTGGCGGGCTCCAGTCGCAGGGACAGCTCCCTGAGCAGGACGTGCGGGTCGATGTCGCCCTCGGCGAAGACCGCGAGGTCCCGGCCGGGGGCGGGCGGCAGGACGGCGGCGGCGCGGACGCCGGGGATGTCCGTGGCGGCGGCCTCGATCTCGGTGGTGCTCATGCGGACGCCCTTGTGCTTGAACATGTCGTCCCGACGGCCCTCGTAGAACAGGAATCCGTCCTCGTCGACGTGCCCGAAGTCGCCGGTGTGCAGGCGTAGTCCGCCGTCGGGAGCACGCCGGAAGGCACGCCCGGTCTGCTCCGGCGCGCGCCAGTAGCCCGGCATGACGTGCGGTCCCTCGACGACGATCTCCCCCGTCCGCCAGGGCGGCAGCGGAGTGCCTTCGTCGTCGACGACGAAGGCACGGGTGCCGGGGAGCGGCCGGCCGACCGATTCGGGCTTGGCGTCCTGGTGTTCGGGGGGCAGCACGGAGACGCGTTTGCACTCCGTCTGCCCGAACTGGGTGATCACCTCGGCGCCGGGGAACGCCGTACGCAGCCCGTCGGCGGTGGTCTTCGGCAGCGCGGCACCGGTGTTGGTGAACATGCGGACGGAGGATTCCCGGCGCGGTTCGCGTTCGGCGAGCGCGCAGATCATGGTGGCCAGGGACGGCACGATGGGGACGACCGTGGCCCCGGTCTCCCGGATGCGGCGCAGCAGCGCCAGGTCGGACTCGCCGTCGGCGAGCACGAGGCTGCTGTGTCCGGCGGCGGTGAGCAGCACCTTGTAGAGGCCATAGTCCCAGGAGATGGGGAAGCGGCAGAAGACCACGTCGTCGGGCCGGTAGCCGAGTTCGAGGTTGATGGCCTCGGTCGCGAAGACCATCCGACCGTGCGGGCAGACGACGGCCTTGGGGGCTGCGGTGGACCCCGAGGTGTAGACGAGGACGGCGATGTCCTCGTGGCCGACGGGACCGCCGTCCCCGCGCGCCTCCATCTCGCGCAGTTCGGTGATCTCCTGCCAGGTCCTTTCCAGGCCGTGCACGGGGATCCCGTCCGCGAGCGCGGCGACGCGGTCGACGGCGGGGTCGGTGACGATCACCAGCGAGGGTTCCGCGTTCTCGACGACCGCGCGCAGGTGGTAGCCCTTCATGCCGGTGTTGACGGGGACGAGGACGGCGCCCCGGCGCGCCGTGCCGTACAGCAGGGCGACGAGTTCGCGGGTGCTGGGCAGCTGCACCAGGACCCGGTCGCCGTGCCCCACACCCTGTGCCCCCAGCCAGGCGTCGACGGCGTGGCTCCGGGCGGTGAGCTCCCGGTAGGTCCACTGCCCGGCGCTGTCGGCGACCGCCGTCGCATCGGGGTGTTCGGCGGTGGCCTCGTCGAGCAGGTCGTGCACCAGGGCGTCGATGCGAGCCCGCGTTGTCGTTCGACCGTTCACGGCGGTTCCTGCCGTCCTTCCTGTCGCCCCCATCGCTTCTGTCGCTCCCGTAGCCCTTGTTGCTCCTGTTGCTCCTGTTGCTCCTGTTGCTCCTGCGACGGTGGCTGTGGCTTTTTCTGTCGCTGCTTTCGTTCCTGTCACTGCGCCTCCTGCCGTCCTTCGCCCCTGCTCGCGGACCCGGCGGGCCGCCGCCGCAGGGCTTCGGCTCGGGAGGTGAGCTCCCTGCGGTCCGTCTTGCGGTTCGTGTTGAGCGGGAGCGCGTCCAGATGGTGGTAGGCCCGGGGGACGACCGCGGCGGGCAGCAGCTCCCGCAGGTGACGGGCGAGCCGGGCGGGCGGTACGGGGGCACCGGTGTGGAAGACGGCGAGTTCGGCCGTGCCGTCGACGGGGACCGCGACGGTCACCGCGTCCTCGACGCCCGGACAGGCGCGCACGGCGGCGTCGACCTCGGCCAGTTCCACCCGTACGCCGTGCACCTGCGCCTGGGCGTCCTGACGGCCGAGGTAGAGCCAGCCGTCGCGCTCGGTGCGGCGGACCCGGTCGCCGGTGCGGTAGAAACGCTGCCCGTCCCGTTCCAGGAAGCGCCCGGCATCATCGGCCGGATCGAGGTATCCGGGCGTCAACTGCGGCCCTGCAATGCACAGTTCGCCCTCTTCGCCGACGTTCGGCGAGCGCTCATCGGTGCTCGGCGAGTCGCCGCCGCTCGGCGAGCCGTCGTCGGCCAGCAGCAGTACGCGGTGCCCCCGGTGCACATCACCGATCGGAACCATGTCGTGCGGGTGCTCCCGGCCGGGCCGCCACCGGTGCGCGCTGACGGTGATGGTGAGTTCGGTCGGCCCGTAGAGGTTCTCCAGCACGGTGCCGGGGGCGGCGGCCATCCAGTCCTCGGCGTCGCGGCGGCTGAGCGCCTCCCCCGCGAAGAAGCTCCGGCGCAGCGACGGCAGGGCACCGGGCGCGAGCCCGCCGGTGCGCCGCACCAGCGTGATCGCGCTGGGCGTGGAAAACCACACGGTCAGCCCCTGCTCGGCCACGAACTCCGGCAGGTGCGCGTAGGCGCGCGCGGGGACGGGGACGACGGTGGCCCCGGCGCCCCAGGCGCAGAACAGGTCGAAGATCGCGCAGTCGAAGTTGAGGTCGAAGGTCTGCGAGAAGACGTCCCGCGGACCGAAGTCGTAGCGCTCGTCTAGCAGCGCGAAGTAGTGCGCGGTGTTGGCGTGGGTGACCGGTACGCCCTTGGGCCGGCCGGTGGATCCGGAGGTGAACAGCACATGGGCGACGTCCGCCGGGCGGGCGGGCATCGGCGCCTTGAGCGTGCTGTCGGGGTCGACGGGAATCACCGGCATCGGCTGTCCGCCCGGGGCGAACAGAGTGGGCAGCCGGACACCGTTCTCGTGCAGCGCGGTCAGCGCGGGCAGGGCGTCGTCGTCGGCGATCAGGGCTCCCACCCCGGCCGCCTCGATCATCTGCCGGGTGCGGGCGACCGGGAAGGCCGGTTGCAGGGGTACGACGACGGCACCGCTGTGGAGACCGGCCAGGAGAGCCGCGTACGCCGTCGGCCCCTTGCCCGCCAGCACGCCGACGGCGGGCGGCCGGCCGGGGAAGCCGGCGAGCAGCGATCCGGCGAGCAGCAGGGCCCGTTCGTGCAGTTCGCGGTAGGCGACAGCGGCGCCGTCGATCCGCAGCGCGGGCCGCTCGGGCGCCAGGGCCAGGCCGCGCAGGAACCGTCCGGACAGCGTCCCGTCCATGGTGGGATCGGTGGGATCCACGGTGGCCGCCCCGTCAGCTCGTGGTGCGCTGGAGCATGCCTTCGACGGTCTCCCACAGCACGCCCGCGGTACGGAAGGTGTCCATGGTCAGCGCGCTGTCGAGGAAGCGCACCTGGTACGTCTCCTCCAGGGTGCCCAGCAACTGGACCGTGCCGAGGGAGTCCAGGCCGAGGTCCTTGAGCTCGGTGTCGGCGGTCAGCGGTTCCTGCGGGGGCAGGAACGGCAGGAAGGTGCGGAGTATCTCTTCGAACCGGTCGTCCCACATCGGGTGTGCCTCCTGCTGATCGTTCGGTCGGGTACAGGCCGTGCCCGGACGGGTTCGTCCAGGTGCGTTCAAGTTCGTTCGGGCCCGGGCGGGTTCAGGCAGCGCGCGGGCGGGTTCAGGCGGCGCGCGAGCGGCGCCGGGGCGTCATCGCGAGGCGGGGATGTGCTGCGACGACGTCGAAGGTGCGGGTGGTGAGGGGAACCCGGCCGAAGAGGCTGTCGGGCCCGGCGACGCACAGCCGTCGCACGCCCGCGTCCCGCAGTGCCGTGACGACACTCGGCCAGTCCATCGGGTGGTCGAAGCCGTCGAGCAGCATGGTGCGCAGCTCCGCACCGGTGTGCAGCAGCCTGCCGTCCTGGTCGGCGACGACCGGCAGCGCCGGGTCGGTGAAGGTGTGGCGGGAGACCACCTCGCGTTCCGCCCTGGCGCGCAGCGGGGCGAACGCTGAGGCGTGCATGGGGGGCCGCATGGTGTACAGGGGGAGGCTGCCGATGGCGCGGAGCCGTTCCCGCATCCACTCCACGCGCCGCTCGGCCAGGGAGACCATCCAGAAGTCCTCGTCGACGCGGCAGGAGATCTCGTGCCACTCCCCCGCGTCGTCGAGTTCGGCGAGGATCGCGTCCAGTCCCTCGCGCGGGGCGCGGGCGAAGGAGAGGGTGACGACGTCCTGGTGGTGGTCGGCGAAGTAGTCGTCGAGGCAGCGCGCGATCCCGGCGGTCAGCCGGACGGCGTCGGGCAGCTCCAGGGCCCCGGTGTAGGCGAGGGCGGCCTTCTCGCCGAAGCTGGGGCCGGCGACGATGTCCGGTTCGACGCCCAGGTGGTCGCGGGCCCAGTGGGCACAGGCCAGGCTGTTCACGAAGAAGGCGACCTGGGCCGCCTCCGAGTAGTCGCCGTCGGCGCACCGGAAGGCGTCCACGAGCGAGTAGCCGAGCGCCTCGTCCGCGACGGCGACGAGTTCCCGGGCATAGGGGCTGGCGACCATGAACCGGCCCACCTCGGAGAACGGGACGGGTCCCATGCCGGGGAAGACCAGAGCGGTGTCGTACGCCATGGCGGTGTCCCCGCCCCCTTTCGCAGGTGCCGGCAGCGTGCGGCGGCCGGTGTCGTGAAGTACCCGTTGTTCCGATGTGCTGTCACAAACCTTCTGTCGCAGGCCGTCTGTCGCAGGCCGTCTGTCGCAGGCCGTCTGTCGCAGGCCGTCTGTCGCAGGCCGTCTGTCCCGAGCCGCTGTCACGGGTCGAGCTGTCACAGGCCGTCGAGGAACCCGGTCACGACCTCGAAGAACCGTT
The DNA here is from genome assembly GCF_001905795.1 of Streptomyces sp. CB01580. Taxonomy (GTDB): domain Bacteria; phylum Actinomycetota; class Actinomycetes; order Streptomycetales; family Streptomycetaceae; genus Streptomyces. Next base: position 99,247 of record NZ_LIXJ01000017.1, read on the forward strand.
CCGGTTCTTCCAGGTGCGGCAGATGGCTGGACTCCTCGAAGATCTCCCAGCGGGCGCCGGGCACGCGCTCGTGGTAAGGCCGGACGACGTCCGGGGTGGCCTCGTCGTGACGGCCGCTGATGAGCAGTGTGGGCGTGCGGATGGTGTGCAGGTCCTCGACGATCGACCAGTCCTTCAGGGAGCCGATGACGTGGAACTCGTTGGGCCCGTTCATCGCGTAGTAGACGGTCGGGTCGTTGTAGATCTCCATGAAGGAGGAGAGGAAGTCGCGGGGCCACGGGGTGAGGCGGCACACGTGGCGCTCGTAGAAGACCCGCATGGCCGCCAGGTACTCCTCGCTGTCGTACGTGCCGTCCGCCTCGTGCCGCAGCAACGCCTGTTGCACGTCCGGCGGCAGATCGGCGCGCAGCCGCGCCATCTCCTTCAGCCAGACGGGGTACGAGGCGGGCGCGTCGGCGACGACCAGGCCCCGCAGTCCGGGCGGCCGTCCCATGGCGTGCCGGGCGCACAGCGGGCCGCCCCAGGACTGCCCGAACAACACATAGTCATCGGCGACGCCCAACTCCCGTACGAGGTTGGCGAGCTCGTCGAGGAACAGGTCGACGGTCCAGAACTCGGCCCCCTTGCCGGGCAGATGGGTCGATCCGCCGTTGCCCAGCTGGTCGTAGTGGACGACCGGCCAGCCGTCCTCGGCGAGGCGGGCCAGCGGCAGCAGGTAGTCGTGCGTGCTGCCGGGCCCGCCGTGCACGACGACGACCGCCGGACGGCCCGCGCCGATGTCGCCGGTCACCCGGTACCAGGTCCGGTACTCCCCGAAGGGAATGGTGCCCTTGGCGCTGGGGACGAGCCCCTTCGCGCTGGGTTCCGGGGACACGCTGATCACCTCTGCTCGGCTACGGGGCGCGGCGGCCGTCCGCTCACGGGGGTCGGGCCGGACCATGGAGCGCGGAGTGCGGAGCGCCGGGCGCGGGCGCCGGACGACCGTGCTTCCGCCGTGGTCCGCTGCCGACGCTAGCCGCCGCCCCGGCGTCCGACGGACCCCTAACCGCCCCTACGGGCTGTCCCGTCATCCCTGACAGGCGCCCGACGATGCGGGCGCCCCTCCGTCTTGCGACGCATCGCATCCGACGCCGTGCGCCGATCCGCCACGGATTGCGGGACAGCCCTTACGACCTCGCCCACGATGGGCAGTGGGAGAAGGAGCGGCGTCCGGGGCCTTCGAATCCAAGGCGGAGGAGGGATTCGGATGGGGTCTCCCCTGCTCGAAAGCAGCTGAGAGCTCGGGGAAGGAGCGTCGGCAACCGACGACAACGCCGGAGGCGCAGATCCCGGACGCCGCGACGCCGCTGACCATCGTGGGCGAGGTCGTTAGGGGCGCCTAGGGGTGGGCCACCCCCGGCCACGCTGCCTAGCGTGCGGGAGACGGCCGACCGCGCCGCACCGGCGCCGAGCCCGGAGCCCTTCCCGCGGTGTCGGCGTGCCCCGCTCCCTCCCGCGTGAAGAGGACATCATGACTGCACCTGCCGAAGCGGCCGACGAGGACGCCATCCCGGAGTTTCCGATGCGGCGGGGCTGCCCCTTCAGCCCTCCCCCCGCCTACGCCGAGCTGCGCGAGACCGAGCCGGTCTCCCGGGCACGGCTGAAGGTCAACGGCAAGCGGACCTGGCTGGTCACGCGGCACGACCTGTACAAGAGCCTGCTCGGCGACTCGCGGGTGAGCGCCAACCTGAAACTGCCGGGCTATCCGCTCCAGGTGCCGGTGCCGGAGGAGACGCTCCAGTCGGTCCCGCTCACCTTCCTCTCCATGGACCCTCCGGATCACACGGTCCAACGCCGCATGCTGGCACCGGAGTTCAGCGTCCGCCGGATGCGCGAGCTGCGCGCCCGGGTGCAGCAGATCGTGGACCAGCAGATCGACGAGATGCTCGCCAAGGGCACTGGCGGTCCGGTGGACCTCGTCACCGCCCTCGCGCTGCCGGTTCCGTCCCTGGTGATATGCGAACTGCTCGGCGTGCCGTACGAGGACCACGCCCGGTTCGAGAGGTGGGCCTGGGCCATCATGAACCACGAGGTCAGCGACGAGGACCGGGGCCTCGCCCACTACGAGCTGGACCACTACGTCGACGGTCTGGTCACCGCGAAGGAGAGCGAGCCCGGCGACGACATGATCAGCCGGCTGATCGCGTTCAACCGGCAGACTCCGGCGGTGGAGCACTCCGACATCGTCAGCATGTCCAAGCTGATGCTGGTGACCGGTCACGAGACCACCGCCAACATGATCGCGCTGGGCGTCCTGGCCCTCCTGGAGCACCCGGAACAGCTGGCCGCCGTGCGCGAGGAGCCGGAGCTGATGCCGCGCGCCGTGGAGGAGCTGCTGCGCTTCTTCTCCATCTCCGACGCGGGCACGGCGCGCGTGGCCATGGAGGACATCGAACTGGGCGGAGTCACCATCCGCACAGGCGACGGCATCCTGCCGCTGAACAACGCCGCCAACCACGACGAGCGGGTCTTCCCCGCCCCGGACCGGCTGGACGTCCGCCGCGAGGCGCGCAGCCACGTGGCCTTCGGTTACGGCGTCCACCAGTGCGTCGGCCAGAACCTGGCCCGGATGGAACTCGACGTCGTCTACTCCACGCTGCTGCGACGGATACCGACACTGCGGCTGGCCGCGCCGGCCGAGGAGCTGCGGTTCAAGGACGACGCCATGGTCTACGGCCTGTACGAGCTGCCCGTCACCTGGTGACGGCGGCGGACCGCACCGCCACACGCACCTCTCCCCCACCAACCGAACCGCCGTCCGTCAGCCCCTCGGCTCGTGGGCCCGTCGGCCCGTGCACCCGTAGCCCGACCGCCCAGCCGTCCGACCGCCCAGCCGTCCCTCAGCCCAGCAGTCCGTCAGCCCGCCCGTCCGAGAGGCAACCATGACCCAGTCCGCCGACCCGGCGCCCGAGACCGCGTCGCCGTATCCCCGTTTCCCGATGCGGCGCACCTGTCCGTTCAGCGAGCCGCCCGAGTACGCCGGACTGCGCGCGGACGAGCCGGTGTCGCGCGCCGAGCTGAAGGTGAACGGCAAGCCGACCTGGCTGGTCACTCGGCATGAACACGTCCGTCAGGTACTCGGTGACCCGCGGGTGAGTTCCAACTTGAAACGGCCCGGCTACCCGCACCAGTTCCACATCTCCGAGGAGATGCTGGCGCACGTCCGGCTGATGCTGTTGTCCATGGACCCGCCGGACCACACCGCCCAACGACGTATGCTGATACCGGAGTTCACCGCGCGCCGGGTGAAGGAGATGCGCCCGCGCATCCAGGAGATCGTCGACGAACGCATCGACGCCATGCTGGCCTCCGACGGGCCGGTGGACCTGGTCACGGCCCTGGCCCTGCCGGTGCCGTCCCTGACCATCTGCGAATTGCTGGGCGTCCCCTACGCGGACCATGCCCAGTTCGAGGCGTGGTCCGCGGCGATGATGAACCACGATCTCAGCCCGGAGGAGTACGGGGCCTCGGTGCAGGCCCTGGACGCGTACCTCGACAAGCTCGTCACCCTCAAGGAGACCGAGCCCGGCGACGACCTGATCAGCAGGTTCCTGGACAAGAACCGCACCGAGCAGGTCGCCGATCACGTCGACGTGGTGACCATGGCGCGCATGATGCTGGTGGGCGGTCACGAGACGACGGCCAACATGATCGCCCTTGGTGTGCTGGCGCTGCTGGAGCACCCGGACCTCCTGGCCGAGCTGCGGTCGGACCCCGCGCTGCTGCCCAACGCGGTCGAGGAGCTGCTGCGGGTGTTCTCCATCTCCGACTCCGGCACCGCTCGGGTCGCCGTCGAGGACATCGAGGTGGGCGGGGTCACCATCCGCGCCGGTGAGGGCATCCTCGCGCTGAACAACGCCGCCGACCACGACGAGACCGTCTTCCCCGACCCCGGCACCCTCGACCTCCGCCGCCAGGAGGCGCGCAGCCACCTGGCCTTCGGATACGGGATCCACCAGTGCATGGGGGCGAACCTGGCCCGCGCGGAGCTGGAGATCGTGTACGGCACCCTGCTGCGCCGTGTCCCCGGTCTCCGGCTGGCCGTGGCTCCGGAGGAACTGCGTTTCAAGGACGACGCCATGGTCTACGGCGTCTACGAGCTGCCCGTCACCTGGTGACGGCCGATCCGATCGGATTCCCTGCCATGCGTGTGACCACCGACTACGACCGGTGCGTCGGCTCCGGCCAGTGCGCGTTGCTCAGCCCCGAGGTCTTCGACCAGGACGACGACGGCCTCGTCCTCGTCCTCCAGGAGAAGCCGGTGGCAGCGCTGCACGACAGCGTCCGCCGCACGGCGGACCTGTGCCCGTCGCGCTCCATCCGGATCCACGACTGACCGAGCCGCAGCCAGGGCCCCTGGACCGCCTCCCGGCGCACGCCGCGGCGGACCAGGGCTTCCTCGGTCCCTCGGATGCGGACCGTTTCGTGGCCCGGTACGACGAGGCCGTACGTACCGGGCGCTTCACCTACGCCGTGTCCTTCCTCCTGACCGCCGGCACGCTTCCGCGAGAGGACGGCGGGCCCGGACGGATCCCGCCGTCATTCGCCTGACCGAAGCCGACGGCCGGTCACCCGCCTGGCTGGTCTCGCTCGACAGGGCGCGGTCCGGCGAGGGACTCGGCCTGTTCGAGGAAGAGCGGAAGCCACTGTTCGTACGTGGTGTTCGCCACGTACCGCAGGGCCGTCTCCGCGTCCTTGCCGACAGGGGTGTGCAGCGGTGTGTCGGGGTCGTCGACGGCCGCGAGGATCGCCTCGGCCACCTCGCCGCAGTCCCCGGCGCCCTCCTGAACACGGGTGAGGAACCGCGCGATCCATTCCTGGTCCGCGGTGTACGGGCCGGCCTCGGACGGCTCCGGCAGGGCGGCCCGGCCCACGGTGTCGCGATGGATGCGGGAGGCGAAGCTGCCGGGTTCGAGGCACACCACGCGAATGCCGAAGGGGCGTACCTCCGCCGACAGGGCCTCGCTGAGGGCACCGAGGGCGGCCTTGCCGGCGGCGTAGAACCCGCCGTGCGGCACGGCGAACGTCCGACCCGCGAGGGAGGAGACGTTGACGATGACGCCGCTGCGGCGGGCACGCATGGCGGGCAGCACCGCGCGCACGGTGCGCAGTGGGCCCCAGAGGTTGGTCTCCATCAGCATGCGTGCCTCGTCGAGCGGCATGTTCTCGACGGGGCCGGTGCGGTCGACGCCCGCGTTGTTGACGAGCACGTCGACAGGACCGTGCCGTTCCTGCACCTCGGTGACCGTGGCGATGACGGAGGCGTCGTCGGTGACGTCCAGCCGGGGCACGTCGAGGACGAGGTCCTCGGCCCGGGCGCGCCGGAACAGTTCGTCGGCGGTGGCCGGATCGCGTACGCAGGCGTGGACGCGGTCTCGCCTGCGGGCGAACGCCAGCGCGGTCTCCAGGCCGATACCGCTGCTGCAACCAGTGATGAGGACGGATGTCATGGCCGTACCGACCGCTTTCCGAGGTGTAGAGGGTCCGGTTGTCCCCGTGCGAGTGGGGGGAGGAAGGCGGTGGGAAGCCTACGGACGTGCCCCGGCGCCTTCAGCCCCTACGGCCCCCTACCCCTGCCCACGGCCTCCCCCGCCCGCGGTCCCGCACGGTGCCCGGCCGGGCTCGCGCTCAGCCGAAGGCGGCGCGGAAGCGGTCGCGCAGGCCGATGGTCCACCGTCCGTCCGACGCGGCGGGCCCGCTCCGCGCCCTCGGTCGTCGAAGCGGCGACGGGACGCCTCGGTGTGCCCGAGGTACCGGCGGGCCCAGCCGCGCGTGTCGGGCCGGCATCCTGGACCTCGCGCCCGGCGTCTCCGGCGAGCTGAACTCCTCGGTCACCATGAGGTTCCCCAGTCACGGAAAAGTGCGTTGCGCTCGCCGCGGCCCGGAGCGCGGCCGTCGTGGGCGAGGCGCTGGGCCAGCTGCGGCCGCAGTCCGAGCCGCCGCTCACCCGGTACGCCGTGGATCAACTCGCGCACGCCGTCGCCCTCGACGTCTTCAGGGCCATGGGGCAGGGCTGGGTGCCCGTACGGCCTCTGCACGACTAAGGGCCCTCGGTCCCGGTTGATCGCGTCCGGTTCGCACCGTTTGAAAATGGTCCGCCAGAACTGGTCCGCCCCACTCATGGCCGGGCCATGCCGTTCATCCATGGGTCACCCTTTTCCAGGGTTTTTCAAGTCCGGGTCGTTCACGCTGCGCATAATTCACCCGCAGCGCAAAAGGACAGAACGTTCCTCTATCACGGATTAGCGTGACGCCATGGAACTGATCAAGATCACTCCCGCTATTTGGCAATTGCCACTTCCCGTTGGGCATGTTCACTTCGTGCGCCTGCTGGACGGATACGCCCTGATCGATACCGGCGTGCCGGGGTCCGCCCCGGCGGTACTCGCCGCCCTCGAACAGCTCGGTGGATGCCCCCAGGACGTCCGGCAGATCGTTCTGACCCACTCGCACGTGGACCACATGGGCTCGGCCGCGGACCTCGTCGCCGCCACGGGTGCCCGTGTGCTGGCCGGAGCGCTGGACGCCCCGTTCATCCGCGGCACCGCCCCCGAGCCCGAGGCCGTGCACACCGCCTCGGAACACGCGCTCCACGAGCAGATCATGGCGGGATTCGCCGACGCGGAAGTGCCGCCTCTGAAGCATGTGCCGCTGGACGTCGAACTGCGGGACGGCGACACACTCGACGGCTGGGCGGAGCCCGTTCGCGTTCTGCACGTGCCGGGCCACACTTCGGGAAGCATCGCGCTCCATTTCACGGAAAGCAGCGTGCTGTTCTCGGGTGACACCATCGCCACCGAGGGCGGACGGGCGATCCTCGGTCCGTTCAACCTCGACCGGCAACAGGCCATCGCCTCGTTCCGGCGGATGGCCGCGCTGGACGTGGAGAAGGTGTGCGTACCCCATGGCCTGCCGTTGCTGGAGAACGGCGGCGCGGTACTTCGGGCGGCCACTCCGGAGAGCGACTGGGTGTGAGGCGCATTCACCGGTGATTGCGGAACCTCCGGGGGCGGCACCCCAGAGATTCCGCAATCCGGAGGTTCCGCGATCCGCGCAAGAAATCCTGATCACCCGGCCGCCGCTTCCCGAGGAGCGCCCCTCCGTCAACCCGGCGCGCCGGAAAAGCACGCAACAACCATGATTGACCTTTTGTCATCGGGTGACCACTTCACGGCCTTGCGGCGAAATGCGAAGCGCCCCAATTCTGGTGCGGCATCCATCTCACTACCGAAAGGATCCGCGCCATGGCGCACCGTAAGGTCTATCTGGCGGTCGGCAGGACGAACACACGGATCTACCGCTTCGACCCGATCGACGGGGACACCCGCGTCGTCGGGAAGGTGCCGGCGTACGAGGCCGGTTACAGCGCCATGGGCGCGCAGTACCGGGGCGACGGCAAGGAACCCCTGCTCTTCGCCGTCAGCGACAACCGACTGGTCGTCATCGACGTGGAGACCGGAAAGGTCTCGGACGCGGTCGTCGAGGGCTTACCCAGTGGACTGACCTGGTACGACGGGGACATGGACGGCGACGGGAAGAAGCTGCTCGTCGCGAGCGGCCCCGACATGCCCAGCTACACGATCGACGTGGCGGCCCGAACGGCGGTCCCCGGCCCCCGCCCGGGTCCGGGGCGCTGGGACGACTTCGCCCACCACCCGAAGGACGGCCGACTCATCTCGGTCGAGGGCGACAACGGCGACCTCCTGCACGTGGATCCTCGGAACGACCCCATGAAGACCGTGCTCAAGCGGAAGGTCTTCCCGCCCGCCGAGGCCAGCGGCTCCAGCGGTTCCCGGAGGTCCTACTCGGCCACGTTCTTCGACTCGGCGGGTCACTTCTACGCCGTCGACTCGGCGGGCAACGTCAACCATCTCGACCTGACCGGTGGTTCCATACCCGGCCGCGCCGAGCGGATCGGGAACGGGAAGATCCCCGTCGACGGCCTGGAGGTCGTGAACGGAGCCGGGCGCATCACACCGATGCCGGTCGCTCCCAGCTACGACGAGATCGTCGTGACGAAGAAGTCCAACGGCGGTTGGCCGAGCTACGACCCGCAGGGACGTGTGTACAGCTTCGAGCTGACCATCACGGCCGTCGACAAGAACGACGGCAAGGGCAAGGAGACGTCCAGGTTCCGGATCTCGTTCGACCTGCGGTCGGCACACGGAGCGAAGGTCGAGGCATCCGGCGTCGACGTCACGCATGAGGACGGCAAGGCCTACCTCAGCTCCCAGGCCGACCAGTTGCTGTCAGCGGGGAATTCCCGGCCGATCGCCGTACAGATCACCGTGCCGGGCGACCCTGCCGAGCTGCCGTCCGAGTACCCGCTCGACGGGCTGAGGGCCACGCGACTGGCCTGACACCTGCCCGGGCCACCGCGACCGCGCACTGTCGTGCGGTCACGGTCGAGGTCGCGGTGGCCCGCCGACACCACCCGGCCCGCCCCGTCCCCACCCCACCCCCCTGCTTCCCGGCCCCGACCGACCACTGGCTGCGGGCTGCCGGGGGCGCGGCGGGCTGCCGACCGCGGTCTGACGGGTCACGTTGTCCGAGGCGTTTGGTGCAATGCTCGACATGACCGCTCTTGATGTCGCCCGAAGGCTCCCGGTCGTCGCCGTCTACGCCCTGCGGCCCCTGACGCCCGAGGTGGCGTCCGCGCTGAATCCGGACGTGACGTCGGCCCATCTGCGGGACAGCGCCGCGGCCATCGGCTACCCGCAGGGCGCGGCCGACGCCTGATCGCCCTCGGGCCGGACAGCGTCGAACAGCATCGGACGGCGTTGATCGGCGTTGATCGGCGTAGAACGATGTGGAACCGCCACACCTGACAACGCCCGCGATGCCCCTGATGCACGTGATACCGACACTCGGCCATTCATGACCGATAGTGGCTTTCCCTCCACGTGTCACCCTCGGCGGTTGGTTTCATGGACCGGTTGTCGGCGCCGCCGGCCGCTCGGCCGGTGGAGAGGGGGACGCGATGTCGTGGGTCATCGGGTACGGCGGTGCCCTGGGCCGCCGACGCACAGGAAGGGTGGCCGATGGGTAGCCGCCGACCGGCCCGGCCTCGCGTACGCCGCCCCTCGCCCCGGTCTCGCGTACGACGCCGCCCGGCCCGGTTCCGTGGGCGTCGGCGTCCGCGCACCGGTGAGGTCCTGGTGCTGGCCGTCGTCGCACTGTGGGTCCTCGGTGAGCTGGTGCGCTGGCTCGCCGGACACCTCTGGGTCGTCGCCGTCGCGCTCGGACTCGCCGCCGCAGGGGCCGTCCTGTGGTGGCGCCGACGGAACCAACGCGCCGGACAACGCCTGGCGGACGCCCGCGCCCTGCGCTACTCGATGGCGCACATCGACCAACTGCACCACCGCGACTTCGAGTTCGCGATACGCGATCTGATGTACCGCGACGGCTGCACCGACGCGGTACAGGTCGGTGGCGCCGGGGACAACGGCGCCGACGTCAAGGCCACCGACCCCTACGGGCGGCGCTGGGTCATCCAGTGCAAGCACCGCCGCGCCGGACTGGCCGGGGCCGCTGTCGGAACACCTGCTCTGCAGGTCCTCAACGGTACGGGCCGGCCCGTGCACAAGGGCGATGTCATCGTCCTGGTCACCAACGGCCGCTTCTCCGGACCGGCCCTGGACTTCGCCAGATCGCAGCGCCTGCACCTGGTGGACCGGGCGACGCTGGCCACGTGGGCCGACGGACACCGCCCCCTGTGGGAACTGCTGCGCGCCGTGCCCTCTCCCCGAGCCCCCGGGCCGTCGTCCTGACGGAGGCGGAGGCGGCGCTCCGGGGGCGGCCGGCCCAGCCCCGTCATGGGTGAGCGGCCGGGTGGCATCCGCCCGTTCCGTTTCCGGACCAACGACGCCACCCGGCCGCGTACGTGCTCCTGCCCGTCGCTCCGTTCAGCCGCTCCCCGAGCGGGTCAGAACACGAACGGTCCGGGCGACTGGGTGGACGACGCGTTGCAGGTCGCGGTGATGCCCATGACCACGACCTTGAGGGACTTGGCCTCCAGGCTGTCCCCCGAGGCGACGGTTCCACTGAGCGGGCCCGTGGAAACGGGGCTGCCCGCCGGGATGGCAGGGTTGGAGTTTCCGGTGAACGTCACCGTGCTCGTACCCTTGTTGGTGAGCGTGAGAGTCGATTTCACCGAGTTCGCCCCGACGTCGATGGGGGCGGTGATGGCGGAGGTCGAGAGGTTGATGGTCGCGGCCGTGCCGCTCTGGGTGGCGGTCAGGGTCGCGGTGCCCGAACCGTAGATGCCGCAGTTGAAGGAGATCGTGGCGGTGGTGGGGGTGACCGCACCGGCCGTGGAAGTCAGCGCGAGCATGCCCGCGGCGAGAGCGGAACAGACAGCTGTCCGCCGTATGCCATGCCTCATGATGGTTTGGCCCTTCGTGTGGGGGGATCACCGGCGCGAGTTCGCGGTACCACGCCGGAACGTCGCACTCCCCTGACAACCCGTCAGGGAGATGACTCCCTTATTGAGGCACGGCCCCCTTGAGACAACAAGGCACATCGCCATGATTTTTGACATGCTCCGACCAAGCTGGACCGAGGTTCCGGTCGTCCCGTCGCGGTGGCCGTCCGACCGGCGCCCCGGCCGGACACCGACTGAGCGGTCCGGGCCGCCCTCGCCCTCGCCGTCGCCGGAGTCCGGACCGCGCAGCGAAATCAAGCGGCGGCGAAATCGAACGGCAGCAAAAAGACATCGGACCTGAGGCGTGAAGACGACAGGTCCGATGCCGTGATGGGGATACAGGAGTTACCGGAAGGAATCCCGGACCGATATCACCGAGAGGATTCAGTCCCCGGTGTTGGTGGCCCAGACCGGACGCCTGTCCTTGTTGTAGACGACGACGTTGCCGTCGTCCTGGACGGCGAGGTACGCGCCCTTGCGCCAGGTGTCGGAGGCCCACAGCGGGCGCCCACCGCGGTCGTACAGGACGAAGTTGCCGTCCTCCTGCATGACGGCGTGGTCACCATTGGGGTACGCACCGGGCGCCTGCCACGCCGGGCGATTGTCCTTGTAGAGAACGAGGTTCCCGTCCTGCTGCAAACGCAGGATGGCCCGGCCGTTGCCCGAGGTCCAGGCCTGGTTCTTCCGCAGCGTCGCCCTCGGATGGATCAGCGTGTCGGATGCGGGGCGCGCCTCGGCGGCCCGGGAGGAACGTGCCGCGTCCGGCGCGGACACGGAGGCCTGGGCGGCACCCGCCGACGTACCACCGACCGCGAGGACCGCGGTCGCGACGGCGAGGAACGGAAAGGTACGGAGTTTCATCGTCTTCCCTTCACGGATCAGAAGCCCTGTTTTCCGGGGCCACGCCATGAAACTCCGCCATGTCTCGGGAAGGAAAGCGGCTCACGGAAATCCCCAATAATTCGGGATGACCGAAATCCATATCAGCACGGTAAATTCCGCATGCCCGCAGGGGACCACCTCACGAATCCGGTGGGGCGTCCCGTCCCGCCCGGCCCTGTCGTCACGTTTCCGGGCCGTGTTGTTCAGCGAACTCGGAGACAGGATCGCCGACCGGGGCCGGGTACGTTTCCCGGCGTACACGCCCGAAGGCCGCCGTCGGCCGGTCACTGTCGCGCAGCGCCTCACCGCCTACTGGGGACAACAGGTGTTCGTCGAAGCCGAAGACCTGTGCCGCGTCAGGCTCTGCCTCGCGGGACGCGAAACGCTGCCGGAGCCGTCGGAGGCGCGCCCCCGCTGATGCGGGCGCGGCCTCACGTGACCTCAGCGCGTCGAGTCTCTCGCCAGCGTCACCACGAGCCGGGCGGTGGTGTCCACGAGTTCCTCGTCGATCGGCTTGCCGAGCACCAGAACCCGGTAGTAGAGGGGGCCGAGCAGCAGATCCACAAGACGATCGACGGTTTGGTCGTCGACGTTCAGATCGTGGCCGCGCGCGAGGAGTGCGCGCAGCCCGGCGACGTCCCGTTCGCGCTGTTCGCGAAGGAAACCGTCGCGCAGTGAGGCGGCGGTGTCCTCGTCCAATTGGGCATGGCCGAGAAGGGCCTGCATCACCTGGCCGGCCGGCTCCTCGAAGAAGTCGGCCACGCGCTGGAGATGGTTCTTGAGATCGCCTTGCGGGTCGTCCTCCCCCGCACGCCATTCCAGTGCCTCGCGAGCGTCGTCGCTGAGCGTGTCCAGCAGGATCTCGACCTTCGATTTCCACCAGCGGTAGATCGTCTGCTTGGCCACGCCCGCACGCTGGGCGATGCCTTCCATGGTCAAGGCGGCGAACCCGCGCTCGACCAGGAGGTCGTCCGCGGCCCGGAGCACCGCGAGCCGGACGCTCTCACTGCGTCGGGGGCCGGTTCGGCTGACGACAGGACTCTGCTGACGGACCGGCTGGGCTTTCCGCGTGGCGCTGATGGTTCCTTCAACCTCTCGAGTCGTACGTTTCCGTGATTCTGACACAGCCGAGTCCGCCGGGGCGTGGATGGTGCGGACGGGTCAGGCGGTCTTCCTGGTACCGCGGATCAGGCTGATCAGTACGCAGAGCGCGAGTGCGGCCACCACCGCGCTGAACGTCTCTCCGGCCGGGCGCAGGCCGGTCTTCCGGATCAGGACCCCTACGCCGATGGCGGGCACGGCGAGCATGGAGTACAGGACGGCGAAGAAGGTGGAGACCGCGGCGCCGCGGTGCTGCGGGGCACTGCGCGTGGTGATGCCGCCGATTCCGTGACCGACGGCGATTCCCGTCGCCAGTCCGTTCACCGCGGCGCCGATGAGCAGAGGCGCGAGGGTACCGGTTGCCATGGCCACCGCGATCAGGGCGGCGGCGACGATCAGTCCGACGCATGCCACGGGCAACGCCGTGCCGGGCCGGAGGAGGCGGACCAGAAGCTGACCGAAGGCGGTGCACGCGAAGGCGATGAAGACCACGAGGCCGGTCAGCGTATGGCTGGACTGGTTCAGCACGGTCCCCAGGAACAGGCCCGTCACGGCGGTGAGGACACCGAGAACGGCGAAACCGGCGCCTGCCGCCATGGCCGAGCGCAGGAAGTCCGACCGGATCTCGCTCGGAATGTGCAGGGGCTGGAACCGGAGGGAGAAGCCGGTCCGGTGGTCGGAGCTCTCGCCGCTCATCACGACCCCGAGCATGCCGATGGCGGCGAGGACCAGCATGACCACCCAGGGCGTACGGAGCGGAGACCGCGCGACGTCCGCCAGGACGCCCGCCAGCAGCGTGCCGCACGCGAGGCCGCCCATGTTCGCGAACAGTGCGAGCGTGGCCGGCTTGACGCGGCTGTGCTGTCCGAGCCGTTCGGTGAGCGAGGCGGTGGCGGCACCGGTGACGAGCGCTGCGGAGAAGCCGGAGACGACCCGTGCGACGAGCATCGCCGTGACGTTCTGGGCGAGTACGAACACCAGGGCGGCGCACACGGACAGCAAGGTCGAGGCGATCAGGACGGGGCGGCGCCCCACCTGGTCGGAGAGCCGCCCGAGGGCCAGCAGTCCGACCACGACGCCGATGGCGTAGACGGCGAAGACCACCGTGACGGTGAACGGTGTGAAGCCAAAAGCTTCTCCGTACAGCGGATAGAGAGGCGTGGGCGCCGTCGTGCCCGCCATGGTGATCCAGAAGGCGAAGGCCACGCCGAACACGGCCGGGCCGTTGCCGCGGGCCCTTGTCGTCGCGCCGGTCCGATCAGCGGGGATGGTCGATTTTTCCACTGGAGTGACCTCTCGGGAGTGCGGTTGTGACTGGATCAGCAGAGCAGGAAGAATAGACACACCGTTGCGTCTAGCTCGGAGATTAGACGAGGCGTTGCGTCAACTCAATGGGGTGCCGTGCGCGTGATCCCGCCGTCCGCTCGCCCCACCGGGAGGCGCCCAGCGAGCTGACGCCCCATCAGAATGGGGCGGTCGTCACCGAAGTCGCCGAAAAAACGTGGTGACCGACGTCCCGGCGGCGGGCTAGGGTGCCGAGCATGCACTTGTTCCAGATCTACGGCTGACGCGGGCGGGGCAGACCCCGCTCTCGTATCGCACCCCCATGTGCCGCTCCCGCGACGGGTTTTCTTCTCGCGGCAGTGAGCGCACGGGTTCGTGTTGCCCCTTTTCGCCATGGACCTGAAATGAGTGATCTTCCATGACTCGTCGCCGTGCCCACATCGCGATGGTCGGCATTCCCGTCGTCAGTCACGTCCTGCCCAGTCTCGAGGTCATCCGCGAGTTGGTGGCCCGGGGCCATCGGGTGACCTACGCCAACGGCTCAGCGGTGGCCGACCGGATCACGGCCGCCGGCGCCGAACTGGTCCCGTGCGCCTCCACGTTGCCGGTCGCCGACAACAACTGGCCCGACGACCCCGTCGCCGTGATGGACCTCTTCCTCGGCAACGCCGTTCAGGCACTCCCCCAGCTGCGGGCCGCCTACGACCACGACCCGGCTGACCTCTACCTGTACGACATCGGCGCCTACGCCGCACGCGCCCTCGCCGAGGCTCAGGGCCGGCCCCTGATGCAGCTGTCCCCGACCTACGTGGCCTGGGACGGCTACGACCAGGACGTCGCGGCACACCTGTGGCGGCTGCCGGGCGCCGACGCGTACCGGACGAGGTTCGCGCGGTGGCTCGCCGAGTGCGGGGCGTCCACCACCGACGTGGACGCCTTCTCCGGCCGCCCCGCACGGACCCTCGCGCTGATCACCCGGGCGATGCAGCCGCACGCCGACCGGGTCGACACCGGCACGGTGACCTTCGTCGGACCCTGCTTCGACGCCCGTGAGAGTGAGGGAAGCTGGACCCGCCCGGCCGCGGCGGAGAACGTGCTGCTGGTCTCCCTGGGATCGGCGTTCACCCGTCGGCCGGAGTTCTACCGCCAGTGCCTGGCGGCCTTCGGTGGCCGGCCCGGCTGGCACGTCGTCCTCCAGATCGGGAAGTACACCGATCCACGAGAACTCGGCACCATCCCGTCCAACGTCGAGGTGCACTCCTGGGTCCCGCAGCGGGCGATCCTGGAGCAGGCGGACGCCTTCGTCACCCACGCCGGTATGGGCGGCTGCGGCGAAGGGCTGATGGCCGGTGTTCCGATGATCGCCGTCCCCCAGGCCGCCGATCAGTTCACCAACGCCGACCGCCTCGTGGAACTGGGCGTGGCCCGCCGGATCGACACCGAGGATGCCACCGCCGAGACCCTGCGGAACGCCTTGGACGGGCTCGTCGCCGACGCGGAGGTCGCCCGCCGCTCGGCGCAGCTGCGCGCCGACGCACGGGCCGAGGGCGGCACCATGCGGGCCGCCGATCTCATCGAGAACCTGCTGGACTGATCCCGGCCTCCGGGGGATCGCGCCAGACCGGGTGCGGACCGGGGGGTGGTGAAGCGGGTTCCGATTCACCACCCCCGGTCCGTCGGCTACGGCTGCGGCTGGGGCGTCGCCGTCGCTGTCACGGTGCCCCGCTGGGAACGCGGGGTCTTCTCACCGGCCTTGTTGGGCTGGATGGTCCTCGGGTCGACGGCCTCGCCCGGGGCGCCCTGACGGTAGACGCCGTCGGGGTCGGAGTCGCGGTCGTGGGGCAGAAGGAAGAACACACGACGCCGGTAGAGGCCGCTGTCCGGGTCGGCTTCGGCGGTGGCGTCGAGTTCGACGTAGCCGATCATCCGCCCGTCGCGGGCGTAGCGGGGTCTGCTGCGCCTGCGGGGGGTTTTGTCCAGGGCCTGGCGGACGTAGTCGAGGTGCTCGGTTTCTTCCAGCCACACCACGTGGGCTTCGTGGGTGAGGTCGCCGTCGGTCAGTAGCGAGCTCATGGCCACGACCTCTCCTTCGTCCGCGTGCACCGGTCCGGGTGGTGCCTGAATTGTGTACCGCTGTTCCGCTGAGGTGTCCGGGATGTCGCCCCCGGTCGGGGGACGTGCGCCCGATGGGGCGCGTCTCCATGGTAGATGGGGTCGCGGGGCGGGTGCAGGGGTCGGCTGCGCGCCCGATGGGCAGGATGGTGGTGGGTACGGATGTCGTTCACTGTTCGGCTGCCAGGGCGAGGTTTGGGTAGAACTTGCGGCCGTTGGATTTGATCATGTCGGCGGGTGAGGCGAGACCGACCTCCTGACGGACCCGGGTGGCGAAGGTCCGGGTGGTCGCGGGGCGGATGCCTTCGCTCGTGGTGCACCAGGTGCTGTAGGAGGCGTAGAGCAGACCCTGCTCCACGCGGAGTTCCGGCCGTTCGGGGTCGTGGATGCAGCATTCGGTGAGGAAGCGGCCGATGTGGTCTTCGGTGTTGGCGTAGGCGGTGGTGGCGATGCGGACCCTGTCGGGGCCGGCGAGGGTGTCGCGGGTGGCGAGGTAACGGCGGGCGCCTTCGGTGAGCCAGTGGAGGATGCCGGGGCCCTCGTCGACGACGAGTTCGACGGCCAGGTTGTCGATCTTCCGTTCGTCCGGGACGATCCGCTCGAAGGGCAGCAGACGGATGCGGCGCCAGAAGGCGAAGCCGCCGGTGGACACCTCGGGCCTGTGGTTGCCGAGCAGCCACAGGTGGTGGGTGGGGGTGAAGGAGAAGTAGTCCTGCCGCATGCGGCGGGCCTTGATCTTGTCGCCGCCGGTGAGGAGGCGCACGCGGGCCTCGTCGAAGCGGTCGTTCGGCTTGAGCTCGCTGCAGACGATCAGGCGGCGCCCGTGGAGCTCGGTGAGCTCGGTGGAGTGCTCGGAGAAAGCGCCTCGGTCCATCAGGAAGCCGGGCGGGGCGGCATCGGCGTAGTCGCCCAGGATCTGGATCATCACGTCGAGAAGGACGGACTTGCCGTTCTTGCCCTGTCCGTGGAGAAAGGGAAGGACCTGCGCGCCGACGTCACCGGTGATGGAGTAGCCGAGCAGCAGATGCAGGAAGTCGATCATCTCCTGGCCCTCGGCGTCGTCGCCGAAGGTGTCCGCCAGGAACCGGTGCCACCGGGGGGTGGGCATGTCCCGGGGGCCGACGCTGGTGGCCCGCGAGTGGAAGTCCCGGGTGGGGTCGGGTTTGCGGAGGCGACCGGTCTTGAGGTCGACGATGCCGTCGGGCGTGCACAGGGCGTAGGGGTCGCCGTCGAGGGTGTCGGGGTCGACGGAGAGGTCCGGGGACGCCTTGGCCTGGGTCAGCAGGGCCTTCATCCCGGTGGTCGACAAGGTGCGCTTCTTGTGGAGACGCAGTTCCCTGTCGCCGAAGATGCCCCGGGGGTCCGAGTCCGGCATGTCCTCGGCCATCTCCCCCGCCGCCCACAGGGCCGCTTTCTCGCCGCCCGAACGCCTCCAGCGGTAGCCGTCCCACGAGTACCACCCCAGACCCTCCACGTGCCGGAACTGGTCGCGGTAGAGGCGCGCGAACAGCTTCGCGTTGCCCCGGTCCGTCAGCGTGCCGGGCAACTGCCCCGGCGGCGGCCAGGCTGCCGGGGACGCGATTGCTTCGGGAACGGTCTGGGCAGGCAGAGCAGCCGCGGTATGCGAGGGCATCGCGGCGGCCGGCGCGGGCTCTTCCCGGGCTTCGAGGTCGAGCATCTGCTGAGCGGCGGCAGTGGCGTCGAAGCGCGTGCTCTCGGCACTGCTCATGAACGTCCTTCGGGGTGGAGCGGTCGGGCGGCCCCGGCTGCGAGACCGTCGTGGATGATCTTCTCGTTTCGTGAACCCTGCCAGGGGCGGGCCCGGTGGGCGGCGGCCGTGAGCAGTTCCCGGACGGCGTCCTCCTGGAGGTGGCCCGCAGCGACCAGCCCCCCGGCGGTGAACGCGGCCCGGTTGAGTTTCTCGGTGAAGCCCGCACCCTCCCTCGTCGCCTCGCACCGGGCGACCTCGTCGACGAGCGGCGCCAGGATCCTGTGCGCGGCCTTCGGACGCCGTGCCCGCCGCGCGCCGGGGACGACGGGCCTCGCGAGGGGCGCAGGAGGGCGCAGGGGCGTCCGGGGCGGCTCGGGCGGTACGACGTGGCCGGTGCGGGCCAGTTCGGCCGCGAGCCAGGACGGCAGGGGCGCGGGCATCCGGGCGCTGCCCAGGGCCTCGTAGACGCCCTGGGTGGTCCGGGTCGTCGGAGCGACGATGTACCCGCCCTCGGCCCGTACGTCGACCTGCCAGGCCAGCGCGACCTTGGGGCTGGAACCGGCCGAGGAGCGGTACCGGGTCTGCGGGTCGGGGTTCCGGTACCAGATGTGGAGCCCGCCGGAGGGGGTCTGTACGCGCAGGGTGCTCTCGTCCTCGGCCGGGGCGGGCTGTCCCCGGAAGGCCGCGAGCAACGCCAGCGTGTCGAATCCGGAGGCCAGACCTGTGAGGTTGACGGACTCGTGGATCGGGATTCCCGGGAGCAGGCGGCTCCGGTCGGGGACCGGGGCGGAGTGGGCGTCGACGTCGATGACGATCAGGTCGGCGGGGCCGCACGCCACCCCCACCCCGGAGCGGGGGCTGTCGGTCCACCACTTCTCGATGCGCCGGAGGTCGGTGGTCCCTGCGTGGAAGCCGTGGCAGGGACGTCCCGCGGGGAGGCAGGGGCAGGTACGGGGGTCGTGGTGCCGGTCCCTGCAGTCCGCGCAGTTCCCGGCCGGGGTCTTCCGGCCGGGGGCCAGCGGGTGGACGGGCCAGCCGTGTCCGGCGCACCAGCGGGCGACGGACATCGACGACACCTGCCGGGCAGGGGAAGCTCCGGGGCTCGTCTCACCGTGGCGCCGCACGCAGTCGTCCTTGTCCGTCCGGTCGTAAAGGCTTCAGTCCCTGCCTCTGACGCCGCTGGTCACATGGCCTCTCGGCCCGCCGACAGGGACTGAAGGGACTGTCATTCGGAATGAGTGTAGGCATGTCCCCCTTGCCCGTCCTGTCATCTCCCCCGCGTGCCGTTATCTGATTCTCAGTCCCTTGAGTCCCTTCGGGCGCTCCGCGGCACGCCGGAACGACCAACAAAGTCACGTTATATACCGTTTTCCTGAGCGGGCGGATGCCCCGTCAGGCGGGGCGCATCCAGGTTTTTGCGCGCTCTTGTATGCCGATTCTTGGCAAGTAGGAAAACCGGTTGGCGGCTCGGGGACTGAACGAAGGGACCAGGGACCGAACGGGGCGCGTTGGTCCCTGGCTTCGGTCCCTGCACATCTTCGCAGGTCAGAGGGGGTATGACCCCCCGATCAGGGACTGAAGGGACTCAAATCTCTAATTATGAGCCAGATACGTATTGAGTCATATGAGATACACGCGGGCGCGCATACACACATACGTAGTGAGCTTATAACTAGGGATTTGAGTCCCTTCAGTCCCTGTTTCAGGGGTGCACATCGCTCTGACCTGGGCTTTTATCAGGGACTGAAGCCCAGGGACCGAACAGGGACCAGTCACTGGGCCCGGTCCCTGGACCCTCCGTCCCTGCCGGTCCCTGGGCAGCGGGCGGACTGCTCACAGGGACTGACCCACCGTCGGCCGCCGCCGGGCCGGTTCAGTCCCTGCCGGTGCCGGTCCTGTCTGCGGCTCAGCCGCGGAGGGGCTGGTTGAAGCGCAGAAGGTTCCCCGCGGGGTCGCGGAAGGCGCAGTCGCGGACGCCGTACGGCTGGTCCATGGGCTCCTGCAGCACCTCGCCGCCGGCCCCGCTGATGCGCTCGAAGGTGGCGTCGCAGTCGTCCGTCGCGAAGATGACGCCCCTCAGCAGGCCCTTGGCCATCAGCTCCGCCATGGCCCGCCGGTCGTCGGGCGAGGCGTTCGGGTCGGCGAGGGGCGGTTCCAGGACGATGCTCACGTCCGGCTGTGAGGGCGCTCCGACGGTCACCCAGCGCATCCCTTCGAACCCGACGTCGTTGCGGACCTCGAGGCCGAGCACGTCGCGGTAGAAGGAGATCGCCTTGTCATGGTCGTCGACGGCGATGAAACTTTGCGAAAGTCTGATATCCATGCCGCTCACGCTACGGCCGTGAGGCAGGGCCCGCTTCTCCGTTGCGGACCGTCTGCCCGTTCCGTACCGGCCGCGTGTGGAGCTTGGCCATGCATGCAGGAATGGCGGCGCCGTGCTCGTGGCTCCGGGCCCGGTAGGCACTCGGGCTCTCGCCGACCAGCTCGGTGAAGCGCGAGCTGAACGACCCCAGCGATGTACAGCCGACCGCGAAGCAGACCTCGGTCACCGTGAGGTCGCCGCGCCGCAGGAGTGCCTTGGCCCGCTCGATACGACGGGTCATCAGGTAGCTGTACGGCGTCTCGCCGAAAGCGGCGCTGAAGCTCCGGGAGAAGTGCCCCGGCGACATCAGGGCGCCCCGCGCCAGCGTCGGGACGTCGAGCGGCTCGGCGTAGTCGCGGTCCATCCGGTCGCGGGCCCGCCGCAGCCGGACGAGATCGTCGAGGTCCTGCCGTTTCACCCGAGCAGTTTCGCACAGCACTCACTCATGGCTGGTCGGATCTCGATCAGGAATGGAGAAGCGTCGGTCGAGGGGCCCTCCCTAGCCTGACCTCCATGGACATCACCCTTCACTGGACCTTCCTCCCACACACGGACCCGGAGGCCTCCCTGGCCACCGGTGACTTCGACGGGACCTTCGAGCGTGTGCGGGCCGGCGGCGCCGAGATGGTCCAGGAGCCCACCGAGCAGCCGTACGGCGTCCGCGGCTGCGCCTTCCGAGCCCCCGCGGGCAACCTGGTCCGCATCAACGAGCTGGGCTGAGCCGCGCAGCGGGCGCGTACAGGGCTGCTGCCCGGCCGCACAGGCCCGCCGGGGCGGCGATCCGCCCGGCCGGGCCGCCGCCCCGGCAGAGGACCAGACATACTGCTCGACGCCGGTCCAGGCGACATCGGCGGAGTCCGTGAACACGGCCCCGCCCGACAGACGGAGACACGATGAGTATGGCCAAGAGGACGGACACGCAGTCGCCTGCGCCGCACATCGCCGACAGCCACGACCTGATCCGCGTGCACGGCGCGCGGGAGAACAACCTGAAGGACATCAGCATCGAGATCCCGAAGCGCCGGCTGACGGTGTTCACCGGGGTCTCCGGCTCGGGCAAGAGCTCGCTGGTGTTCGACACGATCGCCGCCGAGTCGCAGCGGCTGATCAACGAGACCTACAGCGCCTTCGTGCAGGGCTTCATGCCGACATCGGCGCGCCCCGAGGTCGACGTGCTGGAGGGACTGACGACCGCGATCGTCGTCGACCAGCAGCGCATGGGCTCCGACCCCCGCTCCACGGTCGGTACGGCCACCGACGCCAACGCGATGCTGCGCATCCTCTTCAGCAGGCTCGGGCAGCCGCACATCGGCTCTCCCAACGCGTTCTCCTTCAATGTCCCGTCGGTCCGGGCGAGCGGCGCGATCACCGTCGAACGCGGCAACAAGAAGACCGAGAAGGTCACCTTCACGCGCACCGGCGGCATGTGCCCCGGCTGTGAGGGGCGGGGTGCGGTCACCGCTCTCGATCCCGCCCAGCTCTACGACGACGCCAAGTCGCTCGGCGAGGGGGCACTCACCATCCCCGGCTACAAGGCGGGTGGCTGGAACTACCGGCTCTACACCGAGTCGGGCCTGTTCGACCCCGACAAGCCGATCCGCGAGTACACCGCGAAGGAGCTGCACGACCTCCTCCACCACGAGCCGACCCGGATGAAGATCGCGGGCATCAACATGACCTACGAGGGTCTGATCCCGCGCGTTCAGAAATCGATGCTCTCCAAGGACCGGGAGGCGATGCAGCCGCACATCCGGGAGTTCGTGGACCGGGCGGTCACCTTCACCACCTGCCCCGAGTGCGACGGCACCCGGCTCAGCGAGGCGGCCCGGTCGTCGAAGATCGAGGGGATCAGCATCGCCGACGCCTGCGCGATGCAGATCAGCGACCTGGCCGAATGGGTCCGCGCCCTCGACGAACCCTCTCCCGGCTCCCCGAACACGCGATACTCAATGGTGGCCCCGCTGCTCACCGCGCTGGGACGGACGCTCGACTCGTTCGTGGAGATCGGACTGGGGTACCTCTCGCTCGACCGGCCCTCGGGCACGCTGTCCGGCGGCGAGGCGCAGCGCGTCAAGATGATCCGCCACCTCGGCTCCTCGCTCACCGACACCACGTACGTCTTCGACGAACCCACCACGGGCCTGCACCCGCACGACATCAGCCGGATGAACGACCTCCTGCTCCGGCTGCGGGACAAGGGCAACACGGTGCTCGTCGTCGAGCACAAGCCGCAGACCATCGCCATCGCCGACCACGTCGTCGACCTCGGCCCCGGCGCCGGTACGGCGGGCGGCACCGTCTGCTTCGAGGGCACCGTCGAGGGACTGCGGGCCGCCGACACCGTCACCGGACGCCATCTCGACGACCGGGCCTCCCTCAAGAAGTCCGTGCGCGAGCCCACCGGCGCCCTGGAGATCCGCGGCGCGACGGCGCACAACCTGCGCGGCGTCGACGTCGACATTCCGCTCGGGATGCTCGTCGTCGTCACCGGCGTCGCCGGTTCCGGCAAGAGCTCGCTCCTGCACGGGTCGATCCCTGCCGACGCGGGCGTAGTGTCGGTGGGGCAGGACCAGATCCGGGGTTCGAGGCGGAGCAACCCGGCGACGTACACCGGGCTCCTCGACCCGATCCGCAAGGCGTTCGCGAAGGCCAACGGGGTGAAGCCCGCGCTGTTCAGCGCCAACTCCGAGGGGGCTTGCCCGAATTGCAAGGGCGCCGGTGTCGTCTACACCGACCTGGCGATGATGGCGGGCGTCGCCTCCACCTGCGAGGAGTGCGAGGGCAAGCGGTTCGAGGCGTCGGTTCTGGACCACCACCTCGGGGGCCACGACATCAGCGAGGTGCTCGCCATGTCGGTGACCGAGGCCGAGGAGTTCTTCGGTACGGGCGAGGCGCGCACACCGGCGGCGCACCGCGTCCTCGGCCGACTCGCCGACGTCGGCCTCGGCTACCTCAGCCTCGGACAGCCGCTCACCACGCTGTCCGGCGGGGAACGGCAACGGCTCCAGCTGGCCACCCACATGGCCGAGAAGGGCGGTGTCTACGTTCTCGACGAGCCGACCACCGGCCTGCACCTCGCCGACGTGGAGCAGCTGCTCGGCCTGCTCGACCGGCTCGTCGACTCCGGGAAGTCGGTGGTCGTCATCGAGCACCACCCGGCGGTCATGGCCCACGCCGACTGGATCATCGACCTCGGCCCCGGCGCGGGCCACGACGGTGGCCGGATCGTCTTCGAGGGCACCCCCGCCGACCTCGTCGCCGCCCGCTCCACCCTCACCGGCGAACACCTCGCGGACTACGTCGGCGCCTGACGGGGCTGCCCGGCGCCCGTCAGACGCCCGTCAGGGCCGTTCCGGCCCGTTCCCCCCTGTCCGGGCCCCGCGCGCCTGGACAGGGGCCCTGAGGCGGGAGGAGCGCCCGGCGGGCCGGCCGCTCCGAGGACGTGCCCGGCCCCGAACCGGCTGACAGCGTCCGGCTACAGCGCCACCACCCAGCCGCCGTCGACCGTCAGGGTGTGACCGGTCACGTACGCGGACGCCTCCGAGGCCAGAAAGACCACGGCACCTGCGAGATCACCGGGTTCACCGATGCGTCCGAGCGGGATGTGAGTGTCCACGAGCCGGTCCTCCTCGGCCCGGTCGGGCAGGAGGTCCGTGGTCATGGCGGTACGCATTTGACATCCTCTCCCCCCTGAAGGGGGGAGATTCCCGCCTACCGCGCGGTTGAGGGCTGCGGTGTCGAGTGGGTTCCTGCTTCGCTGCGCGGTGCGGGCACGGGCGCCCGTCTTACCTGCGCTCTGCGGGCTGACACGGCCAGTCCGGCCGCCTTAGCGACGTTGACCGCCGCGTTGATGTCCCGGTCCAGGACCGCCCCGCATGCCCTGCACGTCCATTCCCGGACGTGCAGGGGCTTCGGGCCGTCCTTGACGCCGCACTGCGAGCACACCTGGGAGGTCGGCTCGAAGCGGCCGATCTTCACGAAGGTACGCCCGTACCGGGCGGCCTTGTACTCCAGCATGCTCACGAACGCCGACCATCCGGCATCGTGGACGGATTTGGCCAGGCGCGTGCGGGCGAGTCCCTTCACCGACAGGTCCTCCACGGCGACCGCTTGGTTCTCACGGATCAGCTGTGTGGAGAGCCGGTGGTGGAACTCGCGGCGCGCGTCCGCGACACGGGCGTGTGCCCGTGCGACACGGATTCTGGCCTTGTCCCTGTTCTTCGAGCCCTTCTCCTTGCGGGAGAGCGCGCGCTGTGCTTTCTTCAAGCGCTTCTCGGCCCGGCGCAGGAAGCGTGGGCTGTCGATCTTCGTGCCGTCGGAGAGGACCGCGAAGTGCCCGAGCCCGAGGTCGATGCCCAGCTCGGGCGTCGTCTGCGGCAGCACCTCAAATGGGCCGGTCTCCACGATGAAACTCGCGAAGTACCGGCCCGCCGAGTCCTTGACCACGCTCACCGTGGACGGCGTGGAGGGCAGCGTGCGGGACCACTTCACCCGCACGTCCCCGATCTTCGGCAGGCGCAGCTTCTGTCCCGGGGTGATGGACCAGCGGGCGTTCGCGGTGAACCGGACGGCCTGCCGGGTGTCCTTGCGGGACTTGTACCGGGGCGCGCCCATGCGCGGGCGCTTGCCTTTCAGGCCGTCGAAGAAGTTCTTGTACGCCGCATCCAGGTCCCTCAGGGACTGCTGGAGGACGACCGCCGACACCTCGCCGAGCCAGGCCCGTTCCGCGGTGTTCTTCGCCTCGGTGATGAGCCGCTTCGAAAGGTTTCCGGTCTTGGGGAACGGCAGCCCCTGGCTGCGGGCGGTCTCCCTGGCCCTGAGGGCGTCGTTGTAGACCACCCGCGCGCACCCGAACGCACGTGCCAGCGCCGTGCGCTGACCGGCGCTCGGGTACAGGCGGAAGCTGTACCGAAGCTGCACGCGGATCACGATACACAATTGGGTTTATGGGTATCGATGAGAACGTTCGTACAGGCCGTCACTGTGTTTTCCGCATGCATGTCCATTTGGTATTTGTAACGAAGTACCGGCACTCCGTTTTCGCCGACCGGCATCTGACGCGCTGCGAAGAGATCATGCGGGCCGTGTGCGAGGACTTCGAGGCTGAGCTGGTGGAGTTCAACGGCGAGGCCAACCACGTCCACCTGCTGGTGAACTTCCCGCCGAAGGTCGCCGTGTCCAGGCTGGTGAACTCCCTCAAGGGCGTGTCCTCCCGCAGGCTCCGCCAGGAGTTCCCGGATCTCGTCCGCCACTACTGGCGGGCGCAACGCCTCTGGTCCGGCTCGTACTTCGCCGGGTCGGTCGGCAGTGCGCCGCTCAGCATCGTGAAGCAGTACATCGAACAGCAGAACCGGCCGCTCTGACGCCGGCCGAGGTGAACAGTACGGATCCGTGCCCACAGCCGAGGTCAGAGCAGGCCAAAGTTCGCTTCACCACCGGGCTGAAGCCCGGTGCACTGCGAATAGACCCGGTAGCCGGGCGCGATGGCATTGGCCCTGATGCCGTACCGCCCCCATTCGTACGCCATGTTCTTGGTGACCTGGACGACGGCGGCCTTGGACGCGTCGTACACGGAGGAACGCTCGCCGTCGACCACGAGGCCGCCGATGGAGGCGAGGTTGATGATCCGTCCGCCTCCGCGCTCCCGCATGGCACGCGCCGCGCGTTGCGCGGTGAAGTAGGTGCCGCGCAGATTGACGGAGAGCGTGGTGTCGAACTCCTCGGGGGTGGCCTCCAGGGCGCTGTTGCGCAGCGAGACGCCCGCGTTGTTCACCAGCACGTCCGGACCGTCCCCGGACGCCTCCAGGGCGTCGAACGCGGCGTCGACCCCGCTCGGCCGCGTGGCGTCGAGTTCCAGTGGGGAGCAGTCGATCGCGTGCTCCCCGAGGTACGCGCACGTCTCCTCGGCGGCCCTCGGGTCGAGGTCGGAGACGATGACCCGGGCGCCCGCCGTGCCCAGTGCGAGGCACTGAGCGCGGCCCAGCCCGCCCGCGGCGCCCGTGACCAGGGCGGTCTGTCCGGACAGAGAGAAGCGACCCAACGGGGTGGCGGAGACGGAAGCGGTGCGATCGGTCGGCATGGAAACGGTGCTCCTCGTGTCGGGCCGGGCGAGACGCGGCGGGGCTGCCTACAGCCCGTAGTCGGTGAGGATCCGCACGACCTTCTGGGAGTCGTGCAGTACGTGCTCGCGGATATGTGTGGCGGCGGCCTCGGCGTCCTGCCGGACGATGGCCTCGGCCAGCGGCCGGTGATCGACGGCGGTGCCGCCGGGAGACTTCACGACCTTCGAGCAGAAGTACCACTGCCGCAGCGCGAGATTGAAGTGGATCTCGGCGGTGGCCCAAAGGTGCTCGTTGCGGGTCATGGCGTACATCGCACGGTGGAACGCGGCGTCCAGGTCGATGCACTCCTGGAGATTGGTGGTAGCCGCCTGCTGCTGGGCGAGCGCCAGCAGATGCCGCTTCTCCGCGTCCGAGCCCCGACGACAGGCCAGAACCGCGGCGAGCGCCTCCAGTTCGAGCCTGAGCTCGGTCACGGACCGGGAGTTCTTGAGGGCGATGTCGGTGGCGTAGGTTCCGCTGCGGGGGTACACCACCACGAGCCGCTCGAAGACGAGACGTCTGATCGCCTCACGCATGGGGGATGCTCCGAAGCCGAGACTGCTGCGCAGCTCCGGCTCGCTGAGTCGTTCCCCGGGCATGATCTCGCAGCGCACCAGTCGCGAGCACAAGGCGTTGTAGGCCGAGGCGCTGAGCAGATTCGAAGCGGACGCCTCGCCGTCGGCCGCGGAATCGCCGACGACTTTCACAGAACGCACGGACGACCTCTCTGTGTGGGGGTGGGGGCGTCAACGGCGGGGCCATTGACGCCGCGGGCAGTTGACTGTGAGCAGGCTACGCGTTGGTCACCGGCGCGGTGCCCTGCGCCCCGGGGCCCGCGAGCAGGTCGTCGATCACGGTGGATATGCCGTTCTCGACGGTGCAGGCGTAGTCGCCGACGGAGTATTCCCCGCCGAGAACGTCCACCAGCTTGAGTTCGACGCCGTTGACGGCGAGAGCGGAGGACAGCTCGACCTCGGCCGGGCCGAAGGACTTGTGCTTCAGGACGAAGTCCTTGGAGGTGTCGCGCGAGATGATCTCGAACGTCTTGAAACCCGGTCCGTTCGCCTCGGGGAGCGCGTGCACCTGGAGGTGCGGATACAGGCGCATGTCGGACCAGGCGTCGGCGGAGTACCCGTCCTGCGTCGACATCGCGATGCGGAAGATCCGGGAACCCGCGCGGGTGACCGTGCCGTGGGCACCGCTGTCGCTGTCGGTCAGCTCGATCTCGGCGTACTGCTTGGGGTAGCCCCAGACCTCGCGGCCGAAGGCCACGCTCCAGGGCTGGTCCTCGAACTCGAAGAAGTAGGTCACCGCCGTCCGGTCCTTGTACCGGACCGGGATGACGACCCCGGAGTCGTAGAAGGCGCCCGGGGTCGCGTTGCCGAAGTCCGCGATCTGGACGACGAACCGGTCGTCGGCCGGCTCGAACGGCGTCGGCTCCAGCAGGGACGCGAGGTTCGCGACGTCTCCTCGGCAGTAGACCGAGAGCGTCCGGAGGTCCTGCGACCAGTACGGCTGGTCGCCGCCGGGGTAGCCGAGGTACTTGAAGAAGTTCTTCACGTCGTAGTGCTGAGTCACCGTCAACTCCAATGTCAGGAAAGGGTTTTACGTGCGATGAGGCGTTGTGATGCGGGAAGCCGGACGGGGGATGCGCGGGATGCTGCGCGGACGCCCGCGGCCAGTGCCGTGGCCGGCAGTGTGTTCGTCCGGAGGGGAACCATTGCCGTGACGGGACAGCCCTCAGTTCCGTCCCGCCTCGTGAATCCGGCGGAGGAACGTCTTCAGTTCCGGCGTACGAGGGTCGTTGAAGATCTGCTCGGGCGGTCCCTGTTCCAGGATGATTCCTTTGTGCAGGAAGCAGAGTTGGGACGAGATCTCCCTGGCGAAGGGCAGCTCATGAGTGGTCATCATCATCGTGATGCCGTCGTCCGCCAGTTCCCGGACGAGGTTGAGCACCTCGATCACCAGCTCCGGGTCCAGGGCCGACGTGATCTCGTCCAGCAGCAGAACCTCGGGGCGCATCAGCATGGCCCGGGCGATCGCCACCCTCTGCTGCTGTCCGCCCGAGAGCTGCTCGGGATAGGCGTCCGCCTTGTCCTTGAGCCCCACGCGTTCGAGCATGACGCGCGCGTCGGCCTCCGCCTGGGCCTTCGAGGCCACCCCGGCGCGGACCGGTGTGAGGGTGCAGTTCCGCAGGACCGTCATGTGCGGGAAGAGGTTGAAGCTCTGGAACACGATGCCGACCCGGCGGCGCAGCCTGACCAGGTCGACCCCCTCGCCGGAGACGACGTCGCCGTTGAGCGAGATCCTTCCGCCCTGGATCGGTTCGAGCCCGTTGACGCAGCGCAGGAGTGTCGACTTCCCGGACCCGGACGCGCCGATGAGGGTGACGACGTCGTTCCGTTCGACGGCGAGATCGACGCGGTCCAGGACCGTGGTGGCGCCGTACTTCTTCGTGACCTGTTCCAGGGCCACATGTGCGGTTGTCGTCATGGTTTCAGACTCTCTTCAGCTTTGTGCCGGAGCGGGCCAGCAGGTAGTCGACGAAGCGGGTCTGCGGGATGGTGACGAGAACGAAGACGAAGCACACGGCGGTCACCGCGGAGAGGTTGAAGTCGTTGGCGGAGTAGATCTTCGCCTGGCTGAAGGCGTCGATGATGCCGACGACGATGACCAGCGCCGTGTCCTTCTGCAGCCCGATGAACTGGCTCAGCATGGGGGCCGCGATGTTCCGCGACATCTGCGGCAGGATGACGAACCTGAGGACGTCCGGCTGCGAGAGGCCCATGGAGAGCGCCGCCGAGGTCTGCCCCGGGTTGATGGACTCGATGCCGGCGCGGAAGAGCTCGGCGTTGTACGCGCTGTACGTGAGTGCCAGGGCAGCGATGGCGTAGACGATCGGATCGCCCTCGCTGAGCACGGGCACCTCGGTCAGGGGAAGGCCGAAGCAGACCAGGTAGATCAGCACCACGGACGGAATGCCGCGGAACACGTCGATGTACGCGATCGCCAGCACCCGGACCGGCCAGAAGCCCTTGCCCGGCAGCAGCCGCGCCACGGCGAGGACCAGCCCGAAGAGCATGGCCAGGATCTGTGCGCCGACGGCGATCTCGATGTTGATGAGGAGGGCCTTGAAGACGTCGCCCAGGCTCTCCGTCATGAACGACATGTTGAAGAAGGTCTTCTGGACCGCACCGTCGTTGGTGAAGACGAGCAGGCCCGCGACCGCCACGACGGCGACGAAACCGGTCAGGCCGAACGACGAAACCGATGCGCTCCTGGACCGGGCGGCGGCGACCCGTGACTCGGTGCAGCGCCCTGCCTCCCACTCCTCGTCCGAGAGCCTCTGACGCCGGAGGGCCAGCAGGAGCGGACCGCCGAGGACGACGACCGGCAGCACGACTCCGAACACGAGCCGGGACGTCTGACCGGAGGTGAGGGTGCCGGCGAACTCGTAGCACAGCACGACGGCCAGCAGGGCGAGGATCGCTGCCCCGCTGAGGTACCCCGAGGTGCGCAGTGGACGAGTCGGGGCGAAGCCCTCTCCATCGGGTGCGGGTCTGTCGGTGGAGTCCTTGTCGAGCGTTCGGGCATTCATGGTCAGGCACTCCAGTCAGGAAGTGCGTGCGGGTCGCCGCCGAGGATCGGATTGAGCCACTTGTCCATGATCGACTTCAGGGTGCCGTCCTTCTCCATGTCGGCGAGGATCTCGTTCACCACCTCGACGTTCGGCGATCCCTTGGGGAGCAGCGGGGCGACATCGCCGCCGACCGGGTATCTCCCGACGACCTCGAGCTTTCCGTCCGACTTGGCGGCACGGGGCATGACGGTCGCCGTGTCGTTCAGCGCGGCGTCGATCTGGCCGGAGAGTACGGCGTTGAAGAGGTCGTCGTTGGAGCTGAACACCCGGACCCGCTTGGGCTTCAGGGTGTCGTCGGCGAACTTCAGCTGGAGCGATCCGGCCAGAACGCCGACGGTCGAGTTCTTGATGTTCGACCGCGAGAGACCGGAACCGGTCTTGGTGAGGACACCGGTCTCGTACGTGTTGTACGGGGTGGAGAAGTCGACGGCCTTGCGCCGTTCCGGAGTGACGAGGATGTCCCACACCGCAAAGTCGAAGTTCGACGACTTGGCCGTCACCAGCGCCTCGAAGGAGGCGTTGACCAGGGTGATCTTCTTGAGCCCCGCCCGGTTGGCGATCTCCGCGTCGAGGCAGTACATGTAGCCGCCGTCGATGGACTCCAACGTGTTGCCCCGGTATCCCGCGGGGAAGGGCAGCGAGGCCGCGACGGTCAGTTCGCCCGCCTTCTTCGTCTTCATCTCATGAATCCGGGGGTCCTTGGTGACCTCGCAGTCCCCGAACGGTTTCGCCCGATGTCCGGACTCCGCCCCGGTACCGCCGGAACAGGCTGTGAGCGCGACGAGGGAAGTGGCCGTGACCACTATGCCGCTGATTCTCAGTGACTTCTTCATGTGCGACCTCTGGGGAGGATGACTTCGGAGTACGAGGAGCAGCCCGAGTCCACGCCATGCACTGCCGCGCGAACCTTGGAACATCACTGATATTTCAGTGATGTGGGACACAGGCTATACGCGGGCGTTCGTTTTTGGCCAGACCTGTCTCAAAGTGAGATGTGAGGCTGCGTCACGGTTGATCGGCCGGCAACGGCGGTCGCCGTCCCATCCCTCGGCCCTGGGACGGGTCCGGCACCGCTCCGGCCCCCCGGTTCGGCACCGGCTCGGTCAGCGGGCTGCTGACGAACGGTCGTTGACCGCATCACGGCCCGGCTCGCGGCCTTCGCCGCCTGGGCGGAGGGTGTGAAAGCAAAGTTGGATCACGTTGCCGCCTCAGGCGCCGAGAGGCCGACGACCTGCCCTGGAGCGTGCCGGGGGCTGCTGTCCGGCTGTCGCGACGCGGGCGAGACCTGGACCCTTGAAGCGAGGTTCTGGCGGCCCGTACGTGATCGAGGCGCTCGCCCGCATCGGCCGGGCTGGCCCACGGTCCATGGCCGCCCCGAGGGGCACCAATACGGGCCCCGCCCGGCAATCCGACGTCGTGTGCGCGTCCGGGCCCCCTCCCCCGCCGATCCGCTCCGGGACGGCGACTCTCCAGCCTGATAGTTGAAATATGAATGACTTCTCTGGGAGGGCTTGAGAGCGCGGGGCCCAGCTGCGGACTTCCCGCCCGGAACCTGTATTCGCGGCCGTACAGGCGGCGCCGAGCCCTCTGCGCTCCGTCCGCCACGAGGATGTTCCGGTCCGGGGGCGGACGCGTTTCGCCTCCTGAGCCGCCCCCGAGCGCCGACGGTCGGACCCGTTGCCGGAGCGCTGTCCCGCTCCACTCCCCCGCGGCTGGAGCGGTGCTTCCCGAGAGGTATTCCGCCGGGCAGATTCGACCGATGTGCTCAAGAAGTACGGCGACGGAACCGAGACCGGGCAGTGCTGGTGGTATGCCATCGGGGCGACGCCTCGGCCCCGCATCAGGAGCCGGCGCCCCGGCAGGCATGCTCTGCTGCCCGCCGACCAGGGCCTGGCGCGGCTCAGTCGCTTCTGCGAAAGGGCGACCGACAGGGCAGGCACCACTGTTGGCAATGTCTGCCCTGCCGCGGTGGAGGTCCTTCGGCGGGACGGGCACTCAGGCAGTCCGCTCATACGGCGTTGTCGAGCACGCTCGGTGCCCCGCGTACGGAGCCCGCTGTCGGTGTGGTTGCCAGAGGACACCAATGGAATCGATCTCGTGTGGAGAAGACCGACGGTATGGGCGGGGGCCTCGGGGCAGCATGGGTCGGTGGGCGGGGAGAAGTGACCGTCGGCGTGAGGCATGGTTCGTCGCGTCCTCATGAGACACGAAGCATCGCCCACGACGAGGAGACCGTGAGCACGGATGGCCTCCCGGGAGCCTCGCTTCCGGTCGGTACGTGCCTGGTGGGTGACTGATGGCCCGGCGTATCCCGTGAGCTCTGGTTCTGCTGGAAGAAGTCGATCGAGAAGCCAGGCGATGCCAGTGGGGGCTTCCGGTCTACGGGACGGAGGGATGGGCGGCTCAAGTGCTCATAGGTGGCCGATCCATGCCGCGCGCGCCGACAGGAAGAGATCTGTATCCGATGGTGTCTCTCTCTGCCTTACGGTTCTCTCTCGGCCCACCAGCGGATCATTTGGTGCGGTTCAGCGGGTCGCGAGTCAGCGGATCACATGATGGAAGAAGGGGAGGGAAGACCCAAACGATCCGGGTACCTGAAGACTGGTCTGGTGCTTGGCTCTCCCATGGGCTTCGAGCACTCTGGTCCGGATCTCGGAGTGTTCGGCGATCGCACACCATGGTCTCGAGATGTGCCTACGAAGATCTTCGTGCGTACTTCATTCAGTTCGCATCACGAGGAAACACCGTGGGGCTGAAGCATCGTGAAGGTATCAGGGAACGGCAGAGTCGATTGCTCCTCTGCTGCACTGATCGTCGACCGCGCGGGGATCGAAGGACAGACCGGTCTGCTGGTCAGGCTTTACGCAGCTCATGGTGATCGAGCGGGCAACAGGTTGAGCGGAGGCGATGGGTGACACCAGATTGATGGAGAAGCCGTCTGAGGGCCTACGTCCACGTGAGCGTTTCGCTGACAGCTCTGGGAAGGTGTAGTGATGAACAAGAAGGATGCCTGGGTTCGATTGAACTCGGTGACTGCATCGCCAGGGGACGCTCTGACATCCCTTGAAGGTGATGCGTAGATCCGATCTGAGTGCGTACAATGATGATGTCTTGTTCGGGGCAAAAACAGGCTCTGACCTGCGAAAACAAACATCGGTGCAAACATGGACGCAAGCTTGTACACACACCTGAAGGCACGCTTGATGACGAGCTGTGTCAACAGCGCTTCAGCTTGCTCGGAAGTTCATGCGGGTATCGACGGGTCCTCTTGTGTGATGAGAAACCTTGCCTCTCGCGGTGCTGCAGGTGTTTCCACGCGCCTTTGCCAAGGTCGGGCTGATCGTGTGGTGCTGAGCCGGTTTGCGAGTCGATTTGCGAGCCGGACGACAGGTGGAAATGTGCGCCTGCTTATGTGTCACGTAGTCAATGGAAGTGCAGGCCCCCGGGCCTGTTGGCTGCTGTGCAACCAACAGGGTTCACTCGTGTGCGAGGTCATCCACGGAGTGCCATGCAGGGGGGCGTGCGTGACGGTGAGCCTGATGAAAGGCATCGTCGGGCACATAGGACATGATGGCCGCGCTAGCGGGCAGCCGGGTCAGGGTGCGGGCCGATCCGCATGTTCGAGTGTCGGTTGCTCGAAGTGCGGGACGGTCAGCCAGATCGCACATCGGCCCAGGTGTCGGCGCATCAGCCCGTCGGCCCGCCAGTTCGCACGCTTCGGGGTGGGTGACTCACGTCGTAAGCAGACGGGCTCGACTGCTGGTCGGTTCTCGCACTGCTTTGAGGATTCGACGGTGAATCGATGTGATGACTCGCTGCCGAGCAAGTGCATGGGTTCGGTGCCTGGCATGGGTTTCAGGAGGCACGCCGAGTGAGGTGCGGGTTCGTCAGGCAGTCCGACGGGAAGTGCAAGGGGAGGTGGCCCAGCAGGCCGGGTGACGGGTTGCTCAGTCGGCACGATGCTGGGTGCGATGGGAGGCGGGGCGGTGGATCGGTGAACCATCCCGCCCGCAAAGTTGCTGGTCGGCCCGGCGGGTGATGGGTCGCCAGGTGTGTCGGTGGGATTGCCGACGGGTTGGCCGTTCAAGGGGGGAGGCCATGGACCCGCGGGGGAGCGTGCCGCCCCGGAGGGTGATGTGACTGAGGGCTTGGTGAGACGCGGGCGTGGTGGCTCAGGAGGAAGCAAGAGGGTCTGCTCGATGCCTTGTCGATCGTCCGGTCCGCATGAATCCCTGAGGTGTAGTGAGTCGTCCGGCGTGTTGGTCGATGGAACCTGAGGGTTTCCTGATAGCGTGTGCTGCACTTTGTTCGGCAACTGGGCTGGAGGTGACTGTTCTTGTGGTTGTGCCAGGAGTGGTCATCACCCATCACTTCATCCCCAGGAACGCGGTGTGTCGGATGGGTTGAGAGGCAGACGGATCAATCTGAGGAAAAGCGGTGCGCCTTATGTGAGGTACAACTCTCAAAGGGCCGCTGACCTGGCGGGACGGGGTCGCCGGAGAGCTTTTCGCGGACGGATCCCTGCCCTCGGGCCCTACCTCGCACTGTGATGGAGCGGTGTGGAGCGCAGGATCGTTCTGAGCGAAGTTTTGACCATGCATAACAGTTCAAATCGGGCATACAGCGCCCTCTTTCCGGGCCTGAATCCAGAGTGAGAGGACCCATGTCCAGTCCCTTCGCAGCACCTGACATCCGCGCCCAGCTGCCGGCGATCCCCTGGGGCTCGCTGTCGCACATCTTCATGTTCGGCAACGGCAAGGGCGGCGTCGGCAAGTCCTCGGTCTCCGCCAACGCCGCCGGCAAGGCCGCGCGCAGCGGACTGCGGACGCTCATCATCGACTGCAACGCCCAGGGCAACATCGCGCGTGAACTCGGCTACAAGAAGGCCGAGTGGAATGACGGGGGAGCGGGGCTGCTCGAATCCCTTCGGACGGGTACGCCGCTGAACCCGCGTGAGAACGTGCGCGAGAACCTTGACGTGGTCATGGGCGGACCGGCGCTCGGCGACGAGTTCGGCATCTTCTTCCACACGCTTCTCGCCAAAGAGGGTCCGCACGCGTATCTGCGGCTGCTGATGTGCCTGCTGCCCATCGCGCACAGGTACCAGATCATCGTTCTCGACACGCCTCCCGAGAACCCCTCCCTGCAGCGGCTCGCCCTGTCGGCCGCGCGATGGCTCATCATCCCGGTCAAGAGCGACGGCGGTGCCGAGGACGGGCTTGCCCAGATCGGCCTCGAATTCTCGTACGTCAAGTTCGTCAGTCAGATCAACCCGCACATCGCTCTTCTCGGCGTGCTGCTGTTCGACACGGGGCGTACGTACACAGGGATCCATGCCGACGTACGGCGGCAGGTCCAGAAGGTGCTCGGGCAGGAAGCCCATATGTTCAAGCACCTCATCGGCCACACCGAGTCGGTGGCACGGCTCGTGCGCAAGCGCGGCATGCTCGTGTCGGAGCTGGCCGAACGGCGGGCGGGCGGCGACCGGAGCATTCCGGAGACCGTCGCGAGCCTGGCCGCCGACTATGAAGGCTTCACCGAAGAAATGTTCGCTCGGGCTCTTGAGCTGAGGAAGGAAACTGCGGCATGACACCGCCGAAGGGCAAGAAGCGCGTGGATGAGGACGATGAGCAGAACATGTCCGACGAAGGCGTCGGCAATCTGTTCAGCGGGGGAGGGGCGCCCTCCAGCGCGCTGGCGGGGTGGGCGAGCGCACCGGCGGTGCAGCCGACCGTCGCCCCCGTCCAGCCCACCCCGATCGTGGAGCCGGCGCGTCCGGTGTCGGTGATTCCGCAGCCCGCGCGCGAGGTTGTCGAGGAACCCGCCGAGGTCGATGACGCGGACACGGCCAAGCCGGTCGGCTTCTACGTCTCCACGAACGTTGCGAACCGGTTCCGCAAGCACCGCAAGCAGACCGACCTCACCCACACGCAGATCGTTCTCCTCGCCGTCGAGGCGGCCGTGGAGAAGGGTGTCGCGCAGGTGGTCGAGGACGCGCGCCGGGCGCCCAAGTTCCAGTCGAAGCTGTTCGCGGTGAAGCCCGACGACGCGGATCTGCGTGGCCTCGGCCCCGTTCAGTTGCAGTACAAGCCGACCAAGGTACAGCGCGGCATCATCAACGGGCTCGTCGGCGAGTCGGGTCTCCCGGACCACACCAAGTTCCTCGCGATCGTTCTCGACCAGTACCTGCCGGGACGCCGGGACGTGTGAGGCTCGGCGAAGGCCGGGGCGTGCGGGGGCGGCGGAGAAGGGGTGATGCGGGTGCCACCTGGGCGGCGCTCGCAGCCTCGGCGCGGTGAGTGGGACCGAGCCGATGACGAGTGACGCTCCCGGGCGCGAACCGGCCTTCACGCGGGACCGTGGTCGAGGGGTCCGACCGGCGTCCGACTGGACCGCGCCCACGAAAAGATCACGGCCGACATCGACGCGGCAGGGATGCAGCGCCTGATCGCGTACGTCCTCGGGGACGCCACAGCACAGCGCATGGGGCAACGGCCAGCGGGCCTGCCGGACTTCGCCGGGTATGCCTGGGGCTGCGGATCATGAACGCCCACCTGACGGCCTTGGGGCTGACCGCCACCCGCAGCACCGCCCTTCCGGTGCGC
Source organism: Streptomyces sp. CB01580 (assembly GCF_001905795.1). GTDB lineage: Bacteria > Actinomycetota > Actinomycetes > Streptomycetales > Streptomycetaceae > Streptomyces. The sequence continues at coordinate 135,507 of NZ_LIXJ01000017.1, forward strand.
GAGATCCTGCTCAACGCAGGCGTGTCGACCGGCTCGTGACCGTGCATGGAGGGTTGCTGGCGGCCCGGGGGCCCGTGGCCGTGTCCGGAGGGCCTGTGACCGGCCTGGAGGGCTTGTGGCCGTGTCCGGAGGGCGGGGGAGGGGCGCCAACCTTCACAGACGTTGGTCCACCCCTCCCAGTAGGCCCCGGTGTCCTATCCCTGACCCAGGGTGCAAGGCAGCAGTCGGCCCTGTGCCCGTCCTCGTTGCTTCTCGCCCGGCCTCTTCGTCGGGCCGGGCGGGTAGTCCGCGGAGGAGTGGGGGCGTTCATGCGCCGGGAGTGGTCGCCAGGGGACGTGGTGGTGTGCTGGACGCCGGTGGGCAGCGTCGGTGGCCGCGTCGCGGGCACCGTTCGCGCGCAGCCGCTCGCGGTGGACCCCGTTGGGCGGTGGCGTGCCGGGGCGGTCGCGGCACTGTTCGCCCTGCATGGCGTAGCACTTTGGGCAGGCGCCCTTGCGCCGGAGGTCCGGCGGTCGCGTGGGCAACTGCTGCACGGTCGTCGGGGTGCCGTGGCGGCCACGGGCCATCACACCGCTCCGGACCGCTGCGGGATGTTCTCGGCGAGGTACTCCGGCAGCTGGCCGGTCTGCTCGTACGTGAGGGTGCTGTGGGCGGTCACGCGAGTCCAACGGGCGGCCCGTCGGTGCGTCACGGGGCCAAGCGGGCGACACGGCGGCCGTCGCAGGTGAGAAGCCATTGGCGCCGTTGGGCCCAACATCCCTAACCGGCGGAGTTCCGTGCCGGGGGCACGGGCAGCCCGTTCCGGGCGGCGATCAGTTCGTCCAGGAGCGCGAGAACCTGGTCGCGGACGGCGGTGGCGGGCAGCGGGTGGGATGCCTCGGCGCCGTCGGGCACGCCGGCGGCGAGCACGGGCCGCAGACCGCGGAGCCGGGAGACGAGCTCGGGGCCGTCCAGGGTCTTTGCCCAGGACAGCAGTTTGTCGTCGGTGGCGGCGCGGGTGAGGTCGGGCCAGGTGCCGTTGAAAGTCGCCAGGTCGAAGACCGCTGACCTCACCCGCGCCACGTTGTCGCGAATCCAGGCTGCCTCGGCCCGGTCGCGGGCGCGGGCGGCGCGCTGTCTGTCGGGGTAGCGGTCGCCGCGATAGGTGGCGGCGTCGCGTTCCAGGCGGACGAAGCGGGACTCGGCGCTCGTACGGGAGGCCAGGCCGAGGGCGTCGGCGATCTGCTGCCAGGACGCCGACCGTGTCCGGGCGGCCCGGGTGAGGTCGCGCTCCAGGGTGTCCAGCGCCGCCCGCGCCTCGTCGAGCTGGGTGAGCGCGGCGAGGACATCGTCGGCCGGCACCTCCTCCCGCTCGGCGTCGTCGGGAAGGCCGTAGCCCTCGGCGGCCGCGCGCACGGCGTGCATCGCGCGGGCCGGGTCGAGCCAGCCGCGGCCGCCGGAGTACTTCGCCAGGAGCAGCGCCTCGGCGTCCTGCAGCTGCTGCTCACGGTTCTCGGGGTCGATCTTCGCCATGGTGCGCAGCCTGCCACCGGGCAGACCGTGTCCGCGAATCGCGGACAGCCGGGCTGCGGGCCCGGAGGAATGCGGCCGAACCTTGCGGTACGGGTGTCAGCCCAGCCACGCGATCCAGTGCCCCGGACCTGGAAATTCAAGGCTCTCCGAAGGTTTCTCCAACATCGGACGGCCACGATGTGTGCACAGAGTCCGCTGAGCATGACTACGAAGGAGAAGACCTTGCGTCTGTCCAAGCGACTCGGAGCGGCCGCGGCTGCGACTGCGGCCGTCTTCGCGATGATGCCGTCGGCGTCAGCAGCCGCTCATGCGGACACCATGTCCGCCCCCAGGCTCCCGCAGCCGTGAACTGCAACTGGGACCCCAACAGGGGGACCACCGGCGTGAGCATCGTGACCACCAAATCGATCAAACTGAGGTATGGGCCGGCTGCGGGCTGCGGTTTCATCGGGTTGAGCGACATGAGCGTGCCCACGCAACTGTGGGCTGTGTGTAAGTACCGCAACCCCGATTCGGGCAACACCTGGTACTACGTCGACCCGGACGAAAGCACTTGGCGGAAGGGCTGGATCTACTCCGGCAACGTCAAGGTCGGTTCGGGGACGATCCCCAACTGCTGAACGCGATCCGGATTTCGTGCCCCAATCCATCATGGAGCGTGCAGGGCGAACAGGTTTGCCGTCAGGGTGAGCTTCCCGGTGTACGCACATGAAGGCAGGGCCCTTTCGATGCTGACCGTCCTCGGCAGATCCCATCTGGCCGGTCCCGCCCTGGCCTTCGGCCTCATGGTCACGACCCGGCGCTGCATCGCTTCCGCCCACGCCTGACACCGCACCACGAGAAGCGGCGCCCGAAGCCTTGAGAGGCGGCTTCGGGCGCCGCTTGGGGTGTCGTTGTAGAAGTTGGCGACCACGCCCTTGGCGAACTCCAGCTGGTCGTCCTCCAAGTGCGCGAGGTGTTCGACGATCGCGGCGCGGTCGCGTGCGGCGTAGGCCCGCAGCAGATCGTGGGCCCGCCACGCGGCCTCGTTCACGCGGGGGTCGGTGAGGTCCTGGAAGCGTGGGTCTCGGTCATCGCGTCTCCGTGGTCGTTCGGGCGGCGGTGTCCGCCGGGGCACGGGGGCGGGGCACGGCTGTGGGCAGCCCGAGCTCGAGCCGCTTGTTCATGTCCAGGCGGAAGGTCCCGTACGGGTTGACGTTCGACCAGAACAGCGCGGTCAGGCCGCGCCGGTCCTCGGCGGTGAGCTTCTTCGCCCACTTCGGCTCGGCCAGGACCTGCTGGAGCAGCAGCGTATTGATGTGTACGAGGCTGGACCGGAGTAGGTGCAGCGCGAGCATGGACGCCTCGGCGACGTCGGCGTACTTCTCCAGCAGCGCGAGCGCGTCCGTCACCGGCCGGTAGGCGGTGTTGTTGCACTTGAAGCCGAGCGTGCTCAGCAGCGGCGGCAGCATCTGCCGGTCGTACGAGCTGTACGAGGAGCGAGCGCAGCGTGGTGCGGACCTTGGACTTGATGGCTTTGTTCACCGAGAACCCATGGCTTCGGGTAGCACGGGCCCCTGCCGAGTTGGCAGGGGTCCGCGGCATACTAAACAGCAGAGGAGCGCCAAGACCTGCCCTCGACGAGCAGCATCCTGGCCAACATGGCTTACCGTCTGCTGATGGCCTGGCGGCCCGGCCTCAATTCAGGTGCCGGGTGAAGAACTGGGCCGCGGCGTCCCCCGCGAACTGCGGGACGCCGGTGTGCCCGCCCATATTGGCGTGCAGGGACTTCTCCTTGGAGCCGAAGGCGTCGAACAGGTCCAGGGCCGCCTGCCGGTCGTTCCCGTCGTCGTCCCACTGCAGCAGGACGTGCAGCGGAATGGTGACCTGGCGGGCCTCCTCGAACATGGCGCGAGGCACGAAACTCCCGGCGAAGAAACCGGCGGCCACGATGCGCGGCTCGACCACCGCAAGGCGAACGCCGATGGAGATCACTCCCCCCGAGTACCCGACCGGGCCGCCGATCTCGGGCAGCGACAGGAGGGCGTCAAGGGCGGTCTGCCATTCCGGGACCGCCTTGTCGACGAGCGGGAGGATGAGGGCGTCGATGATCTCGTCGCTGACCGGCTCGCCGGCCTCCATAGCCCGGCGCAGGTCGGCGCGGGCCTGCTCGGCGGCGGCCCAACGGGGCCGGTCACCGCTCCCGGGAAGCTCGATGGTGGCCGCGGCGAAGCCATCCGCCGCGGCGTGCCGGGCCCGCGCCACCAGTCTGGGGTACATCTTGTGCAGTCCGAGCGGAGGGTGACCGAGCAGGATCAGCGGCGCCGGTGCGGATGTGGATGCGGGTGTCCACAGGATGCCGGGGATCTCGCCGAGGGTGAATTCGCGTTCGAGGACGTCGTCGTCGAGGCGCTGTTCGGAAGTGAAGTGAAGGGCCATGATCGTGCCTTTCGGGAGTGCGCTTGAACGGCGCTCCCGGACGACCTATCGCCCGAACGTGACCCCGGAGGAGAGCACCCATGTCGATACGTTCACAGGTACCACCTCCTCGTTCTCTTGCACGGCCTCCGCGAAGGTAGCAGCGGCCGCCGTGGTCCGCCAATCGGTTTTTGCGTGGGCTCTGTGGCCGGATGACAAGCAGTCGGAACACTACGCAGAGCTACTTGGGGCCTCATCGCGGCGGGGCGCGCTGGGGGCGCTGTCGTTTCTCATGAACATCGAACACGACGCGCCGCCGACGCCTCCGCCTCCCAATCTCATGTACTGGTGCTATCGGTTCTCGTGAACAAAGCCAGATGAACGCCTTCTCGTTTGCTTGGCCTCCGCGACCAGGTCGCGCAGCGTCTTCTCAACTTCGACATCAGTACGAACCCGAGCCGGGCCGGGCCGGACTTGTTGGATTCCGAGCTGATGCGGATCGGGGTCTTCGCCCAGCGCAGTGGTCTGACTTCCAGTGCGTTGCGGTTCTACGCCGACTCCGGGCTGCTGCCCCCTGCCGGAGTCGACCCGGCCACGGGCCGCCGCTACTACAGCGCCGCCAGGTGGCACGGGCGGCGATGCTGCGTCGGCTCCGTGGGATCGCGATGCCCCTTGCTGTTGTCGAGGCGGGATTCGGCGCCGAGCCCGACGAGGCATCCGGACTGCTCGACGAGCATGTGTCGAAGATCGTCGAGGAGGCGCCGGCAGCACAGCAGAAGGCCGCTGCCATCAAGTCCGTGCTCGGCAATGTGTCGGCTCTTCCGCCGATCACGGCCCTGAAGGGGCCGTGCCGGCGGATGTGGTCGAGCAGGTCCTGACGGCGTCGGCGCATGAGCGGGGGACGCCGGTGCTCGCCGACGTGCGCTTCGAGGTGAGTCATGAGGCGGTCACCCTGACCGCGACCGACCGCTACTGGCTCTCCACCCGAACTCCCCACCACCCTGCTCCCGGCCCCACCACGACGGGGCGGGCCCTGCGGATCGGGTTTGGGCCGGCCACGTTCCATCCCGCCGTGAGCAGCGCGATCGGCCCCGACGTGATGCTCGATCTGAGAACGAGTCATGGCTTCCTACGGCGAGGCTTTCGCGCCGGGCTGCCGTCGCGGCAGTTCGGCATGCCGTACCGCGGTGGAGGACAGGGCGAGGGCCACACCCAGGCAGGCGAAGGCGCCGCAGCCGACGAACACCGGGCCGGGGCCCCAGGTACCGATGGCGGCGCCGACCACCGGATAGCTGAGAGGCGCGAGCCCGACCATGGTGAGCATGAAGACGGAGGTGACCCGGCCGAGGTAGACCGGGTCCGCAGCGGTCTGCATGAGGGTGCTGCCCAGACTTCCGAAGACACCCGCGTTCAACCCGCTCAGCGCGGCCAGCACCACCGCGACCCAAAGGGTGGGCACGAGCGCGATGCCGGCCGATGCCACGCAGCCGACGAACAGCGTTCCGGCGAGCATGAGACCCGCACGAGGCAGCCAGCCGACGATGGCGAACAGCGCGGCGCTGGCGGCCGCGCCCGCACCGAATCCGCTGACGATCCAGCCGTAGCCGGAAGGACCCCAGCCACGCTCGGCGTTGAGGAGGAGCAGGCCGACGTTGAGAGTGCCGGTGAGGCCGAGTTCGTAGATGGCGCCGGCCGCGACGAGCGGGCCGATGAGGCGGTGGCGGCGAATGTAGCGCAGGCCGTCGAGCAGGTCCTCGCGTGCGGTGGTGGGTTCCGGCCGGGCCGCAACGCGTGCGGCGGTGGGTTCGGACGCATTCGTATCGCGCGCGGTGGTCGGTTCCGGCTGTTCCGGGTCGGGTGCGTCGTGAAGCGGCCGTATACGTATCGTCAACAGGAGCGGCAGGGACAGGGCGAAGAGCAGCCCGGCGACGGTGAACGCGGCCGCCGCACCTCCGAGCCCCATGGCCAGGCCGCCGATCGGCGGGCCCGCGATCTGGCTGAGGCGCATCGACAGCGAGCGCATGCCGGTGACACGGGCCAGTTGGTCGGGGTCGGTGATCCGCGGCGGAAGGGCCCCGATCGCGGGTACGAACAGCGCGTCGACGGCGCCGAAGACGAGCGCCACCGCGACCAGGACCCACAGGGCCGGCGCGGTCAGCGCGATGCCGGCGGCCACCGCCAGGGTGAGGAGACAGCGCAGCGCGTCGCTGCCGAGAATGACCCGGCGGGGGTCGAACCGGTCGGCCACCACGCCCCCGACGAGCATGAGCAGAGCCCGTGGCAGCGCCCCGGCGGTCATGACGAGGCCGACTTCGGCGGGCCCGGCGGTCTTCTGGGCGGACCAGCCGAGGGCGACGAAGTACACGCCGTCGCCGATGAGGGAGAAGGTGTACGCGGTGAGCCAGCGCAGCACGTTCCAGTCGCGGTAGGCCGGTGTGCTGACGTGTTCGGGCAAGGCTGTCCCAGCGGCGGTCATGGCGGGCTCCAGTGGTCGGGGACGCGGATGTGTCAGGGCCGGAATGGGAAGCCGTAGAGGTGTACGGACACGTGCTCGCGGCCCTGGTCGTCGCCGTCCGCCCCGGCGGCCTGGCCGCGCTCGCGCCAGCGTCGTGCCAGAGCACTGAACTCCTCGCCCATCTCGGCGAGTTCGTCCGGAGTCAGCCTGAGCAGCCACTCGGAGTTGAAGGCCGCGTCGGTCCACTCCTTGCCCCAGGCGGACTTCTGGTCCAGATACGCGCGGTACTGGGCGACCCGGGTGTCGACGATGCCGCGAGTCACCGCACCGACGGCGGCGGCTCCCTCGGGCGTGTCCAGGAAGTCCGAGTCGCGGTAGCCCCAGCCTTCCTCGGACGTCACCCGCCACCACCGCTCACGACCGTCGGACCCCTCGCCTGCGGCCTCGGTCACGAAGCCGTGTTCGGCCAGCTTGCGCAGGTGATAGCTGACCAGTGACGGAGTCTGGTCGACGTGCTCGGCGAGCTGGGAGGCGGTCGCGGTGCCCGCGGCGTACAGCACCCGGTAGAGCTGCATCCGCAGAGGGTTCATGAACGCCCTCAACCGCGACAGTTCGGTGATCTGCTCAGGCCTCTGCTTCGGTGACATGCCCTCACCATAGATATGAAGCAAGAACTTCGCAATAATTCCTTCAGAGTTGCTCGTCCGAGGGCACAGCAGGACCGGAGGTTCTGGTGAGGCTCGGTCGCCGGGGGCGGGCGGAGCCCGGGAAGGAGATGTGGTCAGCCGCGCCAGACCGTGCCGGAGGCGGCCTCTTCGTCCAGCGACCTCAACAGCGCGTCGTCGATGGCGTCGAGCGAGTCGACGATGTGGCGCGTGCCGACCTCCCGCATCAGCTGCCGCTGGAAGCTGTGCTCGAAGGAGCTGGGGTGACCGATGAACGGCATGTCCAGCGATTTCGCGGTCTCGGCGACCCGGGCCACGTCGTCGACGACGAGCACCTGATCGTGCCTGAGGCCGAAGAACTCGGTGGCGATCTCGTGGATGCCCGGGCGGAAGGCGTTGGTGCAGATGTAACCGGGGCCGTCGAACAGGTCGGCGAACTCGCCGAGGAACCTGTCGAAGTGCTCCTTCTCCAGTCCGCCGTAGCACACCGTCTTCATCCCCAAAGCCCTTGCCCTGTGCACCATTTCGATGGCACCCGGCAGGATCTGGACAGGGTGTGCGACCAGGAACGCGGCACGCTCCTCGAAGTATGCGGCCAGGACATCGTCGGGACTGGAGCCGGGGCCCAGGACGGAACCGGGGACAGCACCAGGGCCGGAACCGGAACCGGCACCAGGGCTGGAACCGGAACCGGAACCGGAACCGGCATCAGGACCGAGATCGAGACCGAGAACCACCGCGATCTCGCGTGCTGCGATGTGCCGGGGCTGGGAGAAGATGCGGCGCTCGACATCGGCGGTGTAGGTGGCGCCCCTACGGGTGAGAAAGCCGTGGATCACCGGGCTGAAGGTGTCGTTGAGCAGAACACCGTCGATGTTCAGGGCAGCCAGGCGGATCTGCCGGATTCTCGTGACCATGACGGCTCCTGTGGGGACGGTGGATGGTGGACGGAGGGGGAGTGCCGTGCCGGGGCGGCGGTGGGCGCGCGGACAGCCCGCGCGCCCAGCGGCCCCATTCAGTTCTGCGTGGAGAGAAGCTGCTTCAGGCGGTCCGCGCTCACCTGGGTCTGCATGATGGCGGCGGGAACGGCGATGCCCGGCAGCAGCAGGTGCCACATGCGCGCGACCCGGTCCGCGAGGTCCTCGCGTCCGCTGACCACCGTGGCGACCATCTGCATGCCGGTACACGACTCGACGACGAACTCGGCGACCGCGTGCGCTTCGACGCCGGGCCGGAGCTCGCCCTTCTCGGCCGCCACCGCGAGGCAGTCGGCCATGATCTCCGTCCAGTTCCGGTAAGGGCTGGAGTCCTGTATGCCGAAGGTCGCCTGTTCACCGGTCAGCCGCACACCGGCGCGGAGGATCGGGTCCACCCGGAGCTGGTGCGACCAGAGCAGGGTGAGGTCGATCAGATGCTGGAGGCCGGTCGACTCCAGCCACGGGACGATGGTCCCGGGCTGGGCGTTCATCAGCGTGCGGGCCAGTGCTTCTTTCGACTCGAAGTGGTGGTACATGGCACCCGAGGTGACTCCGGCGCGCGTCAGGATCCGGTTGATGCTCGCGCCGGCGAAGCCGAACTCGTCGAACACTTCCGCAGCCGCTCGCAGGATCGACTCACGGGTCTGTACAGCCCGTTCCTGCTTCGGCGTGCTCATATCCACCTCCGTAAAAAAAGAGAACGGTTTTGATCGTATAGGCCGCCTCCAGGGCCTGGAAGGGAATCAGGAAGTCCCCGATCCTCTGTCGCCACCGAGCTGCCACACATATCCGGACCCTCCAAGAAATGCCGTTGACCTGCGGGTATGCGGCAGATGTGGTACTGGTCGCGGAACGGCGGAGGTACCAGTACGCGTGAATCGCGAGGCGGCGGATGTGGCTTCTTTTCGCATGTGCCTGCGGTTGCCACGAGGTGGAATTTCGTCGGGATATGGCGAGTCCGGTACCGGAACGTCCGGACCGCTGTCCCGCGTGGTTCCGCTCCGTCCCGACACCGAACGCCATACGGCTCGGACGGCAACATCCCCGATCCTCGGCGACCCCGATCCCCGGCGCCCGTCCGCGACTACCGGAGGCGGCGAGGCTCAGTTGGCGGTCAGGCAGCGGGCAGGCGGCCACCACGCGCGGAACGGAAAGGGAATTTCTCGTCTCGGGGCGGTCTGTTCGGAATCGGGTTGAAATCAGGCCACGAATTGAGCGGGGTGCGGGCCGTCGGGAGTGGGTATTCAGACATGCTGTCCGGCCAATGCGGGACATGGATACGGCCCGGCCTGGCGGACTCCGGCGAGCCATCGGAGGGCAGGTACGGCAGGTACGGCAGGTACGGCAGGTACGGCAGGTACGGCAGGTACGGCAGGTACGGCAGGTACGGCAGGTACGGCAGGTACGGCAGGCAGGTTGGGCGCAGCGGGCATGGGGTGGGCATTGGTCGCGGGGCAGACCGTGTCGGATCCAGGTCGGATACGGCCACGGCTGCGCCGCGACCGGGCTACGCCTCGGGTCGGGCTGGGCCGGAATCGGGCTGTGCGTGGGCCGGGCGGTGCGTGGGCCCGGCCGGGCGCGCTGGGAGCACCATCGACGCCGACCGCCCCTTGCCGTGGCCTTCCGGCTGCCGTGGCCTTCGGGGCGGTCGTGATCTCAGTCGGTCATGACCCGAGCTCCACCTCCTCCGAGGAAGCTTCCCCGGCCCGCTTCAGGGGCTGCAACTCGTGGACGATACGGGCCAGATCGTCCGGTGCGGCCGCGAGGCGGACCGGCGTGCCCACGTTGTCGAGTTCGGCGACGTGCCAGCTCCTGGGGATGGCGTCGCCGTCAGCGCCCCGGGCTTGTCGCACGTTCTCGACAGTGAGCCGCTCCACCGGTATCCGTATCGCCGCGAACCGGCCGGGGCCGGGATGGGGCGTCACCGCGGGTGATCCGCCGCCCAGGACGATGTGGGTGCCGAAACCATGCGGGTTGTAGTCGGTGTGTTCCAGGAAGCGGGCGGCCAGGAAGACCTCTTCCTCACCCTCCCCGGAGGCTCGGGGCCCCTCGGAAGCCGTGGGAGCTCCGCGCCCCGTGGCCGCGGGAGCCGCGCATGGCCCCGGAGATGCGGCCGGCCGGGGACGTACGGAAGCCGCCGGAGACGCGGCTTCCTCGGGCGTACGGAGCCGGGAGGCGCGCCAGGCCCAGGCAAAGAGGCCAAGGGTGGTGAGGGAGCCCGCGACCGCCCAGGCGATCGCCGAGGGAGAGGAGGACAGGGCCGTGGCGTGGACGTAGCAGAACGGCAGCAGCCACAGCGCGGTGACGACGAGCGCGAGCCCGAAAGGAAGGGCGGACGGGAGGACTTCGTCGTCGGGCAGCCGGCGCCCGCGCACATGCATCAGCACCCGTGCACCGGCGTACCCGGCGGCAAGGACGCACGCTGCCGCGACGACAGCCAGGTCCCCGGGGCCGGACATGTGTTCCTGCCATACGTGATGCTCTCCGGCGACCGTCCGTACCGCGCCGCGCCAGATGGTCAGTTCGACCTCGTCACCGGGCCGGAACGCCTGGGCGGCCTCCGGCGAGACCGCGAGTCGTGTGAGCGGCCGGGCGTCGTCGAAGTACACCCAACTGGGCTTCTTGGGAGCGTCGGGGTCGGTCCGCTCGATCACCGCCGACATGGTGGTCAGGCACTCGGTGCGCTTCGTGGCGGGCGTCGTCGCCGTGCACGGTACGGCCGACTTCCACGCCCGCTCGTCCGACGAGGTTCCCGGCAGGGCCCACGCGGCCACGCCCGCGCCCGCGAGCAACAGCAGGCACAGGGCCAGCGACCCGGCCCAGCCGCCGCCCGCAGTACGGTAGGAGACGACGGGCACGCGGGTCGACTCCGTCGCCCCGTACCGGCGGTGCAACGCGAGGAGCGCGTCCAGCGTCGCGTCGAAGTCCGGGGCGTCGGCCGAGAAAGCATGCGGCAGTGGCAGGAGCCACCGGTGTCCGTCACGCAGCACCACACCGATACGACGGACCTCCCGGATCCGGTGGTGGTTCGCGTACTTCCGGTGGACGTGCAGACCGGCGACGTCGCGCCACGGTATGCGACGGCGGCGCAGCAGCGTTCCGAAGCGCAGGCCGTGCGCGTCGGCGTCCACCTGGGCGGTGGCCAGGCGAAGCGCCCCGGTGCCCAGCGGCATCGAGAGCAGTCCGACGCCGAGCCACAGGTCGGGACCCCGGTACACCACGTGCAGAGCGGTGAGGGCCGTGCCGATCGCCCCGAGCCCGAACAGGAGCCACAGAGCGCGGATTTGAGAGGGACGGCAGGCTACGTCCCGGGTATCTCCCATGGGCCGGATCCTGCCGCTCGCCGGGTGCGGTCGCGTGTGTGGAGTCCGGCAGCTTTGTGCCCGGTGACACTGCCGACTCGGTACGGCGGACGGAGCGGGTGGCGAAGCCGTCACAACGACCGGGCCGTCGGCGTCTTGTGTTCGTCCGGTCCGTGCGGCAGGCACGTACCACCACGAGTGAGGACGAATTCATGGAACCCCGTTTCAACCTGTTCGACAGTCCGACCGCCGCGAAGGTTGCCAAGCGGTTCTACAACGCCTCGTTGCCCCTGGGGGAGTCGACGCTGCCGAAGTCCCTGCGGGAACTGGTGGAGTTGCGGGTCGGCCAGATCAACGGTTGTGGCTTCTGTGTCGACATACACACCAAGGAGGCCGCGGCCGCCGGTGAAACCGCGCTCCGGCTCAACCTGGTCGCCGTCTGGCGCCACAGCACCGTGTTCACCGATGCCGAGCGGGCCGCGCTGGCGCTCGCCGAGGAGGGCACTCGGCTCGGCGACCGCGGTGTGTCCGACGAGACCTGGGCCGAGGTGCGCAAGCACTTCGACGACGACCAGGTCGGTGCGCTGGTCTGCCTGGTCGCCCTGATCAATGCGGCCACCCGGATGAACGTGATCGTGCATAATCCGGGGGGTTCGTACGAGCCCGGCATGTTCGCCGACTTGTCGAGCTGACCGGCAGGTGAAGTGCGGCCCGGCCCGGGATCGTCCGTCCCGGTCCGGGCCCGCGCGTGTCACGGCCACGAGGACCCGCGCCGTGACACGGCCGCCGACCACGGAAATGGGACGTGGATCTCGGGCCCGAATGCCGCCCATGGGCCGAGTCCATGGAGTCGGCCCATGGGCTCGGACAACGGGCTCGGACAACGCGAGCGGACAACGGGAGCGGAATCGGGCTCGGATTCGGCGATGAGTTTTCCCGGCACGGAGAGTCTCATCACCGTCATCAGTGAACAGGAGGAACACAACTGTGGCTCAGCTGCTGAGAGTCCAGAACTTCAACGTCTCGACTGACGGAATCGGTGCCGGCGAGGACCAGAGCCTGGAGCGTCCGTTCGGCCACGTCGAACCGGAGGGACTGTTCGCCTGGGCCGGTGCCACGGCGAGCTGGCCGATGCGTACCGACCCTGGAGGGAGCCGGGGCCTCGACGACTACCTCACGCGGGACTACGCGCGCAACATCGGCGCCGAGATCATGGGCCGCAACAAGTTCGGGCCCCAGCGCGGGCCCTGGCAGGACCATGAGTGGTGCGGCTGGTGGGGTGACGAACCTCCGTTCCGTACACCGGTGTTCGTCATGACGCACCACAAGCGTCCTTCGTTCACGCTCTCCGACACCACGTTCCACTTCGTCGAAGGCGACCCGGCCACGGTCCTCGAACAGGCGCGGGAGGCGGCGCAGGGCAAGGACGTGCGACTCGGCGGCGGTGTCACCACCATCCGGCAGTTCCTCGACGCCGACCTCGTCGACACCATGCATGTGGCGGTCTCGCCGGTGAAGCTCGGGTCCGGAGTGCGGCTCTGGGAGTCCCCCGACGAACTGCTCGACCGGTACCACCTCGACGTCGTGCCCAGCCCGAGCGGCGTGACGCACCACCTGTTCTGGCGAAAGTGACGCAAGAGGGGCCGGGGACGCAAGGGTCCGCGGCACGAGGGCCCGGAGACCCGAGGGATGTGGGGAACCTGAGACCCGAGGGACCTGGGGGATCCGAGATGGGACCTGAGGGACCCGAGGGACCTGAGACGCCCGAGATCCGAGCCCCGAGACCCGGAAGACCCCTCGATGACGCCGTGACGGACGTCCGGGCACTGATCACGGGGTGAAATACGCCGGAACCCCGCCCGCGCCGAAGGGAGTTCGTGCGCGAGCGGGGTTCCCAGCGGAGCTGGACCGCCGACGGGCTACAGGTCCTGGGCTACAGGCCCCGGGCTGCTGGCCTCGGGCTGCTGGCCCGGGGCAGCGCCCTGGACGGGGCTCCCGGGGCGTCAGGCCCGCTTGGAACGGCGGCGGGCCGCCACGACCAGGCCGGTGCCTGCGGCGAGCACCACGACGGTGCCGATGACCAGCGGGACCGTGCCGCTGCTGCCGGTCGAGGCCAGGTCACCACCGCCGGTGGCGGGCGTCGTGCTCTGCGACGGGGCCGGGGTGCCCGGTGCGGCGGGCTCGGACGCCCCACCGGTCGGCGTGGCGCTCGTCGGGGGCGTGGTCTCGGGGGTCGACGGGGTGGTCGACGGCGACGGGGTGTTCTCCGGGGTGCCGCTCGGCGTCGGCTCGGTCGACGGGGTCGTGCCGGGCTCCGGCAGGCAGCCGGTGAACGGGAAGTGGTGCGTCTCCGCGCCGCCCGAGCCGTGCAGCGAAGCGACCCACACCGAGCCGTTGATCGGCGCGGCGGTGCCCAGCTCCAGGTGCGCCTTGGGGGCCAGCACGCTGCCCGGCCAGGCGGCCTTGCTGCTCTTGGTGATCGTGGTGGCCTCGGGGAAGTTCCAGAGCAGCTTGGAGCGCACCTTGCCGTCGGAGGCGCTCTGGAGCTTGTCGTCCAGAACGAAGTCCTGGCCGCCGGAGAGGAAGAAGCCGGTGGTGCCCGCCTTCGCCATGTCGTACGTTCCACCGCTGACGTTGACGATCGTGGTCGAGCCGGCCGGGACCTTGAGGTAGATGTCCTTGGCCTGTTCGAGCTGCGCGGCCGTCACGTTGAAGACGTTGCGGGTGGTGTCGGTGCCCTCCAGGGTGAGCTTGCCACCGCTCGGCGTCACCGTGGCGCCTGTCGTCGTCGGCTCGTCGGCCAGCGCGGAGGAGTAGGACCGCAGCTTGGCGAACTCGGCGTCGAAGTCGATCAGATCGGCCTTCTGGCTGAACGCGCCGGAGTGCAGACTGACGGGGGTGTCGCTGACCTTGCCGCCGACGACCGCGTTGCCCTTCATCACCACGGTGGCCGACGAGCCGTTGAGCAGGTCGCCACGGACGACGAGCGAGGCCCGGCCGGGCAGGGCGTCGACCTCCGCCGCCGTCAGTTCGTTGGCGACGCTGAAGCCGCCGCGGAAGTCGGCGTTTCCGCCGACGGCCACCGCACCCTCCGCGTCGGGGGAGTGGACGTCGTCGCCGAGGACGAACTCGCCGTACTTTCCGGCGATACCGAACGCATCGGTGGTGCACGCGGCCGAATCGGCGGGTGCGGCCAGCGCGGCCGGGGCGGCCGTGAGGCCGAGGACGAGGGCTCCACCGAGCACGGCTGCTGCGGCGGTTGCGGATATGCGCATGGGGCTAGGTTCTCCCGCAGAGTGATTGAGAAGATTTTGTGGCGGCTTTGGCCATAGTTTGCACAGAATGACACATTGGTCAAGACCAATGCTTGACGAGCTGATGAAGCGCCAGAAAATGGAAGGTTGTTTGATATTTGGTGTGAGTGTGGCCCGACGAGCGCTGCGCGGAACGGACGCCCGGGGTGGGGGAGTGGCGGCTGCGGCAGCCCGACAATGGTTCTGGTCTGCGCGTTTTCGGATCTCAAGGCTCGGCGCTCGGATCTCGGGTCCCAGTACTGGACGCGCATTCCCCGCCGCGCAGGAGGGGGTGGGGGCCGAAACGGGGCGAAGCGCGTGCACGAAAGCCGAACGCGGCCCGGTCCTCCTGCGTGATGCGTCTCACTGCCAAGGACGATCCAGTGACGGCGCGGCTCGTGCTGCGCGCGCGATGGACGTGAGCGGGATGGAGCGGGTGTCGACCGGCGTCCGGACGATCCTGCCCGCCGGGTACCCGGGTGCCCCAGCGAGGGTGACGCATCCGTGACAAGACGCTTCCTGAACACCTGCGCCGACACGGGTGATCCCCAGCCAAGCTGACTCGACGGTATGGCCGGTGGACCGAGCGGCTGCGATCGACGTCGGCCGCAGTCGGCCTCGCGTTCGCCGGCTGGGCAGGTGCCCGCAGGGCGGGCGCGGTGAACGAGGCCCTGACCGGCCGCGCAGTCTCGACGGCGGCGTACGGGTGACCGACGGCTGGTCAGGTGCCCCCGTCGGGGACACCGAAGGCCCGACGGGGGCACCCGTGCCGAGGGCCTGCGCGACGGAGTCGTAGCGGCGTTCAACGCGTACGTGCGGGTACGGGGGCTGCTGACGGCGACGGACCCCCGGATCCCGGTGCCGACCTGATCGGCGAGGGCCTGACGGCGGTCGTGTCGGTGAAGCCGGACCATCCCGAGTGCCGCGGGTGCCACACGCGACGAGCTGGGCGGCGCCGCGGTGCGTCGCCTGCGTCGGGGACGCCGTCCGGGAACACCTCGGCAGGTGGCTGGAAGGGCACACGGAGCAGGCCGCGGCCGTCGTCGGCCGGATCTGCCGGCATCCGGCAGCCCACGCTCGCATGTGACTGAACCGACAGTTCCCGGACAGCTGTTGGACCGTGTCCTGGCCGACCGCTTGCCACCCGGCCCGACCACCGCCACGAAGCCCGTGCCCGCCACCG
The DNA here is from genome assembly GCF_001905795.1 of Streptomyces sp. CB01580. GTDB lineage: Bacteria > Actinomycetota > Actinomycetes > Streptomycetales > Streptomycetaceae > Streptomyces. The sequence continues at coordinate 151,291 of NZ_LIXJ01000017.1, forward strand.
TCCGGCCTTCCCGGGCCTCGCCACCGCCTGGCTTTCCCGGGCCTCCTCACCACCCTCTGCTGCTACAAATGACTGAACCGCCCCGCTGCACAGGACACGGTCTGGTCTCAAGCCGCTGTGCGGCCCGACGATCTGTTTGAACCGACGAGGGGCTGAGGGTGGACGCCGAACGACGGCATGCTGAGATCCGGCTTCCTCAAGGGTCCTGGTGGGACTGGGACGTGGTTGCCTGGAACGCCGGGCAGCTCCGGCTCGCTGCTGGTCATGACCTGACCTACCACCACGGCCTGGAATTGGTCTTCGCCGATCCGGCCCTCGTGAGCTGCCCGTCGAACTTCCAGGATCCGGCCTTTCGCGCCGCGTCGCCCGACGAGCTCCTGCGGGTCACTCGTCAGCTCGGCGAGGAACCGCCCGTCGTGGTCGCCTTCGAGGCGGACGCGGGAGGGCCGGAGCCGGTCTCGTGCCTCATTGCCGCCGAGCGACTTGAGATCGTCCACGAGACCGTCCTGAGGTACTGGCGGGAGGACGCGGCGACTGGTCAGCGCTTTGCTCCCTGGGTGCGGCCGCCGCACCGGTAGGGACACCCGCGTACGCCGATGGGCGGAGGTGCGCCGGTCTCCGCACGTCCGGGGCCTGGAGGGCCCCGGGCTCGCCTCCTGGGCTACCCGTCCGCCCGCATCAGCAGGTGGCCCCGGCGGAACCGTTCGTCCTCGAGGGGCTCGCGCAGCATCCGGCCGACTTCGACGAACCCGGCCTTGTCCGCGAGCTCCGCAAGGTCGTCGATCGGCCACCGATAGGCCGGCGCCGCCTTGTGGTCGAAGAGTGTGACCGGCTCGCCCTCCGACTCGAAGAAGGCGAGCAGGAGGTGGCCGCCGGGTGCGAGTACGCGTCGGAACTCGTCGAAGTAGGCGGGCAGGTCCCGCGGCGGAGTGTGGATCACCGAGTACCAGGACACGATGCCGCGCAGTTCACCGTCGGGCAGATCCAGGGCGTCCATGGAGCCGACCTCGAACCGCAGGTCCGGGTAGGCCTCGCGGGCCAGATCGATCATCACCGGCGACAGGTCGACGCCGAAGACGTCGAGCCCCAGGTCCCGCAGGTGCGCGGTCACGTACCCCGGGCCGCACCCCAGCTCGGCCACGGACCCGGAACCAGCGGCGGAACGTGAACCGTCGGCCGCGGTACGCGCGAGTTCGGCGAACGTGGCCAGCAGCGCGCGGTCCAGCGGAAGGACGTCGAGCGAGTTACGGGCGAGCTCGGCGTAGCGGACGGCGACGGCGTCGTAGGCACGCGCTGTCGCCACCAGGTGTGAGGACGAGGAGGGGGAGGCGGGCGCAGCGGACGAGAGCGAAGACGGAGACGAGGACGACGAGGACGGAGACGAGGAAGGCAGGAAGGAAGGCTCGGTCATAGGCGAGGACACTAG
>NZ_LIXJ01000018.1 GCF_001905795.1 Streptomyces sp. CB01580
CCCGACCATCGACCACAAGACGGCGAGCCCGGTCATCCCCGCCTACACCCCACCCGACGCCGACCCCACCGACCTCCTCTCCACCCCCTACGAAGCCCTCTGGCTGATCACAGGCCCTAGGTGGCGTTATCGCGAGGAAAGAGACGGGTGAGTACAGTCAGCCTGTTTGGGTCGCCAACGTCACTGATCCGTGCCGCTTGCGTTGGAGGCTTCTCGCGCCTTCAGCCACGCCGCCCGTTGGCCGTCCGAGAATAAGGGCGAGGCGATATCTGCCTTCGACGACCCGTTCTGGCGCCGGTACTACTACGGCCACGGCTGGCTGCAGGACATGATCGACGGCGCGCGGGACATGGCCAAGGCCCTCGGCCAGTACGCCGACGTTGTCCACAAGGCCGTCAAGCACCTCGAACAATGAGCTGGAGATCATCGGCGCCACCATCGTCGCCGGAACCGCCCTCGCGGTCCTCACGCTCGGCATCTCAGAAGTCGCCGCAGCCGCCACCCACGTACCGGGCCGTCAACAGTCCCGGCCGAGCAGCTCCATGGACTCGAACAGCGGGAGTTCGATCGTCCGGCCGGTGACCGCGCCCCGGACAGGCGCCTGGGCCTTGCCCAGCTTGAGGCTGTGCTTCTCGCCGACGGCGAGCAGGACGGCCTTCAGGTCGTCCGCCTTCCAGTCCGCGACGGTGGCCAGCTCGGCACGGGCGTCGGGCAGTACATGCGGCCGGCCGACGATCCGAGTGTATCCCTGACCGTTACAGGGTCAGCAGGCGAGGTCTACAGCAGAGGCAGCGAAGTCGTCATCAAGCTGCCGGGACGCGTCGTCCTTCACCTGCAGAACGTCAGCGTCGAAGAGCATGGAGGCCAGCGCCTCGGTCAGGGGTGGGGGTACGGCGTTGCCGATGATGACCTGAACCTCGGTGCGAGTCAGCTCGTAGCGAGGCTTGACCCTCTCGTCGACGAACTTGAAGTAGTCCGGGAAGCCCTGGATGCGCGCGGCCTCGTGGGCGGTCAGACATCGAGGAACAGCAGGGTGGACGAAGCGTCCGCGACCCATCGTTGCAAATCCGCTGGTAATGGTCTGAGACGGACGATCCCACCATAGACGGCCATACATGGCGGTGTAATTGTGCTCGCCCCGGTGGCACTCGGGGCGCTCTTCGTTCGGTAGATTGTGCTCGTCATTCTCGAAGAGGTACTTCATGCGTCGCTGGTTGTCCGCGTTGGGTACGGCAGCTTCATCGAAGAATGACTTGGCGGAAACGTCGAGCAGGTCGCCGATCGCCCAACGCAGATCACGCGGTGCGGCATTGTGGTTTTCGATCTTCAGCAGGTCGGCAGCCGAGAAGCCAAATGGCAATGCGTCCTCGCGGACGGCCAGCAATATGTGGCGCTTGCGTGTCTGAGCGACCCCGAGCTTGAGTAGGTCGATACGACTGGTGGCAACCTCGTATCCGAGCTTCTTGAGGTGAACGATGGCGCGGGAGACCACCTGCTGCTTGTCATTGACAACGGCCAGCACGTTCTCGATGACGACTGCGCTGGGGCGCAGGACCTCTGCGGCACGAGCCATGCGCAGGTATAGCCGGTTCTTGGGGTCATCGCGACGGGTGTGGTTGTTGAGGTTGCTGTGCCCCTGGCAAGGTGGCCCTCCGATCAGGAGATCCACCTCGCCCACCGTCGTGAGGGTTTTGTCCTCCTGAGCGGTCAACGGGGCGCCGAGGTCACCATCGAAGAAGGACTCAACGGTTCCCTGTTGGACGTTGGCCTTGGGGAAATTGGCCTTGAAGACCTTGGTGGGAGCCGCCTCGAAATCAACCGCGAGACGAACATCGAGCGAGACGCCATGCTTGTGTGCCGCCTGGGCGATACCGAGGGTGAGGCCACCGCAGCCGGCGAAGAGGTCCACGACTCGTAGGGAGCCTTCGCCCTCCTCAAATTTCGGCCGCCGCTTGGCCCGCAAGGGGTGTCGCTCACCCACGTGTGACCCCCATCTGCACTTGCTTGTAGAACCGGCGGAACGAGCGGTCATCGTACTCGATCAAGGGTGATCACGCGCTGCAGACCGGTACCTACGCACCGTCTGACGTGCCGATCACGACGGTTCTGCGACCTACCCTCCGGCATGCGCCGCCCCCTGAACGAGCTCGTCAACGACGACCACCCTGCGCCCCCCGCTGCTACCGCGGTGTCTCCAAGGCCGACGGCCCGCACTTCCCGGAAGTGAGCGTAGTCAACACCGAGCGCTGCAGAGCCGAGCGGGGTGATCACCGAATCTCAACGCCCGCGGCACAGTCACGCGCTGTCGGGCACAGGCAGTTTCACGCCTAGTCGCGGCATTTGATCTACCGTCAGGCTCACTGGCAGCTAAAATTCTGCAGCTCCCGGCTCGTTCGACGAAGGACAGCAGCATGCCGCTAGAGGTCAACAAACACGTCCAACGGATACGTCGCTACCAGCCGTTCGACGTCGACACCTCTGAGATGGTCTACGAGCGGGCAGACTGGACACAGCCACAGTTCCCCGTCGTGACGCTGGATTACCTGCTGAACGCCATCGAGCGACAGACCACGAAGACCGTCGTCCTCACCGGAGACGCTGGGCACGGCAAGACGAGCCTGTGCGCCAGCCTACTAGCCGCACTACGGTCCGATGGTGAGCCGATCACACCAGATGTCCGGAAGGCAGTCTTCCTTGAGCTGTCCGAGGCGGAAGGCGCCCGCCCTGTCGGCCGGACCCGTAGTGGACGCCCGCTGTACATCCTCAGCGATCTCAGCGAGCTCAGCCCCCAGGCCGGCGCTCACAAGCTCGTGGAGCTTCTTGACCCTCCGGATGAAGGCATCGCGATCATCTGCGCGAACGAGGGGCAACTGCGCAAGTGCGTCGCCGAAGATGACAACCCTGGTAAAGGTGGCACGGGGCGCGCCAAGGTTCTGGTGCAGACCCTCACGGAAGGCATAGTTCGCGGGCAGGTCAGCGACCCCGATGGCGCAGTCACCGTCATTAACCTCAACTACCAGTCCGTAGCCACCGACAACTCCAACGGTGGGCTCATCTCGTGGGTCCTGAAGCAGTGGACAACGACTCAATGGTCGCGGTGGAAGCCGTGCGAGACCTGTGATGCACGGGAGGTCTGCCCGATCCTGTCCAACCGCAAGGAACTGAACGATCCCACCCACGGGCCTCAGCGCCGGGCCGCGATCCGGGACATGTTCGCCGCGGCCGAGCGGACCGGGGCCGTAATCACGACACGGCAGGCGCTTTCGGTGACCAGTTACATGCTCACCGGCGGCCTGTCTTGCGAGGACGTCCACGCCAAGTACCAGCGGTCGCATTCGAACCGGTTGTGGCAGGCTCCCCACTTGTACCACCAGGCGCTCTTCGGCGACCGGTTGAGCCAGCAACAGCGTCATCTGGTTCCTGCCTTCTTCGCGCTACGGAAGCTGGACCCAGGCAGGGTCTCCCGTCGCCAGGTCGACGACCGACTAGACCCAGACATGGCAGGCGACTTCCCTCCCGCGGACGCCAGCAGCTACCTGCAGAAGGTTCGCACGAATCGGGACGCCCAGAAGCAGGCCGAACAATTGCGGGGTGTGTACACGTTCCTGCGACGAGCCGATTTCTTCAACAGCGACGACGACAAGGACCGCTTCGCCCGCATGGGCTTGCAAGCCGGCGACGACTTTGTGCGTGTCCAGGACAAGAGCCGGGACCCGGCAGACACCAGAGTACGAGACGGTTTCCTCAAGGGCCTGGAGGCGGTCCAGGGCATCCACCGGGCAGCAAGCAACCCTGACTTCTTCGTGCTTGACCCCGCCTTCTTCACACACCGTGCCCGCGCGGCCGTGATCTCCCGGCGAGTGCCCAGCAAGGGCGTTGAGGTGGTCGACCAGGTCACCCAGTGGCAAAGGGAAGCCGGCACGAGCGCCACCCCCGAGATGCGGAACGCCGTCGAGTGGCTCAACCGGGCCATCTACATCCGGATCCCGTCCGTCGCCTCTGACCAGGACGTAGTCTCGGTGGAAGCAGACCTTCTGCGCTTCGAGTTGTTGACACGGTGGGCCGCGGGCCTGCGTAGCGAGGTGCAGCACGAGGCAGAGATCCGCGGCCTGAGCGGGTCCCTGGCTGAGCTGGCTGACTCGTCGAACCAGGACGACGAGATCCAGGTACTGGTGGGCAACGTCATGCGAAAGCTCATGATTGACGTCGGCGACAAGATCAGGTCGGTGCGTGCGTAATGGCTGATCGTTCCAAGGCCGAGGTCGTGCTTCGCCTCTTCGGGGTGAATCTCGAACAGCAGGGCCGCGGGTTCTACGTCCCGCTTGAGATGCTCGCGATTGCCCGTGGCGTCTACCTGGCGCACCAGGAAGACCCAGAAAAGTTCGCAGGACTCCTGGATAACAGACCCGATACGTTTTACAAGAGGACCTCGCACGACCTGGCCCGGCGGATCGCGACCAAAGCTCGCATAGTTGAGGGCGAGGAGGAACTCGGCAAGGCCGTCGAGCTGGACTCTCCCGAGACGCTGGAAACACTTCACGCCCTGTTCTCGTCCTTGTTGGTTGAGATCCCCGGGCGTCGTAGCCAGCCCAGTTGGTTCGGCGCACACATCTATCCGTTCGTCGGTGAGCTCATCCACTACGACGCAGTCGAACGACGAGTCAAGCAAATCGATTCCAAGAAGGGCGCGAAGAAGCGTAAGCAGGCCAGCAAAGTTGCCGCCGGCATCAACGCTCCGAGTATCGAGCGCTATCTCTACCGCGGTGCTGGGAGTTGGGCCTACAAAGTCCTTCGTATCGACCCCGATCCTGTCCGCAAGGAAGCGACCCGACAGGGCATGTGCGACCTCGTGGAGGACAGCGGAACCCCGTTGGGCAACCTTGCCAAGGCCCTCAGTGCGCACGACTTCGACTACGACGAAGCGCCCGTTGAGGGTTCAGACGCAGGAATCGAGCTGCATGAGGACCTCAGCCCGTGGCCCGATCTGTTGCGGGAAGGGACCCGAAACATCGTCACTCGGACGGCTACGGTCCCCAGGGCCAAGCGTACTGAGAGCCTCATGCACTGGGTCCCCTACTGCTTGGCACGCCACCAGCTGCACCTCGCACGCACCAAGCTCCGTGCCACCAACCGCGAGTCGATCCTGTTGGACTTCGGTAACGAGGCAACCCCTCTGCGCAGGGAATCGCAGAAGAACCTTGCTGGATTCCGCAACGACATCGTCAAAGCGATCAATGTCCAGGCTCAGGTAATGATCGACGAAATCGAAGAGGAAGGCGATGAGGAAAAGAAGCGCCGCTACGGGAGATTCACGAAGGAAGGCGGCACTGCGGTCGCCTCACCCCGAGCGTTCTTCAGCGAGACCCTCGCTGCTGTCGGAGCGCTGAACGCGACGGCCGGGCGCCGACACTTCACCATGAAGCCCCCGATGCTCGAGGCTCTGGTCTCTGCCACCGTCGCGCAGGACGCGGAGATGGAGTTCGACAAGTTCTGCACGCTGCTGTACGAGAAGTATGGGCTTGTGATGGAGGACAAGGTCGCGGCAGCGAGCCCGTTGGCCTACGAGGTCGACCCTTCGGTCCTTGACCACAACGGCAAGGCGTTTCGGGAGAAGCTCGCCGCTATTGGCCTGCTCACTCAATATTCAGATGCAACCAGCATGGTTCGAGGGGAGCCCCGGTGACCAACAGCAGCATCCGAGCGCTCGGTCGGTTCGTCGCCGACGAAGCGCTCCGCAAGGTCACTGAGGCCAATGGAGCCCGAGCCGTCCTACGGGTCAGCGGCTTCGACCGGCCGACCGTTGCTGAGGCTCTCCGTCGCACTGCCCAGCAGCTGTTGGGCTCGCCGGACCGTCAGGTTGTTGTCAAGGTCGGCACCTCGGAGCCAATCGAAGGTGTACCCGCCGAATACCTGTTGGGTCCGCAGGACCAGCTGACCAAGTGGCGCAATTCAGGTCAGGGCAAGGCGGTGTTGCTCTTCGAGTGGGGGCAGTCGCCGGACGCACAGGGGTTGGCGGCCATGAACGCCCTGAACGATGCCACGATCCTGGGCAACTACCGCGACTCCTCCGGTGAGCGCGGGTTCGACAGATTCATGGCGGAGGCATGGCGGGAAGCGGGGGGCATCGGCACTGTTCCAGCCGCGATGGGCACCGTTCTGCCGGAGATCTGGGGTGCCGTCACCGATGAGGAGCCCCGGTCCTTGCATCGCTGGGCTGCCTTCCTAGTCGACACTGCGCAGAAGGTCGCAGCAACTCAGGTCCGCACCCCTGACGTGGTCTACCCGGAGGTCTCTGCTGCCCTGCCGGCTCTTGACCTCTTCCCAGACCGAGGACTCTTCATCAAGCCCGCCGCGCTGCCCACCCGGATCAAGAAGAACGTCTCGGTCAGTGCCTTCAAGCAGCCCACGGGCAAGGAGATCACCGAGGACGACCTGATAGACCGCATAAGCGCGACCGAGTTCAGCGAGGAGTCCCTGGACCACATCGGTACGGACTCCGAGACTGCCAAGGCACTCATGCGCAGCCTCGTACTCAACCTCAATCGCAGTGGCTCCACCCCGCAGGATTCTCGTCAGCTGCGCCGTGAGCAGGACCTGACCCTCTGGCTGGAAGTCTTCGAGCAAAAGTCCAAGAAGATCGGCCTGGGCCAGCAGGTCCGGCAGGAGATCGAGAAGGCCGACTCAGATCGGGTCGACGAGTTCGACGCCATGGTGATCGAAGATGCACTCGACCTCGGAGATCAGGAAGCCGCACAGCGCTTCCTTGACGAGGCTCCTATCGGCGGGGCGGAACCGCTGGCCGACCTGCTGTCCAAGCGGTCGCGCCGCAAGGTCGAGAAGCTTGCCTTTCCGGACTCTCAGTTCGTCCAGGACCCACTGCGTGCCCTGCTGCGCGAGCTGACCTACTTCTCCGATGAAGAGGAAGGCTCCGTCGTCGTCGGGCTTGAAGGCAACCAGGAAGCCGGACGGTGGAGCCGCTGGCTGTTTGCTTTCCTGTATGCCAACACCCTGGATGACGTCGGGGAATCCACCGGTCTTCGCCTGACTCTGGACGTCAAGAATTGCCTGTTGGACCTGACCAAGCCGCCCCTTCCGGAGGAGGACGAGCCGTTCGACCCGAACACGGAGTGGGCCCCGCTGCGCATCCTGGTTGAGATGGACGGCGCCCAGCGCCGCTTTCGCTGGGACCCTCTTGGCATCCCGGGGCAGATCGCCCTTGCAGCCCTCATCCACGGCTGGCGAACTCCCCCTGGCCATGCCAGCAAGCTGACCTTCGACACCTTCCTCGAGAAGTTCAATGACCCCCGGCAGTGGCAGGCCGACGAGCCCTTGCCTGACTCTGCATCACAGTTTGCCAGCCAGCTGGAGCGCCTCAGGCTTGAGCATTTCAGCCGGTTCTGCAACGGTCTTGACGCTGGGAAGATCAACGATTACGTACGCGAGTGGGAAGGCGTGCTCCGCGAAGCTCGCACCACCCTGGTTCCCGACAACGCTCCGAACGCTGACCTTGAGGCTGTCGTCCTGACCGATGTCGTAGGGCTGGCCGACCACCGCATGATGATGCTGGCCACTCACCCGCTGAAGCTGCGCTGGCTGGCAAAGAACTACGAGGAGGCTGCTGACAGCATCGTGACCGCCCTGAACAAGGAGGGAGGTCTGAGCCTCAACCAGGAAAACGATGAGCTCTTCTTCGATGCCATCGACCGTATCTCCCCACATGGGACACCGGCGGTCCTCGTTGGTCCCGGCGGCACGATTGCCATTCCGATGCGGGAATCGGCCGGGCACGAGGAGTACGCACCGGTCCGCTACGGCGGAAACGAGTCCAAGGACTGGCTCTCCAGCGTCGACGAGACCGCGATCGACGAGATGGTCCGCGTCATCACCGACTACCTGACGACATACCCCCACAAGCTTGATGGGCTGCGCGTACTGCTTCTGGACCGCAACGGCGACCCTGTCCTGCCGATGCGCGTGGCCAAGCAGATGCGGGCCAAGAACCCTCGTCTGAAAGTCGATCTGGTTGTACTGGCTCCGCAGGCCACCCACCACGAGATCATCCAGGGTTTCGACCTGCAGTTCTCCGGTGCAGAGATGTCCGACGACAGCTTCCTGCCCGACGTCCAACTGATCCTTAAAGCATGGGAGCCCGACCAGGAAGCAGATCTGTCAGGACTGGAGGACACCGTCGACCTCGCTCTGGCGCCAGCACTGTTCGGCACGCAGACGAGCATGAAGGAGAGCACCAAGAAGGTGTCCTTGACGGGTTCCTTCAACCCGTGGAAGCACGCCGCCTCACACAACCTGGCTCAGACCAGCCAGAACGTCGTGAGAGCGCTGTTGCCTGAGACCGCCGACGAGACTCTTGAGTCCTGGTCGACCTTGTGCGTTCGCTACGACCGCCGTTCCCCGGTCTCCCGGGAAAGTGTCGACGGCATCGACTACTTCGAGATGCAGGTGCAGTTCGACCAGCACCAAGACCTGTTCGAGACCCTGCACCGTGTGGCCCACTGGGTCGTCACTCTCGATAGCTTCATCGGCCGTGAGCAGATCGACGCCTTGCGCAACCGCCCTGACGTCATCCTCGTCAAGCCCAGCGTCGGCAAGAACGAGTCCTACACCCTCATTGTCAGCTCGCAGACCGGTCGGCAGTTCGTCGTCCAGCGACTGTGCCGCCGCCTTGAGCAGATCGGTGTCGTCACCCCGCATGACTCGGAAAGCACCGCCAAACGAATCTACGAGGTTGGCCGCAACGTGGCCCCTGGCGCTGTGCTGCGATCCCTCGGTATCGGCACCACGGTCAACGAAGTCGTGGGCCTGGTTGCCACGCGATTTGTCATCGACCAGCAGTTTCCCGTCTCCCGGCAGGGCACGAGCCTGGTCACGTGGATCAGTTTCGACGAGCACCACCGCTGGTTCGGCCGCAAGACCCGCGCCGACATCGGTCGGTTTGTGCTGACGGTCCAGGACGACGGCACGGTTAGGCTGGATGTCCTGGTCGCCGAGTCCAAGTTCCGCCAGACCTTCGACGTCGGTTTGGCTGAGGAACAGCTCAACCGCACCACCGACCTGTGTAGGGATGCCTTCCGTTCGGACGGAGAGGCTCGACACGACCGTCCATTCTGGCTGGACGAACTTGCCGCCGCGATCGCTCAGACCAGCGGAAAGGCCACGCCGGCCGAAGACCTTCCAGCTCGCACCCTGATCGGCAATGACGACCACCGCCAGGTCGAGGCGAAGGTCCTTGACGCCCTACGCTCCGAGGATGTCCAGCTGGGCCACGTCACCGGCGTTGCCGTGGCTATCTCGGCCGAGGACGATCAGCCGGCACCCGCGGTTGGAAGCCTCGGCAGGCACACCCTGGTGAGGTTGAACAAACGGGAACTGCTGAACCTCATTGGTGCTCTGCGCGCCAAGCAGGATCCCACCAACGCCGATCCTCTTGTTCTTTCTGGGGTCCCCGGCGGGACCGCGAAGGCCGCTGAAAATGCCGTCAACACCTCCCTTGTGGGCTTCGTCGCCGAACCACTCGCTCCGGAGGAAGCAACGGCAACTGCAGAGGTTGGCGGGGTGGCTGCTCGAACAGTCCTGCCAGGAGCGGTACTTACGCGTCACCCTGCCGCAGAGGCAGATCCTGCCCCTCTGAGGGCTTACCGTGGTGGGCTCTCCGACGAGGAGCTGGCGCTTCGATACAACAAGATCGTTGACGTTTTCGCCCGCCACAAGGTTGCGGTCACTGCACCGGAGGTCGGCAAATGGCAGGAGGGACCCGGCTTCTACATCTTCCGGTTCATCCCCAATCCGGGGGTCACCGTGGACAAGCTGACCAACCGCCGCGACGAGATCTTTCTGGCCCTGGCACTGCCCTCCGGGTTCAGTATTCGCACTCGCAGCGATCGCGGCTCCGTGCTCTTCGAGATCCCCAAGGTCGACGACGAGAAGTACGGGGTCGACGCCAAGGCGCTGTGGCAGCGGTGCCCGGTCGATCTCGAGAGCCTCATCGCCCCGCTGGGCGCTGACATCGAAGGCAACCCGGTCACCATTGACCTGTCCTCCGCAGACTCACCGCACTTGTTGGTGGCCGGCACTACCGGATCAGGAAAGTCCGTCGCGCTGGACACGATCCTCAAGGGCCTGGCCCGGTACGACAAGAGCGACCTGCGTCTCCGCCTCGTTGATCCCAAGGGCACCGAGCTTGTCGACTTCGAGGACGACCCGCACCTTGACGGCGTGATCGGCATGGACGCTGCCGACGCCATCGAGATGCTCGAGGAAACCGTCGAAGAGATGGCCGTGCGCTACAAGGACATGAAGGCGATCCGCACACGCAAGCTCGTCGAGTACAACGCAAAGGTGGGCAAAGCGGAACGAAAGCCCTGGATCGTCATCGTCCTGGACGAGTACGCCGATCTCACCAGCGATCCCGAAGAGAAGAAGCAGATCGAAACACTGCTCAAGCGCCTGACACAGAAGGCCCGCGCTGCGGGTATCCACGTCATCACGGCCACGCAGCGACCGAGTGCAGACGTCATCTCTACGACCATCCGCTCCAACTTTCCCGCCCAACTCGCCCTGCGCGTCAAGACGGCGACCGATAGCCGCATCATTCTGGACGAGACTGGAGCCGAAGCTCTGGCCGGACAAGGTGACGCCTTTCTACACACGGCTAAGAGCACCACGCGACTGCAGGTGGCCTACGACGGGAACTGACCGGGTCTCGCTCATCTCCTAGAGGGACGCGACGGTCAGGAGGTCTTCTTCGGATGCTTTGAGGCTTGGACCTCCTGCCGCCGGGCCGCCACTGCCTCGATGACAGTGGCGGCACACGCCTCTGGTTCGAGGTGTTCCCAGAAACGGAGCACCAGCCAGCCTGCCTCCGTGAGGCGGTTGTCTGTGTCCCGGTCGCGTTGGATGTTCCGGCCGATCTTTTCTTCCCAGTACGGCCGATTCGTCTTGGGCATCACGAAGTGCTCCGGGCAGCCGTGCCAGAAGCAGCCGTCGATGAAGACTGCGACTTTCGCAGGGCGGAAGACCATGTCGGCCGTGCGGCGCATCTTCGGGAGCGGCTTTGCCGCTACCCGGTAGCGCAGTCCAGCGGCGTGGACAAGCGAGCGGAGGAGCAGCTCGGGCTCAGTATCACGACTCCGGTTGCCAAGCATGCTCCGCCGGGTCGCGGCCGACGACGCCCACGACCCCTCCGGCAGTGTCCACTGCTCGGCCGGCGCTTCTGGTACTTCTTGCTCGCTCATATTTCCAGCAGCTCAGAGACAGCTTCCGCCAGGGGGTCCCGCCTGGCGAGGACCTGTTCCTGTCCGTCCAGCTCTATTCTCGGCGCTTCCCCGTGCCGAGGGCGGGCGGTCGCAAGTCTCGCACCCACGGACGCCACCCGGCTGCACACCGACCTACCCGATCGCTGCAACGGGGATGGCCTCGCGGCGGCGGGATCTCCACTCACAGAGTGCCGTCCTGCAGCAGTGCCTTGAAGGCGTCTACCTCTCGCTGCAGCACAATGCGCCCGTCGCCGTCGCTGAACGCCAGAATCCGGCCACCTGCATCCAGGCCCGCCTCCGCGAGGAGCCCCAGCGGCAGGGACACGCGGCCGTCGTCATCGATCTGCAGTTCTGCTGGTTCGCGTATCACAATCGCAGTCTGCCAGCCTTCATGGTGGGCTGCCCTGACCGTTCCGGTGATCAGCCGTCCAGGAGCATCACTCTCTGTGATATGCAGATCCGCGAACGGGACCAGGTCCCGCCCGAACCTCATTCGGGACGAAGTACGGCGTGGGTTCAGGCCACCAAGCGCCGTAGGCGGTTGATGGCCTCGTGGAGGACATCGTCCTTCTTGCAGAAGGTGAAGCGGACCTGGGTGCGGCCGGCGTCGGGGTCGTCGTAGAAGACGGAGTTGGGGATGGCGACGACGCCGCAGCGTTCGGGGAGGGTGCGGCAGAAGGCGTAGGCGTCTTTCTCGCCGAAGGGGGTGATGTCGGTGGTGATGAAGTACGTGCCCTCCGGCTCGTAGACCTCGAACCCGGCCGCCCGCAGGCCGTCGCCGATGAGGTCACGCTTGCGTCGCAGGTCGGAGCGGAAGCCGTCGAAGTACGCGTCCGGCAGGCGGAGCGCCTCGGCGATCGCGTACTGGAAGGGGCCCGCGCTGACGTAGGTCAGGTACTGCTTGGCTGTACGGACAGCGGAGACAAGCGGGCCGTCCGCCATGACCCAACCAACCTTCCATCCGGTGAAGGAGAAGGTCTTGCCGGCGGAGGAGATGGAGACGGTGCGCTCGCGCATGCCAGGAAGGCTCGCGATTGGGACGTGGGTGGCTCCGCCGAAGGTCAGGTGCTCGTACACCTCATCGGTGACCACGAGCAGGTCGTGCTCGATAGCGAGCGCGGCGATGGCGCTCTGCTCTTCGGCCGTGAGGACCATCCCGGTCGGGTTGTGAGGGGTGTTGAGGAGTAGGAGGCGGGTCTGCGGGGTGATCTTGTCCCTCAGCTCGTCCAGGTCTGGGCGGAAGGACGGGGCGCGCAGGGTGAGCGGGACGCGCTTCGCGCCGGCCATCGCGATGCAGGCCGCGTAGGAGTCGTAGAAGGGCTCGAATGCGATCACTTCGTCGCCGGGCTCCAGCAGTGCGAACATGGTCGCCGCGATCGCCTCCGTCGCGCCCGCGGTGACCAGGACCTCCGTGTCTGGGTCGAGGCTCAGGTTGTAGAAGCGGCGCTGGTGGTCGGCGATCGCCTGGCGGAGCTCCGGGATGCCTGGGCCCGGCGGGTACTGGTTGCCGCGGCCGTCGCGCAGGGCTCGTACGGCGGCCTCACGCACTGATTCCGGGCCGTCCGTGTCTGGGAAGCCCTGGCCCAGGTTGATCGCGCCCGTCGATGTCGCCAGTGCCGACATCTCCGCGAAGATCGTCGTCCCGAGCCCGTTCATCCTGCGGTTCAGCAGCGGCCTGCCGCTCATGTCTCCACCGTCCTCACCCGTGTCCGTCGATGCTTCGAGCGCCATCCTGGCCGATGCCCGGGCGGGCGGTCACGCGGTCAGTGCCCAATAGGTGCGCGAGCAGGGATTGACCCAGCCGACCTTCCAGCCGGTGAACGAGTACGTCTTGCCGGCCGATCCGATGGTGACGGTGCGCTCGCGCATCCCGGGGAAGGTGGCGAGCGGGAGGTGCTCGCCCTCGAAGACCAGGTGCTCGTAGACCTCGTCGGTGACGACGAGGAGGTCCCGTTCGCAGGCCAGCGCGGCGATCGCGCCGAGCTCCTCGCGGGTGAGGACGGTCCCGGTGGGGTTGTGCGGGGTGTTGAGCAGGATCAGCCGGGTGCGGGGGGTGACGGCGGCCCGAAGCTCGCCGAGGTCCAGGCGGTAGGTGCCGGTGGCCGCGTCCGGGTGGAGGGTGACGGGGACGCGGACGCCGCCCGCCATGGCGATGCACGCGGCGTAGGAGTCGTAGTACGGCTCCAGGGCGATGACCTCGTCGCCGGGCTCCAGCAGCGCCAGCAGGGACGCGGCGATGGCCTCGGTGGCGCCCGCGGTGACGAGGACCTCGGTGTCCGGGTCGAGGCCGAGCCCGTAGCGCCGCCGCTGGTGGTCGACGATCGCGGCGCGCAGTTCGGGGACGCCGGGGCCCGGCGGGTACTGGTTGCCGTGCCCGGCGCGCAGGGCACGTACCGCGGCCTCCCTGACCTCCTCCGGGCCGTCGGTGTCGGGAAATCCCTGGCCGAGGTTGATGGATCCGGTCCGTACGGCAAGCGCCGTCATCTCCGCGAAGATCGTCGTGCCGAACTCGGCGAGGCGGCGGTTGAGCAGCGGTCGTCCCTGAGTCATGGCCGCCATCCTGCGCGCAAGCTCTGGAGTTGCTCAAGTCTGATTTCGGCGTACGGGGGCGGGGCATCCCCCGTACGAGAACGCCGCCATGATGTGAGCCGAACGGCACGACGACGTGTCGGACGGACGACGGCGCGTGAAGAAGCGGGGGACCTCGCTTCGGGGGAACGGAAGGACGTGAGGTCGATGAAGATATTCGTCGGAGTGGTGATAGCGGTCGCTGTGATCGGGCTGCTCGTCTCGCTCGTGGTGAAGGCCGGTGGCCGGAAGAAGACGCGGGGGAGGGGCGGGCGTCGGGGCGGTGACGGCGGTGACGGCGGTGGCGGCAGCTGGTGGGCGGGCGACAGCGGTGGGGGTACGTCCTGCGGAGGCGTCAGCGACTCGGGCGGTCACTCGGGCGGTCACTCGGGCGGCCACTCGGGAGGCCACTCCGGGGGGCATTCGTGCGGGGGCGGCCACTCCTCCTGCGGCGGGGGCGGCTGCGGCGGAGGCGGCGGCGACTGATACGGCGCGGACGGCCCGCGGCAGTCGGTGCGGCGCGAAGTCGCCGTGGCGCGGTCGGGTCGCCCGTGGTGAGTCGTCACGGAGCACCCGGACGAAGAAGAGTTGGTGCGAGCGCATCGCAACAGCGCGGTGAATGCGATTAGTTGGCGCAGAGGCTGACGCGGGCGTGGCTGATCCGCGTCCGCCGCGGAGCCTCGTGCCCCGATGCCCGGCCCGCGTACGAGGTCGGTGTACGGAAGGTGCCCGGTGGGTGAACTCCCGCCGGGCGCCGTTTTGTTGGGACTTTCGCGAGTTATCCGGTGAACAGATGAACCGGGGGGCCCCCGGGCGGATGGAAACCACGGCAAGTTGGGCAAAAACGCTGTGGACGAGGCTTACTTCGTGATTCCCTCGGTGGAGAGAACATTCAGCCCTCGGACCCGAGTTGGACCTGATCGGGCGCTTCCAAACCTCCCACGTGCATCGCGTCGGAGGCGTCCCCTGTCCATGTGTCCACGCTTTCTTGCGGAGCCGACCCATGCTCACGACCCTCCAGACGGCCTATTCCGACACCCGTGCTGCCGACCTGGCCTGGGCGTTGGGGCGCGAACCGCTCCCCGCCCTGGCCGTGCTCGACCTCGATCTCGCGGGAGCCCGACTGCAACTGCGCCTGCTCGGCGCCTCCCACCAGGTGCTCCTGGAGGAGGAGCACGGCAGCTGTTCCGAAACCGTCGCGTGTATTCCCGGCAGCAGCACGCCGTTGCCGCTCGGCGTCGCCAAGCGGCTCGGTGAGTGGGAGTACGAGTTCGCGGCGCGCGTGGAGACGCTCTCGGCGGGTTCGTTCGCGGGGCGGGCGCAGGAACTCCTCGCGCTGGTGGCCGATCATCCGCACGGTCTCGCCGGGACGTTCCCCGGCAGTCCGCACGCCTTCACGGCGATGCTCGCCCAGCGGACCGGGGAACAGGTGCGGTGGCGGACCTGGCACGCGTACCCGCAGGAAGGCCGGTTGGTGGTGACGCGTACGCGTGTGGGGGTGCGGATGTCCGCGGCGGCGGCGCTCTGAGTCGGGTCGAACTCCTTCGGCGCCGGCTCCTTCGGAGCCAACTCCTTTGCGAATACGCCGCTTACACCCTTGTGGGTGACCAAAAGCCACCTTCTCGTAACGTAGCGTTCGCCACATGATCGACCAGCAGGTCTCGCTGCGAGGGGGCGCGGCACATCTTCCCGTACGGCCGAGGACCGGCCGCTGGTTCGTGCTGTCCGCCGTCTTCGTCTGCGCTGCCTGCGGCCTGGTGTACGAGCTCGAACTGGTGGCGCTCGCCTCGTACTTGATCGGTGACTCCGTCACCCAGGCATCCGTCGTGCTCTCCGTGATGGTGTTCGCGATGGGGGTCGGCTCGCTTCTCGCGAAACGTTTACGCAGCCGGGCAGCGGTCGGCTTCGGGCTGATCGAGGCGCTGCTCGCGCTCGTCGGGGGTTCGTCGGCGGTGGTGCTGTACGCGACGTTCGCCTGGTTCGGGGAGTCGCGGTACGCCCTGGTGGGTTTCTCGCTCGCGATCGGGATCCTGATCGGCGCGGAGATCCCGTTGCTGATGACGCTGATCCAGCGCGTCGACCGGCAGGACGCCGGGGGCGCCGTCGCGGACCTCTTCGCCGCCGACTACGTGGGCGCGCTGGTCGGCGGGCTCGCGTTCCCCTTCCTGCTGCTGCCGATGCTCGGACAGCTCACCGGGGCGCTGTTCACCGGAGCGGTCAACGCGGCGGCGGGCGGGGCGCTGGTGCTGTGGGTGTTCCGGCGGGACCTCGCCCCGCGTTCCCGGTGGTTGCTGCTCGTCGTCAACGTGGCGGTGATCGCCCTCCTCGCCGTCGCCACGGTGCTGGTCGACGACTTCGAGCGGGCGGCGCGGCGCGCGGTGTACGGGGGCGGGGTGCGGGTCGCCGTGCAGACCGGGCTGCAGGAGGTCGTGCTGACGGGGACGGGGCGCGGCTCGCTGGACCTGTACCTGGACGGGCGGCTGCGGGTCAGCGCGCGCGACGAGTACCGCTACCACGAGGCGCTGGTGCACCCGGCGATGGACGGGCCGCGTGCCCGCGTGCTGATCCTGGGCGGGGGCGACGGGCTCGCCGCCCGGGAGGTGCTGCGCTACCCCGACGTACGCGGCGTCACCGTCGTCGAGCTCGATCCCGGTCTCACCCGGCTGGCCCGTACCGATCGCGCCCTTTCGGCGCTGAACCGGCATGCCTATCGCGACGCCCGGCTGACGGCCGTCGACGCGGACGCCTTCGCCTGGCTGCGGACCGCGCGCGACCGCTACGACGTGGTGATCTCCGACCTGCCCGACGCGGGGATCTCGGCCAGTACGAAGCTCTACTCGGCGGAGTTCTACGGGCTGGTCGCCGAGGTGCTGGCGCCGGGCGGCCGGGCGGTGGTGCACGGCGGTCCCCCGGTGTCCCGGCCGCGTACGTACTGGACGGTGGAGGCGTCGATGAGGATGGCGGGCCTGCACACCCGCCCGTACCGGATCAGCGGCCGGGTCACCGATTTCGCGGCCGGGCCCGACCGGGCCACGCACCGGGCGCAGGCCGAGCACGGCTGGGGCTTCGTCCTCGCCGGCACGGAACGCGCTCCGGCGCTCCGGCTCCCGCCGTCGGCGCCGAGGCTGCGGTCGTTGACGGAACGCTCGCTGGAGCGCGCGGGACGGGACGCGGAAGATGCCCGGCTGCGCGGTCTGCCGCCGTCGACGCTGGTCCACCCGCGGTACTGGGAGGGCCGGTGAGCCGGGGGAATCGGTGGTGGGCGGGGAGGGAGCCGGTGGGGAGTCGTGGTGGGCGTCGGCGGGAAGTCGCGGTGGGCGTCGGCGGGCGATGGCGGGGAGCCGGTGGGGGGCGTCGGCGGGGCGCGTGCAGGGAGCCCGCGACGTGGAACCGCTGACGTGACGGCCGGGGCTGAGTAGGCTCGGTTTCCATGGAGCATGAGGTGTTCGTTCCGGTTTCGGTCCCGTCCCTGCGGCGGACGCTGAGTGATCGTGCCCGCGTCGCACGCTGCGTGCCCGGGCTGCAACAGGACGCCGACGCGTCGGCCGACCCGCTGTCGGGCCGGCTGCGGATCCGGGTCGACGGCCACACGATCACGTACCGGGGTGCACTGCGGCTCACCGTCGTGCCGCAGGGTGGTGCCGACGGCAGGGCGGCTTCGGAGAGCCGGGAAGGCCCGGAGAGCGCGGAGGACCAGAGCCGGGGAGGCTCGCGGCGGTGTGATGTCCTGGTGGCGGGTGAGGGCGTCGAGGCCCGGGGCGGTGGCTCGGCGAAACTGACGCTGACGATCGGGCTGACCGAGCGGGACAGCGGTACGGCGATCCTGTTCGCGGGCACGGCGACGGGCGACGGCCGCATCCTGGACCTGGATCCGGCGGCGGCGCTCGCGACCGCCGTCCGCCTGCTGGACCGTTTCACGCAGCAGCTCGTGACGGAGACGCTGACGGACGGCGAGTCGGCCGAGGGCCCGGAGGACAGCGGCCCGCAGGACGGCGGCGCGCAGGACGACGACGGCCTGCGGGACAGCGGCGCGGGCGGCCAGGCGGACGAGGCCGCGACCGCGGATGGTCCGGCGGGTGAGGTCACGGGCGGCCCGGCGGATGGATCCGTGTCCGGCCATCCGGAGCGCGAGGCCCTTCGCGGTAGGGACGACGCCGACCTCGACGACGCCGAGCGGACCGTGGGAGAAGCGGTGGAGCAGGCCATCGAGGAGGGGGCCGAGGAGGCCGACACGACCGGCGCGGCCACCGCCCGGCCCGCCGCTCCCGGGAGCACCGGCGACGACGACACCGACGGCGTGGACGACGGCGTCGACGACGAAACGCCGCCCACGCACGAGACCGCCCCCGACGAGGCGCCCTCCGCCGAGAGGCCCCCGGGCACGGGTTCCGTCTTCGACGCCCCCGTGCCCCAGCCGTCGCTCGACCCGGAGGAGGAGGCCGAGTTCACCGTCCCCGACGGTCCCCCGGCCGAGGCCGCGCACGCCCGGCGCACCATGATCGGCCGCAGTGCCGAGGAGGTCGACCACGCGCCGCCGCGCGGCAGGTACGCACCCGTGCCGTCACCCGATTCGACCACCGCGGGAGTCACACTCCGCTGGGTCGCCCCCGCCGCCGCGCTCGCGCTCGCGTCGGCCGTCGTGGTGGGCCGGGCGTTGCGACGACGGAGGTAGTCGCGCCAGTAATGTCGGTCGCGTGAGTAGCAGTGAGAAGGACGTCCGGCTGTCAGTCGGCGACGCAGAGCTGACCGTGAACCCCGCCAACGGCTGCCGCATCGGCAGCCTCCGGATCGGTGGCACCGAACTGCTGCGGCAGGGGGAGCGGTACGGCTCCTTTCCGATGGTGCCGTGGTGCGGACGCACCGGGTACGGGCTCTTTCACAACGGCGACGTCCCGCACCGGTTGCCGCTGAACGCCCCGCCGCACGCCATCCACGGGACCGGCAGGGATACCGCCTGGCGCACCGCCCGGGTGGGCGAGCGGGACGCCTCGTTCTACTACGACCTCGCCGACCCCTGGCCGTATCCGGGCCGGGTGACCCAGACCTTCGAGCTGTCCGAGGACTCGCTGGTGCTCGCGCTCGGGATCGAGACGTACGAGAACTCGTTCCCGGCACAGGCCGGCTGGCATCCCTGGTTCCTGCGCAATCTCGGCGGCGGGGGCAAGGACGTGCAGGTGGCCTTCGACGCGGCCTGGCAGGAGGAACGGGGCGAGGACCATCTGCCGACCGGCCGCCGTCTTCCCCCGCTGCCCGGCCCCTGGGACGACTGCTTCGGGATGCCGGACGGTGTCGATGTGACCCTCACCTGGCCGGAGCAGCTGGAGCTGACCGTGAAGAGCCGGGCCGAGTGGGTCGTGATCTACGACGAACAGGCGGAGGCGGTCTGCGTGGAACCGCAGTCCGGCCCGCCGAACGGGCTGAACACCGACCCCCGGTACGTCACCCCGATCGACCCGCTGGAGATCCGGACGACCTGGAACTGGCGCAGGCTCTGACCAGTGCCGACATGGGGCGGTTCCGGGATGGGCCGGTGCCGGACTCGGCCGGGTAGAGGCACGGGCACGGGTGCGGGACCGTGATCGGGAAGGGGCCGGGCACGGGTCCGGGCCGACCGGGAAGAAGTCGGGCCGGAGTCCGGGAGCGGACCGGTCGGTCAGCGGCACGGGTCCGGTGGGTGCGCGACCGGGCCGGACTCGGCCGGGCATCGGCCCCGACATGTGCGCCTTAAGCTCGTCACCATGAATGACGTACGTGCTGAGCTGCTCCAGCAGATCAAGGACAAGGCCGTGGTACACGGCAAAGTGACCCTCTCCTCGGGTCTTGAGGCCGACTGGTACATCGACCTGCGCCGCATCACGCTGGATGGCAAGGCCGCCCCGATGGTCGGGCAGGTCATGCTCGATGCCACCGCGGAGCTGGACTACGACTGCGTGGGCGGGCTGACTCTGGGGGCCGACCCGGTCGCCACGTCGATGCTGCACGCCGCCGCCGCGCGTGGGCAGGAGCTGGACGCGTTCGTCGTCCGCAAGGCGCAGAAGACGCACGGGATGCAGCGCCGCATCGAGGGCACGGATGTGAAGGGCCGCCGCTGCCTGGTCGTCGAGGACACGTCGACGACGGGTGGTTCGCCGCTGACGGCCGTCGAGGCGGTGCGCGAGGCCGGCGGCGAGGTCGTCGCCGTCGCCGTGATCGTGGAGCGGGGTGCGGCTCCGGCGATCGCCGAGGCCGGGCTGCCATACCTCCACGTCTACTCGGTGGCGGACCTCGGTCTGGCCTGATACGGGGTCTGACCTGCGGTTTTCTTCAGGGGCGGGCGGTTTCACGTGAAACCGCCCACCCCTGAAGCATGCCCTGGGCCGCCCGGCAGGGCCCCGTGTGCATAGGCCGGGTGGAGCCGTGGCGGGAGTCTGGGAAGATGGGGACGACGATGATGTCGCCCCCAGGTCAGGGAACCAGCACGCACACCCGCAAATCCCAAGGAGCGGACACATGCCCATCGCAACCCCCGAGGTCTACGCCGAGATGCTCGACCGGGCGAAGGCAGGCAAGTTCGCCTACCCGGCCATCAATGTGACATCGACCCAGACCCTGCACGCTGCACTGCGTGGCTTCGCCGAGGCGGAGAGCGACGGCATCGTCCAGATCTCCACCGGCGGCGCGGAGTTCCTGGGCGGTCAGTACAACAAGGACATGGTCAGCGGCGCTGTCGCCCTGGCCGAGTTCGCGCACATCGTCGCCGCCAAGTACGGCATCCACGTCGCGCTGCACACCGACCACTGCCCCAAGGACAAGCTGGACGGCTACGTGCGTCCGCTGCTCGACATCTCCGCCGAGCGCGTCGCCAAGGGCCAGAACCCGCTGTTCCAGTCCCACATGTGGGACGGCTCCGCCGAGACCCTCGCCGACAACCTGGCCATCGGTCAGGAACTGCTGGCCAAGGCCGCCGCCGCCAAGATCATCCTTGAGGTCGAGATCACCCCGACCGGTGGCGAGGAGGACGGCGTCTCGCACGAGATCAACGACGAGCTGTACACGACCGTCGACGACGCGCTGCGCACCGCCGAGGCGCTCGGCCTGGGCGAGAAGGGCCGCTACCTGCTGGCCGCCTCCTTCGGCAACGTCCACGGCGTCTACAAGCCCGGCAACGTCGTGCTCCGCCCCGAGCTGCTGAAGGACCTCCAGGAGGGCGTCGCCGCCAAGTACGGCAAGGCGTCCCCGTTCGACTTCGTCTTCCACGGCGGGTCCGGCTCCACCGAGCAGGAGATCGTCACCGCCCTGGACAACGGCGTCGTGAAGATGAACCTCGACACCGACACCCAGTACGCCTTCACCCGCCCGATCGTGGACCATGTGTTCCGCAACTACGACGGCGTGCTGAAGGTCGACGGCGAGGTCGGCAACAAGAAGGTCTACGACCCGCGCAGCTGGGGCAAGTCCGCCGAGGCGGGCATGGCCGAGCGTGTGACGAAGGCGTGCGCCGACCTGCGCTCCACCGGTACCAAGCTGAAGTAACGCAGGCAACGGACGTACGGAAGCTACGCACGTACGGAAGCAACAGGCGTACGGACGTAGCGGACGCGTAGAAGCAGCCGAGACGTGCGGAAGCAGCGCGGACGTACGGACGACAGGCGCGCCGCGCGAGGCGGCACGTGACGTGGCTGTGGGCCCGGCACCCCCTGGAAAGCACTCGGGGTGCCGGGCCCACGGCGTGACAGGCAAGGGGAGAATCGTGGTGAGTGCCGACGCGCGCTATGACTTCGACACCGTCGTCGACCGTCGTGGCACCTGGTCCGTGCAGTGGGACGGGGTCGCGGACCGGTTCGGGGTGGACGGGCTGCTGCCGTTCACGATCTCCGACATGGATTTCGAGACCGCCCCCCAGGTGCTGAGCGCGCTGCGGACCCGGATCGACCACGGCGTCTTCGGCTACACGACCTGGCAGCAGGACGATTTCCGTTCGGCGATAGCGCACTGGTACGCGACCCGGCACGGGGTCCGGATCGACACCGGGCAGCTGGTGTACGGGCCGTCCGTGCTCAGCCAGCTCTCGCAGCTGCTCCAGATGTGGACGGCCGAGGGCGAGGGCGTCGTCGTCCACACCCCGGTGTACGACGGCTTCCGCAAGGCGATCAACGGGCTCGGGCGCGAGCTGCGGGGCGTTCCGGTGGGGGACACCGCCGCGCTGGAACGCGAGCTCGCCCGCGCCGACAGCAAGGTCCTGGTCGTGTGCTCGCCGCACAACCCGACCGGACGGGTGTGGACGCGCGACGAACTCGGCGCCATGGCGTCGCTCGCCGCGCGCCACGGCGTCGCGGTGATCAGCGACGAGATACACGCCGATCTCGTGCACCCGGGGCATGCGCATGTGCCGTGGACGTGCGTCGCCGACGAGAGGGAGGGGGAGGGGAAGAGGCGCTGGGCGTTGCTCTCGTCCGCGTCGAAGGCGTTCAACTTCCCCGCGCTGACCGGTTCGTACGGCCTGATCGGCGATCCGGCCGACCGGGCGGAATTCCTGCGCCGGATGGAGACGGCGGAGGGGCTCGCCTCCCCGGCGGTGCTGTCGCTCACCGCGCACATCGCCGCGTACCGGGAGGCCGGGGACTGGCTGGAGCAGGTCCGCGCCTATGTCGGCGGCAACCTGGAGCTGGTGGCGGAGCGGCTGAACGAGGCGTTCCCGGGCCTGGGATGGGAGCCGCCGCAGGCCGGCTACCTGGCGTGGATCGACCTGCGGCCGGTGGGCATCGAGGGCGCCGACGGCGACGAGGCGCTGCAGCGGGTGCTGGTCGAGCGCGAGAAGGTCGCGGTGATGCCGGGGGCGGTGTACGGGGCGGAAGGCTTCGTACGGCTGAACGTCGGGTGCCCGAGGTCCAAGGCGGAGGCGGGCGTCCAGGCGCTGATCCGGGGTGTGAGGGCCGTGGCTGGAGGCGTGTCGTAGCTCGGGTCCTGTCGTAGCGCGGGGGTCCGGAGGTACGGCGGGGTGCCGGGGTTCCGGGGGCTCCTCGGGATACCAGGGTCCCGGAGGCTCCGGGCCGGAGGTTCCGTGGGGTTCCTGGGGCCCTGGGTTCCGGGGCCATGGGCCCGGGACCTCGTGGCTTCTGGAGTTCTCCGGGGTGGTTCCGTCCGTCCGTGTGAATGGGCACGGGCGGACTCGCTTGAATGCGTACAGGTGCTGAATACGTACAGGTGCGTTCGCTCCGATGGCTGCTGCGGCCCCGAGCGGGGATGCTGCTCATATGCCTGACGCAGAGACGGGAGCCATCCGCGTCGCCTCCCCTGCGGGGCGGTGGGTCGTCCTCACCACCGTGCTCGGCTCCAGCATGGCCCTGCTGGACTCCACCGTCATCAACGTCGCCCTGCCCCGCATCGGCAAGGACCTCGGCACCGACCTGGCCGCCCTGCAATGGACCGTCAACGCCTACATGCTGACCCTCGCCGGGCTGATCCTCCTCGGCGGTGCACTCGGCGACCGGTTCGGGCGGCGGAGGGTCTTCGTCGTCGGAATCGTCTGGTTCGCCGCCGCCTCCGTGATGTGCGGGGTCGCGCCGAACGCCGTCGTCCTGATCAGCGCCCGCGCGCTCCAGGGCATCGGCGGGGCACTCCTCACCCCCGGTTCGCTGGCACTGATCCAGGCGAGCTTCCACCCCGACGACCGGGCCCGTGCGGTCGGGCTGTGGTCGGGGTTCGGCGGGATCGGGGCCGCCGTCGGGCCGTTCGTCGGCGGCTGGCTCGTCGACGGGCCGGGATGGCGATGGGTGTTCCTCCTCAACGTGCCGCTCGCCGCGATCTGCGTTCCGGTGGCGTTGCGCCACGTACCGGAATCGCGCGACCCGCACGCCCACGGGCGCTTCGACGTCCTGGGCGCCGTGCTCGCCGCGCTGGCCCTGGCCCTGGTGACCTACGCGCTGATCGAGGCCCCCGGCCGGGGCGTGTCCGGCGTGGTGATCGGGACGGCCGTCGCCGGGGTCGCCCTCGGCGCCGTGTTCGTACGCGTGGAACGCCGACGGCAGAACCCGATGCTGCCGCCCTCCGTGTTCGCTTCCCGGCAGTTCACCGTCGTCAACGTCATCACCCTCTGCGTGTACGCGGCGCTGGGCGGTTTCTTCTTCCTCTCCGCGATCCAGCTCCAGGTCGTGGCCGGGTACTCGGCCCTCGGCGCGGGCACGGCCCTGCTGCCCATGACTCTGCTGATGCTGATCTTCTCCGCCTCCTCGGGCGAGCTGGGACAGCGCATCGGCCCCCGTATCCCGCTGGGCGTGGGCCCCCTGGTCGCCGCCACCGGGATGCTGCTGATGCTGCGGGTCCGGCCCGGAGCGCACTCCGCCTCCGCCTACCTCACAGACGTTCTCCCGGCCGTCGCTGTGCTCGGCGCCGGAATGGTCACCCTCGTGGCACCGCTCACCGCGACCGTCCTGGCCTCCGTGGACACCGCACGGGCCGGTCTCGCCAGCGGGATCAACAACGCTGCCGCCCGCGCCGCCGGGCTGATCGCGGTGGCCGCGCTGCCGCTGCTCGCCGGGATGGGGCCGGAGGCGTACCGGAACGCCGAGGAGTTCGCGGTGACGTTCCGGCGGGCCATGCCGATGTGCGCCGGGCTGCTCGTGCTGGGCTCGCTGATCGCCTGGGCGGCCGTGCGGAACCCGCCGGTGCCGGCAGCGGAGAGGGAGGCGGAGGGGAAAGGCGAACCGGGGGGCCGGAGGGCGGGTCGGTGGAAGGACTGGACGGGGTGGCGGAAGGGCCGGGGAAGGGTGCGGCCGGAGGGGCGGGTGCGGCCCGAGTGCGCGGTGCACTGCGGCGTCGTCGCCCCGCCCCTGGAACCCGCGCGCGAGGAGTCCGCGCGCGAGGAGTCAGCACATGACGAGTCCGCGCACGAGGAGCCTGTGCAACCTGTGCACGGGGAACCCACCCGTGACGAGTCCGTGCGTGAGCAGCCGGCGCGTGACGAGTCCGCTCATGGCAAAGGAGCGGGAGGGCCTGGGGACGCGGGAGGCGCGGGAGGCGCCGGACGACACCCGACGTGAACCCCCGCAACGGGGAGTGCCCGCAGGCACCGGCGTGAACCGCTTCATCGCCGTGCGCCCGGGTACCCCCGGCGCGCATGTGCCAGGCACACTTGAACGCATGTCGATCCATGAGAACCTGCTCGGGGGACCGCCCCCGACCCATCTGCCGGACGACCCCGAGCCGCGCGAACTGCTCGCGAGCGGCGCGGCCCCCGCAGATGTCGCCGCGAAGTACCCGACCTCCTCCCTGGCCTGGGCGCAGCTCGCCGACGAGGCGTTCGAGGGCGGTCGCGTCGTCGAGTCGTACGCCTACGCCCGCACCGGCTACCACCGCGGCCTCGACGCACTGCGCCGGGCCGGATGGAAGGGCCACGGCCCGGTGCCGTTCGAGCACGAGCCGAACCGCGGCTTCCTGCGCGCCCTGCACGCGCTGGCACGCGCCGCCGGGGCGATCGGTGAGCAGGAGGAGTACGAGCGCTGCACGACGTTCCTTCGGGACTCCTCGCCGACCGCCGCCGAGACCCTCGGCTGAGGCACCCGAGCCCCTCGGCCGGGGCGCCCGAGACCGCCCGGCCGAGGGCACCCGCGCGGCGCACCCGAGCGGCGTACCCGAGCGGCGTACCCGCACGCGCTCACGCGCGTACCCTCAGGCACTCGCCATTCCGGGCCCCGCGGACGGTGGCACCCACGTCCGCGGGGCCTGCGTGCTCTCCCGGCCTCCGTTTAGGATGCCGACAGGGGACCGGAGCTCCACCACCTCACGGAAGGGGCGGACCGCTACCCGGAAGCTTGTGTCGAGGAGACAGCAATGTCGACGATTCACCCCGACCCCGAAGCCACCGGTGCGGAGACCCCGCATCTCGACTTCGCGGGAACGACTCCGTACGAGGACTACGTCCAGGCGGATGTCCTGACCCACCTCCAGCACCCTCTCTCAGACGACCCGGGCGAGATGGTCTTCCTGGTCACCACCCAGGTCATGGAGTTGTGGTTCACCGTCATCGTGCACGAGTGGGAAACCGCCGCGCACGCCCTGCGCGAGGACCGGCTGACCGTCGCGCGCGATGCGCTGAAGCGGTCCGTGCGCGAACTGGAGGCGCTCAACGCCTCCTGGACGCCGCTCGCCCAGCTCACCCCCGCCCAGTTCAACTCCTACCGGGGAGCCCTCGGCGAGGGTTCCGGTTTCCAGTCGGCGATGTACCGGCGGATGGAGTTCCTGCTCGGCGACAAGTCCGCGTCCATGCTGGTGCCGCACCGGGGCGCGCCCCGCGTCCACGCCGAGCTGGAGAAGGCGCTGGCCGAACCGAGTCTGTACGACGAGACGCTCGCCCTGCTCGCCCGGCGCGGCCACGCCGTACCGCAGTCCGTGCTCGGACGTGACCTGACGCAGAAGTACGAGCCGTCGCCCGAGGTCGAGGCCGTCTGGGCGGAGATCTACGCCGATCCCGACCAGAACGACGAACTGGTCCGGCTCGGTGAGGCGCTCACCGACGTCGGCGAACTGGTGTGGCGCTGGCGCAACGACCACCTCGTCGCCACCCGGCGCGCGATGGGCTCGAAGACCGGTACCGGTGGCTCCGCCGGGGTCGCCTGGCTGGAGAAGCGGGCCACGAAGAACGTCTTCCCCGAGTTGTGGAGTGCGCGCAGCCATGTCTGAGACCTTCACCGGGCACGCCCCGGAATCCGGCGTCCGTGCCGGGCACGCCCCCGCGGCCGACGCCCGCGCCTCGGCGTCCGAGGAGCTCGGCGCGCGGGCGGCCGGGCTCGACGCCGCGGACCGGCTGGCCGGCCGACGCGAACTGTTCGCGCTCGACGCCACCGTCTACCTGGACGGCAACTCGCTCGGTGCGCTGCCCGCCCATGTGCCCGGCCGGCTCCAGGAGGTGCTCACTCGTGAGTGGGGGGAGCTGCGCATCCGGTCCTGGGACGAGAGCGGCTGGTGGGCCGCGCCCGAGCGGATCGGCGACCGCATCGCCCCGCTCGTCGGCGCCGCCGCCGGACAGATCGTGGTCGGCGACTCGACCAGCGTGAACGTCTTCAAGGCCGTCGTCGCCGCGACCCGGCTGGCGCCCGAGGGGCGTGACGAGATCCTCGTCGACGCGACGACGTTCCCCACGGACGGGTACATCGCGGCGTCCGCGGCCCGGATGACCGGCCACCGGCTCGTCCCGACCGCCCCCGCCGAGGTGCCGGACGCCCTCGGTCCCCGTACCGCGGCCGTCCTGCTCAACCACGTCGACTACCGCACCGGCAGGCTCCACGACCTGGCCGGGCTCACCGACGCCGTGCACGCCGCGGGCGCCGTCGCCGTCTGGGACCTGTGCCACAGCGCGGGCGCCCTGCCGGTGGGGCTCGACGCGCACGGCGTGGACCTGGCGGTCGGCTGCACGTACAAGTACCTGAACGGCGGGCCCGGTTCGCCCGCCTATCTGTACGTCGCCGAGCGCCATCAGGCGGACTTCGACTCGCCCCTGCCCGGGTGGACGTCGCACGCCGACCCGTTCGGGATGACGCCCGGGTACGTTCCGGCGGACGGCGCCGTACGGGGTCGGGTCGGCACCCCCGACATCCTCTCCATGCTCGCGCTGGAGGCGTCGCTGGACGTGTGGGACGGGGTGTCGATCGAGGCGGTACGGGCCAAGTCCCTGGCGCTGACGGACTTCTTCCTGGAGTGCGTCGCCGCGTACGTTCCCGAGGGCCGGGTCACCTCCCTCACCCCGGTCGCGCACGCGGAGCGCGGCAGCCAGGTCGCGCTGCGGTGCGAGGGCGCGGAGGCGGTCATGGGCGCCCTCATCGAGCGGGGCGTCGTCGGTGACCTGCGGCGTCCCGACGTGCTGCGGTTCGGATTCACCCCGCTGTACGTGGGGTTCGCGGACGTCGAGCGGGCGGCGCGGGTGCTGGGCGAAGTACTCGACGGGCGGCAGCCCGACGACAGGGCCTAGTGCCGGGAGGGGCACTGGGCATCGAGTGCCCGGACCGGCCGGGCGTTGTCCTGATCCGTCGGCGGGGACGGGAACCATCGGTACTGGTACCGTCCCCGCAGGTCAGGCCAGTTGGACTGGCGGACCGTCGAGTACACGCCATCGACTCCCGGGCAGTCGGGCCCAACGGACGAGACGGACAGGACGGGTTGGAGCAGCATGTCGGATTCTGCCGCGCGTGATCGGGACGCAGCCGAGACCGAATCGGCCTTCTCTCATCCACCGGTCGCCCCCGACGCGTCCGCCGCCTACGGGAACCACCCCGACCAGGTGATCGACTTCTATGCCCCGCGGGACGGCCGGACCGGGGCGCCGGTGGTGGTCGTCCTGCACGGTGGCGCCTGGCGGGCGCCGTACGACCGCCGGCACATGTCGCCGTTCGCGGACTTCCTCGCGCGGCGCGGGTTCGCCGTGGCCAGTGTCGAGTACCGGCGCGGTGGCGAGATCCCGCAGCAGCGGGGGGACGGGCCGGTCGCGGGCCGCTGGCCCGAGACGTTCGACGACGTCGCCGCGGCGATGGACGCGCTGCCGGCCCTGCTGGCCCGGGAGCTCCCGGAGGCCGACGTACGGCGGATCGTCCTCACCGGGCATTCGGCGGGCGGGCACCTCGCCCTGTGGGCCGCCGCCCGGCACGTGCTGCCCGTGGGGTCGCCGTGGCGGCTGCCCGCGCCGCCCCCGTTGCGGGGTGTCGTGGCCCTCGCGCCGATCGCGGACTTCACCAGGGCCGTCGAGCTCGACGTGTGCTCGGGGGCGGTCGGTCAGTTCCTCGGCCGCGAGGAGGAGTTCGAGGAACGGTCCCGTCACGCCGACCCGGCCGTGCTGCTGCCCACCGGCATCGCGACGGTCGTGGTGCAGGGCACCACCGATCGCGATGTGCCGCAACCCGTCGCGGAGGCGTTCGTCGACGCGGCGGCGCGGGCCGGGGAGACGGTGGGGCTGACTCTGCTGCCCGAGGTCGGCCACTTCCCGCTGATCGACCCGGCGAGCGACGCGTGTGCGGTGGTGGCGGAGGAACTCGCGCAACTGGCCTGGTGATCCGGGACGGAGACGTTTCCGCGGTGGAAACGTTCCTGCGACGGAGACGTCCGCGACGGAGAAGTTCCCGCCAGGCACCGCGTTCCGCCACGCGCCACCGGCCGGTCCCGGACGACCAAGACGGCTCCGTACGGCTGGCCGGTCTCGTACCACCGGCCGGTGCAGTGCTGTCGGCCGGTCCCGCACTCGTTCGCGCGCATCGCCCGGGAGCGGGTTCCGTAGTCGATTCTCTCGGCGATGAACGGGCTCCGAGGCACCGCTCCGTAGTACTTGCGATGGACGGCGCAGGATCCGCATCACTG
The DNA here is from genome assembly GCF_001905795.1 of Streptomyces sp. CB01580. Taxonomy (GTDB): domain Bacteria; phylum Actinomycetota; class Actinomycetes; order Streptomycetales; family Streptomycetaceae; genus Streptomyces. The sequence continues at coordinate 29,157 of NZ_LIXJ01000018.1, forward strand.
CTGACGTCCCGGGCCGTACCGGCGCCTACCGTGGAAACGTGACCGAGACCAAAACCAGAAGCCCCGAGTTCAGGCTGGCCGCTAGGGTGTTGGGCGGACTGCGACAGGATCTCTTCAAAGACGCCTTCGCCTACCGTCCGCTGGAACGGATGCGGACGGACGGGCCGCTGACCGGCAGGCTCCCGGGCCGGATGCGTGCGCGGGCCGCCTGGACGCCTCACGCCCTGGTCGGCGTGGCCGCGTTCTTCGTGGCAGTCATGGGCCTGGCCTCGGGGGATTCCTCGGGGCTGCGTTTCATGGTCGGAGGCGTCGCGACCGTGCTGCTTCCCGTGGTCACGGTGCTGATGACGCTGGTCCGGCCGGTCGGCGCGTTCTGGGCGTCGCTGGCAATCGCCCCGTTCGCGGCGATCTTCGGCAGTGACGGCTGGCCGTGGACGCCGAGCATGTTCCTCTCGCAACTGGTGGTGCTGGTGGTGGTCGCGGCCCGGACCCGGCCCCGTACCGCCGCCTGGATGTGGGGGATCACCGGGTTGTACGGTGCCCTGCTGGAAGGCCTCGGAGGCCGGTATTCCGGGGGGACCAACGGCCCCCTCGCCTTCGCCTCCGCGCTCGCACTGCTGCTGGTCGCCGTGGTGCAGATCCGTCGCGACGCGGAGCGCGAGGTCACGGTGCAGCGCACGGTGACCGCCGTCGAACGCGACCGGCGCACCCTGCTGGAAGAACGCACCACCATCGCCCGGGAACTGCACGACGTGGTCGCCCACCACATGTCGGTCGTCGCTATCCAGGCCGAGGCGGCCCCGTACCGGGTGGAGAACCCGCCGCCCGAGCTGGAGCAGGCATTTGCCACGATCCGCGAGAACGCGGTCTCCGCCCTCACCGAACTGCGCCGGGTCCTCGGCGTCGTACGGGCCGACGACCAGCAGGTGCCGGACGCTCCCCAGCCCACCCTCGCCCAGCTCGACGGGCTCCTCGCCAATGTGCGCGAGGCGGGGCTGGAGACCGAGAAGACGGTCACCGGCGCGATACGTGAACTGCCGCAGGGCGTCGAGCTCTCGGCGTACCGGATCATTCAGGAGGCACTCAGCAACACGCTGCGGCACGCACCGGGCGCGACCGCCAAGGTGGAGATCGGTTACGTGCTCGGCGGGCTGGGGCTGCGTGTCGTGAATGGGCCGCCGACCGCCCCGGTGAAGCCCTCGCCGGGCGCCGGCCACGGGATCACGGGGATGCGGGAGCGGGTCACGATGCTGAATGGCACGATGACGGCCGGGGAATCCGAGGAGGGCGGCTACGAAATCGCCGCGTTCATCCCCGTGGCACTTGACTTCGAAGCGAGCACGGCGCGCGACATGAACGAGACGACCCTGGTGATGCCGGCGACGCAGGGGACGGCGGGGACGGCGGGGACGGCGGCTACCGGGGCGACCGAGGCGACCCTGGCGACCGAGGCGACCCTGGTGACGCGGGCGAAGCGAACGACGGAGGGGAACGAGGTGGACCTGGTGAAAGCTGTGAGCACCGTGGACACGGCATACCTGGATGAACAGGATGAACAGGGCAAGCAGGGTGAGCCGGCGGGACGGGCGGGTCGGGTGGGACAGGCATGACCTCGGCCTTCGCTTCCGCGTCTGCTTCCGGCTCCGGCTCCGGCTCTGGCTCGCTCCCCGGTGACCCGCCCATCAGGGTGCTGATCGTGGACGACCAGATGATGGTCCGCGAGGGATTCTCGGTCCTGCTCAACGCCATGCCGGGAATCGAGGTCGTCGGCGAGGCCGTCGACGGTCGGCAGGCCATCGCGAAGGTCGCGGCGCTGCGCCCCGACGTGGTGCTGATGGACATCCGGATGCCGGAACTCAACGGCATCGAGGCCACCCGCGAGATCGTCGCCGCCGACGCGGACGCCAAGGTGTTGGTGCTGACCACGTTCGACCTGGACGAGTACGTCTACCAGGCACTGCGCGCCGGTGCGTCCGGCTTCCTCCTCAAGGACGCCTCCGCCCGACAACTGGCCGATGGCGTACGGGTGGTGGCCGCCGGTGAGGCCCTGCTCGCCCCGACCGTCACCAAGCGGCTGATCAACGAGTTCGCCAAGCTCGCCGAGGCCCCGCGTCCGCCCGCGCTCGCCCGGGTCGGGGACCTCACGGAACGCGAGACGGAGGTGCTCGTCCTCATTGCCCAGGGCCGGTCGAACGCAGAGATCGCCTCGCACCTGGTCGTCGCCGAGTCCACCATCAAGACCCATGTCAGCCGCATCCTGGTGAAACTGGGGCTGCGTGACCGCACGCAGGCCGCAGTCTTCGCGTACGAGGCCAGGCTGGTCACCCCGTCCTGAGCCGGCACCCGGCCACGGCCGAGGGCGGAGAGGCCCGGCCGGGCACGGGGCTGGTCGGCGGCGACCTGGCCGGATAGCGTCCCTGTATGAGCCCGTCTTCCCGTTCCGCGGCCGATGTTCCCTTCCGGTCGTCCGAGTCCTCCGGCTCCCACGCGTCCTTCGACCCGTGGTCACCGGCGTTCGTCGCCGATCCGTACCCGGCCTATACCGCGCTGCGGGCGGCCGGACGGGTGCACTACTTCGAGCCAAGTGACCAGTGGCTCGTCCCGCACCACGCCGATGTGTCCGCGCTGCTGCGCGATCGCCGCCTGGGCCGTACGTACCTGCACCGCTTCACCCACGAGGAGTTCGGCCGGACCCCGCCGCCCGCCGAACACGAGCCCTTCCACATCCTCAACGGGCAGGGCCTCCTCGACCTGGAGGCGCCCGACCACACCCGGATCCGGCGCCTGGTCTCCAAGGCGTTCACCCCGCGCACGGTCGAGCGGCTCGTCCCGACGGTACGGCGGCTCGCCGCCGAGCTGGTCGACTCGTTCGTCGAGGCGGGTGGCGGCGATCTGCTCACGGCGGTCGCCGAACCGCTGCCCGTGGCGGTCATAGCCGAGATGCTCGGCATCCCGGAGTCCGACCGCGGCCCGTTGCGCCCCTGGTCGGCGGCGATCTGCGGAATGTTCGAGCTGAACCCGTCCGAGGAGACCGCCCGTGCCGCCGTGCGCGCCTCGCTCGACTTCTCCGCGTACCTGCGCGAGCTGATCGCGGAGCGGCGCAAGAATCCGGGTACGGATCTGATCTCCGCGCTCATCGCCGCCCACGACGAGGGGGAGCGGCTGAGCGAACAGGAGATGATCTCCACCTGCGTACTGCTCCTCAACGCCGGACACGAGGCGACCGTCAACACCACGGTGAACGGCTGGTGGACGCTGCTGCGCCACCCCGAACAGCTCGCGGCCCTGCGTGCCGACCACGGACTGCTGCCGACGGCGATCGAGGAGCTGATGCGGTACGACACTCCGCTCCAGATGTTCGAGCGCTGGGTCCTCGACGACATCGAGATCGACGGCACGGTCATCCCGCGCGGCTCCGAGGTGGCCCTGCTCTTCGGCTCCGCCAACCGTGATCCCGCCCGCTTCGAGGCCCCGGACGCCCTGGACCTGAGCCGCCGCGAGAATCCGCACATCACCTTCGGCGCGGGCATCCACTTCTGTCTGGGCGCCCCGCTCGCCCGGGTCGAACTCGCCGCCTCCTTCGGTGAGTTGCTGCGTCGCGCCCCGGGCCTCCGGCTGGTGGCCGAGCCGGAATGGAACCCGGGCTACGTGATCAGGGGACTGAAGGAACTCCGCGTCGAGCTGTGACCCGAGCGAAGGGTGACAGGGCACACGCGCCGGTCCTGGGAACCCGGTCCCGGCTCCCCGGCGCCTGTGCCCGGCCCGGTTTCCCGGATCCTGTGCCCGACCCGGATACGCGGGTCCGGATTCCTCGGTCCGGATTCGCCGGTCCGGATTCGCCGGTCCGGATTCGCCGGTCCGGACTCAGTGGCCCCGTTTCCCGGCCTCGGCAGTCGGCTCGACACCCGGGTTCGGTCCCTGGGACCGGCAGCCGGGCTCCGTGCCCCGGCTCGGACGGTCCCCGGCTCAGCACGGCTCAGCTCGGTGGCCCGGGGCTCGGTGGCCCGGGGCTCGGCGGTTTGGGCCGGCGGCCCTGAGACCAACGGCCCTGAGGTCGGCGGTCCTGAGGTCGGCGGTCCTGGGGCCGGCGGTCCGGGTTGGTGGAGATCGGACACGGCGGCTCCGGCTCTGTCAGCTCCTGCTCAGCATCCGGGACCGCAGAGCGGTGGCCCGGCCAGCACGTCGAAGGCCAGCCCGAAGGCCGCGAGTCCCGCGAGGAGCGCCGCCGCCCCGAGGGCCGACCGCCACTTTCCCCGTAGGAGGGCGAATAGGGCGATCCCGGTCGTGATGCCGCCGAGCACCATGACGGGGAGCCCCAGCCGGAGCACGTTCCACTCCGACTCCCCTTCGAAGCCGCCGAAGATGCCGTGTCGGCCGTACGGGGCCCAGGCGAGCAGGCCGACCACTCCGCCGACGGCGGCGGCGAGGCAACCGACGATTCCGCGAACGGCTTCGCCCCGGTTCTCCATTTCGCCCCGGTTCTCCATGACCGGAGTGACGCAAGCGGGCCGCAGGACGGTTGCACCCGGGCCCCGCCCACATCACCGTGTCGCTGCGTCACCGTTCCTCTCTTGGCCCCTCGTCTCTTCGCCCCCCACATCTCACTGCCCCTTCATCTCTTTGCCGCGCCATCAGGTCAGGACATCACGTCGTCGCAGCGCCGCCACCCCGGCGCCCACCAGCGCCGCCGTTATCGCCGTCAGCGCGAGCACGGGTCCCCATTCCATCCCGGTGCCCCCTGGCAGCTTCGGCAGGTGGGTGAACGGCGATAGGTCCATCATCGGCTGGGGCAGATCCAGCGCGGGCCCGATCCACCCGAGCGCCAGGCATGTCCCGGCCACGCCCCAGGAGGCCACCGCGGCCTTCGGGAGCACCCCGTACAGCAGGACCGTGACGCCGCCCAACAGCCAGATCGCGGGCAACTGGACCAGCGACGCCCCCAGCACGGCCGGGAGGTCGTGGCCGTACCCGGCGGCCAGGCCGACGCCGCCCACCACCATGATCAGGGCCGCCCCGCCGAACGCGATCACCAGATGCCCCACCGCCCACCGCAGTCGGCCCACCCCGCACGCCAGCACCGGTTCGGCGCGCCCGGCCGTCTCCTCGCCGTGCAGCCGCAGCACCGAAGCCACGATGTACAGCGCGGCGACCATGCCGAGCATGGAGACCATCGCCGCGAGGAACGCGTCGGTCAGACCGGACTGACCGCCCATCCGCTCGAAGATCTCCCGCGTCTTCGGGTTGTCGCCGACCAGGTCCGCCGCCCCGTCGGTCAGCCCGCCGAAAACGACCCCGACCGCGGCGAACGACGGCGTCCAACCGATCAGCGCTCCCCGCTGAAGCCGCAGCGCGAGCCCGGACGCGGACGCTATCCGCCCCTGCGCCGGTCCGGGCCGGGTCGCGAGGAAGCTCATGCCGACATCGCGCCGCCCGGCCAGGGCGTAGGCCAGGACGGCCTGGACCGCGATCGCGGCCGCCATGACGAGCAGCACCCACCAGCGTGTCCCCGCGTATGCACGCACGTTCTCCGCCCAGCCGAGGGGGGAGAGCCAGGTCAGGACCGACGAACCGTCGTCCGTCGCCGCATCGCCCGCCGCCTTCAGGACGAACGCGGCACCGATCACCGTCGCTGTGAGCCCCTTCGCGAGCCGCGCGCTCTCGGTGAACTGAGCTGCCATCGCCGCCGTGCAGGCGAACAGCGCACCCGTCCCGGCGACCGCCGCGGCGAGCGCCACCGCGCCGGACCCGCCCGCGCCGGAGCCGGCCATGCCGACCGCGACGACCAGCGCCAGCGCGGCGTTGGCGATCAACGCGGTGAGCAGCGCGGCCGTCAGCGGGGCGCGGCGCCCCACCATTGCGGAGGACAGCATTTCCTGACGCCCGGTCTCCTCTTCCTCTCGGGTGTGCCGCACGACGACGATCAGGCTCATCACGGCCGCCAGCGCCCCGCCGAAGCAGACCATCCGCCAGCTGACGAGACCGCCGACGGAGTCGGTGAATACCGGTCCGTACAGAGCCCTGAGGGAGCTGTTGCCGTTCATCGACGCGGCCAGCTCGGCCCGACTGGCGGCGGTGTCGTACAGCGAGGCGAAGGAGTTGGCGACGGGGGAGAAGGAGCCGCCGAGCACGAGCACCCAGATCGGCAGCATGATCCGGTCGCGCCGCAACGCGAGCCGCAGCAGCGCTGCGGTGCCCGTGAACTGCCGGGTCACTGAGCCGGTACGGGGCCCGGCGCCGGTCGGCGCGGTCATGGTCACGGCAGTCACCGCACCGTCACCCCCATGCCCTCGCCGCCGTCCGGCCTACCCGTGCCGTTCGGCCCACCCGCGCCGTTCTTCGCCCGGCTCTCCGGCCCGCCGTCTGTTCCGCCCGCCGTATTCGTCGTGTCCGCTGTTTCCGTCGCCTCTGCTGTGTCCGTCCTGTCGGCCGTGCCCGCCATGTCCGTCGTGTAGTGGCGGAGGAAGAGCTCCTCCAGCGTGGGCGGCGTGCTCGTCAGGGTCCGGATGCCCGATGCGGAGAGCGTCCTGAGCACCGCGTCCAGCTTGTCCGTGTCGACCTGGAGCGTCACGCAAAGGCCCTGCACCCGGAGGTCGTGTACGCCGGGAAGACGCGCGAGCCCGTCGGGTGGGCCGGCCAGCTCGGCGGTGATGTTCGTACGGGTGAGATGACGCATGCCGGCCAGCGAACCGGTCTCGACCGTCCGGCCCTGACGGATGATGCTGACCCGGTCGCAGAGCGTCTCCACTTCGCTGAGGATGTGGCTGGACAGCAGGATCGTGCGCCCCCGCGCGCGCTCCTCGGCGACACAGTCCTGGAAGACCTCCTCCATCAGCGGATCGAGGCCACTGGTCGGCTCGTCGAGGATCAGCAGATCCACGTCGGAGGCGAAGGCGGCGACGAGGGCGACCTTCTGCCGGTTGCCCTTGGAATACGTGCGCCCCTTCTTCGTCGGGTCGAGTTCGAAGCGCTCGACCAGCTCGGCGCGTCTGGCCCGGTCGAGGCCGCCGCGCAGCCGCCCGTAGAGATCGATCACCTCGCCGCCCGACAGATTGCGCCACAGCGTGACGTCGCCCGGGACGTACGCCACTCTCCGGTGGAGCTCGACCGCGTCGCCCCATGGATCGCGGCCGAGCAGCCGGGCGGTGCCGGAGTCGGCTCGCAGCAGTCCGAGCAGTATCCGGATGGTGGTGGACTTCCCGGAGCCGTTGGGCCCGAGGAAGCCGTGAACCTCACCGGTCTCGACCGCGAGGTCGAGACCGGTGAGCGCGCGCGTCCGGCCGAACGACTTGCACAGCCCGGCCACCCTGATTGCCTGCGTCATGTTCTGAAGGTACGCTACTTTCACAAATTTGTGAAGTTAAGGAAGCGTATAAAGTTGGAGTCGCGGCGAGGCCGGAGAAGCGGCGGGGGCCGAGGAAACAGGGGAGACGATCGGGCGATGACCAGCGAAACCGAACAGGGCGCGCGTACCGAGCGGGACGCGGAGGCCGTCTCGCGGTTCGTGGAGCGGTTCGCGTCCGACATGACGGAGGCGGGGATGCAGCGGATGGCGTCCCGCGTCTTCGCCGCGCTCCTCGCGGACGACGACGGGTCGATGACGTCCGCCGAGCTCGCCCTGGCACTGCAGATCAGCCCCGCCGCGGTGTCCGGCGCGATCAACTACCTCACACAGGTCAGCATGGTCGGCCGCGAGCGCGAGCCGGGCTCGCGGCGGGACCGCTACCGCCTCCACGACGAGCTCTGGTACACCACCTTCGCCAACCGTGACCGGGTGCTCACCCGGTGGGAGAACACCCTGAAGGAAGGTGCCCGCACCCTCGGGGAGCGCACCCCTGCCGGGGCCAGGCTCGCCGAGACGGCGTCGTTCTTCGAGTTCGTGCAGGCGGAGCTGGCCGGGATGATGGACCGCTGGCGCGAGCACCGCAAGACGCTCGACCTGCCGGCCGCCGACGAGAGCCAGGGCGCCTGACGACCACGGGGCGCCCGACAACCGGGAACTTCGCCCCTCGCTCCCGGCGTCCGGGGGCCCCAGCACTGCCCCCGGGGTCTATCCCCCGGCCGACGCCCCGGCCTCGGCCGGCAGCATCAGTCCCCAGGCCCCTGCCCGCACCGTCCACGTACGTGTCCGGACCGGGCCGCCGACCTGGGTGTCCGCGCGGTAGCGGAAGTCCGCGCCCGAGACCGTGACCGCCTTCGCCTCCGCCATGACCGGGTCCGCCTCCGGAGGACGTATCACCACCTCCGCGAGGCCGTCGTCGCCGCCGCGCGAGGTCACCGTCACGGACTCGACCGGGCGGTCCAGGTCGTTCAGCAGGACGCCGTCCGCCTCGACCCGTAGCCGGTGCGTGCGGTGCGGGTCCGGGGGCTTCGACGGGGTCGGGCGCACGAGGGCGCGGACCAGCGAGCGGCAGGTGTCCCACATGGCCGTGGCCCCGGTGGGGGCGGTCGCCGCGTCCGGCGGCGCCCCACGGCCCGTGGCATGGCCCGGGGCCCGGTCCGGGGTGCGATTCAGCAGGTGGGCCTGATGGGTCTGAGGAGCGGGGTGGGGCGGGTGGGCCGGGATGTGCAGAGCACCCAGCACCAGGCCGTCGCTGTCGTCGACCAGCAGGTCGAGTCTGCGCACGGCCCCGTCCAGGGCGGTGCGCGCCGCCGCCACCGCGCCCCGCGGCACGCCGAGCGAGTGTGCGAGTTCCAGCGCGTCGGCGGAGCCGACCGGGATCAGCGCGAGCGATTTCTCGGCCGGTTCCCGCTCCCGGTGCAACAGGGCCACCGCCCGCCGCAGCGCGAGGTCGTCGCCGACCACCACCGGGCGTCGAACACCCCTGCGGGACAAGGCCCGTGCGAATTCCTCGGGCCCTTCGGGCAGGCAGATCTTGGCATGCGAACCGGCGCTGAGCACGTCCTTCGCGATGCGAACGGACTCGCCGTCGGTCCGGCGGGCCACCGGATCGATGACCACCAGCAGCTGGTGCGCACCGTCGCCGGGGGGCTGGGCAGCCGACACCTCGGTCCTTCCTCGGGTAGCATCTTGGTGCAAGAGCCCCTTTCGCTATTGCGCCAGGGGCTTCGTCTATTCCGGGGCACCCGGTTCGACGGTTCAGGCCGTGTCGTACATCGTCGTACGGCGTGTACGACGTTCATGTACGCCCCCTGACCTTGGACATGCCCCGCCCGGAAGGGGTGTACGCCTGTGCCCGCACTTGTGCTGCTCGGTGCTCAGTGGGGTGACGAGGGCAAGGGAAAGGCCACCGACCTGCTCGGTGGGTCCGTTGACTACGTGGTGCGATACCAGGGCGGCAACAACGCCGGCCACACGGTGGTCGTCGGTGACCAGAAATACGCACTCCATCTCCTCCCCTCCGGAATCCTGTCGCCGGGGTGCACCCCGGTCATCGGGAACGGTGTCGTCGTCGATCCGGCGGTCCTGCTTTCCGAACTGAGTGGGCTGAACGAGCGCGGCGTGGACACGTCCAAGCTCCTGATCAGTGGCAACGCCCATTTGATCACCCCGTACAACGTCACGATCGACAAGGTGACGGAACGGTTCCTCGGCAAGCGCAGGATCGGTACGACCGGGCGCGGTATCGGCCCGACGTATGCCGACAAGATCAACCGGGTGGGCATCCGCGTCCAGGACCTCTACGACGAGTCGATCCTGGAGCAGAAGGTCGAGGCGGCCCTGGAGCAGAAGAACCAGCTCCTCGCCAAGGTCTTCAACCGGCGCGCCATCGAGTCCGGCAAGATCGTCGAGGAGATGCTCCAGTACGCGGAGCAGATCAAGCCGTACATCGCGGACACGACGCTGGTCCTGAACAACGCCATCGACGAGGGCAAGGTCGTCCTGTTCGAGGGCGGTCAGGGCACGCTGCTCGATGTCGACCACGGCACGTACCCCTTCGTCACCTCGTCGAACCCGACGGCGGGCGGTGCCTGCACCGGTGCGGGCGTGGGCCCGACGAAGATCAGCCGGGTCATCGGCATCCTCAAGGCGTACACCACGCGCGTCGGCGCGGGCCCGTTCCCGACGGAGCTGTTCGACGAGGACGGCGAGGCGCTGCGCCGGATCGGCGGCGAGCGCGGCGTCACCACCGGCCGTGATCGTCGCTGCGGCTGGTTCGACGCCGTGATCGCGCGGTACGCGACCCGGGTCAACGGCCTCACCGACTTCTTCCTCACCAAGCTGGACGTGCTGACCGGCTGGGAGCAGATCCCGGTCTGTGTCGCGTACGAGATCGACGGCAAGCGCGTCGAGGAGCTTCCGTACAGCCAGACCGACTTCCACCACGCGAAGCCGGTCTACGAGATGCTGCCGGGCTGGTCGGAGGACATCACGAAGGCCAAGACCTTCTCCGACCTGCCGAAGAACGCGCAGGGGTACGTGAAGGCGCTGGAGGACATGTCCGGCGCACCGATCTCCGCGATCGGCGTCGGCCCCGGCCGCACCGAGACGATCGAGATCAACTCGTTCCTGTAGGAACTCCCGCCGGAAGCTGTGCGGCGGTGGCCGACCGGACGCCATGTGTCGACCGCCGCCGCACACCCGCGTACGCGGGCCGGATGGTGTGACTAGTCTGTCCGCCATGAAGGAGCCAGGATGCTGCTGAGATTCCGGGTGGCGAACGTCCGGTCCCTGCGCGACGAGCAGGAGCTGTCGTTCGTTGCACCCGAGGACAGCGAGAGGGAACGAGCCGCAGCGCGTGAACTCGCCCTCTCGGACGGCAGTCGGCTGGCCGTCCACACCGTCGTCGCTGTCTTCGGAGCCAACGCCTCCGGTAAATCCAATGTGATCGCCGCGCTCAAGAACATGCGCCACGCGGTCCTGAGGTCCTACGCCGACTGGACGTCCTACGACGGGATTCCCCGTGACGAATTCGCCCTGGACCCCAAGGCCGCGTCGGAGACATCCCTGTACGAGGCGGACTTCGTCCTCGGTGACGGTGTCCGCTGGACGTACGGGTTCGAGCTGGGCGCACGGCGGGTCGAGGCGGAATGGCTCTACGCCTATCCCAAGGGCCGTCGGCAGGTGTGGTTCGACCGGGACGCCGGACGTGACAAGGTCTTCGACTTTCCCGGTGACCGGCTCCACGACCGCACACGACTGGCCCGTACCACCAGGCAGGACGCCCTCCTCCTGACGCGTGCCGCGAATGACGGCCATGAACAGCTCACCCCGATCTTCGACTGGTTCAAGAACAACCTCTGGGACGTCACTCCCGAGACCGAGCGCACCCAGCGCGAGGACTACACGGCCATGAAGCTCCTCCGGAGCGAAGGCTTCCGGCGACGGGCCGAGGAACTGCTGAGGGTCGCCGACCTCGGCATCGTGGGTGTGGAGGTCGAGCAATCGTCATCCGGGCGCCCTCTGGTACAGCTGATCCACGCGGGCGGTGGTGAACGGACGGCGATGGACTGGTCTTCCGAGTCCTGGGGCACCCGCTCCTGGTTCGCGTTGATCGGTCCGCTCCTGCTCGCCCTCGACACGGGAGCGGTCCTCCTCATCGACGAACTGGACGCCAGCCTGCACTCGCGCTTCGCAGCAGAGGTCGTACGTCTCTTCCAGGCTCCGTGGGTGAATCCCAAGGGCGCCCAGCTCGTCTTCACCGGTCACGATCCCTCCCTGCTGCGGACACCGGGAGGCGGCCGACTCCTGGAACCGGGCCAGCTCTGGCTCACCGAGAAGGACGAGTGTGGTGCGACGGAGTTGTCTTCGGTCGCGGACTGGGATCCCACGGATGAGGAAGATCTGATGGCCTCGTACCTCGCGGGGTCCTTCGGCGCGGTGCCGAAGGTCTCCGAGGGGCAGATCGGGCGACGGCTGGTGCGGACGGACGACTTGGCGCGGATGGAGGCGGAAGAGGTCTGATGGCGAGGCCAAGGGGAGGGGACAGCGTTGCCCGCAAGAAGGGTGGCGCCAAGGGCCGTACGAACCGCGCACGCCAGGTGTACATCTTCACCGAGGGCGAGGTGACCGAGCCCCAATACATCGACATCATCATGGAGAAGGGCACCCCGGCCACTGCGGGCCGCAGCGTCGATCACCATTACAAGAACGAGAACGCCGCAGGCAAGCACCGCAAGCCGTACGCGATGGTCAAGGACGCCGTTCGTACGTTGCGCAAGGTCGAGCGCGAGGCCAGGGATGCCGGGCTGAAGACCGGAGACTGGAACTATCCTCAGGTGTGGGTGCTCTTCGACCGCGACGGCCACCTGAACATCCGCGAAGCCAAGCAGCTCGCGGACAAGGAAGGCGTCAAGGTCGCCTATTCGCATCCCTGCTTCGAGCTCTGGCGGCTTCTGCACTACACGAACTACACCAGCAGCTTCGGCGGCGTCTGCGACGATGCCAACAGCCGGCTGCGTTCCCGCCCCGGCTTCGCGGCGACGTACGGACGCCAGGTTCGCGCCGTCTCCAAACAGCAGGCGAAGCACATGCGTGAGGAGCAGGTGCTCAGCAAGGACGGGCAGCGATACGCCGACGCCAAGAAGTACGCAATGGCGATCAACAATCGCGTCGAAGCGACCAACCCCGAGAAATGGGATCCGTACACCGACGTCTGGAACTTCGTCGAGGAGGGGCTTCTCCTCAGCGGCTACTAGGCTGCTTCGGCGTACGTCCGCGATCGGCCGGGGCCGCCACCTGTCACCCGTCGCCGTCATTCCGTCATCACCAGCACCACACCACCAGGGAGTCCGTCCGTGGCCAAGCTCACGCTCGATCAACTGGAGCGCCACCTCTTCGCCGCGGCGGACATTCTGCGCGGCACCATGGACGCCGCCGAGTACCGCGACTTCCTGCTGGTGCTGCTGTTCCTGAAGCGGGCGAACGACGAGTTCGACGCCGCCCGCGACCGGATCATCGCCCAGGAGATGGCGCAGGGCGCGTCCAGGGAAGAGGCCGAGGAGGAGGCGGACGAGCCCTCCCACTACACGCGCGACAGGATCATCTACGTCCCGGAGCAGGCCCGCTGGGCCCAGCTGGCCGGTGCGGTGGACGACGTGGCCACGAGCTACCTCCAGCCAGCGCTCGACGCCTTGGAGGGCCATCAGGGCAACGAGCGGCTCCGCGGTTTGTTCGGTCATGTCAACTTCAACCGGATCGGCGGGGGCGGCGGTACCGGAACATCGGCGGCCAAGCTCGCGGACAAGCGGCTCGCCGCACTCATCGGCCACTTCGGGAGCCTGCGGCTGCGGGGCGAGGACTTCGAGTTCCCGGACGTCATCGGCGCCGCGTACGAATACCTGCTGAAGGACTTCGCGGATTCGGCGGGCGCCAAGGGCGGCGAGTTCTACACCCCGCGTGCGGTGGTGCGGATGATGGTCGAACTGGCCCGGCCGCAGGCCAACCAGCATGTCTACGACCCGTGCGTCGGCTCCGGCGGAATGCTCATCCACACCAAGGAGTACATCGAGGAGCACGGCGGCGACACCGAGGACCTGGCCCTGGCCGGGCAGGACGCCAACAACGGCTCGTGGGTGATGGCCACGATGAACATGCTGTTCCACGGCGCCAGCGACTTCGACCTGAGGACCGGGGACACGCTCACCAACCCGTTGCACATCGACAAGTCCTACGACGTGGTGCTCAGCAACCCGCCGTTCTCCATGGACTACAAGGCGGACGACCTGCCCGACCTCGACGGCCGCATGAAGTACGGCTACACGTCGGAGAAGGGCAAAGCGGACCTGATGTTTCTCCAGCACATGCTGTACATGGTGGAGGGACGGGGCGGCTCCGTCTTCACCGTGATGCCGCACGGCGTGCTGTTCCGCAGTGGTGCGGAGGGCGACATCCGGGCCCGGCTCATCGAGGACGACCTGCTGGAGGCCGTGATCGGCCTGCCGTCCAACATCTTCTACGGCACTGGTATCCCCGCCTGCGTGCTGGTGCTGCGGGCGAGAGGGGAGAAGCATCCGGACCGGCAGGGCAAGGTGCTGTTCATCAACGCCGACCGTGAGTTCCACTCCGAGCGGGCGCAGAACGTGCTGCTGCCGGAGCACGTGGAGAAGATCGTCTCCACGTTCCACGACGAGGTGGGCGACGGTTCGGGCGTGCCGCGGTTCGCTCGCTGGGTGAAGCGGGTCGAGCTGGAGGAGAACGCGTACAACCTCAACATCCGTCGTTACGTCGACAACACTCCGCCGCCCGAGCCGCAGGACGTACGTGCGCACCTGTCGGGCGGGGTGCCGAAGTCGGAGATCGCGGCGGAGGAGAAGGCGAAGCTGCTGGAGGCGTACCAGGTCCGGATCACCGACCTGTTCGCCGATCGGGGTCCCGATTCCGCGTACGTGGACTTCCTGCCCGAGGACCGGCGACCGGACGCCGAGCGGCTGACTGCCTTGGCCGAGCGCCGGGAGCGGGAGCTGTGGGACGCGTTCGACAAATGGTGGGCCGTGGAGACGGAGCAGATCGCGTCCCTGGCGCCCTACGAGGACGACGACCGCACGGAGTTCGAGAAGCGGTCCCAGCTCGCTCGGCTGCGCGCCGACCTGATCGACTCGTTCCGCAAGCTGCTGCTCAACGTGGACCTGCTGGACCGGTACGCGCTCGCGGGAGCGGTGGCCGGATGGTGGCAGGACGCCAGGAACGAGCTCAAGGCCCTGGCCGGCAACGGCTTCAAGGGCGTCGTCGAGGGCTGGGTCGACACGGTCGAGGCGATGCTGGAACCGGAGCCGAACCCCTGGACCGGCGGCGCGCGCAAGCGCTCGGGCGCGGAGCGGCGCCAGGCATACGGCCACAAGGTCGTGGCCCGAATCGCACCGGACTTCCTGCGCGAACTGGCCGAGGCGGACGCGCTCAAGGCCACATTGGATGCGAAGGTCAAGGCGGCCGAGGAAGCGGAGGCCGCGCGAGCCGCTGCCGCGGCGGGCGTGGTGGAGGACGACGGCGAGGCGTCCGGGGAGCCCGGGGCCCTTGGTCCGGCGATGGCGGAGGCGCTGCTCAGCGAGGCGGACCTGAAGAAGCTGAAGAAGGAGCGCACCGCGGCGGGCAAGGCGGTGAAGGCGCTGGAGGAGGCGTTCTACCCGCTGGACGGGATGGGGGGCGCCGCGAAGGCCGCCGCACGCCTCGCTGCTGCGAAGAAGAAAGGCGCGGGGAAGGCGGCGCAGCCTGCGGCTGTCGCCGCGGCCGGGCAGACGGCACTGGACGTGACGGTGACCGGTGCCGACGCCGATGTGGATTCCGGTACGGATGCCGGGGCGGAAGAGGAGCGGCCCACGCCCCGCCTGCACGAGGTGCGGGACGCGCTGGACGAGGCGGGCGCGCGCGAGATCGTGCTCGGCATCCTCCGGGAGGACCTGGCGGCGAAACTGGAGGGCCATGTGGTGCGGCGTCGGCGGGAGTTGATCGACGCGTACGCGGGGTGGGAGCGGAAGTACCTGGTGTCGCTGCGGGATATCGAGGCGCGTCGGGAGGCCGCGTCGAAGCGGCTGGAAGGGTTCCTGGAGGAGCTGGGTTATGTCGGCTGAACCGGACGAGATCCGCTGGGTTCCCGTGGGGGAGGTCGGTGAGGTGCGGATGGGTAAGCAACTTTCGCCAGCCAGCAGAGATGCGGCCGGCCAGATGCCCTATCTGCGCGTCGCCAACGTATTCGAGGGGCGAATTGACTACGGTGACGTGAATTCTATGGGATTCACTGAATCTGAGAGGCTTGTCTATGCGCTTCGGCCTGGGGATGTCCTACTCAATGAGGGCCAGGAAAGTCTGACCAACGTCGGGCGGAGTGCCCTATATGAAGGTGCACCTGGTGCGTACTGCTTTCAGAACACGCTGATTCGATTCCGGCCTGGAGTCGAAGTGATGCCTGAGTACGCTCAAGCGGTTTTTGTGAATTGGCGTCGTACGGGTCGCTTTGCGAGGGTTGCTGAGAAGACCAGTATTTCCCACTTGGGTGGGAATCGCTTTGCGAAAATGCTGTTTCCGCTGGTGTCGCTGCGTGAGCAGCATCGAATCGTCGAGGTTCTGAATTCGATTGCCGAATCAGAGTGGGTCGAGCGGCACGAGAGTGAAAAGCTGCGCACTGTAGAGGGTGGTGTTATTTCTGCCCTTCTGGGGCGGCGATGCACGCCTCATTCCGGCATGGTTGGGGAAGGGTACGTTACCTGCGGTTCCGTGCTGAAGATGACGGGAGGCTTTCCGCTGGGGCAAGCCGGGGTGAATCCGTCCGGAAGGTATCCGATTATCGGTAGTAGTGGTCGGGCGGGTAAAGGGGATCGGAAAATCACAGACGGGCCGACTATTGTCATTGGGCGAGTTGGTGAGGGGGGGGTGGGGTCGGTTCGATTTGTATCGGAACCGGCTTGGGTTACGGATAACGCCCTATGGGTTCGTGAATTTGCGCCCGGCTGGTTGCCTGAATTTCTTGCTATCTATCTGAACTGGTATGACTTGCGCAAACTGCGGAGTCAAACAGGTCAGCCATTGATTACGCAGGGTGCGATCAAGGGCGTGCCGATTCCCCGCCTTGATATTTCCGAGCAGCAGAGAATTGTGCGCGTGCGGCAAGCGTGGAGTGAGGAGCTTCGGGTATCTCGCCTGCGCCTTGATAAACTGCGTGCCCTGCGGAGCGGAATTATTGACGACCTCTTTCAAAACAAGGTCCGCCCAGAAGTCACACCGGTTGTGGCGGTCTGACGGGCGCGGAGCGGGAGAAGGCTATGCCTGTCAGGAGGCCGTCCACCGAACGTCAGCGGCGTCTTGGTGCTGAGCTACGCAGGATGCGCGAGCACATCGGGATAACGATCAACGAGGCCGCCGCCCTGCATCGCACCGATCGCACCACGGTCAGCAACACCGAGTCCGCGCGTTCCGGTGTCAGCAGCGACCGCGTGCGGGTGTGGGCGAACAACTACCGTTGCCCGGACGCCCAGTACGTCGATGCCCTTGAGGCGATGGCTCGGGAGCGTGGGTCCAACTGGTGGGATGAGTACCGAGGTTCGCTGCCCGCAAGTCTCCTGGACATCGCCGAGATGGAGCATCACGCGACGATGCTTCGGTCGGCCCAGATCATGCACATTCCGGGCATGCTTCAACTGCCCGACTACATGCGTGGAATCTTCGCGGAAGCGCTGCCCGCCATGACCCCCGCGGATCTGGAGCGGCACGTTGAGTTTCGAGTGCGGCGCTCCGCGCTCCTCGACCGCGCTGATCCCCCACCGTGTGAGTTCCTCATCCACGAGTCCGCGTTGAGGATGCGGTTCGGTGATCGCAACGTACTGCGCGGGCAGCTTGAGTACTTGCTGGAGCAGTCCGACCGGCCCAACATCACCATCCGCGTCGTACCGTTCGATGCAGGCGGGTTCGCGAACGCGGGCAGTTCGACGCTGTACGCGTGTGGTCCAGTGCCCGCGCTGGACACGGTTCAGATCGATGTCCCCACTGGCGTGACCTTCCTGCATGCGGAGACCTACCTCGTGAACTATCGGGCGGTTCTTGACCGCATGCGCGAACGTGCTGTCGAGCCGGAGGCTTCCATCGGATTCATCCGGCAGGTGGTGAAAGGGATCTGAAGATTGGAAGCGGTGGAACTTCACTGGCGTAAGGCGTCCTTCTCGGCAGACACGGGAAGCTGCGTTGAGCTGGCTGAGCAGGACGGAGACATCCTCTTGCGCGAAAGCGATGATCCCGAGGTGATCGTCCGGACAACTCGGGCCAAGCTGCGGGCGTTTCTGGCAGGAGCCAAGGCGGGAGAGTTCGACGACTTTGCATAGGTAGTGCGGCCGCCCGGCTTGGCATATGCCACCTCGATCCCGTACGCACAACATGTTGTCTCGTGCTGCATGTTGGTCGTACTGTGGGTGTCGCGTTGCTGACACGGTGTGATGGTTGCCGGTTGGTTGACGCAAAGTGCCCCGGCGGTGTGCAACCACCCCGGGGCATGGCCAACGCCTCAGAGGAGCGTCAGCATGTTCCACCGTATCCGCACCCGCCTGCCACGAACACTCGTGCAGATGGCTCTGCCCGTCCTGGCGCGCGGCCTGCGCGCCCCCGCTTCCGTCACATCGGTACCCGCACGGGTCTTCGCGCCCCGCGTCGGTGCCACTACCCGTCCCCACCCCCCGTGCAACGGCGGTCCGTTGGGGCTCGGGCCCCGCACCATCGACCACGAACGCCGCGCCCGCCGCACCGCCACGCGGCTCGCCCTCGACGGGCTGGTGGTCGTGGCCGGGGTGGGGCAGGCGCACAGCGTCGGCAGCCTGGTTCTCGCGTCGGCGAGGGCGGTGGCCTGATGGGCGTGGAACAGGTACATGTGAGCCGAGTGCCCAGCAAGCCCGTGCGGCGGGAGGCGGACGGGTCGCTCGCCATCGACCTCTGGCTGCGCCGTGACGGGGCCTTCGAGGCCGACGCCGCACTCCGTCTCACCCCCGCCGAGGCCGAGGTTCTGCACGCTCAGCTCTGTTACGCGCTGGACGACGAGACGGCCGCGCTCATCAACCCCGTTTCAGCCAGGCCGGACTGCCGCAAGGGCATCCTCACCACGCGCCGTCAGACCTGAGCGGCTCGCCATCACCTGCCAGGCCCCGCAACCCGTTGCGGGGTCTGGCCGCGTGCCCGCCCCTCCTGGCGCACAATGGACCCTTCGCACGGGTTCGCCAGTACGCGGGGAGGGGCACGGGGCATGGCTGCCGAAGTGGTCGAGGGGGCGACCTCCGAGCAGGTCGAAGGGACGACCGAGCAGGTCGAGGCGGAGTGGCCGCTGCTGGCGCATCTCAAGGCGATGGGGTGGCAGCACATCGAGGGCGCCCGGCTGAAGGCCGCGGGCGAGCGCGACGACTTCCGGGACGTCCTGCTGGAGCGGCGACTGCGGGCCGCCGTGCGCCGGAACTCCCCGTGGATGACGGGCGACAAGCAGACCGATCCGGCCTTCCTCGCGCTGCGCGCCGCCGCACGGCACGTGTCCGCGCAGTCGCTGCCGCAGGCCAACCGTGAAGCGACCCAGCTTCTCCTGGACGGCGTCCTGCACTCCGGCCCGGACGAGCGGGACGTGAAGACACGGTTCGTCGACTGGTCGTACGAGGCGCTGGAGGGCACCCGGGAGGAGGTCCTGGCCCGCAACGACTTTCTCGTCGTGGACCAGTTGAGGGTCTGTGACGCGGACGGCAAGGCGGCCGTGCTGGACCTCGTGCTCTTCGTGAACGGAATCCCCCTCGCCGTCATCGAGTGCAAGTCCCCGGACGTACGTGACCCATTGGGCAAGGCCATCCGTGACCTGCGCTCCTACACCGGGCGTCCGGTGGACGACGACACCCGTAGCGGAACGGGCGCGCCACGGGGTGTGCCGCACTTGTTCGCGCCGGTCCAGCTGCTGGTCGCCGCAGACGGAACGGAAGCTGCTCTCGGTACATACTCCTCCTCCGAAGAGCACTACGCCCTGTGGCGCAGCATCAGTTCGGACTATGAGAAACCGGAGCATCTCCGGCAGGAACTGCGCGGCTGGGGGCTCCTCGACGCCAAGGCCCGGCCCACCCTCCAGCAGCAGCTGACCGCGATCGTCC
Source organism: Streptomyces sp. CB01580 (assembly GCF_001905795.1). Classification (GTDB taxonomy): domain Bacteria; phylum Actinomycetota; class Actinomycetes; order Streptomycetales; family Streptomycetaceae; genus Streptomyces. The sequence continues at coordinate 48,648 of NZ_LIXJ01000018.1, forward strand.
TCAAACCGGGCAATCTGCTCAACATCGTCCGGCACTACGTCTTCGAGAAGCCGCTCGGCGACGACAGCGGCACCGGAACGAAGCGGCGGGGCCGGACGGTGGAGCCCCGGACGGCGAAGGTGGTCTGCCGGCACCAGCAGTACCGCGCGACGGAGAAGATCGTCCAACGGCTGCGTACGCGCCGCAGTCGCGCCTTCACCGGCGGGGACCTCGACGTGCGCGGCGGTGTCGTCTGGCACACCCAGGGGGCGGGCAAGAGTTTCACCATGCAGTTCCTCGCCCGGCGGCTGCACGCGAGCCCGGACCCCGCACTGAATGGCATCACGATCGTCGCGGTCACGGACCGCATCGACCTTCAGCGCCAGCTGCGCAAGGCAGTTGCGCTGAGCGAGTCCGAGGTGCGCGAGGCGAAGTCCCGGACGGATCTGGAGAGCCTGCTGGGCCGGGCCGGGCGCCCCGGCGGGCGTGCGGTGATCTTCGCGACCATCCAGAAGTTCCTCGGTGATCTGGTCCGCCTCGACGACGGGACGAGTGACACGGCGGGGGGCGAGGAGCGTTCGCTCGACGGGGAGTTCGAGGCCGGCCGGGCGAAGGTCGCGGCGGGTGTGAGCGCACAGGAGGTCGCCGATCCCGTACCGGACGAGGAGACCCTACGGAAGGCCGCGCGGATCTTCCCCGAGTGCAGCGACTCGGACCGGGTCCTCGTCCTGGTCGACGAGGCTCATCGCTCCCACACCTCCGTTCTCCACGCCTGCCTGCGCAAGGCCCTCCCCAACGCGGCGAGGGTCGGTTTCACGGGCACGCCGCTCATGGAGGGCAGGATCAACGACACCGGGCGCATCTTCGGCCTGGAGCCGAGCAGCACCCCGGGCGGGGAACGGGAGTTCCTCGACACCTACCGCATGGCCGAGGCGGAACGCGACAAGGTCGTCGTCCCCGTGCGGTACACGGGGCGGGCGACCACCGCCGAGGTGCGGGACAAGGAGCAGCTGGACGAGTGCTTCGAGGACCTGATCGAGCCCCTGGAGGAGGCCGAGCGGGCGCGCGTGCGCGCGAAGTACAGCACCCCGTCCAAGCGGGCCGTGGCCGAGTCGCCGCCACTGATCTGGCGCAAGGCTGCCGACATGCTGGAGCACTACGTCACCGGCCCACTGACAGGCGGGTTCAAGGCGCAGGTGGCGGTGGCCAGCAGGAAGGCCGCGGTCCTCTACCGCAACGCCTTCCAGGAGGCGCGCACCGCACTGCTGCTGCGTGTCGCGGAGTTCGACCGGAGCGGGCGGCGGGAGTCGCTCAGGGGAAGGGCTCCGGAGACCTACACCCGAGAGGAATCGCTTCTCCTGCGTGCCTGGCAGTTCCAGGAACTGCTGCGGCGCATCGACTTCGTGCCTGTGATCTCGGCCGGCTCGGAACAGAAGTCCGGGAGGTGGCGCGAATGGACCGACGAGAAGAAGCAGCGCGAGCACATCGCCGGGTTCCTCCAGCCGTTCCCGCAACTGCCCCCGGACAACCCCTGGGCGTTCACTCCGCCCGCCGAACCGGATCCGGTTCCCGCCGGTTGCGTCGGTGGCATGAACCCCTGGAGCGACCTGGTCTGGGGCGACGAGGCGGCCGATCCGCCGCCCATCGCCATCCTCATCGTGAAATCCATGCTGCTCACCGGATTCGATGCCCCCATCGAGCAGGCGCTCTACCTGGACCGGCCGATTCGCGACGCGGAGCTGCTTCAGGCCATCGCCCGCGTCAACCGGCCCGCCCGTCGCAAGACGGAGGGCCTGGTCGTCGACTACTACGGCGTACTGAACAACCTTGCCGTGACCCTGGCCGCCTACCAGGGCAACCCGCGCGCTCTCGACTCGCTGCGTGACATGTCCGACGAACTGCCCGAGCTCGGCCGGACGGCTGCGGAGTTCCGCGCGTTCCTGAGGGCAGTGGGCATCGACGCGGACGGCCTCAGGACCGGAGCGGGACTGGCGCAGGCGGTGTTCGAGCTCGAGGATTCCGCTCGGCGGGCGGAATTCGACCAGAGGCTCGGAGAGTTCCTGGGCGCGGTGGACCGGGCACTGCCGCATGAGGACGCCCTCGGTTTCCTCCCCGAGGCGCGGCAGTGGAGTGTGCTCCAGATGCGTGTGCGCCGCCACTACCGCGACGACACCGGTGGCGGCTTCGTGATGCGCGGATACGGACGCAAGGTACGTGCACTGATCGCCGACCACCTGGAGGCGCAGGAGGTGAACCAGGCCGTGCCGCCCGTGTCGATCCTCGCTCCCGACTTCGACGAGGTCGTGGGCAGGCTTCCGGTGCGTGAGGCGGCGGCCGAGCAGATCCAGGGCCTGCGCTACCACCTGGAGGAACGGCAGGCAGTGGAGGACCGGGCGGTGTACCGGCAGCTGTCGGCGGAGCTGGAGCGGGTGCTGGAGGAGTTCGCCGGACGCTGGGACGACATCGTCCGTGAGCTGGGCCCACTGGTCGAGCGGGCCCGGCGGGCCGAGGAGACCGACCCGACCGTAGCCGACCTCACCCCCATGGAGCAGCGGCTCTACGTACTGCTTGGCGAGAAGCTGGTGGAGAGCGAGTTGCTGGGCCATCCGGAACCGCAGGAACTTCGCAGGGTCGTGGCCGAGGTGTACGGGGAGATCACCGACCGGGTGAGCCTGGCCTCCTTCGGCGGTGAGGCGGCTCACGTGGCATGGCTGGAGGCCTGCCTGTACACGCGGCTGCGTGAGATCGGGTACCGCCAGAGAGGCGAGGGGCGCAAGGAGGTGAAGCGGCTCGCCTCGACGCTCGCGGGGTATGCCACGCAGCACCTGGAAGCGTTCCGCTCCGAGGTACGGAGAGAATAGCCATATGTCCCAGCTTTCCGGTCCAGCGTTCCCCCTCGGCGAGCGCGCGCTCACCGAGGATGGCACGCTGATCGTCGACGGGCGGGAACTGCGCGTGCGGATCAGCGTGCGCCGTCGGCGTCTGGGCCTGACGGTCGAGCGGGACAGGTCGCTCACCCTGCACGTGCCCATGGGGTGTGGGGTCCGGCGGGCCGAAGAGTTCGTACGCTCCAGTGCCGGCTGGATCGACGCCAAGGCGCGGCTCAGTGAAGAGCGGCGTCAACTCCATCCCACGCGGTCCCTCGGCGACGGCGAGATCCACCGGTACCTGGGGCGGGACCACCGGCTTCTCGTCGTCGACACGATGCAGGACGGAGCCCCGATCCCCGCCGTTCGTCTTGTCGCCGGAAGGCTGAGGCTGGATCGCGCGGTTGCCGCCGATCCAGTTCTCGCACGCCAAGCGATCGCGGACTGGTACAGCCGGGCGGGGCAGCGTTGGATGCGGGGCCGTTTGCAACCCTGGGCCGCTCGGATGGACGTTCCCGAGCCGAAGGTACGGGTGCGGGCCCTGGGCCACAGGTGGGGGAGCTACCGGGCCGGCACGGACGACAACGGAGAGATCTCCCTGCACTGGGCGGTCTTCCAATTGCCGATACATCTCGTGGATTACGTGGTGGCGCACGAACTGGCCCACGTCCGGGTGGCCGGGCACGGCCCCGAGTACTGGCGTCTGCTGGGCAGGGCGTTGCCAGAGTGCCGTCGGCTCAAGACCGAGCTGGATGAACTGGGCCGTCGGGTGTGGATGGGGGATCTGGCCTGATCGTTCCGGCGTTCCTCTCGTCGGTTCGTCCTCAGCGGTTCAGTCATCGCCACAGATGAGCAGCCCCTTCGGGGTCGCGCACGGCAGGTGTCCGTGGGTGCGGATCACGTCCTGGCCGTTGCCCCGGCCCATGTAGTTCAGGAAGCTGGACGCCAGCGAGTCGGCGGGTGGTTGGCCGTAGGTGTAGGCGTACTCGATCTCCCGGAACGGGTACGTGCCGGTGCCCATCGTGTCGACGGACGGGACGGTGAAGTCGATGGCGAGCTGGTGCGCCCCCGACAGCTTCGTTCCGGCCCGCAGTTCGCTGTAGCCGATCGCTCCGTCGAGCCGGCCGACGGCGGACAGCACCTGTTCGGTCGAGTCGAGTTCGCAGCGGATGACCGGGGCGGTTGAGCGGTACGCGGGGCAGCCGGATGAACGGCACCCGGCGCTCGTACCAGAGCACGCCGATGGACGCCAGCACGCCCAGGACGGCGGTCGCCACGGCCACGACGTTCTCGGCGCTGAGCCATTCCACGGTTTTCCTCGCACTCCCCTCGTCCGGACGCTTCCGGGATGCCCCGGTGCGGGTCCGGTGTGCGGTGTCTCCGATCAGTCGCTTCCGGCCCCGGGCGTTCGGTGCGGGCGGGTGCGCCGTCCGGTCCATGCGTACCTGTGTGCGGTGCCGGAATCACCGTACGAGCGCCGGACGGTGCGTGAGAGGGAGAGGGTGGGCTCGTCGACCGACGTTCGTCCGCTGTTTCCCGGCCGGATCGTGTCCTGACGCGTACAGGTCGACGTTCTGATGCGTACGGATCGATTACCTGATGTGTACGGATGATCGATTACCTGATGTGTATGAGGCGATCGGGGCCGCGGACTGCCTGTGCCGTGGCGGATTCAGGCCCTCGCACATCGGGCTTGTTGGTCTAGACCTTGACAGGTTCAGGCCGGCGGGACTTGAGTGGCCGGGATGTGCAGACGGTTCGCCGACGCGTTCGGCGCGCCCCGCCGAAGGAGTGTGAAGCGCTGAACCGCATCAAGAGCCTTCTGGGTGTACTGGGCGTCGCCGCCGCGACGGCGGTGCTTCTCCCCGCGCCCGCATCGGCATCCGCGAACGCATCCGTTGCCGAGACCGCCTGTGCGCCGGTGTGGAGTTCTTCGACCTCGTACGCGGCGGGTGGCGTCGTCTCGCACCATGGGCGCAACTGGACGGCCAAGTGGTGGACCCGGAACGAGAATCCGGGCGCCACCACTGTCTGGGCCGATCAGGGCGCCTGCACGGGTGGGGTCTCCGACTTCGTCGTCAGCGAGGAGCAGTTCGACCGGATCTTCCCGGACCGGAACCCCTTCTACACGTACCAGGGTCTGATCGACGCCCTGCATGCCTACCCGCGCTTCGCGAACACCGGAACGCCTGCCACGCGTGCCCGGGAGGCCGCGGCGTTCCTGACCCACGCCGACTTCGAGTCGGTCGGGCTGCGGTACGTGAAGGAGATCAACGAGGCCAACTACTGGCGCAAGTGCGACTACAGCCGGTCCTACGGCTGCCCGGCCGGTCAGACCGCGTACTACGGCCGCGGCCCGATCATGTTCAGCTGGAACTTCAACTACAAGACCGCGGGCGACGCACTCGGCATCGACCTGCTCCACAACCCCTGGCTGGTCGAGCAGGATCCGGCCGTCGCCTGGCTGACCGCTCTGTGGTACTGGAACACCCAGAACGGCCCAGGCACCATGACCTCGCACGACGCCATGGTCGGCGGCGCAGGCTTCGGCGAGACGATCCGCTCGTTGAACGGAGCCCTGGAGTGCGACGGTGGCAACCCCGAATCGGTGGCGGCACGGGTCGCCACGTACGAGCGGATCACCGGGATCCTCGGTACGGCGCCGGGCTCCGCACTGTCCTGCTGATGACGGCTGGGTCCTGTGCGTGAGGCGGCTGCGGTCGCGTGGGGGTATGGCGGCCGCGTGAGGTATGGCGGTCTGCGTGGCGCGTGACGGTCGCGTGAGGCGTGATGGTTGTGCCTTTCACGAACCCGGGGCCGGGCGTTCCGCATGTTGGACGGAAGTGCAGCCCCCCGTCATGCCTTTCCGGCCACGGGCCTGGATCAAGTCTCCCTGTTCTTTACGCTGTTGAGGGCGGGTGCGGCTTTGCCGGTAGCCCGTGAACCAGGTCCGGAGGAGGGTATTCGGAAGCATTTCCGAGGCTGGTCCAGACCTTGACAGGTCTGGACCAGCGGCGCTTGAGTGGCCGTCACCCCCCCATGGCGGCGCACCGTCCAGCTTCGGTGCGCCGCGCCGAAGGAGTGATCACGTGATCAGACGCGTCATGGGCCTGCTTGCCGCACTGGGCGCGATCGCCGCCATGGTCGTGGCCCTCCCGGCCACCACCGCCGCCGCGGCGGCGGACTGCGCGGCACCCTGGAACTCCTCGTCCGTCTACACCGGTGGCGGAACGGTCTCCTACAACGGGCACAACTGGACCGCCAAGTGGTGGACCCAGAACGAAACTCCCGGCAGCTCCGACGTCTGGGCCGACCAAGGCAGTTGCGGCGGAGGCGGCGGGACCGACCCGGGCAATCCGTCGGGCTTCGTCGTGAGCGAGGCGCAGTTCAACCAGATGTTCCCGAACCGGAACCCCTTCTACACGTACAACGGGCTCACCGCCGCGCTGAGCGCCTACCCGGCCTTCGCGAACACCGGCAGCGACACCGTCAAGCGTCAGGAGGCGGCGGCGTTCCTCGCCAACGTCAGCCACGAGACGGGCGGCCTGGTGTACGTGGTCGAGCAGAACACGTCGAACTACCCGCACTACTGTGACAGCAGCCAGCCCTACGGCTGCCCGGCCGGTCAGGCCGCGTACTACGGGCGGGGCCCGATCCAGCTCAGCTGGAACTTCAACTACAAGGCGGCCGGCGACGCCCTCGGCATCGACCTGCTGGGCAACCCGTACCTGGTCGAGCAGGACGCCTCGGTCGCCTGGAAGACCGGCCTCTGGTACTGGAACACCCAGAACGGTCCCGGGACCATGACCGCCCATCAGGCCATGGTGAACGGTGCCGGATTCGGTGAGACCATCCGCTCCATCAACGGATCCCTGGAGTGCAACGGAGGCAACCCGACCCAGGTCCAGAGCCGTATCGACCGCTACAAGGCGTTCACGCAGATCCTCGGGACCAGCCCGGGCAACAACCTGAGTTGCTGACTGGCTGACCGGCTGACCGGCTGAGCTGTCGGCCTGCTGATCTGCAGACCTGCGACATCGGCATCACGTCGGGGGCGTGTCCGGTTCGACCGGGCACGCCCCCGACGCGTGTCCGGGAACGGCTCGCACGCTCAGAAGGGCTCGCCGGGTTCTTCCGCGATCTCCAGGGCACGGAAGGCCAGCCACAGGTCGTAACGGGCGCTCGGCGCCTGGAGCAACGAGCGCTGGAGCACTGATTCGAGGCGCGTGAGGCGCTTGCGCGCACCTGGTACCGACATGCCCAGCACGGCTGCAGTTCCGGCGAGTTGGGCCTCGCAGTCCAGCCAGACGCGGAGAGTGGTGCGCGGGTCGGAGGTGCTCCGGGAGGCGCCCGCCCCGGCGAGCGGACGCAACTGGTGCACCGCCCATTCCCGGACGGCCGGTCCGCGCAGGACGTTGTCCAGGGCGTCCAGTCGGCGCGCGAGGGGTGGTTGGGGTGCCTCGGGGACCTGGGGTGCTTGGGGTGCTTGAGGTGTTTGAGGTGTGGTGGGCGTTCGGGGCGGGGCGGGTGTGCGGGGCGCCGTAGGTGTGGCGCGGATGCGCAGGGCGAGGTCGAGGGCGGCCTGGTCGGCGAGCCGGTTCAGGTCGAGGCCGAGCAGCTCGCTGATCAGCCGGAGTCGCGCCGCGAGGGTGTTGCGGTGGATCTTCAGATGCTGGGTGGCATGTGAGGAGAAGGCGAGCCAGGAGGAGAGCGTCGCTGTCAGTTCCTGGCTGCCCGGGTCGTGGCTGCGCCTCGGCACATGGGTGAGCAGCGGGTTCAGGAGTGCGTCCGCCCACTGCGCACCGGCCGCGCCGACGACCAGGGCCGCCTCCGGCGCGGAACCGAACCGGGCGTGCCGGGTGGGCAGTCCGCGGGCCACCGGCAGGGCGTGGAACGCCTGGCGGTATCCGGTCGCCGTGTCGGACAGCGGTACGTCCTCGCTCGCCCCGACGACGCACTCGTCCACCACGTCGGCGACGCGCCGTCCGACCGGCGGGTCGGCCGCGTCCGGACCGGCCGGTACGACCAGGATCAGATGACGCGCGTACACCGGGCACCGCACGATCCAGGACCTGCCGCCGGAGATCTCCGCGCAGACCCTGGCCACTTCGTCCCGACGGCCCACGGGGCATTCCACGACGCAGACCCTTACCGGGTCGGGCAGTTCGGGCTTCAGCGCTCCCGCGACCTGATGCGCGATGGACAGCTGGCCGGTCATGAGCAGGTGCAGTACCGCTTCCCGGTTGCGCGACTCCGCCAGATCGACGCGGCGGCGCGTGCGCTCCACGGTCTCCGCCGCCCAGCACATGGCGAGCGGTACGGCGACGTCGGAGACCAGCGTGGCCAGCCCTTCCGGCAGCGGGCGAGGGGCGACGACGGCCAGGAGCGGGGCGGCGGTGTCGGGCGGGCCGTCCAGGGGGAACAGCAGCACCGTGTGCGGCCCCCTGTCGAAGGAGAAGGAGCGTGCGCCGAGCGACGCCAGCTCCTTGGCGCCGTCGGCGGCCAGGGCGGCGGCCTCGACGGCCCACGCGGCGCCCCCGGTGGCCGGGGTTCCGGTGGCCCCGCCGGCCCGTACGGCGGCGTCGGTGTCCGCGGCGCCGGTGCCCGTTGCCGTCCGGGCCACTGGCGCCGTCCGTGTCCCTGTCCCTGCTCCCGTGCCTGTTCCCGTTTCGCTCCGGGCTCCTGCACCGGCCCCTGTTCCCGTTCCGTTTCGGGCGGTTGTCCCCGTGTCGATGCCGTCCGTGGCCCTGGTCGCGCCGTGCAGGATGCCGCCGTCCGCGTCGAGCAGCCCGGCCCAGCCCTCGGCCCGGCCGGACACCCAGCGCAGGAGTTCGCGCGAGCCACCGGTCCGGGCCAGCCGGTACATCCTCAGTACGTCGTCGGCCCGTTGCCGCCCGTGCACCTGTCCTCCGCTCATCGCGCCGCCGCGCTCCCGTGCTTCTGCGCCTCCGCGTCCACGCGCCCTTGCGCTTCGCGCTTCTGTGTCCCCGCGCGTCTGCGCCCGCCAAAACCGGAGCGCAGCGTACCGGTTTCACTGTGCGAACTGATACCTCGGGCGGCTCACGCAGTGCGAACTGAATCTTTCTGTCGTCTACCCGACGCCATAGAGTCCGAACACGGTTGCGGCGCCCTTCGGGGGAGGGGCACGGGGACGCCGGCAGCGGCTCACGGGGGTGGCCGCTGTCGTCGGCCGCGACCGTTCCCCCATTTCCGGCCGGTTCCGGCAGCTTCCAGCCCCTTGCGGCCGTTTCCGGCCCATTGTCCGTAGCGGGTTCTTCGCCATCCGCTTCTTCGGCAGTCGCTGCATCGGTCCGTTGTCAGTGGTGGTCTCTAGGCTCTGCTCGCGACCAGCAATGCGAGCAGAGCCGACCGGGAGAGACCATCGCCATGGAATTCCGTATCGAGTGCAGAGCGCTGACCGACGCCGTGATCTGGGCGGCCCGGGTGCTGCCGAACCGCTCGACCGTTCCGCTGCTGGGTGGGCTGCTGCTGGAGGCGGAGGATGGTCGACTGCGCATATCGGGCCTCGACTACGAGGCGTCCGCGTGCATCGAGGTGGACGCGGAGATCGTGCGCCCCGGAAAGGCGCTGGTCATGGGGCGGCGGCTGGCCGACGTGGGCCGGGTGCTGCCCGACGGCGTGGTGGAGTGCGTGGTCGAGGGGGCACGGTTCTCCATGACCGGTGGCAGTGCCCGGTTCGGGCTCTCGATGCTGCCGCTCGACGACTACCCGACCTTGCCGGACCTGCCCCCGGTGCTCGGAGAGGTGGACGCGGAGGAGCTCGCCGACGCGGTCGCCCAGGTCTCGGTGGCAGCGGGCCGGGACGACTCGCTGCCGACGCTGACCGGTGTACGACTGGCGCTCGACGGCGACCGCATGACGCTCGCCGCGACGGACCGCTACCGGTTCGCGGTGCGCACGCTCACGTGGAAGCCGGTCGTGGAGGACGTCTCGGCAGATGTGCTGGTGTCCACCCGCAGGCTGTCCGAGATCACCCGTTCCTTCGACCGGTCCGGGGCGTGCCGACTGGCCCTGGACGGCGGTTCTGCCGGCTTCGAGCAGGGTGGCACGCAGTCCACGGTGCGACTGCTCGACGGTCGACTGCCGCGGCACGACAAGCTGTTCGCGATGGCGGACCCGGTCGGCGTGGTCGCGGACTGGGAGGAGCTGGCCGGATCGGTCGCTCGGGTCGCCGTGGTCGCCGAGGGCAGCAGTCCCTTGCAACTGACGTTCTCGGGCGGCTCGCTGCTGCTCCAGGCGGGCTACGAGGACGATGTGGCCTCCCAGCGCCTGGACGTCGAGCTGGTCGGCGCCGACGAGATGACGGTGGCGTTCGACCCGGTGTACTTGTCGAACGCGCTGTCCTCGTTCCACGCACCGGTGGTCCGCCTCGACCTGATGGGTCCGGGGCAGCGCGCGATGATCACCGGCTGGTCGTCCCGGGAGGACGCGCTCGGGCGGGCGACGATCCCTGCCCACCAGCATCTTCTGATGTCGGTGAAGCCGTTGGCCTAGGGATACTCGGTGAGTCGGTGAGTCGGTGACGTGGCGTCGACCACGGCCTGCTCGGCGACGGCTCCGTCGAAGTCCGCGTCACGCTCGCCGTACAGCTTGGGCAGCGGGTCACCGTCGACGATCCAGTTGCGCCAGTCCCGTTCCACCTCGGCGAGGTGCCGGACCAGGCCGAGCAGCGACATCGTCGACGGCGGAACCGATCGACGGGCCAGTTGCTCCGGATCCAGGCCCTCGCACTTCATCCGCAGGGTCGTGCGGTAGTCCGTCAGGAAGTCGTGCAGCGTCGCAGGCTCGCCTTCCGGGCCCGGACCTTCGTTGTTGCGGGGATCGTCGTCCGGGTCGGCCCACATGTCGGGGTAGACGGTCGCCTGGCTCCATCGTGCGGGTTGGTCGGTCATGCACCCCATGCTCGTCCGTGACAGCCGGAGCCACCACCGTGTTCTCGTTCCGATGCGGCGCCGTGTCGGCGACAGGATGAGGGGTCGGCGCCGGGGGGCGAGGGCCTCGTCCGTGGGCCGTTCCCGTCCAGGAACGTCGTCTCCTCGCCGACGAGGGGCAAGGCCCGTCCGGGTAATTCCTCGGCCGGTGATTCGCCGTTCCCGGTCACGACTTTCGGCTACAACTCCCGGCTACAACTCCCGTTCCATACGCATCAGTCGGCCCGTGTGTATGTCAACTGACCACTGCCGTCCGTGTTCTCGCGGTGCAGCGAACCGTTCGGGAGCAGCGTGAGTACGGTCGGCTTGCCCGCCGCGCAGGACGACATCGGCTCACCGGCGACCACCGTGGACGCGTCGATCTCCATCGGACCGGACGGGGACGGCTCGGTGGTCAAGGCGGCCTCGAAGACGCAGTGGTACGAGCCGCCGCCGTCGAGCGGTCCGTCCGCGGTGAGGGTGAGCACGGTCTGCCCGACCGCGCCCTGTCGGATGACGAGTTCCCGGGTCGAACGGCCCGAGGGGTTGTCGATGGAACCCGACCAACTGCCCAGGAAACCGGAGGGTATGGGGCCGTTGCCGCTCCGCCGGCCGTCGGAGGACGAATCGTCCGGATCGGAGGATGTCCGGCCGTCGCCGCCGTTCGCACCCGAGGACGTCCCGGCGGGTGGCGGTGACAGGGTCGGGGACGGAACGGGCTTCTTCCCCTTGTCGTTCATCAGCGCGTAGACGGACCCGCCGGCGCCGATCGCGACGAGCACGGCCACCGCGACGAGCGCGATCGTCGCTCCCTTGCCCCGCCGCTCGGGTTTTGGGGCGGGCTGCGGGGCGGGGGTGCAGAGCGGGCCGTACGGAGGAGTCGAGCCGAATCCGGGTTGCTGGTGCGGGTGCTGCTGTGGATATCCGTACCCGGTACCGCTCTGCTGCGTACCGAACCCCATCTGTCCGGGGTGCGGCTGCGCGTGCTGCTGCGGTGGGTAGCCGTACGCGTGGGAGTCCGGCGCGGGGGGCGGTACGGGCGCAGGGGTGCCGACCACGGCGGGCATCGAGTGCATGGTGCCGGGCGGCATCGGGCCGGGTCCGTCGACCGGCGAGCCTGATGCGACGGATCCGGCGGGGGCGGAAGGAACGGAGGAGGCGGGAGAGGCGGGGGACGTGGCGGACACGGAAGTGGCTGGAGGGGCGCCGGGCGCGGAAGTGGCTGGAGGAGTGCCGGGCGCGGAAGTGGTCAGAGGGGCGGTGGGCGCGCCGGGTGTGGTGGGCGCCGTGGCCGACGGGTCGGTGGGTGGTCGCTGCTCGGGCCTCTCCTCCGGGTCCTCGGAATCCAGCAGCTCCACGGCGTGGCGCCCGAGCTGGGCGAGGAGCGCGCCCGGGAGCCACGGCTCCGTCGCGTTGTCGTCCGCCAGGCGCTCCAGGAGCGCGTCCGTCGAAGGGCGGGCGGCCGGGTCCTTGCGCAGGCAGTCCCGGACCAGCTCGACGAGGTCCACCGGGACGCCGGTCAGATCCGGTTCCTCCTGGGCGATCCGGTACATCTGTGCGTGCGCACCGCTGTCGGACGTTCCGAACGGAAGCCGGCCGGTCGACGCGTACGCCAGTACCGAGCCGAGGCAGAACACGTCGCACGCCGGAGTCACCCGTTCGCCGCGCACCTGCTCCGGCGACATGAAGCCGGGCGAACCGACCAGGGCCCCGGTGCGGGTGAGGCCGCCGTCGGTGACGGTGTCGAGCGCGCGGGCGATGCCGAAGTCGATGACGCGCGGACCGTCGATCGTCAGCAGGATGTTGGAGGGCTTCAGATCACGGTGGACGAGCCCGGCGGAATGGATGGCCCGGAGCGCGTGGGCGAGCCCGGCCCCCAGAATGTGGACCGAGTGCTCGGGCAGCGGGCCGTATACGCCCGCCCCCGGTGTCGATCGCGAGGCGACACCGGGGGCGGGCGGGGTTCCAGGGCGGCCGGAGACCGTGGCCTGGAGGGAAGGCCCGGCGACGTAGCCGGTCGCCACCCAGGGAACGGCGGCCTCGGTGTCGGCGTCCAGAACCGGGGCCGTCCAGGCCGAGCCGACCTGGCGCGCTGCTCGCACCTCCTGACGGAACCGGTCGCGGAATTCCTGCTGTGCGGCGAGCTCGCCGCGTACCAGCTTGATCGCGACGGTTCGGCCGCGGTCGGAACGGGCCAGATAGACCTGGCCCATCCCCCCGGCGCCGAGCCGGCCCAGTAGTCGGTAGCCGCCGATGCGTTGCGGGTCGGTGGGCCCGAGCTTGTCCATGGTGTGTCCTCCCCCTGCGGCGAATACGCCGGAACGCGTTGAGGATAGCCGCGCGCCATGCCGCTCCGAAGGAGCCGGATACGGGCTCCTCCGCAGACAACTCCTCACCCCTGTCCCGGCTTTACTTCCTCGTCCTCGTCCTCGTCCTCGCTCCGTGCCCCTCGCCCGGCTCCGAGCTCCGGTCCCCGTTCCGGTCCCCGATCGAGGACCGCGGCCGGACACGAGGAGTGGCACGGTGGTCACGAGGTGCCGCATGCGACAGGGGAAGTGGCGCGAGGGGGCACGGCGGCGCGGAATGGCGCGGCGTACATGGGGACGGGGCCGCGCGGCACGGCGCGCGCGGGGAGTGGCATGGGGGAGACGGAACGGCGCGGCACGGCCGCTCGCACCGCCACCGGTGACCGGCAGCACGTTGCCGCCGCTGTTGCCGTCGCCGATGCCGGAGTGTGCCGAGCCGCGGTGTGACATCGCGTGCGTGGAGCCGCGACGTCACACCGCGTGCGTGGAGCCGCGACGCGACACCCTGCCCACCAAAGCGCCGCACGCCATACAAGGTGGTCATGTCGGCCGGCCGCCGGCGCATCTACGCTCGCCGCATGACCCCTCATGCCTCGCATGCCCCGCATGTCGACCCCGCCGCCGGCGCGGCCGTGAAGGCCGCAGACCGTGCGCACGTCTTCCACTCCTGGTCCGCCCAGGGCCTCATCGACCCGCTCGCCGTCGCCGGCGCCGAGGGGGCGTACTTCTGGGACTACGACGGCAACCGCTACCTGGACTTCACCAGCGGGCTCGTCTACACCAACATCGGCTACCAGCACCCCACCGTCGTCGCCGCGATCCAGGAGCAGGCGGGCAAGCTCGCCACCTTCGCCCCCGCGTTCGCGATCGAGGCGCGCTCCGAGGCCGCACGCCTCATCGCCGAGCGCACCCCCGGCGACCTGGACAAGATCTTCTTCACCAACGGCGGCGCGGAGGCCGTGGAGAACGCCATCCGGATGGCGCGGCTGCACACCGGGCGCACGAAGGTGCTCTCCGCGTACCGCTCGTACCACGGTGCCACCTCCACCGCGATCAACCTGACCGGCGACCCGCGCCGCTGGCCGTCCGACAGCGCCTCGGCGGGCGTCGTCCACTTCTGGACCCCGTTCCTCTACCGCTCGCCGTTCCACTCCGAGACGGAGGAGCAGGAGTGCGCCCGCGCGCTCCAGCACCTGGAGGACACCCTCGCCTTCGAGGGCCCCGGAACGGTCGCGGCGATCATCCTGGAGACGGTTCCCGGGACCGCGGGCATCATGACGCCGCCGCCCGGCTACCTGGCGGGCGTCCGCGAGATCTGTGACCGCTACGGCATCGTCTTCGTCCTCGACGAGGTGATGGCCGGCTTCGGGCGTACCGGCAAGTGGTTCGCCGCCGACCACTTCGACGTCGTGCCGGACCTGATGACCTTCGCCAAGGGCGTCAACTCCGGTTACGTACCGCTCGGCGGGGTCGCGATCTCCGCCGAGATCGCTGCCACCTTCGAGACCCGCCCCTACCCGGGCGGACTGACCTACTCCGGGCACCCGCTGGCGTGCGCGGCGGCCGTCGCCACTATCCACGTGATGGAGGACGAGAAGGTCATCGAGAACGCCGCCCGCATCGGCGAGACGGTACTCGGCCCCGGCCTGCGCGATCTCGCCGAGCGCCACCCGTCGGTGGGCGAGGTCCGCGGTCTCGGCGCGTTCTGGGCGCTGGAGCTGGTCCGTGACAAGGAGACCCGCGAGCCGCTGGTTCCGTACAACCCGAGCCCCGAGGCCAACGCGCCGATGGCGGCCTTCGGCGCGGCGGCGAAGAAGAACGGCATCTGGCCCTTCATCAACATGAACCGCACCCACGCCGTTCCCGCCTGCAACATCACGGACGAGGAGGCCAAGGCGGGCCTCGCCGCCCTCGACGCGGCGCTGTCGGTCGCGGACGAGTACACCGCGCAGTAGGTGCGCCGCAGGCACGCAGCAGGCGGATACGCGGTGTGACAAGGATGCCGTGCAACAAGCGCACCGTGTAACGAGCCCGCCGTCGTACGGCGAGTGCGCGAGTGTGCCGCATGGTGAACGCACCGAGGCCCTGGGCGCGTGCACCGGCGCGGCCGCCTTTCCCGGCCACCGACCCCGTACAGGGCCGGTGGCCGGGAGAGTTCGCCCGCTCGCCCTTCCGGCGTCTCCCCTTCTGCCCGGATCCGGGCAGGTCGACCCCTGCCTTAAGGTTGCCGGAGGCGGAGAGCAGGGGAGGGGCGCCATGCGCGCGAGCGGAGCTGTGACCCGCAGCACGCTGCGGCAGCAGATCGCGGACGCGCTGCGCGACGAAGTGCTTGCCGGACGACTGGAGCCGGGACGGGAATTCACTGTCAAGCAGATTGCGGAACAGTACGGTGTTTCGGCGACGCCGGTGCGTGAGGCGCTTTTCGACCTCTCGGCGCAGGGGCTGCTCGAATCCGATCAACACCGCGGTTTCCGGGTACGCGAGTTCACCGTCGCCGACTACCGGTCGATGGTCGAGGCCCGCACTCTGGTCATCGACGGGCTCATTCGCGACGTCTTCCAGGGGTACGGCCCGGGGCGGACGGTCGCGCGGGCGGTGGTGTACCAGGACGGTCTGGTCTCCGTGCGCCGCAGGGCGCAGGAGGCCTCGCGGGCGGCGCAGGGCGGCGACCTCGACATCCTCATCGGCTACGACCTTCGCTTCTGGCGGGAGTTGGGCGCGCTCGTCGACAACGCGTACATCAACGACTTCCTGCACCGTCTGCGCGTCCAGGCGTGGGTGTTCGCCGTGCCGTACCTGCGCCACGACGCGAGCGCCCGGGACTGGCTCTGGCACGGCCACCCGGAACTCGTCGCGGCGATCATGCTCTGTGACCGTGACGCGGTGTGCGCGGTGATGGACGACTACAACGCGCACGCGCTGAGCTGGGCGGACCGGCTCGCGGCCGGAAAGCTCGCGCGTCCCGGCGTGCCCGTCCCCGCCGCTGCCGACCCTGCCGCCCCTGTCGCTCCCCTCCCCGCCGTTCCGGGCTCCGGCGACGCCGGCGACGCCGGAGATCCCGGCCCCGCCTGCTCCGGAGATCCGGAACCGGGCTTTCCGGGGGCCTGACGGCCCGTACGGTAACTGCCGCACCGTCAAGTACCACTGCGCGGCGACCGGTCTGTTGCCGCATCAGGTCTGTCGCGCGTCGTCGGACCTGCCCCGCGTCATCGGACTGCCGTGGGCGCCATCGGGCCTGCCGGTTGCCGACCGACCTGTCGGCGCATCAGACCTGCCGTGCGCCATCAGTTCTGCCGACCCGTGAGGACCGCGCGACCGGATCCCGCCACCGCTCCCGGCGGGCGCCCCGGTGGACGTCCGGGCGCTCGCCCGGCTCCTTCTGCGGGCCACCTGGCACTGTGCGCGACGTGCCGCCCGCATTACGCTGTTGCGACTGTTGTGAATATTTCGATGCGCACCTGCGGGAGAGCGAGACTTCGTGGCCTGTGACCTGTGGCTGGTCCCCCTCGTCGATGTGCTGTGCCACAGCCCCGACAACCCGTTCGCCGAAGAGATCGCCGCCTACGACAAGGTGCTGGGCGAGGCCGGACTGCCGCCCGTTCCGGTGTACGCGTACATGCCCGGCCTGACCGGTGACGTGGCCCCGGTCGCGGGCTTCGACTACGACGCCCTGCACTTCCTGCGCCGCGCCTATCTGCTCCAGCTCAGCGGCCTCGCCGTCACGCCCGTCGACGAATTGGGCGGGGACTACGAGCAGTTGCTGGAGATGTTCGAGGCGACGGCCCGGCAGTCCCATCTGGTCTGGCACTACGATCACGCGGGGGCGTACGTTCCGCTGGACTTCGCCGCCCCGCTCTCCGACGACGACCTGCTCGCGGGCGGCGGCCCCCTCGGCTCCAGCCACGGGCTGCTGAGAGAGCTGGAGTTCGTCGCCCCGTCTCTCGGCATCGACCCGGCGAACCCGCCGGCCGCCCCACTGCCGCCCGTGGCGCCGACGGAGCTGGAGGAACCGGCGGGCCCGATCCCTTACGACGGCAGTCCGTTCGCCCGTGAGCGGCACGTCTGGCTGGGCCTGCACGCGGCCGCCACCCGCAGCCTCGCCCAGGGCTCGATGATCGTCCTCAGCTGACCCGTTCACCGCCCCGGGTGTGGTATCCGGACCGGCGTCCGGGCCGCTCCCGGACCGGCACCCGCTCCGGCACCCCGCCCCAGCATCCGAACCGGCATCCGGCCGGCACGGCCGAGGACGGCACCGCCGGGGCCGGTCAGTGCCGGGGGTGGGGCAAGGGCCGGGTCCGACGCCCGAACCGTCCTGCCCGGCCGGGCTCCTCCGGCGCCCCGCGGTGGTGTCACCGCGGGGACTCCGGGGGCCGCTGCCGCGGCATGTTCGGCCGGGCGATCGTCTGCATCGGGAACCGTCCCGGCTGCGTGCCGTGGTCCGTGCGCCCGCCGCCCCCGCCGCCGGACGACAGTGCCTGGAGCCCCATCGGCGCCGGCCCGGCCCGGAACTCCACCATCCAGTCCGCGGTCTCGGTCCGGACGAGTTCCGTGACGTCCTCCGAGAACCGCCGCAGCACCCCGAGACAGCGCTCGGCCGCCTCGCTGGCCGTCCCCTCGGTCGGGCCCAGCACCTCCCGTACGGACTCCGAGGCCCAGTCGAACTGGAGCACTTGGAGGCGACGCTGCACGGCCTGGGCGGTGGCGAGATTCCTTATCCAGCCCGATGTGAGGCCGAAGTATCGGTCGCACGCCATGCACGCGGCCCCCAGCAACAGCGACAGATAGCCCCACCCGGCCGCCCCGGCGAGCGTCCCGGTGAGGTCGAGCAGGGGCAGGGCGGCCCCCGCGACCGCCCCTGCGGCCGCACCGATCCGCAGCGTCCTGGCCGCGCGCCGCTTCCGGATCCGGTCGTTCAGATACCAGTCGGCGGTGCGCAGCGCCTCGGCCTCGACCCAGCGGTACAGCTCGTCGAGGCGCTCGGCGGGTTCACCCCAGTCGCCGAGCGGGAACGGTGTACCGGTCAGGTCCCCGCCCCGGCCCCGTGCGACCCGGCCCCATGCGCCGGAGCCCGAACCGGAGGAGCCGGCCGAGCCGGCCGAACCGGGCTCGTTGCGGGGTCCTTCGGGCTGCATCTCCGGCTGACTCACCGGGGTACTCCTCTGCGTTCTGCTTAATGACGCCTGATGTGCGGCGGTGGTTTCGGCGGTGGGCTGATCACTGCTCTCCGGTGCGGCCGACTGTCCCGCTTGCGTAACTTTGCGTGACGGGCGGTGCGCCTGTGTGCCCTGACGCGCATGCCCTTCCTACCGCCGAATGGTGGGCCGCGGGGTCGAAATGGCGTTATGCCCGGGAGCGGGGGGCCTGTGATCAGGTATGGGCGTCATGTCGGCGCTGACCCAAACTCACTCGAAAGAGTTGCTCGCCAGTGGGTGGGGCGCACTGTGCGGTGACCACGTAGGCTCGACATACCGAAACGTGTTGTCGTCGAATTGCCAGGAGTGACCGTGATTCCCGGTGCGGGTCAGCCCAATATGCAGCAGTTGCTGCAGCAAGCGCAGAAGATGCAGCAGGACCTCGCCGCGGCTCAGGAGGAGCTGGCCAGGACCGAGGTCGAGGGCCAGGCGGGTGGCGGTCTGGTGAAGGCGACCGTGACCGGCTCCGGTGAGCTCCGTGCCCTGGTGATCGACCCGAAGGCCGTCGATCCGGAGGACACCGAGACACTCGCGGACCTCGTCGTCGCCGCGGTCCAGGCGGCGAACGAGAACGCCCAGCAGCTCCAGCAGCAGAAGCTGGGCCCGCTCGCCCAGGGGCTGGGCGGTATGCCCGGCCTCCCCTTCTGACCGACCGCCTCCGGAGCGCCGCTCGGGCGCCGGTGGGGCCAGTCCCGGGGCCGTCGTCCGGGCAGTCCGGGCACGGCCTGGATGGCTTCCATGCTGTCGCACGGGCACGGCCCGGACGCTTCCTGGCCGTCGTCCGGATGTGACCAGGGTGCTTCCCGGTCGTCGTCCGAAGGTGACCAGGAAGCCTCCCGGTCGTCGTTCGGATGTGACCAGGACGCCTCACGGTCGTCGTTCGGCCGCTTGTGGGCCTTCTGACCGGCGGCCCGAACTCGTAGGTTGTATTCATAGCCCATCGCATGCGATGGACCGCCGGTCGCGCGCCGTTCGCGGCGTGCGGCCCACGGCCCGTCGCCCGCGGCCCACCCGTCCGCGGCCCGTCCGGGGACGGGAACAGGGAGTGGAAGAGGAAGGCGTTTCCGTTGTACGAAGGCGTGGTTCAGGACCTCATCGACGAACTGGGCAGGCTGCCCGGCGTCGGTCCCAAGAGCGCGCAGCGGATCGCTTTTCACATCCTGCAGGCCGAACCGACCGATGTGCGCCGTCTCGCCCATGCCCTCCTGGAGGTCAAGGACAAGGTCCGGTTCTGTTCGGTCTGCGGCAATGTCGCCCAGCAGGAGCAGTGCAACATCTGCCGGGACGCCCGCCGCGACCAGGCGGTCATCTGCGTGGTCGAGGAGCCGAAGGACGTCGTCGCGATCGAGCGGACCCGCGAGTTCCGGGGCAGGTACCACGTGCTCGGCGGCGCGATCAGCCCGATCGAGGGCGTCGGCCCCGACGATCTGCGCATCCGTGAACTGCTCGCCCGGCTCGCCGACGGCACGGTCACGGAGCTGATCCTGGCGACCGACCCCAACCTGGAGGGCGAGGCCACCGCGACGTACCTGGCCCGGATGGTCAAGCCGATGGGGCTGCGGGTCACGAGACTGGCCAGCGGTCTGCCGGTGGGCGGCGATCTGGAGTACGCGGACGAGGTCACCCTGGGCCGCGCCTTCGAGGGGAGGCGTCTGCTCGATGTGTGACGCTTTCATGTCACCCGATGTACCGATGGTGACCGTCGTCGCGACGCGCGGTGTTTCTATGTTCAGCGACGCTATGTTCTACTCACCGCTCGCGACCGTGCCCACGGGAGGTCCCCTCGATGTCTGACGCCACGCTGAACTCCGTCACGCAGGACCCGGGCGATTTCGCCGTCCAGATCGCCGACCAGATCAAGACGTTCATCGTCGCGGTCACCGAGGTGTCGAAGGTCGAGGAGCCCGAGGAGGCCGTTCCCGTCCTGCTGCTCCAGATCTCCCAGCTGCTGCTGGCGGGCGGACGGCTCGGTGCGTACGAGGACATCGTCCCCGAGGAGCGCTACGAGCCGGACCTGGGCGCGGAGCCGGACGCCGACGGGCTGCGCGAGCGGTTCGCCGTCCTGCTGGAGCCGATCGACGTCTACTCCGAGGTCTTCGACCCGTACGAGCCCCGAAAGGCGCCGGTCCCGGCCCGCATCTCGGACGACCTGGCCGACCTCGTCACCGATCTGCGCCACGGCCTGGCCCACTACGAGGAGAACCGCGTCACCGAGGCCCTGTGGTGGTGGCAGTTCTCGTACTTCTCCAACTGGGGTTCCACCGCGTCCGCCGCCCTGCGCGCCCTCCAGTCCCTGATCGCCCACATCCGCCTCAACCAGCCCCTCCAGGAGCTGGACGGCCTGGACACGGACTCGGAGACCGCCGACGAGGAGCTCGCCGAGGAGGCGGGCCGGGTGATGGCGCAGGAGATCGCGGGTCCGCTGGGGCTGCGCCCGGTGAAGTAGTACGTCCCTCGCGCCCCCTTGCCGTACCGTGCCGTGGGGCGAGAGGCCCTGTCGCACCCCTCGTCCTGCCGCGCCGCAGGTGAGACGCCCCCTCGCGTTACCTTGCCGTGCCTCGCCGTGCGGTGAGACGGGCCGTCCGGCGAGTGGACGGACGCTGCGCGGCGACCGCCGCGGCGTGCGACGCCTCGTGCCGCAGCTCGCGACCGCGGCGACGTGCGGCGGTGTACGTCCATGTGCGGCAATGCGCGCCCACGCGTGGGGTGCGGGAATGGCGGGATTGCGGAATGCGTGGCAATCACGGCACGCGCCCCGCCGACGGGAGCCATCGGCGGGAGCCCTCGACGGGCGGACGGTGAGGTTCCGGTCCAGGCTGGAGGGGGCGCCTCGCAGGGCGCGGTCCGACCCGCCGCGCATGTGGGGTGGGCCACACCTGGGAGTGCGGATCCGATCGGCGGGCAACAGCCCGTACGAGCGGCTTGGAGCTACACACCGATGATCACGTGCTGAGCAGGACATCTCAGCATGTGGTAACGGCGGGGCGATTTCGGGCCGCTCGTTAAACTGAGTCGACCGAGTAACGGACTGAGCGAGGAGCGCACGTGGGCCTTGTCGTGCAGAAGTACGGAGGCTCCTCCGTAGCCGATGCCGAGGGCATCAAGCGCGTCGCCAAGCGAATCGTCGATGCCAAGAAGAGCGGCAACCAGGTGGTTGTCGTGGTGTCCGCGATGGGCGACACGACGGACGAGTTGATCGATCTCGCCGCGCAGGTATCCCCGATACCCGCGGGGCGCGAGTTCGACATGCTGCTGACCGCGGGAGAGCGGATCTCCATGGCCCTGCTGGCGATGGCGATCAAAAACCTGGGCCACGAGGCCCAGTCGTTCACGGGCAGCCAGGCGGGCGTCATCACCGACTCGGTCCACAACAAAGCGCGCATCATCGATGTGACGCCGGGCCGCATCCGTACGGCGCTGGACGAGGGGAACATCGCGATCGTCGCGGGGTTCCAGGGCGTGTCCCAGGACAAGAAGGACATCACCACCCTCGGCCGGGGCGGATCCGACACCACCGCGGTGGCGCTCGCCGCCGCGCTGGACGCCGAGGTCTGCGAGATCTACACCGACGTGGACGGGGTCTTCACCGCCGACCCGAGGGTCGTGAAGAAGGCCCGGAAGATCGACTGGATCTCCTTCGAGGACATGCTGGAGCTGGCCGCCTCCGGTTCCAAGGTGCTGCTGCACCGGTGCGTGGAGTACGCACGCCGCTACAACATCCCGATCCACGTCCGCTCGTCCTTCTCGGGGCTGCGCGGGACCTGGGTCAGCAACGAGCCGCAAGGGGACCAGAAGGTGGAGCACGCGATCATCTCCGGAGTCGCCCATGACGTCTCCGAGGCCAAGGTCACCGTCGTCGGCGTGCCCGACAAGCCGGGCGAGGCCGCCGCGATCTTCCGCACGATCGCGAACGCGGAGATCAACATCGACATGGTGGTGCAGAACGTCTCCGCCGCGTCGACCGGTCTGACCGACATCTCGTTCACGCTGCCGAAGGCCGAGGGCCGCAAGGCCATCGACGCCCTGGAGCGCAACCGCGGCACCATCGGTTTCGAGTCGCTGCGCTACGACGACCAGATCGCGAAGATCTCCCTGGTCGGCGCCGGTATGAAGACCAACCCCGGAGTCACGGCCGGCTTCTTCGAGGCGCTGTCGGACGCCGGTGTGAACATCGAGCTCATCTCGACATCCGAGATCCGCATCTCGGTCGTCACCCGTGTCGATGACGTCAACGAGGCCGTGCGCGCCGTGCACACCGCCTTCGGCCTCGACAGCGACTCCGACGAGGCCGTCGTCTACGGGGGCACCGGCCGATGACCGCCCGCCGCCCCTCGCTCGCGGTCGTCGGAGCGACCGGGGCGATCGGCGGTGTCATGCTCCAGATCCTCTCGCAGCACGCGGACGTGTGGGGCGAGGTGAGACTGATCGCCTCGCCGCGTTCGGCCGGCCGCAAGCTGGTCGTGCGCGGCGAGGAGAGCGAGGTCCTTCCGCTCACCGAGGAGGTCTTCGACGGCATCGACGTGGCGCTGTTCCTGGTGCCCGACGACGTGTCCGCGCAGTGGGCGCCCGTCGCCGCGGCCAAGGGCGCGGTCGTCGTCGACGACTCCGCCGCGTTCCGGCTGGACGCGGACGTTCCGCTGGTCGTGCCCGAGATCAACCCGCACGCCGTACGGATCAGGCCTCGCGGCATCGTCGCGAGCCCGAACTGCACCACGCTCTCGCTGATCGTCGCGGTCGGCGCACTGCACGCCGAGTTCGGGGTACGGGAACTGGTCGTCTCCTCGTACCAGGCGGTGAGCGGCGCGGGTCGCGACGGGGTGGCCGCGCTGCGCGAACAGCTGTCGCTGGTGGCCGGCACCGAGCTGGGCACGAAGCCGGGTGACGTGCGCCGGGCCGTGGGGGACGCGGAGGGCGGGCCCTTCGCCGCACCGGTGGCGCTCAACGTGGTGCCCTGGGCCGGGACCGAGGCCGGCGACGGTTGGTCGTCGGAGGAGCTCGCGATCCGCGGGGAGTGCCGCAAGATCCTGGACCTGCCGGACCTGCGGGTGGCGGCGACCTGCGTGTACGTACCGGTCGTCGCGACGCACTCGATGTCCGTGCACGCACGGTTCGAGAACGAGGTCGCGGTCGACCGGGCCCACGAGATCCTGGCGACGGCGCCGGGCGTGGTGCTGTACGACAGCCCGGGGGAGGGGGACTTCCCGACGCCGTCCGACGTCGTCGGCACCGACCCGACGTGGGTCGGGCGCGTACGCCGCTCCCTGGACGACCCCCGCGCGCTGGAGATGTTCGTCTGCGGCGACAACCTCCGCAAGGGGGCCGCGCTGAACGTGGCACAGATCGCCGAAGCCGTGGCTGCCGAATTTCCCCGTGCCTGATCATGTCCTTCCTCGCGTCCGCGCCTGACCGAGGTGTCCGATCAGGGTGTTCGGTCGAGGCGTTCGGTCGAGGCGTTCGGTCGAGGCGTTCGATCAGGGTGTCTGATCAAGCCTGGTCGAACCTGATTTGTACGATCTGTGAATGCCCTGTGAGCAAGTTGAAAGTCTGAATCTCTTGAGCTGGGGTGTCGGGGTATCCGACGATGACCTTTCGGCCTGCTGCAACCGTCGGCCGGAACGTGCACGTCTATGCGATGACTTCTTGCACGACGGGGCGCATATTCGGGGCATTTGGGGAAGAGCGGGTACGTATGAGGGCATGTCGCACCGCGTCGAACGCGGTGTCGCGCGCGTACAACCCTGACGGGGGGAAACGTGTCCAACTGGCGTGGCAGAGGTTCTCGACATCACAGTGGTGGGCCCCCTGCGCGGCGCTTCGGTGCGACCGCTCAGGCGGCCCCGCAGGCCCGGCGGCATGCCGGTGATCGCGCCCATGCCTGCCGCGCGTCCCACGACACAGCTGCCGTCGCAGCGCGAGGGCGCTGAGGAGAGCGTGGCAGCCGGAACCACCGTCGACCATCTCACCGAGACCTACCGCGCCCACTACCGTTCGCTGCTGGGCCTCGCGGCGCTGCTCCTCGACGACACCGCATCCTGCGAGGACGTGGTGCAGGAGGCGTTCATCCGCGTGCACTCGGCGCGCAACCGGGTGCGGGACCCCGAGAAGACCCTGGCGTATCTGCGTCAGACCGTCGTCAATCTGTCGCGTTCCGCGCTGCGCCGCCGCATCCTCGGGCTGAAGCTGCTCTCCAAGCCCATGCCTGACATGGCGAGCGCGGAGGAGGGTGCGTACGACCAACTGGAGCGGGACGCCCTGATCAAGGCGATGCGCGGGCTGCAGCGACGCCAGCGGGAGGTGCTGGTGCTTCGCTACTTCGCGGACATGACGGAGGCTCAGGTGGCCGAGACGCTGGGCATATCCCTGGGATCGGTCAAGGCCTACGGGTCGCGCGGGATCGCGGCGCTGCGCGTCGTGATGGAGGCACAGGGATGAGCCGGCGCGGCAGCACGAACGGCAATGACAACGGCAACGGCGATGGCTATGGCGGCGGTGAGGGCTGTGGCGTCGACGATGGCGGCGGCGAGGGCGGTGACGACATGAGCCGCGACGGCGGTGTCGGCGACGTGGGCCGCGAGGGTGGCGAGGTCGCCCCGGAGAACGGGCGCGAGGGCGGCCGAGAGAGCGGAAGCGGGCAGGGGCCCGGGACCGACCGGACTGGAAACGCAATGGTGAACGACGGGCGGGAAGGCGCCGTGGCCCCGGACGGGGCATCGGACGCGTCCCCCGGCATGGATGCATGGGCGACTGCGGACGGGGACGGCGACGCGGCCTCCGAGGCACGGACACCCGAGGACGCGGGCCCCGGGGGCGCGGGTTCCGAGAACATGGCCCCCGAGGTGCGGAGTCACGAGGGCCCGGGCTCCGGGAGAGTGGCCCCCGAGGTGCAGGCTCATGCGCGGGCGGACGTGAGCCCGGGGGCGGAGGCGGACCCGGGCCGTGGCGTGGATGCGGGCGTGCACGTGGGCGCGGGCGGTGGCGACGCTACGCGCACGGGTTCCGTGACGGTCGTGGGCTTCGGCTCCCGGCGCGGTGACGGCGGCATGGAGGCGCCGGACCTCCTGGACGAGGTCGCGCTGCGCCGCATGCTGCACGGGGCGGTCCAGCACATCGAGCCCGGCCAGGGCGTCCTCGGCCATCTGCAGCGGGCGGTGCCCGCCCGTCGCGCCAGACGGCGGCAGGCCGTCGTGGGAATGGCGGCGGCGGCACTGCTCATCGGCACCGCGATCCCCGCCTTCGTCCATGTCGCGAACTCCGACGGTTCGAACACCGCCAACCCCGCGATAGCCGGGCACGGCGAACAGGCGCAGGGCGGCAACGGTACGGAGGATGGTTCGGGAAGCGGCGGGAAGGATCTCGGCGGCGGAACCGACGGCCAGGACGACCGGGATCCGGACCATCCCGTGAGCACGAGCAGCCCGTCCGGCAGCGGTGGCCAGGGCACCGAAGGCGACCTGGCCGGGGGAGTCTCCGATCCGGCCGCCTCCCTGGCGTCCGCCCCGCCGGCCTGTGACGCGGGACAACTCGGTGTCGCCTCGGCCCAGACGGGCTCGGCGGGCGCCGACGGCACTGTTTACGGCACGTTCCGGATCGCCAATGTCTCCGACACGGAGTGCTCGGTGAGCGGCGGCGGAAGCGTGGGCTTCCAGGCACTGGGGGCGGCGGACCCGGCCAAGATCACGGTCGTCCGGCACGCGGCGGGCGACGCGGCGGCCGGACTGCCCGACCCCTCGCAGGAACAGGACGCCGTGGCGCTGAAGCCGTCCATGATGTACGAGGTGAGGTTCGCCTGGGTGCCGAGGGACACCTGTCCGACTGTCGGGGGTTCGCCGAGCCCGACGCCGACGGAGGGCACGGGCGGCGCCGGCGGAGGTACTGCCGCCGGCGCGGGTCCGGGCACGGGTACGGGTTCCGGCGACGGGGCCGTGGCGACGGTCGCGCAGCTCGGCGGAGAGGACGGCGGGCTGCAGGACGGCAGCGTCGCCGTCACGCACATCCCGGAGGCGGGAGCACCGGTCGCGGAGACGAAGATCGCCAACGCCTGTTCCGGCACGATCTACCGGACCGGGGTGCTGGCCCCCACGACGTGACACGTGGGCACGCGCCCGAACCTGCGCGTGCCCCCACGTCCACCAGGTGTCCACGCGCGTGTTGTCGACCGACGAGGACCAGCGCCAGCTCGCAGACTCCCGGACAGATGCCCGCGCGCGTGTTGTTGCCCGACCCGCGGCGCTCCGGGCGTCTGCCTCCAAGCCCTGGGCCCCGGGCCCCGGACACATGCGGATGGTTCAGGCGCCGCCGGTCTTCGCGTCGGACCCGGGCCGGACGCCGTGGTCGGCGGGCTCGGTGGCAGCAGCACCCGCACCCACGCCCGAACTCGATCTCTCGGCCGCATCCGCATCCGCGTTCCTACCTGGATCTGTCCCCGCATCCGCGTCGGTGCTCGCAGCCGTGTTCCCGTCCGCGCCCGCGTCCGCACCCCCTTCTGCGACGATTCCCAGCTTCAGGTCGCGCGCGGCTTCGGCCTCGCGGCGGATCAGCCGGAACCACATGAAAAGCACGAACCCGGCGAAGACGAACCACTCACCGGTGTAGCCGAGGTTCTGGAACGCCTTCAGGTCCAGCCCGGTGCCCTGTGGCACGGTGGCCGGTACGGGACGCAGAGCGCCGGCGCCCGTGCCACCGGTGTCCTGGAGCGTCACCCACGCGTCGTAGACGTCGTACGGGACGAGGTTGATGAGGGACGCTGCGCCGATGATGCCGAGCTGGCCGTCCGGGAGCCCACCCGTGGCATGGGCTCCCGCGGTGCCGGCGTTCTCGGAGGCCTGGAGGTCGCCGGTGACCGTGACCGTGCCGGTCGGCGCGGCCGGAACGGCGGTGTTGCCGGGCTTGCCCGGCAACCAGCCGCGCACGACCGGCAGCGCCTTGCCGTTGTCCGTGCGCAGCATGTTCAGGACGTAGAAGCCGTCCTTGCCGTCCAACTCCCGTCCGGGCACCAGGAACTGGTCGGCGTACCGACCGGTGGCGGTGGCGGGACGGCCGGAGGTCGCCGTGTCGACGGGCAGCAGGTCGTCGATCGGCTTCGCGGCCCTGGTACCCGGGGCGGGCTGCTTCTCGGCGGCGTTGTGCGTCTGCACACGGTCTTCGAAGCGGCCGAGCTGCCAGGTGCCCATGAAGACGCAGAAGGGGATGGCCAGCACGACGAACAGGTTGATCCCCCACCATCGCGGGGTCAGCAGGAACCGGTACACCCCTCCACGGTACGGTCCCTCGCTGCGGTCCCCCGGCGCGGGGTACCGCCCACACCCCCTCCGCCCCGCGATCCGCCACCCACGTCCAGCCCCCTCGTGCGCACGGTCCGTCCCCCGTCGGGCACGGTCCGGCGCGGTCCCGCCGGATGGGGGCCGACACGCCCCGAGTCCGCGTACGCGCACCGTCCCCGAGCCCCCCGCACGGCGCGCCGTCCCCACCACCCGGCGTGGCTTCCGTCCCCCGTCTTCCGCCCCCGTCCCCGCTGTCCCCCCCCGTCCTCCGTGTGTCGTTCCTCAGGCTTCCGGCCGCCGTGCCTCTTTCAGGCGCCGGACGTGGGCGCGGAGGCACCGCCGGACGGGGGAGTGTCAGCAGGGGCAGGGGCAGGGGCGTCCGCGGCCAGGTGGCGTCGGGCGAAGTCGAGCTCCAGGCGGACCTGCTTGATCCGCTCCTCCACGACCAGCGAGCCGTGCCCCGCGTCGTACCGATAGACCTCGTGCACGGCGTCGCGCCCCTTCAACCGGTCCACGTAGTTCTCGATCTGGCGGATCGGGCAGCGCGGGTCGTTGACCCCCGCCGAGATGTGGACCGGCGCCCGGACGGCGTCGACGTACGTCAGCGGGGACGAGGCCGCGAAGCGCTCAGGGATCTCCTCCGGCGTGCCGCCCAGCAGGGTGCGGTCCAGTGCCTTCAGGTCCTCCATCTCGTCCTGGTACGCCGTGACGTAGTCGGCGACCGGCACGGCCGCCAGGCCCACCGCCCAGGCTTCCGGCTGGGTGCCGAGGCCCAACAGGGTCAGATAACCGCCCCAGGAGCCACCGGCCAGAACCAGCTTCGCCGGGTCGGCGAGCCCCGAAGCCACCGCCCACTCCCGCACCGCGGCGATGTCCTCCAGCTCGATCAGGCCGACCCGGTGCTTGAGCGCGTCCGTCCAGGCTCGGCCGTACCCGGTGGAACCCCGGTAATTGACGCGGACGACCGCGTAGCCGTGGTCCACCCACGCGGCGGGCCCGGACGCGAAGGCGTCGCTGTCGTGCCAGGTCGGCCCTCCGTGGATCTCGAACACCGTGGGGAACGGCCCTTCGGCCGGGGCGGCGGGCCGCTGTACGAGTGCGTGGACCCGGCCCCCGGGCCCGTCCACCCATACGTCTTCCACCGGCACGGACGCCGGGGCCTTCCGGCCGGGCGGATCGAGCACCACCGCGCCCGATGTCGACCGGATGACGGGCGGCTGCGCGGCCGACGACCACAGGTACTCCACCGTGCCGTCCGGCCGGGCCGTGGCACCCGAGACCGATCCCGCGGGGGTCTCCACCCGGACGGGAGGCGCGCCCGCCCCCGGCTCGTACCGCCACAGGTCGCTGCGGGCCTCGAACCCGTGCACGACCAGGAGCGCGGAGGCATCCGGATACCACTCGGCGCCCACATCGCCCGGCAGATCCATCCCGAGGTCCGTCTCCGTGCCCGCCACCGGATCCCAGATCATCGGCTCCCAGCGCCCGCGACGCTGATGTCCGACCAGCAGCCTGTTGTCACCGGCGACGGGCGCGAAGCCGAGCACGGACAACCCCAGCTCCTTCGTACCGCCCTCGGTGTCGTCCAGCTCCGCGACCGTGGACCCGTCGGGCCGCATCACACGCAGCGTGGAGTGCATCGCGTCGCCGTGCTCGGTGTGCTCCAGAGCGATCAGCGTCCCGTCATGGCTGAGATCGCCGACGCTCGCCGACTCACGATGGCGGTAGATCTCGACCGGGGCGGCCCCGGGGCGCACGACATGGATCGTCGTTCCGTCCTCGTCGGTCGAGCGGCCGATCACCGCCGTACCGTCCCGCCCGATCGCGAGCCCCGCCGGGTACGAGGGGGCGAGACCGGGCGCCGCCGGTTCGTCCACGGGCCCCTCGCCGTCGGCGCCGTGGAACGGCTGGCGCATCCACACCCCGAACTCGTCCCCGTCGGTGTCGTCGAACCACCAGATCGACTCGCCGTCCGGCGTCAGCACGCCCTCCGTCGTCCCGTTCGGCCGGTCGGTGACCTGGCGCTGCTCGCCGGTGGCGCGGTCCCATGCGTACAGCTCGTACGTCCCCGTCGCGTTGGAGACGAACAGCGCGCGGTCCGGCGCGTCCTCGGCCCAGTCGGGCAGCGACACCCTGGGCGCGCGGAAGCGCTGCTCCCACACCGGCATGGACGTGCCCGCCGCCTCCTCGCCGACCGCATGAGCTCCGACGGCCGCGTCGCCGGTCGGTGCTGCTCCGCCCCCGTCGGCGACCGCACCCGCTCCGCCCCCGTCGGCGACCGGGCTCTCGGTCCCCGCCACGGGCGCATCGGTCGGCCCGGACCCGGCCGCGGGCGTCTGTCCGGACCCGGCCGGGGACGTCTGTCCGGACTCGGGCGTGGGCGCGGGGGTGGTCGCCCGCGAGATGGGAGCCGTCGAGCCAGTGATCTCAGTCATGGTCCCCATTCTGCGCCGGAACGCCGACAATTCGTTCGCATTGCCCTCAGCCTGTGGATAACCTCCCCGGCATGCATGCAGAGACCCCCGCCGACTGGCGCCAGGCCAACCGCGCACGCTGGGACGAACGGGTCCCCATCCACACCGCGAGCGATTTCTACGAACTCGACTCCTTCCGCGCGGGCAAGGACGCCCTGCGCGACTTCGAGCGTGCGGAGGTCGGTGACGTCACGGGCAAGTCGCTGCTGCATCTGCAGTGCCATATCGGAGTGGACACCCTCTCCTGGGCCCGGCACGGCGCGGCGCGCGTCGTCGGTCTGGACTTCTCGGAACCGGCTGTCGAGACGGCGCGCCGCCTGGCCCGCGAGATCGGACTTCCCCAAGAACGGGCGACGTTCGTCACCGCCGACGTCCACGACGCCGCCGAGGCCGTTCCGGACCCGTCGTACGACATCGTCTACACCGGCATCGGCGCATTGAACTGGCTTCCCAGTATCAGGCGTTGGGCCGAGGTCGCCGCGTCGCTCGTCGCGCCGGGCGGTTTCCTCTACCTCGCGGAGTTCCATCCGATCACCGACTGCCTCGACGACTCGACCGGCAGGGAGATCGTCCACGACTACTTCTGTCGCGACGCGTGGGTGGAAGAAACCCCGGGCACGTACACGGACTTCGACGCGCCGACCGTCCACAACCGCAGTGTCGAATGGCAGCACCCGATCGGTGATGTGGTGTCGGCGCTGGCCGCGACGGGCCTGCGGATCGAGTTCCTGCACGAGCACGACGTCTCGCTCTTCGCCCGGTTCTCGGCGCTGGAGCGGCAGGGCGACGGCTTCTACCGCTTCCCCGCCGACCGCCCGCGGATCCCGCTGATGTACTCGATCAAGGCGTCACGCCCGTCCGACTCCTGATGGTCCATCGCGCGCCCCGACTCTCCCCTCCCCGGCCGCTTCCCGCCCGCTCACGGGCCGGTTCCGGCCAGGACCGCCGGGTCTACGGGCGCGGACCCGTAAGAGACGGAGGTCGAAGGCCGTGGCGGGCCGGCCGGAGACGCATGCTTCCGGCCGGCCCGCCGTACCCAGGCGCCCGCGCTTTCCGCGCGACTTTTCGACTTTTCGCCCTTCGTTCTCCAGCCTTCGGCCCTCTGGCTTGGGCCCTCGACTTTCGGGCTTCGCCGTTGGCCGCCTACTACGCCGCCGAGCGGAAGGCCGGAAGGTAGCCGCCCGACTGCCCGGCCGCCTTGGGGTGGTACGAGTTGTAGACCGGGACCGACACACTGTGGAGCCACGCGTCACCGGAGCACAGCTCGTGCCCGGTGAACTCGTCCACCACGCTGGAGTACGTGAACCCGGCGTTGGCGGCCTGCTTGGCGATGACCCCGTTCAGGATGTCGGACGCGTCGTTGATGGCCGCGCGCTTCTTCTCGGAGAGCCCGGCGACGCAGCTGCCGCTCAGCTTGTAGAAGCGCGGGTACCCCAGCACCACCACATGAGCCTTCGGGGCACGGGTCTTTATGGAGCCGTAGAGCGAACTCAGACGTGACGGCAGGGAGTTCTGCACCTGGGACACGGCCGAGCCGACACTGCTCAGGCAGGTGGCCTCGCTGGACAGCACGCAGTCCTGCATGACATCGGCGAAGCCCACGTCGTTGCCGCCCGCGGTGACGCTGACCAGACCGGTGGACGAGTTGAGAGCACCCAGCTGGGTGCTCGCCACGGAGCTCGTCGTGGCGCCCGAACAGGCGACGAAGGTGAACGAGGAGGGTGAGTTGGCGGCGGCCCAGAGGTAGGGGTAGGCATTGGTGCTGCGACGGCAGTCGCCGCTGTCGGAAAGGTAGCTTCCCGCGCCGACGCCGGAGGAATACGAGTCGCCGAGAGCGACGTAGCCACCAGTGGCTACGGAGTTCGCCGAGGCCGGCTGGGCAACGCCCAGAGCGGCCGCGGCGGCGAGGACCAGGGTGGAAGCGGACGCCCAGAAACGCCGTACTGACATGGCTGTCAGCCCTCCGAAGTGTGGGGAATGGGTGGGGGGGGGTTGATGGGGCGCCATGTTTCTAGCAGCTCTGGGTACTGGCCGGTAATAGCTGAGCAAGAACTGGTCTGATATGCCCGAATGATCGTTCGGGTGTACGAGCTTCGCGCGTAGATAAACCTCTGGCCGCACCTGAGAATGGTGTTTTTCGGTTCACTTGCCGACCCTGCCGAACCATCCGTCGTGCCATCGCGGGGGGTGTGTCGGCGTCGGAGCCGGTAGTCAAGGCCGGAATCGGCCTTGGGCGGCAGGCCCCCGACGCGGCGCGACCCCGACATGACAGGCCCCCGACACGGCGGGACCCCCGAGTCGCGGGGGCCTCAAGTGACGGGAGGGGCAGGGTGTCGGCGGAGCCGGGCGACAGGGGGGGCCGGGCGGAGGGAAGGCCCGGGCGGAGGGAGGCCCGGGCGGCAGAAGGTCCAATCGTCGGGGCCTGGTCGCCGGGTGCGGGCATCAAAAAACCGCCCTCCGTGGCGGCATCCCTGCGCGGGGCGCCGCCACGGAGGGCGGTGGGTCTGGTTCTACGGGTTCAGTGGTCGCGGCCTGCGGAGATCAATTGTGGCCGAACCTCCGCTGCTTCCGGTGGGAGACCTGCTCCGAGATCGAACGCACCGTGTTCTCGGTGGGGGGCGGCTGCGTTTTCTCCTTTGTGTCCGGAGCGGTGCTGCGTTCGTGGCCACCGGTGCGGGCGCCGCGATTCTGTCGACTCTGCTTCTTGCCCACGATCGTGCCTCCTGTGGCGGATCTCGGACGATGGGCCACTCTCAGATTCGCATATGCGTACGAAATGTGCATATCGGGCGCGAGTCGCGGAGCGTGCTTCCGAACGGGCGGCGGGCGCCGGGGCGGCGCCCTGAGGGCCGACCTCGACAGGTGTCGCGACGGGCGTCGCGGCGGGGCTGCGACAGGTGGTGCGACAGTCGGTGGGCAGGAGGCAGGAGGCAGGGGGTAGGGGCCGGACAGGGCGTGCGGCAGGTGGTAGGGCGGCTCGTGCGTCAGGCGGTGCGACGCCTCCGTCGCCGTCCGTGATCCGTCCGGCCCGCCCCGCTCCCGCCGATATTCGAATGCGGTTCGCCCCCGTCGGGCATATGGTCGACGGTTGTGGAACCGCTCATTGAGAAACAGATCCGCTCATCCTTCGTGAACTGCACCAAAGGGGATGCGGCCCGGCTCCGGCTGCCACTCGATTTCGCCGAACTTCCCTGGGAGGACCTGGACTTCCTGGGATGGGTGGATCCCGGAGCGCCGCTGAAGGCCCACCTGGTGCTGCCCCGTGCGGAGGGCCCGTTGGGGATCTCGCTGCGGGTGCCTTCGATGCGGCGTACCAGCGCCGTGAAGTCCAGCCTCTGCCAGATCTGCCTGACCGGCCACGCCTCCTCGGGCGTCACTCTGCTCGCCGCTCCGCTGGCGGGCCCTCGCGGCCGCGAGGGCAACACGATCGGCATCTACATCTGCGCGGACCTCGCCTGCCCCCTGTACGTGCGCGGCAAGCGGCAACCGAAACTGCGTGCCGGACGGTACGAGGAATCCCTCGGCCTGGACGAGCGCCTGGCCCGCATGTCGGAGAACCTGGACGCCTTCGCGGCCAAGGTCACCGCGGGGTGAATTGGGCGGATGCGACGGTTGCCCGCTGACGCCGCCCGCCTGCCTGCCGAGCAGGACGCGAGGGGCGGGCACAGGCTCCGGCTTCAGCCGCTCACCACGTCCCGAACCGCCGCGAGGAAGTCCTCCATCAGCGGATGCGTGGGATGGACGGGACGGGCGAGGTAGACCGTGGCGGCGGGGGCGTCGGAGACCGGGATGAAGCGGATGCCCGGGTGGCCATGACTCTCCGCCGTGCCGGCCGCGCCGAGGCCGAAGGCGCCGCCGGCGGCGATGAGGTTCAGCCACTCGTCCACGTTGCCCACCTCGACCGTTCGGGCCGGGCGGTGCTGTGGCGGCCACAGGTCCGGTGAAGTGGTACCTGTGTCGGGCCACAGGGCCAGCGGAAGGTCCGGGCGGGCGGTGAGTTCGGCCAGCAGCACCTGGTCCCGGTCCCCGAGCGGGTGGTCGTCGGGGACTGCGGCGACCCGGTCCTCCGTGTAGAGGGCCTCGGTGCGGATGCGCGGCTCGGCGGGGACGGTGCGGAGTATCGCCACGTCGGTGTCCCCGGTGGCGAGGCCCGCGGTGCTGTTGTCCCGCCGGACCACGTCGAGCGGGATGTGCGGGTGTGCGCGGCGCCAGGAACGGAGCAGCGGGACGGTCTGTCGTCCGAGCACCGCGCAGGTGTAGCCGATCCGCAGGGGGCGGGGGACCGCACGGGTTTCGGCGAGGGCCGCGTCCAGGTGGGCGAGGATCGTGCGTCCGTGCGCGGAATCGTCGCCGAGCAGCCGGTGGTGGCCGGAGCGGCGGCGTCCGCCGCGAACGGCGCGGTGGAGGCGTTCGTGCGGGCCGCCGCGATCGAGCTCCCGCCCCAGCGCATCAACGCGGTGAGTCCGGCGGTGGCCGAGGAGTCCCTGCCCGCTTACGGACCCTTCTTCGCCGGCATGGAGGCGGTCCCGGCGGCCCGGGTGGCGACGGCGTACGTCCGCTCGATCGAGGGTGCGCAGACAGGTCGGATCTACCGGATCCGGTAGGCCCGGACCTCCGCACCTGGATGCTTCGAGTTCGCGAGCACACGGCGGCGGACCGCCGCGGCTCACGCTGTCCGGGGAAGCCTTGACGCGCAGCCAGCTGTGTTTGCTTTCACAGCTGCTCCGGATCGCCGCTGTCGGCCGGTGCTGCCTCTACCCGCTCGCGGTCCCGCCGAAAACCCAGCCGACCAGCGACCTCCATCCTTTGCGAGAGCACTGATCGGTCGGGTCTGTGGACTCTGGCATGGGAGCGGGGTTCCCTCTCCTTGTCCATGAACTGATTGCTCTCGTAAAGGATGCCTATTCGGTCAACTTCGGCTGCGGAGCGTTAAAACTGGCCACATGCCGACCAGCCGATCTTCCGGTACACGACTCGACGGCAGCATGGTCAGGCACTTGAACGGTCCGCTGCGCCGCGGAACGAGATCGTCGGGGGTACTGGTGAACCATAGGTGGCCGCCGTCCACCTTTCTCGGCCGGTTGCGGAGTACGACGCGCGATGAACTGCTCGGGCAAGGCACGCTGATCGCCTATCCGCCCCATCGCGCGCTGCTGCAGCAGGGAGACGAGGGCAGGCACATCTTGTTGATCACAAGCGGTGTCGTGAAGGTCGTCGCCAGCGCGGAGAGCGGCTACGACATGCTGCTTGCCGTCCGTATAGCGGGTGACCTGGTGGGTGAGATGGCAGCCTTCGAGGAGCGCCCCAGGTCCGGCATGGTGATCGCATGCAGCGATGTGACCGCCCGGATCATCCAGGCGCGGGCGCTGGAAACCTTCCTCACCCGCCACCCGGATGCCATGCGGGCCATTCTTCACATGCTGTGCGCCCGGTTGCGCTGGGCCAACCGGCGTCGGATCGACTTTCAAGCGTACGACTCGCTGACCCGGCTGGCCCGGGTCCTGGCCGAGTTGAGTCAGGCCTACGCACAGCCCGTGCCGGACGGTGGCGGCAAGCGGTGCGAGCTGGGAGTGACGCTCACTCAGAGGGAGCTTGCGTCGTTGGCCGGACTCGCCCTCAACACGGCTGAGAAGAGCCTGGCCACGCTGACAGCCAAGGGGCTGGTGGAGCGCAGTTACCGAAGCATAACCATCTGTGACGTTCCGAAACTGCTTGAATTCGCCAAAGTCGTTGCTGACAACCCGTATTGATACGGGATCACTGCACGCTCTCTCTCCTAGCCTCTCGGGCAGCACTTCGTGGGCGTTGTGCCCATGCCCTGCTCAGAGAGGAATGATCGGGTGGTTGAGTGGGCCGGGTTCTATCCGTGCACCTGCATAGCCGTTGACGCGCAGGCGTATGGCAGCAAGAACGACCGCAGGCAGTCCGAAATCCAGCATGACCTGCCGCGGCTCCTCGATCGTGCTGCCAGGGGTGCCGGCCTCGACCGCACCCAGTGGCACATTCAGCGAAAGGGAGACGAGCAGCTCGCGGTGCGACCTCTGGACGGTGCTGAGTCACGTCTGGTCGACGACTACATCCGCCACCTCGTCGCCGAGCTGCGTGAGTACAACGTCCAGCGGGTGCCTGAGGCACGGATGCGGCTACGGTCCGTTATCCACCTGGGCCTGGTGGAGTTGGCCGAGAACGGCTTTGCCGGTTCGGCCGTCGCGGCCACGGCGCGTCTGCTGAACGCGCCTCAGCTCTATGACGCACTGGCCGTGCAGCCCCATGCCGACTTGGCGTTGTTGCTGTCCGATGATGTCTTCCGGTCCACGGTGGCAGGTGGACATACGACCCTGCGAGTTGAGGACTTCGCCCAGGTCACCGTCCAGGTGAAGGAGTACGAGGGCACGGCCTGGCTGCGTGTGCCCGCGCTTGGCGCACCGGCCGCTGCCTCACTCCGGCCCGGAACCGCGGAAGCGGGGAAGCCTGCGGCTCCGGCGCCGGAGGATCCTGCGCGGAGCCGGCCCGAACCGGCCGCCGCATGCGGCGCTGATGGTGGCAGGGGAATCAGTCAGAAATACCGGGCTGAATCGATCAGTGTCACCAACGTGGAGGGCTCCTTGGACGCCCGGGGTTCCGTCTTCGGATTCGGGAGCGTTGGTGGCTGAGACTTCGAACCCGGACGACGGGCCGGACGTGCCGTCCGGTCCCGCCTTCGACGAGGACGTCGCACCATCCGCGCAGGACGGCGCCGGCGGTGCGCCGGAGGCCGGGGAAGATCCTCTCGGCCCGGATCCCGGAGCGGACACAGACTTCGAGCGGCGCAAGGAGCAGGACGAACGGGAGGAGGACGACCGGGGCTATGACGATCTGCGCCGCGTCCACCAGCTTGTCAACAACAATTTCTACGGTGTCGTCGATGCCGCTGGAGCGGCTTTCGGCTTCGGCGCCGTCTCATCCCCTGGACTCGCCCCCGGCACCGTAGTCCCTGAGGAGACGGACCGGGCATTGCGGTTCTTCGTTCCGCCGCAGCCCTGCTACGACGAGGCGCTCGGCAAGCTGCGCGAGAACGCTCTCGTGGTGCTGACGGGTCCGAACCACTGCGGCCGGGGCGCTGGTTCCCTTGCTCTGCTCAGGGAGATCCTGGGCAAGGAAGCCAGACTGCGCAGCCTGTCGCCCGCCAACGCCCTCGCCGAGCTGGCTGCTTCGCGGGACCTCAGGCCGGGACAGGGGTACGTCATCCTCGACTACGTCGGCGAGCTGCACATCGGGGCTGTGCAGGCATTCGGGATCGGGCGGTTGAGTGAGGAGCTTCGCCGCAAAGGGTCGTACCTGGTGATCACGGCAGGGGATACGACCCGCCGGCGGCTGGCACTGCGGGAACACTGTGTGGCGTGGCAGGCGCCGGCCCCCTTTGAGTTGTTTGAACACTGCAGGGGCGAGTTGCCGCATGCCGGCTTCGAGCCGGACGCCGAGAAGGAACTGCTGGAGCGGGTCGGCGAACAGCGGCGGCCGGCAGATGTCGTCGCTGCGGCCGTAGCTCTGTCCCAGGAAGGCATGGAGGCCGCGCTGGACACACTGCGGGACCGGCACCGGGAGCAGGTCCAGGAGTGGTTCCGTACGCCACCCTCCGCGGACGACCTGCTTCCGCTCGCCGCCCTGGCTTTCTTGGAGGGCATCCCGGAGCGGACATTCGAGAAGGAGTGCGCCGCCCTTGCCGCTCATGTGCGCAGCTGGGAGCAGAGCGGCGAGACGCCGGTCGCGGAACCGGACGGCTCGACCGGAACGTCGTTGGGCGGCGTGGTGGCCGACCAGTCCCGGGCACGGTGGAGAGATCGAGCGGTGGGCCTCGTGACGACCGAGTACCGTCCTGGGCCGGGCCGGGACGTCGGCCGCAGTGAGCGGCGCCTGGTCTTCACCTCGCCGCGCATCCGCGAGCTTGTGATCGCAGAGTTGCACGACCTGTACGGCTACGGGCTCTGGTATCCGCTGCGCCAGTGGCTGAACGATCTCGCGTTGCAGGGCGACCTGGACACCCGGACGGAGGTGGCCCGGGGCGTCGCGCTGCTGGCCCGGTACGCGCTGGTCGATGTCGACGAGAACCTGCTGAAGGTGTGGTCCGAGGGCATCACCAGCCAGCGGGTGACCGCAGCGCTGACGCTCCAGTTCATGTGCGACGTCGAACATCTCACCCCGCAGGCCCTGCACATCGTCCTGGGCTGGGTGGACAGAAGCGGTGCCGGGCGTGCCGTGACAGCGGCCATGGCACTGACCGGCCGCCTGGGTTCGCTCTACCGTCTGCAGGCACTCAACTGGCTGTGGTTCCTGACGCACCGGGGCGAGCGCATTGCGTCTTCTGCGCGCCGTTCCCTGGTCCTGCTGCTGCAGACCGCTGAACAGGACTCCGAACGCGTCCTGTTCATCCTCCGGTATGTACGGACCGTGATCGCGAAGGCAGCGCCGGGCTCCCGGGAGCGATCGATAGCGCTGAAGACCGCTGTCCAGCTCCTCGAAGCCGTCCGGCTGGATGCCACCGAGCCCCTCACCGCCGCACTGCTGCGTACCGTCCCGGACAGCGAGCGCCATCTCGGGGCGCTGTGGGCCGATGTCCTGCACAGCACCAACCGGAGCCGGGCGGTCGGCGCACTGTGCCGGACACTGGTGCAGCTGCGGGACGATCCGTCCGTCACCGGCGCCGTACGCGAACTCGGCGAATCCATGCGGCACGCCATGAGCCAACGGCAGTGGGCAGCGCTGTGCTACCACCTGTCCATCGCGCTGAAGCACCCCGACTACGCGGCCCCCGGTGCCCGCGAGTTGGCGCAGGTGCTCCTCGGATCCCTGCGAGGCCGGGCGCCGGCGGACTCCCGGCATTCCACCGCCTCCGTCGTATCCGTCGTTCCTTTCCCTTCTGCTCAAGGAGGCCGAAGCAAGTGAACTACCCGGTCATTGCCGAGCACATCCTGGCCACCGTCCAGGGCACGTGGTGGTCTCGCCGCCGTCGTCGCGACGATGTGCCGTCGCTGCCGCCCGGAGCCGTCTACGTCCTCAGGGTCGGTGGGAACTACCGCACGTTTCCCGAGGGCATGGTGTTCGACCCGTCTCACCCCGACGTGCTCGACGCCTCTTCGGTCAGCCTGGTCGACACCCGGGCCCGCCTGGTCGATGTGGAGCGACCACTGCCGTCGGTGAGCGAGGCGGACAACTTCACGATGCGGGCCTCCTTCACCTGCCAGGTGACCGACCCGACCGTTATCGCCAGGCAGGGCATCGTCGACGTCACTGTTCCCTTGCGGGCCTATCTGATGGGAGACAGCGACCTGCCGAGGGTGAGTGCCGGGCACCGCGTGGAAGAGATCAACGCGGTGCGCATCGAGGCCGGCCACCGTATGACTGCCTACAGTGCGATCGTGCCCCCACGTGTCGCGGGCATGAGCGTCGAGTTCGTCAATGCCGAGGTACACGCGTCGGACGACCTGCGGGACTGGGAACAGAAGCTGCGTGACGAGCGGCGTGCCCGGGAACTCCAGCGGGGACAGCGTGACTTCGAGACCCAGGACACACTCCGGATCGCGGAACTCCTCTCCCAGGGGTCCGACCACGTGGACGCCTTTGGTATTGCCCGGAAGGAGATCGACGTCACCGAAGTGGCAGCGCGCGTCCACCGAATCACCGACGAGGAGTCGGCCCGCCGTCACCAGGCCGATACTGCGGAGCGGACCCACGCGCAGGCTCTGGAGACGGAGGACGCGCAGATGCGCCGCGAAATGCTGCTGACGCTGCTGCGACAGATGGGCGGCAGCGAGTATGTCGACTACCACCAGGTCCTGGAGCAGGTTCTGCGGGAGACGCGCGGCCAGGCCACGCCCGGCATCGGAGCCGCTGTGGACACTGCCCGCATGGTCGGGCCGGGACAGGCACGTCCCGGCCGTACGGCAGCGGGCTCGGACGCCTCGTGCGACCCGCAGGGTGGCTTCGTCAAGGACGAGGACGATCTCGTTGGCTGACTCCTTGACGAACCATGCGACTGCTTCCGGCGCGGTGGGCAGCCAGGACACCGGCGATGGAGTTGCTTCTCATACTGCGAACGGCCGAACCACTTTCCGCAATACCGGCGATGGTGCCCCGGCCGAGACCACCCGTCGGCGCTTTGAGTCCGACGCCGCACGACGTCTGCGTGCCCTGACCGGCGTTGACGAGGAACTGCTGGCCAGAGTCAAGTACGAGCGGAGCAAGTACACGGCCCTCGGCGGGGTGGTGCTCGGTACCTCCGTCATTGCGGCGTTTTCCATGTGGAACTTCGCGGCTGAGGCACTTGGCGGGGTTTCCGTCGCTGCCTTGGTTCCGACCGTCATATGGATGCTGTTCGTGCTCAACCTCGACCGTTGGTTGGTCACACCGCAGCCGAACATGCGGCGACGGGTCGGGCCTCTCCTCACGCGCCTGCTGATCGCCCTGCTGCTCGGCGCTGTGATTGCCGAGCCGCTGGTGCTGCGCATTTTCCAGACAGCCATCGAGGAACGCGTCGCGGACGAACGCACCGACGTCATCGACAGGATGCGTACGAACCTGGTTCGCTGCAACCCGGTGCCACCCACGACACAGACCGTCGCCCTGAAAGACTGCGACAGGCGGTACGTCCTCTCCTTCCGCGCGACGCCGGCGGAACGGGTCGAGGAATTGACCGCCTTGCGTTCGGACGCAGCCGCCTTGCAGAAGCGGGTCGACCGGGACACCACCAGACTGGAAGCCATCGACTCCGAGGTACGGGACGAATGCCGCCGACTGATCCGCATAGCCGCCACCGGCTTGTATCAGCGGACGTCCGAGTGCCTGCGTCTGCGCGAGAAGGCACAGGACTACCGGACCACCCATCGCACCAGTGAGAACGAGAAGCGCCTTGTCGGCATGAACACCCGTATCTCGAAGATCGAGGCCGGGCTGACCTCGTCACGTGGTTCCTTCCTCAAGGCACGGGCCGACGGCATCGAGCGGCGGCTGGACGAGGAACGCGCCAAGCAGAAGGAGATCGGTGTCCTGGAACGGATCCGGACGCTTGATGAACTCGCGAGTGGGAATCCGGTGTTGTTCGTGGGCATCTGGCTGGTGCGCCTGCTGTTCGTGCTCCTGGATGTGCTCCCGGTGCTGGTGAAGTACCTGACCGGCGAGACCGCGTACGACCGGATGCTCACCAGCGAAAGCAACAGCGCGGTCAAGATTCATGGCGAGGAAGTCCGGCTTGCCGAACGTCGGGCCATCGCAGACCTTGAGATAGCCCAGGACGCCATCGAACAGACGGTCCGGCGTCATCGCGCCGAGTCGGAGGCGGCGTTCCGGGAGCATGCAGCAGCGATGAACATCCGGGTCCGACAAGCGGTGAACTCGCTGGAGGACGAGATCCGCCGCTCGTCGACGGTCTGAACACATCAGCCATCCACCAGGAACACAGCACCACGGCCGCCCCGCGCGCCGGGGCGGCCGCCAGACACTGACGGAAGGAGTGCGAGCTATGACCACACCCAGAGGCGACTCCGACACGGACCTGGGCACCAACACGGCGGCCGGCCATGGTGCGCAACTCGCGAGAGTCCTGCTGTTCGAGGCTCGTGAGGAACTCGCAAGGGCCGACAACAAGGCCGGCCTCATGCTGGCGTCCCTGGGTGCGGCCCTGACCGCCCTGCTCGGCGCGATCGGCAGCGGCATCATTGCCCTGCGAAACTACCCGGTCGTGCCGCAGCTCCTTCTCTGGGTGGGATGCGCCGCCTGCGTACCAGCAGTCGTCCTGCTGGGCCTGGCCGTGGCTCCACGGCTTGGAAGCCCCCGCCGCTCGCGTACTCACTACTTCGGTGACGCGAGGCTGGCGATGTCGGTCACACACATGGAGCGGGCGGTCCGCCGTACCGACCCCGTGTACCGGGACCTGAGTCAACTGGCGACCCTGTCCCACATCGCCTGGATCAAATTCCGCTGTATACGGCACGCACTGGCCTGGGCCGCGGTCTTCTTCGCCCTCACGCTGCTGGGCATAGTGACAGGAGCATCGACTTAGCGGAACCCGGACAGGACGGAGGGCAGGCCATCCGATCGCAACGCGAAGCGGTGGGGCATGGCCGCTCCCGCTCACTGCGGAGCGGGTGGCGTGCAGGGAGCGAGCCGGAGCGTCGGTGTGGCACGCTGCGCCGGTCCCGCCCGGGGCCACCGACGTCGGTGATGGCACTCTCTCTCTGATGCTGGCACTGGTGAGGCTACGCGTTGGAGGGTGTGCGACCGATGTCTGCTCGACTGGAAAACCACTCAGGGGCCCGACCCGCTTTCGCGGATCAGGCCCCTGACCTGGTATTTCAGCTGTCGGGGTGGCGGGATTTGAACCCACGACCTCTTCGTCCCGAACGAAGCGCGCTGCCAAGCTGCGCTACACCCCGATCGTCGCCGGTCTCCCGGCGACATCGATTACTTTAGCCCACCCGAGCCCGCAGACGAAATCCGGTTTATGTCCTGCTCACGGGGCCGAGCCCGGCGGCGGCCGTCGACGCCGGGCGTGGGGCGCGGGATCAGTCGCGGGGCGTCAGGGTCAGGAGGGTCGCCTCCGGGGGGCAGGCGAAGCGGACCGGGGTGTAGCGGTTGGTGCCGCAGCCCGCGGAGACGTGGAGGTAGGACC
Organism: Streptomyces sp. CB01580; assembly: GCF_001905795.1. Classification (GTDB taxonomy): domain Bacteria; phylum Actinomycetota; class Actinomycetes; order Streptomycetales; family Streptomycetaceae; genus Streptomyces. The sequence continues at coordinate 91,300 of NZ_LIXJ01000018.1, forward strand.
GGTGGCCACCGGCGGCGTGGGAGGAGAGGCCCTTGACCCGGTCGGTGTCCAGGTCGCAGTTGGTGACCAGGGCCCCGTAGAAGGGGACGCAGAGCTGGCCACCGTGAGTGTGACCGGCCAGGATCAGGGGGTAACCGTCCCGGGTGAAGGCGTCCAGGGAGCGCAGATAGGGGGCGTGGACGACGCCGATGGAGAGGTCGGCGCCCGTTTCGGGGCCGCCCGACACCTCGGCGTAGCGGTCGCGCTTGATGTGCGGGTCGTCGAGGCCGGTGAAGGCGATGTCCAGGCCGTCGATCTTGAGGTGACCGCGAGTGTTGGACAGACCGAGCCACCCCGCCTCGTCGAAGGCGTCGCGCATGGGCTCCCACGGGTTGTGGACGGCGCCGACCACGGGGGCGTTCCCGTTGAGGCCGTGCCTGCCCTGGACCTTCTCGACGAGGTAGCGGGCGGGATTGCGGGGCTTGGGGCCGTAGTAGTCGTTGGAGCCGAAGACGTACACACCCGGGAACCCCATCAGCGGGCCGAGCGCGTCGAGCAGCTCGGGTACGGCCTCGGGGTCGGAGAGGTTGTCGCCGGTGTTCACGACGAAGTCGGGGCGCAGACCTGCCAGCGACTGCAGCCAGGCGCGCTTCTTGCGCTGGCCGCTCACCATGTGGATGTCGGAGATCTGCAGTACGCGCAACGGGCGCGCCCCCTGCGGAAGGACGGGTACGGCCACCCGCCGGAGGCGGAACGAGCGGGCCTCGAATCCGGCGGCGTAGGCGAGGCCGGCCGCCCCGATCGCCGCGCCGACTGCCGTGATTTTCAGGGGAAGTCCGTAGCGTGCACGCATGTGTCCATCGTCGCAGACGCGGTGCCGCGCCCGAAAAGGCGGCGGGGCCGGAGACCGGCGCTGCGGGGCCGGGACACGAGAGCGGTCGGAGCGTGACGGGAGAGCGGCGGCTCGGGGAAGCCGCGGGGACTCGGGAGAAACCTGCGGGCGGCGGAGGCCGTGTACCTGCCACAATCAGCACATGACCACGCTCAAGTCCAAGCTGCAGGAAGACCTCACCACGGCCATCAAGGCGCGTGACGAGCTGACCTCGTCCACGCTCCGCCTGACCCTCACCGCCATCGCGAAGGAGGAGGTCAGCGGCACGTCGGCGCGCGAGCTCTCCGACGACGAGGTGCAGAAGGTGATCGCCAAGGAGGCGAAGAAGCGCCGTGAGGCGGCCGAGGCGTTCGCCCAGGGCGGCCGGACCGAGCAGGCCGAGCGGGAGAAGGCGGAGGGCGAGATCCTCGACGCCTACCTGCCGAAGCAGCTGAGCGACGACGAGCTGGCCGCGATCGTGGCATCCGGTGTCGAGGAGGCGAAGGCCGCCGGGGCCGAGGGACCGCGGGCCATGGGTGCCGTCATGAAGATCGTGACCCCCAAGGTCGCGGGGCGGGCGGACGGCGGCCGTGTGGCGGCCGCCGTGAAGAAGCTCCTGGCGGGCTGAGACCGCCGCCGCGCGGAGCGCACTCGCATGGCATGCCGAGCGCGTGCGGGGTACGTGCGGATGCGCAGGGCGTCCGGATGGACGCGGATGCGCGCGGTATGGCGGATGCGCGCGGCAGGTACGACGCGACGAACGTCCTGTACGAGGCGATGAACATCTGGTACATGTGACGAACGCGCAGGCACGTACGACCGCCGCGCGGCACGTACGACGAAGGTGGGGCTCCCGGACCGCGACCGGTCCGGGAGCCCCACCTTCGTCGTACGCCCTGTACGGATACGGGTCAGGGCCCCTGCGTTCCGTCGTTGCCCTGGCCTTGGGGGTTTCCGTTGTTCCCACCGATCAGGTCCGGCGGGATGGTGAAGCCGGGGAACGGGTTCTTGCCGCCGGGGCGCCCGCCCGGCCCATGACCGGGCCCGCCGGGGTGGTCGGGGCGATCCGGTCGGTCGTCTCCGTCGCCGGGCCGGCCCTTGCCGGGATCAGGCTTCTGGCTCTTCGCCGGGTCCGGGATGTTGATGGTGTTGAAGGAGGGGGCGGGCAGCCCATTGAGGGCGCCCGTCATCGCGTCACGCCAGATCGGTCCGGGTACCTGCCCGCCGTACACCTTGGGCTGGTACACGCCGCCGATGTTGATGTTCACCATCTCGACGTCCTGGGACGGGCTGCCGACCCATACAGCGCCGGACAGGTTCGGCGTGTAACCGACGAACCAGGCGTTCTTGCGGGCGTCGGTCGTACCGGTCTTGCCCGCGTTGTCGCGGCTGCCGAGCCCCGCCTGCTGACCCGTACCGGAGTCGACCACCCCGCGCAGCAGGGAGTTGACGGTGTCGGCCGTCGTCTGGGACATGGCCGTCGAGCACTTGCTCTTCGGCACGGGGAGCGACTTGCCGTCCGCCGTCCTGGCCGACTCGATGGCGATCGGCGTGCAGTACGTGCCGCGGTTGGCGAAGGCGGCGTACGCGCTGGCCATCGTCAGCGGGGACAGGCCGTCGGAGCCGAGGGTCAGGGTGGACGGGTTCTGCGGCAGCTTGCTGCCGTCGCCCTGCACCACACCCAGCTTGTCGGTCATCTGGGAGACTGGGCACATGCCGATGTCCTCGAGCATCTGCACGAAGTAGGTGTTGACGGACTTCTCCATCGCCTCCTTCAGCGCGTAGGGGCCCCGCTCGGACTCGTTCTCGTTCTCCAGGTGATACTTCGGCACACGGTCGTTGACCCACGGCTTCCCGCAGGTCCGTACCGTGTCCGGGTAGTCCATCTCGTACGGGGACGAGTAGGCCTGGGTCGCCGGCTTGCCGCCCTCCAGGGCCGCCGCGGCGAGAAACGGCTTGAACGTCGAACCGGTCGGGAAGCCGAAGTTCGAGCCGCCCATGTCCTTGTCGACGGAGTAGTTGTACTGGGTTTCGTTGGGCCCGAAGCCGTACGGCCTGGACTGGCCCATCGCCATGATCTTGCCCGTGCCGGGCTGGACCAGCGTCACGGCCGTCGCGACCTTGTCCGTCTTGTAGACGTGGTTCTTGATCGAGTTCTGCGCCGACTGCTGGGACTGCGGGTCGAGCGTCGTGCGGATCGTCAGGCCGCCCTGGTTCCAGATCTTGGCCCGGTCCTCCTTGGTCTTGCCGAAGGCGGGGTCGGTGAGGAAGACGTTGCGCACGTAGTCGCAGAAGAACCCGGCGCCGCTGACGGCCGTGATGCAGCCGTTCTTCGGCTTCTTGACCTTCAGCTTGATCGGGTTCGCCTTCGCCTTGTCGGCCTCGGCCTGTGTGATGGAGCCGACGTCGGCCATCCGCTGGAGCACGATGTTGCGGCGCTTGGTCGCCTCCTTCGGGTCGTTGACCGGGTCGAAGCGGCTCGGCGACTGCACGACCCCGGCCAGCAGCGCGGACTCCTCCAGCGTCAGGTTCTTCGCCGACTTGGAGAAGTAGCGCTGGGAGGCGGCCTCGACGCCGTACGCCTGCTGACCGAAGAAGGTGATGTTGAGGTAGTTCGCCAGGATCCGCTTCTTGCCGAGCTTCTCCTCGACCTGGATGGCGTACTTCAGCTCCTGGATCTTGCGGCCCATGGTCTGCTGCGTGGCCTGCGCGACCTTGTCCGGGTCGTCACCGGCCTCCTCGACGAACACGTTCTTCACGTACTGCTGGGTGAGCGTCGAGGCGCCCTGCGCGGTTCCGCCGGTCTGCACGTTGCGGTTCAGGGCGCGCAGGATGCCCTTGAGGTCGATCGCCCCGTGCTCGTAGAAACGGGCGTCCTCGATCGCCACGATCGCCTGCTGCATGTACGGCGAGATGTCCTTCAGCTTCACCACCGTGCGGTCACGCGAATACACGGAGGCGATGAGTCCGCCCTTGCTGTCGAGGATCGTGGTGCGCTGACTCAGCGGCGGGGTCTGGAGGTTGGCCGGGATCTCGTCGAATCCCTCGACCGTTCCCTTGGTGGCGAGCCCCAGGGCTCCGGCGGCCGGCAGCGCGATGCCCGCGAGCACGACTCCGGAGAGCGCGGCGACACCGAGGAACTTGGCGGCCTGCTGGGTCGTCGAGAGACCCCCGCCCGAGCGCTTCTTTGGCATGGGGGCAGCCTACGTTCTCATTCGCCGGACACACGTATATGCCTTGGCCTAAGCTGCACTCAACTGTCACAGCAGTCCGGTTCCGCACCAACCCCCGTGCGAGATCCGGCCAGGAGTCAGGGCGCTTCCGAATTCGCCGCGTGTGTCATTGAAAGTCCGTTGCGATCTGGGAGAACTGTCCTGATTCTTAGGGGATATTGGCGTATGTCCTCACCTCACTCCCCTGGGTGATCTGCCGCATACGCATAGTCCGTTCGGGCCATTCAAGATTGGGCCCGAAGGGGGTGTTGTGCTGTCGCCACCTTCCGTAACGTCCTCAACTGGCAGCGGTGAATATGCCGCTACCGCCGTGGGGGAGCCTCGATTCGGGAGAGGACGGCGCCGTGATGGGCTGGGTAACCGACTGGAGTGCGCAGGCAGCCTGCCGCACTACTGATCCGGATGAACTGTTCGTACAAGGAGCAGCGCAGAACAGGGCCAAGGCGGTGTGCACCGGATGCCCGGTGCGGACCGAGTGCCTGGCCGACGCTCTGGACAACCGCGTCGAATTCGGCGTGTGGGGCGGAATGACGGAACGGGAGCGCCGTGCGTTGCTGCGCAGGCGGCCCACCGTCACGTCCTGGCGCCGGCTGCTGGAGACCGCTCGCAGCGAGTACGAGCAGTCCACGGGAGGCATCCTGCCCGTGGCGATCGGACTGGACGACGACGAACTGCACGAGAGGTACGCCGCTGTGGGATGAGGCGGGCGCAGGTGGTTGCGCGGATGCGCCCTCGGGCGGATGTCCGGAGTGCCTCGCCCCGATTGCGAAGCGGACCGTGCCTGGCCGGTCACGCGGCCCCGCCGTCGGGCCCGGACGGTTATGTGGCCCGGCCGTCGATCGATCCGGCCGCGAGTCGGTCACCGATGGACCTGAGGCCCGCGAGGTCGTGCACGTCACCGGGCAGTGCGGCCACTTCGGTCATGGCCACCTCGGGGTGCAGTGCGGTGAAACTGTCGCGTGTGCGCTGCTCGCGCGCGACCACCTGCATGCGCTCCGCGTGCAGGCGTAGGAGGGCCGCCGTCAACTGCTCGACGGAGGCGGAGGCGTACGTCTCCTGGTTCGTAAGCATGCCCGGCGCTGCGGAGACCGATGAGTTCGTGAGTTCGGGATCCGCCGCCGGATCCGAGCCGTCCGCATCCGCAGCTTCCGGATTCGTACCATCCGGATCAAGGTCATTCGCATCCGTGTCGTCCGGACCCGCGCCATCCGGATCTGCGGTCGATGAGGCCGGGGCTTTCAGCGAAATCGGGGTTTTCGGGGACGTTTCCGGTCCGCGGTCATCGTCCGAATCCTGCGGGTCTCGTAGGTCTCGTAGGTCTCGTGAGTCCCGAGGGTTCCGTGAGCCCTGTGATTCCTGTGAATCCTGGTCTTCTGTTTCCTCGTGCTCCCCGTGCTCTTCGTGTTCCGCGTGTTTCCGGTCTTTCCGGCGTTCCTGATGGTCCTGGTGTTCCCCGTGCTCGACGGCGGCCGTGGGGGCGTTCTCGGGAGAGGCGACCGGTCGGTCGGCCGGGTCACAAAGTGCAGCCTTCCCTTCCTCCTGATCCACAATGCCGATCGCGTCGAGGTTTTCCGCAGCCGCCAGGGCGTGTTCGGCGGAAAGCCGTGCGGCATCGCTGCCGTGGACGCGATTGAGCACCAGACCGGCCAGCGGCATGTCCTCCGATGCGAGCCGTTCCACGAAGTACGCCGCCTCGCGCAGCGCGTCCCGCTCCGGCGTCGCGACGACGAGGAACGCCGTACCGGGCGCCTGCAGCAGCTTGTACGTGGCGTCGGCCCGGGTACGAAAGCCACCGAACATGGTGTCCATCGCCGCGACGAAGGTCTGTACGTCGCGCAGGAACTGGCCGCCGAGCAGTTTGCCGAGAGTGCCGGTCATCATCGACATGCCGACGTTGAGGAACTTCATCCCCGCCCGGCCGCCCACCTTCGCCGGGGCCATCAGCAGCTTGATGAACTTTCCGTCCAGGAACGAGCCGAGCCGCTTCGGCGCGTCCAGGAAGTCCAGCGCGGAACGGGACGGCGGGGTGTCGACGATGATCAGGTCCCACTCGTCGCGGGCGCGCAGCTGGCCGAGCTTTTCCATGGCCATGTACTCCTGCGTGCCCGCGAATCCGGCCGACAGGGACTGATAGAAGGGGTTCTCCAGAATCGCGCGGGCCCGTTCGGCGTCCGCGTGGGCCTCCACGATCTCGTCGAAGGTCCGCTTCATGTCGAGCATCATGGCGTGCAGTTCGCCGGCGCCCTCGCCGTCGATGCCGGGGACCCGGCGCGGGACGTTGTCCAGCGAGTCGATGCCCATGGACTGGGCGAGCCTGCGGGCCGGATCGATGGTGAGGACGACGACCTTGCGGCCGTGCTCGGCCGCGCGTACGCCCAGGGCGGCGGCGGTGGTCGTCTTGCCGACCCCGCCCGAACCGCAGCACACGATGATTCGGATGCCGGGGTCGTCGAGCAGCGCGTCGGTGTCCAGCGCGGGGGCCGTCTCCGCACCCGAGCCCGTGCCCTGTCTCATGCGCCCGCCCCTTGTCCACCCCTGTGTCCGGTTCCGTGTCCCAGCCCCACGGCACCCGGTGTGTCCGCCCCCGGTTCTTCGGCCGCTTCGTCCCCCACGCCCTGCTTGCGCAGCTCGGTCGCCAGGTCGTAGAGCCCCGCCGGGTCCATTCCCTCGCCGATCAGCGGGAGTTCATAACCCGGGAGCCCGAGCCCCGCGAGCACCGCACGCTGCTCGCGTTCCAGCTCGACCCGCTGGGCGTGCTCGGCGGCCTGCTCGACCAAGGGGCGTACGAGCCCGGCGGAACCCGTGACGCCCGCGCGGGTCAGAGCCTTGGCGATCTCCTTGCGGCGTCCGCCCGCGGCCGTGCGCAGCGCGTCCTCGTCCAGCAGATGCGGTCGCACCATGTTCACGATGACCCGGCCGACCGGAAGCTCGGCGGCCCGGAGCTCGGCGATGCCGTCCGCGGTCTCCTGGACGGGCATCTCCTCCAGCAGCGTCACCAGATGGACCGCGGTCTCGGGGGACTTCAACACCCGCATGACGGCCTGTGCCTGGTTGTGTATCGGGCCGATCCGGGCCAGCCCGGCCACCTCGTCGTTCACGTTGAGGAAGCGGGTGACGCGCCCCGTGGGCGGGGCGTCCATGATCACGTAGTCGTAGACGTACCGGTCCTGCTTGTCCTTGCGGCGCACGGCCTCGCACGCCTTGCCGGTCAGCAGCACGTCGCGCACGCCGGGCGCGATGGTGGTGGCGAAGTCGATCGCGCCGAGCTTCTTGAGCGCGCGGCCGGCGCTGCCGAGCTTGTAGAACATCTGGAGATAGTCGAGCAGGGCGCGCTCCGCGTCGATCGCCAGCGCATAGACCTCGCCGCCGCCCGGGGCGACGGCGATCTTGCGCTCCTCGTACGGAAGCGATTCCGTCTCGAAGAGCTGGGCGATGCCCTGCCTGCCCTCGACCTCCACGAGGAGGGTGCGCCTGCCCTCGGTCGCGAGGGCGAGCGCGAGGGCGGCGGCGACCGTGGTCTTACCGGTACCACCCTTGCCGCTGACGACCTGGAACCTGCTCACGTATTCGAGCCTAACCAGTCGGGCCGCAGGCTACGCACGAGGCTGCGCGTGCCCGGGATTGCACAGGCATTACAGTCGGGCCATGACCAAGTGGGAATACGCGACCGTGCCTCTGCTCGTGCACGCGACCAAGCAGATTCTGGACACCTGGGGCGAGGACGGCTGGGAGCTGGTCCAGGTCGTTCCCGGCCCGAACAACCCCGAGCAGCTCGTGGCCTACCTGAAGCGGGAGAAGGCGTAATGGCGGGCGTCGTCGAGTCGAAGCTCGCCGAGCTCGGGCTGACCCTGCCGGACGTCGTGCCGCCGCTGGCCTCGTACCAGCCGGCCGTGCGGTCGGGCGTGTACGTGTACACGTCCGGCCAGCTGCCGATGGTGGACGGCAAGCTCGCGGTCACCGGCAAGGTCGGTGCCGAGGTCACGCCCGACGAGGCCAAGGAGCTGGCGAAGACCTGCGCGCTCAACGCGCTGGCCGCCGTGAAGTCCGTCGCCGGTGATCTGGACCGGATCGTCCGGGTCGTGAAGGTCGTGGGCTTCGTCGCCTCGGCGTCCGACTTCACCGGCCAGCCCGCCGTGCTCAACGGGGCCAGCGAGCTGCTGGGCGCGGTCCTCGGCGAAAAGGGCGTGCACGCGCGCAGCGCCGTGGGCGTCGCGGTGCTGCCGCTGGACGCTCCTGTGGAGGTCGAGGTCCAGGTCGAGCTGGCCGAGGGCTGAGGCGCGGGCCCGTGAGCGTGCGGCGTACGGAAGTCCCGTCGCCGCCGTTCCCGCCCCTTCCACACCGCCGGAACCCCTGATCCCGCCCGGTCGGCACGCCCGGGCGGGATCGTGTGCACAGGGGGCGTACGTGCGCACGTGCGTGGCTTGTGCAGCACGCGCACGGTGGCATGTGCGGCACGCGCACGGTGGCATGTGCAGCGGGCACATTCCGGCATGCACGGGCTGCGTGAACGGCGGCAGGGATGCGGGCGTGTATGCAGGTCTGGAGGCGTGTATGTACGGGGCATGTGCGGATCAGCTCATCTCTCGAACATCGGCGCGGTTCCGGATAGCCTCCGGCCATGTCGAATGGTCAGTGGTACCCACCGGAATGGCCCGACCGGATCCGGGCACTCGCCGCAGGTGAGCTGACGCCCACGACGCCGCGGCGAGCCGCCACCGTGATTCTGCTCCGGGACCCCGCCGTCGGCACCCAGGACGGGATCGCCGTCCACATGCTGCGACGCCGGGCCTCCATGGCCTTCGCCGGCGGTGCGTACGCCTACCCGGGCGGCGGCGTCGACCCGCGCGACGACGACCGGCTCGTGGGCTGGGCAGGGCCGCCGCTGGGGAGCTGGGCCGGGCGGCTCGGCGTGGGGACCCCGGCCGAGGCCCAGGCCATTGTGTGCGCGGCGGTCCGTGAGACCTACGAGGAGGCGGGCGTCCTTCTCGCCGGCCCGACCGCCGACAGCGTCGTCAGTGACACCACCGGCGCCGACTGGGAGGCCGACCGCGCGGCGCTGGTCGCCCGCGAACTGTCCTTCGCGGAGTTCCTGGACCGGCGCGGACTGGTGCTGCGCTCCGATCTGCTGGGCGCCTGGGCGCGTTGGATCACCCCCGAGTTCGAGCCGCGCCGTTACGACACCTGGTTCTTCGTCGCCGCGCTCCCCGAGGGGCAGCGCACCCGCAACGTCTCCACGGAGGCCGACCGCGCGGTGTGGATCCGCCCATGCGAGGCGGCCAACGGGTACGACAGGGGCGAACTGCTGATGATGCCCCCGACCGTGTCCACGCTGCGGGCGCTCGGGCCGTACGGCACGGTGGCCGAGACGCTGAAGGGCGCGGATTCCCAGAACCTCGCGCCCGTCCTCGCACGGGCGAGGCTGGAGGGCGACGAGCTGGTGCTGAGCTGGCCGGGGCACGACGAGTTCACGAAGCACATCCCGAACGCGACGGCCGCCCCGCACGGCACCGAAAGCGGCACGCGGGGCGAAGGCGGCGTGGTGAGAGGCGCGCAGGGCGGCGCGGCGAGCGGCGCGCGGGGTGGAGAAGAGGGCGGCACGGGCCGCGGTACGGGAGGTGAACCGGTATGAGCGACGCGGCAGCGCTGCCCGGACAGCCACGCGGCGGGGTCGTCTCCGGGCCCGCGACCCCCCGTACCGTCAATGTCCTCGCCCCCAACGCCTCGCCCATGACGCTGGACGGCACCAACACCTGGATCGTCGCGGAGCCCGACTCCGATCTCGCGGTCGTCATCGACCCGGGGCCGCAGGACGATGCGCACCTGCGGGCGGTCGTCGACACCGCCGAACGGGCCGGCCGCCGCATCGCGCTCACGTTGCTCACCCACGGGCACCCCGATCACGCGGAGGGCGCGGCGCGCTTCGCCGAGCTGACCCGTACCAAGGTGCGTGCCCTGGATCCGGTGCTCCGCCTCGGCGACGAGGGGCTGACCGCCGGAGACGTGATCACCATCGGGGGACTGGAACTGCGCGTCGTGCCGACGCCCGGCCACACGGCGGACTCGCTCTCCTTCCACCTGCCCGCCGACCGGGCGGTGCTGACCGGGGACACGGTCCTCGGGCGTGGCACCACGGTCGTCGCGCACCCGGACGGAAGGCTGGGCGACTACCTCGACTCACTGCGCAGACTGCGCTCGCTGACCGTCGACGACGGCGTGCACACCGTGCTGCCGGGGCACGGCCCGGTGCTGGAGGACGCGCAGGGCGCGGTCGACTTCTACCTCGCGCACCGTGCGCACCGGCTGGCCCAGGTGGAGACGGCGATCGAGGCCGGGCACCGGACTCCGGCCGAGTTGGTGGCTCACGTGTACGCGGACGTGGACCGGTCTCTGTGGCCCGCGGCGGAGCTCTCCGTACGGGCGCAGCTGGAGTACCTGAGCGAGCACGGGCTGGTGTAGCGGGCACGGCCTGGTGCGGTGTTCCGGTCCGGGGTCGGGCCCTGATCGTGCCGGGCCGAGCCTCGAATCGGACCGGATCAGCCCGATCGGGGGCACACCGGATCGGATCGGCCCTGGTCGCCCTGCCTCCGGCCCCGGTCGGAGCGGACCGGAACCAGCCGCACCGGCTCGGGACCGGTCGCAGCGGATCGGACCCGGTCGCACCGGACCGCCGCGCGGGGGCCCGGGGCCTCCTCGTGCGGTCGGCGGGAGCGCTTCGGCTATTCGGCTAGCGGGAGCGCTTCGCCAGACGTTCCACGTCGAGCAGGATCACGGCGCGCGCCTCCAGGCGCAGCCAGCCACGTCCCGCGAAGTCCGCGAGCGCCTTGTTGACCGTCTCGCGGGAGGCGCCGACCAGCTGGGCCAGCTCTTCCTGCGTCAGGTCGTGGACCACGTGGATGCCTTCCTCGGACTGGACACCGAAGCGCCGCGAGAGGTCCAGGAGGGCGCGGGCGACCCGGCCGGGGACGTCCGAGAAGACCAGGTCGGACATCTGGTCGTTGGTCTTGCGGAGACGGCGCGCGACGGCGCGCAGCAGCGCCGAGGCCACCTCGGGGCGGGCATTCAGCCAGGGCTGGAGGTCGCCGTGTCCGAGGCCGAGGAGCTTGACCTCGGTCAGCGCGGTCGCGGTTGCGGTGCGCGGGCCCGGGTCGAAGAGCGAGAGCTCGCCGATGAGCTCTCCGGGACCGAGGACGGCCAGCATGTTCTCGCGGCCGTCGGGGGAGGTGCGGTGGAGCTTCACCTTGCCCTCGGTCACCACGTAGAGGCGGTCGCCCGGGTCGCCCTCGTGGAAAAGAGCGTCGCCGCGTGCGAGGGTCACCTCACTCATCGAGGCGCGGAGCTCCGCGGCCTGCTCGTCATCGAGCGCCGCGAAAAGCGGGGCGCGCCGCAGAACGTCGTCCACGAGTTCTCTCCTTGTCGGCCTGTTCAGGAAACCGTGGTCCCCATCATGCCGGACGGTAAAACAGTGCGATCAATCACAAACCAGTTTGACGCACGTACGTGCCGAACCGTGCGTCAGGGGGACGATCGAGGGTGTGTACGCGGTGACCGGGGCGGATGGCGACGTGTGGCTCTAGGCTGGCCGGGTGTCCAAATCGCCGGTGAGAACGCAGGCCAAGGGGGCTGGTGGGGTGTCGGAGGGCCGTGATTCCGCTATGGGCGAACAGGCTGCGAGTCGTCCGAAAAAGGCGACAAATCGCCCTGTGGTCGCGCAGTCCGGGAGTGCTGGAACGAAGGCCGTGAAGGCCCCGAAGGTCCCGAAGACCGGGAAGGCTGCGAAAGCCGCGAAGACCGTGCAGGCCAAGAGGGCTGTCAAGGCGACCAAGGCGGCAGAGGCGTCCAAGGGGGCCGACGGGGCCAGGGCGAACAGGGTGGCGAGGGCCGCGAAGCCGGAATCGCATCTGGCGATGGTCCGTCGCGCCCGCAGGATCAACCGCGAACTCGCCGAGCTCTACCCGTACGCCCACCCCGAGCTGGACTTCAGGAACCCGTTCGAGCTTCTCGTCGCCACGGTCCTCTCCGCCCAGACCACCGACCTGAGGGTCAACCAGACCACCCCCGCGGTCTTCGCCGCCTACCCCACGCCCGAGGACATGGCCGCGGCCGTTCCGGAGGAGCTGGAGGAGATCGTCCGGCCGACCGGCTTCTTCCGGGCCAAGGCCAAGTCGCTCATAGGGCTTTCCGCGGCGATCAGGGACAATTTCGGTGGCGAGGTGCCGGGCCGCCTGTCCGACCTGGTCACGCTGCCGGGGGTCGGCCGCAAGACCGCCAATGTCGTCCTCGGCAACGCCTTCGGCGTACCGGGCATCACCGTCGACACGCACTTCGGCCGCCTCGTCCGTCGCTGGAAGTGGACGGAGCAGGAGGACCCGGAGAAGGTGGAGGCCGAGATCGGTGCGATCTTCCCGAAGAGCGAGTGGACCATGCTCTCGCACCGCGTCATCTTCCACGGCCGGCGCATCTGCCATGCCCGCAAGCCCGCCTGCGGCGCCTGTCCGATCGCGCCGCTCTGCCCCGCGTACGGGGAGGGCGAGACGGACCCGGAGAAGGCCAGGAAGCTGCTGAAGTACGAGATGGGCGGTCAGCCCGGTCAGCGGCTGAACCCGCCGGCGGACTACCCGGGGAAGCCCGCGCCCGGGCCTGGGGGCAGCTGACGTACCGACGTCCGCCCCGGAACGAAATGCGTGACGCCAGGCGTTGTGAGACGAGGGGTGCCTATGAAGACGCGAGAACAGAGCACGGGCCGACAGAACGCTGATCGCCGACAGAGCGCTGGTCAACGGCAGAGTGTTGACCACCGGCAGAGCACTGACCGACAGGGTGCGGGCCGGCCGAGTGCGGACGGGCGGAGCAAGGACGGCCGGGGCGACGTGGTGAATCGCGCGGCGATGGCCGCAGCGCCCCCTCCTGCCGTTGCCATGGCGGGAGCGGGCGGGACAACGCGGGGAGCGGACGGGGCCACGGCGGGCGCGGGGCAGGACTCCTGTCTCACCGTGACGACGGAGGGCCTGCCCGAATGGCTCGTCCCGGTGGCCACGGCCGTGCGGACCGTCGAGCCGGGTCAGCTCAGCCGCTTCCTGCCTCCCGAGAACGGTGCCGGACGGCAGTCTGCCGTCCTCGTCCTGTTCGGCGAGGGCGAGCGCGGTCCCGAACTGCTCCTCATGGAGAGAGCCGGAAGCCTGCGCTCCCATGCCGGGCAGCCCTCCTTCCCCGGCGGTGCCCTGGACCCGGAGGACGGCGACCAGGGGACGACGGGGCCGCTGCGGGCCGCGCTGAGGGAGGCGCAGGAGGAGACCGGTCTCGACCCGCGCGGGGTGCAGCTGTTCGGTGTGCTGCCCCGGCTCTACATCCCCGTGAGCGGCTTCGTCGTGACGCCGGTCCTCGGCTGGTGGCGGTCGCCGAGCCCGGTCGGAGTCGTCGATCCGGGTGAGACCGCCCGGGTCTTCACCGTTCCCGTGGCGGATCTCACTGATCCGGCCAATCGGGCGACAGCGGTACATCCCAGGGGCCATCGGGGCCCGGCATTCCTGGTCGAATCCGCTCTTGTCTGGGGTTTCACCGCAGGCGTGATCGACCGGATCCTGCACTTCGCGGGCTGGGAGCGCCCGTGGGACACCGGCAAGCAGGTGCCGCTCGACTGGCACGCATGACAGGCTGGCCCCGTGCTGCGCTGTCCGGCCCCGGCCGGAACCAGCCGATCGACGGGCCCGGTGACGAATCTGTGAGGCTGTAGACGGTGAACGTGCTGGACATCCTGCTGCTGGCCGGCGCCGTGTGGTTCGCTGTCATCGGATATCGACAGGGGTTCGTCGTCGGCATCCTGTCGGTGATCGGGTTCCTCGGTGGCGGTCTCGTCGCCGTCTATCTGCTGCCGATCCTGTGGGACCAGCTGACGAGCGGCTCGGAGGTCTCGTCGACGGCGGCGGTGGTCGCGGTCGTCATCGTGATCGTGTGCGCCTCGGTCGGGCAGGCGTTCACCACGCACCTCGGGAACAAGCTCCGCCGGTACATCACGTGGTCGCCCGCCCGCGCCCTCGACGCCACCGGAGGCGCCCTGGTCAACGTGGTCGCGATGCTGCTGGTCGCCTGGCTGATCGGTTCGGCCCTGGCCGGCACCACCCTGCCGACAGTGGGCAAGGAGGTCCGCAGCTCGTCGGTCCTGCTCGGCATCTCGCGGGTGATGCCCGTACAGGCCTCGACCTGGTTCACGGACTTCTCGTCGGTGCTCGCCCAGAACGGCTTCCCGCAGGTCTTCAGCCCCTTCGCCAACGAGCCGATCACCGAGGTCCAGGCCCCGGACCCGGCGTTGAGCACCAGCCCCGTCGCGGTCCGCGCCCAGCAGTCCATCGTCAAGGTCGTCGGCACCGCGCCGAGCTGCGGCAAGGTCCTCGAAGGCACCGGATTCGTGTTCGCCGACCGTCGTGTGATGACCAACGCCCACGTCGTCGGCGGCGTCGAGGAGCCGACCGTGCAGATCGGCGGCCAGGGCCGGCTGTACGACGCGAAGGTCGTGCTCTACGACTGGCAGCGCGACATCGCCGTACTCGACGTACCGGACCTCGACGCGAAGCCGCTGCAGTTCACCGACGCCGACCAGGATGCGCGGACCGGGGACGGCGCCATCGTCGCCGGGTTCCCGGAGAACGGCTCGTACGACGTACGGTCCGCGCGGGTGCGGGGCCGTATCGACGCCAACGGACCGGACATCTACCGCCGGGGCACCGTCCGCCGCGATGTGTACTCGCTCTTCGCGACCGTCCGTCAGGGCAACTCGGGCGGACCGCTGCTGACGCCCGACGGCAAGGTGTACGGAGTCGTATTCGCGAAGTCGCTCGACGACCCGGACACCGGTTACGCGTTGACGGCCGACGAGATCCGCCAGGACATCGCGCACGGCCGCTCCGCCAACCAACAGGTCGACAGCCAGGGGTGCGCTCTCTAAGGGCTGTCTCCAGACTGCCGTTGTTCGGCCGCAGGCCGGGCCGTGCCTGCCAGGCGTCGCACGACAGGCGGCAGTTCGACGGCGGGCCCTGGCGCCGGGAGCGACAGCACCAGGCCCCGCCGTCGTCATGTCGCGAACTGTCATCTGCCGCTTGCGGCCTGCCACCTGCTACCTGTGGTGCGACGCCCGACCGGCACGTCCATCGGCCTCCGGTCGGTGAGAAGCCCGGAGCTCGGGGCCGGCCGGAGCGCCGGCCGGTGAGCCGGTCCGGCGCCCGTACGGAAGCATGTCACCGCACAGGAGTACACCACCCTGCAGAAGAGCGACTCACATCCGGAAACTCACCCACGCGGGTGGCGCAGTCGTGCCGAGACCCAGCGGGCCCGGCGGCGCAGGATACGCGGGATGCCGAGCCGGGGATCGTGCATCACATGCATGTCATGCACCCGGCCCTGGGGGCCGCCCCTCTCGTGATTGCCCCGATCCGCCGTGGCGGTCGAGCGACGGTTGCGTGCTGCGTCACCGATGTCGTGCGTCCAGCCCATACCTCGACGTCTGCCCGTGCCTCATGGTCGGTAACCGCCCGTCCGTCAGCCAATCGGCCTATGCGGCAGGCAATTGGCGTTCGTCGGACAACCGTGCGTGCGCGGCTACCGGTCGGGCTCGGTGTCCTTGAGCCAGTTGATGAGTTCGGCTGAGAACCCGGCCGGATCCTCCTCGTGCGGGAAGTGCCCCAGACCGTCGAAAAGTCGCCAACGGTACGGCGCCTCGACGTACTCGCCGGACCCCGCCGCGCTCCGGGTACGGACCGCCGGATCGAGTGAGCCGTGCAGGTGCAGCGTGGGGACGCGTACCGGCAGCTTCATCCGCCGGTTGAACTGGATTCCGTCCGGACGGGCCAGGGAGCGCACCATCCACCGGTACGGCTCGATCGAGCAGTGTGCGGTCGACGGGATGCACATCGCGCGTCGGTAGACGTCGAGCGTCGCGTCGTCGGGGAACTCAGGGGTCCGGGGACCCGCCCAGTCATGGATCAGCCGCCCCACCAAGGCCGCGTCGTCCGCGACGAGCTGACGCTCCGGCACCCAAGGACGCTGGAAGCCCCACACGTACGACCCCGCACGGGACTGCGCGAAGTCGGAGAGCATCGAGGAGCGCCAACGGCGTGGGTGCGGCATTGAGGAGACCACGAGACGGCGCACCAGCTTCGGCCGCATCACGGCGGCTGTCCACGCGAGGTAGCCGCCCAGGTCATGACCGACGAGTGCCGCGTCCGGTTCGCCGAGCGAGCGGATCACGCCGGTGACGTCGAGCGCCAGATTGGCGGGGTCGTACCCCCGGGGCGTACGGTCGCTGCCGCCCACGCCCCGCAGGTCCATCGCCACGGCGCGGTATCCGGCGTCGGCCAGGGCGGTGAGCTGGTGCCGCCAGGTCCACCAGAACTGCGGGAAACCGTGCAGCAGCAGGACGAGCGGTCCCTCGCCGAGCTCGGCGATGTGGAAGCGGGCGCCGTTCGCCGCCACGTCGCGGTGGGTCCACGGTCCGTCGAGCCGGACCGGCCCTCCGGCACCGGCCGGTCCGGGCCTGTCGACGTCGGAGGGCGTGCCGTCCCGGCCCGACCGGCCCTTCGGATCTCCCGACCGGCCTTTCGGATCTCCTGACCGGCCTTTTGGACCTACCGGGTCGGGCGCACTGGAATCGTGGTCCATCATGTGGTCGAGCGTGCCACAGCCGGCGCCTCGTCCTGTGCCGGAGCCGCCTCCAGAGCCTTGTCCGCCCGGGTGCTGCCGGTGACGGCCGGAGGGCCCGTCCCCGCCGCGGTGGTGGCGCGCGGATGGGGCTTGACGCCCTGAAGGACCGCCGCCGTCTGCTTCGCCGAGGCGATGGACCTCTCCGGAGGCTTCACCTTCTTGAACTTGGCGACGGCGAACAGGGCGAGCAGCGCACCCAGGACGATGAACGCTCCGCCCACGATCAGGAACGACCAGGCCAGCCCGAGTCCCAGGTTGTGGATTCCGTACGCCGCCGCGAAGCTCAGTACGGGGATCGCGAACAGAAGCAGCACGCCCGCGATGATGATCACCACACTGCCGGTGACTCCACGCTTGACATCCTGGCGTACCTCCGCCTTGGCCAGGGCGATCTCGTCGTGCACCAGTGCGGACATCTCGGCCGTCGCCGCGGCGACCAACTGTCCGAGACTGCGGTCGGTGTTGCCCGCCATGTTGCCGGGGTCGCTCATCCCTGACTCCCTACTTCTGCTCTCCTGCTCAACACATCTGGTGTCAGATCATGCCGGACTGTCCGGCTTGCTGCTCGCTGCCCCCGCCAGTCGGGCAAGGCGTCGGTGCTCGGCCGCCTTCTTCTCGTGGATCGCGGCCATCCGCAGGTGGTACTCCGGATCGCCCTGCTCATAGACGTCGGGCACGCCGTCCTGGTCCTCGTCGAGCTCCTCGGCCTCGTGCAGCATCCGATATTTGCGTACACGGAGTTTGAGCAGCGTTCCGGAGAACAGCGCGGCCGTGAGGGAACCGATCAGCACGGCTGACTTGATCTCGTTGATCGTGTCCGCGTCGCCGACGAAGGCCAGCTCGCCGATGAGGAGCGAGACGGTGAAGCCGATGCCCGCAAGCGACGCGATCGCGAAGACGTCCGCCCAGGCCAGGTCCTTGTTCAGTTCCGCCTTGGTGAAGCGGGTGGCCAGCCAGGTGCCCCCGAAGATGCCGATTGTCTTGCCGACGACCAGGCCCAGGACGACCCCGAGCGTCTCGGGCCGGGTGAAGACGTTCGCCAGCGCTCCCCCGGAGAGGGACACCCCGGCGGAGAAGAGGGCGAACAGTGGCACGGCGACACCGGCCGAGAGGGGGCGTACCAGGTGCTCGATGCGCTCACCGGGGGAGTGCGTCTCGCCGTCCTGCCGGGTGCAGCGCAGCATGAGGCCCATGGCGACCCCGGCGATGGTGGCGTGGATGCCGCTGTTGTACATCAGGCCCCAGATCACCACGGCGAGCGGTACGTAGACGTACCAGCCGCGCACCTTGGCACGCTGCAGCAGGTAGAACACGACGAGGCCGACGAAGGCGCCGATCAACGCCATGAAGTTGATCTTCTCGGTGAAGAAGACGGCGATGATCAGGATCGCGAAGAGGTCGTCGACGACGGCGAGCGTCAGCAGGAAGGCACGCAGCGCGTTCGGCAGCGAGGTGCCGATGACCGCGAGGACGGCGAGCGCGAAGGCGATGTCGGTGGCGGTGGGGACGGCCCAGCCGTCGGTGGAGCCCCCGCCGATCAGGACCTCGGCCGTGTAGACGACGGCCGGGACGGCCATGCCGCAGAGCGCGGCGATGACCGGCAGCGCGGCTGCCTTGGGGTCGCGCAGTTCGCCAGCGACCAGTTCCCGTTTGAGTTCGACGCCCGCGACGAAGAAGAAGATGGCCAGCAGCCCGTCCGCCGCCCAGTGCTCGACGGAGAGGTCGAGGCCCAGCGAGGCGGGGCCGAAGTGGAATTCGCTGACGGCCGCGTAACTGGAGCCGAAGGCGTTCGCCCATATCAGGGCCGCCACTGCCGCGACCAGCAGGATGACCCCGCCGACGGTCTCGGTGCGCAGGGCGTCCGCGAGATAGTTCCGCTCGGGAAGGGACAACCGCCCCAGGAAGGTACGGCGGGACGAGGGCGTGGGGGTGGGCGCGGCCACGAGAGGGAACCTCCGGGTCGGTCGGTACGGCAGCGGTGGCATGGTTGATGCACTTGCCGACCAGACTTCCCGGCACACCCAGTGAAGATTTTTTGTTGAGCTGTTGACGCGCTAGCCACTGTACCCGGGATGCGCCGGGTTGTATCCGGTGATCTCCGCCCCAAAAATGCCCGAGGGGCATCCGGCGCGTTGCCGGATGCCCCTCGGGGGCGTGCTCGGGCCTTGGTGCCCAGGCACTCGTTGTTTCCTGTCCGAGGACCCGCGGCTCGGATCTGCCGCTAGGGTCCCGCTGCCCGGACCCCGGTGCCCGGGTTCTGCGGCCCGGGCACCGGTGCCTCGCTCGGTTACGGGGTGTGTTCAGTCCTCGGACGAGCCGGAGGACGACGGCAGCTGGTTCTGGATGAGATCCATGACCGAGGAGTCGGTGAGCGTCGTGACATCGCCCAGCTCTCGGTTCTCCGCGACATCCCGCAGCAGCCGCCTCATGATCTTGCCGGAGCGGGTCTTCGGCAGCTCGGCGACCGGCAGGATCCGCTTGGGCTTGGCGATCGGGCCCAGCGTGGCGCCGACGTGGTTGCGCAGCTCCGCGACCAGCTCGTCGGACGCGGTGGCCGAACCGCGCAGTATCACGAACGCGACGATGGCCTGGCCGGTCGTCTCGTCGGCGGCGCCGACGACGGCGGCCTCCGCGACCGAGGGGTGCGACACGAGCGCCGACTCGACCTCGGTGGTCGAGATGTTGTGACCGGACACGAGCATCACGTCGTCGACCCGGCCGAGCAGCCAGATGTCGCCGTCCTCGTCCTTCTTGGCGCCGTCACCGGCGAAGTACTTGCCCTCGAACCGCGACCAGTAGGTGTCGATGAAGCGCTGGTCGTCGCCCCAGATGGTGCGGAGCATCGACGGCCACGGCTCCGTGAGGACGAGATAGCCGCCCCCACCGTTCGGCACCTCGTTGGCCTCGTCGTCGACCACTGTGGCGCTGATGCCGGGCAGGGCGCGCTGGGCGCTTCCCGGCTTGGTCGTCGTGACGCCGGGCAGCGGCGCGATCATCATCGCGCCCGTCTCCGTCTGCCACCAGGTGTCCACGATCGGGCACTTGTCGGCGCCGATGTGCTTGCGGTACCACATCCACGCCTCGGGGTTGATCGGCTCACCGACCGACCCCAGAACCCGAAGGCTGCTCAGGTCGAACTTGGCGGGGATGTCGTCTCCCCACTTCATGAACGTGCGGATCGCGGTCGGCGCGGTGTAGAGGATCGTGACGCCGTACTTCTGCACGATCTCCCAGAAGCGGCCCTGGTGCGGGCTGTCGGGCGTGCCCTCGTACATGACCTGCGTCGCGCCGTTGGCCAGCGGGCCGTAGACGATGTACGAGTGTCCGGTCACCCAGCCGATGTCGGCGGTGCACCAGAAGACGTCGGTCTCCGGCTTGAGGTCGAAGACCGCGTGGTGCGTGTACGCGGCCTGCGTGAGGTAGCCGCCGGAGGTGTGCAGGATGCCCTTCGGCTTACCCGTCGTGCCGGAGGTGTACAGGATGAAGAGCGGCTGCTCCGCCTCGAACGCCTCGGGGGTGTGCTCGGCGGACTGCCGGCCGGTGATCTCGTGCCACCAGACGTCACGGCCCTCGGTCCACGCGGTGTCCTGGCCGGTGCGCCGGACCACGAGGACGTGCTCGACGCCGTCGATGCGGGAGACGGCCTCGTCCACGGCCGGCTTGAGCGCGGACGGCTTGCCCCGGCGGTAGCCGCCGTCGGAGGTGATGACGACCTTGGCGTCCGCGTCCTGGATGCGGGCGGCGATGGCGTCGGCCGAGAAGCCGCCGAACACCACCGAATGCGCGGCGCCGATGCGGGCGCAGGCCAGCATGGCGATGGCGGCCTCGGGGATCATCGGGAGGTAGACGGCGACCCGGTCGCCCTTGCCGACACCGAGCTCGGTGAGGGCGTTCGCGGCGCGGGAGACCTCGTCCTTCAGGTCGGCGTACGTGATGGCACGGCTGTCGCCTGGCTCGCCCTCGAAGTGGATGGCGACCCGGTCGCCGTGACCGGCCTCGACGTGACGGTCCACGCAGTTGTACGCGACGTTGAGCTTGCCGTCCGCGAACCACTTGGCGAAGGGCGGGTTGCTCCAGTCGAGCGTCTCGGTCGGCTCCGTTGCCCAGGTCAGACGGCGGGCCTGCTCGGCCCAGAAGCCCAGCCGGTCAGCCTCGGCCTGCTCGTAAGCTTCCGCTGTGACGTTGGCGTTCGCGGCCAGATCGGCAGGCGGCGCGAATCGGCGCTCCTCACGAAGCAGATTGGCCAGGCTGTCATTGCTCACGACATCTCCCATTCCCAGGGTGTCCGTTGTGTCCCGTGCATAGCTCATCAGGCCGGAGGGCCGGGTGACAAGGGTCTGCCGAGAATTGGTTTAGACCTGTGTTTCGGTGTATGGGACCATGGCCCCGCTCTTCCATGCTGCGCGGCACCGTGCGACGCGGCGCGCAGTGACACGACGCGGTGCGACGTGATGCGCTCCAGGTGGCGGCGGGAAAGCGGGGGCATGAGGTCTCACGGAAGTTCCTACGGACCCGGGGTGTATCCGGTTCAGCATTCGTCCGTTTTCGTCACGGAGCCGGTGCCCTCGGGCGGCCGAAGGGCTGCCGGCCGAGGGCACAGGGACGGGGCATCCGAAGGGGCCAGGCATCCGAGGGAACCGGGCGTCGGAGCGCATCGGGGCACATTCGGCGTCCGAGCGGACTGAGCATTCGAGGGCACCGGGCGGTTCGTGGTGTTCCACGTGCCCGTGGTGTCCGCAGGCTCGGGTTTCCCGGGGGCGAGCGGCCGGATTCAGACGCCGGTGCGTTCCAGACCGTCCGGGTCGGAAGGGGCGCCCGGTCTCCCCGGTGCACCCGGTCTCGACAGTGTTCCGGCGGTTCCCGGTGTTCCGGACGGGTCCTGGGTTCTCGCGGCTCCTGGTCTCCCCGGCGAAATCCCGGGGGCGGCGCAGACATCGCCGGGGCCCACCTGGTCGAAGACCTCGTCAAGTGCGATGCCGACGCTCGCGGGCCCGGTCAGCAGATACGCCTGAGCCTCGCCCACGTGGAAGTACATCCCGTGCAGTTGAAGGGTGCCCTCGGACAGTCGTCGTGCCACAGATTCATGGGCCCGCAGATGTTCCAACTGCTGCACTACATTGGTGAGGCAGAGCTGTTCCACCGCGTCCGTGGGCAGACGGCCGGAGATCCGGGCCCAGGGATGATGCCGTGACGCCATCCGCTTCAGACTCGGCAGTCCGTGTCTCAGCCAGCGCCACAGGGACGTCTGCGGAGTGTCCGGGGTCCGTGTGCCGTCGAGCAGTGCCTGCATCGCACCGCACCCGGAGTGCCCGCAAACGGTGATGGAATCCACCCCCAGCACATCCACCGCGTATTCGATGGCGGCGCCCACCGAATCGTCCCCGGACTCGGTGTTCGGCGGCGGCACCAGATTGCCGATATTCCGGACGGTGAACAGATCGCCCGGCCCGCTTGCCGTGATCATGCTGGTGACGAGACGGGAATCGGCACAGGTGATGAAGAGCTGGGAGGGACGCTGTCCCTCCCGGGCCAACCGGGCCAGTTCCTCGCGCACCAACGGGGCGGTGTGGCGCTGGAACGTGCTCAGGCCGCTCACCAGGCGGTTTCCGCCCGTCTGACGCCGGTCGGCGGTCGATGCGCCCACCGGGGCAAGGGCGCTGTCGCCTCCAGTGACGGAGCGAGCGGCGGCAGGGCAGGCGGGAGCAGGGCCAGGGTCGGTGGCAAGGGGGCAAGCACCGGTCGGATCGTCGGAGCCACAGTTGTGGCCAGTGCCTTGGCCGGGCCTCTGAGCGGGGTCGAGGCCATGGTCGTGCCCGAGGCCTGGACCGCGATCGCGGATGGCGCTCGCAGCGATGCCGGATCTGTGGCCGTGGCCCGTGCCGGGAAGGTCATCGGGAGTGGCGTCAGAGCTGGGAGGGGCGCCGTCGGCGGTGCCTCGATGGGGAGAGGCGAAGGCATCGGGTCCGGGGACCGGCGCGGTGGTGCCGCACGTGCGGAAGGCGCGCTTCGCGCCGGAGTCCGGGGCAGTGGCAATGTGCGGTTCGGGGACATCGCAGGACGGCGTGCCACCGCCCTCGGGAAGACCGTGCGTCTGCTCGGACCGATCGCGACAGTGATGGTTGCGCCATGGTGTCCAGAGGCTGCAACAAGAATGCGCGGCCGAGGCAGTCTCCACGATCCGGCTCCCGGACCTGCCGGTGAAGACGACCCGGCCGCCGTGGGCCCTCTGGGCGATGCTCCAGTCCTGGATCGTCTCGTATGCCGCGTGGTCCATGAAGAAACCGTCCAGTTCGACGACCACATCTCCGTCCTGCGGCAGCCGCCCGAACGTCCGGCTGAGCCTGGGGACCGCGAGGAACGTCAACTGGCCCCGTACGACGACCAGATGCCGCCCATCCTGATCGGTGACGGTGATTCTGGTACGGGCCAGCCGGTGGAGGGCGACGACCACTGCCACCGCGATGCCGATCGCCACGCCCTTGAGAACGCCGAAAAGGATCACGCCGGTGATCGTCGCGCCGTACACCAGGAATTCCCGGTGCTTATGGACATTGCGGATGTGGGCGAAACTCACCATCTGGATGCCGACCATCATGACCAGCGCGGCGAGCGCGGCCAACGGGATCAGCTCCAGGACGGTGACCAGGAGCCCGGTGGCAAGAACCACCCAGATGCCGTGCAGCACGGTGGAGGCGCGGCTGGTGGCCCCGGCCCGTACGTTCGCCGAACTGCGCACCGCGCCCCCGGACACCGCAAGTCCGCCCACCAGCCCGGACAGGGTGTTGGCGATGCCTTGCGCACGCAGTTCGCGGTCGAGGTCGGAGCGCCCGACCGGCGGGCCGGGCGGGTCAGACGAGGCGGGCTCGGAGGGGGCGGCGGGAGGGGTGCAGACGGCTGCCGTGACTGAATCGCCGGGCGAGAAAGGCAGGTTGGGCACTGTTGCCATAGCCGACACGGGCGGCGGCGAGGATGCGTCCCTGCTCCGGTCGGCGGCTCGTCCGCCGAAGCGGTCGGCCGTCAGCTTGTCCACGGCGACTGCCGCAAGCAGCGATTCCAGACTGGCCACCAGCATCACGGTGAACACTGCGGTGGCGAGAGCGAGCACCGGACCGTGGGGCAGTTCCGGTAGGGCGTGCGAGCGCCAGGACGGCAGATCGACGCGGGCGATTCCGGGCGTCGCGACCCCGGCCACCACCGTCGCGGTCACCACCGCGGCGAGGGCTGCCGGCACCCGTCGTACTGTCCGGCCGAGTCGGCCCGGAGTCCGCGGCCACAGAACCAGGACGGTGATGGTCAGCATTCCGATGAGCGGCGCCGACGGACTCACCCGCCCCAACTGGTCCGGCAGGGCAATGATGTTGGATACCGCGGAACTCTGAGGTGAGCCGCCGAGCACGATGTGCAGCTGAGCGAGCGCGATGGCCACGCCGATGCCGGCGAGCGTGCCGTGAACGATGGCGGGGCTGACCGCGAGGGCGCTGCGTGCTGCCCGCAGCGATCCCAGCACGATCTGGAGCAGTCCGGCACCGATCGTGATCGCGCAGGTGGTGCGCCAGCCGTAGATCTGGATCAACTCGGCTGTGACCACGGTCAGTCCGGCGGATGGGCCGCTGACCTGAAGTGGGGTGCCGCCGAGCAGCCCGGCGACGATACCGCCGATCGCGGCGGAGATCAGTCCGGCCGTCAGTGGGGCGTCCATGGCGACGGCCAGCCCGAGCGACATGGGGACTGCTAGAAGAAAGACAGTGATGGACGCGGAGAGATCGGCGCCCGAGATACGGAGTCGTGGACCGCCCGGTGGTGACGACGGCGGGCTGTGTGGTCGCTTGACCCCCGATGAGCGGGATGGACGCGAACTGCGGGACGCGCGGTCATGACGTGTGGGTACGCAAGCGGACATGTTTCCGTCTCCTCCGGACAGCGTGGGCGCGAAACATGGGGGAAAGCGGCCGGGAAGCAGGGCGCTTGGCGGCGACATTTCCCAACTCTTGGTAAATAGATCGTAATGGAGAGTAAAGACTTGCGTCCATGCTTGGGGTCAAATGACCTATTCATTCATCCATTCCGGTGAATAAGCATTTTTTGCATGGCCCACCGCTCGGCTGTTGCTGCTAGTGCATGCAGCACAGATCGCTCTATATGGGTACATTCAGTGCAAATTTACTGCGAGGGGGACGCTGGGCGGATGCCGGCTGCCATGGAGCGCATGTGCGGCGCCAAAGGGGGTGGCGCTGAGAAGGGCGGCGTCGAGAAGGGTGGTGCTACGAAGGGGGAGCCGCGAAGAGGGGGCCGCGACGAGACGGGCCGCCGGATGGGGTGGTCTGTGCGCTGCAGTTGTCGCGCTGGCGGGGGTGACCGGCTGCTCGTCCGAACCAGGCGCGCCGGCCGGAGCCGCCGGGCCCGGCGCCGTGAAGCCGGAAGCACAAGCGAAGAAGACGGTGGCGAAGAAGGTTCCGGGGTACGCGCCCAAGAGTGTGTTGCGGCTCATCGGCGACGGCTCCACCGCCTTCACCGACAGTCGGCCGAATCAACCGGTGGCACAGTGCCTGGCGTCCCGTCAGAAGCCGTCGCAGTTCGTGGTGTTCTCCTGGGACGGTGCGGGGGAGGGCAGCCAGAAGCTGTTCTCGCGTTCCGCGAGGTGGGCAGGAAGTACCCGGCCAGCATGACCTACTTCCTCAGCGGCGTGTGCATGTTGCCGGAAGGGAAGCGGGAACTCTACGACCCGCCGAAGCACGGCATCGGCAGCTCGGGCATCGGCTTCAACGACACCGACGGCATCCGGAACACCCTCGCTCAGCTACGAGGTGCCTGGGAGGAGGGCAACGAGATCGGCAGCCACTTCAATGGGCACTTCTGCGGTCCGGAAGGCGGCGTCGGCACCTGGACTACAACTTCATGTTCAACCAGTCCGGCACGACCCAGGGAGATCCGTCCTGGCGCGAACGCTGGGGGAATCGGATGCGCGACGGCCTGCTCGAGGCGTTCGACCGTGCCTACGACGGAAACGTGCTCCGCTGATCAACGGCAATCACTTCGAGTCCTGGAACGGCGGTACGTACATGCGAGCCGTCGTGCAGACCATCGCGAAAGTCTGCACGAGGAAAGGTGTCCGGTGCGTTTCCTTCCAGCAACTGGCCGACTGGCTGGACGCGCGGGATCCGGCGATGCCGGCGAAACTCGCCACGCTCGATGTGGGCCAGGCCCCGGCCGAGGGCTGGGCGGAATTCCTCGGAGGCACCGGGCGATCGAGGCTGGAGGCAGGAACGAATGCGCATGTCGGCAGGGCGCCGGGGGCCGACGAACGGGGCGGCGAGGACAGCGTGCATGGGAGCGGACACCGGCTCGTCGAGCGTTGATGATGACGAGGCGGCTGCGCGGGGTGGCGGCTGCGTACGAGTATCGGCCGCACACCCGAGCCCGCGGCCGATGTCCGAGACCTCGCCGTGCCGACCTGGCGCAATCCACCCGAGTGGCGTCCCGAGTATGGCGAGTCGTCCCCCGCAAGCACATTTTCACGGTCCCGTCCGCAGCCGGACGGGACCCGATCAGACGGGCTGCGCGGCATCATCCCGTGCGAACCGCTCGTCGAGCACGAAAGAGGGGTCGACCTGGGCAGCCAGGTCGGCGCCTGTCTTCTCGTTGCCCCAACTCTCGGCGTTCTTCAAATGGAAGTGCACCATCTGGCGGGTATAGCGCTCCCAGTCGCGTTGCCCGTACGAGTCGTCGGCGGCGTTCTGCAGAGCCTGCAGAGCCATCCGGTTTTCCGCCTCCAACTGCTCGAAACGGTCCGGCCGGCCCTTCTCCATCGCCCGGACCCAGTCGGAGTGCCCGACGGTGATCAGCAGGTCGTCGCCGACCTCGGAGCGGAGGTACTCCAGATCGTCCTTGCCCTGGACCTTGTTGCCGACGACCCTCAGCGCGACCCCGAAGTCCCGTGCGTACTCCTTGTACTGGCGGTAGACCGAGACACCCTTCCGGGTCGGTTCGGCGACCAGGAACGTCATGTCGAAGCGAGTGAACATCCCGGAGGCGAACGAGTCGGATCCCGCCGTCATGTCGACGACGACGTAGTCGTCGGGGCCGTCGACGAGATGGTTGAGGCAGAGTTCCACCGCGCCGACCTTCGAGTGGTAGCAGGCCACTCCCAGATCCGACTCGGTGAACGGCCCCGTGGCCATCAGCCGGATCTCCCCGTCGTCGAGCCGGACCGTGCGGGCGCACGCCTCGTAGATCGGGTTGTTCTCGCGGACCCGCAGCAATCGTGAACCCTCGCCCGGCGGGGTCGTCTTGATCATCGTCCCGGCGGAGGCGATACGCGGATTGCTGCCGCGCAAGTACTCCTTGATCAGGGGCAGATGGGCTCCCATGGCCGGAAGTGCCGCGGCCTCCTGATCGTCGAGCCCGAGAGCGGCCCCGAGGTGTTGGTTGATGTCGGCGTCCACTGCGACGACATGGGCTTCATTGGCTGCGAGGTGGCGAATGAAGAGCGAGGACAGCGTGGTTTTGCCGCTGCCGCCCTTGCCTACGAAAGCGATCTTCATGTTCACCTAGGGTAGTGCCATGACAGCGGTCCGCTGTCACTCCTCGTGAAGAAGCCCACTCCCGGGTGTTATCGGTGTGGTTGGCGCGTAGCCTCGTTACTTATGAGTACGACTGCCCCCGATCCGCTCGCCGCTCTGAGTGCCCTGCCGGGAGTCGCCGAGGCGGTGGACTCCGTACGCAAGTCCGTGGACCGGGTCTACGGCCACCGCATCATGAGGCGCCGCAGCAACGAGGTCACCGCCGAAGCGGCGCTGCGTGGCGCCCGCGGCTCGGCCGTGCTGTCCGGTGCCGACTGGAATCTGGAGGAGGTGCGCCGACGCAGCGACTTCAGCGGTGACGACGAGGCGCGTGTTGTCGGAGCGGCCCTTCGGCTCACTGCCGAAGCGGGCCAACTGCTTTCCATCTGGCGGCAGTCGCCATTGCGGGTGCTGGCGCGGTTGCATCTGGTCGCGGCCGGACGGGCGGAGCCCGAGGACGCAGTCGGCCGACCGCGGCTCGCAGGCGAACGCGTCGACGAACCGCTGATCGAAGCGCCGCTGCCCGATGCCGACGAGGTGGCCGGGCGACTGGACGGGCTTTCCGCATTGATCCTTTCGGGGACTGCCGCGCCCGCGCTGGTGACGGCGGCGGTTGTGCACGGTGAACTTCTGGCCCTGCGTCCCTTCTGCTCGTACAACGGTCTCGTCGCCAGGACCGCTGAGCGGATCGTCCTGATCGGGAGCGGGCTTGACCCCAAGTCGATCTGCCCCGCCGAGGTGGGGTACGCCGAGCAGGGACGAGCGGCGTACGTGGCGGCGCTCGAGGGGTACCTGTCGGGGACGCCGGCCGGAATGGCGACCTGGATCGCGCACTGCGGAAAAGCCGTGGAACTCGGCGTCAGAGAAACGACGGCAGTCTGCGAGGCGCTGCAGCGCGGGGCCGCGTGACCCGACGGCGGATCCGCGCGGCACGGTGACGGTTCCGAGGAGCCGGACCGGCGAACGAACGCGCTGATACGGGGAGGGGCGGAGCATCGTCCCCGGGTCGGGTCACGGCGGGTGGTATCGCGGCCGTGGCGCCACCCCCGGGCGGGGCGTGCCGGTCGTCCGCGGGTGGGGAGCGGTTCGTCGGGCGAGGAGCGCGCCCGCTGCAAAAGGGTTGCGGCGGCACCGTCCTCGGTACCGCCGCTGGCATGTCTACCCAGTTACCAAGCGTCCTCGATATATGCCCATCAGGTCGGCGCCCTTGCCCGATTCCTGGTGCGGCTGGCCCGTAATCGACGGGTCGACGTCGCGTGGGTACTCGGTTTTCATGCTCGGTCCGTGGGGCCTTCTGTGCGTTACAGGTAATCCTTTCGGATGTCCTTGGTCTCGCGGGCCGTTGAGTCCTTTGTACTCCAGAGCCGAGGTGAGCGGTAGTGGCGGCCACACTTCTTTACTTTTGGGTTCAATTACGGGCGAGTTGCGCATACCGGTCGGACCGGTGGATCGGGCCTGACTCGGTGCGTGAATCGGCGTGCGCGGGCGGCCGATTCGGCCGCCCGCGGGTTGCGAGGAACGGGAGGGCCGGGCGGCCGCCTGAGCGGGGTTGGTGAGGTGGCGCCGCCCGGCCCCGTGGTGTCCGGTCCCGAGGCGTTCGGTTGTTCTGTTGGCGGCGGTTCGCGAGGGACGTCGCGCCGACTGGCAGGCCCTCGCGCCGCTGTCAGAGGGAGGTCGTGGTGCTTCGGCGACGGGAGGTGTACCAGACCAGTCCCGCCGTGACAGCGGCGGCGCCCACTGCCGCCGCCGCGACCAGCGCCGGACGCGGCGGCATGGTGAAGGCGGGCAGTCGTTGCTTGAGGCGGACCGGGCGGTCGAAGATGAGAATCGGCCACTCGCGAAGGGTCGCTTCGCGGCGCAGGGCGCGGTCCGGATTCACCGCGTGGGGGTGCCCGACGGACTCCAGCATCGGTACGTCCGTCGCGGAGTCGCTGTAGGCGTAGCAGCGCGAGAGGTCGTACCCCTCCGACACCGCGAGCGCCTTGATCGCCTCGGCCTTCGTCGGTCCGTAGGCGTAGTACTCGACTTCTCCGGTGAAGCAGCCGTCGTCGCCGACGACCATCCGGGTGGCGACGACCCGGTCGGCACCGAGCAGCTCACCGATCGGTTCGACGACCTCCGCGCCCGAGGTGGAGACGATCACCACATCGCGTCCGGCGGTGTGGTGCTCCTCGATGAGCGTTGCCGCCTCGTCGTAGATGATCGGGTCGATCAGGTCGTGCAGGGTCTCGGCGACGATTTCCTTCACTTGCTGGACGTTCCAGCCCTTGCATAGCGCGGAGAGATATTCCCGCATCCGTTCCATCTGGTCGTGATCTGCACCTCCGGCAAGGAACACGAACTGTGCGTACGCAGTGCGCAGTACGGCGCGGCGGTTGATCAGTCCGCCATGGTAGAAGGACTTGCTGAAGGTCAGCGTCGAAGACTTCGCAATGACCGTCTTGTCCAGGTCGAAGAAGGCTGCTGTGCGCGGCAAGAAGCGGTTTTCCACAACGCAGAGCATAGGGGCCCACCATTCGGCGTAAACTGCGGCGTGTGGGTTTGCCTGAGAAGGCTCTCGGGTACACCATGGAAGTCACGGATCGTTCGCGACCGTGCTAACCCGGTCCGGCTCCTCCCCCCCCCCGAGTCGGCCGTGGGGACGACCCCCGCTCTCCCCCCCGGCGGGGGTCGTCGCATGTCCGGGCACGTTTCTGCCGCGCGGAATCAAGCATTCTGCCTCCATTTCGGGGGTGCCGGTTCGCTTCCGTCTCCGTCTCCTTCATCTTGATCCGTCACGGTCGGTGACGGAAGGGCTGCTCTCCGGATGCCATCGGTATGGGTGACGGAGTTATTCACAGGGGCGGAGTTGTCCACAGTTTTTGAGCAAGATCCACAAGATTTCCGGAAGCGTTGCACGGTGATTCCAGCCGCGAAGTCCGCGGGTTGCGGAATCGCTGATCTCGGAGACTCCCGAGAACGTTGCGAACCCGCGATGAACGTGCAGTGAGAAGGGGGCGGAGATCGTGGCTGAATCCATCGCTCGGGATCGTCTGCCGGTCGCCGGAGCGCGGCGGGGTGGACCGTTGATCGTGACCGAGGACGTGGAACTCCTCGATGATCTGCTGCGGCTGTGTGCCGCTGCCGGAGCGGAACCGGAAGTTCATCACTCGTTGCCCGAGCGCAGGGGCAGCTGGGAACAGGCCCCGATGGTTCTCGTGGGGGACGACGCCGCGCGAAGGTGCCGCGGGGCCGGGCGCAGGCGCGGGGTGATGCTCGTCGGGAGGGACGAGGATGCGCCGGACGTCTGGCGCAATGCCGTGGAGATCGGTGCCGAGTACGTGCTGAGGCTGCCCGAATCGGAAGGGTGGCTCGTCGACCAGATCGCCAACGCGGCGGAAGGTGTCGGCCGGCCCGCGCTCACCGTCGGGGTGATCGGCGGCCGGGGAGGTTCCGGGGCCTCCACACTGGCCTGTGCCCTCGCGGTGACCGCGGCCAGGGCGGGGCGGCGATCCATGCTGATCGACGGCGACCCGCTCGGCGGAGGCATCGATGTGCTGCTCGGCGGCGAGCGAGTCGAGGGCATGCGATGGCCGGATTTCGCCCATTCCAAGGGGAGGGTCGGCGCCGGTGCGCTGGAGGAGTCGCTGCCGGCGCTGCATGGGTTGCGGGTGCTCAGCTGGGGCCGTGACGACTGTGTGGTCATTCCGCCGCCGGCCATGCGGGCGGTCCTGGCGGCGGCGCGCAGGCTCGACGGTGTGGTGGTCGTGGATCTGCCGCGCCGGGTCGACGAGTCGGTGGCCGAGGCGCTCGGCCAGCTGGACCTCGGGCTGCTGGTGGTGCCCGGAGAGCTCCGCGCGGTCGCGGCGGCCAAGCGGGTGGCATCGACGGTCGGGATGATCCTGGACGACCTGCGGGTGGTGGCCCGCGGCCCCTATGCGGCGGGGCTCGACGAGCGGTGGGTGGCGCAGGCGCTGGGGCTGCCGCTCGCCGGTGAACTCCCGCTCGACGCGGGGCTGTCGGCGGCGCAGGAGACCGGCGCGCCTCCCGGTGGCAGTCCGCGCGATCCGCTGGCCAGGTTCTGTGCGGCGTTCTGGGAGCGGGCTTCCGTTCCGGACGGCGTGGCGGGACTCGGCGCGGGAGGCGCGTCATGACCGAGACGCTGCTCGACGCCGTACGGCAACGGCTGGCTCAGAGCGGCGCCGCGCCGACGCCTGCGGGCGTGGCGGCCGCGTTGCGGGCCCAGGGGCGGTTGCTCGGGGATGCCGAAGTCCTCTGCGCGGCCGACGAGTTGCGGGGCGAACTGGTCGGGACCGGGGCGCTGGAGCCGCTTCTTGCCGACTCGGCGGTGACGGACGTACTCGTCTCCGCACCGGACCGGGTGTGGGTGGACCGGGGCAGTGGTCTCGAACTCACCGGGGTGACGTTCCGGGATGCCGCCGCGGTGCGCAGGCTGGCGCAGCGGCTGGCTGCCGTGGCGGGGAGACGGCTGGATGACGCCCGGCCCTGGGTGGATGCCAGACTGCCGGACGGCACCCGCATGCACGCCGTTCTGCCGCCTGTGTCCGTCGGCTCGACGTGTCTGTCACTGCGTGTGGTGAGGCCCAGGGCGTTCTCACTGATGGAGATGGTCGAGGCCGGGACCGTGCCGCCGGGCGGTGATCGGGTGTTGAGGGCACTGGTCGAGGCCCGAGTCTCGTATCTGATCAGCGGTGGGACCGGCGCCGGGAAGACGACGCTCCTGTCGAGCCTGCTGGGGGCGGTCGGGGAACGGGAACGGATCGTGCTCGCCGAGGACTCGGCGGAGTTGCGGCCGGACCATCCGCACGTGGTGCGCCTGGAGTCCCGCCCCGCCAACCAGGAGGGAGCGGGGCGGGTGACCCTCCGCGACCTGGTACGGCAGGCGCTGCGCATGAGGCCCGACCGGTTGGTGGTCGGAGAAGTGAGGGGTGCCGAGGTCTCGGAATTGCTGGCAGCACTGAACACCGGGCACGAAGGCGGTTGCGGGACGGTTCACGCGAATGCCGCCGAGCACGTCCCGGCCCGTCTCGAGGCGCTGGGAACGGCGGCGGGGCTGGACCGGACAGCTCTGCACAGCCAGTTGGCGGCGGCACTGTCGGTGGTCGTCCACCTCGTGCGGGACCGGACCGGAAAGCGGCGGATCGCGGAGGTGCACGTCCTGGACAGGAACACGTCCGGGCTGGTTGTGACCGAGCCGGCACTGCGCTGGGGCACCGACGGATTCGTCCGGGAGCGGGGCTGGGAGCGGCTGCGGTCGCTGATCGGAGGTGCGCTGTGAGCGGAGGCGTGGCGGCGGGGCTGTCACCCGGCGCGAACTGCGCGGCGGTGCTGTGCCTCGCGATGGTGGTCTGGTCACTGGTGGTGCGGGGCCGGGGGCGACGCAGGGTCCGGGTGCTGTTTGCCGACGTGGTGGAGTCGCCGTTGCGCCATTGGGGGGAACGGACCTGGGTCCGGCTCCGGAAGCGGACGCGGGAGCGGCAGGAGTGGTTATGCCTCTTGGTGGCGCTGATCGTCGCCGTGCTGGGGCGGTCCGTGCTTCCGGTGCCGGCCGGAGTGGTGGCGGTTCCGTTGGCGCGGCGGTGGCTGCGACGACGGGCTCTGCGGCGTGAGCGGGAACGCGGGGCCGACGGGGTGGTCGCGTTGTGCGGTGGTGTCGCGGGCGAGTTGCGGGCCGGGCACGAGCCGGGAAGGGCGTTGCTCGTCGCGGTGCGAGGGGCCGGGGTGCTGGGGGCGGCGGAGGCCGGTGTGTCCGCTGCCGCGCGATTCGGCGGGGACGTGCCGACGGCACTCGGTCAGGCGGCCCGGGTGCCGGGGCTGGACGGGCTTGCCGGGGTGGCGGCCTGCTGGCGCGTGGCGGTGGACGGAGGTGCGGGTCTCGCGGCGGGTCTAGACCGGTTGGAGGGCGCTTTGCGCGCGGAGCGGCGCAGACGGGAGGAGTTGCGGGCCCAATTGGCTGGGGCTTGGTCGACGGTGACCGTACTGGCGCTGTTGCCGGTGCTGGGACTGGGGCTGGGGGCTGCGCTGGGGGCCGAACCGTTGCAGGTGCTGCTCCACACTCCGGCCGGGTTGGCTTGCCTGGCCGCGGGTGCGTCACTGGAGGTGGCCGGGCTCTGCTGGGCCGCTCGGATCGTAAGGGCGGCGGAGACGGCATGAGTGTGGTGATCGGTGGAGTCGCCTACGGGGTGGCGGTCGTGTCGGCTGGTGTGGGTACGGCCGTGTGTCTGGCACTTGCCCTGGTGGGGCGGCGACGGAGGCGTGAGGGACGCCGTCGAGGTGCGCTGCTGTTCGGGACCGGCCCGGAACCGCGCGGAAGCGGGCGGATGGTGCCCGGTGTCCGGGTGAAGGAGTGGATGGCGCCGGTGGGCGTTGCTGTGGCGGGCGCGGTCCTGGTGGGTGGCCTGTCTGGGTGCATGGCCGGCCTGGTGGCAGCGTACGGCGCATGGCTGTGGCAACGGAAGCAGCGCTGCCGGAAAACGGAACCGGACGCTGCGGAGGCGGCGGAGGTGGTGCGTCAACTTCCGCTCGCGGCAGATCTCTTGGCCGCCTGCATCTCTGCTGGTGCTGGGCCGAGGGAGGCGGCGGAGGCCGTGGGGGAGTCGCTGGGCGGCCCGGTGGGCGTGCGATTGGCGCGGACCGCCGCGGAGATCCGGCTGGGCGGTGACCCCACAGCGGCCTGGGGGAGGTTCGGCGAGATACCCGGTGCACGCGCCCTGTCCCGATGCCTGGACCGGGCGGGGTCGACCGGGGCCCCGGCAGCGGAACCGGTGGCGCGACTGGCCGAGGCGATGCGGGCGGAGCGGGCGAGCACGGCGGTGGCGCGTGCGCAGCGGGCGGGTGTGCTGATCACCGCGCCGGTGGGGCTCTGTTTCCTTCCCGCCTTCCTGTCCGTCGGGGTGGCGCCGGTGGTGATCGGTCTGGCGACCGGTCTGCTGCACACCGACTGACATAGAGCGGTCCGTGGTCTTCCGATTCTGTGTGAATCGACGCGAAACCGGCGTGAATCAATTCGAACCAATGGATATCCGTGTGAACCATGCATGTTGTGGGGGTTGGAATGGCACAGCGAATCAGTGGCTGGGTGCGGGGTCTGATGCGTCGGATCCGGTCGGACGACGGAATGACGACATCCGAGTACGCGGTGGGGACGATCGCTGCCTGTGCGTTTGCGGCGGTGCTCTACAAGGTGGTCACCAGCCAACCGGTCATGTCCGCGCTGCAGTCACTGTTGAAGGACGCGCTCGATGCGAAGTTCTAGGGATGGCCGCGGCGCAGCGCAGAAGGGCCGTCCCAGAACCGTCGGTGGGGGCGGGGGCGGGGGCGGGGGAAGGAACGAGGACCGGGGTGCGGTTACGGCGGAAGCGGCCATGGCGATTCCGGTGCTGGTGGTATTTGCCCTGTCGCTGGTCTGGGCGTTGATGGCCGCCGCGGCCCAGATCCGGTGCGTGGACGCGGCCAGGGCCGGGGCGCGGGCGGCGGCCCGCTCGGAACCGGAGGCCCAGGCGTTGGAGGCTGCCCGTACGGCAGCACCCGGTGGAGCCGAGGTCTCGATGGAACGGACCGGCGAGTTGTGGCGGGTACGGGTGGCGGCGCCGACGCCCGGCCTCGGCCCGCTGGCCCTGACACTTCACGCGGAGGCGGCGGCGCTGGCCGAGGACACGGTGGGGGTGGGGTCATGACCGGCGGAGGCGTCGTGACCGGGGAAGGGAGAGAACGGAAGGCCGTTGCCGACGGGCCGAGCCCTCATGGGACTGAAGGTCCCGGGCTCGGGCCTGGGCCCGGGGCCGGGCCTCGGTACGAGCCCGACTGCGATCCGGGCCCGGACGGTGCAGGGGGCCGGGGCTGCGGATCGGTCCGGGGGCATGAAACGGTCCGGGGCCGCGAATTCGTTCCGGCCCGGATCGGGGCTCCGGAACGAGGAAGGGCCCGGAGGCGGGCGGGTCCGGACGACGGGCTGGCGACGGTGTGGGTGGCGATGACGGCCACGACCCTGTGCGCGGTGTTCGCTGTCGTGCTGGCGCTCGGACAGGTAGTGGTCGTCAAGCACCGGGCCGGGGGAGCGGCGGACCTCGCGGCCCTGGCAGCCGCCGACCGGGCCCTGCGAGGGGCCGAGCAGGCGTGCGGGGCGGCCGAGAGGGTGGCCGCGGCGCAGGGGGCGACGGTGGTGCGGTGCACGGTGCGGGGGGAGATTGTCGACGTTACGGCCCGGGCGGGTTTTGGGCCGTACGAACCGGAGGTCAGGTCCCGGGCCGGCCCTCCGGCGGCTCCTCCCGGGCCTCCGGCATCGACGTCGCTTCCGACGGTTCCTCCCGGATCAACGGCGCTGCCGACTCCGGCTCCGCCACCTCTGGGTCCATCGCCTCCGGATCTGCCGTCTCCGAGTCTGCGGCCGCCGGTGATGCTGGGGGATTCGGCAGTGCCAGGGGACCCGGTTCCTCGGGTTCCGGTGGAGCGGACCGGAGGAGTTCGCTGAGGAGGCGTACGGCACCGCGTTTGTGCAGCGGATCGTTGCCGTTGCCGCACTTGGGGGACTGGATGCAGGAAGGGCAGCCCGCCTCGCATTCGCAGGACGCGATGGCCTCGCGGGTCGCGGTCAGCCAGGCACGGGCGGTGTGGAAGGCCCGTTCGGCGAATCCGGCGCCGCCCGGGTGGCCGTCGTACACGAAGACCGTGGGCAGCAGGGTATCCGGGTGCAATGGCACGGAGACACCGCCGATGTCCCACCGGTCACAGGTGGCGAAGAGCGGCAGCATCCCGATGGAGGCGTGCTCGGCGGCGTGCAGGGCGCCGCCGAGGATCTCCGGGTTGATGCGGGCGGCATCGAGCTGGTCCTCGGTGACCGTCCACCACACGGCGCGGGTGCGCAGGGTGCGGGGTGGCAGGTCCAGTTTGGTCTCGCCGAGCACCTCGCCGGTGATCAGTTTGCGGCGCAGGAAGGAGACGACCTGGTTGGTGACTTCCACGGATCCGTAGCAGAGCCGCCCATCGCCCCATGGGATCTCGGTGTCGGTTTCCAGGACGGCGATGGAGGTGGTGTCGCGGGCGGTCGTCGAGTACGGCGGTGCCGCCTCCTCGACCAGGGCCACCGAGTCCTCCAGATCCAGCTTCCGGACGAGATAGGCGCGGCCCTGGTGGAGATGGACGGCACCTTCGTGGACGGCGGTGTGCGCGGCGGCCTTGTCGACCGTGCCCAGCAGCCGACCGGTGCCCTCCTCGACGATCTGGACGGGACGGCCGCCCTCGCCCCGGATGTCGGTGAGATCGGCGGCGCGTTCACGACGGGTCCAGTGCCAGCCCGATGCCCGTCGGCGCAGGAGCTTCGCGGCCTCCAGTTGCGGCAGCAGACCGGCGGCGGCCGGACCGAAGAGTTCCAGATCCGGTTCGGTCAGCGGGAGCTCCGCGGCGGCGGCGCAGAGGTGCGGGGCGAGGACGTACGGATTGTCCGGGTCCAGGACGGTCGATTCCACGGGCTGCCGGAACAGCGCCTCGGGATGGTGGACGAGGAAGGTGTCCAGCGGGTCGTCGCGGGCCACCAGCACGGCCAGGGCACCACGGCCGGAACGTCCGGCGCGCCCGGCCTGCTGCCACAGCGACGCCCTGGTGCCGGGGTAGCCGGCGATGACGACGGCGTCCAGGCCGGAGACGTCGACTCCGAGCTCCAGGGCGGTGGTGGCGGCCAGACCGAGGAGCCGGCCGGAGTGCAAGGCACGTTCCAGTGTGCGGCGCTCCTCGGGGAGGTACCCGCCCCGGTAGGCGGCGACCCGGGCCGGCAGGGAGCGGTCCACCTCGGCGAGGCGTTCCTTGGCGATGACGGAGATCAGTTCGGCGCCGCGGCGGGAGCGTACGAAGGCGACCGAGCGGACGCCCTGGACGGTGAGGTCGGTGAGGAGGTCGGCGGCCTCGGCGGTGGCGGTACGGCGCACCGGCGCGCCCTTCTCGCCGTGCAGTTCGGTCAGGGGCGGCTCCCACAGGGCGAAGACCAGTTCGCCGCGGGGCGAGGAGTCGTCGGAGACCTCCTTGACGGGGAGCCCGGTGAGGCGGCCCGCCGCGACGGCCGGTTCGGCGGCGGTGGCCGAGGCGAGGAGGAAGACCGGATCCGCCCCGTAGCGGGCGCACAGGCGGCGCAGCCGCCGTACGACCTGGGCGACGTGGGAGCCGAAGACGCCCCGGTAGGTGTGGCACTCGTCGATGACGACGTAGCGCAGAGCGCGCAGGAAGGAGGACCAACGAGGGTGGGAGGGGAGTATCCCGCGGTGCAGCATGTCGGGATTGGTCAGGACGTGATTGGCGTACTGGCGCACCCATTCGCGTTCTTCGACCGGAGTGTCGCCGTCGTACACCGCGGGCCTGATGGCGTTGCCGAGGGGCGCTGCGAGTTCCTTCACGGCGCGCCGCTGATCGGCGGCCAGGGCCTTGGTGGGGGCGAGGTACAGGGCGGTCGCGCCTCGGCCGTTCGGGGCCTCAGAACCGTCGAGCAGGGCGGAGAGCACCGGGGCGAGGTAGGCCAGCGACTTCCCGGACGCCGTCCCCGTGGCGATGATCACGGAATCGCCGTCCAGAGCGTGCTCGGCGGCCACCGCCTGATGTACCCAGGGGTGGTCGATGCCGGCCCGCTGGATCGCGGCGATCACTTCTGGACGGATGCGATCGGGCCAGATGGCATGGGTTCCCGTACGCGGGGGCAAGTGCTCCGTATGAGTGATGCGCGCGGACCGGCCCGCCGCTGCGGCGAGCCGGTCGAGGACCATGGCGGGAGAGGGGCCGGAGTCCGTGTTCCCGGGCGGTCGACTGGGGCGGTGATTCTTGGCCATCGGCACAGAGTGTGTCACTGGCGTGACGGACAATGGTCCCAAGGCGTCGTGCATGGCTGCTGGTAAGTGATTGAATGCCATCGCGGCTGGCGATCCGTCCCCTGGCTCCGCCGGGGAGACCGAGGGGCGACCGCTCGATAGCAAGGTGCTGGAGGATCCGTGGACCTGTCCTTGTCGACTCGCAATGTGTCCGGCCCTGGTGGCGACCGTACGGTCGTCGAGGTCGGTGGCGAGATTGATGTGTATACCGCGCCCAAGCTGCGCGAGCAGTTGGTCGAGTTGGTGAATGACGGCAGCTACCACCTGGTTGTCGACATGGAAGGCGTGGACTTCCTCGATTCCACCGGTCTCGGCGTGCTCGTGGGCGGCCTGAAGCGTGTCCGGGCCCACGAGGGCTCGCTGCGCCTGGTGTGCAACCAGGAGCGCATTCTCAAGATCTTCCGGATCACCGGTCTGACCAAGGTGTTCCCGATTCACACCACGGTCGACGAGGCGGTCGCGGCCACCGACTGACGGTCCGGCCCGCCCCGATACGGACTGATGGTCCGGTCCGCCCCGATACGTCGGGGCGGCGACGGTCCGTCGAGTTCCGCATGCGCTCCAGTGACCGGATCGGCCGACAGCAGCCGGTCCGGTACGCGGCCGTGCGGAGCGAATGCGTCCGGCGGCCGTCTGTCGGCGTGGGTCGGCACGTGTCCGGCCGCCTGCTCGGGCATGTCGAGCGTTGGGCACGTCGACCGGAGCGTCGCGTCCGGTCCCGAGCGACCGGGTGTCACGACTGGCCGGAAACCTGCCGACTGGCCGGAAACCTGCCGACCGGTCGGCGGACATCCGCCGGTCGGCCGGCCGGGTGCCGGGCGTTCGGTGGGGTGGTTGACCGGCGAGGGCCCGGATGGCATGCCTCCGATGGGCCATCCGACTGATCGGGAGGTCGCCGGTCGGCCGTTCCGCGTGGAATGTGCGCCTCGGACCGTTCGTCGGTCGGCTGACAGGCTGATCGCCGGTCGATCGGTGCCGCGGGCCGGGTCTCCCGTGCGGTCGGCGGTTGCACGTCGGCCGTGGCGGACGTCCGGTGGCCGACGACGGGCCCTTCGGCCGATGGGCTCGTCCACAGGACGGGATGGTCCGGGGCGGGATCCGTGACGGCCCGTGGCGGGTTCCGTACGAAGCCGCGGGCAAGGAGCCGGACGAAGGAACTGGACGCGGAAATGAGCACGGAACGGGCGGGCGCGGGACCAGCGACTGGCAGGCTGGAGGCCGACCCGGCGATGGCCGAGATGAAGACCAGAGGAATACCGGAAGAAGAGCCGGAGCGGCGGGCAGCGTGCCCGGGCTCCCGGAGTGCACGCCCGTACGTCTGAGGGGGATCACATGGCCACTGTTGAACTCCGCTTCAGCGCCCAGCCCGAACACGTCAGGACGGCGCGCCTCGTGGCCGCCGCCGTGGCGCGCCGCGCAGGCGTCGATGAAGCCGTGCTCGACGAGGTCCGACTCGCCGTCGGTGAAGCCTGCAGCCGCGCCGTGGGGCTGCATCGCAGTCATGGCATCACCGCTCCCGTCTCCGTCGCTCTGACCGAGGAGGAGAAGTCCTTCTCCATCGAGGTCGGGGACGAGGTGCCCGGACCGGGTGCGGAGCCCGCTCCCGGCGCGGGCCCCGGGGTCCGCGGTGCGGGCCTCGACGAGCCGGAGCCCGGCACCGAGGCCGACGGCGAGGACGAGATGGGTCTCGCGGTCATCAGCGGCCTCGTCGACGACATGGAGGTCAGATCCGGGATCAACGGCGGAGTGATCCGTATGACCTGGCCCAGGATGCCCGCGCCGGCGCTTCCCTGAGACGGGCGCCGCAGCCGTCATGGTCGGCGGCCCGCTGCCCATGACGGCTCCCGAGTTCCGGTCCTGCCGATTCCTTGATCCGCCTCATGGCCCCGCTGAGCACTGCTGAGCGGGGCCTTTTTCATTTCTGCGTGATCGGTGGTCCGCGGAAAATGGTTCTGTCGCATTACTGCATTCGGAGTGATCTGCGGCCCGATCATTTATCGATCAGGTCGTGAACGTCAATTACATTTGCAGTGCACTGTTTTGCTCGGTCCGTTCTCCTTACAATTCGTCCACGTCTTGAGCGCTGAGCGTCAAGGAGGACGTATGGCGGAGATCTTCAACACCCCACTGGCAGGACTGGCGCAAGATTCCGCACTTTCCGCACGTTCGGACCGGCCGTCTTCCCTCGCGGCCGCGGTGCTCACCGATGACAATCGCGTCATCGTGGTCGTCGTCGCGGTCGTGGCCATTGCCGCGCTGGTCGTCGCCCGGTTGCTGCTGCGCCAGGTGCTGGCGGCGGGCGAGGGGACCGACCGGATGAAGGAGATCGCGGCCGCCGTTCAGGAAGGCGCGAATGCCTACCTGGCCCGACAGTTGCGTACCGTCGGCGTCTTCGCGGTCGTGGTCTTCTTCCTGCTTCTTCTGCTCCCGGCCGACAACTGGTCGCAGCGTGCGGGTCGCTCACTCTTCTTTCTGGTGGGCGCGCTTTTCTCGGCGACCACCGGATACATCGGCATGCGGCTCGCCGTGCGCAGCAATGTCCGTGTGGCTGCCGCTGCGCGTGAGGCGACTCCGGAAGAAGGTGAACCGGAAAAGGACCTCACCGCCGTCTCGCACAAGGCGATGAAGATCGCTTTTCGTACGGGTGGTGTGGTCGGCATGATCACCGTGGGGCTCGGGCTGCTCGGGGCCTCCTGCGTCGTACTCGTCTACGCCGCGGACGCTCCGAAGGTGCTGGAGGGCTTCGGGCTCGGTGCTGCGCTCATCGCCATGTTCATGAGGGTCGGTGGCGGCATCTTCACGAAGGCCGCGGACGTCGGTGCCGACCTCGTCGGCAAGGTCGAGCAGGGGATCCCGGAGGACGACCCGCGCAACGCCGCCACGATCGCCGACAACGTGGGCGACAACGTCGGCGACTGCGCGGGCATGGCGGCCGACCTCTTCGAGTCGTACGCCGTGACGCTCGTGGCCGCGCTCATCCTCGGGAAGGCCGCCTTCGGGGACTTCGGGCTGGCCTTCCCGCTGATCGTTCCGGCGATCGGCGTGGTCACCGCGATGATCGGGATCTTCGCGGTCGCCCCGCGGCGCGCGGACCGCAGCGGAATGACGGCCATCAACCGCGGCTTCTTCGTCTCCGCCGTGATCTCGCTGGCGCTGGTGGCCGCGGGCGTCTTCGCCTACCTGCCGTCCTCGTACGCGGAGCTGGACGGCGTCACCGACACCGCCATCACCTCGCGCGACGGGGATCCGCGGATCTTCGCCCTGGTCGCCGTCGCCATCGGGATCGTGCTGGCCGCCCTGATCCAGCAGCTGACCGGCTACTTCACCGAGACGAGCCGGCGCCCGGTCAGGGACATCGGCAAGTCCTCGCTGACCGGCCCGGCCACCGTCGTGCTCGCGGGCGTCTCCATCGGACTGGAGTCCGCCGTCTACGCGGCGCTGCTGATCGGCCTGGGCGTCTACGGGGCGTTCCTGCTCGGCGGAATGTCGATCATGCTGGCGCTGTTCGCGGTGGCCCTGGCGGGGACGGGTCTGCTCACGACCGTCGGGGTCATCGTGGCCATGGACACATTCGGACCGGTCTCCGACAACGCGCAGGGCATCGCGGAGATGTCCGGCGATGTCACGGGCGCGGGCGCACAGGTCCTCACCGACCTGGACGCCGTCGGCAACACGACGAAGGCCATCACCAAGGGCATCGCCATCGCCACCGCGGTCCTGGCGGCGTCGGCGCTGTTCGGCTCGTACCGCGACGCGATCGCCGGGGCAGTCGAAGGCGTGGGGGCCGGGGCCGGGGCGATGTCCCTCAGCCTGGACATCTCGCAGCCCAACAACCTGGTGGGCCTGATGCTGGGCGCCGCGGTCGTCTTCCTCTTCTCCGGACTGGCGATCAACGCGGTGTCCAGGTCCGCCGGGGCCGTGGTCCACGAGGTGCGGCGGCAGTTCCGCGAGCATCCCGGGATCATGGACCGCAGCGAGAAGCCGGAGTACGGACGTGTCGTCGACATCTGTACGAAGGACGCGCTGCGCGAGCTCGCCACGCCCGGCCTGCTCGCCGTGCTGGCGCCGATCGCCGTCGGGTTCACCCTCGGCGTCGGGGCGCTCGGCTCATACCTCGCGGGCGCCATCGGCGCGGGGACGCTGATGGCAGTGTTCCTCGCCAACTCCGGTGGTGCCTGGGACAACGCCAAGAAGCTCGTCGAGGACGGCCGGCACGGCGGCAAGGGCAGTGAGGCCCATGCCGCGACCATCATCGGTGACACGGTCGGCGACCCGTTCAAGGACACCGCGGGACCGGCCATCAACCCCCTGCTGAAGGTGATGAACCTGGTCGCGCTGCTCATCGCCCCGGCGGTGGTGCAGTTCAGTTATGGGCAGGACGCCAGCCCCGCGGTCCGGGCGGTGGTGGCGGCGCTCGCCATCGTCGTCATCGTGTACGCGGTCTACGTCTCCAAGCGGCGCGGGATCGCCGTCGGGGATGCGGAGGAGCCCGAGGACGGGGACGGGGGTGGCGGCAGCCACGCCCGTCCTGGCCGGGCGGCCGTGTCGTGAGGCGGTGAGAGGGGCGGATCAACGGCCGGGCGGACGAAGGGGGCTGATGCCCCGTCCGCCCGGCCGATGCCGCTCACCGGGGAAACCGTGGTCGGTCGGCCCGGTCGGCCCGGTCGGCCCGGTCGGCCCGGTCGGCCGTATGGCGGCTCGGGGGAGCGGGCGGGGTGGTGCGGTGGTGCAGCCGGGTGCTGGGTGGCGGGTGGCGGGTGGTTCGTGGGGTGTTCGCCGCCTGTAGGCCCCCGTACCCGTACGCATGCATGTGTGTACATGCGTGCGTCATGCTGTTCGCTCGGGTGTTCCCGTTTTCGGTAGCTGTGCGGGTGAGTTGTATCTCCCTCATTCTCCTTGGTGCAAATGGCTGCAAAAGGTGATCCATCGGACGAGAGGCACCCGGATGGAGGGCGCCCGACGTGTAAGTTCCGGGGCCGAGAGTCTTGGAAGGGACCGATCCGGTG
Organism: Streptomyces sp. CB01580; assembly: GCF_001905795.1. Lineage (GTDB taxonomy): Bacteria > Actinomycetota > Actinomycetes > Streptomycetales > Streptomycetaceae > Streptomyces. The sequence goes on from NZ_LIXJ01000018.1 coordinate 134,485, forward strand.
AACAAGAAGCTTGCGTCCGCACTGTCCGGCGGTGCGGTACTGGTACTCACGCTGTCGGGCTGTGGTGGCGACGACAAGAGCGAGAAGGTGAACGACTGGGCCAAGAAGGTCTGCGACCAGGTCCAGCCCCAGCTGCAGAAGATCGCGAACGCCAACGCCGCCATCCAGCAGCAGACCGCCGACAACAGCAAGCCCGCCGACGTCCAGAAGACCGACTCGGCCGCCTTCCAGCAGATCTCGCAGGCGTACAAGGCGCTGGGCAAGGCCGTCGAGTCCGCGGGCCCGCCGCCCGTCGACAACGGCGAGGCCACGCACAAGGACGCTGTGAAGGAGCTCAACACCTCCTCCGCGGCGTACGCGGACCTGCAGAAGAAGGTCGACGCCCTCGATACGAAGGACCAGGCGAAGTTCGCCGACGGCCTCAAGGGCATCGCGGACGAGCTGAACAAGATCAGCTCCAATGGTGACCAGGCCCTGAAGAGGCTTCAGTCCGGCGAGGTCGCCACCGCGATGGCGAAGCAGAAGGGCTGCCAGAAGCCGACGGCCTCGGTGCCGCCCAAGAACACCACTCCGGGATCGGGCGCCCCGGCGGCGCCGTCCACCTCGCCCAGCAAGGAGTCCTGACCGGTCGGCCCGGTATCCGTTCGGCCCGGTGGGCCGGGCGGCGTGAGCGGCCCGGGTGGTCCGAGCGGCCCGGACAGTCCTATGGGTGCCGGGCCGCTGCCGTTGTCGGTGGGAGCGGACACAATGGTCGGGTGAGTACGACCCGCCTTCCCGTGCCCGACCGTTCGCCCCGGCTCCGCGAAGCCCTGCTCGCCGCCGCCTTCACCGCCGACGGGCTCCTCGACCTGCTCGGTGCGCCCGCCTATGCCGCTCTCGCCCGCAGCGAGACGGTTCCGGCGCTGCGCGCCACCCGGGGGGCGTCCCCGCTCGACACCCTGGTGCGGCTCTTCCTGCTCCAGCGCCCCGTCCCCCACGAGCGGGCCCGAGCCGCGCTTCCGCTGGCGGAGTGCATGGAGGACGGCTGGGTGGTCCGCGCCGGTGACGAGGTGCGGGCCGCTGTCGACGTGCGTCCGTACAGCGGGCCCGAGGGGCAGGACTGGTACATCGTCTCCGACCTGGGCTGCTCGGTCGGCGGCGCGGGCGGCATCGGTTCGCGCGAGGAGGGCGTGGTCCTCGGAGTCGGCGGGGCGTCCGCCACCCTCGCCGGAATCACCGTCCGTACGCCGGTCGCCTCCGTGCTCGACATCGGTACGGGCTCAGGCATCCAGGCACTGCACGCCTCGCAGCACGCCGGTCGGGTGACGGCCACCGATCTCAACCCGCGCGCACTGGAGTTCACCCGGCTGACGCTGGCCCTGTCCGGCGCACCGGCGGCGGACCTGCGCCTGGGCTCCCTGTACGAGCCGGTCGGCACGGAGAAGTACGACCTGATCGTCTCCAACCCGCCGTTCGTCATCTCGCCCGGCGCCCGTCTCACCTACCGCGACGGAGGCATGGGCGGCGACGACCTGTGCCGGACCCTGGTACAGCAGACGGGCGACCGGCTCAACGAAGGCGGATACGCCCACTTCCTGGCCAACTGGCAGCACGTGGAGGGCGAGGAGTGGCAGAACCGGCTGAGTTCCTGGGTGCCCTACGGCTGCGACGCCTGGATCGTGCAGCGTGAGGTCCAGGACGTCACGCAGTACGCGGAGCTGTGGCTGCGCGACAGCGGCGACCACCGTACGGACCCCGCCGAGTACGCGGCCCGGTACGACGCCTGGCTGGACGAGTTCGAGGCCCGCAGGACCAGGAGCGTCGGCTTCGGCTGGATCACCCTGCGGAAGTCCGCCGCGGCCGCGGCCGGGAATCCGTCCGTCGTGATCGAGGAATGGCCGCACGCGGTGGAGCAGCCGCTCGGGCCGGCCGTGCAGGCCCACTTCGCCCGCCAGGACTACCTCCGCGAGCAGGACGACGCCGCGCTGTTGGCCGGGCGGTTCGCGCTCGCCGCCGAGGTCGTGCAGGAGCAGGTCGGCCTGCCCGGAGCGGAGGACCCCGAGCACGTGGTGCTCCGTCAGAACCGCGGTATGCGGCGCGCGACGAAGGTCGACGCCGTCGGCGCGGGCTTCGCGGGCGTGTGCGACGGGACGCTGCCGGCGGGCCGGATCCTGGACGCGATCGCCCAGTTGATGAACGAGGACCCGGTGCTGCTGCGCGACCGCACCCCGCAGGCGATCCGGTTGTTGGTGGAGGAAGGGTTCCTGGAGCCGGTGGGGTCGGCCGAGTGACGGTGTCGCCGTGATCCGGAAGGGGCCGTTCTGTTCTGGTTCGGGTCGTTCCGGTTCGAAGCGGTTCCGGGGCGGGGTGTGCCTCTGTACATGGTGAACGTCCTCTTCACCGGCGGTGCCGTTCTTGTCGCCCAGTGGTTCGCCGTCGTGTCTCGTGTTCCGGTTGCGCTCGGTGGCGGGACCCGTACGACGGACCCCGAGCCGGGACGGGGAGGTGTCCGGCGTCTGCCGCCGGTTCGGTTCCGGTTCGGTTTCGGGACGGACCAGTGTCCCGAGCGGCTTCCGGGCCGCCTCCCGGCTTCGGCGCGGCGTTCCTGAGCGGCTTCGGGCCGGCCGCCACCCCTGATCGGCCTCTGGACCGGTCCCGCGTCTCCCGGCCGGGCCCCGGCTCGGCGTCCCGGCCCCGAGCCGAGGTCGCGCCCGAACCGGCGTCCGGCGCCCGAATCGGCGTCCGAGCCCGAGTCGAAGTCCGCGTCGGCCCGGTGGCGGGTGAATCCGGCCATTCACCCGGGGTTCGCGTCCGCGACGCCCGGGGGTGACAGCCTCCACCTGACCGGACGACACGGCCCCGGCCGAACAGCGACAGGGAGGCGGACGGACATGGAGAGCGGACCAGCGGTTCTCGCCGGAGCAGTGTTCACGCTGTTCGGCGCCGCGCTGCTGCTGTGGACGGGGGCGCGCGTGATGCGCCGCGCGCCGGTGGCGCATGGAGTGAGCCCCCTCGCTTCCGCCGCGCTCGCCACTGTGTTCGGCGTACTTTTTCTCGTTCTCGGTGTGTGGTGCTTCACTCGCATCTGATCCACTTCCCACCGGGACCCACGGGTTTTTGCCGGCTGTCGCCACGCATGGCGGACCCCCGGGGGCATCGCGGATCCCGCCCGGCGGGACATGGCGGGGGACACACGGGGCAGGGTGGGGAAGGTGAGAAACACGCCCGGAGGGCCCGTGCCCGGTGGCGGACACCACGCGCCGCCGGCGGTGGTGCCGCAGTGGTCGGGAGCCGGCGGGCAGCGGTCGTACGCCCGACGGACCGGGTACTCCGGGCGGCAGGAATGCCGGGAGTCGGGTTACCGTTCGAGTGGCCGTTGCGGGCTTTTGCCGTTTGACACGGGGGCGGGTTGTACCGTCACACTCCGCAGCGACGGCACCGTCGGCGGCGTCATGCCGCTGCCCGGATGCCCACCGAGCGTCGACCGGAGAGAAGAGCGAAGTTGTCCCCGACCAGCGAGACCGCACAGGGCGGCCGCCGACTCGTCATCGTCGAGTCGCCTGCCAAGGCGAAGACGATCAAGGGCTACCTCGGCCCCGGATACGTCGTCGAGGCGAGTGTCGGGCACATCCGCGACCTGCCGAACGGTGCCGCAGAGGTCCCGGAGGAGTACACCGGCGAGGTGCGTCGGCTCGGCGTCGACGTCGAGCACGACTTCCAGCCCGTCTATGTCGTCAACGCGGACAAGAAGGCCCAGGTCAGGAAGCTCAAGCAGCTTCTCGCCGAATCCGACGAACTCTTCCTCGCCACCGATGAGGACCGCGAGGGCGAAGCCATCGCGTGGCACCTGCAGGAAGTCCTGAAGCCCAAGGTCCCGGTCCACCGGATGGTCTTCCACGAGATCACCAAGGACGCGATCCGGGCCGCCGTCGCCAACCCGCGCGAGCTCAACCAGCGCATGGTCGACGCCCAGGAGACCCGCCGCATCCTCGACCGGCTCTACGGCTACGAGGTCTCGCCGGTCCTGTGGAAGAAGGTCATGCCGCGGCTGTCGGCCGGGCGCGTCCAGTCCGTGGCGACCCGTCTCGTCGTCGAGCGGGAGCGCGAGCGCATCGCCTTCCGCTCCGCCGAGTACTGGGACCTGACCGGAACGTTCTCCACCGGAACGGGTGCGAATGGGGCGGACGCCTCCGACCCGTCGACCTTCACCGCCCGCCTCAACACGGTCGACGGCCGCCGTGTCGCCCAGGGCCGTGACTTCGGCCCGGACGGCCGGCTGAAGTCCGGCTCCGGCCAGGTGCTGCACCTGGACGAGGTGAATGCCCGCGCGCTGGCCGCCGCGCTCGCCGACAGCGCGTTCGCCGTGCGTTCCGTCGAGTCGAAGCCGTATCGCCGTTCCCCGTACGCCCCCTTCCGTACGACGACCCTCCAGCAGGAGGCGAGCCGGAAGCTGGGCTTCGGCGCCAAGGCCACCATGCAGGTCGCGCAGAAGCTGTACGAGAACGGCTTCATCACGTACATGCGTACGGACTCCACGATCCTCTCGGACACGGCGGTCGCCGCAGCCCGGGCGCAGGTCACGCAGCTGTACGGGGCCGACTACCTGCCGGACAAGCCGCGCACGTACGCCGGGAAGGTCAAGAACGCGCAGGAGGCGCACGAGGCGATCCGCCCGTCCGGCGACCGCTTCCGTACCCCCGCCGAGACCGGCCTCACCGGTGACCAGTTCCGGCTCTACGAGCTGATCTGGAAGCGGACCGTCGCCTCCCAGATGAAGGACGCGGTCGGCAACTCCGTCACCGTCAGGATCGGCGGCCGGGCGAGCGACGGCCGGGACGCCGAGTTCTCCGCGTCCGGCAAGACGATCACGTTCCACGGGTTCATGAAGGCGTACGTCGAGGGCGCCGACGACCCGAACGCCGAGCTCGACGACCGTGAGCGCCGCCTCCCGCAGGTCGCCGAGGGCGACGCGCTGTCCGCCGAGGAGATCTCGGCCGACGGGCACGCCACCAAGCCCCCGGCCCGCTACACCGAGGCCTCGCTGGTCAAGGAGCTCGAAGAGCGCGAGATCGGCCGCCCGTCTACGTACGCGTCGATCATCGGCACGATCCTGGACCGCGGCTACGTCTTCAAGAAGGGCACGGCGCTCGTCCCGTCCTTCCTCTCGTTCGCCGTGGTCAACCTGCTGGAGAAGCACTTCGGCCGACTCGTCGACTACGACTTCACCGCGAAGATGGAGGACGACCTCGACCGCATCGCGCGGGGCGAGGCCCAGGCCGTGCCGTGGCTGAAGCGTTTCTACTTCGGCGCGGGCGGCGACGACCTGGCGGGCGCGGGCGCGGGCGCGGCCTCCGACGCGGGCAACGGCGACGGCGACCACCTCGGCGGCCTGAAGGAACTCGTCACCGACCTCGGCGCGATCGACGCCCGGGAGATCTCCTCGTTCCTCGTCGGCAACGGCATCAAGCTGCGGGTCGGCCGCTACGGGCCGTACATCGAGCGCGGCGAGAAGGACGCGGAGGGCCACCAGCGCGCGGACGTGCCGGAGGACCTGGCTCCGGACGAGCTGTCCGTGGAGTACGCGGAGGAGCTGCTGGCCAAGCCGAGCGGCGACTTCGAACTCGGTACGGACCCGATCACCGGGCACCAGATCGTCGCCAAGGCCGGTCGCTACGGCCCGTACGTCACCGAGGTGCTGCCCGAGGGCACCCCGAAGACCGGCAAGAGCGCGGTGAAGCCGCGGACCGCCTCCCTCTTCAAGTCCATGTCGTTGGAGACGGTGACGCTGGCCGACGCGCTCCGGCTGATGTCGCTGCCCCGCGTCGTCGGCGAGGACACCGACGGCGTCGAGATCACCGCGCAGAACGGCCGCTACGGCCCGTACCTGAAGAAGGGCACGGACTCGCGTTCGCTCGCCTCCGAGGAGCAGCTCTTCGACATCACCCTCGAAGAGGCCCTCGCGATCTACGCGCAGCCCAAGCAGCGCGGTCGCGCCGCCGCCAAGCCGCCGCTGAAGGAGCTCGGCACGGACCCGGTGAGCGGGGCGCCGGTCGTGGTCAAGGACGGCCGCTTCGGCCCGTATGTGACCGACGGCGAGACCAACGCCACGCTGCGGACCGCCGACAGCGTCGAGACGATCACGCCGGAACGTGGTTACGAGCTGCTCGCCGAGAAGCGTGCCAAGGGGCCCGCGAAGAAGAAGACGGCGAAGAAGGCCCCGGCCAAGAAGACGGCCGCGAAGAAGACGGCGGCCAAGAAGACCACGACCGCCAAGAAGACCACGACCGCCAAGAAGACGGCGGCGACCGCCAAGAAGACCGCGGCGAAGAAGACCACGGCCACGAAGAAGACGGCGGCGAAGAAGACGGCCGCCGCGAAGGGGACCACGGCGGCGTCCGCGGCCGCCGGGGAGAGCTGACCGAGGACCCGGTACCGGTGGGCTGACCGGGGCCGGAGTATCGGTGGGCTGACCGAGGGCCGAGGCGTGGATGGGACCGGGCCGGGGCCTGGGACCGTGAGCTGATCGGAGGGGCGTCCCGCTTCAGTGCGGGCCGCCCCGTCTTGTACGGGGCGGCCCGTTCCGTATGGGAAGCGGTCCGCCCTCGCGCGGGAGGCGGCCCGGTTTTCGTACGGGGGAGTTTCCGGCGGGGGTTTCTCGTACGGGGACGCCGCCGGTCCGGCGGGGCGTGAGGCGTGGGCGGCTGCGGCCGGGCCACCTCCGCAGCGCGTCGTCCGTGCTCCTGTCGCACGCCCCGAGCTGCCCGCACACCGCGCCCTCGTCGTCCACATGTTCGGGCGTGGCCTCCGGGGAGTCGTCCGATCCGGATAGGCTGGGCGGATGACGCGAGCCGAGCAGCCAACGGTCGTGAGCCCCACCTCCGACACACTTGCCGCAGACTCACGCGAGCGCGCCGTACGAGCCTTGTTGCGCATCCCGCCGCTGAAGCGGTTGTGGAGCGCCCAGCTCGTCGGAAGCATCGGCGATGCCCTCGCCCTTCTCGCGCTGGTGCTGATGTCGCTGCAGGCGGCGGTCCAGGAGGGCTCATTCGGAGCCGGATATCGAGGGGCGGCGTTCGCCGTCGCCGCGGTGTTCGGTGCCCGGATTCTCGCCACCCTGATCTTCGGGGCCGTACTCCTCGGTCCGCTGACGACGCTCACGGCGCCGGGCGGACCGCTGGACCGGCGCTGGCTGATGATCGGGACGGACGGGCTGCGGCTCGCGCTGCTGGTCGTCGCGCCGCTGTGGATCGACTGGATGCCGGCTCAGGCGCTCATGATGATCCTCATCACCGTCTTCGTCGTCGGTGCGGCCGAGCGCCTCTGGGCGGTCGCCAAGGACGGCGCCGCACCCGCGCTGCTGCCCGCGCCGCCCCCCGAGGGCGCGGCGGTACGTCCCCTGCCCGATCACCTCGACGCCCTGCGCCGACTCTCCCTCCGTACCGACTTCGCCGCCATCCCGGTCGCCGGGGCCGGTCTGCTGGCCGCCACCCTGGTCGGCAACCTGCTGGGCTCGGGCCTGGAGTGGTTCTCGCTCCACCAGGCGGCGCTCGGCTCGTACGTCGCGGCCGGTCTGTTCGCGGCCTCGATCTCCACCCTGTACTTCCTGGAACTGCCCGGTTCGCAGACGCCCCGCCCGCGCTCGCCGCTGGAGGGCCTGCGCCGGCCGTCGGCCGACGGCGGACCCGACCGGGGCCGCACCGGCGCCGTACCGGTGATCATCGGTGCGTCGGCCGCCGTCGCCGGGGCCATCGCCGCCGCCGCTGCCGTCGCCGCCCTGCACGCCGGAGAGCTGGGCGGCGGACCCGTCACGTTCGCCCTGCTGATCCTCGGACTGACCGGCGCCACGGGCATCGGCATCCGTACCGCCGGGAAGGTGCTGCCCACGCTGTCGCGGCGGCGGCTGCTCGCGCTGGCCGTCGCCGTCACGGGCGTCGCGCTGCTCGCCATGGGCCTGGTGCCGGACACGGCGACCGTCGTGGTGATCACGGTGCTCGCCGGGTACGCGGCGGGGGCCGCCGCACGCACCGGCCACGTCCTGATCGACCAGGAGACCGAGGAGTCCCGCCGGGCCAGGATCACGGAGCACCTCCAGGCCGTCGTACGGGTCGTCGTCGGGCTCGGCGCGCTCGTCGGCCCGCTGCTGTCCGCAGCGATCGGCGCGCACCGGCTGGAGTCGGGAGCGTTCGTCTTCGCCCACGGCGGAGCGGCCTTCGCCCTGATGCTGATCGGCGCGCTGCTGCTGCCCGTCGCGGTGATCGTCCTCGCGAAGACGGACGACCGCTCCGGCGTGCCGCTGCGCCGTGACCTGCGCGAGGCACTGCGCGGCGGGGAACCGGACGTGGCGCCCGCGAAGACCGGGTTCTTCCTGGCCTTGGAGGGCGGCGACGGCGCCGGAAAGTCCACCCAGGTCGAGGCACTCGCCGAGTGGATCCGCGCCAAGGGCCACGAGGTCGTCGTCACCCGGGAGCCGGGCGCGACCCCGGTCGGCAAGCGGCTGCGCTCGATCCTGCTCGACGTGTCGTCGGCCGGTCTCTCCAACCGGGCCGAGGCGCTGCTGTACGCCGCCGACCGCGCCGAGCACGTCGACTCGCTGGTCCGCCCGGCGCTGGAGCGCGGTGCGATCGTCATCTCCGACCGTTACATCGACTCGTCCGTCGCCTACCAGGGCGCCGGCCGTGATCTCTCCCCGACCGAGATCGCCCGGATCTCGCGCTGGGCCACGAGCGGGCTCGTACCGCACCTGACCGTCCTGCTGGACGTCGATCCGAAGACCGCGAGGGAACGGTTCACCGAGGCGCCCGACCGGCTGGAGTCCGAGCCGCCGGAGTTCCACGCCCGGGTGCGGGCCGGCTTCCTGACGCTGGCCGCGGCCGACCCGACCCGCTACCTGGTGGTGGACGCGGGGCAGGACCCGGAGACGATCAGCACGGTCGTGCGCCACCGCCTCGACCAGCTCCTTCCGCTCTCCGAGGCCGAGATCAAGGCCCAGGAGGAGGCGCGCAGGAAGGCCGAGGAGGAGGCCCGGCGCAAGGCAGAGGAGGAGGCGGCCCGCAAGGCCGAGGAGGAGCGGCTGGAGCGCGAGCGACAGGAACAGCTCGCCAAACTCCGGGCCGAGGAGGAGGAACGTAAGCGCCGCGAGCTGGAGGAGGCGCGCAGGCGCGAGGCCGAACGCCAGGCGGAGGAGGCCCGGCAGCGGGCGGAGGAGGCCCGGCGCAAGGCCGAGGAGGAGCGGCGCAAGCGGGAGGCCGAGGAGGCGGCCCGCGAGGCGGAGCAGGAGAGGCTGCGCAAGAGGGCCGAGGAGGAGGCCAGGCAGCGCAAGGAGGCCGAGGAACAGCGTCTGGAGAAGCAGCGGGCCGCCGAGGAGGCCCTGCTGCGCGCCGAGGAGGCCCGGCGCCGGGCCGAGGCGGCGGAGGCGGCCAGGGCCGAGGCGGCGTTCGTGCCGGACAACGAGGTCACGGTGCCGACACCGATCGTCGATCCGAACGACGTGACGCAGCAGGTGCCCTCGCCGACCACGCGTCCCGCGCGCTCCGACGACGAGACGGCGATCCTTCCTCCGGTACGGGACGGACAGCCCCCGGTACGGGACGCGCGGCGTCCTCGTGACACGGGGGGTGCGCATGACGTGCGGGAGTCGAGGGATGCCTGGGGTGCGCGTGACGCGCGCTCGGCGGATCCGGCAGACCGGGTTCCGCGGGGCATCTTCCGTGACGAGCGCCCGTCGGTGGGCTTCGTGGCGGAGAGCGAGAACGAGCGCACGCGCGAGCTCCCGCAGATCGACGACCCGCACGCGGGCGGCACCGGGGCGCAGCAGGCGCGGGACCGCTGGGACGGTCAGGAGAGCCGCTCCCGGCGCCCGCGCCCCGATTGGGCCGAGGAGACCCCGTTGGACGACCTGCCGACGCTGGCGGACGAGCTGCTGGGCGGCGACCATGGGGACGACGAGGACCCGGGCTCCAAGGGACGGGGACGCCGCCCGCGCCGCTGAGGCGGTGCGGGGTGAGGGGCGGGCATCCGGGTGGGCGGCCGAAGGGGCCGGGCCGCGGGGCGGACGTCCTGTCCGTAGGCCGGCTGGTTCGCCGGTCTGCGGCCCGTCGGCCCGGTCGGAGTCCGGACCGGACCCGCCCGGCCCTGCCGGGATTGTCAGACCCGTCCCTCACAATGGAGTCCGGACATGGGCCGGGACCGGCAGGGCCGGGTTCGGGCGCGGTCGGTCCGGGCGGACGGGGCCGAGCGCAACGACAGCCCCGTCGCGTGGGCCGTGCGGCCGTATCGTGCGACAACCCGGCGCAGGAGACCACGGCACACGGCACGACGGTGCACGGGTGCACGACAGCACGGCGTACGACACGTCGGCACGGCGTACGACAGCGGACAGCACGACAATGTGCGGCCACGAGGCCGCACACCACCGGAAGGGCGGTGACCCATGACCGTATGGGACGACCTGGTCGGGCAGGACCGGGTGCAGGAGCAGCTCGGTGCCGCCGCCCGGGACGCCGATGCGCTGGTCACCGCGCACGCCGCGGGGGAGCCGGTGCCGCCGGGATCGAAGATGACCCACGCCTGGCTGTTCACCGGCCCCCCCGGCTCCGGTCGTGCCACCGCGGCCCGGGCCTTCGCCGCCGCCCTCCAGTGCGTCAGCCCCGACCGGGCCCTGGGCGGCGCGCCCGGGTGCGGCTTCTGCGACGGTTGTCACACCAGCCTCATCGGTACACATGCGGACGTCGAGGTGGTCCGTACGGATCTGCTCTCCATCGGCGTGAAGGAGACCCGCGAGCTGGTCCGACGCGCCCAGCTGTCCCCGGCCGGCGGTCGCTGGCAGGTCATCGTGCTGGAGGACGCGGACCGGCTCACCGAGGGCGCGGGGAACGTCCTGCTGAAGGCCGTTGAGGAACCGGCTCCCCGCACGGTCTGGCTGCTCTGCGCGCCCTCGCTCGAGGACGTGCTTCCCACCATCCGTTCCCGCTGCCGCCACCTCACCCTGCGCACGCCCTCCGTGGACGCGGTGGCCGACGTGCTGATCAGGCGCGACGGCATCGATCCGGAGCGGGCCGCGTCCGCCGCCCGTGCCACCCAGGGCCACATCGGTCGGGCCCGTCGCCTCGCCACGGACGAGCGGGCCCGCTCCCGGCGTGCCGCCGTCCTGAAGATGCCGCTGCGGGTCGAGGAGATCGGGGGCTGTCTCAAGGCGGCCCAGGAGCTGATCGACACCGCCGCGGAGGACGCCAAGCAGGTCTCGGAGGAGGTCGACGCCAAGGAGACGGAAGAACTGAAGGCCGCCCTCGGTGCCGCCGCCGGAGGCCGGATGCCGCGGGGGACGGCGGGCGTGATGAAGGAGCTGGAGGACCGGCAGAAGCGCCGCAAGACCCGTACCCAGCGCGACAGCCTCGATCTCGCGCTCAGCGAGCTGACGGGCTTCTACCGTGATGTGCTGGCTCTGCAGATGGGCTCGCGGATCGCCATCGCCAACGCGGACACGCAGGACGCCCTCGACCGCGTGGCCGGCTCCTCCACCCCCGAGCGGACCCTGCGCCGGATAGAGGCGGTGATCGCGTGCCGCCGGGCGCTGGACCGCAACGTCGCGCCGCTGCTCGCGGTGGAGGCGATGACGATGGCGCTGCGCGCGGGCTGACGTACGGCGCCGCCGTCCTGTTCCCGCTTTCCCTCCCGGATCACCACCGCCGTCACCCATCCCCGTCACGACCGCCGTCCCATCCCCATCGCCCCTGGCATCCCCAACGCCATCGGCAGCGCACTGCCCCAGCACCACCCCCGCCGTGACCACAGGTAGCGCACCGCGTCATCGCCGATGTCATCGTTCGTCACGTTTCGTTACTGATTTTTCACCCGTATGGGCGGTAAAGCGGGCGAGGTGCCGTCCGGCGACTACGCTCCGGGGATGGACACCAGGCGCCCGCTCCGCATTTTCGCCCTCGCGCTCGGCATTGCCGGCCTCCTCGTCTCCGGTTGCAGCGGCGGCGGTTCGGCGAACCCGTCCCCGTCCGCCCCCGCCGTCCCGGCCGCGCTCCAGCCGTACTACGAGCAGCGGCTGCAGTGGCGGGACTGCGGGGTCGAGGGGTTCCAGTGCGCGACGATGAAGGCGCCCCTGGACTACGCGAAGCCCGACGGCGGCGACATCGATCTGGCCGTCTCCCGCACCAGGGCCACCGGCCCCGGGGAGCGGATCGGCTCGCTCCTGGTGAATCCCGGCGGCCCTGGAGGCTCGGCCGTCGCCTACCTCCAGAATTTCGCGGCCCTCGGCTACCCCGCCCCGGTCCGGGCCCGCTACGACATGGTGGCCGTCGACCCGCGCGGGGTCGCTCGCAGCGAACCCATCGAGTGCCTCACCGGCCCGCAGATGGACGCTTACACCCAGGTCGACCAGACGCCCGACGACGAGACCGAGGTCGCCCGGTTGGGCGCCGCGTACCAGAGGTTCGCGGGCGGCTGCGAACAGCACTCGGCTCAGGTGCTCCCGCATGTCTCCACCGCCGAGACCGCCCGCGACATGGACATGCTGCGGGCGCTGCTGGGCGACGAGAAGCTGCACTACGTCGGAGCGTCGTACGGCACCTACCTCGGTGCCGCGTACGCCGAACTCTTCCCGGCCCGGGTCGGCCGGATGGTCCTGGACGGAGCGATGGACCCCTCGCTCTCCGCCCTCGACGTGAACCGTGACCAGACGGCGGGCTTCGAGACCGCGTTCCAGTCCTTCGCCGCCGACTGCGTGAAGAGGGCGGACTGCCCGCTCGGCACGACCTCCACCGCCGACGCGGCCACCCGCCTGAAGGGGCTCTTCGCCGCCCTCGACGCCAAGCCGATCCCCACGGGCGACACCCGCGAGCTCACCGAGTCCCTCGCCACCACCGGGGTGATTGCCGCCATGTACGACGAATCGTCCTGGCCCCAGCTCCGCAACGCGCTCGTCGGCGCCGCGAAGAGCGACGGCTCCGGTCTGCTCGCCCTGTCGGACAGCTACTACGAGCGCGAGCCGAACGGCACGTACGCGAACCTGATGTTCGCGAACGCCGCCGTGAACTGCCTGGACCAGCCGCCCGCCTTCGCCGACGCCCGAGCCGTCATCCGTGCGCTCCCCGACTTCGAGAAGGCGTCGCCGGTCTTCGGCCGGTCCTTCGCGTGGGCCGCCCTGAACTGCGCCCACTGGCCGGTCCGCCCCACGGGCACCCCTCATCGCATCGAGGCCGAGGGCACGGCCCCGATCGTGGTGGTCGGCACCACGCGTGACCCGGCCACCCCGTACAAGTGGGCCGAGTCGCTCGCCGACCAGCTCTCCTCCGGCACGCTTCTCACCTACCAGGGCGACGGCCACACCGCGTACGGCCGCGGCAGCGACTGCATCGACACGGCGATCAATACCTACCTCCTGGACGGCACCCCGCCGGCCGACGGCAAGCGCTGCTCCTGACCGCTTGTGCCCTCCGTTCCGCCCGTCTTCGCCGCCTTTGGGCCGCTGACCTGCGGAGACGGCCCGGATCCGGGGTGGTACGGAGTACCCCCGGAAACTGTGTAGACTTGGCGACGCCGCTGATCGCACCATAGTGCGACGGGCGTGCCGCCTTAGCTCAGTTGGCCAGAGCAACGCACTCGTAATGCGTAGGTCTCGGGTTCGAATCCCGAAGGCGGCTCAGAAAAACCCCGGATCAGATGCTCGCTGATCCGGGGTTTTCTGTTGCTCGGGCTTCCTGGGAAGACACCCGTCCGCGCCCCTGTGCCTCCATGCCTCACCATCACGCCGTGAAGGCACCAAGGTCGAGGGCGGCGGTCACGGTCCAGGTCTCCCGTACGGCGTCCTCGGCCTCGGCGACTGGCGCTGCGCGCGATGCGCATGGCGACCTTCACGGCCTCACTCGATCTGACCGGCGTGAACGTCGCGCTGCCCTCGACGCGGGATGAACTTCTCGTGGGCTCCGCCGAGTTGGCGGCGAGCGGGTCTCCCCGACCGGCCAGGTGTTCTTCCCGGGGGCGGAGGCAGAGGGCTGATCCGGGGCGGGGCCGTGGTGAGGCGTCCGGGGAAGCCCGTTGGGCCGGGGCCGGGCGGACCCGGTCCCGGCCCCGCACACAGGTCGGGCCAGTCGTTGGACCTGTTGGCGGGGCGGTCGGTCGCCGCGGCCGGTGTCAGTCGGTGGCGTCGGCTGTGGTGGTCGTGGCGGGTGTGGTGGCGGCCGGCGTCGGGCGGCGCAGGACGAGGCGGTGGGAGAGCTCGGAGAGCAGGAGGGCGAGGACCGCCAGTGCTGCCGCGATGAAGCCCAGCGAGCCCGATCCGCCCACGTTGATGCCGAGTCCGCCGAGGGCGCCGGCCAAGGCGATCGCGAGGTAGAGGATCGACGAGTGGAGGGAGACCAGGACCGCGGCGAGGCTCGGGTTCAGGCTGATCAGGCGGTGCTGCTGTGGCGCGCTCATGCTGAAGGCAGTGACCGCGAAGACGCCGATGAGGACGAGCGAGGCGGCGTACGTGCCGTTGACCAGGGGCAGCACGAGCAGGCAGACGGCGACCCAGACGAGGCAGATCGCCATGACGCCCCGGCCGCCGATCCGGTCGGTCAGCACCCCGGCCGCGTAGCTGGCGAAGATCGCCACGGTTCCGAGCGTCAGCATCAGCAGGGCGACCTTGTTGCCGGAGCCGCCGGTCGCGTCCGTGAAGATCTCGGCGATGTACGTGTACAGGATGTAGACGGAGGTGAACGCCACCAACGTGGTGCCCAGGGTGGTCACGACGCGGGAGTCGGCGAGCGGTGCGAAGCGCCTGCGCAGGGGCTCGGCGGGAGGACTGGCGATGCCGCGCGGCACCAGGCTCAGCAGGCCGACGATGCCGACGACGGCGAGGGCCGCCACGAACCACATAGTCGCCCGCCAGCCGAACCGGCTGCCGAACGCGGTGCCGATGGGCGCGCCGAACGCGGTCGCGGCCGTGAAGCCCGTGAGGACGATGGCGATCGCACGGCCGCGGCGCTCGGGCGGTACGAGGGCTGCGGCCGTCGCCGCGGCGACCGGTACGAACATGCCGGTGCCCGCGGCCGCGACGGCCTGGGTCACCAGCAGCAGACCGAACGACGGCACCAGCGCCGAGCCGATCGTCCCCAGCATGTAGATCAGCGCCGCGCACAGCAGCGTCACGCGTCTCATCAGCGGACTCGGCGTCGCCATCCTGCCGGAGCCGTTCGTGCTTGCCCGGCCGACCGCGTTGCGCATGCTCGGCGTCACGGATCCGCCGATGCGCGGGTACATCGTGTTCGCGTGGCGCGAGGGCGGGCCGTCCGGTTCTGCGGCGCGGGCCCTCGTGCGGCACCTCCGGCGCGCCATGGCGGTGCGGCCGTCCTGACATGGGTGCCGCCGTTTCGGCGGGGTGCGCCCGGTCCGGCGTGCGCGTCCGCCCCGGTGCGTCTGCTCGTGTGTGTCTGCCCTGGTGTGCCCCCGCTCTGGGGGAGTTGGAGCGCCGACGGGAGGCGGTCGTGCCGACCAGGCGCGGTGTGGCGGGTACGCGTGCGGCAGCCCGTACCCGTACACGTACCCGCAGAGAATCGACGGACGCCCGGATACGTGTACGGGCAGGGGGAGCCGCACCGCTCGGGGGAGGGCGGGGCGGGGTGATTCACGGGATTCGGGTCGGGGCTCGGCCCGGTGCGGATGCCGCAGTGGTGATGGGCACCTCGCAGGGGTGGACGGCTCGCGATCGTGGCGGACGGCGTGCGCGGTGGGTGGCTGACAGTAGGCAGTGGGTCGTGGACTGAATGATGCGCAATGGCGGCAGGAAGCGGAAATGGGGGCAGGAAGCGGAAATGGCGGCAGGAACAGGAAGGGCCGGGGTCCTCGCTTCGCGTGTGCAGGTGGCGGGCGCCCTTTGCCCGTCACCTGTGCGGTGACTCCGATGGAGACCGTAAACCGCATCGCTTATAGACTTCCAAGACCGATTTCGCCATGTGAAAATGACTTCCAAGGCATAAGTGGAGGTGGGGCGGACCGTGGATCTGCTGCAGTTGCGCTGCTTCCAGACCGTCGCGCGTTACGAGCACATGAGCCGCGCCGCGGAGGAGCTGCGCGTCGCCCAGCCTTCGCTCAGCCGCACCATCGCGCGCCTGGAGGCCGAGCTCGGCTCCCCGCTCTTCGACCGGCACGGCCGCCGCATCCGGCTCAATCAGTACGGAGCGATGTTCCTGCGTCACGTCGACCACGCCCTGAGCCAGCTCGAGGACGGCCGCCGGGCCCTGAGCGACGCCCGTGACACGGGGCTCGGACGGGTCGGCGTCGCCTCCGAGACCCTGCTGACGATCACCCACGCCCTCGGCAGTTTCCGGGCCGCCTTCCCCCGCGCCGACGTGCGCCTCTTCCAGTCGAACGCGCAGGAGATGACCCGCCAGCTGCGCGCGGGCGAGGTCGACTTCTGCGTGGCCTCGCAGCCGCTGGCCGGCACGAACCTCGCATCGGTCGAGCTCGCCCGCGAGGAGGTGCTGCTCGCGGTGCCGCGCGGGCACTGGCTCGACGGCCGGGAGAGCGTGAGGATCCCCGAGGTCGCCGACGAGCCTTTCGTGAGCACGCGTCCCGGACACTGGCAACGCACGCTCCTCGACCGGCTGTTCGCGTCCGAGAGGCTCACGCCGCGCCTGTCCTGCGAGGGTGACGAACCGGGCGCCAGCCAGGACATGATCAGCGCCGGTCTCGGGATCGGCCTCATCCCGGCGATGTCCCGCCGGGCCGGTACGGATTCGCACACGCCGGTCGCCTGGGTGCACCTGGACGCGCCCGACTGCTACCGGGTGCTCACCCTGGTGTGGAACCGCGACAACTACCTGTCCGAAGCCGCCCTGAAGTTCCGTGAGTTCATCACCAGTCGACCGTTCATGACGCACCGGAAGCCCGATCCGCGCCGCGTGGCTGCCCAGGACCGGGCGGACCGACGGGCCGATGGACCGGCGGACCTGCAGACCGGCGGAACGGTGGTCGGCGGACCGGGGGATTCGTAGGCCGACGGAGCTGTGGGCCGGGGGACTTGTGGGCCGCCTGCCTGGGAGACCGTGGGCGTGTGCGGTTGCTGGAGCCACCGGTGAGGGGGTTTGGCGTCACCGGTGACTGTTTGGTACGGTCCGTCGCGCTGCCATCCCGTCGGCCGAGGACGGCGGGGCAATCGGCTGGTCTACGGCCAGGGCGTCACGGCCTTCCACGACGATGGTCACGGCCGGGTCGCGGCGGTGGGGACGGCCGACGGTCGCCAACTGCCGGCGGATCTGGTCCTGGTCGGCATCGGCGTCGTGCCCCGTACGGAACTGGCCGAGACGGCCGGGCTGGCGGTCTCCGGCGGCATCGTGGTCGATGCCGGGCTGCTGACCGGCGACCCGCACATCTCGGCCATCGGCGACTGCGCGGTCTTCCCGCTGTCGGGCCCCGGCACGCAGCCGCGGTCCCGGCCGAGGTCCCAGCCGCAGTCCCGGCTGGGGTCGGGTTCGCAGCCGGGGGCGGAGTCGCAGCCTCAGTCGGAGTCGGAGACAGGGGCGGGGGCGCGGTCACGGACGCAACCGCGGATGCGGCTCGAATCCGTACAGAACGCCGTCGGGCACGCCAAGCTGGTCGCCGAGCGGCTCACCGGGGCGCCGCGCCCGTACGACGAACTGCCCTGGTTCTGGAGCGACCAGTTCGGTACGACCGTACAGATCGCGGGAATCGGTGACGGGCACGACGCCGAGGTGGTGCTGGCGGACAGCCCGGACGCGGATGCCTTCTCGGTTCTCCTGTTCCGGCAGGAGGCGCTGATCGCGGTCGAGTCCGTCAACCGGCCCGGCGACCACATGGCGGCCCGCCGACTCCTGGGCGACGGTCTGTCGTTGAGTCGTGCCGAGGCCGCACGCGCGGGCTTCTCGCTCACGGAGCATCTCAGGCGTTCCGCGAACGGGGGCGTGTCCGCCCCCGCCGGGGCGATGGCCACGGGCTGAGCGCCGACCGGCCGCCTCGCGACGGCAGTGTGCCGAGTGCCGCGTGCCGAGTGCCGCGTGCCGTGCGACCGACCTAGGGTCTGTGTGATGTCG